>NZ_AQOV01000001.1:1200000-2400000 GCF_000365425.1 Methylomonas sp. MK1
TAATTGCCATCCGGCAGACTGCGCCCTTTAGCACTGACGATACCGGCGGTGACGGATTGATCAAAACCAAACGGCGTACCGATGGCCAAAACCCACTCGCCCACTTGCAATTGCTCCGGCGAACCGACTTCCACTACCGGCAGGTCTTTGGCCTCTACCTTCAACAAGGCCACATCGGTGCTTTCGTCGGAGCCGATCAATTTGGCGATCAACTCCCGGCGATCTTTCAATTTGACGACAATCTCGGAGGCATTGTTGACTACATGGTGGTTAGTCAAGACGTATCCGTCTTTGGAAATCACAAACCCCGAGCCTAGAGAGTTAGTCTCCCGTGGGGAGTTACCACGCCCCGGCCCCTGAAAAAACCGTCGAAAAAACTCTTCCATTTCCGGTGGCATATCCTCCGGCATTTGCTGCTGATCGACGCCGGCTTGCGGGTCGGCAGCCTTTTGGGTCGTGCTGATGTTAACCACCGCATCCCCATTGGTTTTCACCATTTCGGTAAAATCGGGTAATTGCGCATAGCTTGCATCAATCGCCAATAAAAATATCAAAACTCCATAAAACAGCTTATTAAGCATGTAATCTCCACTCATACATTTGATTTGTTACAAAAAGGACACGCTAACGTAGCGCTATGCCGTCAGCAATTAGCTCGACTGTTTTGGCGGGTACTTCACCCAATACGGTGAATTGGGTATCGCCAATCACCTTACTGAACGAATTAACAGAACCCAGACTATGCAAACCGTTCATACCTTGCGATTCTTTGGCTTCCAGATACACCGACACCGTAGAAAAACCGTCGCTAATCAATAAATGATCTACGGCTTTTTGAGATTGCTGGATGGAATTGCGAATAAAAAATACCGGCTCAAACCCAGCCGGCCAATTCTTCAATACGAATGTGGCGTTTTCAAACGGTTCGGCTTGAGCAGTGTGGATATGTTTGACATGAAAGCTGTTGTCGTCGACATTGCCGGTGTGGGGCTCGGCTACGGAATCGGTCATTAAATCGGTGAACACTACTTGCTCAAGGATACTGCCGTCCAAATTGTAAACTTCGACTTTCAGCGGCAAAAAATGTTGGGTATCCACCCAGATTTTTCTCGGGTAGCGCAGCGCATCGGTAGGCTCAACACTGACGATTTGCGTCGGCAACATCGCGATGGATTCCTGACCCGACAAAACTAATTGATAATTTTTTTCCAGGTTAGCGGTGTTCTGCGGCAAATTGACGATAAACGAACTATCCAGCGGATGGTGGTTGACCACTTTTTGACTGGTTTCCTTGAATGTGCAAGTCACTTCGTTCGATTTACGCGTCACTTCCCGCATCGGCGAATTCAAAGAAGCCAAGCGTTCCTGTTCGACGCCGTTTTCAACACTATGCTGATATTTCATCGTATCGAGCTGACCGTTTTTCATGAAGATCACGGTACCCCGATAGTTTAGGGTTTTCATCGCCCGGTTCATATGATCCAGCCATTGTCGGGCCGTCACTTGATCCTTCTCGGCAAAAGCGCTTTGGCAAACAACACATAGCAAAAAAGCTTTTAAAACTCTCACGCGCTTATTCCTGCCGATAGCCCACCACCCGTGCGTAGGGTTGCCCCGCTTGCACGCTATTGACATACATCGCGTTGTCATGAGCTTCCAAATAATCCTTGAATCGAGCATGCATTTCCTCGGCTGACGCCTCTTTACCCTGAGCCACCATCTCGACCGCGCCGAAAGGGTTATGCATTTGCTTATCCACTTTAGTGCTGACCCACACCACGGCCAGTGCTACCGACGCGGCAATCGCCAACGCAGCCTTTTGCCAATTTACCGCCGACTTTTTCCGAGGTAAGAAATAGGTAGGTTCTTGGCGTATCTGTTCGTGAATCTTGTCCACAAAATCGCTGGTAACGTGAGAATATTCGCCACTCCTCATGACTTGACTGGCAATTTGATAGCGACGCAACTTGTCTTTCAGCAAACCGTCGTTCTGCAAAGTTTTTAATAGCGACAGTGCTTGCTGACTATCCAGTTCGTCGTCTATCAGTTGAGAAAGTTTTTCGTTAAGTTGTTCTTGCATCGATACACCTTTAGTCGAGCAATGGGTTTAATTTTTGGTCTATGGCTTCGCGAGCCCTAAAAATCCGCGAGCGTACCGTTCCGATGGGGCAATCCATTGCTTCCGCGATTTCTTCGTAACTCATCCCTTCAAACTCCCTGAGCGTAATTGCAATCCGCATCTCTTCTGGTAACCTCTCGATAGCCGATTTGATGACCGCCACGATTTGTTCGTTCATCAACAAATTTTCCGGCGTTTCTATATCTTTTAGTTGTGGCGCGTTTTCTACTTGTTCGGCATCTTGAACATCGATCTCGTAATCAAAATGACGGCGCGAACGCGACAACAAATAGTTTTTGGCGGTGTTAATCGCTATGCGATACAACCAAGTGTAAAAGGCGCTGTCACCGCGAAAATCTCCCAAGGCCCGGTAAGCCTTGATGAAGCTGTCCTGCGCCACATCCTGAGCTTCGCTCGGATCCTTGACGTACCGATTCACCAAGTGGACGATCTTGTGCTGGTATTTGATCACCAAAAGATCGAAGGCGGATTTATCGCCTTGCTGCACACGGCGTACCAGCTCTTGATCCAGATCTTCGGTATTCGTTTCTTGTTCGTTCACTGCGCTATTTTGATATTGAAGTGGACAGAATTAAACCTCATTAGTTCTGGCAACACAAAAAAAATTACCGCAAGATTAAAACCAGATATTATTCAAAAACGCTAAAACTATTCATCCGGCCGCAAAGTTGACCACACTGACAGCAAACCAACCCATCAATACCGCTGATTCCTATTATGACATCCTTATCGCCGGCAGCGGCGGCGCCGGCCTGAGTCTTGCGCTGCATCTTGCCGACACCTACAAGGTCGCGGTGCTCGCCAAATTCGCACTGACCGAATGCAGCACTTATTACGCCCAAGGCGGTATCTCCGCGGTATTCGACGAAGAATACGATTCCATCGAATCGCATATCGAAGACACCTTGATCGCCGGCGCCGGTCTATGCGACGCGGAGATCGTTAGACTCACCGTCGCTCAAGGCCGTCGAAGCATCGAATGGCTACGTCAACAAGGCGTGAACTTTACCGAAGAGCGTAACGCCGACGGCGCCAAACAATTGCATTTAAACCGCGAAGGCGGCCACTCGCACCGCCGCATCGTTCACACCGACGATGCCACCGGCAAAGCGGTCTCGCTATCGTTGATCGAACGCGCCCAGGCTCACCCCAACATTACCCTGCTGGAATATCACAACGTTGTCGAATTAATCACCGCCAACAAATTAGGCGCGAGCGAACAACGCATATGCGGCGCCTATGTGTTGGACAGCAAATCAGGCAGCATCAAATCGATAGCTGCGAAAGTGGTGGTATTGGCGACGGGCGGCGCCAACAAGGTTTATCTGTATTCAACTAATCCGCATATTTCCAGCGGAGACGGGATTGCGTTGGCCTGGCGGGCCGGCTGCCGGATCAGCAATATGGAATTCATGCAATTTCATCCCACCTGCCTGTATCACCCGACCGCGCGTTCGTTTTTAATCAGCGAAGCGGTGCGCGGCGAAGGTGCGCATTTGATCTTGCCCGACGGCGAGCGCTTCATGCGCCGTTACGACGAGCGTATGGAATTAGCGCCGCGCGATATCGTCGCCCGCGCCATCGATAGCGAAATCAAGAAACACGGCATCGAATGCGTCTATCTGGACATCAGCCACAAATCCCGGGAGTTCATCCAGAAGCACTTTCCCACTATTTATATGCAGTGTTTGGAACTGGACATCGACATCAGTCAGCAACCGATTCCCGTGGTACCGGCTGCGCATTACACTTGCGGCGGCGTATTAACCGATGCCAACGCCCGCACCGACATCCCCGGCCTTTACGCCATCGGCGAGGTCGCCTGTACCGGATTGCACGGCGCCAATCGCATGGCCAGCAACTCCTTGTTGGAATGCCTAGTATTCGCCGAACAAGCCAATCAGGACATTCGCCGCAGATTCGCGCAATTACCGGAACCGCTGCCGCTGCCGGATTGGGACGAATCCAAAGTCGGCGACTCTGACGAGGAAGTGGTAATCGCGCACAATTGGGACGAATTGCGCCGTTTCATGTGGGATTACGTCGGCATCGTTCGCACCAACAAACGCCTGGAACGGGCGATGAACCGCCTGGTGTTGCTAAAAGAAGAAATCGCCGAGTACTACGGCCAGTTCCGCATTACCAGCGACCTGCTGGAACTGCGCAATCTGGTCATCGTCGCCGAACTGATCATCCGCTGCGCGCAGCAGCGCAAGGAAAGCCGGGGCTTGCATTACACCAAGGATTATCCCGATTTGGACAACAGTCAGCCGCCGCAAAACACCGTATTGACGCCGGAGAAACCCGGCCGGAGAGCTCACTGATTATCGTCGTTGTTGTGTGAAAGCACGACTAAAAACGGGTTGGATAACCTCTTTCGGCCCGCCAACATCCGGCACCTAAACCGCAATTTTTGCTAAGAATAAACCACACCAACAGCCTGCTCTGCCGTTTGGGGCACGTCGTTTACGGCTTATCAACCATTGGCTGCCAGGCATTTTCATCAGCCTGCGGCTGACATATTTCTGACATATTTGCCCACTAGAATCGCCGCCATACTCCTTTTTCCAGGACACTGAGCGATGATCGATGCTGAACGCATTCTGCAAGAAACTTATCCCGACTTTAAATTTGGCAAAGACAATAAGCTGGTCGTACAAGCTTTAAAAAAACTGATCCACGAAGACGATTTCAACGACGTTATTCGCAAAAACCAACACCTGCGCGGCTTCGCCTTTCTCGACAAGCTACTGAATTACTTCAAATTCAATTATCAAGTCAGCAACGATTGCTATAACAATATTCCCTCGGAAGGCCGTCTGCTGATCGTTGCCAATCACCCAATTGGAACCCTGGACGGCTTGGCCTTGGTGAAATTGATTCGTTCTGTGCGGCCCGATGTGCGTATCGTTGCCAACCGAGTCTTGTCGCATATGGAGCCTTTGCAATCCATATTTCTGCCGGTCGATGTACTGTCCGATAAGAAAAAGCTAAAAGACGTTTATAAGGTGATGCTGGATGCACTGGAAAACGAAGAAGCCATCATTTTCTTCCCGGCCGGCGAGGTTTCGCGCATCACGCCCAAAGGCATCCGCGACGGCGCCTGGCAATCCGGCTTTATTAAACTGGCTCGCAGAGCACAGTGCCCTATCCTGCCGATCTTCATCAAAGCCAAGAACTCGGCCTTGTTCTACAGCGCCTCGACGCTATACAAACCGTTGGGCACGATGCTGTTAGTTAAGGAGATGTTCAACAAGAAGGGCCAGGAAATCAAATTCATGGTCGGCGCGCCGGTACCTTACCAAGTGATTGCCGATAGCGAGGAAAGCAATAAACAGCTCAGTCAGCGCTTTCGCAAGCACGTCCAAAACCTGGGCAAGAAAAACAAACCGGCGCTATTCGAGACCGTCGCCACCGTGGTGCATCCTTCCGATACCAAAGCGGTGAAGAAGGCCTTGTACCAATCGCGTCTGCTTGGCGAAACCCGCGACGGCAAAAAGATCTTTTTATACCAGTTTCAAGACGATTGTCCGGTGATGCGGGAAATCGCCCGCTTACGCGAACTGACATTCAGAACCGTCGAAGAAGGCACCGGCCTAGCATTGGATCTAGACAAATTCGACATTTACTACAGCCACATCGTGCTGTGGGACGATAACGATCTGGAAATCGTCGGTGCCTACCGGGTCGGAGACGGCCCTGCCATTATGGCCAGCCATGGTATAGACGGTTTTTATACGCAAACCCTGTTCGATTTACGCAACGAATTCGAAGCTTATCTACCTCACAGCATCGAGCTAGGTCGCAGCTTTGTGCAGCCGCGTTATTGGGGGCAACACAGCCTGGATTATCTTTGGTACGGTATAGGCGCCTATTTGCGCGAACGGCCGGACATCAAATATCTATTCGGCCCGGTCAGCATCAGCAATGCCTACCCGCAGGCCGCGAAAGAACTGATTATCGGTTTTTATCAACAGCAGTTCGCTTCCGACTTACAGAACACCAAGGCCAGAACGCCCTTCGTGATGTCCCAACAGTGCAAAGCGTTCGCGGCCACAGAATTCAGCGCCGACTACTCCACCAGTTTCAAAATATTGAATAGCGAACTAAAAAAACTGGGCGTCAAAGTCCCTACGCTTTATAAACAATACGTGGAATTATGTGTCGATAAAGGCTGCCATTTCGTCGCCTTCAATATCGACCCGGACTTCAATAATTGTATCGACGGCCTGATCATGGTGGAGGTCGATAAAATCGCGCCCAAGAAAAGACAACGCTACATCGAAAAATCGCTGGCCGGTTAGGGTTGCGCGAATTCATGGAAAATCGTTCATTCCCGGAGCTGGAACAGCTGGAAACTCTGATCGAGCAATTCGGCGACCGCGCCCGTTGCGAGATCGTCGAGCAAATCACCTATAAAGACAGGCAATTTCCCATTCATTGCCTCAGCCTGGGCTCAACCAGTCCGGATGTTCCGGTATTGGCTTTTTTCGGTGGCGTGCATGGCCTGGAGAAAATCGGCTCGGAAGTCATACTGGCGTACTTACAAACCATCCTGCAATTATTGGATTGGGACGAGGAATTTAACGCTCGTTTGCAACATTCGCGGCTGGTATTCGTACCCATTGTCAACCCGGTGGGCGTCTATCGAGGCACGCGCTGTAACGGTCACGGCGTAGATTTGATGCGTAATTCGCCCATCGAAAGTATCGGCAACACCCGGCTATACAGCGGCCAGCGTTTCAGCGCCAAACTACCTTGGTATCGCGGCGATGAATCGAAAATGGAAAAAGAAGCCCAGGCATTATGCCGAGTGGTACATAAACATCTGTTCAATGCACCGTTATCGATTGCTATCGATCTGCATTCGGGGTTTGGCATCCACGATAGATTATGGTTTCCCTATGCATCCTGTCAGACGCCGTTTCCGGGCATAGCAGAAGCTTATGGCTTAAAACAATTGTTTGATCGCTGCTACCCGCACCATTTCTATAAAATAGAGCCTATGAGCCAAGAATACGTTATCAGCGGGGACTTGTGGGATTATCTATATGACGATTTTATCGACCGGCATGGCAAACAGCGGGTGTTTCTCCCTTTAACCCTGGAGATGGGCTCCTGGCTGTGGCTGCGCAAGAGTCCGACGCATTTATTTCAACGTCATGGCTTGTTCCATCCCTTGCTGCCGCATCGTCAGCAACGCATTATGCGCAGGCATCTAACCCTCTTCGATTTCTTGTACCGCAGCTTGCTCTACCCGCAAAAATGGGCGGCGTTAAACAACCACCAACAAGAGCAGAATCGGCGACAAGCATTGGAACTCTGGTATGCCTGAGTCAGCCGGGCAACATTGGCTATTACTGCGTGGGTTATGCCGAGAGGCGGCGCATTGGGGAAATTTTCCGGATTTTTTGCAGCAGGCTTTTCCACAATCGACCGTCAGCACTATCGATTTGCCAGGCACCGGCCGATATTACCGAGAACCCAGCCCGGACAGCATCGAAACGATAACGGAACAAGTCCGCCGCCAGGCTTTAGCGGACGGCTTACTGGCAAAGCCTGTGACGCTACTCGCATTATCCCTAGGCGGTATGGTGGCCTGGGAATGGTTGCAAAACTATCCACAAGACATCGCCGCAGCCGCGCTGGTTAATACCAGCTTTGCCGGTTTAAGCCCGTTTTATCGGCGCATGCGTTGGCAGAGTTATCCGCAGTTTATTGAGTTATTACTGGAAAGGGATTTGTACAACAGGGAACTAGCGATACTTCAGCTGGTTAGTAACCGGCAAGACCTCTACGCGGAAACGGCCAAGGCCTGGACCGCCATACAGCAAGTTCGGCCTATCAGCCTTGCTAATGGTGTCAGACAGCTGAAAGCCGCGGCACGCTATCGGCCTAGCCAGAGAAAACCGGAAACACCATTGCTGCTATTGAATGGCCGGGGCGACCGTTTAGTCGCACCGGCTTGTTCCGACGCCATTCATAACAAATGGCAAATCGACATCTTCACGCACCCGTGGGCGGGCCATGATCTATGTTTGGACGATGGAGCCTGGGTAGCAAACCGCTTAAAAGACTGGATAAACCAGACTACGGTTTAAATCCGAAGATTATTTGATTTCAAACTCGGCTTTACTGCGACCGGAAGCCAGCAATTCCTGCATCCATTTCGGCGCCAATCCACGGCCAGACCAGGTTAAAGATGCATCGTCAGGACTACGGTACCTAGCCGCAACTTTACCGGTTTTTCTTTCGGATTTCTTCTCGCCGTCTTGAATATCGACAGTTACGCCAATAGAAGCCGCCAATTCCTTTATTTGCGCAATAACTTCCTTGCGTTTACTGGATTGTCTTTCTTTTAATGCTTTTTCGGCATTATCAATAACAGCCTGTAATTCGGCTTCGGATAGTTTATTAAAGTCAGTCATATTTTCCTCGTTAATCAAAAAACGCAAACAATTCTATCACCCGGCGTTTCTAAATAAAACTATTATTCAGAATTTACTGAAAAATTGACTTCCGAATATACCTTGCCTTTCTTATCCGTCAACTGTACTTGCCATTCGCCCTTATCTTTGGCAGACAGGGTTTTACTAGACCATACCTTGGTTATTTTATCTTTCATATCCAATTGTTTTTGATGCACGATTTGACCGTTACGCGACCATCGATGAAACAAAGATCTACCCTTCATGTTTTTTATCTCACTAAAATAAAAAACTTCCTGGGATTGGTTAGGAATAACTCTCAGCGGAGACTTAATCGGCTCACCGGGTTCATCATCCTTGGGCTCGGTATTTAAAGATGCTCTGATAACCTTTCGGTCCAATATAATCGCCGCCGGCTTTTTAACACTGTCGATTTTTTTAACACTTTCAGAGTGGGCTGATTCCTTAGGCACTATCGCCGGCACTGGCTTTTCTATTAGCGCCGGCTCTTGCCGTTCAACAATTTCAGCATCCGGGGTATTAAATTGTTGAACTTTTTCCGTGGTATCGATCTGAGTATCACTATCTTCGTCAGCGCCGCCAAACCATGAAAACAATACTATTACTATCAAAACTAAGGCCAGAACCGCAACCAGTATCCTGCGAATATGCCAAACCGTTACCGTTTGCGGCTCCGTGTTTATGCCTGAGTGTTTCTTATCATAATTAATTTTGATAACTACTTTATTATCAGCCATGTTTTTTCCCGATATTGAATCAACCAAATGAAACTGGAATCACTTGATGCACTAGCCCGTTACAACACATTGTCCTTGGTAATATAACATTTTAGTTCTAACATAATCGGTTCAACTTGCCGAAAACCTGGATGTTTGCATGAGTAGCCTGCTTAAACAATTCGAAGAGTCCTCCTCATTGTACGGAGGCAACGCCCACTTCATCGAGTACTTGTACGAACAGTACTTGAGCAACCCGGAATCCATCAGCCCAAGCTGGCGGCAACGCTTCGACCACATTCGCAGCGGTGCCACCGAAGACACACCGCATAGCGTGATTGTGGAGCGCTTCGAAAAACTGGCGATTGCGGAACCGGGCAGGCTGGCCAGAATGCAGGGGTTTACCGAGCAAAGCGTCAAGAAGCAATCAGCGGTAGCCCGCTTGATCAATCATTACCGGGTCAAAGGCCATCAGATAGCGTCCAACAATCCGCTTGGCCAATCGCAAAGCATCCCCGCCGACTTGGAACCTATATATTATGGTTTGACCGATGCGGATATGAGCACGCTGTTCGACACCGGCGGCTTGTGCGGCGTTGATCGCTTGCCCCTAAAAGCGATTATTCAAACGCTTAACGAGATTTACTGCGGCAGCATCGGCAGCGAATACATGCACATCGTCGATGACGAAAAGAAACGCTGGATCAAGGATAAACTGGAAGGCGCGAAACCGGATTTCAGCAGCCACCCGGAAAAGCGCCAATGGCTGTTAAAGTTGTTGATTGCCGCAGAAGGCCTGGAAAAATTCCTGCACCGCAAATATGTCGGCCAAAAACGCTTTTCGCTGGAAGGCGGCGAGTCTTTGATTCCAGTGCTGGACGAATTGATTCAACGCGCAGGCGAACACAAAGGTAAGGAAATCGTGATCGGCATGGCCCACCGTGGCCGTTTGAACGTACTTATTAATATATTGGGCAAAAGTCCGGCTGTACTGTTCGGCGAATTCGAAGGCACCCATACGTCCTCGCCCGGCGTACTAACCGGCGATGTCAAATACCATCAAGGCTTTTCGTCCAATATTGCCACACCGGGCGGCCCGATTCATTTGACGCTGGCCTTCAACCCCTCGCATTTGGAAATCATCAATCCGGTGGTGGAAGGCTCGGTAAAAGCCCGCCAAGATCGGCACGGCCCGGATGGTTTTGACGCGATCTTGCCGATATTGATTCACGGTGACGCCGCTTTTGCCGGCCAGGGCATTGTGATGGAAACCTTGAATATGTCGGAAACGCGCGCCTTCTCCACCGGCGGCACCGTGCATATTGTTATCAACAATCAAATTGGTTTTACGACCAGCAACCCGTTCGACGCGCGTTCCACACTGTATTGCACCGACGTAGCCAACATGATTCAAGCACCGGTATTTCACGTCAACGGCGACGATCCGGAGGCGGTGATTTTCATCACGCAATTGGCATTGGATTACCGGAACACGTTTCATAAAGATGTGGTTATCGACTTAATTTGCTACCGCCGCCATGGTCACAACGAGGCGGACGAACCCGCGGCTACCCAGCCGATGATGTACAAATCCATCCGTGACCATCAAACCCCTCCGCAAATCTATGCGCAAAAATTAATTGCGGAAGGCGTGGTCACGGAAGACATGGTGCAGAAAATGGAGCAGGATTACCAACAACTGCTCAACGAAGGCCAACCGGTATCGCGGCCGATTATCGAAAACAACGTTTATTCATACTCGGCGCGCTGGGTACCTTATCAAAACAAACATTGGGACACGCCGGCCGACACCTCAATAAGCTTGGAGCATCTCCAATTCTGCAACCAGCGTTTGCAAAGCTTGCCGGAAGGTTTTGAACTGCATCCCAGAGTCGCCAAAGTCATGGAAGACCGCAATAAAATGGCGGCCGGCGAAATTCCAATGGATTGGGGCTTTGCGGAAAATTTGGCTTATGCGACGCTACTATTGGAAAAATACCATATGCGCTTGACCGGCCAGGACATCGGCCGCGGCACGTTCTCGCATCGCCACGCCATTTTGCTGAACCAGGCCAACGGCGAAAACTACATCCCGCTCAAACACCTAAGTGAAGACCAGGGCCGCGCGCAAATCTTCAACTCGCTGCTCTCGGAAGCCGGCGTGTTGGGTTTTGAATACGGTTACAGCTCCACCGAACCGAATAAACTGGTGATCTGGGAAGCGCAATTCGGCGATTTTGCCAACGGTGCGCAAGTGGTAATCGACCAATTCATTTCCTCCGGCGAAACCAAATGGGGCAAGCTTAGCGGCTTGGTGATGTTGTTACCGCATGGTTTTGAAGGCCAAGGCCCGGAACATTCATCGGCCCGCCTGGAGCGTTATTTACAGCTATGTGCCGACCACAATATCCAAGTCTGCGTCCCCACCACACCGGCGCAAATTTTTCATTTGCTCCGTCGACAGATGCTGCGGCAATATCGCAAACCGCTTATCGTCATGAGTCCGAAAAGCCTGCTAAGACACAAGCTAGCGGTATCGACGCTGAGCGACTTGACCCATGGCGAATTTTTGAACGTGATAGGCGAACAGGACGATATCGATCCCTACCACGTCACGCGCATCGTATTGTGCGCCGGCAAGGTATATTTCGATTTGTTGGAAGCTCGCCGCCTGGATCAGGAGCAACTGCGCCATGTTGCGATTATTCGTATCGAGCAGCTCTACCCTTTTCCGAACGAGCAATTCAAACGCGAAATCGACAAATACCCCAATATCGAACATATTGTCTGGTGTCAGGAAGAACCGAAAAACCAGGGCGCCTGGTACCAAAGCAAGCACCATTTTTTCGATTTGCTAGACAAGAATATCCCGATCAGCTATGCCGGCCGGGTCGCGTCGGCATCACCGGCGGTCGGCAATTACAAAACCCATCTCAACGAACAACGCGCCGTGGTAAACGCCGCGCTCTATGGCAGCAACGAAGGAAATACACATGAGCTTTGAAATACTGGTCCCCAGCCTTCCCGAATCCGTATCCGATGCCACCCTAGTCGCATGGCACAAACAGGCCGGCGAATGGGTCAACGAAGGCGACAATCTGGCCGATCTCGAAACCGACAAGGTCATCTTGGAAGTACCGGCACCCAAATCCGGCACGCTGGTGGAACTGGTGGTACAAGACGGCGAAACCGTGGTCGGCGGTCAACTACTAGCCAAACTGGACGCCCAGCAAGCCAAACCGGCTCAGGTAACCGAAAAAACCGAAGAAGCCGTCCTTAGCCCTTCCGTTCGCAAATTGGTCGCCGAAAAAGACCTTGATCCGCAAGCCATCGCCGGCTCCGGAAAACACGGCCGGATTCTGAAAACCGATGTCTTGGATTTCTTGAACGAGCAAGCGAAAGAGACGCCACCTGCTCCGGCACCCGCGCCGGTAGCGGAAACCCACTCGCCGTTATCGGCCACAGCCGTCGCTAGCCTACGGCCAGAACAGCGGGTGCCGATGACCCGTTTGCGCGCCAAAGTCGCGGAACGATTACTGCAAGCCCAGCAAAACGCGGCGATGCTGACCACCTTTAACGAAGTCAACCTAAGCGCCGTCATCGATCTGCGTAATCACTACAAAGATCGTTTCGAAACCAAGCACAGCATCAAGCTGGGTTTCATGTCCTTCTTCGTCAAGGCATCCATTGAAGGCTTAAAACGCTTCCCGGCCATTAACGCATCCATCGACGGCAGCGATATTATCTACCACGGCTACTACGACATCGGTATCGCCGTCACCACGCCGCGCGGCTTAATCGTGCCGATTTTGCGCGACGCTGATCAGCTGGATTTTGCCGGCATCGAAAAAGGCATACACGACTTCGGAAATAAAGCCCGTAATGGCTCGATCAGTGTCGAAGACCTGAGCGGCGGTACCTTTACCATCACGAATGGCGGAATTTTCGGCTCCATGCTCTCTACACCCATCCTGAATCCGCCGCAATGCGCGATTTTAGGTATGCATGCGATCAAAGACCGGCCGGTGGTAGAAAACGGCGAGATCGTGATCCGGCCTATCATGTACCTGGCTTTGTCCTACGACCATCGCTTGGTGGACGGCAAGGAAGCGGTGCAGTTTTTGGGCATCATCAAGGAATGTCTGGAAGCGCCGGCGCATTTATTACTAAATATCTAACTTACTGATCCATCACTCCCGCGCAAGCGGGAGTCCAACTTCCAGCAATCATCGATTTCATGCGCTACACCATTATTCCCGTCACCGCCTATCAACAAAACTGCACCTTACTGGTCTGCGAACAAACCCATAAAGCCGCTCTGGTCGATCCGGGCGGCGACCTTGATGTATTGCTGAAGGAAGTCAAAAAACAAGGCGTGGCGTTGGAATCGATACTGGTCACCCACGGCCATCTCGATCATGTTGGCGGTGTTGCGGAGTTGGCCGAAAAACTCTCGTTGCCGATAATCGGCCCGCAAATTGAAGATAACTTCTGGATCGAGGCCTTGGCGCAGCAATGCCGGATGTTCGGTTTTCCGGAATCGAAAAGCTTTACTCCTCAACGTTGGTTGAACGACGGCGATACGGTAAAGGTGGGAGACGCAGAGTTACAAGTGATCCACTGCCCTGGTCATACGCCCGGCCATGTGGTGTTCTTCAGCGAGGCACAGCGCTTGGCGCTGGTTGGGGATGTGTTATTCAAAGGCTCGATCGGTCGCACCGATTTCCCCAAAGGCGACCATCAAACTTTGATCGACTCGATTGAATTAAAACTCTGGCCCTTGGGCGAAGATGTGAAATTCATCCCCGGCCATGGCCCGATGTCTACCTTTGGCGTGGAAATGCGCAGCAATCCGTTTGTTGGAGCCTACCGCTAATCGAACAAAACCAGCCCAAGGACAGGTTGAAACGGAGGAACTAGCATTCTGGGTAAATAGCTGCCAACGGATTTTATTGACAACGGTAGGATGGGTAGAGGCGATAGCCGAAACCCATCAAGTATCCTCAAACTGATGCGATGGGTTTCGGCTATCGCCTCTACCCATCCTACACATTGCGATGCCTCAACCCTGTTTTAGCGGTACGCCATCCAAGCCACCCGGCCGGGGCCCTGGCACCAAATCGCTCAGAACCGCCTTGTCCAAAGTCTGTAAAAACTGCTCTACAGCGCCGCCTAACAATCCTATAAGGCCGCAACCATTCTCCAAGGCGCAATGCCCCTGTTTCTTGGGATTAAAACATTCGGCCATCTGAAAGTGTCCCTCCACTTCCCGTACCACATTGCCGACACTGATCTCCCGCGCCGGCCGCGATAACCGAATACCGCCGCCCTTCCCCCGCACAGTTTGCACAAAGCCTTTTACGCCCAGTTTGTGTACCACCTTGACCAAGTGGTTTCTGGAAATGCCGAAATACTCGGCCAATTCAGTAATGGTCACCAATTTCTCGGTGTTAATTGTCAGATAAATCAATACGCGGAGCGCGTAATCGGTGTGTGCAGTCAATTGCATGTCGATGAGTTCAGTTAAAGCTGTATTTGAAATAAATGTTAATGACGCTTACACTTGCCGAAAAGTTGCATTTATAAACCATGTTATAAAACTGTCCGGCGGTAAATTTAATGTTGATCGAACCCGTTGCCCTGTCCGATTTTTTCCTGAGCTTTTTCAGCGCGGCGTTGATCATCTTGCTGGCTACCGTGTATGCCGCTTTATATGCCTGGTCCAAGATCAGCGGCCGCCGGGCTTTCGGGATTGCCGCTTGGGTAATCTACGCCGGGTTGCTGATTTGCGTCGGCGTGTTCAGCTACGTCAACCATTTTAACGATTATTGGCTACTGCTGTCGTTGTTAATGGTACTCGGCTACGGCTGGATGCCGCGTCTGATCTGGAAGTTGTGTGCCGCGACGCACGACGACGAAACTCATCACTCTCATCAATCTGGAGGTCATCATGACTGAGCAAAGCCCGCCCCGCTGGGCGTCGGAAACATTCTGGAAAAAAACCGCGATCTGGGTCACCGGCGGTTCTTTTGTGTTACTGGTCATTTTAAGCTTCGATTCGATGAAACAAATCAGCGCCGGCGGTCCCCGCGTGCCGGCTTACAGCGTGATAAACAAAGACGTCAGCTACCGCTTCGACAAGGCCAAACAGCGTTATCAACCGACTATAGGCGATGACGCACCGTTGTTCGGCAAAACTTTAAGCGAAGCAGAAGCCGAAAAACTGGTCGATCATGGCAAGAAAACCGTACAAGCTAAAAACTGCATGAACTGCCATACCCTGCTCGGCAACGGCGCCTATTACGCGCCGGACTTGACCAAAGCCTGGCTGGATCAAGGGTGGGGCGCCAAGGAATCTCGCGAGCAAATGATGGTGAACTTCCTGCTCGATCCGGAAAAAAATGCCCGCACTTACGGCTCCAACCGCAAGATGCCCAATCTGGACATCACGCCGCCGGAAGCAGAAGCCATCGTCGCCTTCCTGAAATGGATGTCGTCTATCGACACCAACGGCTTCCCGCATAATTTCATCGCGCTCGGCGAAGAGGACAAATAGATGACGCTACAAGCCTATCAAGAAAAAGCCGAGGGTTGCGCGGCCAATTGCAAGCAACGCTATGCCGCATTCATGGCCAATCCAAATTTGAGCGGCGGCCAAAAACTGGCCGTGCATTATTTTACCGTGGCGATGGTGCTGTTTATGGCGCAACTGTTGTTCGGCCTACTGGCCGGGTTGCAGTTTATCTTCCCGAGCTTTTTATACGAAATCCTCGATTTCAACGTCAACCGCATGGTGCATATCAATGCCATGGTGGTGTGGATGCTGTACGGCTTTCTCGGTTCGGTATACTGGTTTCTGGAAGACGAAAGCGGCGTGCCCATCGTCGGTTTGAAATGGGGTCAACTGGCGTTTTGGGTGCTGACCGGCGCAGTCACCATCGTGGTGCTGGTTTACCTACTGATTCAAATCGGCAGCGGCACCGACACTTCATTGTGGTTGATTAACGAAGGCCGCGAATACATCGAAGCGCCGCGTTGGGCCGACATCGGCATCGTCGTGGTGATGCTGACCTTCTTTTACAACGTCGCGGCTACCTTTGCCAAGGGCAAATGGTCGGGGATTGCCGGCGTTTTAACTCTGGACTTGGTTGCCTTAGCCGGCTTGTATCTGGCCGGCATGTTTTATGTCACCAACATTTCCGTCGATCAATACTGGTGGTGGTGGGTCATCCATCTCTGGGTGGAAGCCACCTGGGAAGTGCTGGTGGGCTGCATCATGGCCTGGAGCTTGATGAAGTTGCTGGGTGTGCGCCGCAAAGTCGTGCAAACCTGGCTGTATATCGAAGTGGCCTTGATGTTCGGCTCCGGCATTTTAGGCTTGGGCCATCACTATTTCTGGATCGGTACACCGGAATATTGGTTTACCATCGGCGGCTTCTTCTCTGCGCTGGAACCGATTCCGCTAGTGGCGATGGTGGTGCATTCGATTTACGATGCCGGCGCGCATAAATTCAAAAACAGCAACCACCCTGCCCTGGCCTGGATTATCGCTCACGCCTTCGGTAACTTTCTCGGCGCCGGCGTTTGGGGCTTTATGCACACGCTACCGCAAATCAATCTGTATACCCACGGTACGCAATGGTCGGCATCGCACGGCCATTTAGCCTTCTTCGGCGCCTATGCCACCATCAACATCGCCTTCTTTTACCTGGCCGCACAGCAAGCGCGCGGCAATGTCTGGATGGGCGGCGAACTGGCCAACGGCTGGCGTTGGAAAGCCGCGGCGATTCTGCTGAACTTGGGCGTGATGGGCATGACAGTGGCCCTGTTGATCGCCGGCTACGAACAATCCTTTATCGAACGGGCGGTTGAAGGCTCAACCTGGGCCGGCTATTTTGCCGCACAAAACCACCCTTGGTTCATGCAGGCGATGATTTGGCGGATGGTATTCGGTTTGATGACCGCAGTCGGTGGCGGCTTATTACTCTGGGATTTACTGGAAATCGGCAAGGGCGAGCAACGGCCGGCGGCGGTTATTGACAGCGAAGCAGTAACCCATTAGATCGCCGGTGCGGCTTGCCGCTGGGCAATCCGCCTAGTTTTCGTAAGCTTAAGGCGAATACGCTGCCGTATTCGCCTTATAAGGCTTTATCTCAAACCGGAGAACATTGCGGACACGCGGTTGGCTTGGCAAATCTCTCACCGGCCTTCTTCGCCGCACTGGTCACGCTGCTGATCGAACCCAGATAATAAATGGCCTCTTTAGCAGGTAGCAAAGAGCAGCTGGATTTATGAATCAGGTGATCGCCATTTTCTTGCGCGCTTATCTCAATAAAAAACTCTGCCATTGTCTATTCCTCTTGATATAGGTTTTATAAATACCGGTCCGAACCGGTAGAACCGTGTCCAAAAATCGAACTTCTGTAGACCATCGAACATTCGGCCTGAGCGATGTTATGAAAATGACATGAATCACAGCTAATCCAGGCCATTTTGCGGCTCAGTTAACCGGCAGCAAGAAATAGACCAGAACAGGTCATATTGAAAACCAAAACCAGCCGGTACACCAGCCCCGCTCATTCAACGTTAAGCGACACCTTATTGGGGTATGTGTTAAACAACATAAAGCACCCGACAAATAAGAATCCGCCTTACCGTCAACGCCACACAAACACTATTAATCCAAGCATCTGCTGATAGTCGCCCCCACGCAGACTGGCCTATCGCCTTTCCGTTATTTAAGCCCTATCTCAGTGGCTGATTGTTGCATTCAAAATTTCTTCTACAATTTCTACTCAGTTTTCACGTTATGAATACAGGGGGAATGCGTATGCTGAATCGTTTTTCGATAGCCACCAAACTTCAACTGATGTCTTGGTTTGCGTCTCTACTGCTGGCCGGCCTGGCGTTACTTGGCTATCACGCATTAAATTTTCTCGGAGATGCAGCACACCGTATGGGACAAGGAAAAGATATTGTCGCCGACATTCTACCGCCCCCTTTATTTCTGGTTGAAGCTCAGTTAATGGCCGAACAGCTTTACCATGACAAAGATAAAGAACCGAAGTATGTGCGATTAAAAGAACTGAAAATCGAGTATGACACCCGCAATCGCTATTGGGAGTCCACACAGGGTATTCCCGCCCAACTAAAACAAGCCATATTGGGCACGCAACGCGAACAAGCTGATCAGTGGTGGAAAGAATTGGAGGAACGCTATATTCCAGCAATCAAGGAAGGTGATGTAAAAACAATGGACCTGGCGATGGAACGCCTGGATCAACAGTACGAACGACATCACGAAGCATTGGAAGAAACAGTCAAAATTTCCAACCAATATTCCAATGAAACCTTGGCAAACCTTAACCAGACCGTCGACAGCACAACCTGGTATCTGGTCGGACTGGCATTACTGGGCGCAATAGCGTTCGTGATAATGGCCTACGTGATTATTCACCAAATCCGTTACAGCCTTGATCAAGCGGAAAAAGTCACTGGGGCTATCGCCGCCGGCGACCTGACGGTGGTAATCCCCGATGCAGGCGACGATGAAATCGGACAACTTCTCAGAAAGTTAGCGCAGATGCGCAAGAACCTACACAATCTAATCTCCGATATGCACAACGGCGTATTCCAACTTAATCGATATTCGGCGGACCTGTTAGAGGCCGCCGCGCAAGAATCGATTATCGCCAATAACGGTTACGAGGCAGCTTGCAGCATGGCGGCCACTATCGAACAGCTCTCGGTATCGCTCGAACAAGTCAACGGTAATGCGCTGGACGCCAAGCAGGTTGCGTTCGAATCAGGACAGCGCGCCGAGTCATCCACAAAAGTCATTAGCTCCACCGCCAAAGAGATGCAAAAAATTTCAGCCATTGTTGTAAATGCGGCCGACTACATTCGCAATCTGGAAGCAATCAGCTCGGAAATAACCAGTATTGTTGATGTGATTCACGGTGTCGCCGAACAAACCAATCTGCTTGCTCTGAACGCCGCGATTGAAGCCGCTCGAGCCGGCGAGTACGGCCGAGGTTTCGCAGTGGTTGCAGACGAAGTAAGAACCCTTGCCGAGCGCACCAGCACATCCAGCGGTGAAATTAAATTGATGGTGGAAAAAATTCGTCAGGCCTCCAAAGCCGCCGTGCAGGCTATGGAAAGTGGTGTAACCGGCGTTGAATCCGGCGTAGCGCTTTCCAGCCAGGCCGGCCAATCGGTCAACGAAATCCTCGATGCCCAATACCGCGTCACTCTGTCGGTAGACGGGATTAGTGGCGCACTTGGCCAGCAATCGGCTGCTACACGCGATATGGCTGGTCGGGTGGAACAGATCTCGCAAAATGCCAATTCGCTGGCTAAAACTGTAGAGAAAACCAAGCAGAGCGCGGAACAATTAGCGCAACAGGCGGCAAGCCTAGATAAGTTGGCAGCACGATTCAAATTGTAAGAAGCCCGCGAGCAGACTGTGTCTCTCAGACACAAACGTAAAAACTATCCGAGCTTGGGGCACTTGAATGCACGTTAATCTTAGCCGGCAAAACCTCAAGCTGAAGAATCTCACTTAACCAACAATACCCGCCCCAGCAGGCTTCCATTTTCCAGAGCCATCGTTGGCCCGGCACCGCAACGCTCGATCAACCCTGCAAGTTGCTGCCCCAGCACTTCATGCCGTTTTTGCTCGCTCAACATCGCCTGTTTGATCTCCGCCATCACCTCCGCCAAAGCTTGCTGTAAACCTTTCTGTAAGCCTTTCAACGCCGCTTTCTGCAAAGACGGCTGGATTTTTTTGTGCAGGAAAAACGGGATAAGCCAGCTTAGGCCAATCAGCAACACGCTATGTACCGCAAAGTCAGTACCCAAATAAGCAGTGGCATTGGCGTCGGCGGCACTGTGGTAGTAGCCGGAGAATACTTGATAGCCCACTGCACCCATCGCCGCCAGAGGCAAGACAGTTTCACAGATTGCGGTGAGTTTGAGCAGAAAGCGTTGGGCACCGTTGCCGGGCTGCAATAAAGCCTGTCGGCCAGCCAGTTCAGTTTGAGCGGTGAGGTTTTTCTCGGTATTGTCGCGGATGCCTTGCAGAGCATTTTTTAAAGGTTTACTGGGAATATTGGCTTGCGCGGCTTGCAACACCAATTCGTCCAGCAAATCGTTCAGGCGATTCTGCGCCCAGTCGTCCCACAATTTGATGTCTGCTGCTTGGCCCAGATTCTCCGCCCAGAATTGCGCGAGTTGTTTGATCGGCCAGGCCAGGCCTTGTTGCAAGCTGGCTTCGGTATGCTGCCATAGTGCATCGAAATTCTGCTGTAATTGCGCGTAGTCTTGCGCGGAAAAATCCTCGGCCAGTTGTTGCAAGGTCTGCTTTAGGTGCTGGCGGCGCAATTGTTCGCCGCGCTGCTCTAATTGCACAACGCTGTGTTTACCAGAGAGTTGCCGCAACTGCGCCAGCAATGCGGCAAACTCGTCGCCGTCCGGTTCGCTGCAACTGGTGCGAAAGATTAAGGGATCGGTAAAACCGGCCTTACCCAGCTGCTGTTTAAAATCGTCGTATTGCACCGACTGACCACGATCCCACTGATTCATCACAAACAGCCAGGCGTGTTTCGCACCTTCCGACAGCAGCAGTTGCCAGGCTTTGTTGTCGCGGTAGCGCTCTGGGCTGACTACATAGAGTAAAGCGTCGATATGCGGCAGCCATTCCAGTACCAAACGTTTGTTGCCGAGTTCAACGCTGTCGAAATCCGGCATATCAATCCAGACGATACGGCTGTTTGCCGCATCGTTGTGCTGGCTGATCTTGATGCTGTCCAAGGGCAGCCCGGCCGGCAACTTGTTAATCGCCAGGCTTTGATGGTGATACAAGGTCACTTCCCGCGAAGTGGGGCGCTCGATGCCGGCCCGGGCAATGGCTTGCCCCGCCAAACGATTCAACAAACTGCTTTTACCGACGCCGGTGCCGCCCATGAAGGCAACAATCAACGGTCTGCTATCCGGATCGGATTGACTCGCGGCAAAGAGGCTTTCCGTACTGCGCGCGTCTATGGTGGTCAATAATTGCGCCCGTTCCGCACTCAATCGGCCTTCGGCTTGCGCGGCTGCGGCCCATTGCCGGGCTTGGGTCAGCAATTCAGAGTAATCGTAAGCCATGTTTCTTCTCTTTCAGCGCCAGTTCCGCGGCGTGGCATTGTTGTTCGGAGATGTTAAAGCGGGTGGGCGACAGCACGCCTTGCGGCAACAAATACAAGCGCTGTTTCAGGCAGGCATCGAACAGCGCGGTTTTCACGGTATTGAGCTGATGCTGTTTTAATTCGGCTTCTACCTTATGCATGTAACTACCGATGGCGCTTTCGGCTAATAAGGACGTAATGGTCAGCATCAATGGGGTAATCACCAAATCATGAATACCGATACCGCCGGCCTGGATTGCCAGCAATAAGGCGCCGGCGTCGGTCGTGACGCGGGTGGCGCGCAGACTGTTCAAAACCATCGGTTGCTCTTGCAGTTTTACGTATAAACGCTGCGCCGAGGCTTCCACATCCTGTTGAAAATCGCTGTGATAGTCCGTTACCGCCTGGCGATAACTGGTTAATAAATCGCCGCGTTTCTGTCTCAGCGCCATCGCGGTTTCTTTCCACCAGCGGCTATCGGCCGGTTCGGTTTCGGTTTTCTCCAGCAAACGGTCGGCGATTTGAATCAACAGATGCTCGCCTAACTGATTTAACACCCCGAGCTCCTGAGTGGGATTAACAGGTGTGCCGCCGCCCAAGGCAAATAATTTACGAAACGGCCAGGTCATGGCCCTTCGGGTCTTGCCCAAGGCCTTGGCGATGCCGGGGATTTCCAGCAAGGTCAGCAGATTTAACAAAGCGTTTTGAAAGGTTTCGTAATGATGCGGATGGTTCAGATAATCGCGCTGGTACTCCTTAACTGCCTGCGCCAAAGCTTGATCGACCAGGGTTTGCCAATGATGCTGAGCATGGTGTTCGGCAAACACCGGTTGCAGCCAGTCCAGCCAATAGCGGCTAAGTAATTGCTGCTGGCGAGCGGCGTGTTTATGCCGGGTAACCTTTTTCGCCAGATCCGCGAATGCGTGCGCAGCCGACTGCGGCCAGCTCGGCACGGCGGGGGCTTTTTGGAATAATAAGGGCACCACGATAGGCAAAGTATCTTGCCGGGTTTGCAGCCACTTTTGCCGCAGCGAATCCAGAATCACCGGCTCGCTGCCTTCGTTAAGTTTATTCACGCAAATCAAGGTAGGCTGCTGGAAAACCTCGATGGCTTTCATCATTTCCCAAACCGATTGATCGGCGTATTTTTCTTTACTCACCACCAGTACCACGATGTCCGCCAGCGCGATGGTGCGGATCACGCCTTCCCGATAATCAGCGGCGTCTATTGAATCGAAATCAGGCGTATCCCAGCAGACGCAAGCCGGCAACAAGGCCGAGGCGCCGGGGCTTGGACTCAAGGAATAGCAATCGTATCTTCCCGGCCGCAGCTCAGTTTGCTCCAAACGTTGAAAGCGGCCGAAATAATGTTGCATGCCGTCGCAGTCGTCGGGCGTCAGGCCGTGGCAAAAGCCTTGGGCCTGTACCGTGTAACCGGCCAGCGGACTCACGCCGGCGGCGTTGGCATCTAACAGCAGATTAACGACGGAACTTTTACCGGCCTGCGTAGGCCCGATCACGGCGATTTGCAGCGGAAAACCGGGGTTTTGGTCCAGCAGCTCGCCTTTGCGAATAAAGGCTTCGCCGTGCAACAATTGCTCGATACGTTGCTGATAATCCAGGTACTGGGGATTTTTTTTATCCAGCTGCTGTAGCACAGTTTGGTAACGCTGTTTGAGAAGTTGGATAAATTCCAGCATGTGGTAAGCTTGTGTTTTTAATTACCGAGTAATTTGGTTTGTTTGGTAACCCGCGTTGCAACCATTATAAATACAAAATTCGGGTTTGTTTATTTAGCCACTGGGGGGCTGCATCATGAAAAAAGCGTCAACTGTTTTGGTTTTTTTAACCTGTGCACTTTTGGCTGGTTGCAATAAAAGCAATCAAATCAACGGCAGCAGTTTAAAAACGGTCAATCGATCAATCAGTCAAATCAAGGAAAAATTGCCGCTAGACCAACGCATCGAGTTTGAAGTGTCTTTCTGGACCTTACGCGATGAAATCCGCAATAACAAGGAGTTTTTGGACGCTATCGATGGCAAGACACCGGAACAATTGGTGGAATCTGGCAAAGAGTTATTTGCCAAACGTAAAGCTGCCGGCAGCAAAGACTACGAAAAGTACGACAACTGGGACCAAATGATTTCCCAATACTCGCAAGAACGTATCGATCAAAACCGCAAGAAAACCCCTGACCAACGTGACAAAAACCCACCGGCACGGGTCGATTACAAAATGCACTCCATGTAATTTATCTGCGCACCGGGGCCGGCAGTTGTTTCTGTTCCACCAGAACCGCAACAAACTGGCTGGCCTCGCTGATGGTTTTCTCCATCACCTCAATCAACCGCGAAATATCCACACCAATTTCCATAAATTCGTGCCGCAGTGCAGCGATGGCATGGGCGTTCAGGTTGTGTTTTAAAAACAGCACCTGATCCTGAAACGCCGCCAATACCGGATGCATGCGGGTTTCCGCAGTTTGCAAGGCTTTTAACAACCGGGCGTATTGTTGCCGAGATTTTTTCAACTGCTGCTGGCTGCGCGCCTTCAAGGCCCGGTTGCTATATAAAGCCAGCTCGGCTTCCCATTCGTTGAATAGAGCTTCACTAATCTCTTCGACCGCCTGAATCCTTTGACTGACTTGATCGGCCTTACCCTTGCATAGATCGTAGCGGCGCTTAAGCTGCTGATAGCGTTGTTCCATCGAACTATCCTGCACATTGACGATGCTTTTAAATTTATCCAGTGCATCGACGAATTGATCCCGGCTGTCCTTCAAGCTCTCGCAAGCCTGCCCAACCTGCATCACTACGATGTCGCGCTTTTGATGACCCAACAAGGACTCGCGGCTTTGGTAGTAAGCCTTGCGCAAACGTTTGTTCAGAATGGCTTTGATAAAATTAATCATGGTGGGACAGGAAACGGTCTTTATTAATCACTTTGATTTTGTAGTGTGCCTGGGCGGTGAAGCGTGTAAAAGCAGCGTCGAGTATGCCTTGTTGCTGTAAGCCCAGCAAACTCGCTTGCTCCGGAATCGCCGCCGATTTAACGATAATTAGCTCATCGGCTTTGATATAGCCAGCCAACCAGGCCGCCAAACTATCGGACGTTATATCCCAGCTAGCGGCAATCCCGGCTTGATCTAATTGCTTGACTTGCGGAGACCAGATCAGCACCGGTTTGACTTGCGATGCACAACGTATACTTTCCGCATCGGCGACGATAGCAAACTCGGGCATTAGGCTCTGGATCAACAAGGCCATTTGCTGCATCGCCAGAATCGCCATCCGGTGCGCGGCGATATCGTCGAAACGCCATTGACTTTGCGCGATACGCACTTGTTCAGCAAACGTTCCCCCGCCGGGCACAATAACAATTGGGCCGGCGCGATTTGCGATTGCTGCCAAACAAGCGGGCAAGGCTGCTGTTTCCAGCAAGCTGCCGCCCAGCTTGATCACGCAAGTCATGCGCTAAATTGTTTCAGCAACTGCAACAAGGCGGCGGCCTTATCGAAGCATTCCTGATATTCCTCGTCCAACACCGAGTCGTTGACAATGCCGCCGCCCGCCCAAAAACGTATCGTGCCGTGATTGTGGACCAGAGTACGAATCGCGATATTAGTGTCCATATTGCCGTCAAAGCCTATATAACCAATTGCACCGCAATAGATGCCGCGCCGATGCGGTTCCAACTCCTCGATAATCTCCATCGCCCGGATCTTCGGCGCGCCGGTAATCGAGCCCCCCGGGAAACAGCTGCGCAATAAATCGATGGCATGTTGACCGGCGGCAAGCTGGCCCGTGACGGTACTTACCAAATGATGTACGGTGGTATAGCTTTCTACCGAGAACAGACTAGGCACCCATACCGAACCCTTCTTGCAGCTTTTACCCAAATCGTTGCGTAACAGATCGACGATCATCACATTCTCAGCCCGGTCTTTGGTGCTGGATACTAAGTCTTCGATCTGCGCCTGATCTTCTTCCCAGTCGCTTCGACGCGGCCTGGTACCTTTGATGGGTTTGGTTTCCACCGCGCCGTCGGTAACTTTTAAAAAGCGTTCCGGCGAAGAACTTAAAACCTGCACATCCGGGAAATTGAGATAGGCACTAAAAGGTGCGGCGTTGATCTGCCGCAATACTTGATAGGCTTGCCAGGACTCGCCCTGACAAGGGCTTTCGAAGCGCTGGGTCAAATTAATCTGATAACAATCGCCCTCTTTCAAATAATATTTGATACGCCGAAAAGCCGTGGTGTAAGCATCTTTGTCCATATTGGCGCGCGGCGCGTGCAGCACTTTAAATTCCGCAGTGTCAGCCGGTTTAGAAATCGCGCTGAATTCGGCGATTAGTCTTTGCTGCTCACTTTCCGGTAAATCGATACTGACCAACCAGCTTTGCCGACGCTGATGATCGACAATCACCGCCCAGCGGTAAATGCCCACCGCCATTTCCGGCAGTTGTTCGGCGTCGGCGGCCATAGCCGGCAGTCGCTCTATGCGTCTGGCAAGATCGTAAGCAAAATAACCGATCGCCCCACCGTTGAACGGCAAACCGTCCACACTGGCCAAAGGCGCACCTAATTGCTGTTTCAATAACTCGAAAGGATCCTCCGCGCTTTCGCTAATCACGCCATCGCGTTCGATAAGGGTAATATTGCCACGTGTTTGCAGGGTTGCGATTGGGGCGTAGGCGATGATGTCGAACCTATCCTGCTTGCTATGCGGCTGGGTGCTATCCAGAAATACTGCCCAAGGCTGCTGCGCCAGCGGGGCAAATAATGTTGCACTGTCTTGAAAATAAGGCAGCGATTGTTTGATGGGTTTTGCTAAAGGCATTAAGGGGTGCTGTTAAACGGCCGGAATGTGCCGCAAGGACATGATTTGCAATACACCGATTTTACCCCAGCCATGGGCTTTAACCAAACCGGCCGGCAAGATAAGCCACGGCGGCGGCCGGCGCGCAGTCGGCAGCATCTATACCATTGGTTTTAGGGGGTGATGACAGCAAATCGTTAAAGTCAAGATACTCAACTCCCAAATCCCGGGCAATGTCCCGCGCCAAAAACCGGCCGACGCCGGCACCGACAAATTGGATTGCCGAGCGAGATTTTGCCTTTTGAAACTGCCTGACACAAGCCTGACTAATTTTGTGATGTTGCTTGGTTTTAATCTGCTCGGCAAATGCCGCCCAGAGTGCGTGATCGCTCTCACTGAACTCGTAACCGGTCAGTCGCGACAAGCGACGGGCGCTGGCCGAAATCGACTTTTCCGCGCCATCGGCGGTGTCGCTCTGATCGTGAGCTTCGTTTAAATCGCCGGTCAAGCGATACACATCGGCCATTGTCGCAAAATACTCGGCCATCAAGCCCATTTGTTGACCGTTGAATTCCGCTTCTTGCGCAATTGCCATTACCGCCGTACGGACAATCCCGGTATACACTAGCTCGCCGGAGACCAAGCGCTGATAGTCGGTAAAGCCTTGCACTTTGAGCTGATGATTTTCGACCAGCAAAATATCGGTAGTGGTACTGCCTATATCCACAAATAAGGCATTTGGCAGGCGCTTTGCCACCAGTAACAAGCTGGCTAACCAGTTAGCGGAGGCGATGTCCATGCAATCGGCCGACTGAATTTGCGCTGCCGGCAAAAAGCCGCGCAAGCCGGCAAATACCGATACCCTCTCGGCGTTGAAATGCTCGCAAACTGCCTGAACGATGGCATTGACGCCCTGCTCGCGACTGGTAAAGCAATCCACCAGTTCGCCGGTCATCGTCACGGCATGCTGGCAAGCTTGCAAATCGAACTGGCCGGCCAAATCGGCCAAAGTGCCATGCAAGAAATCCACGCCCTTCCATAGCGGACAAGCCTGCTGAGCAACTGCCTGGACATGCCCGGACTCATCGAGCAACGCCAATTTGACGTGCGCACCGCCAATGTCCCAACCTGCAATCTGTTTGTTCATTCTGCTTTTTAATTGATACTGATTTGAACCGTTTCATTTCGACAGGCCTGCAACACCGGGTCGGCATGCCGCAGGCGCAAAACCTGTTCGGCGACGTTGATGCCGGTCGCTTGCTGGATACCCACATAGGAACTGGTCAAACGCGGGTTGATTTCCAAAACTAGCGGACCTAATTCTGTGTTCTCGATAACATCAATACCGACATAGCCCCACAAGCCAGACATGGCTTCGGCGATTTGCTTTATCAGCTTATGATAAAAATCCAGCTTATCGGTTTGCATATTGACTAAACAGCCTTGCAAACTGAATCTGCCCTGCGCCAGAACGATTTGCTGGTGGTTGTAGCAGATAAGCCAGGCTTGGCCATGCTTGAACAAGCAAGACAAACTGGCAGATCGTCCGCCAATATAAGGCTGTAACACATAGCGTTGCGGATCTGTCAATTCGGCAATCTTGACCGGCAACTGTTCGGCATCGATTTGCCAACTATCAAGGCACCCGACGCCGTCGGCGATTTTGACAACAAGCTTATCCGCTCCGATACCCTCCTCCGCTTCGCTAAGCAAATGCGTTGCCACTGCCGGAATTATCCGTTTCTTCAAAGCTTGATAAGTTGCATACTTATTGGCGCATACGCTCAAGGTTGCAGGATTGGACAACAAAACCTCGACATTCGCGGCAATAGCCAGCTCGGCCAAGCTCTGCAACAAATTGTCGCTTTCCGGTGCGATTGGCCAAAACAAGTCGGCTTCATAAAGTAAATCCCGCAGCAGCGCAAAGATGTCGCCATTGGCACTTACTCTTACAATTTCCACTTGCGTCAGCATATCCGGTCTGGCACAACGTTCGTCAAGCGGTATGCATAGCTGAATATTTTCCAGACACTTCAGTTCGGCGATTAAAGCCTGTAACATCATCGCGCCTTCCGTCGCCAACGAAGCAGGCAATGCCTGTCCGACCAAACCGCCGCCGGTAATATATTCAAATACTAGAATTTTCAATTCTAAAACTCGCTTGGCCTATGCAGATTATTCCAGTCATTGATTTGAAAGACGGCCTGGTGGTCCATGCCGCAGGAGGCGACCGTAGTCGTTATCAAGCCGTACATCACACTTCGTCAATATGTGACAGCAGCGTGATAACCGAGGTCGTGACCTGTTTTTTAAAGCTGCATCCATTTCAAACGTTTTATATTGCCGACCTAGATGCTATTGACGGCAACGGCAATCACAACAATGCCATCGACACATTGCTTAGCCAATATCCAAACAAGGAGTTTTGGCTGGATAACGGCAGCAGCCTCCAAACCGCATATAAGGCCACTCAACCCTGCAAGTGTAAACCGGTCATTGGTACCGAATCGCAAGGGTTACCAGTTATTTTAAAAAACACCGATCTCATCCTGTCCCTGGATTTTAAACATAACCAGGCTTTAGGTCATCCGAGTTGGCTTGAAAGTCCTGAACTGTGGCCGGACACCGTTGTGGTGATGACCTTGGATTTGGTCGGCAGCAATAAAGGCCCGGACTTTGCAAAACTTAGCCAGCTTTGCAGGGATCATCCAAACAAACGTTTTGTCGCCGCTGGCGGGGTTCGGGACGTTAACGATCTGATGCGACTAGAAACTATCGGCATTGCCGCTGTGTTACTGGCCAGCGCCCTGCATAACGGCAGTATCGACGCCGTCGCACTGGAAAAATTTAGGCAAAAAAATACCCCGGCAAGCCGGGGTATCTTCGACAGCCTTTGAAACTAAAAACTTAAACGTTGTTAGCAGCAAATGGGTGTTTTGCACCAGATTTAGCAGCAACTACTTCTTTAGCAGTTGGAGTGCCTGCAACAGCGCGAGCAATTGCTTCTTTGGTGGCTTTGTAGTTGAATTCTTCGATTTTTGCATCGTCTTCAGCCAACCAGTGGATGAAAACACCAACAGAAATGAACAAATCGTCAGCTTCGTCAGCAGGGATAGTGCCGTCTTCAACGGAATCAGCAACAGCCATAGCAACAGCGCGTTGAGCTGGTCCAAACATTTGAACAGCTTGTTTTGCACCTTTGATGGTTACTTTGTTGAACAGGATGGTTGCAGGTTTAACCAACAGGTTAGGAGCAACAACAGCCAACAGAGTAGAGAAACCGTCTTTGTTGTTTGTCAAAGCATTTGCGAAAGCAGTTTCAGCTGCTGAGCCGCGTGGGCCGATGATCAAATCGATGTGAGCAATTTCGTTGCCTTCACCAACCAAAGATTCGCCAACGCGCAAGTTATTGATTTTTGCCATTTTAAATTTATCCCCTAAAGATAAGATTGAACCAAAAAAATAGACACTTTCGTGTCTCAAGATTGTAGTTTCTGCTTAGTTCCCTCTATAACCCACCGGTTCCTTCACCGATAAGTTGTTCCAGAAGCACCACCAGTACTGTCGCTACAGTTATGTCAGCTGTTGTACCCGGATTGATCCTTTGTGCCTTAAAAGCTTTGTCCAGATCATACAAAACTGGCAAAAGCTCTTCAGGCTCACAAGCTGTTTGCATTGCTCTATCGAGCTTATGCATCTCAGCCCTGATCCACTCTGAATACCGCTCTCCATACTTCCGCTCAATATGACTATCGGGATATTGAGCCAACATTGCGGCAAAAACCGCTAACGCAGCCCAAGCACAATCGCCAGACAAAACGAAAGCACGATTATATCGTAAAACGCCGAAATCAAAAACGTCTTTAAAAATAGTTGCGTATTGCAGGGCAATTCTGTCCTTTTCAGCGGCAAAAACCATGGCTTCGGTCAGCGTCACATCCGCCGGTTTTTGTACGTCGTGCTGCGCGGATTCGCCCAAACCGGCCGGCGCAGCTAAGGTGACAGCCTTGAAAACCCAATCTGCATCCTCGCGGGTCGTATTTTCCAGTAATAGCCGTAAACCATCATGCAAGTTTTCGCCCCTGCTTAGGCTGGCAGCCACCTGCAACAAAGGCGCGCAAAGCAAAATAATACCCAAATTGGTATTACAAGCCACCGCCTCGCGGGTTGCCTTAACTGCGTAATATATTTTTTCACCCAAACTGAATTGCGGATCGGTGATAGGCTGACTGCTAACTTGGGCGCTGACACGAAAATCCTCAACCGTCATATCGTCAGCAGCACTATAAACACTGACATTTCCGGGCTTGAACGCTCGCAACTCGGTTTCGCAAGCTTGCAAGTACACTTCCATCAGTTTTTGCCGGCTCAACATACTTTTGCCAATTCGCAATAACGGTCAAGCAAATCCGCCACCAGACACTCGGCGATGTTGATGTCGCAGACACTTTGCAAACCTTTCCAGGCCGGCACGCTGTTTACTTCGATGATGCGATAACAACCGTCCGCATCCTGAATCACATCTACCCCGGCATAGTCCATTTTTAGCGCCGCGACGGCGGCAATCGCCAGCTCTACCAAAGCCGGCTCCAGTTCTATGCATTCGCAAGACGCGCCTCTGGCCACATTATTCAACCAAGAGATTCCCCGCCGACGCATGGCAGCCACGGCCCTGCCGTTGATCACGAACACGCGCACATCGGAATAGCCGTCACCGGCGCATTCGACAAAACGCTGCAAATAAAAAATACCGTGGCTGCTAGTCAGCCACAATAAATCGGTGGATTTTTCGATACGCCGGATGCCTTCGCCTTGCGAACCGAACAAGGGTTTACTGATGAGATAATAGCCTGCACACAACTGTTGTTCAGCAATCGCTAATGCTTCGTCACGATCCCGCAATACCCAGGTCATTGCCGTCGGCAATCCGCCGTGTTGCAGCAAAAAACTGGTCATGCCTTTATCGACGCTGCGCTCGATAGCGCCGGCATCGTTATAAACCGGTACGCCCAGGATTTTTAAGGCGTGCAAAACATCCAAATAAAACACCACCTCTTCCAGCGAACCTCCGGGCACCCCGCGCACGAAGACCGCCGCCGGCAATTCTTGCTCAAAACCGGGAATAACAATCGGCAAATCCGAGACCGTTAACTGCAATTTGCAGGCAGTCAGCGAGACATATTCGGCGGCATAACCGCGCTCGGCAAAAGCCAAGCACAACTGCTTGCCGTGCCAACCCGGATCATCGGTAATTATTGCTATTCGGTGCAAGGAGATGTGTGTCGAAAAAGTTAGCGATACAAGCTAACTGACCTTGCCCAGCAAGGCCAGTTAACTGTCGAAGAGAGTTAGAGCGAATTAAGCGCCGAACGACAGATCGAGCAAGGCGTTGTCAAGCTTGCCGGCCCGGAAGCTTTTGCCGGATTCGACAGCGGTAACGATAACGCTGGCAGGGCTGAACAACATCGCATCGACTTTGAAGAAATCGTATTCGTAAGCTTTGAAAATTTCGGCAAAGGGTTTGCCGTAATCTTTAGAGGTGGAGCTTGGCAATTCCTTGGCCAGTTTCTCCGCCGCTTCGTCGCTGCCTTTGACGAACAAATGCACCTGGCCGGCGAACAAAATAGCGTCGTTAGTTCTGCCCATCGCTTTAACGAAATTCGGATGTGGAGGACAAATCGGCGCACTGCCGGAACCGTCGACGATGTTTTCCAACGGGAAATGCAACGCATGGGCTTTGTGCATTGCCACTTCCAACACCCGGCCGACTACTTGTACGCCGCCAGCCAGACTGCTGGTTGGCGTAACGATGATGGTCAGATTGGCTGGCGATACGCCACAAGCCGCCGCGACTTTCTCGACGATTTCCACCGGCGGTAACGCATCGTTTTCGATGACTAAAGCGGTTTGTTCCGCGCTATCGCGGTATTCCAATTCCTTATAAAGCTCTTCCACCGGCTCGACCGCACCATCCTTGACTTTGGTGGCCATCGCCCGCGCCGGACCTGAACCCAGAGCATAATATTTGCCATGCGACAAACTCCAACCCGCATATTGACTACCCAGGCAAGACAACACCGGATTGCTCGCATGTACGTTAATGGTCAGCGGCCAATTACTGGTGTACGGGCTTTGCGAGATCGTTGCAGTACCTAAGCCGCCCATACAGATTTCCGTGATAATCCGTCCGGCTTCCAAACCGCCCGGCACTTTGATACCGGCATCAATGATCGTGCAGCCGTTTTCCAGCTTTTCGATACCCAACCGTAATTTATCCGCGTTATCCAGCAGTTGTTGAACCAAGGGCTGGGAAAATTTATTGACGCTTGCCTGGTATTGCATGAGTTTTAAAGACCTGTTTCCAAAAGATTTGCAAGGATGCGTTGTTGGCGATGCACATTATCCAGCACCTGCCCCGAGTTTTTTCCGGTGGCAATAATACTGCATATCGGCTCGCCTGTGGCAACAATTGCGCCGGAATTAGGCCTGTCCACTGCCCATATCGGCCATGCCAGTCGCTCGGGAATCGTGACTTTTTTTTGCGCATAAATTATTTGATAAGCATTCGGCTCCTTCGATAATTCGACACTATCATCCAGCCGGTTTTGACAAGCGTGTAGATGTTTCAAGAGCAGCGATTTACCATAAAGCTGGGCGCTAGCGGAGATCCGCGCGTTGATTTCCAACACGTAACATTTGCCGTCACGCAGGATAAAATCCATGCTGTTTAAACCGTGCAATCCATAGGCATTAACAAGCTTATCCAACCAATCGGCAACATCAGTCTGAATAGACATAGAAACCTGGGCATGGCTGACAATCCCCTGAAACAGAAACGATTGCCCGCCATCCGAATTTACAGTCCATTGCTCGTTAAAACCGATCAGCTCAACCCCATCACGACTCGCCGCAAACAACACGGACATTGAACGGCCTTCGATATAGCGCTGCCAATAGCCGTCGGCAAACTCGTCATTATTACAGAGTCTAATCCCCAAGCCGCCCTCGCCGCGCCAAGGCTTTAACAACCAGTCAAAACCATCCTCAGGCTTCGTAAACACCACCGGCGGATGCCGAATTGACAACGAATCGAGTCTGGCAAAAAAATCACGCTTGTCCTGGACCCGTTGAAAAATAGCTGCAGAATTCCCAATAATCCGCCAATCCTTTTCCAGACTGCTCAAGGTTTCCGGGTAAGTTTCCAAACCACTGCCGTATAACAATTCGGTTAAGCCGTAAATCTTCCGAACCGCTGCCACTGCACCCCTAACATCATCCCAGGCCAGTGAAGCCACCTGATATGTCTGCTTTGCCATTTGCCGAGTATCGCTATCGGCAAAGCAATCAATAGACACCACTTCGCATCTGGAATCGACGCACATTTGCACCAACATCCGCGTCGATTTGGCAATTACTAACAAACACTTAGGTACTAAACAAGATTGCATTCGGTTGCAGCGTGAAAATGGAACGGCAAAAAACACTGGATTTTAAAATATTTTCTGTAATAATACGCGGCTGTTGGAGAGCTGGCTGAGCGGTCGAAAGCGGCGGTCTTGAAAACCGTTGAAGGTTTATCCCTTCCTGGGGTTCGAATCCCTAGCTCTCCGCCATTATATACAGTTAGGGCCTTGATAAATAACGACTTATCAAGGCCTTAATTTTTTCTACCCTACTCTCTACCCTACTTTTGATTCTAATAACCATAACTGATTCCATTTCAGTGGGCGTTATTTGATACAGAACCATTATCAGCCATTTGTCGACTCCGCGCACGATCTGAGGCAAAGCTCGCAAAGTTATTAGCATCCTGCCGTAACAAAGTCACAGCTACGACATCAGCAAACCAGCCTTAGCCTTATTTCAGCCTTTTAACTCATTTGATTGGGCTCAATACGCATTTTTGTGTAGGGAGCCTTCAATGGCGATTAAACAATGCCTCGCTTGCGGCCAGTCTTTTCAACCACGTCCACAAGTTCCACTGCAAACCTATTGCTCAGTGCCTTCATGCCAACAGCATCGTAAACGGCAATGGCACAGCAACAAACTGCAAACAGACCCTGATTATCAAGAGAACCAACAACGGGCGCAACAATCGTGGATAGAGCGCAATCCTGATTATTGGCGTCAATACCGTGAATCTCATCCAAAGTATGTTGATCGTAATCGTACTTTGCAACGGACACGCAGCGCCAAAGCCAAAAATATTCGAATTGCAAATATGGACGCGTCAACTCCAGCAAAGGCGCTGCCATCAGGGATTTACAGACTAAGTTTGGTGACAGAAACCAATAATGTAAAGATGGACGTTTGGACCGTAGAAATCACGGTACATGCTTGCGAATGTCGGCCATAAGCCAGTGTTGCAAAGAGATGACTTGATCGGCAAACCAATCTGATTCTTATACCGTATTGTCAGTTTTCTCTTGGTAAACCCTGGATTTGGCTGTCCCCGCTTAGAAGATAGCTCCTGTCCACAAGTGGCTTAGCGAGGGCCTAATTTTCATGCGATCGGGGATCATCAGGTTTGATTAATCAAATTGAATCCAACGAAGAACAGCCAGAAACGTTCGTCAAATTACGCGCAGTGGAATATGTGCGAATGTCGACCGAGCACCAGCAGTACTCCACAGAAAATCAGTCTGACAAAATCCGCGAATACGCCGCTCGTCATGATATAGAGATCGTAAGAACCTACACCGATGCCGGAAAAAGCGGTTTGCGAATCGATGGCCGAGTTTCGCTACAACAGTTGTTGAAAGATGTTGAAAGTGGCTCTGCCGACTTTTCAATGATTTTGGTTTATGACGTTAGCCGCTGGGGACGATTCCAGGATGCTGATGAGAGCGCTTACTATGAATATCGGTGTCGGAAAGCAGGAATTCAAGTTACTTACTGTGCCGAACAGTTTGAAAACGACGGTTCACCTGTTTCCACCATTGTCAAAGGCGTTAAACGCGCTATGGCGGGTGAATACAGCCGAGAATTGTCGGCTAAGGTTTTCGCCGGGCAGTCTCGACTGATTGAGCTCGGTTTTCGTCAAGGCGGCCCTGCTGGCTATGGCCTACGACGGGTATTACTCGATCAAAACGGTTCCATTAAAGCCGAACTGGCCAGAGGCGAACATAAAAGCCTGCAAACCGACCGTGTCATCCTCATGCCTGGTCCCGAGGCGGAAATCCGCACCGTCAATTTGATGTATCACTGGTTCATCGAGGATGGACTGGTCGAGTCCGAAATTGCCGAACGCTTGAACGGCATGGAAATACATACTGACCTGGACCGGCAGTGGACTCGCGCAACGGTGCAAGAGATCCTGACCAATGAAAAATACATTGGTAACAATATCTACTCATAGTTGGGCACTATACATAGGGGTCGAAGGCGTCCTATCAATCGATTCTCCAGTAAGTTAGGCTAGTGCCCAGCCATATCAGCTTTGCGTGCAATCATCTTTTCGGCCAGCGCATGACTGCCGCCGCTATCACTGATGACTTGCCGAATGCTTTCGTCGGGAATCCTTAACACCACCAAAATGGCCTGCTTGATGTCTTCAGGACTCATGTCTGCGAAGAGTTTGCCGGCATGTGGGTTGCCATCGTCGCCGCGCAGCACGTCTAGTTCGTCCACGCTGGTGCCGAATGCTTTGCCTTTGGGATCGCCCTGAGCCCGGAATGCCAGTGCGCCGCCCACATCCAGTGTCAACACGTTGCCGTTGACAACACCTTGGTTATCGCCATTGAAGCCGGCGGCGTCCCAGTTGGCGGTCCAGGCATGCACACCAAACCACTGCTGAGCTTGTTTGCGTTCGCTTTCGTTGAGATGAGCGATGCATTTCTTGTCGAGTTCCACCCACTCTGTCGCCACCTGGTCCGCCGCTATTGTTCTCACATAGGTCAAAGTGGGCGCTCCAGCCAGTTGATAGAGCTTGGCTGCGATCAGTTCATTGCGCGCATGCGCCGCAGATTCCAGGGTTTTCACGTAGTAGCGTCGACCTTTACCGTCCTGAAAAACGCCTGCGGGATTGGTACCCAATTGCCCGCCAATCCGTTGCATGGTCGTGGTATCAATAGTTGGCATAGCTGCACGTATCGCTATATTCCCCGGCTTAAGGGATGGGTTTAGTGCGACGCACCAGCGCCAATTGCGCAGGCGTTTCGATGGCACCCTTACGCACGTGCCGAACGGTCTGGATCGCCTCTTCGGTATCCATTCCCAATTCCACTAACAGCCGCGCCGCGATCATACCCGCCCGGCCCAAACCGCCTTTGCAATGCACGAGCAAGTCATCGCCGTTCCGCAACATCTCGCGGATCTCGCGGCCTTGCGTGACCCAATGCTGTTCAAAAGCTTGAGTAGGCACGGAAAAGTCGGCAATCGGCAGATGTAACCAGGCTATGCCGCGTCTGCGAATTTCATGTCCGAGTTGCGGCACCTTGAGAGCTTTAAGCTCTGCGGGTTCGACGAGCGTCAACACCAGTTTTGCCCCCCAAGCAGCGATGGCATCCAAATCGATACCGAGGTCGCGCTCCCAGGCACCCGTGTAAGCAAAGTGGTCGTACTTGCCGGGGCAGAAAGTAATGCCGATCCGTCCATGCGCAGGACTCGCACGTACTTCTGCAATCTGAAGCGGGTGTGTATGGCTGGTCCGCACAGCTGTCATATTGCCATCCTGCCGAAATATTGAAGGGAGGAATTTTTTAATTTTTAGAATTAAGTTGCCCGCATGCCGCTAATACATCATCACCTTTAGTGCCTCTTATTAAAGTCGGGATTCTAAATTCATCTAATACTGCTTTAAAGTTTTCGACCTCATGCAAATCAGGACTCTGGTAACGTGAGCCAGGGAATGCGTTAAAAGGAATTAAGTTTATATAAGCACGTTTACCTGCCAGTAACGCCCCCAATTTTTTAGCATCATCCGCAGAGTCATTGAAACCTTTTATCAGAATATATTCATAGGTAATAAATTGCTTTTTATGCAAAGGAATCTTATCAATATAGGATAGGACTTCATCCAACGGATATTTTCTATTAATGGGAATAAGCTCATTCCTCTTTTCTGTGAACGGTGAATGCAGCGATAATGCCAAGTTCACGCCGGGAACCTCCTGGATCCATCTTTTAAGCCCAGGAATATAACCCGCCGTTGAAATTGTAATTTTTTGCACACCTATTGATGTGCCGTGTTGCGCTAAAAAAATTTCACAGGCTTTTTTAACGGCATCAAAGTTATGTAAAGGTTCGCCCTGCCCCATAAAAACAATATTTAAAATCCGCTCTTCTCCAGGCCTATTGCTTGCCAACCAACGCCAAGCCTGCAGAAACTGCCCAACAATTTCACCGGTAGTCAAATTCCGCTTAAGTCCTTGTTCGCCGGTAAAACAAAAAGAGCAATTCATTGCGCAGCCAACCTGCGATGACAGGCAAATAGAATATTTATTGTTAAACGGAATAAGGACAGTTTCGACTTTATGATTGTCTTTGAGCTTAAAAAGAAACTTTACTGTTCGATCTTTTGACGACTCATGAACCAAATCGATTTCCGGCAGAGAAAAGTCGAATTGTTGTTCAAAAAAAGCCAATGAGGATTTTGAAATATTATCACGACATTGAATGTTTTCTTTTTTCTTATAATGCCAATTAAATAGAACTCCCGCTACCGATTGGTTTAAATTATTCTGATTTATAACCGTTTCTAAATCAGAATAACTTAAGTCGTAAAATGATTGTTTCAAAAACTTTCTCCTGGCAATTCCAATAGTCTGCCAATCCCCATTGGCTTGAAAATTGGACTTTATTTTTTCAAAAATATACTGGTCCGAAACGACTTAATACCAAAGCCGCACACCCACGACACCGCGCAAACTGTGCTGGTGCTCGCGGAGCGATGCTTCCTCGACATAGTCCATGCCTACGTAAGGCGCAAATTCGCGTTCGATCTCATAACGTAAGCGAAAACCAGCTTCAAATTCGGTAACGCCTGCTTTCACGCCGCGATTTTGTATGTCCTCCGCCGCCACATTCACTTCCACGCGCGGCTGTAGAATTAGCCGTTGAGTCAACAGCATTTCGTAACCCAGCGTCAAACGTCCCAACACATTGCCTTTCTCGTTGATGAACATCGCGCTGTCCACTTCGATGAAATACGGTGCCAGCCCTTGAAAACCGATCACTGCATCGAAAGTACGTTCCGGTTCTATCGCCCGCCGCGCACCGATTTGAAAATCCCAAAACGTGTCGATATTGCGACTGTATAGGATCTGTAAATCGGCGCGGCCGAAGATATTTTGATCGGCGGAATAATCGCCTTCCGATTTCAACCAAAGCTTGTTTTCGTCGGTGCCGGTCCAGTTCTGCACATCCCATTTGAACAGATGCAGCCCTTGGTTGCCTTCGTATTCCAGCCTGTCGGCCTTGAAATGATTGAAAATCATCGAGCTGTCGTGCGCAGTTGCGGCAGAACAATACAGCGCTAGCAGCAGACAGAACCAAACATGTATATTTCTATTAAACGAGACCTTAGAAGTCATCGTTCCCGTGCAGAAGGAAGCCCAGTCGTCACGCTGGATTCCCGCTTTCGAGGGAATGACGGTCACGGAGTACTTGCGGGTCATCGTGGAGAACCAGGCATTACTGATGCTCATGTTTCGCCTTTTCTACGATTAATTTACGAAACATGCCGGTATCCATGTGATAGAGCAAATGACAATGAAAGGCCCACTCCCCTTCCGCATCGGCTGGTACATCGACGCTGACAGTCTGACCGGGTTTGACGTTGATCACATGTTTTTTCGGGTTGTACATGCCGTTACCGTTGTCCAAATACTGCCAGAGGCCGTGAATATGGATAGGGTGGTTCATCATGGTTTCGTTGACATAGGTAAAGCGAATCCGTTCGCCGAACTTGACCCGAATCGGTTCCGCATCGGCGTATTTGGTGTCGTCGAACGACCAAATGTAGCGTTGCATATTACCGGTTAACCGCAACGTGATTTCCCGATCCGGCGGCCCCATCAGCACGTGATTGGGTTGCGTGGCGATTAACTGGCTATAGCTCAATGGCTTTGCTGTGTCGCTGGTATCCGCAACAGGCATCACATGCCCGGCATGCGGGTTTGGCGGTGTCTCGACAGTTACATGCTGATGGCCGGCGTGTTGAGTCATGGTGGGGTCGGGTTTAGCCGAGAGTTCCGTATGCGCGTGGCTAACTTCCTCGCTGGCAGGTGGCTGAAGCGATGTTTGATGAGCGGTGTGACCGGCATGTTCCCCGCCCATATCTGCCAAGGTCAACAAGGTCATGGGCCGCAACGCCGGCAGTTCGGCATGCAGGTCCGCGCGCGGCGTCAACGTCGCGTTGGCATAACCGCTGCGATCCATCGCTTCGGCAAAAATACTGTAAGCCTGTTCGGTTTGCGGCTGCACCAACACATCGTAGGTTTCCGCCACCGCAATCCGGAATTCCGCCACATCGACCGGCTCGACGGGTTGCCCGTCGGCGGCAATCACCGTCATTTTCAGACCCGGCAGGCGCACGTCAAAATGCGTCATCGCCGAAGCGTTGATAAAGCGCAAACGCAGTTTTTCGCCTGGTTTGAATAGATATAGCGGTTTCGCTTCGGCGGTTTGGCCGTTGATCAAAAACCGGTAATTGGCGCCGGTCACGTCGGCCAGATCGGTAGGCTCCATACGCATCTCGCCCCAGACTAGCCGATCGCTAACGGTTTCCCAAAAACCCAAGCGCTGAATATCGGCGAAGAAATCACCGACCGTGCGCTGCTGAAAATTGTAATAGTCACTTTGTTTTTTTAAGCGCGCCATGGTCCGCGCCGGGTCCGCGCGCGGCCAATCGGACAGCATGACCACATAATCGCGATCCACCTTTTGCTGCTCCTGTTGCGGGGCTATGATCAGCGCTCCAAACAAGCCCTGTTGTTCCTGCATCCCGGAATGGCCGTGATACCAGTAGGTGCCGCTTTGCTTGATTTTAAATTGATAGGTAAAGGTCTGGCCGGGCGCAATACCGTCGAAACTGATGCCCGGCACGCCGTCCATTTGGTAAGGCAGAATGATGCCGTGCCAGTGTATTGAAGTAGATTCTTTGAGTAGATTAGTGACTTGCAAGGTCACATCCTCGCCTTCCCGCCAATGCAAGGTAGGCGCCGGCAAAGCCTCGTCCGCGACCACGGCCTGCTGGGTGTCGCCAATCAGATTGATCGATTTTTCCGAGATCGATAGACGATAAACATCGGCCTGGGTCCCGCTGGACACCAAGCTAGCCAGCAATAGCCAAGCCGCAGAATACCTAGCGCCGGAGAAATCCCAATAGTGCATAACACCTCATAAAGACCGATTAGCAGGTGTTTACTCTAACATTTTTAAAACTTTACTGAACGCCAACGCGGGTTTTGCTGGTGACTAATTAGCGCGGCCGCAATATCGGTGCTCCCGCGTGCCGCAAGCTCGGTCAGGCTCTGGGTTACGGCGTTAATCGTCCAACACAAAGTCGCGCGAATCGCGCATGCCTTCCAGAAAATTAAACAGCCGTTGCGGACTGATCAGACAGCCCGCCGCCGCTTTTCGGGGCATGATTTCCACCAGGACGCCCTGTGCGGTCAGCTTGTTCAAGACTTGATACATGAAAAAATCCAGCGTCTCCGCCACCCCTATCATGTTTTCCCATTCGCCGACCGCCGCCTCGTCAGCGTAGCGCCGGTAGGGCCAGACCGGCAAGGTTTCGTGGCCGTCCACCACCCGCAAAATCCATTGCCGGCTTTCTTTCAAACCCCAGACTTCGTCCATTTCGACGATGCGATACATAAAATATTCCAACAGATCTTCGTCGCTCATGGACTGAGCCGCATCATATTCTTCTTGGTAAGGTTCGTAGCGCATGGTACCGATCCGGTAATGGAAAACCACATTGCAGCAATAATCGCACCACGGTAATCCGCCGTCAGCGAGCCCGCCAAACTCGGCGAATTGTCAGTTTTACGCGCAAATTTAGCGTATTGCTGCGCGTTGACTAATCGATTTATTGTCGCATAACCGACAAAACCCAAACCGATTGCCGCACAGCGCGTATTTAGCAAAAAAGCCCAATCGGATAAGTTGTATAGTTGGGGGCCTTTAGCATAAACAAGCAAACCCATGAAATTACTGATACGCAATCTCCCCCGCACCACCACCGAAACCGAATTGCGGGCTATGTTCGCGGAACACGGCAGCGTGCAATCCTGTTCGCTGGTGATGGACAAAGACACCAATAGCTCCAAAGGCTTTGGTTTTGTAGAGATGCCCAAAGCCGGCGAAGCCAAGGCCGCCATCAAAACCCTAAATGGTCTGGAAATGGACGGCAATCGCATTCGTGTGAAAAAGGCCGAAACCAACCCTGGCGAAGCCGCCGATGACTAAACCCGGCAAGCAAGATCCGCTGCATGGCATCACGCTGGAAACACTGCTGACCCGTTTGGTGGAAAAATACGGCTGGGCGGAATTGGCCAGCCGTATCGACATTAATTGCTTTGCCAAAGACCCCAGCATTACCTCCAGTCTGAGGTTTTTGCGCAAGACGCCATGGGCAAGGCAGAAGGTAGAGGCGCTTTATTTGCAGAATTCGTGGGCAGAAAACCAAGACTAGTGTGTTATCGCCGATGAGGTCTTATTGGCCTCTCTTGGTGCCAAGTTCAATCCAATCTAGCCGGCCTCTTCCACTATCGCTTTGATAGCCGACAAGCCCTGCTCAAACTGGCAGCCCACCATTTTGTCGCAATTCATGATCAGGCTCATGAGTTTGCCGATAAAGTTATTTTTGCCGGACATACTCCAGACCACAACAGTATTTTCCCCAGCGGATTTGAAGGTAAACTCGGCGGTATTGCAGGCTTTAAACGGTTTAAGAAAATCCAGTTTGAAACGGATCAAGTCGTGCGGGCGACTCTCTACGATGGTCATACTGCCCTCGCCTACCTTGTTGTTGCCGGCCCAACTCATGTTGGCACCGGCACCGGCTTGCGGCCCGGAAAAGCTGTTTTTGGCATTGGGGTCAAGTTTGGCCCAGGGCGACCAAGCCTGCCAGTTCTGCAAATCGTTGATTTGGTTAAAAACCGTTGCCGGCGACGCGACCATACTGATGGACCGGGAAACCTGGAACGTATCCGGCTGTCTGCTGGCCAACGCCAAAACAATCAGAACAACAATTGCAATGAGGATCAGGATAATGTCAAACATGGCGAAACTCTCCGGTTGTTAAAAAATGCTAATGCCGGCTATCGGTGCGGCCATCATCGCGAATAGCACTCTGTAAGTCGATCATACTCTGCTGACTCACCCGGATTACGCCCCGATACGGCCGGTCCAAATCCAGAATAATGAACACCATGACCACAATCAGCCAGACCATGATGTAAGTGACAAACGATGTGCGATGCCCGGCCAGACCGTTGGTATAGCCCACCAGAGCGCCACTCATTACAAAAGTGATGTACAACAATCCCAGCACCAACTCGGGTACATGCCGATTCACCTCGGCATCGCGTTTCCCAAAATTGTCGATCAAATCGTTCAAGGCGGGGATAAACAATCCGGTGGTCACCGGACTGGGTGCCAGTTCATTCGCTTGCCGGGCGTAATCCCAAAGTTTCGCTTGCATACGTCCGGCCTCCGCAATCAGCGCCTCCCTCTGCCCACGCTGGGTTAGATCGACATAGCCGGTTCTGACCCGCAAATCCAGATAATTGCGTATTACGCCGCTGACTTCTGCACTGACTGACTTCGGCAATAATTGCGCACGCAAATAAGCGGTACCAATGGCATTGGCTTCGTCGACCACCGCCTCACTCCGACTATCGTAGCGTTGTAAGGACAACGAGAAGGTAAAACCCAGCAACAATGCCAGAATGCCGAGTAATGACCCGGAAATGGAATTGACATGGGCTTTGAAATTATCGTCCACCTTAGGCTTAATCCGTAAACCCAAGCGATAACCCAGCTCGATGGTCACTGCCATGGATCCCAGCAACACACAGGCAATCAATAAACTATCGATGTCGTACGTAATTTCATTCATGACTTGAATTGGCGAAAGTACCTAAGGGTATTTGAACAAACTGACCATTGGTTGATTATGGAGGACATGTAAAAATTTGTCATTCCCGCGTATTTCAGACGCTAGCTTTTTGATTTTACGGTTCTTGCGCATTGAACAGTGCGGAGATTAGGAATATTTGCAAATACCCCCTGGGCTACTCTGTTTGAACATGCTACCAGCCCAAAAACTGGGCAACGGCAAACCAGGCCAGTTCTCTACGCCGAATAGGTGTATAACTTCGCTTACGGGTTATTTCAAGTCGTTGGTGTTCACTGGCATACAGGCATCATTTTGATTATTCGCCGGACAAAACCATCAATAATTCGGAGTAAACACCATGAGCAAAGCGCAAAAAAGCAATAAGGAAACCAAAAAACAACCGGCCTTGAGCCCGAAAGAAAAAAAAGCCGCGAAAAAGGCCAAAAAAGAATCCGTGTCTTAATCCCCGCCTTTAGCCTAAGCGACCAGCGTAAATCCACACTGGTCTGCCGCCCTTCAAAAAAGCGCCCGTCATTCCAGTGCGATAGTCCCCTCAATACAATGGCTGATGCCTGCCGCAGGCGCTTCCAGAGTCATTTTCACGCTGATGCTTTCCGAACCGTTTAGTTTTCCGGTTTCCAGCGCTTTCGCCACTGCGTGTTCAATCTCGCGCTGCGAACTGATACCGACTGTTTTAAGAAATTTTCTGATTTCCATGTTGAATGTATCTTCGTTCATGCCGTTCACCTACTAGCGGGTTGATTAAATGATTGGGGGCAAATGGGTTGCCGCGTGTCGGTCTGTAGTAGCTTGTGAGAAAAGCTCTTGATCGAACTAAAAAAGTTCTTGGAATATCCCTAACCCTTTCAACGTTTCTGCCTGACCGAAGTTCGGCAAGCAGCTGGCACCGGATCATCTCCAGCAAGTTGTCTGGATTTAGCCTGTAAATCAGTTGGACAACTGCTGTTGCTGAGCTTTGGCGTTGAAATGATCGATATCGGTGATCAATTCGCAGTTGCTCAAATCGTTTTGCAATTGCGCATAGTAAAAATAAGCCCCACTGCCGCCCAGCCATACCTTGGTAGCCTCGCTGTTGACCGAATCTATTATCAGCTGTAATTCATCGAGGGTTACTTGCTCCGGCGGAGTCTTTACCAATCCCATGACGATCACGTCCGGCTTCAAGTGCTGGCAGGCCTCGATAATATCCTTGGCCGGCAAGTCCGCACCCAAATAATAGCAGTTGTAGCCCTGATTGGCAGCGATCAAGCAGCTCACCAAAATCCCGAATTCATGCGGATCGCCGCTAGGAGTGGCAAACAGCATGCCCGGATTATTTTTAGAGTGATGATGCAAATTGTTCACCATGCTCAACACAATCCGTTTGATGCAACTGGAAAACATGTGCTCCTGGGCGATGTTCAATTTACCGTCGTGCCAAAGTTCGCCCACGGTTTGCAAGGCCGGCAACAAAATGTCTCTGGCGTAGTCCAATGGCTCGGCAGCGATCAGAGCCTTCTTCAACAACTGCTCGCAACGTTCGATTCGGTAGTGTTTCAACGACTCGATGATCTGCGCCAACAGCGGCGATTGCTCTTCTGACGGTTGAACACTGACTTGTTTCTGAAAATCTTGTAGCTGCTGGTTGTCCAGGGTAGCCAGCTTGCCGATGGGATGGCCCTTTCGGGTCAGATTGACCAACAGCGTCAATTTTTCCAAATCCTGTTGAGAATAGAAACGCCGCCCGGTGCTGTTCCGCGCCGGCATGATGCAGGCGTAGCGACGTTCCCAGGCTCTTAGTGTTTCCGCTGTTAATCCGGTTAAGGAGGTAATCGCTTTAATTGAGTACATTGTTCAACTTTTGTATAGAAAATACTTTGACAAACATTCTACATTCTAGTAAGTTATTTGCCAACAACTTAAATAACCAAGTGAATTGATTATGTCCAACTTAGCCACATTGCCAATCGATAGCGAGATGGATTCGGTAACAGAATCCCAACCCAACTCACTTGCCGTTCAAGTTGAACAGGCCAGGCAGACTCTGCTAGCGTTATTGCTGGAAAACAAGCAGACCAACGCTTTGATAATCAACAGATTTTTGCACGACCTCAATTCAGGCGTGGACTGCTCGGATCTGATCGTCGCCAAGAACTCTGAAGACTATAAAAGGCTGCTGCAATTATTGGTCAACAGCCAGGCGGCAAATAAAAACAATCCAGTCCTTTATGTCGAGAATAACGGACAGGACAAAGTTGTACAAGCCGAGAATGTTGTACAACTTATGGGTTCGGAATTCGCGCAACAATCCTTGGTGGCTCGTTCGGTTAATCGGTTGTTGTACAGCCTGCACTTGTTACCGGTATTTTTGATGGACAGTGCGGCCCAAGCAGACGGCGTATTGACCGCCGAAACCGAAGACAGCGCAGATTTCAAAAAACGCCTGGGCAAAGCCAAACGGGAATTGAGAAGCTTGCGCCAACAAATGATCTCCGCCAACACCGGCCTGGTGGCCTTCGTTGCTCACAAGTACAAAACCAGCAATTTGAGCTTTGAAGATTTGATGCAGGAAGGTTTGGTGGGCTTGATTAAAGCGGTGGATAGATTCGACCCTGATCGCGGCATCTGTTTTTCGACTTATGCCATCTATTGGATCAGACAGGCCATATCCCGCCTGATAGTCAAACAAGAAAAAATTGTCCGTTTGCCGGTAGCGCTGGCTGAAAAAGCCGCCACCGTGTTCGAGGCCATGCGCAGTTGCTACCTTAAATATGAGCGCTGGCCGAGCATCGCCGAATTAAAACTTGCTTGCGATTTGTCGGAGCAAGAGATTAAAACCATCAGCAGCTACTATCAGGCCACCCACTCTCTGGACGCCTCGATAGGTGATGATGACGATAACCTGGAATTGATGGCAAAAATGCAGCAGCATCAATTCAGTCTGCCACTCGATGAACTAATTGATCAGGATCTGGCTCAATATGTCGACAAAGCAGTTGCTTCGCTACCGGAAAAACAGGCGGCGATTTTAACCATGCGTTTCGGTCTGCGCGATCATACGGAAATGACCTTGCAGGCAGTAGCGGATCAGCTGCATGTTACTCGGGAGAGAGTCAGGCAAATTCAAAATGAAGCATTAAAAAAACTGAAACAACAATTTGGCTTTGACCTTATGCTATTTCTCGAACCCAAGGATGGCTAACAATAACAATCATTGACCCAGGTCAGGCTAACACTACAAGAGGAGTGATTATGTCATCAGAAAAACAAAACACCAGTAAGCAAACGCCGCAGTCCGACTGGAAGTTGGAATTGGATAAGCAGTGGAAGCAAGTCTCTACTAAAGCGGGCGACTTCTTTAACGATCACAAGAGTATGTTTACGTTAACCAATATCGCCGCTGCCGTGGGTGGCACCTTGACCGTCGTCTGGCTGGCCAGCGGGGTTTATATAGTGGACCAGGGTAATCGCGGGGTGGTAAGTCGCTTCGGAGCGTATTCCGAGACCACCTTGCCCGGTCCGCATTGGCACATTCCGGCGCCTATCGAAAGCGTCGCCAACGTTAACGTAGAACAACAACGCTTTATCGAAGTTGGCTATACCGATTCCAGCCGGGTTAACAAATCAGCTGTTATTCCGCAAGAATCATTGATGCTGACCAGTGACGAAAACATTATTACCGTGCGCCTGGCCGTGCAGTATCAGATTAATAACGCCCGCGACTACTTGTTTAACGTGAAAAACAACGAAAACACGTTGAAGCAATTGACTGAAAGCGTGGAGCGCGCGGTGATCGGTCGCAACAATATGGACTTCGTCTTAACCGAAGGGCGCAGTCAAATCGTCGCAGAGATTAAAGAACAAATTCAGGAAGCGATGGACGGCTACAAAGCCGGTATCAGCATCGCTAGCGTCAACCTACAAGACGCGCAGCCGCCCGAGGAAGTGCAAGGTGCGTTCGAGGATGCGATTCGGGCCAGAGAAGACAAGCAACGCTTGATCAACGAAGCCGAAGCCTACAGCAACGAAGTGATTCCTAAAGCGCGCGGCGCGGCTTCCAGAATTATTCAAGAAGCGGAAGCCTACGAAGCCGAGAAAGTAGCCAAAGCCAAAGGTGAAACCGAACGGTTCGATCAGTTGCTGGTGGAATACGAAAAAAGCCCTGCCATCACCCGTAAACGTTTGTACTTGGAAGCCAAGGAAAAACTGTACAGCAGCACCAACAAAATCATGCTGAACGATGATCAATCCAGCCCGATGATGTACATGCCTTTGCCGCAAACCGTCACGCAACATGCACAGCCAGCCGCCAGCCATACGGAACCGGAACTTAGCTCCGAACCGCACAACGGCGACAAAAATGGCGTTCGCAAATCAACCGGCAACGAATTACGTCCTAGCAGGAGCAAACAATGAGCAGCAAAACCACCCAAGTTTTAATTCCGGCCGGTTTGACCCTGTGTGTACTGGCCTATATGTCGGTTTTTTACGTCAAAGAAAACGAAAAAGCCATTCTGTTTCGTCTCGGTGAGATGGTCACATCCGACTACACTCCCGGGCTACATTTTAAGACCCCTATCATCAATAACGTCAGCACATTTGATGCGCGTGTGCTGACCTTGGATGCCAAATCCGAGCGTTTTCTTACCTCCGAGAAGAAGAACGTTATTGTTGACTCATTCGTCAAATGGCGAATCGGTGATGTGGGTCTCTTTTACACCACGGTCGGCGGCGACGAGTTTCAAGCAAATCTCCGCCTTGATCAAATTATGAAAGATGCGATGCGTAGCGAATTCGGCGTACGAACCATCAAGCAACTGATCTCCGAAGACCGCAACGAACTCAGACAAACCTTGCTGGCAAAGTTGTCGCCGACTGCCGAAAAGTTTGGTATCGAGTTAATCGACATTCGCGTCAAACGCATCGATTTGCCGCCGGAAGTCAGCAGCTCGGTCTATCAACGGATGCGCGCCGAACGTGAGCGGGTAGCCAGAGAGTTCCGTTCGCAAGGCGCGGAAAGTGCCGAGCAAATCAGCGCGGAAGCCGACAAGCAAAAACATGTGATAGTGGCCAATGCCCAGCGCGATGCGGAAAGCATTCGCGGTCGCGGTGACGCGCAATCAGCGGAGATTTACGCGAAAAGCTACGGTAAAAACCCCGAGTTTTATGCGTTCTACCGCAGCTTGCAGGCATACCAAACGTCGTTTGAAAAAACTCAGGATACTTTGGTGTTAAAACCGAATTCCGATTTTTTCAAATACTTCTCCAGCGAAAAGTAAGTTAGGAGACAGCTATCATGAAAAAAATGTTCATTTTTATCACCATCCTTCTCGCAGCAGGGTTGGTGGTGTCGGCGGTGATGAATCGCAACATGCCGGAATACGACCCGCATTTTGAAATTTCGTATTCGGACTTTATCGAAGATGTACGTAATAAAGTGGTCACGGAAGTGGTGATCGACGGCAATAACGTCGAAGGGCATCGGCAAAACGGCACGCGTTTCGCGACCTACAATCCCAACGACTCGCGCATGATCGACGAGTTGCTGGAATATGGCGTGAAAATCAAAGTTGAGAAGCCACAACAGCCGTCCACCCTGATGAATATTCTCATCTCCTGGGCGCCCACTTTGTTACTGATCATGGTGCTGGTGTATTTCATGCGCAAGCAGGCCGCGATGGGCGGCCGCGATGGCCAGATGGGTTTTGGTAAAAGCCGCGCTAAATTAATGGCTGAAGACCAAATCAAGGTCCGCTTTACCGACGTCGCCGGCGTGGAAGAAGCCAAGGAAGACGTCGTGGAAATGGTCGATTTCCTGCGAGAACCAGGCAAATACGAAGCTCTTGGCGGCAAAATTCCGCGCGGTGTATTGATGGTGGGCCCTCCCGGTACCGGTAAAACCTTGTTAGCCAGAGCGATTGCCGGCGAAGCAGGCGTACCCTTCTTCTCTATCTCGGGTTCGGATTTCGTGGAAATGTTCGTCGGTGTCGGCGCCTCCAGGGTCAGGGACATGTTCGAACAAGCCAAAAAACGCGCACCCTGCATCATATTTATCGACGAGATCGATGCAGTCGGCCGGCAACGTGGCGGCAGCGGGATCGGCGGAGGTAACGACGAACGCGAACAAACCCTGAACCAGCTGCTGGTGGAGATGGACGGCTTCAGCGGCAACGAAGGTATTATCGTCATAGCCGCCACCAACCGGGCTGACGTGTTAGACAAAGCTTTGTTAAGACCTGGCCGTTTCGACCGTCAAGTACAAGTCGGCTTGCCGGACATCAAAGGCCGCGAACAAATCCTAAAAGTGCATGGCGCCAAAGTACCGCTGGCAGAAGACGTGAATATCAACGATCTGGCCCGCGGCACACCCGGTTTTTCCGGTGCAGAGCTAGCCAATTTGATCAACGAAGGCGCTTTGTTCGCTGCCCGCAACAAAAAGCGGGTCGTGACGATGAACGACTTGGATAAAGCTCGCGACAAAATGATTATGGGCGTTGAAAAACGCACCATGGTGATGACCAAAGAAGATTTGTTGATGACCGCTTATCACGAAGCCGGACACGCCATCGTCGGCCGCAATGTGCCGGAGCATGATCCTGTCTATAAAGTCAGCATCATGCCTCGCGGCGGTGCTCTGGGTATCACCATGTTCTTGCCGGAGCGTGATCAATACAGCGCCTCCAAAGACAAATTGGAAAGCCAGATTGCCAGTTTGTTCGGTGGCCGGGTAGCGGAAGCTTTGATCTACGGCAAAAACAAGGTCACCACTGGCGCGTCCAACGACATCATGCGGGCTACGCAATTGGCTAGAAACATGGTCACAAAATGGGGTTTGTCGGATCGTTTAGGTCCCATGGATTACGGTGACAGCGAAGGCGGCTATATGGGCCCGCAATCCAAGCCAATGTCCGAAAAAATGGCACAAACTATCGATGAAGAGGTACGGGCAGTAATCGACGCCAATTACAACCGCGCCGAAACCATACTGAAAGAAAATATCGAAGTGTTGCACAACATGGCGCAAGCCTTAATGGATTGGGAAACCATCGATAAATTCCAAATTGACGAACTGCTACAAGGCAAAAAACTTGCACCGCCGGAACCTGAAGAAGTAGAACAACCAAAATCGTTTGAAGAGATCGAAGACTCGATAAACGACGAAACCGGCGATCACCTGGATCAAGGACAAGTACTGGCGTCCTAAAAGTCCTCCTCTATGTACCCTCCAAACGCTGTACTCTTGGAGGGTATCTTTTTTCAGAGGTAGCAATATGCATACTCAATCGATAACCACAAAAACCATGAACGCACTGCAATTGTTATTGCAGATTAATTTTAATGTAGCGGTGATTCTATTATTGATCAGCGGTGCAGCGACGATATTCGGTAATACGCTTTTTTTTGAAGATAGTAGCGATCTGTATGGCCCCTTGGCCAATAATATGCGGTTAATGATGTTTTATTTGTGTTTAATCCAAATCGCGGCGTACAGTTTTTATAAATTGAGTAACAGCCCGGAAGCATTGGCCGCGTTAGGTGTTTTTCTTCTTCTGTTAATCGGTTCACTGGAGTTTTACTGCTCGATCAATCAAATTGAAATCGACGACAATTACAGACAATTATTTATTTATTCCGGCTTATCGCACCTGCTTTATGGCGGCTGCGCAGCCATGCGGCACCAGGAAAACTAGGGATTTGTAAGTTTTCTGACACGATGTAGACTAGAATTAGATACTGAAGTATTTCTCTTTACTATGATAGGCTTTGCTTAGCACAAACCATAAAGCAAATTTATATTTTCTCTTTAAAGTTCAGTCTAATCGACTGTTTAGCTGTAAAGCCATCTCTAAATCAACTCCATCGAGGTATACTGAGTAAATACACAAAAAGCCGAACCGCCTGAAGGTGATTTAATTCCATAAATCCAAATACAGTTTTATAGGCTTTACGTGTCCAGAAAAATTATAACAACGCCGAGCAGAAAGCTCCGCGAGGGGGAAAGATCAAATGCACATCAAATTTCCGTTTGACTCACACAAGCCCGTTGCCGGGGAGGCATGCATCGACATCGACAAACCAGTTGACGATGTTTTTCATTATGTCGGTGAAAAATTTTTTGAGAATTATCCAAAATGGGCTGTTGAAGTAGTCGATTTTGAACCTCTCGACGGCAAAGAAGTATTCGTTGGCGCCAAGGCCAAACAAATCCGTAACGATAACAACGGCGAAATCGAATCTGTTTTTGAAATCACCGATTATCAACCCAAAAACAAGCTTATCTTTCAAGGATTGACCCAACCTTACAAGCACAGTTATTTTCTTGAAGTCGTTCAAGAAGACCGGCAACCCACCCGTTTGACATTTCGATTTGAATTTTTGGAGCTTGAGGTGTTCATGCGACCTTTTGAGAAATTAATTCGTTGCGCCATTGAAGACGGTGCGGAAAGCACCGTCGAAAACATTAAGAATTTAATATTAGTAGAATGCAACTAGCATATACAAACTCATAATTATTATAAAACCCGGAGTTTAACCATGGCTTTTATTGTTGAAAAAGATAGCGGGCTTATTCCGCAAGTACTTTCCGCTATTTTGGACGAATGCGTAAACGGCGTCACGTTGGCGGACCCGGACCTTGAAGACGCGCCTATAATATACGCCAATAAAGCATTCGAACGTTTAACCGGATATGCTCATGACGAAATAATCGGTCATAACTGCCGTTTTTTGCAAGGTGAAGATAGAGAGCAAGAGGCGCGCTTCAAAATTGCTGATGCCATGAAGAATCACGAATCGGTTGAAGTGACTTTAAGAAACTACAAAAAAGACGGTACTTTATTTCACAATCGTTTAAAGATAACCCCGTTATTGGATAAAAAGAATCGGGTAATATATTATCTAGGCGTGCAATATGATATTACCGAGCAAGTAAGTGCTAACAATGAAATAAAGGAATTAACCAGTCTATTGGATGCGATTCAAGGAAGTTAAATTACCGTGCGATAAATATATTTTGTAGAGGGTCTCCATGAATACAACTGCAAACGCCAACGGTGACGATGGCCTGTTTTTTAACGAAGCCTTATTTGGCCTGGCGATATTGGCTTTCGTGCTGTTGCTAATCATAGAAAAAACCAAACCTTATCGCCAGTTTTCCGCCAAAACTTATAAAGAGTCCTTTGTCACCAATACCACGGCGTTCTTGGTTAATAACTTAATATTAACTGCGCTCAGAGCGTCGTCATTATTTCTGGTTGCTCAGCAATTCGCCAGTTACGGCTTGTTAAGCGGCCTGAGTAACGGCCCGGTTAAATGGCTACTGGCTTTCGCTTTTTTCGACTTGGCTATTTTTATCTGGCATTACGCCAGCCATAAGTATGAGTATTTGTGGCGATTCCACAAAGTTCACCACAGCGATAAATGCTTTAACGTTTCCACCGGTTTTCGCTTCCATGTTTTCGATTTATTCCTAGAAATAATTTATAAATGCGTATTCGTTGTGGTGATTGGCGTGGATGCGTATTTAGTACTTTCCATCGAAATCATCGAGTTGTTCTTCATATTTTTCCATCACGCTAATATCCGGGTCCCCAACGAAGCCGCTATCTCCCAAATTATTATCACCCCTTCCCTGCACCGCACTCACCATTCCACCTTGCGCTCGGAACATGACAGCAACTACGGCATAGTGTTGGCTATTTGGGATCGGATGTTTGGTACTCGGAAAGAGCTGGTACCGGCCAATATAGGATTGGATTTGATTGAAGCGGAGAATTTTATTCAACTGTTTTCTCTGGCATTTATTACCGAACGTAAAATCCGGCAATTAATGGGCTGGATTCCGAAAGGGAAAAAGTAATTAATGGAACTTCTTTGATAAGTTACCGGTAATCAAGCCATGATTATAAAAACAATAAAAACTATTCCCGGCAGTGAAATTACCGATCCCTTGGTTTTTCAGCAACGCCGCACTCTGATAAAAGCGATGGCGGCGATGATGCTGACCGGCACCAGCATCCGCACCGGCTTGGCCGACACCTCAAAACCGATAGGGAGCTCCGTGCCCAAAAGCCCATTCTCGGCGCATGAGTTAGCAGTTACGCCGGCGGACGCCACAAAAAATTACAATAACTATTATGAATTTGCCTTTAACAAAGAAGACCCCAGCAGCCTGGCCCAAAGCCTGCGTGTAGATCCCTGGTCTGTCGAGATCGGCGGCGAAGTGGAAAAACCCGGAATTTATCAGTTGGAAGATATTCTGCACCAGCAACAGATACAGGAATATATCTATCGTTTCCGGTGCGTTGAGGCCTGGTCCATGGTGGTGCCCTGGGTAGGCTTTTCGCTGGGCGATTTACTGAAAACCGCAAAACCTCTATCAAGCGCCAAGTTCGTAAAACTCACTTCGGTTCATCAGCCTGACAGCATGCCCAAGCAACGCAATAACGCGATGCTGGAATGGCCCTATGTCGAGGGTTTGCGTATAGACGAAGCCATGCACCCATTGACTATACTGGCAACCGGTATGTATGGCGACATTTTGCCCAAGCAAAACGGCGCGCCGCTGCGTTTGGTAGTGCCCTGGAAATACGGCTTTAAAAGCATCAAGGCCGTCGTCAAAATAGAACTGCTGAAAAGGCCGCCGATTAGCAGTTGGAACAAGTTTGCGCCCAACGAATACGGCTTTTACGCCAACGTCAATCCGGACGTGCCGCATCCGCGCTGGAGCCAAAATAGCGAGCGGCTATTGGGCAGCGGCTTTTTTACCCCCCGCCGGCAAACCGAATTATTTAACGGGTATGGCGAACAGGTCGCTCACCTGTATCGTGATATGGATTTGAGGCATTTTTTCTAATGATTATGCAAATTAATAATTTGCGGTCTTTAACCATCGCGGTGTGTTTTATTCCGCTGCTTTGGGTCGTTTTCGATATTGCCTTCGATAATCTGGGCTCAAATCAAATGCAAGCCCTACATATTCGTTTAGGTGACTGGGCCTTGCGGTTTTTATGGATAACCTTGGCTATTACTCCCGTACAAACCGTCACGAAATGGCGCGGCATGACCGAGTATCGGCAATTATTCGGTTTATATGCTTTTTTTTACGCCAGCTTGCATGTCCTGGTTTATTTAGCGGTTGATCAAGTTTTTGCCTGGCGAATCATCGGTATCGATATTCTCGAAAGCTCGTATATCTGGTTTGGATTGCTCGCCTATCTTATTGTTTTTTCATTGGGCATTACCTCCTCTAAAGCGTCCAAAAAACTCTTGGGCAAGAGCTGGAAAAAACTGCATCGATTTATTTACCTAGCAGCCGGCGCGGCAATGATTCATTATTTCTGGCAGCTTAAAGGCAATCTGGCAGAGCCTTTATTCTATTTGCTTCTGATATTTATGCTGCTGGGTTTTCGCGCAGTAATCTGGTTTAAAAATAAGCAGTTAAGTCAAATGATGATACCGAAAGGCCGCGCATCCACCGATACCGAAGCCGATTAACCCACCAAGCCCTGAACAGACGCTAGGGTTTAGTCTTATTAGTTTCCGGAGCAGAATGTCATGAACACCAACTCGATTTTAATTAGCGGCGGCACCGGCTTTCTGGGCAGCGCGCTTACTAAACAACTAATCCAAAAAAACTATGCGGTGACGATCCTAAGCCGTAGCGCCGAAAAAGTGTTCGCCACATTCGGCAACAGCGTTCAAGCTGTTAGCTCGATCACCGACTTACCGGATGCCGGCAGCTTTAAAGCGGTGGTCAACCTGGCCGGTGCGGGCATTTTCGATCAACGCTGGACCGAGCCACGCAAACAGCTATTGCGCGATAGCCGCATTAAATTAACCAAACAATTGGTGGCCTGGATAGCATCAGCCACCCAACCCGCACCAGTACTGGTAAGCGGCTCGGCTATCGGCGTTTACGGCGATCAAGGCGACAAATTCCTCACTGAAAACAGCGCGAGCCTTGCCGATTTCTCCCAACAGTTATGCGCCGATTGGGAATCCGCAGCCTTAGAAGCGGAAAAATTCGGCAGCCGGGTCTGCCTGATACGCACCGGCTTGGTGCTGGGTGATAATGGTGGCATACTGAAACGCATGTTGTTGCCGTTTCGTTTGGGGTTAGGCGGCCGCCTGGGGAATGGCAAGCAATGGATGTCTTGGATTCATCTGCACGACTGGCTGGCTATTGTCGAAGCGATGATAGAACAACCGGCAATGCGCGGCCCATACAACGCCACAGCCCCCGAACCGGTCAACAACCAACAATTCAGTGCCAGCCTGGCCAGCGTGCTTAAGCGGCCGCTGCTAATGCCGATACCGGAAGCGCCCCTTAAATTATTGCTGGGCGAAATGGCCGCGCTAGTCTTGGGTAGCCAGCGCGTGCTGCCGGAGCGGTTACTGGCGCAAGGCTTTGCATTTAAATATTCACAGCTGGATACCGCATTGCGCGATATTTTGCATAAACCCTAGATTTAAAAACGGGCATCTTTATGTTGATCGACAGTCTTTCCCTGCTATTTGCCTTTACCTCGTTCGTCACCTGGTACGAAGCGCTGTTGATCGCCCTCGCCCTGGGCGTGCTGGTATTTTATCTGACCCCCTCCCCGGCCCAGGAATGGGAAGAACGCACGCCGGCCACGCTGTATTTTTACCTGCAATGGAGCTGGCTAGGTTACCTGCGGTTAAAAGACGCGTTCTATCCGTTTTTTATCCTGTATAACGCGGTACTGTTTTTCATCGACTATCGCATTAACGAAGGCAACTTCACCGTCGCCAGCTGGGTGACTATCCATATCATCATGGCGATGCCCCTGATCTATTGGACCGGCGCAGTCTGGCGCTGTTCCGATAAAGGCGCCAGCAGAGTTTGGGCCGCTGTCGCGCGCATACTGACAGTGGCGGCGTATTTCGATTTACTGCTGCGTTGGGTGATTTATCAGTATTACCCCAATATCCTGTTTAATTGCCAACAAATGATTATTCATTGGGGCGACTGCTGAGCCGATGGCAAAAAAACGCTACAAAACCTCGCTATTTATTTTTCGCCGCGATTTACGGCTGGAAGATAACACCGCACTCAACGCCGCCCTAAACGATTCCGGGCAAGTCATCGCCTGCTTTATCTTCGATCCCCGACAAATCCAAACTCATCCTTACCAAAGCACGCCCGGCCTGCAATTCATGCTGGAGTCGCTAAGCGATCTAAGCCGGCAACTGCAAGAACAAGGCGCCCTGCTTTACATTTTCAACGATCAGCCGGCACACCTCATCGAGCCGCTGAAGCAGGACTTAGGTATCGAAGCGGTATTTGTCAATCGCGACTACAGTCCGTTCAGCCGGCAACGGGACAACGAACTGCGCGAACAATGCGAAACACTGCATTTGGCTTTTCACAGCCTAGCCGATTTGCTGCTGACGGAACCGGAACAGAGCTTAAAAAGCAACGGCAAGCCTTATCAAGTATTCACCGCGTTTCATCGGCAAGCCAGGCTCCAGACGGTGCCGGCTCCGCAACGCTTGGCGCTAGGCAAACTATTGGAAAAAGCCTATGCCGGCCACAAACCCGAGCTACTCCAGCAGTTGCAACAGCCGCACCAAAACGCGCTACCCGGTGGCCGACACGCGGCACTGGAACGGTTGGCCATCATCGGCAATTGTAAAAACTACCTTGCGGTCCGCGATTTTCCAGCCATGGCCGCTACCAGCCAACTGTCGGCTTATTTAAAGTTCGGCTGCTGCTCGGTGCGCGAGGCTTTTTCCAGCATCCAAGCCGAACTCGATCCCGACCATCCCTTGCTCCGGCAGCTGTATTGGCGGGATTTTTTCACCCATATCGGCTTTCATTTTCCGCATGTATTCGGTCACGCCTTTGATAGACGTTACGACGGCTTGCTTTGGCGCAACGGCCAAGAAGACTTTTGGGCCTGGGCCAACGGCCAAACCGGCTTTCCGATTGTGGACGCGGCCATGCGCGAATTGAACCAGACCGGCTGGATGCACAACCGCTTGCGGATGATCGTTGCCTCGTTTTTGGTCAAGGATTTACACGTCTCCTGGCGCTGGGGCGAACGTTATTTTGCCCAACGTCTGTTGGATTACGACCCTTGCGTCAATAACGGCAACTGGCAATGGGCGGCATCGACCGGTTGCGACGCCCAGCCTTATTTCCGAATATTCAATCCCTGGCTGCAACAGAAAAAATTCGATCCGCAATGCCTGTATATCAAGACTTGGATTCCGGAGTTGCAGCACTTCCCAGCAGCAGTCATTCATAAATGGGAAAAGCATCCGCAAGCCGGCGACTACCCGCCACCATGCGTTGATCATGCCGTACAAAGCCAGGCTATCAAAGCCCAATTCAAAGCCCTGGGCAATACCACGGCTACCCCGGAGTAAACCATGCGTTATGTATCGATAATTTTATTAAGCCTGCTATGCGGCTGCACCGGCATTCCGGAAGGCGTAAAAGTCATAGACGGATTCGAGCTGGAACGCTATCTAGGCACCTGGTACGAAATCGCCCGCCTGGATCACAGCTTCGAGCGTGGACTGACCGACATCAGCGCCGAATACAGCTTGCGCGATGACGGCGGCGTGAGGGTGTTAAATAGCGGCTACGATGCCGAGCAAGGCCAACGAAAAATCGCCGAAGGCAAAGCTTACTTTATCGACAAGCCGGACATCGGCCGGCTGAAAGTCTCTTTCTTTGGGCCGTTTTACGGCGCCTATAACATCATTGCGCTGGACAAAACCGGCTACCGCTATGTGATGATTGCCGGCCCGGATCGCGACTATCTTTGGATACTGGCCCGGAGCCCGGAATTGGAAACTAGCATCCGCCAAGAGCTGATTAACCAGGCAAAAGCGCTCGGTTTTGCCACCGAGAAACTGATTTTTGATCAACACCCCAAGCAATAAACAGGATTAAGCATGCAGAAAATTTCGGTGGGCATCAGTGCCTGTCTGTTAGGTCAGGAAGTGCGTTACGACGGCGCACATAAGTATCACAGCTATATCGAGCGTACGCTGGGCCAGTATTTCGAATTCAGAGCCTTCTGTCCGGAAGTAGAGGCCGGCTTGGGTATCCCGCGACCCAGCGTGCAGTTGCGTGAAACCGCCGACGGCATCCGGTGCGTCGGCGTCAAGGATAATAGTCTGGACGTGACGGAACGTCTGGAACAGGCTTCGGTCCGGCAACACGACTGGCTGGGCGGCTTGTGCGGCTACATCCTTAAAAAGGACTCGCCCAGCTGTGGCATGACCCGGGTTAAAGTTTACAAAAACGACATTCCCGCCCGCCAAGGCACCGGTATTTTCGCGGACTATTTACAGCGCACCTTCCCTAGCCTGCCGGTGGAAGAAGAAGGCCGGCTGGGCGACCCCGGCCTGCGGGAAAACTTTATCCAGCGCGTGTTTGTGATGCGCCGCTGGCAAGATCTATGCGAACAAGGTTTGACCGCGCATAGCTTGATCACCTTTCACAGCCGGCATAAATTGATCGCGATGAGCCACGAACAAAACCAGGCTCGGGAGCTGGGACGGATTATTGCCGGCGTCACCAACGCGGACATTGAAAGCACAGCCGCCGCCTACATCGCGGCGTTGATGACCTGCCTGAAAATCGTCGCCACCCGCGGCAATCATGTGAATGTGTTACAACATATTCAAGGTTACCTGAAACATAAGCTGGACAGCGACGACAAACAGGAACTGGTGGAAACCATCGAAAATTATCGAATCGGTTTATTGCCGCTGATCGTGCCTCTCACCCTGCTCCGCCATCATTTTCGCAGAGAGCCGGATGAGTTTATTGACAATTCTTTTTACATGTTGCCGCATCCTGCCGAACTGTCGTTGTTGAATAGTATTTAAATGGCTATCGCATCGTCTCCCGCTCGCGTTGATACGCGTCGTAACTTTGCCGCCGTTCGCAATCGTTGGACATGGCTTTTTGGCACTGCAATTGCCCGGCATTCTGCACCGCGTGATAGCCAAGGCGTTGCGGCCAATCCGCGCTGCACGCGGCCATCACCATCGCCGCCAACAAACCCAAAATAACGTTTAGTCCTCGCATCGCAAATCTCCTAAAAACCTCCCAACCGGTAACAGCTGCAATATACAACATGCGACTGATAGGCCGGCAATAAATCAAGCCCGATTCCACGGAAAATCGCTACAATGCAGCCCTAATCTCGCAAGTTGACTGGCAGAAAACATGGACATGGAAATCGCTGATAAATCCGAAAAATACGCCGCTTTTTTGAGATTGCTAAAAAGCAAGGGCAAACTCTCCGACAACGATTTGGGCAAAGTTCGCCGCATGCAAAAGTCGGCTCTGGACGACTCATTACCACAGCTATTGATCAAACTGGGCTTATGTTCCGACAGCGACATCGCCGGCAGTTTCGCCGAAGCCAGCGGCATACAGCGCGTAACGCCCGAACAGTATCCGCCGCAATCGCCGCTGCCGGATAGCGTTTCCCAGCGTTTCTTAAAGCAATACCATGCGGTCGGCCTGGCGGCGGACGACGAGCAAATCCAGGTCGCGGTGATGGACCCGGAAGACGATTACGTCACGCAAGCCCTGCAACTCGCCACAGGCAAACCCATCAAGCTGCAAATCGGCCAACTTTCGGAAATCGACGCCGCGCTGGAATTGCAATACGGCGAAGGCAAGTCGCAAATGGACAAGCTGATGGACAACCTCAATGTCGAAGAGGAAGGCAGCGAAGACCTGGAGCACTTAAAGGACCTGGCCAGCGAAGCGCCCATCATCAAGATGGTTAACTTCATTTTGCAAAAAGCTGTGGAAAGCCGGGCCTCGGACGTGCACATCGAACCCTTCGAACAAAGCCTGAAAGTACGCCTACGCATCGACGGCGTGTTGCAAGACATCGACTCGCCGCCCGTAGCCTCCACCGCCGCCGTATTGTCGCGGATCAAGATCATGGCCAAGCTCAACATCGCCGAGCGCCGCCTGCCGCAGGACGGTCGCATCAAATTGCAAATGATTGGTAAGGAGCTGGATTTGCGGGTTTCGACCATCCCTACTCTGCACGGCGAAAGCGTGGTGATACGGTTGTTGGACAAGGAAAACGCGGTACTGGATTTCGAAACTCTAGGCTTCGTGGGCAAGCAGGCCGAGCGCTTCATGGAAGTACTGGCCCAGCCGCACGGCATATTGCTGATCACGGGTCCAACGGGTAGCGGTAAATCCACATCGCTGTATGCGGCCTTAAAAACCCTGAATACCTCCGAACGCAAAATCATCACCGTCGAAGACCCGGTGGAATATCAACTGGAAGGCATCAACCAGATTCAAGCCAAACCACAGATTGGTTTAACCTTTGCTTCGGCCCTGCGCTCCATCGTTCGTCAAGACCCAGATGTGATCATGATCGGCGAGATGCGCGACCTGGAAACCGCCAAGATCGCCGTGCAATCCGCGCTAACCGGTCACTTGGTGTTATCGACGCTGCACACTAACGATGCCGCGGCCGGCGTCACCCGCTTACAGGACATGGGGCTGGAAGAATACCTACTTAGCTCGACGATCAACGGCATCCTCGCCCAGCGTCTGGTGCGGCGACTCTGCCCGCATTGCAAACAAGCCCATCCTGCCTCGGACACCCTGATCGAAGAAATGAAACTAAGGCAATGGCAACCCAACGGCGAAATCCTGCTGCACAAACCAGTCGGCTGCCCCACCTGCAATGGCATCGGCTACAAAGGCCGGCTGGCGATCATCGAATTTTTGACGATGACCGACACGATACGTAAGCAAATCATGAAGCACGAAGAAGCGTTTGTGATCCAGCAAACCGCCATTCAGGAAGGCATGCAAACTATGTACGAGGATGGTGTGGTTAAGGCCTTGCAGGGCATCACCACCTTGGAAGAGGTGTTAAGGGTGACGACCGAGACTTGAGCCACTTAGTCAGCTCTCGACAACAGACTTTCGTTGATCTAAATCTAGAAAGGCTTTGAACGACGAAGCTAACATGCCGCATAACAGCTAGCTGCAAGTGGAATATGACCAAAACCCACTTTTTAATCAACATCATGGATTCAAGATGTGTCAATCACTAGCCGAGTCTGCAAATAATCCACTGATAGCCGGACGGCGTTCACGCAGCCTCGGCGCGTATGCCTCTTACCCATTCTCCGCGCTGCTGATCGGTTTTTTTTCAACCGCCGACGCTGCCGTTTGTAACTGGCAAGGTGGGGATGACATCTGGTCTACGCCCGCTAACTGGTCGTGTGCCGCAAGCCCCGGAGCCGCCGATGATGCGGTTATCAATGTCGGCCAAAATGTGGCTCTTGATATTTCGCCCAGCGTGGCAAATTTCAGTTTAGCGCATGCAGGCGCGACTTTGAGCGGCGCCGGCACATTAACCTCAACCAACGACTTTGATATGCAAGCCGGCACGGTCAGCGCTGTGTTAGGCGGCAGTGTCGGCTTGAACAAAACCACCGCCGGCACCGTGACGCTAAGCGGCACCAACACGTACACCGGCAACACGCAAGTCAGCGCCGGCACGTTGGTTTTGGGCAACAGCAACGTGATTGCCGACGCCTCCAGTCTGGTGGTCAACGGGGGTACCTTCGACTTGGGCGCAAACAGCGACACGGTGGCCGGGGTGCAATTGTTGTCGGGGTCGATCACCGGCACAGGCACGTTAACCTCGAACAGCACGTTCGATATGCAAGCCGGCACGGTCAGCGCTGTGTTAGGCGGCAGTGTCGGCTTGAACAAAACCACCGCCGGCACCGTGACGCTAAGCGGCACCAACACGTACACCGGCAACACGCAAGTCAGCGCCGGCTCGTTGGCTTTGGGCAACAGTAACGTGATTGCCGATGCCTCCAGTCTGGTGGTCAACGGGGGTACCTTCGACTTGGGCGCAAACAGCGACACCGTCGCCGGCGTGCAATTGTTGTCGGGGTCGATCACCGGCACTGGCACGTTAACGTCGAACAGCACGTTTGATATGCAAGCCGGCACGGTCAGCGCGGTATTAGGCGGCAGCGTGGGCTTGAACAAAACCACTGCCGGCACCGTGACGCTAAGCGGCACCAACACGTACACCGGCAACACACAAGTCAGCGCCGGCTCGTTGGCTTTGGGCAACAGCAACGTGATTGCCGACGCCTCCAATCTGGTGGTCAACGGGGGTACCTTCGACTTGGGCGCAAACAGCGACACCGTGGCCGGCGTGCAATTGTTGTCGGGGTCGATCACCGGCACCGGCACGTTAACCTCGAACAGCACGTTTGATATGCAAGCCGGCACGGTCAGCGCTGTGTTAGGCGGCAGTGTGGGCTTGAACAAAACCACCGCCGGCACCGTGACGCTCAGCGGCACCAACACGTACACTGGCAACACGCAAGTCAGCGCCGGCTCGTTGGCTTTGGGCAACAGCAACGTGATTGCCGACGCCTCCAGTCTGGTGGTCAACGGGGGTACCTTCGACTTGGGCGCAAACAGCGACACCGTGGCCGGGGTGCAATTGTTGTCGGGGTCGATCACCGGCACCGGCACGTTAACCTCGAACAGCGCTTTTGATCTTCAAGCCGGCACGGTCAGCGCGGTATTAGGCGGCAGCGTCGGATTGAACAAAACCACTGCCGGCACCGTGACGCTAAGCGGCACCAACACGTACACCGGCAACACGCAAGTCAGCACCGGCACGTTGGCTTTGGGCAACAGCAACGTGATTGCCGACGCCTCCAGTCTGGTGGTCAACGGGGGTACCTTCGACTTGGGCGCAAACAGCGACACCGTCGCCGGGGTGCAATTGTTGTCGGGGTCGATCACCGGCACTGGCACGTTAACGTCGAACAGCACGTTTGATATGCAAGCCGGCACGGTCAGCGCTGTGTTAGGTGGCAGCGTGGGCTTGAACAAAACCACTGCCGGCACCGTGACGCTAAGCGGCTCCAACACGTACACCGGCAACACGCAAGTTAGCGCCGGCACGTTGGCTTTGGGCGCCGGCGATGTGCTCGCCAATACCTCCAGCCTGATCGTCAACGGCGGCAGCTTCGATCTGGGCAGCCATAACGACACCGTGGCCGGCGTCCAATTGTTGTCGGGGTCGATCACCGGCACTGGCACGTTAACCTCGAACAGCACGTTTGATATGCAAGCCGGCACGGTCAGCGCTGTGTTAGGCGGCAGCGTGGGCTTGAACAAAACTACCGCCGGCACCGTGACGCTAAGCGGCACCAACACGTACACCGGCAACACGCAAGTCAGCGCCGGCACGTTGGCTTTGGGCGCCGGCGATGTGCTCGCCAATACCTCCAGCCTGATCGTCAACGGCGGCAGCTTCGATCTGGGCAGCCATAACGACACCGTGGCCGGCGTGCAATTGTTGTCGGGGTCGATCACCGGCACCGGCACGTTAACGTCGAACAGCGCTTTTGATCTTCAAGCCGGCACGGTCAACGCCAATCTGGGCGGCAACGTCGGCTTGAATAAAACCACGTCGGGTACGGTGATCTTAAACGGTACTAACAGTTACACCGGCAACACGCTTGTAGATGCCGGCGTATTGAATTTTACCGGCAGCAATACCCACTCCGGCAATTTCACCGGTAACGGTACCTTGCAATTCGGCGCGGGCAACCACCAATTCAATACGGGCACCAATCTCGGCACGGCTAATATCACCTTTAGCGGCGGAACCAATCTAGTCAACGCCGGCGTTGCACTTACCGCCACCGATGCGGTGTTCAGCGGCGGGACAACTACTATCGCCGGCGACTATTCGGTAAGCAATTCCACCACGGTATCCGGAGGCACCGTCAATTTTTCGTCCGCGGCAACCAAGCTACTTAACCTGGGCAGCACCTTTACTATAAACAACGGCACCGTCAATTTGCAGCACACCAGCACGGAGGTCAGCCGTTACGTGCAGACTGGCGGCATATTGTCGGGCCCGGGCGAATTAAGAGTGCAATCGGCCGTGCTTTCCGGTGGTCAGATGCTTGGCCCCGGCAGTTTGATTATCAGCGGCTCGGGAGGCTCTGCCAGCGATTTATTGCTGAACGGCAATTTCATCCTCAACAATCAATCGACCGTCATCAATTCTGGCAATGTGCGGGTGACCAGCAACGCAACTTTTACCGGCTCAGGCACTTACCGGCAAACCGCCGGCACTACCCAGGTGGACGGCGTTTGGAGCCAGGCTTTGACCGAGATTCAAGCGGGAAGCTTCGGCGGCAACGGCAGCATCAGCGGTCCCCTCATCAACGATGGCACGGTCGGCATCGCCGGTTCGCATCTGACTTTGAACGGCCCGGTATCCGGCAGCGGTTCTTACGCCGGCATTGTGGACATAAACAATAGCTTCTCGCCGGGACCAGGTGCCAATGGTCAGGGTATAGCGGCCATCGATGCCACATCGGCCGATTTGATATTTCGCGAGTCCAGCAGCTTGAATTTGGAATTGGGCGGGGTAAACGGGCAATTGGTGACCGATGCGATTAACGCGCGCAGCATCGATATTCAGGGCGCAAAGCTTAATTTACAACGCTTGCTCAGCCAGCCTAATTTCTCGCCGCAACAGGCGTTTTCGCAGTCTGTGCTGTTGCAAACCACCAGCGGCAGTATCTCCGGAAATTTTAACCAGAGCATTACTTGCCCGGAAGGCTCCAGCGATATGTTTATATTTTCCAAACAGGAAAAGCAGTTTTTGCTGACCATGGTGCCCAGATTGCCCAATCTGGTTCCCGCCGACGTGCAATCCCTGGCAAGCGCCTTACAACAAATAGACTGCAGCGCCTCGACCCCGACTAATCTGCAGAATCTATTGAACGGCTTGAAACCCTTTTTAGCAAACGGTACCGCCGATGCCAGCAAAGTAGATCAATTCATCAGCGCGTTGCGGCAAATCAGCCCTGGCCAAATCGCGGCGGAACAAACCGTGTCCAACCAAATAGCCAAACTGCAATCCGGCAACGTCACTCAGCGGCTGGTCTCTCTAAGAGCCGGAAGCGTCGGCGCCGGATCTCCTTCCAGTTTCAATGCGTCCGCCAAGCTCAACACACCAGTAAGCAGTTCAATGGCTATCGGCAGCGCTCCAGGCAATATCAGCGGGCCCAGCTCAACAAACAGTGTCAGCGCGCCGAATGCATCAAGCAGCATAAACACGCCCAGTACGCCCAGTTCTAACGGCATCAGCATTCAGGCTTCAACGCCGGAAAAAGATGGTCAATCCTCATCCAATGCACCCTCCTCGGTCAGTATTTCCTTGAACACGGGTAACGACGCCGACGGCACCGATCTTATCTCCGGCTTCAGCAATTTGGGCTTATTCATTAACGGCCAGTTCGAATGGGCGGATAGAACCGCGACGGTAGTTCAACGCGGTTATGCGTCCACGATGTCCGCCGTCACTGCCGGCGCCGACTATCGCTTGAGCAAACGACTACTCATGGGTTTGTCTGCCGGCTACGGCAGCAGCACCGCACTGATTTCCCAACAAGGCGGCAGCCAAAGCATAGATGGATACACCGTATCAGCCTTCGGCTCGCTAAACCTGACCGATAACTGGTATGTTGATCTGGTCAACAACCTGACTTATAACCAATACGATTCCAAACGCGTCACGCTGTATAACGATGCCAACGGCACAGCGGTCAATGAAACGGCATCCAGCCAAACCGATGGCTGGCAAAATCGCACCAGCCTCAGCAGCGGTTACGACATAGCGGTAAAAGAATGGACGTTTGGCCTTAGAGGCCGCACGGAATACGGTTACAATTTTGTCAACGGCCGCAAGGAACAAGGTGCCGGTTTAGGCATGAATATGATCGTCGGCGACTTGGACAACGAGTCGTTGAGCAGCAGTATCGGCGCCATGGTCACGCATGCGCTGAGCACGCCGATGGGGGTTCTAGTTTCGCAAGTGAATGTCGAATGGGAGCATCAGTGGTTCAATAAAAACTCCCTCATTACCACCCGCTTCGTCGATTCGCCTAACAATGCCTTTACCACCAACAGTTTTAGTGTCGATAAGGATTACATTAATCTGCGCGCCGGTTTATCGGCCCAACTGCCGTTTGGCGGCTCGGCGTTCATTCAATACGACACCACCTTCGGCCAGGAATACGTATCCCGCCACGCCTTTAATGTCGGGATACGCATGGAGTTTTGAGATACGCCCGCAACTACTTTATAGTTGCGACCATGTTTTGCCGGCGGAATTAAGCCAAGCCGAATCTGCGTGATTATTAACTCGGCCCTTAAAAGCCGTTCACCTCTATAGGGTGCTGAGCTTGTCGAAGGGCAAACCCGCCTGGGCTTCGACCAGCTCAGACCGAACGGAATACCAGTGATAAATAGGGCCGGGTTGATAACATGAAATGTGATAGACGTATACACGCTACGCGACAGTAACCGAGTGTCTATGTCTTGGCATTACAAAAACATTGCCAACTACCGAACCGCAAACCCAGCCAAAAAGCAAACTAAGCAAATACATGCCTTTATTCTCCTACAAAGCCGTCAACAGTCAGGGTGTCGCCGAAGACGGTGTGCGTAATGCCGCAGACGAGCAGGCCTTGCTGCTGGAATTGCAAAACCAGGGCTTAATTCCCATCCGCATTGAGTTGGCGAAGGATAAGACCTTTCTGGGGTTCAAATTAAAGTCTGCCGGGGTCAAGCTTTCCCAGAAAGAAATCGGCATGCTAACTGGAGAGCTGGCGACTTTGCTGGAATCGGGTTTGCCACTGGACCGCTCGTTGACGATTCTGATGCAGTTGACCGAAGAAAACCCGAAATTGAATAAACTGGTCGGCGAGGTGCTGGAGAAGGTCAAGGCGGGTAAAGCTTTGGCCGATGCGCTGGAAAGCCAAAGCGGCGTGTTTTCCAAGTTTTATTTGAACATGATCCGCGCCGGCGAAATGGGCGGCAATCTCGGCGGCGTATTGATGCGTTTATCCGAGTATATGGAGCGCTCGCAAGAACTGAAAGATACGGTCAGCACCGCGCTGATTTATCCGGCCATTTTATTGGTGATGTCGCTGGCATCGCTGTTCGTGATGTTAACTTTTGTGGTACCGCAATTTAAGGAAATGTTCGACAGCGCTGGCCAGGCCTTGCCGGTGCCAACTCAGATCGTCATCGGCCTGGCCGAGTTTCTGCAAAGTTATTGGTGGGTGCTGCTGATTGTTATTCTTGGCAGCGTGCAAACTATAAAATCGCAGTTGGCCGATCCGGCCGGCAAAAAAGCCTGGGACGGCCGGCTTTTGAAATTTCCGTTGTTCGGCGAGATCATCCTGACCATGGAAATAGCAAATTTCAGCCGCACCTTCGGCACTTTATTAGGCAATGGCGTGTCGATTTTAAAATCACTGGGCATAGTCCGGGAAACCGTCGGTAACATGGTGTTGGCGGATCTATTAGAAAATGCCGAAGCACAGCTCAAGCAAGGCCGGACGATGTCGGACGCGTTGGCCCAGCAAAACCTGTTTCCCAAACTGGCGGTGCAAATGATTAAAATGGGCGAGGAAACCGGCAAACTTGAGGAAATGCTGATGCGGGTTGCCACCATTTACGACAAGCAGCTAAAGACCACCATCCAGCGGATGCTGGCGCTGCTGGAACCGGCTTTGATTATTTCGTTGGGCTTGATGATAGGCGGCATCATCGTTTCCATTTTATTGGCTATTTTGAGCGTTAACGATTTGGCTGTTTAGGCCTACGGACGAATAAATTCGCCCGTACCATCCATTTAATAGAAGGAGTTTTGCAGATGAAACACACGTTACGCCGCCACGGCGGTTTTACCTTGCTGGAACTGTTGGTGGTGTTGGGCATTATCGCCATGCTGGCCGGGATTGTCGGACCGCAGGTGATGAAACATATGGGCGCCTCCAAAACCAAGGCTGCCAGAGTACAAATCGAGGATCTGGCGGCGTCGCTGGACATGTACAAACTCGACGAAGGCCGTTATCCCACAGCGCAGCAAGGTTTGGCTGCTTTAGTGGAAAGACCCGCCGACGCCAAGCGTTGGAACGGCCCTTACTTGCGCAAGGACAAAATCCCGCAAGACCCTTGGAATCAGGATTATCACTACGTCTTCCCCGGCCAGCACGGTAAGTTCGATTTGTTCAGCTATGGTGCCGATGAAAAAGAAGGCGGCGAAGGCGAAGATCAGGACATCAACAGCTGGGAATAAATGACCGCCCTGCCCGCCCGTCAACGCATGCAAGGCTTTACGCTGATCGAGTTGATCATCGTACTGCTGATTAGCGTCCTGGCTTTCGCGGTGGTCGGCAGCAATATCGGCTCCGGCAACCGCAGTACCAAGTTGCAAGCCGTCGCCAGGGATATGGCCTCGGCCCTGCGTTACGCGCACGGCCAGGCCTTAATGACGCAAAAGCCAGTCAGCGTAGCAATCGATCTGCAAGACAATAGCTACAGCATCAGCAACCGCGATAAAACTTACCCGTTTGCCGAAGACATCGACGTGTCGCTGGTGGTTGCGGAGGAAGAGTTTAGTGAAGGGGAACAGGGTAATATTCGTTTCTTCGGCGACGGTTCCTCCACCGGTGGCAGAATTACGTTGGAATGGGGCAATCAATTGCGCCGCATCGACGTCAACTGGATTACCGGCGAAGTCAGTATTTCCGATGCAGCGGCATAAAGGCTTTTCCTTACTGGAAATTCTGGTGGCTTTTTCCATCATGGCGATAGCGTTGACCGTGCTGCTGCGCATCTTCGGCACCGGCGTTAACAATGCGGTTATTTCCGAGGAATACACTATCGCCGTGCAAATCGCCGAATCGCTGATGGCCCGCACTGGCGTGGAAACCGAGCTAACAGCCGGCGAAAGTCAGGGTACGGAAGGCGATAAATACGACTGGCAAATCATCGTCAGTCCAGCGACGCCGGCGCAATCCCGTGCCAGTCTGAGAGATATGGATACCGATCAGCAAAAGCCGGCGCCAGCGCTGATGTCGGTGCGGGTAGTGGTTGCGTGGGGCGAGGATGAGCAACCGCGTGCCGTGGAACTGCATACCTTAAAGCTACAGCAACCAGGTCCTGGCTAGTGCTGTACCGTTCATCAGCAAAAGGATTTACGTTGATCGAAATGCTGATAGCCATTAGCCTGCTGGGCATCATGGTGGTCTTGCTGTTCGCCAGTTTGCGGATAGCGGCGGAAAGCTGGAACAGCGGCGAAGCCAAAATCAGCGAAGTGAATAAAAAAGCCGTGGTTTACCAATTCTTCAAACGACATTTGAGTAATACCAAACCCTTCCCTGTCATCCAGGAAAACCAACAACAAAACGATCAACAACAGGGATCGCAAGAACTGCCAAAACTGGCTTTCGAAGGCTTGCCGCAAAGCATCAGCTTTGTCTCTGCGTTGCCGGCCGCCTCGGCACGCAAGGGCTTGCAAGTGTTTCATGTCGGCCTGGACCCACAGCAGCCGTCGACCCTTAAGGTAGCTTTAACCCCTTACCGGCAAACCGAATCGATACCTACCGATGCCGAACCGGTCGTATTGTTGGAAAATTTACGGCATTTCAAAATCAGCTACTTTGGCGCATCGGCTGACAGCATTGACGGTAATGGCGCTTGGCTAGACGAATGGCAAGGACAAGCCACCGGCCAGTTACCCAAACTGGTAAAAATCAGCATCTCGCTAAATGACGACAGTTTTTGGCCGGACATGATATTTGCGTTAAAAATCAACGGCCAGCCGAATGCGGAAGCGTTGCTCGGCGAACAAAACCAACAGCCCGGCATTGCGAATGAATAGCATGCTTCGTGCACAGGCAGCCCATCGGCAAAGCGGCCTGGCGCTAGTGATCGTCATTTGGATTTTGACGCTGCTGAGCCTGATGGCCGGCAGTTTTGCATTGAGTATGCGCCGGGAAAGCAGCGTCGCGGGCGCATTGAAAAACAATGCCCAAGCACAAGCACGTGCAGAAACCGGTTTAAGTATTGCCCAATTCATGCTGCAACAGGCCGATCCCGACCAGCGTTGGCACGCGGATGGCAGCATCTATCGGATACCGGGCAACGATAGCGAAATTCGTATCAGAATTCTCGCCGAATCCGGCAAAGTCGATATCAACGCCGCCGAGGAACCCTTATTAAAGGCCTTGATTAGTTCGGTAAGCGACGACGAAAAACTCCAGCAGAATTTATTGGACGCCCTGCTGGATTGGCGGGATGCCGACGATGAACCGCGTCCGCACGGCGCCGAAAAAAAACAGTATCGGCAGGCCGGACTGGCTTATCAGCCCAGCAATCAACCTTTTCAATCCCTGGAGGAGTTGCAATTGGTGCAGGGCTTTAACGCTGATATTTTCGAGAAACTTCAACCGTGGATCACTATCTACTCCGGACAAGCGGAATTAAACTTGCGGCTGGCACCGCCGGAGTTACTGCAAATGGTTGGTGACAGCCTGAAGGAACAGAATATTCATGATGTATACTTGGACAAGCGCTTGTCGGAATCGACTTCAGCAGATGATGACACTGCCGAGCAAACCGATCCGGCATTGGCGGATGAAGAGCAAACGTATACTATTATGGTGCAAACCCTGCTGGAAGATCAGGCGACGGCCGCTATCGAAGCAGTGGTAAGAATCCAGAACCAAGACCCCAGCCAAGCGCCCTACCAAATCCTGGATTGGAAACAAGGTCAGCAAATATTGGCCTTATTCGACTCGGCCAAGGAATCCCAGCTAATTACCGTTCAAGATGAATTTACAAACCAGCATTGATTTCGATCTGAAACGTTTCTTCCAGTGGTGGGGGCGAGAATTGGCGTTTTTGGTACCGAATCGTCTCAGATCCTTGCTGACAGACCGCAGTGGCGCACTAGTATTCAGCGCCGCCGACGCGGATTTTCAAATCAATTTTTACCGCGAGGCCCAACAGCAAACCCCAATGACCTGGCGGCTGGACAGCAACATCGCGGACAGTTATCAAACCTTGAAGGCCCAACATCCGGACTTTGAAAAAGCCGAATGTATCTTACGCCTGGACCACACACAGGCACTAAAAAAGGTCGTCTATTTACCCGCTGCCGCGCAAGAGAATCTGCAGCAAGTCGTCGGCTTTGAATTGGACCGGTATACGCCGTTCAAGGCCGAGCAAGTCTATTTTGCCGCCATTCCGCGCGGCAAAACCGAGCATGGTCAAATTGAAGTATTACTGGTATTTACACCTAAAACCGTACTGGACGAGCAACTGGGCAAACTACAGGCTTTGGGGATACAGCCGGTGCGGGTGGATTTTTGCCACGCCAGCACCGTCAGCCCTGCCGATGCGCCTGACTACAATTTACTCCCGGAACGCTACCGGCCTCGTGGCAACGCCTTGGCTCAAGCCACTCACTGGCTGCTGAACAGCTTACTGTTATTATTGTTTCTGGCTGTATTGATCTGGCCGGTGTGGCAGGAAGGCCAAGCCGTCGATGTATTGAAAAATCACATCAAAACGCTGGAAAAAGAAACTCGCGTGATAGAAGAACAACAGCATGAAATCGATGCCTTACGCCAGCAAACCCAACGTTTGATAGACATTAAAACCCAGTCTCCCGCTCTGGTTGCGGTATTGAATGAACTCAGCACCTTGTTAAAAGATGACAGCTGGTTGACGCATTTTCAATTTGCAGACAAACGCCTGCAAATCCAGGGTCAATCGCCGGCCGCGTCTTCCTTGATCGGTTTGTTGGAAAGTTCCGCATATTTCAGCAATGTCAGTTTCGTATCGCCGTTGACCCAGGATAAAGCCACCGGGCGAGAGCGCTTTCAAATCAGTATGGATGTTAGCCCGCCACCCGTCGCGCCTGCTCAGGATGCCGAGGTGACAACCACCGGCGATCCCGACCCTGCCGAATCTGAGGCAAACGGAGAGTCCAAGCAATGAATGACGCGCGTTATCAACGCTGGCTGGCGCTATCACTATTGGGATTGGTGTTATTTAGCGTAATATTTCTGGTTTTGCTGCCTTTATTCAGCAGTTGGCTGGATTATCGCGAGCAAAAAAACGACCTGCTGTTTCGTTTGCAACGTCAGCAAGCTATTGTTGCTCGCCGCGACAGCGTTGCCCAAAACCTGGAATCATTGAATCAGCAATACCAGCAGCAAGGCTATCTGAGCGACAGCGACACCGAAGCGCTGGCCTCGGCCGAGTTGCAAAACATCGTCAAAACCGCGGTAACGGAAGCCGGCGGACAACTGACCAGCACACAAGGTTTGCCGGGCAAGGCCGAAGAGGATTTTGTCCGCGTCGCCGTGAAAGTGCGGATGAGCGGCAGCATCGAAGCATTGCGCGCGGTGTTGCATAGTCTGGATACCAATATGCCCTTGTTACTGGTCGATCAATTGGACATTTCCCCGGTACGCGGCGCGCGTAACCGCACTACCAACAAAATGGATCCCAGTTCTCAGTTGAATGTCAGTTTTGAAGTCATCAGCTTTATGCGAGCCAAGACCTCATGAACCAAAAGCTGATCAGATTGCAATTACTGGGTTGCGGCGCGCTGAGCCTGCTGTTGGCAGCGGAATGGACTTATAGTCAATTTACGTTAAAGCAATTGCAAACACTGCTTGAGCCGCGCCCGCAAACCGAATCCCCGGCCGAGCAACTGCCCAATATCGCCGATAATAGCGGCTCTGCGGAAACCTACAGCGATATAGTCGATAGACCTTTGTTTGTCGAAGGCCGAAAGCCTGTCGCCGAAACCAATCCGACCGATAATTTGCAAACTCAAGATTCAGGGCAAATCGACGACTGGGAGTTAATCGGCGTTTACGATAAAAATAACAAGCCGACCGCCTTGTTTAGAAAGCGCAACGAAGCCAAAAAGTTTTTAAAAATAACCGAAGAACAAAGCATATCCGGTTGGCTGCTGAAGCAAATACAAGCCGACCATGTGCTGCTTCAGCAAGGTGGCCAGGAAAAATCGGTCGTATTGAGAAAACCGCGTGCGCAAGTCAAGCCTCCCGTACCGGGTAAGCCAGCCGTACCGCCCAGACCGCCGCACCCCAACGCCGTTGCCAAACCTATAGAACCAGTACCCAATGAAAATCCCGAGAACATCAATGACAACTAAAAAAATCAACATTTCTCCAATGTTGGCGTTGGCGCTTTCCATGACCGGCTGTGAATTTATCGGCCCACAATTGCATGAAAAACTGGCTATTGCCGATAGCAAACCTGCTCAAGAAGACACCTTGTTGATCCCGGAACTGGCTAACGACGCCAATAAAAACGCCGAAAATAGAATCACCAAAGTCGAAATGTACCCTAGTGGCGAAGCGAGCATCGTCCCGCAAGCCAGCCACCACGGCGGCGGCAAAACCAGCGGTAAGGGCGAATACAGTTTGAATTTCGATGACGCCGACCTGGGCGAAGTGGCTAAAGTAATACTCAGCGACATTCTGGGCAGAAACTACACCATCAGTCCGCAAGTGGTCGGCAAAGTTACCTTGCAAACCTCCAAACCGTTAAGCAAGGACGAGCTGATCCCAACTCTGGATATGCTGTTGAGCTTGAATAATGCCGCCCTGACCGAACAAGGCGGCATGTATTTAATTAAACCGTCCAACGAAGCCTTGTACAGCAGCTCAATCAGCTCTCTGTCCGGCGCCAAGATGCCCAATGGTTATCAGGTACGGGTGATTCCGGTAAAAAATGTCGCAGCCTCGGAACTGGCGGACATATTGAAACCGCTATTGCCGGAAAAGTCGTTACTGCATGTCGATCCGAACCGCAATCTGATTTTGGTCGCCGGTTCCGGCGCGGAAATTTCTAGGGCACTGGATGTGGTCAATACCTTTGATGTCGATATATTGAAAGGCCGCTCCTTTGCTTTGTTTACCCCGGCTAACGTCAGCGCCGGCAAAATCATTGAAGAGCTGGAACAAATCTTCAACACTAAAAAGTCCAAAGACGACGAAGCCAGCTTTTTCCGGTTTATAGAGATAGAAAGGCTTAACGCGGTATTAGCCGTCACCCATCAAGCCGGTTATCTGAAGGACATTGAAAACTGGGTATTTCGGCTGGATCGGATCAACACGGCGGCAGCCGGCGGCGTGAATGTATACCGGGCGCAACATGTCAGCGCTACGGATTTGGCCGAGACCTTAAGCAATATTTTCGGTAGCGGCGGTTCCGGTAAATCCAGCAAGGCTTCCATCGCTTCCGGCCGTAAATCATTATCGGCCACCAATAAAAAGTCCGACAGCTCATCGAGTAGCAGTACGGGCGGCGCTAATCGGCAGCAGGATTCGATGAGCGATAGAACGCTTAGCGACCGAACCAAAGACAAAAACAGCAGCGGTAGCGGCGCACTCGGCGGCAGCTTAAGCAGCAGTTCGGGCGGCAGCAATAACAACGACATGCCGAATGTAAAAATCATCGCCGATGAAGGCAATAATGCGTTGATTATCGTAGCTACCGCTCAGGAGTATGCGGTGATCGAACGCGTACTAAAACAACTGGATGTACTGCCATTACAAGTAATGATTGATGCAACTATCGTCGAAGTGACACTGAAAGATGATTTGAAATACGGTTTGCAATGGTATTTCAGCCATAATAACGGTGGAAATAACGATTCAGCGGGAGGTTCCGCACAGGGCCTGAGTCTGACGAATGTTGCGAAAGATGCTATGAAAGCATTTGGGACAAGCGGATTTTCCTACGCGTTTTCCAGCGGCTCTAAGGACATTCAAGCAGTATTGAATGCCAGTGCTGTAAACAATAACGTTAATGTCATCTCGTCACCTTCCTTAATGGTATTGAACAACCAGGAAGCCACGATCAAAGTCGGCGACTCGGTGCCGATACGTTCCTCGGTTTCCAGTAATTTAAGCAGTAACAACACCAATAACGGTATTGTGCAGACCAGTTCGATCCAAATGATCGATACCGGGGTGAATTTGTCGGTCAGGCCCCGGGTAAATGCCGGTGGATTGGTGCTGATGGACATATTGCAAAGTGTGAATCAGGCTATCAAAACCACGACCAGCGACACCATCGACTCGCCCACTATTCAGAAAAGAGAAATAGAAAGCAGTGTCGCGGTACAAAGCGGCGAAACCATTGTTTTGGGCGGTTTGATCAAGGAAAACAACGACTATTTACGCGACGGCGTGCCGCTACTGCACGAGATACCATTAATCGGGCCGCTTTTCGGCGGTACGACGCGTAATAAGGACAAAACCGAACTTGTGGTCCTGCTCACCCCTCGCGTGATGAAAAGCCGCCAGGATGCTCGGGATATTACCGACGAATTCAAACGAAAACTATCGGGCATCTATTATCAAAAGCCTATCGAAATCAATGTTGACGTGGAAACGGTGCAATAGGCCCATGTCTGTAGCCCTTATCTCCCAAAAAACCGAACGGTAAAACATGAATCCAATCTCGCCGGACCGGCTGATTTCGTTTTGGTCGATTGCCCAATTGGAAGCCAGCGTGGTGATTCTAATGAATATCGTCGGAGCTCTGTTTTTGGGCATGGTAGTGGGCTACGAACGCTCCTATCACGGCCGGGCCGCCGGCATGCGCACCTATGGACTGGTGTGCATGGCCTCTGCGGCGGTAACGGTAATCGTCGGTTACCCGCAGTTCTGGTTTGGCGGCTTATTGCCGCTCACCACTACCGCCGACCCTACCCGGGTTATTCAGGGCATCGTAACGGGTATCGGTTTCTTGGGTGCCGGCGTGATCATGAAGGAAGGTCTGAACATCAGCGGTCTGACGACCGCCGCATCGATTTGGGCGTCTTCGGCCATCGGTATTTTATGTGGCGCCGGATTTTATTTCGCGGCTATTGTGTTGGCTTTAATTGCATCGGCAACCATGATATGGGGCGGGCGCATCGAAGCGGCCTTGCCTTCCCGTCATGCAGTGTCGGTAATTTTACGCTTTCAAACCGGTTATCGCCCCAATCAGACCGAGATCAATGATTTGGCAAATGTCTTGGGGTATAGATTGGCCGAAGGCTCGATTACCGTTATCAGCAATAATAAACACGAAGAGTGGCATTTGGTTTTTATTGCAACCGGTAATCATAAAATATCGATTCCTGCGATTGCTGAAAGCCTGGAACGCTGCGATTTTCTTAGCGGTTATCAAGTCGCCTTTGCCCGAAACTGAGCTTCAGGAAACAGGGAATCGATAAGATACCCTGCCTCCTCGCGGATTTTCTTAGTTGAATTGCCGGGTTATTCCAATACGTTTTTCACACACTGTCTGGCGAAAGTATTAATCGACAGCGTATCGCTTAAGTATTGGTTGAATAATCCGTTGATATCGACCGGGTTGAGATAGACATAAACGCCGCAGCCGGTTAGCGCGATAAATTGCTGACTCAGCGTTTCAACGAACAGCGTGCGTGTGTTGCTGAGTTGTGAGATTTCGTTGCTTGAGGTTTTCATGACATCCACCTAATTTGCTGGTTAAACCCAACAACCAAGCAGCATGATCCGAGCCAAATCATCTCCGACTACTCTTCAATAATCTGAACGCAAACGGGAAACCGTCCAAGTGCCCCAAAAGGCCTGCTGTCTGTAATTCAAAAACAATTTAGACTGATTCTTTCCTTGGGTTAATGCTTTAAAGGGAACCACTTTTCCCATGAGCTATATATGGAAAACTGCGTACTGACATGGCAATTTTGTCGCAAAAACTGCCAGAGTTGTCACAGAACTGGCATTTTCAGGTCGTTTGGCAGCCATTATTCGGCTGGCAGACAGGCTTCCACCAATCTCACCCAATAAGTCGCTCCTAAGGGCAAAATATCATCGTTAAAATCGTAACTGGTGTTATGCAGGGTACAAGGACCGGCGCCATGACCAACACTACGATGATCGCCTGAGCCGTTGCCGATGAAGCAGTAGCTACCGGGTAACTTTTGCAGCATAAACGCAAAATCTTCGGCACCCATCGTAGCTTTTTGCTCCAAAACATGCCGGTCGCCGACGATAGAGGTCATTACGCTACGAGACGTTTCGACTGCCTCACGGTGATTAACAGTCGGCGGATAGCTACGTTTAAATTCAAAATCAGATTCCATCCCATGTGCCAAACAAATATGCCGGGCAATTTCCCGCATACGGGTTTCAATCAAATCCAGTAGTTGATTGGAGAATGTGCGCACCGTACCGGCCAATTCGCAGGCATCGGCGATGATGTTGGTCGCCTCGCCCGCATGCACCATGGTTACTGAAATCAAACCGTTATCCAAGGGATTGGCACTGCGAGTCAGGATGGTTTGAAACGCCATAATCATTTGCGCCGCCACCGGCACCGGGTCCAAGCCTAAATGCGGCAATGCCGCATGACAGCCCTTGCCGCGGATGACGATGCGAAAGGTATTCAAGGATGCCATGACCGGTCCGGGACTGACGGCAAAATGTCCCGCCGGCAACTCCGGCCAATTGTGCATACCGTAAACCGCCTGCATCGGAAACAATTCGCACAGGCCGTCCTTGATCATCTCATCGGCGCCGCCACCGCCCTCTTCCGCCGGTTGAAATATCAGATAGACGGTACCGTCAAAATGACGCTGGATTGCCAAATATTGCGCCGCAGCCAAGAGCATGGCGGTATGACCGTCATGCCCACAGCCATGCATTTTGCCTGGGTACCGTGATGCATGCGCAAAGCTGTTGGTCTCGTGCATAGGTAAGGCGTCCATATCAGCACGCAAGCCGATAGCCTTATCGGAACTCCCTGCTTTGATAATTCCCACTACGCCGGTTTTACCCAAGCCGCGATGAATAGGAATCCCCCATTCAGTCAACTTTGCCGCGACCAGCTCGGCGGTACGCACTTCCTCGAAGCACAACTCCGGGTGGGCGTGTATATCGCGGCGCAATTCGCGGATACCGGCAATATTGGCTGCAATTTCCGGTATCAGAACAGCTGGCAACGATTCAGCATGGAGTGTATTCATTGGGAAGTAAAAACCGGTCTAAGCCGCATCGGTTTTGCGCAGCTTTTCCACGAGCGTAGTTCTGCGCATGTTCAGCAGTTTGGCGGCATGGGCGACAACGCCATTACATTCCTCCAACGCTTGACGGATCAATTCGTTCTCAAGATCGGTCAGGTACTCCTTAAGATCGATACCTTGCTCCGGTAAATGTACTGCCGTGACAGCGCCAGGGGTCGGCATCGCCAGCGCTTCCCGCTCGGCCGGCCGCACGATGTGAATGTCTTGCTCGGGCATTGATATCTGCACGCCTTCCGGCACTTCATAAGCCTGAAACTTTTCCGGCAAATCGCCGACATCGACACTAGCATCCGGACTAATGATAGCCAAACGCTCGATCAAATTTGACAGCTCTCGGACGTTACCGGGCCAACTATGCTGCATCAAGGTGGCAATTGCGCGGGGCAATAAACTGACGGTTCCCCTATTGGCGGCTTCCATGCGGGCAACCAAATCGTTGATTAAATAAGGTATATCTTCCGCTCTTTCCCGCAAGGCAGGCACTTCGATCGGAAACACATTCAGACGGTAAAATAAATCCTCGCGAAAGCGCTTTTCGGCGATTTCTTGTTCCAGGTGGCGATGCGTCGCGGCAATAATCCGCACATCGCAATGGATGGTTTTATTACTACCGACGCGCTCGAAGGTGCGTTCCTGCAATACTCTTAACAACTTAACCTGCATCGGCATCGGCATATCACCGATTTCATCCAAAAACAGCGTACCGCCTTCCGCCATTTCGAAACGACCTTGCCGCGAAGTCAACGCGCCGGTAAATGCGCCCTTCTCGTGACCGAACAATTCGCTTTCCAGGAGTTCACCGGGAATAGCGCCGCAATTGACCGGCACGAATGGCCTGTCTCGCCGCGCAGAGGCACGATGTAGCGCTTGCGCCACGACTTCCTTACCTGTGCCGGATTCGCCGAGAATAAGCACCGTGGCGTCGGATTTGGCGACTTGATCGATTTGAGCGCGGGTTTTTTGAATGGCCTTACTTTTACCTGCCAAGCCTTTATCCGGTAGAGACTTCTTAGTGGATTGAGCGGGCTGCGGCAAGCTATCCAACAATTGAATCAACTGCGGGTAAACAGTCGGCCACTCCAAGGTTTTGTTGACCATTTGTTGAATTGCACTCACTACTTGCGGCCCACCCGCGTCCACCAGCAAAATCACAGGAATATCGCCAACGCTTTCGGTGACCGTTTTGATCAAGCTGGCTTGTTTATCGCCACCGCCGCCGACAAACACGGCATCGAAACCGTCATGTTCACGGAGCACCGCTTCGAATTCGCTGCTGACAACCGTCTCCACCCTATATTCCAAAAACCGGAGGATACATTCCACTTGCAGACTGCGGTGGGTGTTGTCATCAATGAGCAAAATTTCTGGCAAAGCCATGCGTATAATCTCTGCAAACTACGTTGTTTTAAGGCGGAAGGGGGTTGCTGATTTTAAGTTAAGCATCGAATCCGGTTATTGTCAAAATGGCCCCATTTCAAGCTATTGCATAGTTTAGTTCATGTTGTTTACATCGATTGACTATTAAACGACCCAATTTTGCAGCTTGACAAATTTTCCACAACATAGAAACTAGCTCAATGTTTAACAGCCAAGAGCCCCGTTGCCTTGAACGACATATCCTTAAGTATACTGTTCGGTATACTGGCAGCCTTACTGATCATTTCAGCTTTTTTTTCCGGTTCTGAAACCGCCTTGATGACGCTGAACCGTTATCGGTTGCAGCATTTGGTGAAAAAAAATCACAAGGGAGCTATTAAAGCCCATCAACTCCTCAAAAGGCCGGACCGTTTGCTAGGCCTGATCCTGCTGGGCAACAATTTTGTCAATATCCTGGCATCGTCCTTAACAACTTTGATTGCCATCCGCGTTAGCGGAGATAACGCCATAGCCCCGGCTATCGGCCTGCTGACATTCGGCATGCTGGTATTTTCCGAAGTGACCCCAAAAACCTTGGGCGCCCTCAAACCCGAGTTACTGGCGTTACTGTCCTCCTGGATTTACATTCCATTGTTAAAGATATTTTATCCCTTGGTATGGGTGATTAACGCTATATCCAGCCTGTTATTGTGGCCGTTCGGTATTAAAAGCACGAGTAATACGGCTATCGAATCACTTAATAAAGACGAGTTAAAAAGCATCGTGTCTGATGCCAATCATTTACCGACGCGCTATCAAAACATGCTGTTGAGTATTTTAGATCTGGAATCCGCCAGTGTTACCGACATCATGACCCATCGCAATGAAATTGTTGGCATTGATCTGGAAGAATCGGTAGAAGATATTATCAAGCAGCTACAAAATAGCCCGCATACTCGCCTACCGGTATACAAAAAAAATATAGACCGAGTGATAGGTTTTCTACATTTACGTACGATTTTAGCGCAAATTAGTGATCCTGATTTTGACAAACACAATATCACCAACAGCCTATCCAAGCCTTTCTTCATTCCGGCCAGCACCTCGATTCATAAACAAATGCAAATCTTTAAGGCCGAAAAACTCCGTATTGGCTTAGTGGTCGACGAATATGGCGACGTACAGGGATTAGTGACGCTCGACGACTTATTGCAAGAGATTGTCGGTGAATTGGTCTCGGAAGAACCCGATATAACAATGCAAAAAGACGGTAGCTATCTGGTGGATGCCGGCGTAACCATCCGCGAGCTCAATCGCATCACGCACTGGGATTTACCCACCGAAGGTCCGAAAACCTTAAATGGCCTGGTAATCGAATACATGGAAACCATTCCGGAGCCGGGCACCAGCGTCAAATTACATGGGCACGTCATTGAAATAATTAAGCGCGATGAAAACGCAATCAAGCTGATTAAATTCAATCCCAAACGCTGACCAAAATTTATTTTAGGCAAAAAAAAGGCAGTTATTTTTAATAACCGCCTTAGAAGCAATAGGAAGAAATATAACGCAACTTTTAACTATCAAACCGAACGAAAAAGCTAGGTTAATGATAGTGGCGAAAATTTCAAATTCAAATGTGGCATATTGTCGCAGGCTGCATTTGAGCTTTAAATGGGCCAGAGGTATGCCAATCGCTCATCTCAACCAACCCTTCCTTTTAAAGAAAATAAACGGCAACAATACCGAGACAGTCATCAATCCGAGTGCAAAAGGATAGCCAAGCATCCACTGCAATTCCGGCATATTCTCAAAGTTCATACCGTAAATACTGGCAATCAAGGTGGGCGGCAACATTGCCACCGAAGCCACCGAGAAAATTTTAATCACTTTATTTTGATTAATATTGATAAAACCGACCGTGGCATCCATCAGGAAGTTGATCTTGTCGAACAAAAACGCTGTATGGCTATTAAGTGATTCTATATCGCGCAAAATTTGCTGCGCATCTTCCAACTGCGTGGTATTCAGCAGTTTGCGGCGAATCAAAAACGACACGGCGCGCTGAGTATCCAGCATATTCCGGCGGATTCGACCATTTAAATCCTCCTCTTCGGCAATATCGGTCAAAATATCCGCGGCTTCTTCGTCGCTAATATCCTGACTTAATACTTTTTTGCTGACAATTTCCAACTGTTCGTAAATATTCTCCAGCGCATCCGCGGAATACTCGGCTTCGGCACCGTATAAATCCAGCAACATATCCTTGCAATCCGAGACAAAGCCCGGCTGCGTGCGTGCGCGTAAACGCTGTAAACGAAATACGGGCAATTCTTCACTACGTACCGAAAACAGCATATCTCCGCGCAATATGAATGCGACCGGTACACTGCGCGACTTGCCTTCGCGATCCAGTAAAAAATCCGAATGTATATGAATTTCGTGCTGATCCTCGACGTAGAACCGGGCGCTGGCTTCCAAATCGGTCAAATCCAGGGGGTCCGGCAACTCCAGGCCATAATGTTGCCCGATAAGCAGCCGCTGCGCCTTGCTTGGCGCCAACAAATCGATCCAGATCGGCTTGATGGCGTACAAATCGTGGCGGCAGGTGATAGCGACCTTAGCGAGGCGACCTTCGACCAACTCGAATGCACTCATTTGCCCCACGCCACAATGCGGCTCTCGGTCGCCGACCAATTCCTCGCGCAAGGTATCGGACAATTCCCAAAGCACATCGTCCTGCCTGGATTCCTCGACCTGCTGCCAGACCAAGTTAGCATCCTCCAGGTCCAGAGCATGCAGAATTTGCCCTATTTCGATAGCAGACAGCCGCGCCAACAGACTACGCAGTTCCACCATGTGCTGCTTTTGTACCAAAGCAGTGATCAGCTTACGGCGCGGCATAGGCTGATTGTTCAGCATGCCTTCGACAAGCTTATGTTTTTTCAACAAATCGTTGATTGTTTGCAGCGACAAGAGCAACTCCGGAATAAAGCAAGCACCAAATTTTTTATTCGGCGGGTATAAAACGGCTAACTTTAAACCAAAACGCTGACAAAAAATCCTTCGCCGCTCTTCGTTGAACGGCGAACTTCAGTAAATTTAGACAAAAACACTTAATTTTGGTGATACATCGAACGATAGACTCATGCAAATCATCTGTTCACAATGGCCGAGTAATGCCGTTTGGCAGATGATTTATACGAGATGCAGTCGTCAAAAAGCGCATCTTGGCGCCGCGATAGCAGACCATTCCGAGTTAAATACGGCCGTATTGATCTTCGTAACGGACGATATCGTCTTCGCCGAGATAGCTGCCGGACTGGACTTCCACCATTTCCAACGGAATCACTCCCGGATTCTCCAGACTGTGAATAACACCCAAGGGTATGTAAATAGATTCGTTTTCGGTAACCAAAATTTTCTCACCGTTTTTATCCACCCAGGCAGTGCCTTTGACGACAACCCAATGCTCGGCGCGGTGATGATGCTTTTGCACAGATAATTTCGCACCAGGCTTCACGACTATACGCTTGGTTTGATGGCGCTCACCGGCATCGACTAAATCGTAATGCCCCCATGGCCTGTAAACCTTACGATGCACGCTGGCTTCACTGCGTTTCAATTTTTTCAGTTGATCGACTACTTCCTTGACGTCTTGCACCCTATCCTTCGCGGCAATCATGACCGCATCGTCAGTTTCGACCACCACCAAATTATCCACACCGATCACCGCTACCAGTTTGTTGGCCGAGTGAATATAGGAATTGCAAGTATCTACCGTCAACACATCGCCTTTGATGGCATTGCCGGCAGCGTCTTTATCGGTTACATCCCAAAGTGCGGACCAGGAACCGACATCGTTCCATTCCGCATCCAACGGGATCACCACCGCCTTATCGGTTTTTTCCATCACGGCGTAGTCGATGGAATCGGACGGGCACGTCGAAAAAATCTGCTTATCCAAACGCACAAAATCCAAATCGGGTTTTGCCGCCCGCAAGGCTTCCCTGCAAACCTCCAGCATTTCCGGATTGTATTTTTCTAACTCACGTAAAAAACAACCGGCTTTAAACGCGAACATGCCGCTGTTCCAGAAATATTCGCCACTTTCCAGATAGCGCTGCGCGGTTTGCAAATCGGGCTTTTCTACAAATGCAGCTACCTTATAAGCTTCGCCATAACGGGTATCACCGCGCTTGATGTAGCCATAGCCGGTTTCCGGCTCGGTCGCGACGATTCCAAACGTTACCAAAAGATCCTGTTTCGCCAACAATTCGGCTTGAACCACCGCGCGATGAAAAGCTGCGCGATTACCGACCACATGGTCAGCCGGCAAAATCAACAACACATCGTCTTCGGAGCGTGCACTCAATGCAGCCATCGCTACGGCCGGTGCGGTATTTTTGCCGACAGGCTCCAAAATAATGGCAGCAGGTTTGATTCCGATTTCCCGCATTTGCTCTGCGAGCATAAATCGATGATCTTCATTACAAACCGCAATTGGGGCTTGTAAGCCGGCAACGCCATCAAGCCTTAAAATGGTTTCCTGAAGCATGGTGTTGCCGGACACCAAGGGTAAAAATTGCTTAGGATACTGACCACGAGACAAAGGCCATAGCCGAGTTCCTGAACCGCCTGATAATACTACCGGGATCATAATGTCGTTTTCCTTACTGGCTGAATGAAAATGGGTTGGGCTAGTCTAACATTTAGTTGACTGCTGGGGTCAAGCCTTGGATTAGGCAATTTAAGCCGAAAATTTGCCCATTCGTTTTCATTGAATTGTCACAATAAACTCGGCGCAGCCTTTTAACGACAACAGGCTACCGCGAGCTGTTTCAATTTTTGCCGGGCCAAATCGTAATCGCCATCCGGGGTTTCGGTATACAACACTATAAGCAACTCAGCGGATGCGTCACCTGACAATCGTTTCAGCAATTGCCACCATTTAGCCAGATAGGCATTGGCAGTACTTTTGTCGCCAACCCGGTACCAACGCTCGACCAACAAACTCCGATGCGTACTGTTTAGCACCGCTTCTTCAATATCGCCGTTTTTATCAGCTGCCCACTGCATCGCAATGACGTCGTCATGCAGCATCCGCCATACCGGATGTTTTTGCGGGACCAGATAATTTTGCGAATTGACCAGTTCACCACCTTGGGTTTCATCGCCAAAATTGGCAAAATACATACCGGCTGTCGTTTGACCATCGCTTAGATAAACTTTGGCATCCGCCACCACGCCCTTAAAACTAGGCTCCCAAGCCCAATCGGGCGCTGCAACCGGCTGCCAATCAGGCAAAGACGGCCGGCTAAGGCGCTCGGGTACATCGATGTGAGCGGCCTGTAGTGCGGATAAGCCTTGTGACACAAAGGGCCAAATGAAAACGCATAAAGCGGTTATCGTTAAGGCCGGCCAATAATGTTTGTAAACCGTTGCAGAATCAGCAAGATTGGAGTCACACGCCAAATCTGGGGTTGATGCGGCGGCCGCCCCTGCATCCTTATCGTGCCAAAAAGAGCCAAAATAAAACAATCCAAACATGACAATCCCAAAAAACACCCAGCCGTAAACGATGTGATCCACTCCCGCAGCCAGTTTCATGTCACTGAAATGGCCAATCATCACAATCAAATAGGCGCGCAGACCGTTAGCTAAAATCGGGACCAAGAAGGAGAGCGTAATGAAGATGGTCCGCTTCTTGTAACTGCTGTAATTTAGATACGCATATACCGAACCAAGTGTTAGCGATGAAATCAAATAACGTAAACCACTGCATCCCTCTACCACCGACCAATTACCCGAGGTTAGCGTAAAAAACAAGCCTTCCCGGTAGACACTCATTCCCGTTAGCCTTATCAGCGTAACAACAAAGGTGGCGGTGTATTCCATTAAAGGCGGAATAAACGCTTCCCCGAATGGCACCATCAAAAATAAAAATACTATCGGAAATAACATTTGCGAGATGACATGACTGCCAAGCGTAGCCCAAAAACCACCGACCAAAACACCAACCACTGCCCATTGCTGAATCACCGCAACATGCACCAAATCGGCAATTAACCAGCCAAATCCGCTGACGACGATAAACAACAAACCTAATCTACTGAAAGCCGGCCGTAAATCTCGATAGTGCTCCCGGCGCGACCAAACCAACCAAAGACTAACCGGAGCCACTAAAAAACCGTGCGTGAATGTGTCCGATCGAGACCAAATAGCGACAATTGCTGCCCAAGTCTCAAAAAAAGCCGCTACTGAAACCAGTGTAACCAACACGACGCCCAGCAGCGGTTTACGCCAGTGATCAGGCAGTCCTAAAGCTTTTAACATTCTATTTCCTCTGCTATTTAGAGTTTTGTTATGGTTACTCAACTACGAACGCCCGCGTCGTCTGTATGCTATTGAGCCTAGACTCATTCCAAAGTTTAGCGAATTGCTATTTATCGCTGCTATCATAAGCCAGCTAATATATCGACCACGTTTAAAGTTTGTGCTGTAGTTTTCAGCTAGTTCGCGAATCTCTGCTACGATGAAAGTTCGGTACGCTGGTCGACCGAATATTCAGGCTTTTTAATTATTAAACAAAATCTATGGTAGTTCTGTTTTTTTTAGGTTTCTGGCTGGCCTGCCTTACCGCCTTATGGCTGTGGAAAAAAACCCTATTTATCGCTACCTGGCGTGAGCCCTATTTTGCCGATACGCCGGTTTTAATCGAAAGCGACGACTGGGGTCCAGGTGGCGACTTCCACGCAGCACGTTTAACACAGCTTCTCTCCATGCTGGCTCAACACAAAGACTCTGTGAACCGCTCTGCGATACTTACCGCCGATATGGTCTTGGCCGTTCCGGATTTAGCAAAGATCGAATCCACGGGCCAGTACCACAGACGCATGCTGGACAAAGACTTCCCGGCCATTTTTGAAGCCCTACAACAAGGCATACAGCAAGACACTTTAGTGCCGCAACTACATGGCATGGAACATCTAAACGGCAAGGCTTTCGCCGAATTATGCCGTCAGCAAGACCCCCGCCTCGCAACCGCCCGTGCAAGCAAGGATTGGTGGGACTGGGAAAAACTGGATTCGCCGCTACAAGGCCATTATGTAGACGGAAGCAATTTACCGACCAAAGCCATTAACGCTAAGGATGCCAATTCACTGGTCGCAAATGCCATGCAATGTTTTACCAGCATGTTCGGCTATCCCAGCCTCAGCACGGTCGCCCCGTGCTATTTATGGAACGATGAGATTGAACAAAGTTGGCAACAGCAAAATATCATCGCCATTCAAACTGCCGGCTACCGCTGTACCGGGCGCGATGAAACCGGACATTATTTTCAGGATCCTCCGCTGATTCGGGTCGGCAATACCAATCGTTTGGCACAACTGTACCTGGTTCGTAACGTAATGTACGAACCAGTTGACGGCAAAAACACACCGGCTAGCGCATTTGCCGAAGCTGAAATTGCTTATCGCCAAGCCCTGCCTGTGAGTATTTCCACGCATCGCTACAATTACACGCGATCAGAGGACGAATGCCAACAGGCTATAGGTGGATTAGACCATCTTTTAGGGCAAATCAGGGCGAATTTGCCCAACGTTCGCTTCTTGGCGTCCCCAGAACTTGGCGAATTCTTGCAAAACAAAACCGACAATATCGTTAATCGTTTCAATCAGCGTCAATGGCCAACAATTAGGTTAGCTGCTACTTACCGTAAAACCGGTGCATTTCTATACCGTCTATACTATCGGCATAGAAAATTAGCGCTGATCGGTTATTGCACCGGATTAATTGTACCGGCGTGGTTGATTTGCAAAACCAGTTCATAATAATTCTAAAGTATCGAAAATTTTGATTAGCCAAAAATGAAAATCAGCGCCGTCATTCCAGCGTATAACAGCGCGAAATTCATTCGTGCCGCCATCAACAGCATTCAGGCGCAAACCAGCAAAGTTGAAGAAATCATCGTGGTGGATGATGGCTCAACGGACAACACCGAACAAGTCGTTGAGGAGTTTGCCAATGCCGTCATTTGTCACAAACAAGTCAATCAAGGCCCGTCCGCCGCGCGCAATAAAGGCATAGAATTGGCTAACGGTGACTGGATTGCATTTCTGGATGCCGATGATCAATGGACAGTGGACAAAACCACCAAGCAAATCCAAGCACTGCAACGTAATCCGGAACTCCACCTGATTGCCGGCGACATGACGGAAATCGACAACGACGACCAACTGCTAACCCAATCTGTGTTAGCCAAACATCAAATGCTGGAAAATTTCCAACATCTAGCCGGAAAGCCAGTTCCCAACGCCCTTGCCGCTCTAATGAAGAAAAACTTTATACCGACGGGTACCGTTTTGGTGAAGCGCCAAACCTTGCTTGAAGCAGGCATGTTCAATACCGAGATTCGCTATGGCGAGGACTTGGAATTGTGGGCAAAAATTGCCACGTTTCACCCAGTAACCTGCCTTCCCGACATTTTGATGTTGCGCCGTCAGCACGGCGACAATGCCACCCAAGCCAGCGAACGTATGTTAGTTGACTTGACCAAGGTCACTGAGTCTATTCGGAACTTTGCCTCACCCCAGCTAATTGCCCAAGGCGTTTCGCCAAATAGTTTAGTGGCGGAAGCGCAATGGACGCTTGGCTACTGGTATTTTAGCGGCGGAAATAATGCCAAAGCCAGAGAGGCATTTAAAAGAGGCCTTTCCCAAAATTTGACACTTAACAATCTACTCTATCTGATCTTCAGCATCTTGCCAGCCAGCTTAATTAATGCGTTACGTGTCACTAAACAAAAATTCGCAAAATCCTGAGTATATGAGAATATTCCCTAACGCTTTCTACGCTGATATTGCCAAATTCTGATTCCATGCCGACCAATAACCTCCCAAAAAGAATTATCTATGTCGAGAACGGAATTGGTTATGGTGGCGCCATTATCTGTTTGAGGCATTTAGTCAGAAATCTTGATCGGGGCCGCTTTCTACCTCTTGTAATTACAGGACGCAACGGTCCGCAATATCAGGAGATTGCCGATGAAGCCTTATGGAAACACATCCCGGACCGTCATATAGACATCGTGGCGTGGCGTACAAAAGCCGAATCGGCACAATGGTTAAACAAAGTCCCACTACTTAGGTTTTGCGTTAATCAGCTAATCGCCAGAAGCGACGACTTATTTAATTTTTTACCGTTTTTTCTCCACTTGCTTTGGACTGCATGGCGGTTCAAAGCCGACCTAATCCATGCCAACAACGAGCCACTTTGTAACAGAGCAGCACTATTGGTAGCCAAAATTTTGCGCATCCCCAGTATTTGCCACGTCCGTGGTAACCCTGACGGACCGCATTCGGCGCGTTGGGCGTATACCTTGCCTGATCATTTCATATCGGTCTCTAGTTGGGTTGCAAGCAGCATGAAGCAACATTTAGGTATACCAGAAGAAAAAATAACCGTTGTGTATGATGGTATCGATCTGTGCAAACTAGATGTGCATAGCGAAGGCCGGTTATTCAGGGAACAGTTTAATATCCCGAAGGACGCCTTTACCGTTGGCTTAGTCGGCTTATTAATCCCATGGAAAGGACAGGAGTTGTTCATTAAAGCAGCAAAGATTTTACAATCCAAAATCCCAAAATTAAAAATGATTATCATAGGAGGCACTCCCAATGATTGCATTGAATATGAGCAGATGCTTAAAAGACAAGTGCTTACTGATAACTTAACTGATGTTTTAATATTTACCGGCCATATTGGAAAAATGGAAACAGCCTATAATGGATTGGATATTGTTGCATCTGCGTCAACGGAACCCGAACCCTTAGGAACAGTGGTAATAGAGTCAATGGCGATGGGACGTCCTTTAATAGGCCCAAATCATGGAGGCGCGGCGGAAATGCTCACTCATGATGAAAATGGCATATTATTTGAAGCCGGTAGTCCAACACAATTCGCTGATTCAGTACTAAGACTCTATAAACACCCCACATTCGCAAAAAACTTAGGTGGACATGCACAAAAAAAGGCTTTTGAAGTTTTCTCAGTAACCACTCATGCCAATAAAATCCAAGAAATTTATACCAAATATTTCTAAAAAGATGGCGACTGATATTAGCAAAACTAATTAATAGCGTATAGCCAATGAAAATCAAAACTATAAAACTAATACTTTTTGCAAAACTCCTCATCTTACCCATCTACGCTCGCGCAGATTATCCTAAGAATGACCTTGATTTTGCCGGCCTACCTGAATTTTGTGCACCAATTCTAAGCCCAAAACTCCAGGGTAGCTCTGCACAAAAATTATGGGGACAGCGATTAAGTGGATTTGACGGCCCACATCATTATTGCGCTGGGCTTTTTACATATAACTTGGCGTGGAAAACATCTGACAAGTGGGAAAGAGCATCTAAACTTAATGCTGCCCTAACAGAGCTTACTTACCCATTAGACCATCATTTCAATCCACAAAACCCCTTGTCAGCGAAACTAATGTACGACATCGCCAAGGTATATGAGGCCAAAGAGGAATATGATAGCGCAATGGAACACTATCAAAAATCTATAGAGCTTAACCCTAAAATTTGGATACCTTACGCAGCGCTAAGTGATTTGCAAAAAAAACTAAACAATCCAAAAGGGGCGTTAGACACCATACAAAATGGCTTAAAACATAAACCAGATTCAAAACCGCTTTTGAAACGGCTCAACAAATTAAAGTAACAGTTCCTCTAAATTAAAGCTGTGCAAGTAAATTTTTATTAACAATAATATGATTACAATAATAAAAAACTTATATTTATACCGAGAGCTAATATCAGCACTAAGTTATAAGAACATAGTTATCCGCTATAAACAAGCCTACCTGGGTATTTTATGGGCAGTATTAAAACCTGTAATGTTAATGCTGGTATTCACACTGATGAAAGGCTTTATAGAAATTGATACCAATGGCCTTCCTTATCCTCTGATAACATTCGCAGCCTTAATGCCATGGGTTTTCTTTCAAGAATCTGTTTCCGAAGGAGTTAATAGCGTTACCTCCAATGGCGCTTTGATCAAGAAAATCTATTTTCCGCGTGAAATATTTCCGTTGACCGCAATGGTAACCAAGTTGGTGGAACTTTCCATTAGCTTTGGAATATTAGCGGGAATGATGATTTACTACAAAGTATCCCCCAGCATACATACATGCTGGATACCAGCATTCATTTTATATACGATGATTGTCGCACTAACAATTAGTTTTTTTGGTGCCGCCATGAATGTATATTACCGTGACGTAGGTCAGGCAATACCAATTGCGCTATCTATACTTATGTATGGCTCGCCGGTGATTTATCCATTGAGCCTAGTTCAAAAGAAATTACTCATGGAGCAAGCGGCAGGTGAATGGTCTGACAGGCTATATATGCTGTACACTCTAAATCCCTTGGTAGGCATTATCGACGGATTCCAACGGGTATTAATAAAAAGCACAGAACCAGACTTCAATGCCTTATACCCCGGGTTAATTCTAACATTAGCCTTACTACCGATTAGCTATTGGTTCTTTAAACGAGCGGAAAGCTGGTTTGCAGACGTGATCTAGCCAAACTATCAATAAGCAGTCACAATAAAATAATACTCTAAATACAGTATATGGCCATTATAGAAGTCAATCACCTCACTAAAGAATATCAGTTGGGCCACTTAACCAGCATCAAGGAAACCGCATTAAACGCCTTTAGACGCTTGACGTTCCAACCAACCATTAAACGGGAACGCTTCAAAGCATTAGATGACGTCAGTTTTCATATCAAGGAAGGCGAAGTGGTTGGCATTATCGGACATAACGGTGCAGGCAAAAGCACGTTACTCAAACATCTGGCTAACATCAGCAAACCCACCAACGGTGAAGTCATCGTCCGGGGTAGCATTGCCCCGTTAATCGAGGTAGGGGCTGGAGTTAACCCAGAACTAACCGGGAGAGAAAATATATTTCTTAATGGAGCTATATTGGGTATCCCCAAAAGAATTATTCAGCAAAAACTCGATGAAATCATAGACTTTTCCGAACTTGAACAGTTTATTGATACACCGGTTAAACGTTACAGTTCTGGGATGACGGTGAAGTTAGGTTTTTCAATAGCTACCAGTATGGATGCGGACATCTTAATCATTGATGAAGTGTTAGCCGTTGGAGACTTGGCTTTTCAACGCAAATGTTTTGATAGAATGGAAAACATAATAAACCATCAAGGAAAAACAGTCTTATTGGTAAGCCATAATATAAGACAATTAGAGCGCATATGCCGAAGAGTTATTCTCCTCGAGAATGGCAAAATAATTGCAGACGGCCTACCTAAAAACGTATGCAACTTATTTTACGAAAAAAGCGAAGAAAGCGTTAGGAAACAACATAAGTTATCCACAGATAACATTAAAGACATTAGCACAACCCCGGATGTAAGTTTAAAAGATATATCATTAATTGACAACCATGGAAACAAAGCCTCTACTATATACACAGGCGAAGACTTCTGCATAAAAATTACATTTGAAGTTTATAGAAAATTGATAAAACCAAAATTTGGAATCGGTATTCATACTCTAGATTTTGTGTACATAAGCAATAGCGAAAGCTTCAATCACGTAGAGCCTGATATAATTGCCCCTGGCATATTTACGATTTCTTGCAAATTAATTTCCCCCCCTCTACTTCCAGGAACATTTGCAATAAGATGTGGTGTGGGAGCGGGAGACATAATTAGTACCATTTTTTTAGGCGAAAATTTATATTTTTTTACTATAAAAAACCCACCGGATTCTGATAACCATGTCGCAAGAGATGCTTTAATCAGCATATCATCTGAATGGAGCCTTACTTTCCAGTGACCAGTGGATTTCGGCCCTCGCCAATCTGCAATCACCAGAATGACTTTTTAGTTAGTATTGTGATATTGCATTTATAAGAAAACCTTTATTATGATTAAAGATAAAAAACTCGACTCTTTCATTTACAATTTATTGCTAAAACATTACCACCCAAAAGCCAAAGGTATTAGCAAGAAAATATGGGATACATGTTGGCATTATGCTTGTACTAAATTTAAAGGCCCAGTATCTACAAATATTCATGGCAAGAGAACCATAATAAATTTTGGACATTCCTACCAACTCTTCGCCAGACGATTTAGCCACTGGAATAATCCATTGGTTGAAATTGCTTATTTATGTTTTCAGGCCAACAACAGACCTATACATATTGTCGATATTGGCGCGAGTATTGGCGACACAGTTAGATTACTCGAAAGCAATTGTCCCAACATGATTGAACACTTTATCTGCATTGAGGGAGAGCAGGAGTTTTTTAATTTCTTAGAAGAAAACTTGCCAGACAGGACTATGTATACTTTACATAATAGTTTATTATCAGACAAAGAGGAGGAAATACCCACTTTAATAAAAACACACCTTGGAACAGCTAGTGCTCAAGGAAGATATACGAGCACGGCGGTTACATTGGATAACGTTCTCATAGACAGCAATGCATCTAAAGTCGATTTAATAAAAATTGATGTGGATGGTTATGATGGAAAGGTGATAAAAGGAGCACAAAAAACACTGGCGAAGTTTCATCCTATTGTAATATTTGAATGGGACCCATCCCACTGCAAAAAAACAAATAATAGCTGGCGTGAGCATTTCTTAATACTAAACGAATTGGGATACAATCAATATATATGGTTTACAAAATATGGCGACTTCAGCCATTACATGACAATCTTAGATATAAACGCAATTGATCAAATGGCCGAAGTATGCTTAAGCGATAAGCACGATTGGAACTGGCACTACGATATCATCGCTCTGAATAATCAAAACAAAATAGACACTAGAATACTTGCCGAAATGTCGTATGCAAAATCTCGAAAATCCTGGTATTAAATAATTAAACAGTACTCGCATTTCTTATGACTAAAACATCAGGGCGAACTCTTATTAAAGTACTATTCGTTTCTCATGACGGCGGCATGGCGGGAGCACAGCGCACACTCCAGACATTGCTTACCAACATTGATCGTAGTCGCTTTATCCCCTATCTCTTAGTACCCAATCAGGGCAAGCTTAGCCTCGTAGCAACCGAGATGGGCATACAGGTATTTGTTAGACAAATGATACATTGGGTGCCGGGAGTTAATGCGTTATTTCGAAGCCAACGACTTTCTTATTTCCTTAGATCATTCAAAACTTTACGCGCGCGAAGCTGGGCGATTGCCCACTTAATCGAAGAACATCAAATAGATCTGGTGTATACGAATACAGTAACTTGTATAGAAGGAGCAATTGCAGCGCGAATGACAGATAAGCCCCATATTTGGCATATTCATGAGTCAATTACCGGTAACAGCGAACTCATACCATTACTACCTTTCCCCCTCTATTCTCTAATAGTCCGCGCACTCTCTAAGACAATTATATTCTGCTCAGTTAGCTTAGCCAGAACATTTCCTCTACTAAAAAATAATAACCATATCGTTTATAACGGACTTAAATTCCCAGCTCCAATCAATAGAAAATATGCGCATGATTTATTAGTAAAAAATTTAGAAATAGAAGAATCCCAAAAAATAGTAGCTATAGTTAGCGCATTACAGCCACGTAAAGACCACCGAACATTTTTAGCTACTGCACATGAAATTACCAGTAAATATAAAGATGTCGTATTTCTAATTGCAGGTGAAGGCGCAGAAGTCTATACCAAAAAAATCAAAAGAAAAATTGAATTACTTAATTTAGCCCCATCAGTTAAACTCATAGGATGGTGGCCAGAAGACAATATCTATGATCTTTTAGCGGGAGTGGATGTTTTAGTTGTTTCCTCAGAACAAGAATCGTTCGGACTAACAATCATTGAAGCGCTTGCCATGGAAACACCCGTAGTTTCGACCCGGTGCGGAGGACCGGAAGAAGTAATCGTAGACAGACAAACTGGACTATTAGTTCCACTTAAAGATCCAGAATCCATGGCGAAAGCCATAATTAAATTATTACAGAATCCTCAGCTTGCATGCGAAATTGGTCAAGCAGGCAGAAATGATGTTCTATCGCGATTCAGTGTGAAACAATATTGCGAAAGTATACAACAAATCTTAGAGCAGTCATTATCCCAAAACCAATAATTATTTAGAACATATTCTATGAATTTGTCAGAACGGAACAATACACCAATAGCGAGAGCCATCGCATTTTATCTACCACAGTTCCATCCAATTCCCGAAAACGACGAATGGTGGGGAAAAGGATTTACGGAATGGACTAATACTGCAAAAGCAAAACCATTGTTCCCAGGTCATTATCAACCCCACGTACCTTCAGACTTAGGGTTCTACGATTTGCGCCTAGCCAAAACACGAATTGCACAGGCTGAAATGGCTGCCGAATATGGAATTGAAGGCTTTTGCTATTGGCACTATTGGTTTGCTGGCAAACGGTTATTAGAACATCCTTTTAGCGAAGTAATTCAATCAGGTGAACCGAATTTCCCTTTTTGTTTAGGCTGGGCTAATGATACCTGGTCTGGAATCTGGCATGGAGCACCTAACAGAATATTGATAGAACAAACCTATCCGGGATTAGAAGATTACAAGAATCATTTTGATTCTCTACTAAGTGCATTTACCGATGATCGTTATTTGACAGTCGACGACAAACCAATCTTCTTAATATATAAACCTGATAAATTACCCGACTCCATTCAATTCACCGACTTTTGGCGAGAATTGGCCCATAAAGCGGGGTTGAAAGGTCTGCATTTTATTGCATCGCTCCAAGACGAACCTATTTGGAAGCCGGAGAAACGAGGCTTCGATGCTATTACCGTTGCCAATCAAAGCAAAATCGCCAGCGTGACGAAAAACAAAAACGGATTGACAGGAATAGCTAATAAATTTAAAACTCACTCCCGAAAAGCCTTAAAGCGGCCGGAACATGTTTACGACTATAAAGACGCTATGCGATATTTTTTGGAGGACGTGAGCGCTGATATAGAGTATTACCCAAGCGTAATACCTAACTGGGACAACTCTCCAAGAAGTGGAACAAATGGAATAATACTGCATAACTCTACACCTGAATTATTTGGGGAATTGTTGCAATTAGCCATTAATAAAGTGTCTCACTTGCCGGATAACCATAAAATTATTTTTATAAAATCATGGAATGAATGGGCAGAAGGCAATCATCTTGAACCTGACATAAAATTTGGTAAGCGATATTTGGAAACCATTAAACAGGTTCTGATGCGATGAAAATAAAACACAGCCTTAAAGTAATTTATTACACCTTACTCAACAAATGCTCAAGAGAAGAGCCTCGAGGACAGGAGTTGATTAATCGCTACCGTGAAAACTACGGCATTCCAAAGGAAATTGACCTAACGGAAGAAAATATTCTTGAACATTGGCATCTTGAATTACAATTAACTAAACTGCTATTAGAATCAACTCCCGACAATCGTTGGGAAGTATTTGAAAAATGTTACACCACACTTTATACAAAGTTAGAATGGCTTAATAAATTAATTGACAAACGCGCCCCTCTCCCCCCCAATATTTTGTACAAAGAGTGGGCCTATTTGATCGGCACGGCACCAAAAAGAATTTATGAAATAGGTTCAGGCAGAGCTGAAATGATTAGCTACTTAGCTGATCTTGGGCATGAAATCAAAGCGACAGAAATTACCCGTGAACAGGGAGAAAAACATACTTCGGATAAACTCGAAAATCTTAAATGGGGCATATCTGATGGAGTTCATCTTGAACAATTTGAACCAGTCAATACCTATGATTTTGTTATTTCCAATCAAGTCATTGAACATATGCACCCTGATGATTTACCTGAAAATTGTAAGCATGTCTATTCTACACTGAAGTCGGGTGGCAAGTATATAGTTTGCGCACCACACCCATGGCATGGCCCTCCTGACATTTCTGCAGTTTTTAAGTATAAAAAAGCTATAGGCGTGCATCTAAAAGAATATACAAATTATCAAATATATTCGCATTTAAAAAGGTCTGGATTTAAAAAGGTTTCATCAACCTTCCGACCGCCAAAATTTTTTATTGATCTTTTTAGCATAAAAGATACCCCAAAGACCTCAGTTTTTTTTACAATTTATTTATTCGCAATAGAAAGAGTATTTCATTTATTCTCCAGAATGCTTGTCGGTAACAAAATAAAATCCTTCGCAAAGAAACTTCTATTTTCAGAAAATACTTCTCTCATTGCTCAAAAAATTAGCCCTAAAACCTACCGGTTTATTGACATATAAATAACGGCGATTAAATACACTGGCTAAACAAAACCAATTCCACCCAAAGAATAATTTACGATGAACATACTTTTTATTGACACGGGATTACCTATGCCAGACCGCGCGTCTGCGGATTTACGTATGTTTACCATTGTTGAACTGCTAGCTCAACAAGGCCACAAATGTTACTACAACGTTATTAACTACCCATCCTGGTCTAAGCAAATATCCGAAACTGATTTGATACGCTATCAAACATCGCTTGAAAACCTAGGCACAAGTGTTTGCAAACAGAATATCGATATCGCACTTTTAAACCGTAACTATGATTCAATATATTTTAAATACTTTTACCCCGCAGAAAACATCATCGACCATATACGCTTACTTCAACCTAGAGCCCGAATAATAATTGACAGCGTTGATATAGTTTATGCAAGACTTTTTGCCAAAGCAAAACTAGAAAACACTACTAACTATTATTTAGACGCCGAAAAAATAAAAAAAAGAGAATTAGTCACATACTCTAAATCCGATCTAGTCGTTACTATTACCCCAGAAGACACCAATATCCTATTAAAAGACATACCTAATATCAATACTTTCATAATCCCAAACATTCATGAAATCCATGCTTTTGAATCTGAAAAAACACCATTCCCTAGTTTAATTTTTATTGGCGTCTTCTCCCACGAACCCAATGTTGATGCAGTTCTCTATTTTTATCACGAAGTTTGGCCTACAATTACCGAAGCGCACCCCGACTGTCACTGGTTTATTGTTGGCGGGAGTCCACCTCCAGAAATACAGGCATTAGCCGGGAGCAAAATTTCGATAACGGGCTATGTTCCTAAAACTCTGCCTTACTTGAAAAAGTCATGGATTTCGATTGCTCCACTGCGCTTTGGGGCCGGCATGAAAGGAAAAGTGGGCGAGGCTATGGCTGCAGGCATTCCCGTCGTAACAACTGATTTCGGAGCGCAAGGACTTAAAATAATCAGCGGAACACATTTAATTGTAGCTAAAAATGACGAGGATTATGCGATTCAGATAAATAACCTAATCTTAGACAAGGAAAAACGTCTATATATTGGGGATCAAGGCTTAAAGTTCATAAAGGCTAATTATAGCAAAGAAGCCGTTAGCTTTATTTTAAATGACTTTACGAAAATCATTGAAAACTTGCCCGCTTACCGCCCCACGGTTAAATCTGTATTATATGTTGCATATACAAGAATGTCGCAATGGATTACTAGAAATATTACTTGGCGTTTTAATAAATAAACTGTTAACCGTATACAGTGTTTATTATTTCCTCAATATATTACAACGTGTAAGAATAATTCGTAGCTTTGGAGCAAAATACAAATTTTAGTCGATTACTATAGTTGCTTTAGGAACCTCTGATTAATGCTGTTTTTCAAGAAAAACAGAATCGCAAGCCATTGATATAATTGAGTCATAAATACGTGATAGCGAATTAATCAGAGGTTCCTTTAGTGCTTATCATTACTTAATATTGAATTTTATACAACGATAATTTGTTTACGTTAACAAAGCAATGTAAAACCACAATTTATATTCAATTTTTAGGCTCAAGGGTAAATTTTTTAATTAAATACGTTGCTAGTTAGATCTTAAAATACCTTCTAACCGATCAGATGACTATATTGCTTTATGCAACCCTTAAGTCTTTGCAGATGTTTTTCTTCAAGCACCGATTAATTCGTTGATATAATTACATCTTGTTCAATATAATTAGTCAACCCACACTTTAATATTTAACTATTATGAAATCGAAGCCACTTAACATTTTGTTTATATCTAGCAACGCTGATATAGCCGGCGGCGAGAACTATCTTCTAACAGTTTTCCGGCTAATTGATAAAACTCGCTTCAATCCCATCGTTATGGTGCCTGGGGAAGGGAGATTTTATAATGAATTAGTCAGACTCGGCATAGATTCATTTGTTTTAAAGATGAATTATTTCTGGCTAACTCCACCTGACGAGTGGTATAAGCACTTAGAGGCAATCCCGCGCAGAGTGAGATTTTTGAGCGATATCATCCAAGAAAAAGATATTTCGCTGGTTCATACAAATTCAAACATAATCTTCGAAGGAGCTTTAGCTGCTAAGTTAATAGGGGTTCATCACTTGTTTTTTGCACACTTAGAATTTCTACCCCAAAATCCTATTTTTCAGCGATTTACACTGAACTCATCCTCGTATGCCCAAATGATTGACGATCTTTCAAGCCATATCATAGCGGTCTCAAATACGGTTGCCGAATCATATTGCCCTCCAATTGATAAAACCCGAATCCAAGTTATTCACAATGGATTAGAATTTGAAAAATTTGATCTTGCGCTCGAAAATAGGGATAGGAGCCTTCATTTAGAACTTGGGCTTTCAGACGATTCTCTTATCGTTTCTGCTATTGGCCGGGTTCACCCCGATAAAGGGTTCGATTACTTTGTTGAAGCAGCTTCCATTGTTGTCCGTGAAAACCCCAAGGTACATTTTCTTATTGTTGGCAAAGATGAAAGCATCGAATTTTGCAAAGCATTAAGATCCAGAGTAAACGAGCTTAATATTGTCGATAACATTCACCTTCTGGGACAACGAGATGATGTTCCTAGAATTTTAGCAGAGACAGACATCTTTGTTTTATCTTCCAGAGTTGAAGGCCATCCATTTGTGCTACTTGAGGCAATGGCTTGCGCTTGTGTTTCTATTGCAACTCGTTGTGGCGGAGTGGAAGAGACAGTTACAGACGATACTGGATACATTATTGATATCGGAGATATACAAGCCACTGCCTCAACTATTATCAATTTAGCACACGACCCTGATCTCAGAATTAAAATGGGTTCATTAGCTAGATCACGAGTAAAGAAATACTTCGAAGCTAAATCTTGCATTAAATCACTAGCAGATGCCTATGACCTTATTCTTTCTCAACCGAAACCATTACCAGGTTCCTACGCCATAGATTTTTTCCTACAAGCAGTCACGGAGACCGCGTATCTTGGGAACCAAGTTGTTCAATTGAACGAACGCGTCAAAAACTTAGAGCATCTTTCTGATAAAATTAGGAAAAATCCCATTTATAGAATAGCAAAAAAAATCATGAGGCACTGAATTGTTTTTTACATGTAACTAGACATAATTACTACCTCCCTACCCCTATAATAGAGCTCGTTTCTATCATCAATGCCTAATCAAAAAACATGACATCTTTCAATAATTCTATTACCTATTCTCCAAAAGATTATTCTTTTAAAAAAATAGGCCTAATAGCGCCATACTTTCTTCCCGTAATAGGTGGCGCAAATATCTACTGCTACGAATTGGCGAAGGCATATGCGGACAAGGGATTTGAAGTACATGTATTTTCCGTTGAAGGCGCACTAGAAGACCCCAGCTACACTTTACATCCAATACTAACTAGAGACTTGAAGGGAGATTTAGGAAAATTAAAAAGTTATGACATGGACTTATGGCATTCGCTTTTTTTATATTATGCACCGTTATCTTTCTATAAAAATAATGTATTTGTCACAACTCACGGTGATGACATTTTTAGCTTTACGGTACGCTATAACTTACCTGGTAAAAAACTTCTTGATCGGCATTTTTTATGGCGATTAACTGACTCGGCAAATAGCAGGCTAAATCACTATTGGGAATGCGCCGAGCTATTATTCAATAAAATCATATTCTCATTTGCTTTAAAACAGGTAAAACAAGTGATTACCGTAAGTCAATTTACAAAGACAATGTTCACCCAAAAATTCCAAGAGGCCGCTACAAACGTCACTGTAGTTCCACCCGGTGTTTCTGAAAAATTCTTCGAAGACCACCATGTTAAAACAGACACCCATTTATTCTTGACAGTGTCCAGAATCGATGAACATGATCGAATCAAGAACATTCATAATGTTATTAAAGCGTTCGCCTTGCTTAAAGACAAATTTCAGTTCAAGTACGTTATTATTAGCGGAAATAACACTGGAAACTATAAAGATGAACTTGATTTTCTTATTAAGTCAAACGGACTTGAGGATAGAATTTTCATAGAGGGTAGAAAAAGTATAGAAGAACTTCTGGAATACTATAGAAAAGCCGGACTATTTATTTTAGTTTCATATGCCGAGCCGGAAAATTTCGAAGGTTTTGGCATCGTTTTTCTTGAGGCGAATGCGTGTGGAACACCTGTACTCACCTCCAAACAAGGAGGGATGTCAGACTATGTTAAAGAAGGCGAAAATGGCTTTTATGTTAAAGACATCGACGCAGAAGGTATTAAATACGCTCTTGAACGTTATTTGTCAGATCAGATCCAATTTAACGGCTCAATTATCAAGCAATCTCCATTAGCCTACAAATGGTCAAATATCGCAAACAGGATACTTGAAATTTATAAAAACCACATACAAGTCGTTTCCTAATCATGTGCGGCATTAACGGCATTTTTCTCCATAATTCAACGGTTAATAGCGTGGATGCTGACGAATTGTTAGCAACCCGAGATTACATGTACAACCGCGGCCCTGATGGCGAGGGCTTATGGATTTCCAACTGTAGTAGGGTCGGTTTTGGTCATAGACGACTAGCCATAATCGAATTGAGCACTCTTGGGGCCCAACCTATGCACACCGATGATGGTCAACTATCGATTACCTTTAATGGTGAAATATACAATCACATTGAATTGAGAAAAAGCTTAGAAGCAAAAGGATTTGTTTTTCGAAGTCATAGTGATACTGAAGTGTTACTTCACCTGTATAGAGACCTCGGCATTGAAATGGTTGAACATTTACGGGGTATGTTCGCGTTTGCCTTATGGGATAACCGTAATAGAAAGCTAATAATAGCTAGAGACCCATACGGCATTAAACCGGTTTATTACTCAAATTTCAATGGCACATTCCGTTTCGCTTCCCAAGTAAAAGCCCTACTTGCCGGACATCAGATAGATTCCTCAATCAATTCGGCTGGATTGGTCAGCTTTCTCCTATGGGGAAGTGCGTCGGAACCTTTTACCTTCTATCAAAATATCAATATATTGCCGGCAGGACATATTCTTGAAATAGATAGTTCTGGCAAAAAAAAAATACATCAATATTGGGATATAAACAACGTTATTAAAAGATCTTGTTTTGCTTCCAACGAAATCCCTACCGCACAAGCAATGGAAGTCGGCATATCAGCAATTAAGGACTCCATTAAGTCTCATATGGTAGCTGACGTGCCAATTGGTACATTCCTTTCCGCCGGACTGGATTCCGCCACCATCACTGGTCTTGCACAAGAACTTGTTAGCGAACCTATAACAGCTATAACTCTTGCTTTTGAAGAATTTATCGGCCGTTCGCTCGACGAAGTTCCTGTAGCAACGGAAATAGCACGCATTTTGGGCGTCAGACATAACATCGTCACAGCTCGCATGAATGAGGTTGAAAATGAATTATCCACATTTTTAAATACGATGGATCAACCAAGTATCGATGGCATCAATACTTGGTTTGTCAGCAAAGCGGCGAAAAATGCAGGTTTAAAAGTAGTTTTATCCGGTTTGGGCGGGGACGAAATGCTTGGTGGTTACGATACCTTCGAGACAATTCCCGAAATTGTTAAGCGCTCGGCCCGATATAACTATACCCCGCTCCTAAACAATTTATTTTTTAACATACATTCTTTTTTTGCTGCCAATTTTAGCCATTTAAATCCGAATAATTCAGACATATTGAATATGACCAGGAATATAACATCGGCTTATCAGCTTAAAAAAGGCTTATTCATGCCTTGGGAACTTAAACATCTTATTGATAACGATATGATACGGGAGGGCATTAATAGACTGTCGGAAATTGCTGAATTTGAATCTGTTAGTAACATCGATTCGGACTTTGGAAAAATTGTTGCGCTGGAATCTAAAAAATACATGCGGAATCAATTGTTACGCGACACCGACTGGATAGGCATGGCGCATTCTTTGGAAATACGTGTTCCCTTAGTCGATCACGTTTTGTTGAACTCCCTAGTAGGTTTAGCAGCAAACAGGAAACTTGGTAACAAAAAAGAAATTTTGCCCCGCTCATTATCTAAAAGGCTCGATGACGACATTATCAATCGACCCAAAACAGGTTTTACCATTCCTATTTGGCGATGGTTGAATAACTCAAATAACTTTTCTGCCTGGAAGAAAAACAGATACTTAAGACATAAGAATATTATTCCAAATAAGCGCTGGGCTTACTGCATTCTAGAACAATGCCCACAAGTATCTAATTATTTAAAATAATCAAGGAATAAGGAATGAATAAGCCACTCGTCTCGGTAATTATGCCTTGTTATAATGCTCAAGCTTATGTCGAAACAGCAATTGAAAGCGTCTTTCAACAAAGTTATCCGAATGTCGAGTTGATTGTCGTCGATGATGGCTCCAGTGACCAAAGTTATCAGATTTTAACTAGGTGCCAAGAAAAATACCCGAAATTAGTTGTTTTAAAGCAAGAAAATCGTGGCCCATTCCCTGCTCGTAACCTTGGCTTGGCAAACTCTAGAGGAGACTTCATGGCGTTTCTGGATGCCGATGACTATTGGGCCCCAGGTTTCATCAAAAAACTGCTAGAAACCTTACTCGACAGCAAGGCGGATTTGGCCTACTGCGGGTGGCAAAATATCGTGGAAGGTGGCGAAAACGGCCCGGCCTATGTTCCACCAGCTTACGAAAAAGGCGATATTTTTCAATCATTTCTTTCTAGCTGCCCATGGCCTATACATGCAGCGCTGATTCGCCGCGCAATTGTAGACAAAGCCGAAGGATTTTCCTTACGCTGTTTCAGCGCCATGGACTACGATTTTTGGATCCGCATTTCCGCCATCACACAGAATATTGTCATTGTCCCCGAAGTATTAGCGTTTTATCGCTGGCACAATCATGGACAAATTTCCTCTATAAAGTGGCGGCAAGTTTTGGATTCTTGGCAAGTTAGAAAAGACTTTGTATCCCAAAACCCTCAACTCGTTTCCCATATTTCTCCAGAAAAACTATCCGAATTAGTAGACGGTTATGTTTTTACCCAGGCATATTCAGCTTTCTGGAAAAGAGATTTAGTTTCCGCGCAACATTTATTTCGCAAAATTTTTCAATCTGGCATTTGGCGATTTAAAGATTTAAAATACATAGTTTTGAGCTTTCTGCCTAATTCTATACTTAATCGTATAGTGTAGAAATCTTATTTTCCAACCCGACCGCCTGCCCGACAGGATTCGATACTTTTCAAAATATAATGCCTCCAATAAGGGTAGCTGAAAACAGTGCGCCTAAATTCGCATAAGTACACTTTCAAGTCCATGGGCACGCCTTGCGAGATGCAGTTATTTACCGATAACCAGGAACTAGCTAATCGAATCGCGGATATTGTGATAGCAGACGTTAATCGCCTGGAAAACTTATACTCCCTTTATAAGTCCGACAGTCTGCTATCGAGGATTAATAATGTGGCAGCCAACGGCGGCCATATCACAGTCGATGGGGAAACAGCTGGATTACTAAACTATGCGGCAACTTGCTATCAACAAAGCGACGGCCTGTTCGACATAACTTCCGGAATTTTACGGCAGGCTTGGCGTTTCGAGTCCGGCCAGTTGCCGGATGAAAAACTGATTAAAACACTATTGAAAAAAGTCGGATGGCATAAGCTACGCTGGCAGGCACCGCTATTGGAGTTTCCGCTGGCCGGCATGGAGCTGGATTTTGGCGGCATCGTCAAAGAATATGCTGTAGACCGGGCTGCGGTAATTGCACGGAATGCCGGCGCTCGCCACGGCCTTATCAACCTGGGCGGCGACATCAAACTGATAGGCCCACGCCCGGACGGCACTGCCTGGCGAGTGGGAATCCATCACCCCCGCCAAAGGCAGGCATTAGCAAGTACTTTGGCACTACATAACGGCGCAGTCGCCAGCAGTGGGGACTATGAGCGTTGCATTATCGTCAACGGCCAGCGCTACGGACACATTCTTAATCCCAAAACAGGCTGGCCGGTTCGGCATTTGGCATCTGTCAGTGTCGTCGGCGAATTCTGCGTAGTGGCCGGCAGCGCTTCAACCATCGCCATGCTCAAGGAAGAACAAGGCCCAAGCTGGCTGGAACAGTTGGAATTGCCGCATTTGTGGATAGACGTACACGGCAATTCCGGAGGCTCGTTAGCCAATCGCATCTAGACAGCAACACGCCGAATTTTTTCCCGTTACCGATGCGGCGCAAACTGAATGCGCCCAAAAATACGGCATATCCCCTGCCATTGCGGCATAAGCCGCAAAACCGGTACTTAGGCATTACTCATACCCTCGACAGGCCCCGCCGAATGTGGATTGATTATTGGCACGTCTATTGCTTTATCTAAAAAATAAAGCACTATTTTGTTGCCTGCCCCATCCAAGCAATTTGCGGGGTATCAACTACAGCCGCCAACCCATTCAAGATTTTAAGAACGCGCTAAAAAATCCCCTTTCTTTGGATGAGGGATAGAGTGCTTTTACCAGTCGTTAACAAGCTGCCACGGATGGCGGCGCCTTATGAATCGGCTCATCGAGAGACCTGGCAACGCAAATACAAGAAAACATCAGAAATAAAAATAGCGCGGTAGTTGTTAGCTATACCGCAAGATGGAGAACCCGATAAGCCCAGCCGCGCTGAATAGCTGCTGAGCTCCAGCACTCGGATAATTAGAGTAAATGTTTGATGGCTTGTCGTTCTTCTTTTAACTCTACTTCGTTTTGACGCAATCTTGCCAAGCTGAACTCGTTAAGATCCAAGCCCTTTACGATGCCGATTTGTCCATCCACCACCGTTACCGGGAAGGAATAAACCAATCCTTCCTCAACGCCATAGCTACCGTCGGATGCCACCGCCATACTCACCCAGTCTCCCGGATCGGTACCGAAGGCCCAGACCCGCATATGCTCAATCGCCGCATGCGCCGCAGACGCCGCGCTGGACTGGCCGCGTACCTTGATAATTTCCGTACCTCGGTACTGGACAGTGGGGATAAATTCATCAACAAACCAGGATTGCTCAACCAAAGACAACACATCCATGCCCTTGACTTTGGCATGATGTAAATCAGGATATTGAGTGCAGGAATGGTTACCCCAAACCGCCACGTTTTTTACGTCCCTACTCAGTACCCCGCATTTTTCGGCCACCTGGCTTATCGCGCGTTTATGATCAAGCATGGTCATTGCCGTAAAACATTCCGGCGCCAAATCCGGCGCGTTATTAATGGCGATCAGTGCGTTGGTATTAGCCGGATTACCGGTCACCAATACCTTGACATTGCGGCTGGCCACCTCATTCAACGCCCGGCCTTGGGTGATAAAAATCTGGGCGTTATCCAATAACAAATCGCTACGCAACATCCCCGGCCCGCGTGGCTTCGCGCCCACCAAAAAAGCATAATCGACGTTATCGAACGCCACTTTCGGATCGTCGGTGATAATAATTTTGTTGATCAACGGAAACGCGCAGTCATTCAATTCCATCACCACGCCTTGTAACTGTTTCATCGCCGGTGGGATTTCCAATAGACGCAGCACGATAGGCTGATCAAGTCCCAGCAGTTCGCCGGACGCCAAATGAAATAACAAGGAATAACTAATCTGACCAGCTGCACCTGTTACAGCAATATCGACGGGCGTTTTCATCTGCGTTCCTCTTTAATGATTGGATTCATCCCCACCCGACTCAACGGCAGGCTTTTTCAATATGACATAAAGTTTTTGAGCAAACAATCACTAATTCCAGCTTTCTAAAACCGGTTTGGATTCTGCGGCGAGGTAAATATTATTCTGTATAATGCCGGAGGCTAACCTTCTCCCACCGGGCCACCATTTTTACATCAGGTAGCTTAATGAAAAAATTGTTATTCCAGTTCGACACCGACACTCATCCCTCGGCTTTCGACACAGTCGTCGCTTACGACGGCGGCGCGGACCATGTCATCGGCTACGGCAACATCACTCCCGACAATGTCGGCAGTCTAGTTGACGGCACTATATTCACTCGCGCCCCCAAGGACAAAAAAAATACCGCGATTTTCATCGGCGGCAGCAATATCGAAGCCGGTCAGAGTTTACTTATAGCGGTGCAGAAGCATTTTTTTCCCGGCTTTCAGGTATCGGTAATGCTGGACAGTAACGGCAGCAATACCACAGCCGCCGCAGCGGTTGCGAAACTGGGCAGCAGTGCTAGCCTGTCCGGCAAAAAAGCAGTGGTACTGGCGGGCACTGGCCCGGTAGGACAACGCGCAGCAGCGATGATGGCATTGGAAGGCGCACAAGTCAGCATCACTTCCCGACACATCTTCAACGCGGAAAAAGCCTGTTTCGCGATGAAAGAACGTTTCGGTGTGGAGCTGACGGCAGTCGAAGCAGCAGACTACGACAGCCGTGCCGCCGCCATTCAAGACGCCAATATAGTGTTGGCTACCGGCGCCGCCGGTGTCGAACTTTTAAAACCCGAACACTGGCAAAACAGTACGCATCTGCAATTATTGGCCGATGCCAACGCCACACCGCCTGTCGGCATTGGCGGTACCGATGTACTGGATCGCGGCGAACAGCGTCACGGCAAAATTGTCTGGGGAGCCATCGGCTTCGGCGCATTAAAGTTGGCGCTGCACCGCGCCTGTATTGCCAAACTGTTTGAAAGCAACAAACAGGTGTTCGACGCGGAAATCATCTTCGCCCTCGCCAAAGCCATGGCCTAAGGTCCTTGCCGGATCTTTATGCCCACATTCCAACCAAGCTCACGTGAACATGCAGCTGCCATTTTTCGGGCTGGCATCGCGGCGGCCGATCCCTATCTCGCCGTAAAGCACTATCTCAGGGTCGATAGCGAAGCGCTGCATATCGGCTCGGAACAAACCGGCTACCGCAGCGGCGAATGGCGGCGCATCCATTTACTCGCTTTCGGCAAAGCCGCCTGCGCCATGGCGGATGCTGCTCAAGCCAGCATCCCCGAGGCTTGGCTTGCCGGTAAAGGCATGGTCGTGACCAACTACGACAACATTGACATGGTCGAGAATTGCCAAGTCTTCGGCGCCGGCCATCCGCTGCCGGATGCAGCCGGTTTACATGCGGCAAAAACCGTCGCTAGCCGATTGCGCGACTGCAAATCCGGTGAGCTGGTGTTGGTGCTAATTTCCGGCGGCGGCTCGGCACTCCTGCCCTACCCCGTAGCAAGCATCAATCTGGCGGAAAAAATCCTCACCACCCAATTATTGCTGGTCTCGGGCGCCACGATTAATCAAATCAATTGCGTCCGGAAACATCTGTCGCAACTCAAAGGCGGCGGCCTTGCTCGACTTGCCGCACCTGCCGATTTACATGCACTGATTCTATCGGACGTATTGGATAACGATTTAAGCGCCATTGCCAGTGGCCCCAGCGTGCCAGATGATACGACTTTCGCAGATGCCGTCGCGGTACTCGAATCCTTCGGCATTTGGCAGCAAATACCGCTTAGCGTCCAAAAGCATTTACAAGAAGGCGTGCAAGGCTTACAAATCGAAACGCCGAAAAGCGGTGACTCGATCTTCCAACACAGCAGCCACACCTTGGTGGGCAGCAATTCCACCAGCGTAGATGCTGCAGCGAGTGCCGCAGCCGCCTTAGGTTACCAAACCCAAATTTACAGCAAGCAGCTATGCGGCGAAGCGCGTTTTGTTGCCGAGCAACTGGTGCAGCATGCACTTTCCCTCTCTGTGGACATCGCTCAACCTACCGCCCTTATCGCCGGCGGCGAAACCACCGTTACCTTGAAAGGAACCGGCAAAGGTGGTCGCAATCAGGAAATGGCTCTCGCCTTTGCGCTAGCCGCGGAAAAATATGGTCTGAATAACGGGTGGACGTTTTTAAGCGGCGGCACTGACGGGCGTGACGGCCCCACCGATGCCGCCGGCGGCATCGTGGATAACGACAGTTTGCAGCGCATGCGTGACGCGGCTCTCGACCCAGACGCCATGCTGAACGATAATAACGCCTATCCGGCCCTCAAAGCCGCTAACGATTTACTGCTGAGCGGCGCGACCGGCACCAATGTCGCCGATTTGCAAATTCTGCTGCTGCATCCCAACGCATAACCCGACCCCTATTGAGGAGACCACATGTTTAGCACATTGATGACCATTGAAGGTTTTGATAACGAATTATTCCGGGCCATGGAACAGGAACGGCAACGCCAGGAAGACCATATCGAACTGATCGCCTCGGAAAACTATGCCAGCCCCCGGGTTCTGGAAGCGCAGGGCACCGTACTGACCAATAAATACGCGGAAGGTTATCCGGAGAAACGTTATTACGGCGGCTGCGAATATGTAGACATTGTCGAGCAATTAGCGATCGATCGCGCCAAAGAACTGTTCGGCGCCGATTTTGCCAATGTGCAGCCGCATTCCGGTTCACAAGCCAATATGGCGGTGTTCATGTCGCTAATTCAACCCGGCGACACCATCCTGGGCTTGAGCCTGGCCGACGGCGGCCATTTAACTCACGGTGCGAAACCCAACTTTTCCGGCAAAATCTACAACGCCATCCAGTACGGCTTGAACAAAGACACCGGCGAAATCGATTACGAGCAAGTCGAAGCACTGGCTTTGGAGCACAAACCCAAACTCATCATCGCTGGGTTCTCGGCGTATTCGCGCATTTGGGACTGGCAACGCTTTCGCGACATCGCCGATAAGGTAGGCGCTTATCTGGTGGTGGACATGGCCCATGTCGCCGGCTTGGTTGCCGCTGGTTTGTACCCCAACCCCGTACCAATTGCCGACGTGGTCACCAGCACCACCCACAAATCCCTGCGCGGCCCGCGCGGTGGCTTGATTTTATGCAAAAGCAACCCGGATCTGGAAAAGAAGATCAACTCCAACATCTTCCCCGGCATCCAGGGCGGCCCGCTGATGCACGTCATCGCCGCCAAAGCTGTGGCGTTTAAAGAAGCCATGACCCCGGAATTTAAAACCTACCAGCAACAAGTGGTAAAAAACGCCCAAGCCATGGCCGAAGTATTTATCCAGCGCGGTTTTGACGTGGTCTCTGGCGGCACCGACAACCATTTGATGCTGGTCTCGCTAATCCCGAAAGGCATCACCGGCAAAGCCGCCGACGCCGCCCTGGGCCGCGCGCACATTACCGTCAACAAAAACGCCGTCCCCAACGACCCGCAATCGCCGTTCGTCACCAGCGGTATCCGCGTCGGCACCCCTGCTCCCACCTCGCGCGGCTTCAAGGAAGACGAAGTTCGTCAAGTGGCGGAATGGATGTGCGATGTGATGGATAATCTGGAAGACGAGAGCGTGATTGATGCGGTTAGGGAGAAGGTGCATTTGTTGTGTGCTAGGTTTCCGGTTTATTCAGCCGGGTAAGATTATGTGTCGCTATCGCGACGGATGGTTTTAATGTCGGGTCTCGGCCCGACAGCCGAGATACTTTCTTTTGCTTGGCCAAAAGAAAGTATCCAAAGAAAAGGCCACCCGGATGCCGCTTATTCCCTGCGCTCCTCGCTTTTGAACGGGGTCGCCGAAAGGGGCTTCCTGCCCCTTCGGCAACGCGATGCATCCCTGCATCGCCCCTAACGGGCTGATCCGTTCAAAAGCTCCGGTGCTCGGCGCGGCATACGGGAAAGAACCTCTAATCGAGTTCTGAAAGAAACCTTATTAATAAGAACAACTTTTTTGCCCATCGCTTGATTTCACGTGGGCAAAAAACCGTATCCACTCTACGATACATTCTTCGAATGACAATTAAACCTGAACTTCTATACCGACAACTGGGGCGCCTAATAGAGACAATGCCGGACCTTTCCAAGAATCCGGTTGAAAATGACACACACCTTTGGCTCGCGCGTGGATATTCTCTTGTCAAAGAGACTGGAAATATCGCAGATGCAGCGCTTTACTCAATTACAGTGAACAACATTGGAACCACTTTTGGCGCTAACGCAGCTCATGAAATTAAGGCGATCATATACCGCGCTTTTGCTGTTGCAGAAATGAACGCTCCGGCAGGTGCCAGAGGCACATTTATTCCTGTCGGAAACAACTTTGACGCCTTCAGCGCAATTTCAAAGGTTTTGGAATCATCAAAATTAGACGTACTCATCATTGACCCGTATATGGATGAGTCGACCCTGACTGATTTTGCTATCGCCGCGCCTGAAAACGTGAGTATACGATTGCTAACGGATACGGCCGATTTCAAGCCATCCTTAGAGCCAGCAGCAAAAAAATGGGCTCAACAGTACCGTTCATTACGCCCTCTAAGCATCCGCCTTGCTCCCAAAAAAACCTTACACGACAGGGCGATTTTTATTGACCACACTAAAGCCTGGATGCTCACCCAGTCTCTTAAAGATTTCGCAAAACGATCTCCGGCCGAAATTGTAAGAAACGACGACTCAGCCGAATTGAAGATTCGCGCCTATGAAGACATTTGGACTGAGGCTAAAGAAATCACTTTAGTCGTTTAGCAAGTAGCCTGGATGAAGCGTAGCGGAATCCGGGTAATCGAAGCCATCAAAACCTCGATTTCGTTCCACTCCATTGAGGCTACATTATTTGCTCACTAACAGACTTTTAATGCCGGGACGGTTTTCTCCCGTATGCCGCGCCGAGCACAGGAGCTTTTGGCGAGAATAGCCCGAAGGGGTGCGGCAGGGATGCCGCACGTCGGCGGAGGGGCAGGAAGCCCCTTCCGCCGACCCTCGTCAAAAGCGAGGAGCGCAGGGAATAAGCGGCATCCGGGTGGCTTTTTCTTTGGATACTTTCTTTTGGCCAAACAAAAGAAAGTATCTCGGCGGTCGGGCCGAGACCCGACTTCTAAACAACCCGTCGCGTTAGCGACACAATATCCCGATTACTTGTATTATCAAGAATGATGCACCCTTTCCGGCACAATCACCCCATCCTCCATATACAACACACTATCCATCCTTGCCGCCAAATCCGGATCATGCGTCACCACCAAAAAACTCACCTGCAATTCCTGATTCAACTCCAACATCAGCTGATAAATCTGCTCAGCGGTTTTACTGTCCAGATTACCGGTCGGCTCGTCGGCCAACACACATTTAGGCTGATTGATCAAAGCCCGGGCCACAGCGGCACGTTGTCGTTCGCCGCCGGACAATTCGCCGGGTTTATGCAGCATTCGGTGTCCCAACCCGACACGTTTAAGTAATTCTGCAGCCTGTTGTTGCGCTTGCTTGATCGATTGATTGCCGATCAATAGCGGCATGGCTACGTTTTCCAGGATAGTAAATTCGCCCAACAGGTGATGAAACTGGTAGATAAACCCCAGCGAGCGATTGCGTAGTTGGCTGAGTTTGCCGGCGCTAATCTTATTCAAATCGGCGCCGTCCAGCATCACCGAGCCGGAGCTGGGTTTTTCCAGGCCGCCTAACAGATGCAACAAGGTGCTTTTCCCGGAACCAGACGCACCCATGATGGCGACGCGCTGGCCGGCTTCAATCGTCAAATCCACGCCGCGCAAAACTTCGACGTTCAGGTCACCCTGCGCGTAACGCTTGGTTAACTGTTGGCATTGCAACACGATGGCATTACTCATAACGCAGCACCTCGGCCGGATTAATCCGCGCCGCCTGCCAAGCTGGATACAGTGTCGCCAGCAAGGACAGTAAAAACGCCACACAGGCTATCCAGTACACATCGGTCCAGATCAGTTTTGACGGCACTTCGCTGATGTAATAAACATCGGCGGCCATAAATTGCACACCAAAGGCTTTTTCGATGGCTGGCACAATGGTTTCTACATTCAAAGCCAGCAACACGCCGCCAACCGTGCCTAGTAAAGTACCTATGCTGCCGATGATACAGCCCAGAACAATAAAAATTCCCATCACCGAACCGTTGGATAAACCCTGGGTTTTCAGAATGGCAATGTCGCCGCGCTTATCGGTAACCACCATCACCAGCGTCGAGACGATGTTAAACGCCGCCACCGCGACGATCAGCAGCAAGATGATGAACATGGCCCGCTTTTCGGTTTGCACCGCGCGGAAAAAGTTACTGTGAGCCTTGGTCCAGTCGCTGACCCGAAACTCATCGCCCAGCGTATCTGCCAAGCCTTGGGTAATGCGTGGCGCGTTGAATAAATCATCCAGCTTCAAACGCAAACCGGATACTGCCGACTCCAATCTGAACAATTTGCCGGCATCGTCGAGATGCATCAGCGCCATATTGCGGTCGTATTCATACATGCCCACTTTGAACACGCCCACCACGGTAAAGCGTTTCATGCGCGGCAGGATACCGGCCGGCGTGGAGTTGATTTGCGGGGTGATGATGGTGACTTTGTCGCCCATCATGACGCCCAGATAACTGGCCAACTCGGCACCCAAGACAATGCCGAATTCGCCCGGGACCAAATCGTTCAAACTACCGAACATCATTTTGTTGGCGACTTCCGATACTTTGGCTTCGTATTCGGGCAGCACGCCTTGCAGCAACGTGCCGCTGACTTGGCGGTCGGCGTTGACCATCACTTGACCATGGATAAACGGCGCTGCGCCTTCGACATGCGCCATATTGCGCGTCCGTTCCTCCAAGGCTTGCCAATCGTCAAGCTGGCCGAAGCGACCGGTGATAGTACTGTGGGCAGTCATGCCCAGGATGCGTTCGCGCAATTCGGCTTCGAAACCGTTCATCACCGACAGCACGGTAATCAAGGCGGTTACACCCAGGGCGATACCAAGCACGGAGGTTAAGGTGATGAACGAGATAAATTGAGTGCGTTTTTTGGCGCGGGTATAGCGTAACCCGATATACAGGATGAGAGGTTTAAACATGCTTAGGCTTTTGGGGGTTTACAAGCGGCGCAGTAGCCGTAAAGATATAGACTGTGATCGGTAAGCGTGTAACCCAGTCTTAGGGCTATTTCCGATTGGCGTTTTTCAATGACTTCATCGGTAAATTCGTCGACTTTTCCACACTTCATGCAGACGACGTGATCGTGGTGGCCACCGCTATTTAATTCGAATATCGAGTTGCCGCCCTCGAAATGATGGCGGTTAACCAAGCCGGCGGCTTCGAACTGTGTCAACACGCGGTAAACCGTAGCCAGGCCAATTTCCTCGCCTTCCGCCAACAAGATTTTGTAGACCTTCTCAGCCGACAAGTGTCTATCGTCCTGTTGTTTTTCCAGAATCTCCAGAATTTTGATTCTGGGCAAGGTCACCTTTAAGCCCGCATTACGCAAATCCTGAGTTTCCATAAGCCCCTCCTTTAAACCGATAATCTGCAACATTGTATCGTTTTTTACGCCGAGCCGCTGACAGAATTATGGGATAATGGCCCATCGTTTGTCGTCAGACTCCATTCACTCCTCATGAAAAAATCGACTTTTTTGCTAGCGGCAGTCACCAGTTTATCGATTAACGCTTGCAGTACCATTCTCACCAACTTGCCCGGCGTGTACACCTTGGACATCCAGCAAGGCAACATCATCGATCAAAGCATGATTAATCAGCTCCGGCCTAATATGACTAAACGCCAGGTGCTCTACATCATGGGTTCACCGATGCTATCCGATGCCTTTCACGAAAAACGCTGGGACTATTTATATTCGGAACAACCGGGCGGCGAAGACCGGGTGCAAAAACGGGTATCGTTATTTTTCAACGGCGACAATTTGATGGGCGTGCAAGGCGACTTCAGACCTAGCTCGATGCCGGTCGCCAAAGAATCCACAGAAACCAGCGTCGATGTGCCGAAACGCGACCTGGAACGCTCGATGTGGGAAAAAATCAGCGGCTTGTTCGGCAGCGACGAACCCGATACCTTTGCCCGCAAAAACAATCAAAATGCTCCCGAACCCAAAGAAGCCGCCAGCTCCGCGGAGAAAGGCAAAGAATTGGTGGAAGAAGACCCCGACAAAAAATAGGTCATCGGTTGGAAACGCTTTAGAGCAATAGTGCGCCAGCTATCGCGATAAAATTGTCGGCTGCCTGAATCAAGGCCGGTGCGGTTAAACTATGAATCGCGTAAACATCGCTGGAAGTGCCAAAATCGTTGCGCACCTTTTGCAACAGCAACTCGAAATCGCCGTCGCCGGACAATAGAATAATGCGATCTGCCCGCGCGGCATAATCCATTACATCTAACGTGATCCCCACATCCCAATCACCCTTGCTGGTGCCGTCGCGGCGCTGGATATAGGGCTTTAGTTTGACGGTAAAACCGATGTTTTTCAGGATTTGCTGAAAACCCTGCTGCTTGCTGTCACCGCGATCGGTGGCATAAGCAATGGCAGCGACAACCTGTTTACCCGCGGTTGCCTGCTGCCAAAACGCGCTGTAATTGAAATGTTTCTGGTAGCGTTGCCGGGTGGTGTAGTAAATATTCTGGACGTCGACAAAAATCGCTACTTTTTCCATCCGGCGCTTACTTCAAAAAAGAACAGCAGTAATCGCTGGCAATACTCACCTTCATGGTAAATGCCGCATTCCCAGGCACATTGAAAGACTCGCCGCCTTTTACTGTTTGCCATTCATCACTACCCGGCAACAGCACCTGCAATTCCCCAGCCAGAATTTCCATCAACTCGGGATCGGCCGTGTTAAAGGTATATTCGCCCGGCATCATGAAACCCAAGGTTTTTGAGGAGCCATCAGCAAACTTAATGGTGCGACTATTCACTTTGCCGTCGAAATAGACATTGGCCTGCTTGACGATGGTGACGTTATTGAATTCTGACATGATGAAAATCTACTGCTAGTAAAAAAAGGAGCGCAATCATAGCAGATCGGCTTGTTTGCGAATAACAAAAAGCCGGGGGGCGGCGGGCTTGTCGTGGCTACTAAGTATAACTTCCGTTGTATAACAGGTCTGATCCAATCGCTGCGACCATGCCGCCAACTGCTCGGTCTCCAGTTCGCCGCCGGCGTGACCGGGATAGGCTAATACCGTGATCACGGCACGCGGCGCCAACAAAACGCATGCTGCATTCAAAGCGGCCAACGTCGAATCGATTTGGGTAATCACGGCTTTATCGGCCCCGGGCAAATAACCCAGATTAAACATCACCGCCCTCACCCGGCCATGCCATTGCTTGGGAACATGCAACAGCATATCGGCATGGCTGGCGAGACGTAGCGTCACCCGGCGCTGCAAATCATGCTGAAGTAAACGCTGAAAACTGTTGACCAGCGCTTGCGGTTGAATATCGAAGCCAATCACATGCCCGCCGATTCCAATGCTCCGCGCCAGAAACACCGTATCGTGACCGTTGCCCAGTGTCGCGTCGAGCGAAATATCGCCCGGTGCTACGTAAGAACCGACGATGTTATGAGCAATTTCAAGCAGGGAAATAGGTTTTGTCATAGCGGCGTATATCGCAGCCGGGGGGCAAGCCGGCGTGCTGTTGCAGGTAATCGGCAAACCGGGCAGCGTACCAGGGAATCGCCAAACTGCCCTTGGCGCCAAAGCCATTGAAAATATGCAGTTGCGGATGTAAAGGATGTGTGCCGATAAACGGCTGCTTATCCAGCGTGGCCGGCCGGATGCCAGCCCGACGCTGATAGACATCGGGGGGTTGCTGTTGAGGACAAACCGCACGCAAACTCGCCAATAATGCGGTTTTTGCTGCTTGAGTCGGCAAATTATCTAGCTGATTGGTATCGAAAGTGGCGCCGGTTTTAAAGCGCCCGGCCCCCAATGGAATCAGCCAATGCCCGTAATTCAAAATCTGTTGCTGAATATCTTGCCTGCTCTCACAACCGAGTATTTCGCCTTTTGCCAATTGAAACGGCAAATACTTGAACCATGGATTGTTAACCGCCTGATAGCCTTCGCAGAACACGATGTGTCGGGGGTAGATGTCATGCCAACGCAATGCCGGCTCCAGGTTAATTTCACCGTATTGCAGAGTATTGCGCCGATAACAGTTTTTGTTCCGCAAAAAATCGCGCAGCTGGCTCAACAATGCTTCAGTCCGCAAATAGCCCGTTTGCCGCTGCTGCAACACCCCGTAAGGCGCGTCGATCTCTGCGGGAGCTGGCGTCAACCCTGTTAAATAGTCGCGATAGTCCGGCTGAGCCAAGCGCCGCTCGGCGATTCCAAGCTCTTTATCAGTGCGGAGGATTTTCAGCATCGGCATTTGCACATAAAACGCTTGTCCAAACTGCGTACCAAGTTGCCGATAAACATGCATCGCGGCCGGCAGCAATGTTTCGACATCCACCTGCTTTACCAGACGCTGACCGGTAACCGGATTGATCAAACCGGCCGCGACTTGCGAGGCGTTCTCCGCGCCGTCGTCCACCACCAAGATTCTCAATTGTCGCTGCAATAACTCCCAGGCCAATAGACTACTTGCCAAACCCTGACCGACCAGCAACACATCGATTTGCACAGCCATTATTTGGCTTGCAAGGCCTCGCCTTTAAACACAATGCCGTCCCAACCATCGCGCATGAAGTGCCTGATATTTTGATGATCGTTGCCGGCCGGATTCCCCAACACGTCTTGGCGATAATAATCACCGAATAGCGCCAGAGTTTGTTCGACAGTCAGTTGCTGCAATTTGGCGAACGCAAAAATCTTGCAGGAGCCCTCGTTACGACCGGCTTCGTTTACCAAAGGTTGTTGCAAGCCGTTACTGAATTCAGTAGGTTGGTAGTGATAATGCTCGGCAATAAGCGCTATGGTTTCCTGAAATTCGACCGGCTGTCCGGACTTAACATGTTGTAGAAAATCGTTCACCATCATTGGCTTACTCCCAAAGCTTTATTAATATTTGGTTAAATTACAGTCTAATTCGAACAAAACACAGTCATTCCCGGTTATAATCGCATGAAATGTCTAGGTGTTTCTCACCGTCGACTGCGTTTGGGATCGTCTTATTATTGTTATATTCCGTTATTAAAATCCGGCCCTACTTTGTTTGGCGTTTGGTTCGGAACGTACGGATTGCAACCTCAATAACATCATAAAGGAATACATTTTGAAACAGATAATTACTCTTTTCTCGTTTTGTCTGCTTTGCTCCACCACTGCCTTAGCGGAATCGGAAACCCAGATCCCACCCGCACCGCCCATAGAACCTGTAAACGCTACTGCCAGCCCGGCACCGACGGTGACTATCGAACAGACCAACTATGCGGCTTATCAGCTGTCTCCAGGCGACGCATTGGAAATCACGGTCTGGAAAGAAGAAGGCTTGCAACAATTGCAAATACTGATTTCACCGGACGGCACGATTATTTTCCCCTTGATCGGTACCGTCGGCGCCGCCGGCAAAACCATTACAGAACTGAAAGATAATTTGACCAGCAGGCTGGCCGACTACATATCCGACCCATCGATTTCGGTTAAATTACTCAACAACCAGGGCAACTCCATCTTCGTGATAGGTAAAGTCAATAAACCGGGGCAAGTATTTTCCGGCAGACGCTTGGATGTTCTGCAGGCGCTGAGTCTCGCCGGTGGCCTTACTGTGTTTGCCAAGGAAGGTTCGATCAGCATTATTCGCCGCACCAGCGATCAAGTTAAAGTGTTTCCTTTCGACTATAGCGATGTGATTGATGGCGAAGATCTGGAACAAAACATCATGCTGGAACCGGGAGACACGGTCACCGTACCCTAAACGGAACTAGATAGAAGCACTATCTATGAAGATAAAAACGGATTTTTTGCTACCCGCGTTGGTTCTGTTCAGCACAGACGGCTATGCGCTGGATTTGTTGTTCAAACCTGAATTTAATTTTAGGGAGCGGTATGACAATAATGTACGCATGCAGATCAATCCAACACATAGCAATCTGATCAGCACCATATCCCCTGGCGTAATGTTCGGGTATCTTGCCGACGACAACGAATTGAATACTCGCTTCAGATGGAATGAGTTGATTTACAGTAGCGATTCGGCACTGGATTTTTCCGAAAAACTCGTCAACCTCAGCCACAAATATCAAGGCGAACGCTTCAAAACCGATCTGGCTGCTAGCTACGCGGAAGAATCCTCGATCAATAGCCAACTCGACCCTACAGTAATCGACCCAACACAGATCAACGAAGCACGTGGCGTACAACTTCTCGTGCCAAGAAACACCAAATCAGTCTCTCCGACTGTCACTTACAATCTGAGCGAGAAAAACTCCTTACAATTGGGCTATAGCTACCAGGATGTGACATATGATAGAGCGCAAAGCCTGATAAATAGCATTAATTACTCGGATTATAGTTTCCAACAATATTCGGCAACGGCCAGCCATGCCTACACCGAACGCTTGTCATTTAACCTGACAGGTGCATATTCGGTGTATGAATCGGCAAACGAGAGTCCAGGAATCGGTCTTTTTAATCCTTTTCCTTTTCCTGTGCCATTGCGATTTTATCAAACCGCGCCAATAACAACAGGCTTCAGCCAAAAATCGACTACGTTCACTTACCAAGCGGGTGTGCAATATCTATTTGACGAGCAGACCCAATTAGCATTTTCAGCAGGGATTCGCGACACAACAACTGACAGCACTCAATTCACCAGTTCGTCAAACCCTGCGCCAGAGCTTAATAGTCGGTCTTCCTTATCCAAAAACACCTTGGGCAATGTGTTTTCGGCAAGCTTGGCTCGTAAAAGCGACTGGGGTGACTTTAGCTTAAGTGCGGGACAACAGCTCAACCCGGCCAGCACCGGACAGCAGCAAACCTCAACCACATTTTCAGCTCGAGGTCGTTACAATCTCACCGAACGCTTGTCTACCGGTATCAACGCCAATTACTTGTTATCTGAATCGATATCCACTTTTAGTAACGATACCACCAGAACTAATAACCGCACTTTCATTACCCTATCACCGAATGTTCAATGGCGCTGGACGCCGGAAATCAATTTGGATCTGTCTTATAGCTATCGCCAGCAGGTGTATGAATCAAACAATCAGACCATAACCGGCGATAGCGTACAACTACAATTCTCTTATCAACCTCAAATCAATCGTCAGGTGAAATAGCGTGGAAAATCAAGCCATCGACATCAAGGACTACCTAAAAATCATCAAACGACGCAGAAAGTTTTTGATTATTCCATTTCTAATCATCGCGCTGATCAGCATCGTTTTGGCAGTGCTTTTACCGGCTGTGTACCGCTCTACTTCCACCATTTTGATCGAAGCGCAAGAAATCCCCGCCGAACTGGTGCATTCCACCGTTACCACGTTCGCGGACCAACGGATTCAGATGATCAGCCAAAGGATCATGACCCGACCGAATTTGACCGAAATCATCAAGAAATACGATCTGTACGCAGAGGAACGGCAAAAAAAGCCGGAAGAAGTCATTCTGGAAAAAATGCGTAAAAGTATAAAAGTGGAAACCATCAGTGCGGACGTTGCCAATAATAAAAGCGGCCCGGCCCAACAAGCCACCATCGCGTTCACACTGACATTCGATGACAAATCACCAACGCTTGCGCAAAAAGTAGCCAACGAATTAACTTCCTTATTCTTGAAGGAAAACATCAAATCGCGCACCGAATCCGCCGAAAATGCAGCATTGTTTTTGAGCGAGGAGTCAAAACGGCTTAAAGTGAAAATCCAGGAAATTCAACAAAACCTTGCTAATTTCAAAGAGAAAAACCTGAACCAGCTGCCGCAAATCAGTGCGTTGAATCAGCAAGAACTGACATCCTTGAGCAATCAGTTGCTGCAAATGGACAGCCAAGAACGCTCATTGCAGGACCGGCGTTTCTATCTGGAAGGCGAGTTGGCGCAAATCGACCCGAATGCGATGGCTACCAATGCGGTGGGTAACCGGGTGTTTGATATGAAAGACCGCTTGAAGGAACTGCAATCGCAATATCCATCCGTGTTATCCAGCCACTCCGCCAGTCATCCCGATGTGATTAAAATCAAACGGGAAATCGACTCATTACAGAAAGAAATCGGCTCCAACACCGATCTTAACGCGATGAATGGCGAGCTAACCGACAGAAAAGCAGAATTGGCCTTGTTGTTGAAACAGTATTCGGACAAACATCCGGACGTCGTGAAACTGCAAAAACAAATCAGTGCCTTGCAACAAAGCCTGGCTGACGCGAAACAAAGCGACTACAGCAATGCCGACATTCAACCGGATAACCCGGCCTACATCACCTTGAAATCGCAACTGGCTTCCGTGAACACCGAAATCGAGTCGTTAAATTTCACGCGTAGTCGTGTACAAAGCAAAATGGAAGAGTTGCGCTCAAGCCTACGCCAATCGCCATTGGTTGAAAAAGAATACATGGATTTGATTCAGGATCTGGACAATACCAATCTGCGCTATCGGGAAGTGAGCGCGCGCGAGATGGAAGCGCAAATCTCGCAACAATTGGAGATGGAGAGAAAAGGCGAGCGTTTCACCTTAATCGACCCACCGCAAGAGCCGCTGCAACCGGTTAGCCCTAATCGAATTGCAATTATGGTACTGGGTATGGTGTTGGCTTTAGCTAGTGGTTTTGGCGCAGTCGCGTTGACCGAAATGCTGGATTCGACCATCAATAGCCCAAAAGCGGTCGCCGCGATTCTGGGCGTGGAACCTTTGGCTTCGATACCTTATTTTGAAAGTCAAAAAGAACATCAAGCTCATAAAAACGAAAGACGGCTGTTGTTGATAGGCATGGCAATAGCCGGCATTCTGGCTGTCGTTGCTTTTCATTTTATCGTCATGCCGCTAGATGTATTTTGGTACAAATTACTACGTGTCGTGGGCAATTAATCAGTTAAGGGAAAATTTATGAACCCCATTGAAAACCTCGTGGAAAAAAACAATCCAACGGCTGCTTCATTAGCCAATCAACCGGGCGACAAAGTCAGTATCGCTTATACCCAAACCCGGGTACACAGTCCGGATCAAAACTTACTGAAGCAAAACCGGATTATTTCCGCGGCGCTGCCCGGCAAATGGCTGGAATCCTACCGAATGTTGCGCACCCGCTGCCTGCAACAAATGGACGCAATGGAATGGAAGACGATGGCTATCACCAGCCCCAGCGACGGTACCGGCAACAGCTTAACGGCTGCGAATTTAGCCATCAGCATGGCGATGGAACTTGACCGCACTGCCTTGCTGGTCGATGCCAACTTCCAGAATCCCAGCATCAACCAATTATTCGGCATTCAGCCGGGCGCAGGTCTTAGCGACTATTTGCTGCATGACACTGAATTAAGCTCCATGCTGATTAATCCGGGCATAGAACGTCTGGTAGTCCTGCCGGCCGGCAAACCCTTGTTTAACTCGACGGAAATGTTGCGCTCGCCGAAGATGGTACGACTGGTTAACGAGCTGAAAAGCCGTTACCCCTCGCGTATCATTATTTTCGATATGCCGCCGATTTTATCGCACGACGATACGCTGGGTTTCTCGCCATATGTGGATTGCGTGTTATTGGTGATCGACGAAGGTCATACCAAGACCGAGCAGTTGAAGCACGCAGCCTCTTTGTTAAAAGACACCAACGTACTGGGGACAGTATTCAATAAAGCCACCGATAATAAAATCGGCTATACCGGGGTTTAGACCGGTTTGACGTGGCTACTTGCGGTAGCCACGTCACTGCATTTCCTATCAGAGTTTACTCAAAACATCCTTCGCTTCATTCAAGCCGTCGAATTCCACTTTTTTATCGACCGCTTTTTGCAAATACTCGCGGGCTTTGACTGGATCGTTTTGCTTGAAGTAGACCATACCCAAATGATAATTGCTGATCGGTGATTGCGGATCGCGTTCGATCACTTTCAACATGATCTCTTTGGCCTTGTCGTAATTGCCTTGTCTATAGGCAACCCAAGCCGCCGTATCCATCATGTTAGGGTTATTGGTCTGCAACAAAGGTTCGGCCAATTTGGCGGCACGTTCCAAACTATCCGGACTGGACGAAAAATCCGACAAGTAACTGGCCAGATTATTAACCGCAACCACCGAATCCGGATGCAGTTTGTAAGACTCTTCGTATAGCGCCAGAACCTGCTCATGTTGACCATCGCGATGATACAAACGTGCCAAATCATCGACCAACTCTAATGCGCCCTTAGTCTTCTCAATACCTTTTTTATAAATATCGATGGCTTCGGCTTTATTTTTTTGCGCCAGTTCGATCAAGGCCAAATTCCGATAAGGGCTATACCAATCCGGTTTAATGCTTAAAGCCTTTGTGTAAGCTGTTTTTGCGTCCGCGAATTTTTGCTCGTTCAGATAAGCGCCGCCCATCAGGTTATAGGCAATAAAATGATCCGGCTGCTGTTTGATGACTTGCTGCAATTTGCCGATAGCTTTATCCGACTGCTTCAATACCAAATAGCTTTTTACCATCTCGGTCAAAGGCTCAATCGCATCCGGCTTACGCGCCAGGGCCTGTTGAAACGCTTCTGTGCTGGCTTCCAACTTACCTTCCGCCTGATAGCCCAAGCCGGACATGTAAAAGCCGGTGGCATCCTTATCCGATAGCTGTTGCACCTGCTTAGCAATGTCCTGTGCCTTATCCCAATGCTTTTGCGACAACTCCATTTTAAACATCGCCTCCAAGCCTTTCAGACTTTTCGGATTGGCTTTCATCAGTGCTTCAAGCTGCTGTTTTGCTTGATCCTGGTGCCCGGCTTTCATATGCAAGCCAACCAAATCCAGCCGGGCGGTCTCATCGCCCGGTGCGACGGCAACCACTTTTTCCATGTTTTCTCTGGCCAGTTCTTCCTCGTTATTGCGCAGATGGGCCGCGGCCAGCATTTTCAATACGCCGATATTATTGGGTTGATCAACCAATACCGAGCGAAAATCGGAAATTGCATCGGGAATTTTGTTTTCACCCAAGGCAAACTGACCGCGTAGCGTCAAAGCCTCAGCATCGCGCGGATTGCTATCCAACACTTCTTTGATCAAGGCTTTAGCCTCGTCGCCACGCTTGGTCATGGCATACAAGGCAGCCAATTTATTCCGCGCGGTGATACCGCTGGGTCCCAACTTATCCTGTTCGACGACTTCTTTCATAGTCGCTTCGGCCTTATCGATTTCCTTTTTGGAAAGCTGGATATTGGCCAGTTTGAATTTCAACTCATACGCTTGCGGCTTTTGCTCTATCATCGGCAGCAGCTCGGCAATCGCCACTTCCGGACTGCGTTTTTCCAACAGGAAATCGACTAAATACGTCTTGGCGGTATCGTTGTCCGGCAATTTGCTGACCGCGTCGCGCAGAGTCGCTTCGGCTTTATCGACTTGTTTGGTACCGACTTGGAACAAAGCTAACGTACGGTAATGCTGTAATTGCTGCGGCTCCAGTTTGACAATTTCCACCAACATTGCCTCTGAATCGGCAATCTGATTGTTTTTAGCGTACAAGCCGGCCAGCATGCTGCGCAATGCAACATTATCGGGCTTCTTTTCAATAGTTTGCTTCAATAAAACAATCGCTTCATCGACTTTATCCAAACGCGCCTTAATAGACGCCATCATCAACGTCGCCGGCACATCGTCCGGACTGTTTTTCAAGGCGCGCTCCACCGTCATAATCGCGCCGTCGCTGTTATTTTTGGCTGCTTGTACGCCGGCGAACAACACCAACGCCTCGACATTATCCGGTTCCTTCGCCAACGCTTCGCCAACCATTTTTTCTGCATCGTCTACCGCACGATTCAACAATAACAACTGGCCGACCCGCACCCGCGCCATCACGTGATTTTCGTTGCCGGCAACGACGGTACTATATTCCTTAAAGGCATTTTCGATTTTGCCTTGCTTGCTCAGGGCTTCCGCGATTTGAAAGTGAGTTTCCCAGTCCTTAGGATCGATTTGCAGCACGTTTTTATAGGCAAGCAACGCTTTTTCATAATCGCCCGCTTGATATAGCTGTTTGCCTTCTTCCATGTATTTCGCTTTCCGTTCATCGGCGCCGTTACAGGCCACCAAGCCGGTCGATAACACAACAATGCCTAGATTTTTTAAAAAATTTTGTTTCGTTGCCATTAGTCTCTCGATAATTCGTGCGTTTGATTATGTAGCCGCCATGATGGAGCGCCGCTTTTTGGGATTTTAACTTATTTACGCGACCAAGCCTTAAGGCTTTCGGTAAATCGGCGAGGGTCGAGGTGCGGCATGTTGCCGCACCTGAGTACAGAAACTATTGGACGCCAGCCGGCGCTGTGCCGATATCTGCAGCGGATTGTTTTTGATATTTACCGGCGTTCAACTTGTCCTCATATTCCTGAACAATGGTTTCCATTTCGACACTATTGAATTGCAGCAAGGCTTCATTCTGCAACACACTAGCCAGTGCGCCTTTGTTTTCGTAGCGTTCCAGCAATTCCTTGGCAGCCTCGTAAAGTTTCACATTATGAGTATCGCAAACACCCAATTGCTGTTCAGTTGCTTGCTGCTTGGCATTTATTGCGGCTAATTGCGCCTGTAAATCCGCTTTAGCCTGACTCACTTCCTTATGCTTTTCAATCACGTCGGAGAGTCTGGCATTGGTTTTCTCTAAACGCTCTCGCACCTCGCCGTTGGAGTTTCGCTGCGCAGACAACTCGCTGCTGATTTGTTCCTTGGCTGCAACCGCCGCCGAATGCGCTTTTTTCAACTGCTCAAGCTCCTGCAATTCCTCGGCTAACTTGGCCGATTCGGCCTTTGCCGCATCCCGCTCGGCCGTCAGGCTTTTGACCATGGCTTGCAGCTTTAACACGGCGCCGTCGTTCTTGGCGGCCTCACGCGGCGCGGCCTGACCGGCAGACCAGCCGCTACTGACAAGCAGAAATAAAACGGCAACTATCGGAAATGTGTTCATTGGCAACCTACCTAGAATTGCGTATTGACATCGATCTGCAACACATCGATACCGAGAGGGGGTCCAGTGATGATATCGGCACTCAACCAGCGACCGGTCAGCCAGACGTTTTTCATCAAGCCATAGTTACCGCCGATGAACCAGCCTTTGCTGTTGGTACCGCCGAGGTGGAAGTCGGAATCGGTGAAAGCGTCCAATACCGCATCGCGCTCCACGTACTTGTAGGCGGCAAACACATTCCAATGCCCGGCCACTTCGGCTCGCGGCCAACCGAAATCCGCTCTAAACTGCCAAGCGTTGGTTTTGCCCTCGACCACGGTACCGTTCAGCATCCGGCTCACCGCGGCTTTATTAAAGCCGACGTTTTTGGCGTAATCACCGCTTAAACGCAAGCGATAGGGAGCGAACATGGCCATTTCGTAGGAAATATTGGCATTGACGATGTTGTAATCGGACGCCAAGCCGACCATACCCGGATTGGAAGCCAACGCCCCGGTGCCTTCTCGGCAGATCGACGCTAAGGTATTGCCGCCCTGCATGAATTCAGGCCGTGAAGCGGTGTTGCCACGCGTATTGAGATCGCAAGTACCTAAAACGCTAGTATTTTGCTTGGCTTCGACGTTGACATAATCGAAATAAGCCAGCGCCGCCTTTAAATTGTCTTGATTGATAAAGCCCCAATCGACCCCGACCTGACCGCCGAACAACCATTTATCGCTGCTCAGTGCCGACTCTTGCAGCGGAAACGCACCCGCCGTGGCAAACACGGAATGGGTTTGATCGTCGTTGGCCATCAAGCTGTCCGAACCGCCCAAACGGTGGCGCACAGTGCCGGCAAAACCCTCGAAAGATAAATCCGTATCCCACACCAATTCGCTACCGCCGGTAAATTCGCCGCCGCCGGTATACCAGGGATTCTTGATACGACCGCCCGACAAGGTCAGCCATTTGAATTTGTTATCGTCGAACGCATCGTATTGCAGATAAGCCCTATCCACGGTGAAATCGTATTTTTGCCCAGTAAATCCCAGAGACTGGTTGGTGGATACCGGATCACGTTGATTACCCGTCGCCAAACGTACACCAGCTTTCATACCATCGGTAATCGCCGCATCAATGCCTAGACGAAAACGCTCGCGAAAATGTTGTCTGTCGGTAGTCGTATTCAAGAACTGATCAACACCCGCAGCGTTCAGACCGCCTCTTTCGTTAACCGCCTGCCAATCGATATAAGAATTGGCGATATTTTCCTTGGCCATTAACTCATGCTGCGAGCGCAAGCGAATATCGCCGGACAATTTGAAGCGCTTGGTCCATTCCGGCAACGCATTCGGCATACCCCATTGCTCGTTCTTGGCCTTTTGCATCACATCGCCGACCACTTCTTCGCGCAGCTCACTGCGCACTTGCTGACGAATCTCGTCTTTGACGAAGTCAGGCACATAAGCCACGCGTACTTCATCGGCCGGCACCGCTTCCTTGGCACCGGAGGCCTTGGCTTCAGCCACCTGCTGGCCCGCTTCGACTTCGGCTTGCTTGATCATCTCGTTAGCAGCCTTGTCGGTAATCACGCCTTGTTTGACCAGTTGTTTGATCAAATTAGTGGTGGTATTGCGCAGTTTCAGCAACTCTTCCTTTTCTCCGGCCTGCACGGTGCCGATCAGCCCTGATAGTGCCAGGGCCATCAGCTGTTTTTTGTTCGCCATTGTTTTACCTGTGGATACTTAAATACGTGATGAAATTTTTAACTTAATCGGCTGCTGCATGCCCGGCGGCGGTGCCTCCGCGACTCGGTCGAATTTGTTTAACAAGCGGCTGAGCAATTCGTCTATGTCCGCATCGTTGCTGCCCTTGGCCAATTCCACCCGTTCTACAGAGCCGTCGGCTTTCAGCCAGACCTTGACGATGGCGGTATAACCTTTACGGCGCAATTCTTCGTGGCTGCTGAGAATGTTCAGAATGCCGTTCTTGACCAAACCGCCGTACCAGGCAAACGGGTTGCCGGCTCCACCGCCGAACAGCCCGGTGCCGCCCTTACGGGCTGCCAGACCAAAACCGTCCGAACCGGCCGTGCCCTCGGCATCCAGGCCAAGGTCGCGCGGCGGTGCTTGTTCCGGTTCGGGTTCCGGCTCAGGCTCGGGTTCCGGATCGGGTTCCTTGATTTTTTCCTTGATTTCCGGCTCGGGCGGCTTTTCTACTTTGGGCGGCGGTGGCGGAGGCGGCGGCGGTTTCAGCAAGGTCACCGGCTGAATTTTTTTCTCGCTTTTCGTCGGTTTTTTGTCGACGAACTCCATAATGATCTTAACGACGTAGAAAATCGCGATAGCGGCGATTACGGCAGCGATAAGCATCGGAATATAAACCCGCCAATGTTTCTTCTTTGACATGTCGCAAGGCTTTATTTGGTCAGATTTTGGGTGACCAGACCAACCTGGGTAATTTCCAGTTTGCCGAGCAAGGCCAGAATATCGACGACGCTTTGGTACTGGACGGTGGCGTCACCCTTAACCACCACCGGCAATTCCGGATTGGCGGCCTTGTATTGCATCAGTGTCGATTCCAGCTGCTCCATCGTCACAGGAAAGGTATCCAGAAACAAAGTACCGTCCGCCGTCACCGTGATGGCTTTGGTTTGCGGCTTGGCCAAACTGGGCGTATTACTGGCCTTGGGCAGATTGACCTGCACGCCTTGCACAGCAGCCGTGGTCATCAGAATGAACACCACCAGCAACACATAAGCCAAATCCAGCATCGGCGTGACGTTGATTTCGTCGTACGCCGCATTTTCTTCTTGAACTTTCATTGAGTATTCTCGTGATCCACAGATCGGGTTTCGGAAGTTGGGTTCGCTCGATAGAGCGCAATCCGGCACATCGAAGCCAACATGTCGGCTTAAGACTAGCGCCTAAGCCGACCTACATTTCTTTTCAACTCAGCTATGCTGCTCGGCGAGTTTGGCAACGAATTCATCGACGAACACATGCATGTCGGCGGTCACCGCCTTGATGATGCTGCCCAGATAGTTGTAGGCAAACAAAGCAGGAATCGCCACGCCCAAACCGGCTACGGTCGCCGCCAAGGCCGCTGCGATACCCGGTGCGATAGCGTTGACATTCACTTCGCCGCTGGCGGCAATCGCCGCAAAGGTGATCATGACCCCAACCACGGTGCCCAGCAGACCCAGGAACGGACCACCGGAAATCGCGATGGTCAATAACACCATTTGCGAATTAAGTTTTTGCAGTTCCCGGACCAACACGCCGTCCATCGAGGCCTTTACCGCATTCAAAGCCTGGGCAGACAAGCCCTGGTCGGCCGCTTCGGCACCCACGCTTTTAGCCAGACGTTTATTCATTTCCTGCACGCCGACATGGTAGATGCGATAAATGGAAGAGCCCGCAAAAGCCGCATGATTGCCGGTCAAGGACAGTAACAACGGCGATTCGTCATAATCTTCCTGGCCGTCTTCGTCCTGGTGATCCAGATTGCTTATATTTTTGGCGCCTAATTGGCTGAAGGCTTCTTCGAATTTTTTGTTTTCACTGCGGGTACGGTTCAACACAATCGCCTTGCTGACAATCACCAAGGTACTGACGATGAACATCACCCCCAGAATACCAATGATGACCCAGCCGTCCACGGTGACGTTATCCAGCGTCGACATTAAATAGGATTCGCCACCCTCTTCGCTGTCGGGCGTACTGTCTTCACCATAGTTCAACAACGCCGACGACTGGCCTTGCATGAGCGCCGCGAATTGTAGGTAATTCTGATCCCTCGCCACTTTAGCAATACCGAACTCGTCAATGGCGCCGACTAAGCCGCGTGAACCGTCCACCGCCGCGCCGATACTCATATCGCCCAACAACGACGGCACACTCGCCGGCAAGATACCGACCGGCTTACCATCCACATATAACGTAAAACCGTCCTTGTTACCGGCGACCGACAAATACTGCCACGTGGCCAAATTTAGATCGGCGGAGCTAACCAATTGCTTACGATTAACTTCCAAAACTGGGGTTTGACCTCTAACAGATAAAATCAGCCCATCGCGCGCAAATATTACTCCGTCGGTCTGCGCCTGATCGATTTTCACCCATGCCGAAACCGTCCAGCCAAATTCGACAGCCATCTGAATGGCGGGCGTTGCCGCAATGCGTATCGATTGACTGCCGTTAAAACCGCCAGCTTCGCCAATGGCTCCGCCTTCCACAACCGTTTGCGTAGCCGTAGCCGGTTGATTGGCGTACGCCGTAGCGTCTTTCACCGGACCGGCCTCGAAGTGATAGGCAACCGCTTGCGCCACATCAAAAATACCCGGCGCATCCTGACCGTCCACAGCCTTGGGATTGCCATAATACATCCAGAACATCGACTCCTCAGCGCTTGCGATGTCTTTGGGCAATTTCACCCAAATCAGCGCCATCTCGTTGACCGTATCGATTTTTTCGATATAAAACTTCAACGGAGTCTTATCGTCGCCGGCCATGAAGCGCAAATCTTTGCCGTTTTCGCCCAAATCGGCGAAGAAGCTGAAATTGCCGGTATGTAAACGCACCAGCACCAAGCCTTCAGCTACCGGCGTCACGCCGCCCTGCTGCAATTGCTGGGCGTCTATGGTTATTTTCTTTCTATATCCCCAGTCGTCGTTCCACCAAGCTTGGGCCAGTCCGGGCATCGCCAACAGGGCCGCTACTAATAACACAATCCGTTTCATGATCACTCTCAAATCAAAACATAAACTGGATTATCCCAACGTTTTTTTACATGATTATGACGAGCGGTAAAGTATCGAAAAAACTGGAAAAAATATTATTAAGCCGGACCTTAAATACTGTTCGCCTAAATGTCTTTGCGGGTACTGTCGAAGGGCACACCACTCTGGGCTTTGACGAGCTCAGCTCGAACGAAATACCGGTGATATAGGGCCGGGGTGGCCGCGAAAGGCGGCAAACCCATTGCCCGCTGCGAACACAGCGGGCAATTCGGCCATTTTCAGCCTGAATAGCAAGACAGCAGGCTATTCACCAAAACCCAAAATATCCACGCTCAAGATACCCAAGGTGTTGGTCGCTGCCTTAGCCAGTTTTTCGGCAGCTTCCTTGCCGACGCTGCCGGTACTATCCAGCGACTTGCCGACCGCAGCCGCCACGTTGCTGACGCCGGTCAAACCGGCGGCGACACTGCCGGTCGCAGCCACCGGCACACCCACGGCAGAACCACCGATATCGATATTATCGGCGCCGACGATGGCGGTTGCCGCCAGCGTAATGTTATTGCCTCTGATACCCGCCTCACCGGCGTCGATGATGCCGCGCGGTGCAAACAACAACACGTCCCCTGCTCCCACCGTTCTGATACCGCCACCTTGCAACACCGGCGATACTTCCAGTACCGGCATACCCGCCGCATCGTAACTGACTTTAAGCGGCGGAGCCGCCAATGCGGTTTGCGCGCTACGACCGGCATCGACATCGCCTTCAGTGGAACCGCCGGTTATATTGCCGTTACCCAAGGTCACCACGCGCTGGATGTTCACGTCGATGTCGTTGCGGGCCAGCAGGTTGGCCTCGCCCTGCTTTTTCACGATCACGCCCAACTCATCATCTTCCTTTGCCAAACCAATATCGGCGGTCGCCAAACCCACGGTAATGCCGCCATTGGGAGTAAACAGATTGGCATCGCCGCCATCCTTGGTTTGTATCGAACTCAAGAACAGCGAAATATTGCCCAGCTTGGGCCTAACCAGTTCGCGGGCGTCGTCTTTCTCGCGGTCGCTAGCACTGGCAAAGGTTTTACCCTGCCGTGCCAACTCCGCCTCGATCTTTTGCTGTAACGCGGCATTCAGACTGTTCAAGATATTGCTGGCACTGGTATCGGCGTTTACTACAATGCCGTTCGCAGCATCAATGCGGTATTCGCTATTGCCTGCCAACAAGGTAGTACCGGGGAACAGCGACTCGATGGTAGCCAGCAATTTTAGTTCGGCCAGATCCTGAGCCTGTTTGGTAGTGGCTTTGGCCAACGTGCTTGCATTGGCTTTTACCTCCTGCAAAAACACGCTTTGCACGACGCTTAACAGCTTACTGTCCAGGCGGGCCTTATCCACCGTGGAAAGCCCGCTAAATGCCAGTTTGGCGGAATCGACGTTTAACGAAGAGTCGCCGGTGATGCTGCGCATTTCCTGCACGAACAAATTCAGGTAACGCTGATTTTCCAGGACGTATTTACCCGAGTTGAGCATAAACCCTTCGGCAAAGCCGTTGCTGTTCAGCGCACCGCCAGCCAAACCGGCAATCACGGTAATGTTGGCACCATCATCCGCCAGCGCGGCATTGGATTGATCGCCCGACGAAGTAATGCCGATGGACGATCCCAAATTCACATCCCGGCCCGCCAGCGCGGTTAGTTGTCCGGGACCGGCCACGTCTATACCTTGATCGGCTTCGATGATATTGCCGGTATCGGGGTGAATATTAATCGTGTAACGAATATCCCGGCCGGCATTAAAGATACTGACAGCGTCGGCGTTGTTATGTTGAATATTGAACGTGGCGCGGACAATATCCTGACCAGCGCTAACCTCGGCGGGCTTGGCTAATACGAATACGATGTCATCATCGATACGGCCGATGTTGCCGCTGCCGGTGCTAATCAACACCGGATTCGGGTCATTGGCGTGCAGCGGCGTGCTGGCATGTATCGCGGTGGGCGATTGCGGTTGCTGAATATCCAGAACCTTCAGCACATTGTCCAAGTCGGTTAAGGAAGACCCGACGAAGGGCAATGCGGCGCTAGGTAATGCCGCTGGTTCCGCATCGCTCAAAATAATCCGCGGATTACCCTTACCGGTTAAATTCTCAGCCGCAAATAACTCCAAGTCACCCTGCGCCGATGGGTACAAGGTGAAGCTCTTGTCCACGGTAATATTGCCGTTCAGTGCGTAGGCATGCAGGCCGGCGGGATAAACCAAAAAGCCTTCGGAAATATTGGTATTGGTGGCCTTCTTCAAACTGGCGATGTCGTTTTTCAGGCCAAGGTCGCCGGAGAGCGTGGTCAATGTCACATTGCTATCGGTGCTGTAGCGGAAAAACCGATTCGATGAAGCATTGATCAAATCGACCGAATCCGGCAAGGTCACGAACATCGGATCGACAATCGCTTCCAGGGCCATGGACTTGCCGGCGACTACATTAAACTGCGCATCTCCCAAAGCCAGTATCGGATTCAGCCCTTTGTTGGTGCCGGCTTTCAGCGATCCGTGCGCATAAATATCCGCCGCCCCGCCATCCACATAAAACACGCCGCCGGCGATATCGCCACCCGCCTGCAATTGCAGATTACCGCCGCCGTTCACTTCGACCACATTGGTCTTGAACGTGATAACAGTGGCATCCGCTACCGGCGTATCCCGTTCACCTACCTGTTTACCGGTGGTAGGGATCATCACCGACAAGTCTTCGACATTTCCGCCCGCGCTGATGCGGACATTACCGCCGCCGAAAGCGGTTACGCTTTGCTGATGCTGACGAGAAAAGCCACTTGAATCGCTAATACCCAAGGCCACGCCCCAGGCTGTCGGACGTTCCGAATCAAATTCCGTACTGTGTTGATTGCTGTTGGACCAATCGCCGGTACGTACCAACGCATCGCTGAGCAACTGCGCACTAGGTTTGGCATCGATATCGCGCCCAACCTGAATGCTGATATCGCCGCCATCCACGGGATATTCGGCATAGAACAGCGCGGCTAAATCCGGCCCGCCACTACCCCAGCGTTTGGCGTCGTCGGCATCCGCGCGGCCCGCCGTGTAGATTGAAGAGCTTGCATTACCGTAGACCAAGTCGCGAGCCGCGCGAATATCAATATCGCCGGTGCCGGTCCGCACGCTGACATCATTGGCTAAACTGACGTCGCCGCTGCCGGCGCTGGTCAACAGACTGGCAGAGGCCAGCACTGTCATTGCATTGGCGGAACCCAAATCGGCGCCGCCGATCAGCTGGTAACTCCATGAAGCACCGGTTTGCAAATAATCGCTGACGTTGATAGCTCCAAAACTTGCGGAATTCAAAACGCCGGTGGAAAAGCCGTCGCTCAAATTGGCATTGATTAACAAATTGCCTTTCGCTCTAAGCGTTAACACCCCAACCAGATCGTTATTCGCGCCATAACGCCAGGCTTCTCCGCTATCGAGTTTTCCCAAATCCCACGTCTCGGCGATGGTCAAATTGCCGCTGCTGCGAACTTCTACGCCGGGGATAATGGTAAAGCCGGCGCCGAAGCGGCTGTTAGCGACATTAGCCGCCGCCAAATCGCTCATATAGGCCAGATTATCGTTATGCATCGCCAGCTGTTCGGCGGAGGCGATACGGCTATTGTTATAAATACGCGCGCCTTCAACGGTGACGTCGGTATCGCCAACGATAGTACCGGCGGCGATGGCTTTGACGTTAATGTCCGCCAGACCGTCGCCGTCGGTATCGTCGCGGTCGGCACGTAAATACACCTCGCCCGCCGCACCGGCTCCAGCCGCTGCAACGTTGATGCGCGCACCGGACTGGATATCAATGCCCGCGCCATCTAATGCGGACCCATCGATAGACGACAAACTGACCTTGCCGCCGTTGCCATTCGCCGCTTGCGCGTTCGCCAGAATCAGCGCCGAGCTATTCAGCGTCAGCAGATCTTCGGCTGCCAACGTCACCGAACCGCCATTCGCACCCGCAGCATCCAAGGTGCCGGCAATGCTGATATTGCCGGTATCGGCGAATAAATTGATCGCATTTGCACTCACGGTTTGCCCGGCCTCTACAACGATATCGCCGCTACGCGTTCTCAGTTCGACAGCACCGCTAAAACCGGCGGCGGCAAACACCGCGTTCAAAGCACTAAATCCGCCGGCACTCAAACTGCCGGTGTCAACGGTGACCCGGCCACCGTTTGCCTTGCCGACACCACGAGCATCGATAAAACCGTTGAATTGCACTTGGCCGGCGCCGGCTTGCACGGACAGTAAACCGGCAAGCATCTCGGCGTTACTGGCGTTTAACAACAGCTTGCTGCCGGCTTCGATGCTGACATTGCCAAGCTGAGAACTCAAACTGATTTTGCCGCCGGACAGATTCACCGGCTTGCTTAGGCCGGCATACGCCACCGCGCCGGAGACATCGATCAGCGCATTACCGCCCAAGGTCACATCACCCTGCAAGGCGTTCATGGCCACATTACCGGTTTGATAAAACAAGGCCGTGTTCAAACCAATGCTATCGGCTTCCAACAATAATTGCGCGGCTATGCCTTGGGTACCGGCAGTTAGCGTCTGGCTACCGCCCGTGAGAGACAAGCCATGGCCGCTGGCATTGATGATGGTTTTAGCGCCATTCTCGGCACTGACAAACGGCGTATTCACGCTCAAGTCAGTCAATGCGGTTAAGGTGCTGTCACCCTTGCCCAACATACGCTCGCCGGCATTAACATTGACTGCGGCAAATCCCGACAGCTGGAATTTACCTTGGTCCAACAACAGCTGTTGCACATTGATATTCAATACCCCGCTGCCGTCGCCCGCCAAAACACTGCCCGTAGACTTGCTGTTGGCAATACTCAGGGTTTTCGCATTCAAAGACAGGGTTTTCCCAGCATTGGCTTTACCGGCCAGACCCAAGGCATCAATGCGTAAATCGCCGAATTGAAAAGGCTGACCAAGGGCATCGGTTTGCAATAACTCGCCGTACAAGTTGACCATACCCCGGCTGCTCAACACCAACTCGTTAACAGTCAAGTGTGCGAGCTGAGTATTATCCAGCGACAGGCCAGTCGATACGCCGGCGGTTTCGCCGAGGTTGATAGTTTCCGCGCCGAGATACAAGGAACCGCCGGCCAGATTCAATTCGCCGGCCATTTTGGTCCGCCGTGTCGAGTCCAGCGCCACCGAACCCGCGCCGGCCGAAATTACCGCGCCGGCACTTATGTTTAGATCGCCTTTCAAGCCCTTGGCGCCGGTTCGGTTGATCGTTGCCTGTTTGCCCGCCGATGCGCGCAGCAACGCGCCGTCGCCGTTCACCTCAAGCACCGTATCGCTATCGGTATCAGCGACCGCGCCGCTGGCTTCGATTTTGGCGCCCTGTTCAAGCGTGACGGTTTCGCTGGCGGCTAGCAAGGCCTCCGGTGCTTTCAAGGTCGTGTTTTCGGCTACCGTCACCGACTTGGCGATGACATCCAGCTTGGTGTGGCCGGTCGCGGCGTCAAAGCTTCTCACCGCCCCCAGCAACAAGCTATCCACTCTAAACTTATCCAGGTCGCTAACCAACAATTCAACATCGTCGGTTGCGGCGGTTGTGCCCAAGGCCAATTTATCCGCCACGATGTCTACCAAGCCGCCACGTCCGCCCTCGACCACATCGGCCACCACGGTGGGTAGCTCCAGACGGGTTTTGGCGTTTAGCACCAATTGCCCGGCATCTTGCGGCAGACGCGGAATCGCCAGTTCTTTATTTACCGCTCTATCCGCGAAAAATTGGTTGGCCGAGCTGATGTTGTATTCGCTACGCGTTTTAGCAATGCTGCCGGCTTCGACCACATACTCGGACCAATACTGATCGCGGATGTCTGTTCCGGCAACGCTCCGGTAGCCGGTAACGACAGCAGCGCCATCGACCCGGGTTCTACTGGTGCCGGGAATTGCATTGGCGCTGCCGGCGACCGGCGACACCAAAAATGCATCCGGCAATAAGGCGTAACGAGCCGGCAGTAAGGCATAGTAGCCGGCGGCAAGGCCGCTACCGGCACCGATGTAAATGCTATCGCCAGTCTTCAAACCTGATTCGGGAAACGATTTGGGGTCGAACGGCGAATAACCGGATATACCCGGCACTACCGCAAAGCGTTGATCAGTATCAAGAACATCTACCGAACCGCCATCACCGGGAATAAATTCGAAGCCCAATAAATCGCCGCCGCCGGATAAATCCACCAAAGCACCGTCTTCCCGAAGGATTTGCGCGGCTTTAACGGTTATTTTCTTCTCGGGGCTTTCAAACACCCGCTTTTTATCCGTTTCAGCCGGTTTCAGATCGGGGTTGACCACGTTAAGATTGTTGCCGGTGCCGGCCAAGGGCAGCAGCCATTCCAGGCCGCCCTGGGTGACGCCCAGCGGGATGATTTGCCCCTTGGCCGAAACCGACGTCATGCTGTCGGCGCCGAAGGTCACCGATTTTGTCGCCTCCAAAACGATCTCGCCCAAGGGCGCGGTCAGCACGCCGTTTTGGACGATATTCGGCCCCTGCACGGTCAAACTGCCCAAGGCGGACAGCACCGGCGCGGCCTTACCGCTTTTGTTGAAAGTCACCGTGCCGTTCGGATCGCCGGTGACCGCCAAGGTAAACTCGGTCAAGGAGGTGGGATAAACCTGCGCCGCAGTTAAATTAAGCTTGGAAAAGGTTTTAAATTCGCCGACAAAATCCAGTTCCTTACTGTCGATCCGTATCCCTTTCAGGCGAATATCGTCGTCGGCGGCAAGATCAACCGTATTAAAACCGGTCGTTACCGAGCCACCGACCAAATCGATCAAATCGGCATTAACCGCCAATCGGCCATCGCCGTTGCTGGTTTTTACTATCGGTGCGCGATAGCTATCCGACCCCAAAGTCGCGGTGGTAGCGCTGATTTGCACATTACCGGTATCTGCGGCGGTGTTCCGCTCCCAACCAAAATTGACCGCATCCAAAGCAATAGCGTTATTCAGTTGCAGATCGACATCGCCTGTAAAACGAATCTCACCCTTCTCTCCGGATACAGCCAGATCCACAGAGCTAAAACCGCCCTCGCTAATCTGCTCAGCGGCCAGATAGCCAATGCCGGTCAGCCGATCACCGGGCGAATCTTTCTTGGGTAATGAATCGCCCGGTTTAGAAAAAGCAGCGGAAAACGGTACATTCCGTTCCTGGGAGATTTTTAAAATGCGCGGGGCGCGCGGAAAGATGGAGTTTTCTGCATCCGGATCGGCACGATTATCTACGTTAAGAAACACCGACAATTTACCGCCGGAGGTGCCGGGCGCAGCGCCGCCGGCGGCTTGCATATCGCCGTCCAGAAACGCGCCTTCGGCGGCGGTAATATTGATACTGCCGGCATGCGAACCTACTAGGGTAGCAGCAAAACTCGCACCTATCGCCGCGGGACTATTAACCGGTAAATCCAGGATGTCTTGGCTACCGGATACATCGATCAAAGAGCCGGCCTGGGAGGCAAAAAAGCCGCGTTGCGCATTGACGACCACCTTGCCGCCGTCAAAAACCTTACCGATACGCCGGCCCAAGCCGTCCACGGTAATTTGACTGCCACCGGACACATCGATGCGGGCAGTGCTGCCCAGCCAGATGCCTTGATTCTGCTGGTACTGCGGATCGACCTCACTTTGATCGGGAATAATATCCAGAGCCACCGTACCGCCATGCGCGACGATCCGGCCATCCAGCACCAGGGACGAATCGGACTCCAGCGTAACGCTGCTTAAATCGTCGGCGTTAATAGTTGCGGTAGCAGCCACCAGCAAATTGCTGTTGGCATTAATCCCGGCGGCATGATCGGCTCGCAAGGTCAATTTGCTGGGTGCGCGCAGTTCCGGCAACAACGTCGTCAAATCCGAGAATGCTTCGATACCGTCAGCGTTGGCCTGTTCCAGATAGGTGTTGTTTAGTACTCTGTTCTGTTGGCGCAGCTCAATATTGGCGCCGTCTTCCACCGTCAATCCGTTCAGATTTGCGCCGATATCGAACTCGGCAAAGCCGCCTTCACCGAAAAACGCAGTGGCAATTTGCAAAGGCTGCACGCCGCCATCGCCTCTGCTCGGGGTTTCTTCCCGACGAATGGCTACCGCGTTGGCTTTTACGGTAAAGCCGCCGCCTTGTTGCATGGCATAGGCGTGCATAACGCCATCCATCAGCACGTTAGCGCCGGCGTTGTCTATGGCAGGTTCGGCGACCAACACAATGCCGCCCTCTTGCAAGGTATCGCCCTTGCCTGTGGTTCTTTGCGCCTTACCGGCTTCCAGCGTACGGTCTTCGTGCAACCAGGCGCCGGCGCTGATGTCGATCAAACTGCCGGCCCGCAAATTCACGCCGCCGCCGTTACCCTTGGCCTTGGCAATAAAAGTACCGCCGTCTATGGCCACCGTCTTGCCGTCAAGATTTTCCGGCTGGGCGAAATCGTTAATCCATTCCCCGCGCAAATCGATTGTCGCCCCGGAAGCCAGGTTAATCTCGCCTTGCAATCCCGCCGCGTTGGTTTCGGCGGTTTCCAGCTTTACCGTGGCCCCGGCACCGACGATATTGCCGCGCACGTCAACCGCGCCGCCTTGTAACGTCAGATTGCCGCCGGCGACCAAGCGCAGGGTCGCATTGTCGGCGACGCTGATGTTACCGTTGGTTTTAAACACCGCAGTATGCACGCCGCCGTCGATGAGCTTGTTGGCATCCACGGCCAAAGCCATGGCCAAGCCGTCATTTCCGACCGGGAACACGTCGTCGATATCCAAATCAATGCTGTTTTGCACGCCAGCGGAGAAAATCAATGCCTGCGCATTACTCTGGGTAAACGCGGTATCTACCGTCAGACGGCTGCCCTTGGCTTGCTCGGCCAGCGTCCGCTGCCGCCTCCCGTTGGTGGTTTTACCCAGCAGTTCGCCGTCTAAAATCGCGTTGTTAGCTCTGACCATTAAGCTGCCCGCGTCCTGACCTTCGACATAACCCGGCTCGAAACGCGCCAGCGTGAATGGACCGTCGATTTTCCAGACTTTGGTGATGCCCCATTTTTGATATTTTTTCACCACCTCGCCGTAAATCGCCTCGTAAGGCACCAAAGGATCGGCTTCGCTAATATCGACCAAGCGGCCATTGGCTAGCAACTTACTGGTGGTAATAAAGCCATCCAGATAGGTAATCTCGCCACCGGAAAAGTCCAGAACCGCGCCTTTTTCCAGGATGACATCGCCTTCGGAGTTAAGCGCGATCTCGCCGCCCTTAACCATCCGTTCGGCGACCGTCCGACCAATCCCCGCCACGGTGGGCGCAATATCGGTCAGCGGCGTGCCTTCGCGGATGTCCACCAGGACGGTCTTACCTTTTAATATGCCGGTCTTTTGCAACGGCGCGTCTTTCAATTCAAAGTTGCGCAGCTCCACTTCCAAGACATTGCTTTCCATGGTGCGGATGACTTTATCTGTACCGGACACATCGATTTTCGCGCCGGCATCGATCAGGATCCGGCTATCGTTTTTTAGGCTGTTGTCGGCAACCGGATTTAACGGCGATTTAGTCGCGGTAATTGATACCTTCCCCGAAGGCGCGTTAATTTCCGACCCAGCCTGTAAATGCACCTTATCAGCCATAATCTCGACCCGAGATTGCGGCTGCACCTGACCGGGTACAGCGGTTTTCTCTACCAACATCTTGACGGTTTCGCCGGACTCCAGGGTTTGGGTTTCCTCGATGTATTCCACCTCGGGCAGAATCTCGGTGGTACTGCCCGCGCCCAAAGTCACTTGTGCGGAACGGCCCAAACCGTCGCCTTTATCCGCGGTGCGGGTGGTGGCTTTCGCGGTGATAACAGTCTCGCCGCCTTCGGTTTTGGTAGTAAAACCTTCCCGCGCCAACAGGCGGATCGTGCCGTTGACGTTGGTGGAGGTGGTTGCGGATACCTTGCCGCTTTGCTTGACAGCAAAGCCCATCAAGGTGACGTTACCGCGATTGGCGGCGATGTTACCCAAGTTTTCCACTTTACCGCCGGTCTCGACTTCCACTAGCAAGCCGCGCACGTCGTTATTGGTCCTATCATCCGCTGTTGGCGCTTCCTGCAAATACACTTTGTCGGTCGCCGCCGCCATGATTACCTGACCGCCGGGCGATTCCACATCGCCTTTGTTCATGATGCTCGGGGCAATCACCAGGATGCGGCCGCCCTCGCTGGACTTGATCCGCGCCCCGCTTTCCACTTTGATCTCGATGGGGACTTTTTGACCGTCGGCATCCAGCTTGAAACTACCGTCACCGTTTTTTTGATAAAAATCGCCGGACCCTTGAAAAGCAGCGCGACCATCCTTGGAGACAGTGCCTATGGTTTCCTTATCAAAGGTTTTTTCGAAACTGACATCCATCGTCGACGCCACCAGCCCACGGGCATTGACCACGGAATCCCTACCGAACACGAAACCGTTTTTATTAACCAGATATATCTGGCCGTTGGCGGTTACCGAGCCCAAAATCTGGCTGGGATTTTTGCTGGGATCGACGATTTTGTTTAGGGCGATGGCACTGGCGCTGGGCTGTTTGAACTCGACGGAACTGTCGGCGCTGACATTAAACTTATCCCAATTCAGAATAACCCGGTCGGTTTCCTGATTAATCGTCATATTATTACCGACTACGGAACGGTTGGCGCCGCCCATGCTGGCCCAGACCGCGCTGGGCACCGGTAATTCGGCGCAGACCGGCGAGACAAAAGCGATCAGCATACTGCCGGCGACTGCCGACTTTACGCAAGCCGCAATGGGATTTAATCTGAAAAATACCGCGTCGTCATGCTGGTGCTGTTGTCTATTAGTCATAATATCGCCTGTGCCAATCGAAGAAACAACCGCATAAAAAATCGGTTGGCAACCCGGCTGTCTTGACTGACAAGACCCGCGGCTTTCCGCCCCCGCTTCGCAACGGGTTTAGCAATATTTAAAAGTTGCCTCGTTTTCACCCCCCTCACCCTGCCCTCTCCCGCTGGAGAGGGATTGTTGTGCTTCGCGGTGAATAAATACAAATAACTTTTAACTGCCTAAATAACCATTTAACTCGGAGTAAATACTAATTTAAAACAGCCGCATAATAACTGTACAAAAGTAGTATCAAGGCAATATAAAATATTACATATTTATTACAGAAAATAGATTTGTAACAAATATGTAATATTTATAATAAATAATTAGTAAGGCAGAAATAATAATATTACTTAGTGGTCGCCCCCGAAAAATGAGGGGCGTTGAAAATCACAAACCGGATTTGCAGCGCAGTCTGCGGCTCGCGCACACGCGGAAATGACGCGTTTTTCGACTTCCTCTTAAGTAACAAAAGACCGGAGCGAATAACCCAAAGACACCAGTTAATTCGCTCCCGTCTTCCGCAACCATTCAGCCGCCGCACCCTAAAATTGTGTTGCAATCCTAAAGTCAACCCTGTTCTCGCCGCGCCTGACAGTGCCTTGGTCCAGCAACGGAATGCCGAAATCAAACTCGCCTTGCACATGCTTGAACATATCGAAACGTAAACCCACCCCGGTGCTGGCCAGTGCCATTTCGTTGGCGTTGCCTGGTAAGGCGTCGACAATCCAGCCTTTGCCGGCATCGACAAACACCAGTGCCCGCATTTTGTCGAACTCGTCCCATGCGTCCGGCACCAGCCTTGGGCTATACCATTCCAGCGAGGCGGTCACGCCGTCATCGGATAGTGCATTAGTTTCCAAATAGCCGCGCACGGTTTGAAAACCGCCCATCGAAAATTGCTCGTTACTGATCAGCGGCGAATCGGTAATCTGTCCGGACATCCGCGCCGCCACTTCCATACCCCACGGCAAGTTATGCCGGTAGTCCATACCACCACTCAGATAGATAAAATTGGATCTGGCTAAAAAGCGCTTGTCGGCAAACTGCTGCTCATCGCTGCCCAAGCCGCGTATCGCAAAGTTGACCCCGACATTGAAAGACAACAAAGACTCGGCATCTCGCAAATTACCGCTGTACTGGGCCATGAACGGCAAATAACTGATAGGGGTTTTTAAGGTATCCGAACCTAATAAATTCAAATCTTCCTTAAAGTCTTTGTAATCGACGCCCAGCGTCGCCGTGTGCGTATAATTGTTTAGCGTCTTCAGCGGCGACACAAAACGCGCGCCGTAAATATCACCGGTACCGATCACCGATAAGGCGCCGGCACTGGCAATTTGCGACGTAGAAGACGAACTGACCGCGTATAAAGCTAGGCGCTTGTCGTCGTCGATGATAGGCAGCACATAACTACCAACCAACACTTCCACTTCGTCCGGATTTTCCGGGGAGGTTTGATACATGAACGACGCGCTATGAAATTTTTGCCAAAGATTGTCATAACGCAATGACACCAAAGTCCGTAACCGACTGGTGTTCTGCGTATTGCGGGAATTGACTTCCACTTTGCCGTGCAAGGGCAATTCGTCTTTAACTTTGAGATCCACTTCCAGCGTACCCGGCGTTTCACCGGCCCGCAGCACCGGTACTACGCTCCTGTCCTCGCTCTCGCCGGCCAATGCGGTCAGCTGTTCCTGCATTTTCGGTAAATTGGGCACATTACCTTCCGCCAGCTCGGGTACTTTGGCTTTGATGGCACCCAGCGAGAAGTAACGGGAATCGGTGACTCGCAAACGCGATACCTTGCCTTCCGTCACCTGTAAATACACCACGCCGCCCACCACGTTTTGCTCGGGAATATCCACAGACACAGTTTGATAACCTTTACTGCGATACAGCTCTTCCAGTGCGCTACGCGCTTCTTCCACGGTATCGATGGTTTTTTTCGGGCCTAAAAACCGGTAGACGCAGCGTTCTACCAATTTCCGGTCCAATAAAGTGCTGCCTTTCAGGCGCAGCTCAAGTAAATCGAATTGATTGCCGGCTTCTTCCGCGCAAACCAGCGCACTAGCCGTCAATAACACAGCCGCCAAACCGAAACGGACCGAGCCTAAAAACAAATGTTGTTTCATTTCACCCATCGCAAAAAAAGACAGCCTCCGCAAGCGAAGGCTGTTTGTATTCAATGCGCATCCTTGCGCGAACCTCTAGCTATTACACTAAAGGTTTGTTACACGCTGATTACATCGGTTTGCTGGTGTTGGTAGAGTTTTTGATAACCGGCACTTGGCAGTTGCTCAAAGAACCCGCTACCGCGTGCGAGTAAGGCATAACAGGTGAATTGACATTGAACGTGTCGGTAAAGTTGTTGCCGTTACCGATAGCCAAATAACCTGATTGACCGAATGGGTGAACGAAACTAATGTTCAACTCGGTAGCCAAAATGGTTGGTGCTGCCGCGTCGGCAGCGATTTTAGCGATAACAGTGGATTTATCGGCGCTGATAGCTTTACGCCATTGGAAGGTTTGCTCAACCCAATCCATGTATTTGCCTCTGAAAGCTTGTTCCAGAGTTGGTGCTACACCGTCCACTTTGATAAAGCGGTAATGCTTGGCATGCGTGGCGTTGTTTTCCAAACTTTGGTGACCGATGGCCCAGCCTCTGTTACCGGCAGTGTTAACCGCAGTGTTGAACACGTCAGGGTTGGTAGTGGTGATTTGTTTAGAAGCAGTTTCACCATCGGCAAAGTCTTCCAAGCACAATTCCATATCACCCGAACCGCTAACTTCATGTTTCACGGGGCCCGCCAATGGAGAACCAGGCCAATCAGGTGACAAACCGGCAGAACTGCAAGGGTTGTTCAGGAATTTGACGTATTGTTGCGCGCCGGTACCGGAACCGTCGATACGTTTGCAAAAATGCACTTTGGTATCGTTAGGGGTAACGTTTCTGACAGTGCCGTCGGAATCGGTGTAAGTCAAACCGGCAGTCAAGCTGGTTAAGGCAGTGCCGTTTACTTTAAACTCGGACCATCTTTTGATTTGACCGGAGATCAATTCAGCCACTTGTTGTTTGCTCAAGCTCGGCATACAGGCTTCGGTGTAATCGCCAGGTGCGCAGCTGCCGCCAAAACCGGCCAGCAGGTTTTGCGCTCTTTGCAAAGCCACATACAAGTTATCGGAAACCGGCACACCAAATACCAAGGCCGCTGCTGGCACCACGTTAAGTGCGGCATCTGCTTTAACTGGATCAACTTCGCTAGCGTTTGAAGGTTTGTTAGGACCGACGAACAATTTTGGCTCGACATCGGAAATACCGGCATCGGACAGCACGTTGGTCAGGTTAGCGCCGCTGGCGTTGCAAAACCAAGTGTTGGTCGCGCCTTGTTGGGTGCAGTTACCGTTGTCAATACGCATAGCAGCAATCGCCACGCCGTCGATCAGCGGGTTAACACCTTGCGCAGAACCGCCGGCAGAACGTTTGTGGAACAATACTTTAGCCGTGGTTGCGGCAGCACCGTTGACGGTCAGGCCGGGTACGTTAGTAGAGTTCAGTGTGCAGAAATAAGCACTATGGTTTTTACCTTCGGAACCCGCTGTACCGTTGTCTTTAAATACATCCAAAGTACCGGCGTCGCACAAATTAACAAACAATGCCGCCAGGGCTTTGTCTTGCGCGCTAGCGCCGGACATAAAGATTTCGATATCCGGCGTGACGCTTGGCGCATGTGCGGATGCACCTTGCGAGAAACCTGCCAGAGAAGCCACTGCGATAGCAGCAGACAATAATTGATTTTTCATTGTATATCTCTCAATTGATTGAATTTAAAGTTTGAGCCGACCCGTTCATGAAGGGGGAACCAGCAAAGCAGAATCCGGCCGGCTCAAGACGTTTGCGGGATTAAACCGCCAATGATTTACGACGAGTTGCGCGCAGTACGCCCATCAAACCGGCGCCGAACATCCAAACTGCGGCAGGCAGTGGCACAGCAGCGGGTGCAGCGGTATAGGTCAAAGAACCCACGTTACCGCTAAATGAAAAATTCCATGTACCTGGGAAAGTTTCCAATTCTCCAGTATCGAAATCGTCGGCATTGACTTTTTCATGAACGAACGCCAAAGCATTGCCTAACTGACCTTGGGCCGCAAATGGCAAAGCAGTTTGGAAATCGTTACCGTAAACAGCTGTATAACCTTGTTGGCCAACAGTTCTGAAGGTGCTCAGATTGTTAGAATTGGCATCTTGAGTTTGAACAGAACCAACCATAACGTTCCATTTACTCATAGTATTACCAATGTCGCCTGCATTGCTATCGATGACGGCAGGAGAAGGAACTACTGACGTTGTGTAGAAACCAAATTTAGGCAGGTCAGTCAGGTCAGCCAGGATCCCATGACCACCAGAAACTCCCCAAGCAACATCGTTGCCGGCAGTGTAAGCAGCAGCGAATGATTGAAAGTTGTTGTCGCTCAGTGAGAAAGACAATGATTGGCTAGGGTTAGCCAGAAATTGCTCAACAGTGATACCCAAATCCAGTGTAAATGAAGTTTTCGCTGTGTAGTCAACCAGGTTGAACAAAAACTCGCTACCGTCTGCTGTTGCATCACCGATAGCTTGGATACGCGCTTCCGCGGCGCCTGAAGCGGCCGCCGCCAATACTGCAACTGCCAACAATTTTTTAGACAATTTCATTTTTAAAACCTCATGTTTAAATTTCGATTAATGACATAAGGTGACAGCCCAGCCGTCTTGACCTGCAAGACCTGTGACTTTCCGTCCCCGCTTCACAACGAGTTTGGCTTTTACACGCTTTAGATCGTACTCGACGCCATCTAACATCCTGACAGCGCCGCTTTGTTGCCCCCGCTACCATTTCCCCCTTAGCCTCCTCCCTATCCTCTTCCTTAGCCGCTCCTTGTCCGTGCCGTCCGTGTTCCCTAGTTGCTCCTGAATCCTTGCTGAACTGCCGATCCTCGACCCTTCAACTTGACGCGGATTATTCCAGAGCAATAGCGGCTTTTCGGTTACAGCATTGTTAAATTCACGTGACATGTAATACATCTGTATTACAAAGCCGGCCGCTAACACGAAAATTCAGCGGATGATCGGGCGCGGGCGGTAGCTATGAAATTTAAGATTCTTTTTGCGGGCATTGCCTCACTGCCATTGAGCGAAGGAAGAAGCCCCTTCTCCCTCCGGGAGAAGGTTGGGATGAGGGGAGATAGAACCATCCGCTCTTAACTTAATAGCAGTGGGACGTGGTCCAGGTATGAATTGTCGTGAGCTGTGGACGGCAAGGCGTATCCTGACTATTGAGCTACTTCAGCTAAACCCAAGAAGTCCGTCATGCCCGCCGGGATACCCACAGGGCACAAGAGCGGGCATCCAGTGCCATGGATGGCAAGTTTGAAGCTATCAAAGAATTCTGGTCTCGGCATTCACGGTAAACTGGACGCCTTGGGACCGCGCAGCAAATCAGCTGCGGCAACTGGGCTCCCGCCTGCGCGGGAGCGACGATACCTGAGCAGACTAAACAACACCCAGTAAGACCTTGGCATTGACGATGCCATCAGCATCGGCCGGTTTTTCAACATCGATTTGCAGCACTTGCAAACGGTGTTTGGTTTCCAAAATTGTCAACCAGGACATCAGTTGGTCGAAGGCCAGATGCTCCAGCCAGACGCTGACTTTGTCCTCGCCTTCCGGCGACAGGTGTTTGATCGCCGGCTTTATGTCCAGCTGCTGGCTGCTGAAATCGACTACCGCCAGCGGCGATTGATTAGCGCCATCCAATGCCGGTGCATCAACCGTAGCCTGTTGCCGCAAAGCCGCCGCTTCGTTACCGACTTGTTGTAAGTAGGTATAGATTTGCTGTTGCGCCTGGATTTTTAGGGTCAGCAAGCGGCTTTGTTCAGCAATTGGTTGGTAAAACAGCAGGTATGCGCCATACATCAGCACGACCAGCACACCACCCAGCGCCAGTACTCGCTCTCTGGGCGTTAATTCGGCAAAACGCTGCGCTAAATCATTTTTCGCGAATCTCAAGTTGCGCCTCCACGCCGTTTGCGCCGCTGTCGGCGGATTGAATTTTCACCTGCATACTGCTTTGCAGCTGCTGTTTGAATTGCTCCAGTTGGCCGATGTCGTCGGCAAGCAGATGTAACTGCAAACCGCCGTTCAGGAAATTGAGCTTTTTCAAGTGTACGGCCGGCGCTTCTTTCAACACCAATCCGGAACGGTAGATCAAGCGCATGAAGCCGCTACCGGCAAAAGCCTGTTGTTTTCTGAGCTGCGCCAGCTGTTGCTCGGCCTGAGCTTTGACATTGACGATGCGTTTCACATCGGGAAAAGTTTGTTTGAACAGCTCTTGGCTTTTCGCTTCCAACTCGCTTAGTTCGGCTTGTTGTTGCCAATAGGTATGTAGTAAAGCGTAGCTCTGCACCGCCAAGGCCGCAGCCAAAATGATGGCCGCCGGCAGCCACTGTTGCCAGCGGCCTTTTGGACGATGACTGACGGCATACGCACCGCTCAACAAATTCAGCTCGGCTGGCAATGACTCGACTGAGCTCGCCATGAATTGCAAAGGCTTGGCTATGACTGTTTCCAAACCGTTATTTGCCAAACCATCCGGCAGCTGGGTGTCTTCGCTGTGTTTGCATATCAGTAAAGTCTGGAAATCGGCACCTTCGGCACAGGCTTTTTCCAGCAGTTGCGGCAGAAATTGCGCATCCACGCCGCCGCCCAAATAGGCAGCGCTGCGCAAAATTGCGTTGCTTTCTTCGAGCAACAAAGTCGTTTGTCCAGGCTGATACGGCAGGCATAAGGTTTCCGGATACGCAGCTGCCAGCTCTAAACCGGCTTCGCGAAACGGAGTAAGCCGCGCCGCTAATGTGTCGTGCGTAATCGCCGCCACGGCGAGTTTATCCCGGTCCTGCTTTAACCAAACCAGATGATAATTTTCCACGTCCTCGGCCAGTAGGTCTTCCAACGCAAACGGCAAGGCTTTTTTCAGTTGCGCGGTGGTTTTAACTGCCAGCTCGATTTCCAGCAATAGCACCGAAGCGGCCGGCAATAACAGCAGTACAGACTTACCCTGCGCAGCCGCTGCCAACTCGGCCATCGTGCCTGATGCCGGCTGGCTATCAGGCTCGGCAAGATTCAACCATTCCAGTTTATCGGCAGATTCGGCACCTACTCTGACCAGCAGTTTTTCAGCCATGCGCCAAGCCCTGGCGCTGGCGCTTCACCACTTGCGCGCCACCACTATCGCGCTGCAATTGCGACTCAAACTGCAAATGGGTTTTGCCCATATCGATTTGCCCTTGTAATAAAAAGTTTTGCGAACTGACACCCAAGCCATATTTACCGATGCCGGCGTCGGCAACCGTTTCATCCTTTAAAAATTCGGCGACTTTTGCAAAAGGCTTGCCTCGGGCTCTGAATATGGATTCCGCCTGATCGGCGCTGATGTCGTCCGCCAAGCAACGCAACACCGTAGCGCTGGCGGTATTGACATTCAGCGGCGCGTAACCCTCCACCGCGTAGACATAAGGCAGCAATTTCAGATAGGTCTCGCGCGTCATGCCTTGTACCAACAGCAACTCGCTGACATCGGCAAATTGCCGGTTAGCGGCGCGGTAAGCCGGCTTTTGGCGGGTGTAGGTTTCGTCTTCCGCGCCGTGCGGATAGCTGACATCCATATCCGCATCAACCCAATCGGTTATCGCCTGCGCCAGCTCGGTTTTCAGTTTTAGAATGGCCAGCAAGCGTTCCAGGCGCTTGATATCGTCCTTGGAAATTTTGCCCTCCACCAATAGGTTGTTCAGATTAATCCGGCCCTGCAAATCCTCAATCTGTGCTTGCATCGTGCCGCCGACGACGTTTGTCCTTGCCAACGGTATAGACCATTCTTCAGCCAAACCGTAACCATTACCGGGCGTGGTGTCGGCAGCCAACCGGCCGATGGCCCAACTTTCCAAGCCGTACACGTATTCCCAGGCTTGCGCGCTACGCAGCTGATTTTCGGTGCGGCGAATATCCAACTGCCGCGCGCTGGACATCGACACCACGGCAACGGTAGCGATAGCCAGTATCAACATGACGGTGATCAACGCGATCCCGCATTGCGCCTGATGTAGCGACCTCATTCCCGCACCAGAAACAGCCGCTGAATGACACCTAAGCCGGCCAAGTTAAAATTAGCCTCCACCGCTTTGGGTAAGCCGGTACCACCGGCCGGCCAATGCGTAGTCCAGTCGCTGCCGTAAAACCGCAAATCAAGCGCCGCGACGTTCAGCAATTTTTTCCGGCGAAATTGCGTCTGCTGAGTACGATCCAACACTGTCCAAACTTGCCGATACAAGCTGCCTTTTTCCAGACGATAACTGATACGTTGCAATTGGCTGCGCATCGCCAACGCCGACCATTCCGGCACGCTACGCGTCAAGGTCAGCAAGTCTTCGCCATTACCGCCGGAAAACGCCGGCTGTTCGCTGCCGAATTCGTCCCGAATCGAGCGCGGCAAAGCCTGGGCTAAATCTTCGTTCAGCAAATACAGGGTTTGCTGCAACGCGGCGACGCTGTCCGAGCGTTTTTCCGTGCCCGCTCTGGCATCCAACACCGCGCTCAAGCCGGCGTAGGCCATGGCCGCCATGATCGCGAACACGGCCATCGCGATCAGGATTTCCAGCAAGGTAAAGCCGCGACTGGCGCTATTATTCATGGCCGGTCGGAACATAACTAAGCAATCCGGCATAAGGCGACTTGTCGCCTTCCAAAAACACTTCTATCCGATAATCCCAGACCGTGCCGCCGATACTCGGCGTTACACCGCGCTTGGCCTGCCAATACCAACGCCGGCCGGCCATCGTGTCCCAGCCATCCTGGTTTTCCGGTTTTTCGCTAGCCAGGCGCAATTGCACCGCATGATTGGCGGCTATCGTCGCGGCTATCGTTTTGTTTTCCAGATACCAAAGATTCTTGGTGTTATCGGCGGTAATTTTGATCAAGCCGGCCATCAGGATGGCTAACAGAGCCAAAGCTATCAGCACTTCCAACAGCGTGAAGCCGCCGTTGCCCGCATGTTTCATGGCTTGATGGCGACGCTGGAAACCGCTAAGCCCTCGTCCGCCCTATTACTCAGCCAAAACCGGAGATCGCTTTTTGCTAAATCCAACGCAATTTGGAACGCATCCGCGGCCCCGTCCGGCGTAAATACAATCTGCGGCTCGGGATGCACCTTGCTGCCAAAGTGCATAGTCAGGTACACCGGCTTTTCGTCCAGGGTCAACGCCAAGGTCATACCGGCTGGCAAATCCCGTTGTCTGAATAGCGCATCGCCAGTCTCCGGCTGCCACTTGCCTTGGGTCGGCGACAGAAACCTATACCCTTGACCGACCAATTCCAGACCGATGCTGTCACCGCGTATCATCGCTTCCTGCTCAGCCAGCTCAAGCAATTTTGCCAGCCGCTCAACTTCCAATTGTTGCTGCTTGCTGTGATCGGCATTGCCCATCGCCAGCATCGCCATGCTGCTCATCACGCCGATCAGGACCATCGCAATCAATAGCTCGATAAGCGTAAAGCCGCGAACCTTCAAGCCCTCAAGCTGACTTATTTTTGCGCCCAATTAGTGATGTCCGCGCCGGCTTCGCTGCCGCCTTCCACGCCGTCAGCACCGAAGGAATACAAATCAAACTCGCCGTGCGCGCCGGGCTGCATGTAAAAATACGGTTTGCCCCAGGCGTCGGCCGGCAGTTGATCCAGATAACCGCCCTGCTTCCAATGCGCGCCTTGCGGCAGATTGGCCGGCTTGTGTACCAAGGCTTCCAGGCCTTGATCGGTGGTCGGATAGCTGAAGTTATCCAGGCGATACAGATCCAGCGCGGCGCTGATGGCTCTGATGTCTTGCAAGGTGCGAGTGGCACGGGCTTCGTCCGGTCTGCCCATGATTTTCGGCACGACGATGGACGCCAAAATGCCCAAAATCACCACAACGATCATCACTTCGATCAGAGTAAAGCCTTGCTGTTTTTTATTGCTCATAGCGGTCTAAATTCGTATTGGTTAAAGCACACCCCGGTATGCGGGACAACTGGGAGAAGATTAGAAAGACAACGTGACAGGCGTATGACAAAACACCTATCTAATCAGCTGGTTCATTTCAAATATCGGCAACAGAATCGCCAGCACGATGGTCAGCACCACCAGCCCCATGAACAAAATCAAGGCCGGCTCGAATAAACCCATGGTCAATTCGGTCAGCGCCTGAATATCGCGCTCCTGATCGTCGGCAGCACTTTCCAGCATGCGCGGCAATTGCCCACTGGCTTCGCCGCTGGCAACCAAGTGAATAGTTACCGGCGGAAAGAAACCGCTGGCTTCCAGCGCCTTGTTCAAACTCTGCCCTTCCCGCACGCGGATAGCGGTATGAGCCACCGCCTGCTGCATGGCGTTGTTGGACAACACCTGACTGGAGATTTTTAAGGCTTCCAGCAGCTCGACGCCGCTATTGGTCAAAATCGCCAACGTACGGGTAAAGCGGGCAGTGTTTAAGCCCTTGGAAAAGCGGGCGGTAATCGGCATGGTCAATAGCCAACGGTGAAACAGCATGCGCGGCCGCTCCCGGCGCAAAATCAGCTTCGCCGCCACAGACAAGCCCACCGCGATGACCAGCAACAGCAAGCCATTGCTCTGCAAAAAATCGCTACAACTAATTAAGGCCTGGGTAATAGCCGGCAGCTCGTGGCCCATTTTGTCGAACACGCCGGTGATTTCCGGCACCACATACGCCAACAGGCCGATGACCACCAATACGGACACCGACGACAACAACACCGGATAAATCATCGCCATTTGTAACTTGCGATGCAGCTGGCCTTTGTCGCTTAGATAATCGGCCAGTTTTTCCAGCACCTGATCCAGCTTGCCCGAGGATTCACCCGCTTCAACAGTGGCGCGGTACAAAGGTGGAAAGGTACTGGGAAAGGCCTGGCAAGCCACGGCCAGACTTTGCCCTTCCAGAATTCGGCTTCTGATCGCCAGCAATATCCGCCTAGCCCGCGCCGATTCCAGTTGCCGGGCAATGATGCCTAGCGCTTCATCTATCGCCAAGCCGGACTTCAGCAGAGCGGCCAACTGCCGGGTGATATGCGCCAGCGCGCGCATGCCGATGCTTTGCGCCAATAGCGGCGACTGGCCGCTGCGTTCTTTTTTATGAACTTCCTGAATATCCAGCAGCGTTAAATCATTGGCCTTCAATTGTTGGCGCGCGGTTTTGATCGTGTCGCTCTCAAGCGTACCTTTAACCGATTTGCCCTTGCCGTTCAGCGCTTGATATTCGAAGACCGCCATACCCAGTTAATCCTTTAAGGTAATACGGATAGCTTCGTCGATGCTGGTGTCGCCGTTCAGCACTTTTTCCAGCGCGCTTTGTTGAATACTGCGTGAGGTAAGTCGGGCATGGCGTTCCAGCTCAAGGTCGCCGGCGCCATCATGGATCAGCTGTTGCATCGTGCTATCCAGCATGATCATTTCAAAAATACCAGCCCGGCCCTTGTAACCGTGGTTATGGCACTGCGGGCAGCCTTGGGCTTGATAAACAGTAACAGGCTTGCCGGTTTCGCTGCGATACCCGAGCTTGGCTAAATCCTGTTCCGGCACCTGTTCCGGTTTTTTACAATGCGGACACAGTTTGCGCACCAACCGCTGGGCTATCACGCCGACCAAGCTGGACGCCAATAAGAACGGCTCAATACCCATGTCGCGCAGCCGGGTGATGGCGCCTACGGCAGTATTGGTATGCAGTGTCGAAAGCACCAAGTGGCCGGTCAAGCTGGCTTGCACCGCAATCTCGGCGGTTTCCCGGTCGCGAATCTCGCCGACCATCACGATGTCTGGATCCTGCCGCAAAATCGCCCGCAAGCCCTTGGCAAAAGTCATGTCCACCTTGGCATTCACCTGGGTTTGGCCGACACCATCCAGGTAATATTCGATAGGGTCTTCGACGGTAAGAATATTGCGGCTGCGTTGATTCAATTGATTAACCACCGCATACAGGCTGGTGGTTTTCCCGGAACCGGTAGGCCCGGTCACCAGAATGATGCCGTGCGGACGAGCGATCATTTGCTGAATGCTGTTCAGCTCATAATCCGACATACCGACTTGCTTAAGACTTAATTGGTTGGCCTGCTTATCCAGCAAACGCAATACCACCCGCTCGCCGTGGCCGGAAGGCAAGGTTGAGACCCGCACATCCACGGTGCGGCCGCCGATATTCAAGGAGATACGACCATCCTGCGGCAAGCGCTTTTCTGCAATGTCCAGCTTGGCCATGACTTTAAGCCGGGAAATCACCATGGGCGCGAATTCGCGCTGCGGCTCGATAATTTCCCGCAAGGTGCCGTCCACCCGAAACCGCACTACCATGCGTTTTTCGTAGGATTCGATGTGAATGTCCGAGGCGTTTTCCTTGATGGCCTCGGTGAGCAGCGCGTTGATCAAACGAATGATCGGCGCCTCATCTTCGCTTTCCAGTAAGTCTTCCGGCTTGGGCAAGTGCTGGGCCATCTCGGACAAATCCAGATTGTCCTGCATATCATCGACCATCTGTTGCGCATGGCCGGTTTTGTGTTCGTAGACCGCTTGCAGCAACCGCTCGAACTCTTCCGCGCCGACCGCTTCGAAACTGGCAGGTCTAGCCACGAAGCGCCGGGTTTCCAGTAAGGCCGTTACCGTGGCTTTAGGCTGGTAAACGATACGCGCCTGCTGCGCGGAACATTCCGCGACTATCACGCCGTGGCGTTTGGCAAAACCGTAGGACGGCAGCCTGTTATCGGTCGGCGCTGGCGCTGTCGGTTCAGCGGTTGCCATTGCCGCCAGCCTCGCCGCGATTGTCTTCCGCAACCGAATTGTCGTCCGATAAGTTGTCCAGCAAGGGCTGTTTCTGCTCCGGCATCAACAGCACGCCGTCCTGGTTAAACTCTTGTTGCTTGTCGCGGATGTAATTGTATTTGTCGTGGGTTAAGCCGCTGGACTTACCCGCATCCCTGATGATTTGCGGGCGCAAAAACACCATCAGATTCTTTTTGGTGATAATCGTCGAATTGGTTTGGAACAAGTAGCCCAGATAAGGAATATCCCCCAACAGCGGCACCTTATCCACCGTTTCGGTGATGTCGTCTTGGATCAAGCCGCCCAATACCAACACCTTGCCGTCATCGACCAATACGCTGGTTTCGATTTTGCGTTTATTGGTCTGCAAATCCGCACCGGTAGTACCTTGGACAACGCTCGAAACCTCTTGCGCGACTTTTAATTTGACCGCATTGCCTTCGCTGATCTGCGGCAAAACTTTGAGTTTAATACCGATGTCTTCGCGTTGGATGGTTTGAAATGGGGTACTCAGGCTGCCGCCGACGGAAGGTGTGTATTGGCCGGTGGTTAACGGGATGTTGCGACCGACTATCATGTTGGCTTCTTCGTTGTCCATCGTCACCAGCGACGGCGTGGATAACACGTTGACGTCGGTATCATTGGCAAACGCGGTCAACAAGGCTTTTAACTCGCTGCCTGCCAAATAACCGATACTCAAGCCCTTACCGACGGAGGAAATAAATTGCGATAGATCGAGCGAGTTGCCCTCCCCTTTTCTGCTGGCCGCAAATACGCTGCCGTCTTCCTTGGTTTGCCATTCGACGCCAATATTCTGCGATTTGTCGTAGCTGACTTCGGCAATAATCGCTTCGATATGCACTTGGGCGCGGCGCACATCCAATTGTCTGACCACCGATTTCAAGGTCGCCATCAAATCGTGCGGCGCCGTGATAATCAAGGCGTTGGCCGCCTCGTCCGCCCGAATATCAAAGTCCTTGCTGGTGGAAGCTTTGGTTTTGGCCTGGTCAGCTTTTTCGTCCTTCAAAGACCCCACCCCGGTCAGAGTTTCCACCAATTCCTTGGCCACCGCATAACGCATATAAATCACTTCGGTATTGCCGGCTTTTTCCATCGGCGTATCCAGATTGGCGATCAAGGCGCGCATCTGCAAACGCATCTCCGGATCGCCACCCAGGATAATGGAATTGGAGCGTTCGTCGGCCACCATCGGCGGTGCGACCGGCGTGGTTTTGCCGGCACTGTTACTGGTTATTAGCGTGTTCAGCGGCAGAATCAAATCCGCGGCATTGGCGTGTCGCAAATTGATGATTTCAATGTTTTGCAAATCGCTTTTATCGATTTGCTTGATCATCGCCGCCAAGCGTTTAACATTGGCGGCGGTATCGGACAGGATCACGGTGTTACTTTCCGGCACCGCGCCGATAAAGGCGTATTGCGGCATCAAGGGCAACAGGGTCTGCACCAGCTGCGTGGCATCGACGTGATGCACCTGTAACACCCGGGTCAGTTGCTCGTCGCCGTTCTGCGGATTGCCGCGCAATTCGCTTTCCTCGCCGTCCTGTTTGGCGCTGATATTAGGAATAATCTTAACCACATTGCCGTTCGGAATTGCGGAGTAACCATGCACCTTTAATATGGACAGAAATACATCGTAAACCTGGGCGGATTTCATCGGTGTGGAAGTCACCACCGAGATATTGCCGGTGATGCGCGGATCGATAATAAAGTTTTTACCGGTGACATCCGCAACCGTCTCGATCAGCGCGCGAATATCGACATCTTTCAGATTCAGCGAGAATTCGTCTTTTTCCGCCAGCAGCATCGGGCAGAAAATAGCCAGCAGAAAGCCGAGCAACAAGCGTGTTTTCATTTGCAGTTTACAAGGGAGGGGATTATTCGGTGGCACTTGGTGCGCGGACGCTATCTTTTTTTAATAACAAGGATTCCTGGAGTTCGCCACGTTTTAGCAAGACCCGGTCTTGTTCAACAGCCTGCAACACCGCGCCGCCGGGCAGCTGGTCGCCCAGCCTATATTTCTTTTGCTGCCCGTCGTCGGCTTGAATGATGCCGCTGGCATTTTCCGGATTCTTGGATAAAAACATGATGCCTAGCAGTTTCAGCTGCAATTGCGTCTCCGCAACGGCGTCGTTACTCGAGACACTCTCCGGGCTTTGCCCAAACAAATGCCAGGTGGCGATTTCCGACAAATCCAAGGGCGGATTTTGCGTGGCCGTCTCGGTAGGCACCGATGCAGCAGCCCCTGTCGAAGTCCGATCTATGTCCGCCAACGCGGTGGACAGATTTACATACAACACCCCAAGCAAATAAACCGTAGCCAGGGCTGTGGCAAGCCATTGCAGATAGGCGCCACCCACCACTTCTCGTTCCGCTGCTTTCCAATCGAAAGCGAATTTTGAAAAACCGGCAAATTTCATCATGGTTGGATTATGCTGGGAAAACATGACTGTTTTATGACAATCCCAGCTTGGCACGATAGTGCCCAATCCGCGCCGGCAGCCGACTTGCCGGTAGCCCCCAAGCGCTGTTAGAGTTGACCGGAAGCCATAAACTCACCGACATCAACTAAGCACATGAATGGACTATCAACCCTGGAACAGGCCTTTGCCGGCGCTGCGAGCCGCATCAAGGGAATCGATAAACTAGCCGGCGATTTAAATCGCTGGTATTTGCAACAGCCGGCGGAACGCAACTTCCTACATCCCTGCTTAATCGGCGGCAAACCGGCTTTGGTATGTCAAGCCGGCCTGAGCCGCGATGCCTCCGCTGCATATGCCGAGTTGGCTGAAATCGCCCGGCGCTACGGTATTTATTTAAAAGAAGACGGCCGGCAGCGCGACGATAGTTCTATCCTGCATAACCGCCGCCGTGAAGTCAGTCTGGTGCTGAGTTTTTGCATAGGCATGATGGGCTCTTCGCGCATCGTAACCGCCAACGATTTGCAGCCGGTCAATGCCGTGCATGCAGTCGCCAGCCAACTGGCCGAGCCGGTCAATACGATGCAGGCCAAGCTGTCGGTCGATCAGGACGGCGCAGCGACGATACGCTTACGCCTGCGGAAACCGCCGAGCGCCGCAGAAGTGATGGCTGCATACAGCCAAAAGCAGGCCACGCTGAACAGCGATCCGCTGGCGAAAACGGAAATGGCCAATTTCCTCAGCGCTAGCTATCAGGCCGAGTCCAGCGATCCGGCCAATATCAGCGCAGACTTGGCAGTCATGGCCGACTATTTTTCGCATTACCCGCAAGCCGTGAATTTGCTCAGCGAACTGCGCGGCCAAAAACTCATCCTCAAATACCGGCAAAATACCTGGCAAACTCAGGCCTTTGGCAATCAATTTGGGGTGGATAGCGTGACGATTTACTTCGACACCCGTTTGGGTGCGCAATTGCTGAACGATCCGGGCTGCGACAGCACACCCGCATGCAGCATCTCGCCCGCCGACGCCTTACTGCATGAATTGCTGCATGCCAAATTGATGCTGCTGGATAGCCAGCATTTTATTGACGGCGGCGGCATGGCCCAAACCCTGTACCCCTTCGAGCACGAACGCGAAGTGATCAATCACGAAAATCGTTTATACCAAGATATGAACCAATTGGACGGCCGAGCCCGTCCTTTAAGGCATAGACATAGCGGCGAGTTATTGCAAGTCTCCTGCCCGGCCTGCAACCCAACAAAGCAAGTTGCGTCAAGCGACCCAAGTCTGTAAAACTAGCGAAATTTCGTGATAGACATAACAAAAACTACTCAACTCAGGAGACACACAATGACGCCCATATCCAGCCGTAATGTTGCCGAAAAATGGCGGTTTGCCAGACTCGGCGGTTTCGATCAGGTTGAATTGAAACGCGGTAGCGATTTAATCGGACTGCCGGAACTGGATCAGAAATTATGGGCGGCACTGAGTTGCCCGACGCACGGATTGTTCTTCGACAACCAAACATTGGTGCTGCTGGATACCGATAACGATGGCCGCATCCGAGCCAATGAGGTAATCGAGGCGGTGCGTTGGGTAAGTAAGGTACTGAAAAACCCGGCCGATTTGATCCAACAGAAGACCACCCTACCGCTGGCGGCGATAAACGATCAAGATGAAGAAGGTCAACAGCTACTGGCCTCCGCCGTCGAGATCTTAAAAAATCTGGGCAAGGCGGATGCGACCGAAATCACCACCGACGATCTGGCCGACATGACCAAGGTCTTCGCCAACACTCAATTTAACGGTGACGGTATTATCCCGGTTAAAGCCGCCGGCGACGAAGCCGGCCAGCAAGCCATCACCGACATCATCGCCTGCTTGGGCGAGGTTGAGGATCGCTGCGGCGAGCCGGGTATTAATCTGGAAAAAATCGAGCAGTTTTTTAAAGATGCCGGCGCATACTTCGATTGGTGGCAACAGAGCGATGCCGAAGCCGTGCGGATTCGCAATCAAATCGCCGACACTGAAGCGGCGGCGGCTTTATTGGCCCAAATAAAACCGAAAATCGACGACTTTTTTACCCGCTGCCAATTGGCGGAATTCGACACCGGCGCGACCGAGTTGTTGAACCCCGCCGACAGCCGCTACGAGCAACTGGCCGGCATAGACTTGTCGGCAAGCAACGAAGAACTGGCTAAATTGCCGCTGGCCGCTATCGCCGCCGGCGCTAACTTGCCGTTAAATGCCGGCTTGAATCCGGCCTGGCGAGCTGCGATAGAACAGTTAAAAACCCTGGTGCTGACACCGCTGCTGGGCGCTTTGGACAGCTTGTCCGACGCACAATGGCAAAGCGTGATCGGTCAGTTTGCTGATTACCAGGCCTGGTTGCAGAAAAAGCCCGCCAATGCCGTCGAAAGCTTGGGGCTGGAGCGCATCAAAACCCTGTTGCAAAGCGATGCACAAGCCAAACTGACCGGCTTGATCGAACAGGATCTGGCCTTGGAACCGCAAGCCACCGCCATCGACTCGGTCGTGCGCTTGCTGCATTACTACCGCGATCTTTACACCTTATTAAATAACTTCGTGTCGTTTCGCGATTTTTACAGTGCCGAACCGCACGCTATTTTCCAGGCCGGTACCTTGTATCTGGACGGCAGAAGTTGTCAATTGTGCGTGAAAGTGGATGACGTGGACAGCCACAGCAAACTGGCCGAACTGAGCAAAATCTTTCTGGCCTACTGCGTATGCCGTCGGCAAGGCAGTAACGAAACGCTGACTATCGCCGCAGCGGTTACCGGCGGCGACAGCGACAATTTGCGCGTCGGCCGCAACGGCGTGTTTTACGACCGCAACGGCCTGGATTGGGACGCGACCATCGTCAAAATTATCGAAAATCCGATCAGTATCAAAGAAGCATTCTGGTCGCCGTACAAACGCGTCGCCCGGATGATTAACGAACAACTGGAAAAAAGCGCAGCGGCGCGCGACAAAGCGGCTAACGCCAATGCTTTTAAAGGCATTTCCGAAGCCGGCGCCAATGTCGGACAAGGCAAGGAGCCGCCGGCACCCTTCGATGTCGGTAAATTTGCCGGTATTTTCGCTGCCATCGGTTTGGCAATTGGCGCGATCGGTACCGCACTGGCAGCCGTTATGAGCAGCTTCATGGGCTTAGTTTGGTGGCAAATGCCGCTGGCCATCGTCGGTGTGATGCTGGCGATTTCCGGCCCGTCCATGTTCATCGCTTACTTGAAACTGCGCCAACGCAATCTGGCACCAGTCCTGGATGCCTGCGGCTGGGCGGTAAACGCCAAGGCCTTTATCAACATCCCGTTCGGCCGCTTGTTGACCGGCGTCGCCAAATTACCGAAAGACGCGGAAATGCAAATGGTCGATCCGTTCGGCGAAAAGCAAAGCCATTGGCAAAGCTACGTGTTTTTGCTGATCCTGCTGGCCGGCGCCGCCTACGCCTGGCATAAAGGCTATATCGGACCTAAGCCAGAACCGGAAAAAGCAGCCCAGGTTGAGGAAAAAGCGGCGCCAGCTAAAGTTGATGCGCCTGCTCCGGCAGCGACTCCAGCCAAGCCTGCGGAACCGGCTAAGTAAGTCTTTCGTTGCATACGACCGGAGCGGTGGCGCTTATCAGCTGTTGCTTCGGCCCTATCTAGTGCTGGAAATGTAGGGCGTCAATAGGCGTAGCCGTATTGCGCCGCATATTGGCCTTAAATCATTCGGCGCATTACGCTTACGCTAATGCGCACTACACGGGCTTTTAATCATTTGTTGGGCCGTCATGAAAACTCCGCTAATCCTATTTTGTTTGAACTTTGCTCTGTATAGCGCGAATGCGCCCTGTTTAAATTAGGCGAAATTGAAGGAAAAACACATACGTGACAAACGCATTTCCTAAGCGATTAACCACAGATAAAATATCAGAAATTGGAGTTAACCTCGTTTCAACGATTATCAACGACATCTATGGTTGGGTATTTAGAAAAACCCATCTGGAACACGATTATGGTGTTGACGCATATATAGATTTTGTTACAGATGATGGATTTGTTACCGGAAAATTTATTGCCGCTCAGATTAAAACAGGGCAAAGTTATTTATCGAAGAATGGTAATACACATTGGTATGTAGACTCCAAAGAGCATCTAAACTATTTTTTAAACTTACCAGTTCCAATTTTATTGATTGTATGTGACCCTGATAAAAAAGAGTGCTTTTGGGCACGTCTCGACAAAGATCATATTGATTTTCGCGAGAAGAATTGGAGACACCCTATACCAAAGAATCAAAGGCTTTCAAGCACGTATAAAGATAGCATAATTAAAATATTTGGAAAAATAGAGGATCATATTTCTGATTTTGAGAGAGATAATGAGTTAATGGAGATGACATCGAATGATTCTTTTATCCAATACTGCATTCCAAAATATGATATTGAAAAACGCAATATAAGAAACCTTAGAGACTTTATAAGTCGAATAACCAGAAATGAAAAATTGACTTTAGCTGTGCAAGGCAGATTATATATTTGCACCTATGGATATGAGGATGATATTAGAGAAGTGCATCAAATAAAAGAAGTAAGACGCTGGGTAAAAAAGCGAGAAAGAATATAAATGAGTGGTATCTTTGCACAATCGATGAGCCACGAATCTCTACTCTTCTGTGGATAGCTGCTTGCGCAGCCGAGGTTAAAGGTGATCCAACTGTGTGGCCAAACGGCAGAGTCGGATATTTGATTGAAAATGGCCCAGAAGAAATACTTGAATTTTTAGAAGAATGTTATGTTGGACTGAATGAAGCCACTGAAAAATGGGGTTGGACTAAGAAGTTTAACTATGAAATATCAAGACAATTGAGTCAAATATTCTTTCCAGATTTTAAATATCCAGATTTCAATAGCCCGGATATAGAGCAATAACTATAGCGTGATGCACTGTATGATAAACCCAAGAGGCAAAACTATTTTCAAAGTGCCCACGCGCCGACGTGAGTCACGTAGGGTGGGCTCGGTTTTTGTGCCCACACGGAATTAAAGCAATCGCGCGAAATGGTGGGCAGAAAAGCGTTGCCCACCGTACATTTGAATATGGCTTGATCAACTGTCTGTTCAGACTGGTACATATGGGTATTTACCCCACACCCAACTCCTTTCCTGCCAATCCTCACGGCGCGATCATTCCATTGTGCAAATAGCTTTCTTCGTAATTAAATACTATATTCGCATCCGGCAAGACCAGCGTTTCGTCCTTGCCCTTGTAATCCAAACGAAACAATAAATCTTTGATGATATTGATCCGCGCGGATTGTTTATCGTCGGATCTAACGACCGTCCAGGGTGCGGATAAATGGTGGGTTCTGGCAAACATGATGTTGCGGGCTTCGCTGTATTGCTGCCAGTGTTTTTGAGCTTCCTTGTCGATGGGGCTGATTTTCCATTGTTTCAACGGGTCTTTTTGCCGCTGCTTTAAGCGCTCTTTTTGTTCGGCTTTGCTGATGTCCAGATAGTATTTCAGCAACTTGATGCCGGAGCGCACCAGCAGCTGTTCGTAGTGAGCGACGGTTTCGATGAACTCGTGATATTCGTCATCGTTGCAAAAACCCATCACCCGCTCCACGCCCGCGCGGTTATACCAACTGCGGTTAAACAGCACCATTTCCTGGGCAGCCGGCAAATGGTGGGTATAGCGCTGAAAATACCAGGTACTGAGGTCGCGGTCGGACGGTTTGCCCAGCGCCACCACCCGGATTTCCCTCGGGCTGAGATGTTGAATGATGCGCTTGATGGTACCGTCTTTGCCGCCGGCATCGCGGCCTTCCAGGATAATCAGGATTTTGTCGCCATGCTTGATGATGTGATTCTGCAATTTGACCAGTTCCACCTGCAGTTGCTGTAAAGTGTCTTTATAAACTTGCTTATCGGCTTTTGGTGGGTGTTTTTTGCTCATATTTACCTGCCTATCTAAAATGGTTTCCGCCTGTCCGGCCAATTCAACCGCTTTGTTGGTCACTGCCCATTCTTACCCGCAAAATCAGATTTTTCTTGTGCTTCCTGAGTTCAAGAATGTCCTCGACGTTTTTTTCGTTGAGAATCTGATTCTTTAAATACAACACGTCATTACAAATAATCTCGGCGGCTTCCATGCCGGGTTGCAACTGGGTCCAGGAAATTTCGATTATCGGTCGTTCATCGACGGTTTCCGATTCGGCGAGCAGCGCCAGAAAGGTATCGACCACCAGTGGGTCGTAGTCCTTGGCTTTTTTACTCAGCAGACGCACTTTCACTTGCTCGGTCGTCATCGCGGTGCCGGTGATCGAGCCGTCCAGATAATTGATATAGTCGCGCACCACCGTCAATATCCTCGCACCCAAGGGTATCTCCGAGCCAGCCCAACCCAAAGGTTGGCCGGAACCGTCGAAATGTTCGTATTGGGCGGCGATTAGTTCGGCGGCGTTATGCAAGGTTTCCAGGCCTTTCAATAGCGCCTGCCCTTCCAACGCGTGGTTTAAATAGCGTTTGCGTTGCAGGCTGTTCATGCTTAACAAAGACTGGGTCAGCAAACTGTCCGGTAAGCTCATTTTGCCGATTTGCAGCAATAGGCCGGCATACACTAAATCCTTCAGTGCGGCGGCATCCATGCCCAGCCGCCGCCCGACTTCCCTGGCGTTTTCTGCCACATATTTGGCATGGCCGCTCTTGATACCCGGCCGCATTTCGATGGTTTTTGCGAACACCTTAACCGAATCGGCATACTGTTTTTTCAAGGCATCGTGGGCTTGATCGATCAGCTGCAAGGACTTTCGCAGCTGTTCGGTGCGTTTTTCGACCTTGTCTTCCAAACCGGCGTTCAGCTCTTTCAACTCCTGATTTTGCCGGTTGATAATTTCAAACAGTTGCCGGCGCTCGTCGCGCAAGCGCTTTTGTTCCAGCGCGTTGTTCACCAGAATTTTTAGCTCGTTGTCTTCCCAAGGCTTGCTGCAATAACTGTAGATCTTGCCCTTGTTAACGGCGGCGATGGTCGATTCAATGTCGGCATAGCCGGTCAATAAAATCCGCACGATATTTGGCCAGCGTTCGGCCGCTCTGGTCAGAAACTCGGCACCATCCATCTGCGGCATGCGCATGTCGGAGATAATCAGATCGATAGGATGTTGCGCCAAAATTTCCAGGCCGTCGGCGCCGCCCTCCGCCATATAGACTTGATATTCCGCACCGCGAAACAAGCGGCGCAAGGCCTTCAACACATTAGGCTCGTCATCGACGAATAATAAATTGGCAACGGTTTGCGGGTCTTGGGAAAGCTCGGTCATGGCGCGGCTGCGATATTCGTTAACTGGCAGGGGTACAGGTCGGCAAATAAATCCGGAACCGAGTTCCTCGCCCGATTTCCGAATCTATCTCGATACGACCATGATGGTCCTGGATGATTTTATAAGATAGCGACAAGCCCAAGCCGGTGCCTTTACCGACCGGCTTGGTGGTAAAAAATGGATCGAACATCCGCGCTCGGGTTGCTTCGTTCATACCCTGGCCGTTATCCTCCACTTCGACCCACAGCCAATCGGCATCCTGATAACCGGTACGCACCGTAATTTTGCCGAAGTCCTCAATGGCTTGCGAGGCGTTGACCAACAGGTTCATGAATACCTGATTCAGTTGCGCGCCAACACATTCGAAGGGTTTAATGCCGCCATATTCCTTGACGACTTCGGCTTTGTATTTGAGCTCGTTGTTGATGATGTTCAAGGTAGCATCGATGCCGGCTTCCAGATCGAATATTTCCCTGCCCTGCTTATCGATCCGGGAAAAATCGCGTAGATCCTGGACGATTTTCTTGGCGCGGTTGGCGCCTTCAAGAGATTCATCGACCAAATCGGCGGCATCGTCCTTCACAAAAGCCAGATCGACCGATTGTTTAAATTGCTGGAAGGCTTGCGCGTCGGGATGGTCTGCGCTCAGCTGCCCGGCCAGGCGTTCGGCCAATTCGGCGGCTTGGGTCAAATCTTGTATGTATTGTTTAAGACTATTCAGATTGGAATAAATATAACCCAGCGGATTATTGATCTCGTGCGCCACGCCGGCCGCCAATTGGCCTATCGACGCCATCTTTTCGGACTGCACCAGATGAGCCTGGGTTTCCTGGAGTTTCTGATTGAGCAGGGTTTGCTGGTTTTTCTCCAGCTCCAGGGTCTTATTAGCCTCTGTCAACGCCTGGGTGCGCTCCCTGACGCGCTCTTCCAGTTGCTGATTGATTTTCAGCAAAGCGCTTTCCGCCTGCTTTTGCGTGCTGATATCCATGCCGCAGCCCATCAAGCCGGCGAATTCGCCGCTTTTGCGCACCCTGGGCACCGCAGTTTCCAAAATCCACACCACCGCTCCGTCCGGTGCGTATAAGCGATATTGGATTTTGAACTTGGTTAACTCAGCCGCAGCTTGTTGATAAGCCTGCACCACTTTGTCTCTGTCCTCGGCGTGTATGGTATTTAACCACTGGCGCCGGTCAACAAAGCCGCGCTGGATATTGAACGTTTTAAACCAGAAACGATTACAAAAAATCGGCAGGTTTTTGGCATTGGTTATCCAGATCAGAGCCGGCAGATGATCGGCAAGCTCCTTGAAACGCTCTTCGCTTTCCCGTAAAGCTGAATATAAATTGCTGTGTAAAATATCGACATGTTCATCCTTATCGATACTAACTTGCTCGGCGTCGATGCCTTGATTAAGGCTGATCGCCATCAACTTGTCGGTTTTTAAAATATGGTGGCAAAGCCAGTCGACCAAAAAATCCAACAGATCCTTGGAAAGGACCGAAACATCGGATTGCGCCTCGACATGCACTTGTTGCATTTTATCGATAAATTCTTGATGCTGCTGGCAATGCTGGGCCTGCATCCGCAGATTGAAGCCTGCCTCCATCATCAGTTGCTCTTCGTGTTGGAAATGATCTACGGTGTAATCGACTAACTGCTTGACGGTCTCCAGCACGGTTTGCAGGTCGGCACCCAAGGCGTTTAATTCATCCAGGCGATTAATCAGCGCGACCAGATGCCGATGCTGATTATCCACACTGTCTATACCGACCAGCAGTTGGTCGTTCCACGTTAAAATACTCATCCGCGATCCATTCTTAGCAGGGTCAAGTCTGATTACCGACCCCTGGCATTATGGCACAATGCATTTACTCTGCCGGTTTTTTCAAGACTCAGGTTTATTGGTATGGATATTCAAGATTTCGACGGTTTACGCGCCTTGCTGGACTCAACGTTTCCGAAAACCTGCCGCAGTTGCGGTTACGTATATATCTCGGCCGAGCAGTTTTTTATCGAAACCCAAGACATGCCCCATGGTCGTTCATCGTTACGGTCGGCCATCGAGGACGACGGCTTAATTCTAGTGGAAGTATTCAGAAACTGCCGCTGTGGCTCCACGCTGATGGACGAGTTCGGCTGTCGGCGAGATCAAAGCGAAAACGGCGTAAAACAACGCCTGGCTTTTGAGAATATGTTGCGTGCCATGCAAGCGCGAAACATCTCCACAGACGCTGCCCGCATGGAGATCATCAAGTTTTTACAAGGTCAACCCAATACGCTGGTGGCAATGCTGAATATCGAACTGCGCCCCTAGCGATGCATTACCGGCCGGAAATTCTTAGCCTTGCATGGCTTCCAACTCATCCCAACGCTGATAAGCCTGGCTCAGATCGGCCTCGGCAGTCTGCAATTGCGCCAGCTTGGCGGCTACGGCATCAGGGCTTTGTTTATAAAAATTGGCTTCGTTCATTTCCGCCGTCAGCTGGACTTGCAGGGTTTCCAGTTGCTCAATCAGCGCCGGCAGTTGTTCCAGTTCCCGCTGTTCCTTAAAACTAAGCTTCTTGGCCGGGCCGGTTTTGGGTTTTTCTTTTTTTACGGCTTGCTCGGCGATTTTTACCGCTTCGGCTTTTTTGTTCTGCTCCATCAACGCAAACCAGTCGGCATAACCGCCGATATATTCTTCGACCCTGCCCTCGCCTTCGAACACCAGTACGCTGGTCACAACGTTATCCAGAAACTCCCGGTCATGACTGACCAACAATAAGGTGCCTTGGTACTCGACCAGTTTTTCTTCCAATATCTCCAGGGTTTCCAAATCCAGATCGTTGGTGGGTTCGTCCATCACGATCAGGTTGGCGGTCTTGGTAAACAGGCGCGCCAATAGCAGGCGGTTTTTCTCGCCGCCGGACAGGCTTTTCACCGGCGATCGCGCTCTGGCCGGAGCGAATAGAAAGTCGGCCAGATAGGACATCACATGCCGCTTGCCATCCGGCGTATCGACAAACTCGCCGCCGTCCAGCACGCTGTCGGCCACCGAGATTTCCGGATCCAGCTGCTCGCGTAATTGGTCAAAGTACGCGATTTGCAGATTGGTGCCCAGCTCTATGGTGCCGGTGGTAGGCTGCAATTGGCCCAATAGCAATTTCAATAAGGTGGATTTGCCGGCGCCGTTATTGCCGATCAAGCCGATCTTGTCGCCGCGTTCGATACGCAACGAAAAGTCCTTGATGATGGTTCTATCGCCATAATTAAAATTCACGTCGATGGCCTCGACGACTTTCTTGCCGGAGGCCTCGCCTTTGTTCAGGGTCAGTTTGGCGGTGCCTTGGGTATTGCGGCGCTCGGAGCGTTCGTCGCGCAACCTTTTCAAGGCTCTGACCCGACCTTCGTTACGCGTGCGCCGGGCCTTAACGCCTTGTCTGATCCAGACTTCTTCCTTGGCCAGCTTCTTGTCGAACTCGGCGTTTTGATTAGCTTCGTCTTCCAAGGCCGCCGCCTTGCGCGCCAGATAATCCTGGTAATTGCCGGCCCAAGAAGTCAATTGGCCGCGATCCAAATCGATAATTCGCGTCGCCAGTTTTTGCAAAAATGCCCGGTCATGGGTGACAAACATTACCGCACCTTGAAAGGCCAGGATTTGTTCTTCCAACCAGGCAATGCTTTCGAAATCCAGATGGTTGGTCGGCTCGTCCAGCAACAGCACTTCCGGGTCTATCACCAAGGCCCGCGCCAAGGCCACCCGACGCTTCCAACCGCCGGACAGACTGCCGACCAGCACATCCGCCGGTAGCTGCAATTTGCTTAACACCGCTTCGACGCGGGTTTGAAACTCCCAACCGTTGTCGGCTTCCAGCTTGTGCTGCACATCACCCAAGGCTTGCAGCGATTGCTCGCTGCCGTCCATGTGGTGTAACAATTCGTGATAACGGGCGATCACGCGACCCAATTCGCCCAATCCACCGGCGACGGCTTCGTAAATAGTTTCGTTTTCGTCCAAATTGGGCGACTGCTCCAGCCAAGCCAAACGCAGCTCCGGCTGTTTCCAGATTTCACCGTGATCGGCATGAATATCGCCGGCGATGATTTTCATCAAGGTCGATTTGCCCTCGCCGTTGCGGCCCAGCAGGCCGACCCGTTCGCCGGCGTCGAGTTGAAAGGCGGCGTTATCGAGCAGCGCATGGGTGCCGAAGGCGATGGAAACATTGGTTAAGCGGATTAAAGGCATTTGTTTTGTAGGTAACGTCTGAGTAAGTCCAGCGCCAGTAAGGCGGCCTGGTTTTGTTTGGATTTAAGGGCGCCATAGGCATTGAGCTGGGTCGAGACCACGCCGCTGGGTGTGGCTAATGCATTGTAAAGGACAATGGCTTTATCTTTATCCCGATAGTCTGCGGCGCTGCCGCTAAAAAGCTGAACTAAGGCAAAATCGGTTTGCTCGCGGGCTTTGAGTTGTTCGGCCCAAATTTTGGCGATGGGCAGTACATCACCGCCATCCGCTTGGCCTGCGCCTGTGTTGCGCCCCCAATCGAGATTAACTTCAACGCAAGTCAACCACTCGCGCCCCAGACATTTGCTGGCCAGCAGACCCTGACTGGCGGTTTCCAGCAAGGCCAGGGAGCAGCGCTTTGCGCGCATCGCGGTAGCTACCACCTCAAACAGATCGCCTTGCTGTTCGGTGAGTCCGTCGATGGCGAACACATAATCGCCGATCCGATCCGCCACTTCGCCCACACAAGTCTGTTTTAGCGATTCCTGGAAACCGCCTGGAAACAACAGTTTGGTTTGTACTTCGTCCGGCGCGGCGCGAAAACCCAGTTGCACACCGTCGGGCAGTTGTATACCGTCCAGAGATTGCTGAATCGCCGATTCGCCTATACCTATGCTGCGTAGGCTAACCAAACACTCCGGCTGCAAATCAAAACGCTCCAGTAATTGCTGCCTTACAAGAGTGGTGAACATATGTTTCATTTCCGACGGCACACCCGGCAAAAACACAAACCAGCAGCGTTTAAATTGCAGGGCAAAGCCCGGCGCGGTGCCGTAAGCGTTATCGATGCGCATCGCAGACTGCGGCAACAGGGCTTGCTTGCGATTGGCTTCCGGCATCACTCGATTGCGACGCGCGTAATACTGCTGAATGTCCGCAAAGGCCCGGGCGTCGAATTGCAATGACTGGCCGCTGGCAATACTGACCGCCTCGGCGGTGAGATCGTCGCTGGTCGGCCCTAGGCCGCCGGTGCAAATACAGCAATCGGCCCGTTCACCGATCTCCCTAAACAGCGCAACCAAATCTTGCAGGTTATCGCCCACCGCCGTATGGCGTTTCAGCGTAAAACCTAGTTCCACCAATTGCTGGGAGAGCCAGGCGGCGTTGCTGTCCACGGTCTGCCCGCAGACAATTTCCTCGCCTTGCGAGAATATTTCGGCAATTTGTCTCATAACACCCGATACCAAAGCGGTAAGCTCACTAAACTCAAGGCCGTCGTCACCGTCACGGCCATCGCATATAAACCGCTGTCCAGCTTATAGCGGTCGCATAACACGATGCCCATCACCATACTCGGCATGGCTAGATCCATCACGGCCGCCGCCCTGGGCTGGCCGGTCAAATTGAGCAAATTTGCCAGCCACAACGCAATCAGCGGCATCAGCCATAACTTAATCAATGCGGTGGGAGCGATGAACGGTAAGTTGCGCACACGTATATCCCGCCAACTAAGTGCCAGGCCTAAAGAAAAAATCATCAACGGTGCCACCGCTCCGGAACATTTTTGCAGTAAGCCGCCTACCCAGAACGGTATCGGCACCTGATTAAGGTTTAACACGACCGCGACAAAAGCGGCCCAGAATGGCGGCGCATTAAAAAACGCCAAGAGCGATTTTGGCTTCGGTTCCCCGGTTGCTCCGTAATGGCGGGCCAGCATTATGCCTAAGGTATATACCAACGGCGCTTCGGCAAACAAATCGATCTGGATGACCAAAGACCGGGTCCAGTCGCCGAAAATCTGCTCCAATACCGGCAAGCCCAGGTACGTGACGTTTGGAAAAGCTGCCGCCAAAATCACCGCCCCGGTTTGCGGATTTTTGAATCTAAACAACTTAGCAAGCAGCCAACTTGCCAAAATCGCCAACAAGATACTGATAGAACCCAATGCTGAATATTGTAACGATTGCCAGCCAATATCCGCCCGCCACAGCACATCCAGCACCATAACCGGCATAAAAAAGTAATAAACCACACTGGTTAACACCAGCCGGGTCTGGTCTGCCGACAAACGGTTAGGCGTCAAGACCCGCCAACCGGCACCGCACAGCATCAGCACGGTCATTTGCATCAAGGTTGTATTCATGCCGCGCATTTTATCAGGCTGGCGGCGGTGACACGCGGCTAAAGCATTTGCCCTAGTAATTGACTAAATACGCTGATCGCCGCACGGTGCTTGGGCTACGGCCTTGTCGAGTAGTAGTTCGAACTGATCGGCCGGAACCGGTCTGGAAATTAAATAGCCTTGTCCGTAATCGCAGCCCATTCGATTTAATAGATCGTATTGCTCCTGGGTCTCTATGCCTTCGGCGACGACTTTGATGCCTAACTTGTGCGCCATCACCACAATGGCTTCGCACAAGGCCATGTCACTGGAGCCGGCCACCAGACTTCTGACAAACGCCTGGTCTATCTTGATGTAATCGATGTCGAATTTTTTCAAATAGGCCAAGGACGAATAACCGGTGCCGAAATCGTCCAAAGCCACTTGCATGCCGGCATCGCGAAACGCCAACAATTGTTCGCGAGTGCTATTGCTGGCATCCAGTATTAAGCCTTCGGTGATTTCGACAATCACGCTCTGGCCTGGTAATTCCAGCTCCCGCAGCAAGACTATCCATTGATTGGCTTCCATGGCTTGCTTGCGGAACTGTACCGGCGATTTATTCACGCTGATCTGGAAATCCGGATGGTAGGTTTGCCGCCATTGTTTGGCCTGACGCACAGCGGTGTCGAAAACCCAATCGCCAATATCAACGATAACCCCGGTATCTTCGGCAACCGGAATAAATTCGGCCGGGCTAACCATTCCCAGCGTCGGATGCTGCCAACGTAACAAAGCTTCCGCTTTGGCGATGCTGCCGCTGGCGAATTCGATGATCGGTTGGTAATGCAGTAAAAACTGCTGCCGGGCCAGCGCGCCGTGCAAATCGTTGGCCAGCCGCATGCGTAGTTGGGCGTTCTGCTGCATCAAGGCAGTGAAATATTGGTAACGGTCGCGACCCTGATTTTTAGCGGCGTACATCGCCTGATCGGCATTTTTTAATAACGAATCGGTATCCAGCGCATCGTCCGGATATAGGGCAATACCTATACTCCCGGAAATGTAGGCCGTCTCGTTTCCCAACCGAAACGGTTCCGCCAAGCCCTGCAAGATATTCCGGGCGATCCGGTTGACGCCATCCACTTGGTCCAACTCGCCGAGAATCACGGTGAATTCATCGCCGCCCAGCCTGGCGATGCTGTCGCAATCGCGCACGCAGCCGCTGATGCGCCGTGCCGCTTCCTTCAACAACACGTCCCCCATGAAGTGGCCCATGCTGTCATTGACATCCTTGAAGCGGTCCAAGTCCAGAAACATCAAGGCCACATGCCGCCCATGCCGAAAAGCCTTTTTGATTTCCTGATTGAGCCTATCTAAAAACATATTGCGATTCGGCAAACCGGTCAGCGGATCGAAATTGGCTTGCCGCCAAATCAATTCCTCGGATTTTTTCCGGTCGGTAATATCCGCGATCAAGGCCACCCGCCTGTGCACACCACCGCTCTCATTCAGAATGGAGTTGATAGTTACCCACTGGATGCAATCCTCGCCGTTCTTGCGACGGCCGCTGATTTCGCCGGCCCACTGACCGTTGGTATTGATTACCCGCAAGACGGTTTTGTAGAAAGCCTGATCGTGCGGCTCGGTGGCGCCGCCAACAAAGGCGCGGCCTATCACTTCGTCCGCCGAATATCCGGTTACCGTGGTAAATGCCGGATTAACCGTGATGATAGTGCCCGTGGCATCGGTGACCATCATTGCTTCACTACTGTTCAAATACACCAAGGCCGCCAGTTGCATTTCCTCTTCGGCGCTTTTCCGCGCGGTAATGTCCTCGTACACACCCAACACACCAATAGTCTGTTGTTGCAAATTACGTAAGGGCACTCTTGAGGTTCGCAAATGCATGGTTTTACCTGCCGGCCCCATTAGCGTTTCTTCGTAATTCAATTTTGCCGTATTACTCTCTATTACCTGCTTATCGTCTGCTCGATATAAGTGCGCTAAATCTCGCCAAACTAATTGCTCATCGGATTTACCGATCAATTCGGCGGGGCTATCTAGCCCGGCATCCCTACTGAAGGCTAAGTTGGCCCCCAGATAACGGTAATTCAGGTCTTTCCAGAATACGCGACTGGGGATGGTGTTGATGACGGTTTGCAGCATGTTTACCGAATCGGCTAGTTTGTGCATCGCTTCCAACCGTTCGGAAATATCGCGCAAAATCAGTAATTGATTCCCGGCCAAGCTATCGCCCAATAAGACGATGTCAACCAACACCATCCGGCACCTGCCATCCTTGCAACACACTTTCAATTCCGCGGTTTGGCTGGACTCGGCCGCGGAATGGGGAACACGCTGATAACTGTGCCAATTAGCGATGACCTGCTGCCGATATTCGGCATCGGGATGGGCATGCCACCACCATTCCGCCAAGGTCGGAATATCGCTTAGCGTATACCCAAACGTTTTCACGAAAGCCGAGTTCAAATAATTGATATTGCCTTGGCTATCATGCAGTACATAAGCAATTGGCGACTCTTCGATAATTGCATGAAATTTGGCTTCGCTACCGGACAGCGCCTGATGGGCTTGATAAAGCCTCTGGTAAGGCAGTTGGATGCTGTTGAGAAATACCGAACGGTAGATCAGGCCATAGGCGACTACTTTATAGATGTGGCCGAGCAAAATATATAAATCGGTCACGCTGGCATAAAAGGTCACGAACAACTCGCTCATGGCCATGATAGCGGCAGCCGCCGCCAAACCAGCCGGATCGTAAGAATGTTGACGGCGGGTTTGGAGTAAATAGCCGAGGGCGCTGAGAGCATAGACGCCGGCCAATAGATATTCGCAGGCTTTTTTAACAGACGTTAAGCCCTGAACTGCATCAAAGGTGCGCGGTAACCAGTCTTGATGGAAAAACACCAACCAGCAACTCAGGGCAATGTAGAGCAATACACCGCTCAACATCATCGAACGCGATACCGGTGATATTTGCCTGCTTGGCACCAGCAAACCCATCACTAAGCCTAGCGCCGCAAACGCGCGGGCCATCAACCAAAAAGCGATGGCTTTTTCCGGATCGCTTTCTGTGATAAAGGCCGGCATACCACTGAAAGACAGGGTATGCATTAAATCAAGGACCGCCACGCCTAAGAAACAGCAGGCCAGCATCATGAATCCGGCGGAGTTTTCCTTTTGATAAACGCTCCAACCCACGGCGAAAACCAATGCGGAAATCACGATGGAAAAACCTTCCATCAAGGTATGTACGCCTAAGGATTGGCTGACAAACGGCCGCAAGGATTCCGATAGCGGAAAATACAAGCTAAGCAACTGCGCAAGTAAAAGTAGTAGCACCGTCCAAAGCAGAGGCCTGGCCTGGTTTTGTTCGCTATATTGCTCCACAGTGTTCCCTTGCTGTTTGCCGGTCTGCCAATATTATGTAGACTTAAGTCTGTTAGCGGCTAGTGTTATTGTTATGTTCTATCGATAGTGCGATGGGTACTGTCAATTCATCAGCAGGCTCATTCAATACGCTAAAGCGCGCCAATGTTGTCTAAGTCTGTCGATTTGCGCGACATCCAGTTGCGCGGTGCGGGAATGCTCCCGACACAAGGCGCCGCGAAACCCCAAATAATCCGGACTTAACTGCACTAAACTCGCTACATCGTCGGCGCGCAAGGAACCGGCCAAGCCACTCAGCAAGCCCAGACTGGCGACTCTATCGACAAAACTCTGCAATTCGTCCAGGGTCATCAGCCGCGTCAACGAGCCGAGCTGTTTATCGGCGGTATCCAGCATCACCCCGCGAAAACCGGCCTTGGCTAAGGCATCGATGATCACAAAATCCGGGCGGGTATCGGCAAACAATACCGCGACCAAGGCCACTCCCCGCTCGGCAAGCGTTTGTAATCCCGCAATGCAGGCCTGCCAGTCGCCGCCCGGAAAAAAACCGATCTTCACATAATTTACCCCGGTAGCCGCCATGGCTTGCACGGCCGGCAGGATCAATTCGGGCTGCATCGGTAAATCGCCGATAGTGGCGCTAACACAGCTACCCGGTTGCAAGTGGCGAACAATTTCGGCAACCTCGGCAACGTCCAACGCCCCCAACGCGCCGCGAGCCGGTTGTTTTAAATCGATAATGTCGACGGCGGCGGCTTCGACCAACACGGCTTCGGCCAGACTATTCACGCTAGCCAACATCGCGGTCATACTTGCGCTCCCCGGCGATGTTGCTCAATAGCCGTCATTAACCAATCCCAAGCCTGACGCTCACGCTCGCCGGCGGTTTTATCCAGACCGATGCGCAAATAATCCAGCTCGGCTTGAATTTTCTCCCAAGGCAATCTATCCAGCCGGCTGATCAAAATCGCCGCTTCCAGCACCGAATATTGCGCCCGGTTAAAGCCTTGGAACGGCTTATGGTTGACCGTGTGCACAGCGCGGCAAAACAATTTCGGCCGGGTGTCGTCGTCTTCGCTTCCGACAAGCTGTAGTTCGGTATGCGCCAAGCTGTCGGCTAAATAATACCCTGCGACTTGTTGGGCGGGCAATAAGGGCCAGTCCCTACGCCCGGTCAGACAACCGGCAAAAATCCGTACATCGTCGCAATAATTGATGACAGCGGTTTTGTTAGCCAGCAGATTATCCAGCGTGGTCGAGGGCCGAAACGGCAAGATAATGTATTGATCTTGTTCAACATGCACCCCCATCGGCGCGATGTGCGTATCGCCTTGCAGATTGACGGTGGTGACGAGGGTTTCTTGAATCATGGTGGTTTAGGTCTATCCTGAAGCGTGAAATGTTGCCGGTTTACCGGCAAACCAACGCGCAATTTTAATCTCGCCGGCTACCCTTGGGGATTTTTTTTCCAGCCAGCGCATGCAGGATGCAATTTCGATCAACATTAACCAGGCCAGACGATTATGCATGCCATAGATATTGCCGACTTATCGATTTTGCTGATTGAACCTTCAGCCACGCAATTAAAAGTCATCATGCAGCACTTACGTGACGAAGGAATTGCCAAAATCGAAGGCGTTGCCAATGCGGCAACTGCACTAGAAAGCTTGCATAATCATCGCCCGGATTTGATTATCAGCAGCCTGTATCTGCCGGATATGATGGCTACCGAACTGGTCGAGCATCTGCGCGGCGACGAGGCTTTGAGCCATGTCCCCTTCATGCTGATTTCCAGCGAATCGAGTTTCGCGGTTCTCGACACCATCCGCCAAGCCGGCGTAGTAGCGATTTTGCCTAAGCCGTTTGCGCACGATGATTTAAAAAACGCCTTACGGGCCACTATCGAGTTCATCGATCCGCAAGAGATCAGCCTGGAACATTACGACATCGAAAACGTGCGGGTCTTGGTGGTTGACGACAGTCCGCTGGCCCGCAAGCATATCAGCCGGGTGTTGAACAATATGGGCATCGTCAAAATCACCCAGGCTCAGGACGGCAAGGAAGGCGTTGATGTATTCGCTCGTGACCAAAACGCCTTCGACCTGATCGTCACAGATTACAATATGCCGGTGATGGACGGCCAGCAGTTGATAAAAACCATCCGCCAGGATTTAGGCAATTCCATCATACCGATCTTGATGGTGACCAGCGAAGAAAACGAAACCCGCCTCAGCAATGTCCACAAAGCCGGGGTCTCGGCGATTTGCGACAAACCTTTCGACCCGCAGACCGTTAAGGAAATGTTGTTTCGGGTGTTGGAACCGGATTGAAGCTTGCTTAAGCTTTATCCCGATTAACCGCCCCATCCGCCAACAGCTAGAGACCGGCGGCCTATCCCTTTTCACCTGCCATAACTCGCCCTTGGTCTGCACTCTTGGGCTCTGCCGGTCTGTACCAAGTAAGCGCTTGTTAGGCCAATGCTTGAGCATATCTTCAGCTAATTAACATCCCTTCATAATCCAACCTATCTCAGCCGCCGCTGCCAAGCAAGCGGGAGTCTCTTTCCGTTCTGACCGCTTGCGTCAATCCGACCAACAGCACTATACTGCCCATAAAAGCAGTAACTATATAAACAGCATGAAACCACTTACCGACCGCCAACAAGAAATCCTGAACTTCATCGAGCGCAGTTTGCTGCTGGACGGCTTTCCGCCGACTATCGCCGAAATCGCCGCTGCCTTTGGTGTGCGCTCCACCAACAGTATTCGCGGCCACTTGCAGGCTTTGGCGCGTAAGGGCGCCATCGAACTGGTGCCGGCCGCATCGCGCGGTATCCGCCTACTCAAACCGACAATCGATCCCGACCAAGGCTTGCCACTGGTCGGACGAGTGGCGGGGGGCCAGCCGATTCTGGCCGAAGAACATATCGAACGTTATTGTCGGCTGGGACCGGAGTTATTCGATAACCGCGCCGACTATCTGTTGCGGGTACAAGGCATGAGCATGCGCGATGCCGGCATTTTGGATGGCGATCTGCTGGCTGTGCAACGCACGCCGGAAGCCCGCAACGGCCAGATCGTCGTGGCTCGGATTCACGACGAAGCCACGGTGAAACGGCTACGCCTGGACACCCATGCCCACATAGCTTATCTGGAACCGGCCAATCCGGATTTCACGGTAATCGTAGTGAATTTGCAACGCGAGCCTTTGGTGATCGAAGGCGTGGTGGTCGGCGTGATTCGCAGCGGGCTATGAATGCAAGTGCCATAGACCAGCTCTTGCGCTCGCAAACCGGCGTCTGGCGCGGCTTGCGTTCGGAAAACCAAGCTTGGCCGGTCATTCCTTCCGGCTTTGCCGAGCTTGATGCCTTGCTACCAGGTGGTGGCTGGCCCTTAGGCGGCGTGTTGGAAATTCTATCGCCCTGCTTAGGCATCGGCGAATTAAGCCTGCTGCTGCCGGCCATGGCCGGCATGACGCAAAGCAAACGCTGGATAGCCTGGATCGCCCCGCCGCAGCAAGCTTACGCACCGGCATTGGCGCAGGCCGGCATTGATTTAACTTATGTTCTGGTAGTGGATTGTCGGCAAGAGTCGGATATTCCCTGGAGTCTGGAAAAACTGCTGCGCAGCCGCCGCTGCGGCATGACCTTGGCCTGGCCGCGCCGGCTCAGCGATCATCAAATCCGCCGCTTACAATTGGCCGCCGAAGCCGGCTCCGCGTTGGCAGTACTGTTTCCAAAGCAACGTAGCGGCAGCGGGTATACGGCATTACGTCTGGAAGTCAAGCCGGCGGAGACCGGCCTGGCCTTGCACATTTTGAAGGCGCGCGGCAGTTTGCAACGCGCGTCATTAATCTTGCCGCTATAAGAAAACGATGGCTGCAACCGCCAAAGCACTATCGCCAACCCCGGCGCACCGGGTCGATGCCATTGCCAAACCCAACGCAGCCAATAACCAAATTTGGTTGTGTGCGTATTTTCCCGACTTGGCTTTGGCCGCACTGCATCTGGATTTAGATCAGGCCGTCACCTGTTCGGCGCAGAGCAAAGGCCAAACTCGTTTATATGCGGTCTCGGAAGCAGCCCGGCAAGCCGGCGTCGAACCAGGCATGGCCCCCGCTGCCGCTTTAGCCCTGTGTCCCGGCTTGAGCATTCGGAACCGCGATCCGTTCGCCGAACGCCAGGCATTACAACAACTCGCCGAAATTGCGCTGGATTTCAGCCCCTGGGTCAGCCTGGATCAGCCAAACTGCCTGCTACTGGAAATTCGTTCCTGTCTGACCCTGTTCGGCGGCGTAGAGCGCTTACAAGATAAACTAAGAACGGCATTGCAAACCGCTAGGCATCGTCCGCTAATCGCCATTAGCCCGTCCCCAACAGCTAGCGTCTTACTGGCAAGACTAAGCCTGGAAACCATTGTCACAGATCGCCAGGCTTTGCGCTCGGCATTAGGTCCGCTGCCCGTCGCCGCCCTGGCGCTGGACGATAAAATCTTACACCGGCTATTCCGCACGGGTATTCGCCAACTCACCGACTTGTGGCGACTGCCGCGCGACGGCCTGGCAAAGCGCTATGGCGCCGTGTTATTGCAACAACTGGATAGACTCGCCGGCCAACAAACTCAAGTTTTACAAGCTTTCCATCGTCCACCCCACTTCCAGGCCAGCAGAGAGATGCCGATCGAGTTGGAACGTATCGAGCATTTCTTTCCGGCTGTCGAACAGCTGGCCGGCGAATTTGCCGCATTTCTAAAAAACCGCGACGCCACAACACTAGGCATCACCCTGGAACTGCACCATTACGACCGTCCCGCCACTCGCTTAACATTGGATTTTCGCGCGGGCAGTCGCGACCCTAAACACTGGTGCGGCTTGCTGTACGAAAAACTGGAACGCTCGCCGTTACCCGCGCCGGTGCTGGCCGTTACTTTGCAGAGCGAAGCCATAGCGCCGTTTCAGCCGGAACGCTTTAGCCTGTTCGACGACCACGAAACCCCAGGCAGCGAAGCCGAATGGCAAGCGGTTTTGGATCAGTTGCAGGCCAGACTGGGCCATCACGCCTTGACATTTCCAGGTATGCAAGCCGACCATCGCCCGGAACGCGCCATGACCGACATGCCAAACCGGCTGACCGCAAATCCCGATTTAGCGCCTCGACCTTTGTGGCTGCTGACTAATCCCGAACCGGTGCGGCTAAGCGGCCTTAGCCTGCTATCCTCGCCGGAACGCATCGAGTCCGGCTGGTGGGACGACCTGCCGATCCGCCGCGACTATCACATCGCCCAAGATAAACGCGGTCGTAAGCTGTGGGTATATCGCGATTTAACCGCCAGACAACAGTGGTTTATCCATGGCCTGTTCGGATGAGGCCCGCGCGCCAAACCTCGGTTTTGCGGAATTGCACTGCCTGTCCAACTTCAGCTTTCTGCGCGGCGCCTCGCATCCTGAAGAACTGGTCGAGGAAGCAGCCAGCCTGGGTTACCAGGCACTGGCGCTGACCGACGAATGCTCACTGGCGGGCGTGGTAAGAGCGCATCTGGCAGCTAAGAAACACAATATCAATTTGATCATCGGCAGCGAGTTTGTCTTGGAAGGCGGTCTGAAACTGGTCTTGCTGGCAACCGATAGAAGCAGCTACGGCAACCTGTCCGCCTTGATTACCCTGGCCCGCCGCCAAGCCGAAAAGGGCAGCTATCGGCTGACTAGACCCGATTTAACCAAGCATTTTCCGCAAGGCTGTCTGGCCATCTGGTTAGCCAACGACCAATTCCTGGCAGACGATGGCCGCTGGTTGAAAAAGCTGTTTGCCGACGATCTTTGGCTGGGTATCGGCAGATTTTTATCAGGCTGCGATGAAAGCCATTTCCAACAAGCCCAAAACATAGCCCGGCAATTGGCTATTCCAATTGTCGCTTGCAACGATGTGCACATGCACCACCGCTCGCGCCGGGCTTTGCAAGATACACTGACCGCAATTCGCCTCAGTCAACCCTTATCGCAACTGGGCTATGCTTTGTTTGCCAGTGGCGAACGTCACCTACGCCCCCTGCCCCGGCTGGCCGAGCTTTATCCAGCGGCATGGTTGCAACAATCGTTAATCATTGCCGAACGCTGCCAATTCTCGCTGGACGAATTGCGTTACGAGTATCCGCAAGAACTGGTGCCGGATGGGCATACGCCCACGTCCTGGCTGCGGCATTTGACTGAAGCCGGCGTTCGCAAACGCTGGTCGCATGGCGAGCCGGCAAAAGTCCGCCAACAAATCGAACACGAGCTGGCTCTGATCGCCGACTTGGCTTACGAGCCGTATTTTCTGACTGTACACGACATTGTCAGATACGCGCGGGAACAAGGCATCCTCTGCCAAGGCCGCGGCTCGGCGGCTAATTCGGCGGTGTGTTTTTGCCTAGGGATTACCGAAGTCGATCCGGGCCGGATGAATCTATTGTTCGAGCGCTTCTTATCCCGCGAGCGCAACGAACCGCCGGACATCGATGTGGATTTCGAACACGAGCGCCGCGAACAAGTCATTCAATACATCTACCAAAAATACGGCCGGCACCGAGCGGCTTTGGCCGCTACGGTGATTACTTACCGCACCCGCAGCGCGGTACGCGATGTCGGGAAAGCCTTGGGCTTGAACCTGGCGCAAGTCGAACGCCTGGCCGACAGCGTGGATCGATGGGATGGCTATAAGCTAATGCCGGAATCGCTGAAAGAATGCGGCTTCGACCCGGAAAGCCCCACCGTACAACGCTTGGCCGTGCTGGTTCAGGCAATCAAGGGCTTTCCGCGCCATCTGTCGCAACACGTCGGCGGCTTCGTGATCGCTCGCGACGAGCTCTCACGCCTGGTGCCGGTAGAAAATGCCGCGATGACCGACCGCACCGTGATTCAATGGGAAAAAGACGACCTGGAAGCGATGGGCTTGTTGAAGATCGACGTGCTGGCACTGGGCATGCTCAGTGCGATTCGTAAGGCCTTGGAATATCTTGGTCAATATTGCCGGCCGCCCCAGCACCAATATCCCTTTGTTGAAGAGAATTGCAAAAACTCCCTCTCCCGCCGGGAGAGGGCTGGGGTGAGGGGATATTCAAATCATAACCACCGCCCTCATCCTAACCTTCTCCCGGAGGGAGAAGGGACTGTTTCGACTTTTATCACCCCTACCGAAGAAACAGGCTCACCTAACATCGCCTGGACCCTGGCCGATATTCCCGCTGAGGACCCGGCGGTTTACCAAATGCTGCAACAAGCCGACAGCATCGGCGTGTTCCAAGTCGAGTCGCGGGCGCAGATGACCATGCTGCCGCGCCTGAAGCCGCAAAACTATTACGATCTGGTCATCGAAATCGCCATCGTCCGCCCCGGCCCGATTCAAGGCGAGATGGTGCATCCGTATCTGGCGAGGCGCAAGGGCCTGGAACCGGTCGATTATCCCAGCCCGGAAGTTAAAGCCGTACTGGAGCGCACCTTGGGCATCCCGATTTTTCAGGAACAAGTCATGCAATTATCTATGGTCGCCGCCGGTTTTACTGCCGACGAAGCCGACCAACTGCGCCGAGCCATGGCAGCCTGGAAGCGTAAGGGCGGGCTGGAACCGTTCGAACGCAAACTGCTGGACGGCATGCGGGCGCGCGGCTACAGCGCCGAATTCGCCCAGCGGATTTTTCAACAGATCAAAGGCTTTGGGGATTACGGTTTCCCGGAGTCGCATTCCGCCAGCTTTGCCTTGCTGGCTTACGTCTCTGCTTGGTTGAAACACCATCATCCGGCGGCGTTTTGTTGCGCCTTGTTAAATAGCCAACCGATGGGCTTTTACGGGCCGTCGCAATTGGTGCAAGACGCCCGCCGCCATGGAGTGGAAGTCAGACCGGTGGATGTGCAAGCCAGTCAAAGCCAATGTTCATTGGAGTTTCCCGCCAACGCCGCGCCGGCCTTACGCTTGGGATTTAATCAAGTCAAGGGTTTATCGGCAATCGCGGCGGCAAAGATTATCCAGGCCCGAGGCCGACAAACATTTGCCAATGTTACCGATCTCGCCGCGCGTGCCGGTCTGGATCGGCAAGATTTGGAATGCTTGGCGGCGGCCGATGCTTTGAAAACCCTGGCCGGCAACCGACATCGCGCCTTTTGGGCGGCCAGCGGCGTGGAAGCAGCCACCCCAGCATTTGGCGTACCGGTCATCGCCGAAGCCACTCCGCTATTAAAAGCCCCCAAGCCGGGCCAGGAGGTATTGGCGGACTATGCCAGCACCCGGCTCAGCCTCCGCGAGCATCCGCTAGGCCTGTTGCGCGAACGTTTGCGCCGCCGCGGCGTCACCACCGCCGCGTCCTTATGGCAACGACGCAACGGCAGCATCGCCCAGGTCGCCGGCTTAGTAATCTGTCGGCAACGGCCGATGACCGCTGCCGGCGTGACCTTTGTCACCCTGGAAGACGAAACCGGCCAAGTCAATCTGGTGGTCTGGCCCGCCACCGCTCTGGCACAACGCAAACCTTTACTGAAAGCCCGCCTGCTATCGGTAACCGGGACCATCCAGCAAGAAGACGGTGTGTTACATCTGGTCGCCGGGAAGTTGGAGGATTGGAGTAGCTGGATCGGCGACTTGGTAAGTCAATCCAGGGATTTTCATTGAATCGCTAAATTGCAAAAACCCGCGAAGATCGACATCCGGTAACACAAGTTTGCTAGACTGCCAGTTCATTCAACCCATCTCCAAGCGGGAGTACAGTGTCATGACCAAAGATGAACTGCTAGCCAAAGTTAATGCTTCAATTGACGAACAGCAAGTGAAATTAGAAGCGCTCAAGCAAACAGCACTAGACGAATCCCACGAGGCGCTGGAGGAAGCTCGCGCGGCCATCGCCGACCTGGAGCCGAAATTGGAACAAGCCAAGGCCAAAGCCGCAGAAATCGCTGCCGTCGCCGACGAAACCTGGGACGATGTCAAAGAAAACTTTGAAACCGGTTGGAAAGAATCCGCCGCAAAATTAGAAGAAGGCTGGCACAGCTTCACGGATAAACTGAAATCTTTCCTGTCTTGATCGGCAAGTCACGAGCCCTAAAATGCCGTTCTTGGGTGGGTCAAAGACGTTCAAGCTGGGTTTCCGCTATCGCTCCTACCCAGCCTACGCAATATAAATTTGCGGACGGTTTGTCCCGTATGCCGCGCCGAGTACCGCAGCTTTTGATAGGAATAGCCCGCAGGGGTGCGGCATGGATGCCGCACGTTGCCGAAGGGGCAGGAAGCCCCTTTCGGCAACCCCTAGCAAAAGCGAGGAACGCAGGAAACAAGCGGCATCCCTATAACCGCTTTTACAGATTCTGGACGAAGAACCACAAAATCACCGTCGCGAAAAACTGGCGGATAACTATTGGAATCAAACACAAGAATGTCACATTGTTTTGGAGACAGTGAATGCGCTTTGATTCAAAGGATCGTGGTTTAAATGTCCGCCTGGTGGTGAAATATCCTCATGCGGAAACAATACAAAACCGGTACCAACCTCCACTGATCGCGGCAAATAGTTGCGAATGGTCTCAGCTAAAAGCCGTTCTTTATAGGCTACGAGAGATGGGTAATGTGCATCCAGGAGTACTTTCGTAAGCAGGTCTATCCGTGAGGAAAAGCTTTCCCCAAGCAGCGCCGCAAAACCTGTTAAATCACTGCGAGCTGACATAGAACCTCTAATAGTGAATGTAACGTCTTTATGTGATTCAAAGACAAAGACTCGTGTTTATGGAAACTCCAAAAATGAATAAAACGAACCGATTACAACCCCACAAACTCCATCAACCCTTGCAATTCCTTAGCCTCCAACTCATAAAACGAATGCGCCCTAACCCGCTCCGGTAAACTCACATCGCCGTAACGGACCCGAATCAAGCGGCTAACTTTAACGCCTTGAGATTCCCATAAACGCCGCACCAAACGGTTACGCCCCTGCTTCACCGTGGCATAGAACCATTTGTTGGCACCTTCACCAGCGTAAAAGCTGACGTCTTCGAAATGCGCCGGACCGTCCTCCAGTTCCACGCCTTGTTTCAGGCGCGCCAGCATGGCATCGTCCACTTCGCCCAAGATCCGCACCGCGTATTCACGTTCGACTTCGCGCGACGGGTGCATCAAACGGTTGGCTAGTTCGCCGTTATTGGTGACTAAAATCAAGCCGGAAGTATTGATGTCCAGGCGACCGACGGCGATCCAGCGACCGACTTGCAGGCGCGGCAGTTGGGTAAATATTACCGGACGGCCTTCAGGGTCACGGCGGGTGACCAGTTCGCCGACCGGTTTGTGGTACACCAGCACCCGGGTCGGTTGCTCGGCGTATTTTTCCCATTTGACGACACGACCATTGATTTGCAGATGGTCGTCGGGCTTTAAGTGATAGCCCGGTTGCACCGGGTTACCGTTGACGGTGAGTTTGCCTTCTTCAATCCAGCGCTCGATTTCTCTGCGCGACCCAACGCCGGCTCGAGCCAGGAGTTTCTGGATGCGCTCGCCGCCGGCAGGCGCGGCTTTAGTGGAGGGTGAGGTTTTCGGCGCCGAGGCCGGCTTCGGTTTGGGCGTCGAACTCGGTTTCCGAGACTGCGGTTTCTGGGCCCGTTTGTCCTGCGGGGCTGACGGGTTGTTCGATCTCGGCGGTTTGCGGTCTTTCACTGTGGTCCTGCTCAGGTTGCGGTTGAGGCGAATTGCCGAAATCGAAATTGACGATTTCTTCCAGCGTCGGTAATTCGCTCAATGTAGTTAAATTGAAATAATCCAAAAATTGTTTGGTGGTGCCGAACAAGGCCGGCCGGCCAGGTACTTCCTTATGGGCGATGACGCGAATCCACTCGCGCTCCAACAGGGTTTGAATGATGGAACTGCTTACGCTGACGCCGCGAATATCCTCGATTTCACCACGTGTCACCGGCTGGCGATAGGCGATGATGGCCAGGGTCTCTAACAACGCGCGCGAATAACGCGCGGGCTTTTCCTCGAACAAGCGCGTCACGTAAGGCGACAGACCTTCGCGCACCTGAAACCGGTAGCCGCTGGCCAATTGCCGCAGTCCAATCGGCCGGTCGGCGTAGTCGCGGGCGATTTCATCCAGGGCCATTTGCACCGACAAAGTATCGGGTTGCTCCAGTTCCGGAAAGGTTTCCTGGATCTGCTTAATCGTCATCGGCCGATTGGCGGCAAACAAAATGGCTTCCACAATGCGCTTGGTGTTCATGTCGCACTCTTTAATTATGTCGGGCTGTAATCGGTGGCGTTCAACCAGGATGGGTTCGACAGTGCTGGCGCGAATAATCTCAGACCAGCGCTGCGGCAAGCGGGTTGCGCGCCTAGCCTCGCTAACGGCCGTAGCCTCCGGCGCAACTGGCTGCCAACTAGTCTGCCAAGCTGGCAGCAGGCGCGCCGTTCTCCGCCGAAACTTGGGCACAGCGACTGGTTCGCTTGGCTCAATGGCTGGTAAAACCGCAACGCGCGGCTCGCTAGCCCAGATAGCCGGAAAACGCACGGCGCGCCGCTTGACCGGCACGAATATCGTGACCGGCTCGGGCCTGCTGCGAGGTTTGCGGGGCGTTCTGGGTTTGGCTGCGGGAATAACATCATCGACGACGGTTTCGGCTAACTGTGAATCAGTCCCCGGTGCCGCTATCGACGCGGATTCTAACTTGGATACCGGCGTAAGGTTCGGGCTGGAAGATGTCGATGATGCGTTCCTTGGAGAGTTCAAGGATGGCAAGAAACGCGACAACCACTCCGTTTTTTCCTTCACTTCGGGTAAAACACGCTGCGAAAGAGAGCTGATTTGCTCCGTTAAGTTTTTCCAAAATGGCTGCCATTCGTTCACGGACTGATAGGGGTTCTTTGGTTATTTGATGGTGGCTAAGCCTCTCGGCACGCTTCAATATATCCTGGAAGGCCAGCAGGAGTTCGTTGAGCTGCACATCCGGCAGAATTTGCTTAACATCCACGGTCGAGGTGTCGACAGCGAATTCAAAGGTATCGCGCTCGTTTCTGGGCAGCAGGTCGATTTCTTCGGCGACTTTTTTGATCGCTTCGTATTCCTGTAATTTACGGATCAAAAACGCTCTGGGGTCTTCCTCTTCTTCCTCGCTTTCCGGCTGTCTGGGCAGCAGCATCCGCGATTTGATCTCCGCCAGCAGCGCGGCCATCACCAGATATTCGGCGGCCAGTTCCAGACGCATATTTTCCATCATGTCGATGTAGGCAATATATTGCTTGGTAATCTGGGCGATGGGGATGTCGAGAATATCCAGATTCTGCCGACGAATCAAATACAACAACAAATCCAGCGGTCCTTCGAACGCGTCCAGAAAGACTTCCAGCGCATCCGGCGGAATGTAGAGATCGTCCGGTAAATCCTGATAGGGCTGGCCTTGAACCAGCGCCAGCGGCGGCAGCGCGGATTCAACCGGTAATGCTACTTCGTTCAAAACTACATGCCCGCCAAACTAAAAAATAATTGTTGGGCGTAGTACATTGGATAAGCCAGCAAATATTGCAACACGTCGGTAGCAAGTAATATCAACAAAAAAATAAAACCAAACCGTTCCAATCGATTGTACTGCCAAGCCCAATATTCCGGCAGCAATCCGGATAAAATCCGACTGCCATCCAACGGCGGAATAGGCAAAAGATTGATCAAAGCCAAAACCAAATTGATGCTGATCCCCGCAACACCGCTGTAGATCAACGGGAAGGAGATATATTCGATTTCCAGCATCACGCCGATTCTAGCCAGCAAAGCCCAGGCCGCCGCCATCAACAAATTGGATAAAGGACCGGCTACCGCCACGATCGCCATGGCTTGGCGCGGCTTTTTAAACGCGCGAGGATCGACCGGTACCGGCTTGGCCCAACCGAACACAAAACCGGTAAAGGTCAGCAACAATAAACCGGGAATAATCAGCGTGCCCAACACATCAATATGTTTGAGAGGATTCAGCGTTAAGCGGCCTTGGTCGGCAGCGGTGTTGTCGCCCAACTTCTTCGCAATCCAACCGTGCGCCACCTCGTGACCGGTAATCGCAAAAATCACCGGTAAAATCCAAACTACGATCCTTTGTATCAGGGTTAATTCGTCCATCATGGCTGTTTCACTCCAACATCGGCGCAATACCGATACCTTGTCGAATAATGTCAATCGACTTGTCGCCGCAAGCGATTACGGTAGTGGGTTGATATTCGATCACCCCGACATCTATCACCAGGGCCAAGTCTTTTTCCAGCCTTTTTCTGATCTCGTAAGGATCGGCCAAAGGCTCGCTATCGCCGGGCATCATCAAGGTGGATGTCAACAACGGTTCGCCAAGCTGCTCGACCAAGGCTTGAGCCACCGGATGATCAGTGATCCTGACGCCTATGGTTTTCTTTTTCGGATGCTGCAAACGGCGCGGCACTTCTCGCGTGGCATCCAGTAAAAACGTAAATGGGCCGGGCGTCAGCTTTTTGATCAAGCGATGCGCTTCGTTGCCCATTTTGGTAAAGTTGGAAACCTGCGACAGGTCGGTACACAACAGCGTGAAGTTATGATTATCATCCAGCCGGCGCAGGCTGCGAATTTGATCCATCGCCGCCTTATCGCCAATCTGGCAGCCCAGTGCGTAGGAAGCATCGGTGGGATAAACGATGACCCCGCCGTTCCGCAAAATATTAACGGCTTGTTGAATCAAGCGCGGCTGCGGGTTTTTCGGATGAATTTCGAAATATTGCGCCATGGGCTAAAAATATCGGCTTAGGTAAAACGCTATTGTACCTTAGAAGGCACTTAAAAACGTCGCGACGCAGTTTTAGCGGCGGGTCAAAGAGGCTAGCTCACTTATCTTTCCGATTGTTTTTTTGCCACTTTATCGCGCAGATAAACCGGCATGGCTTGCTCGACAGCCACGGCCAAACCATTGGCAAAACCGTAAGCACCCAATTGCGCGACACAGCCGGCACGCGGCCAGACTTCGACCTCAACTCCCAGCACACGCTCGGCTAAACGTTGGCCCAACTGCTCCGCATAAACGTCCCAACCGGAACCGACGCCAAAGCCAGCGCGATCGGGAAATATCACGTCGCCGGCGGGCGTCACGGCTTCCGCGCCGTATAACTCCGCCAAACCTAATTCGTTACGTTGATACACACCCCAAAAAATCTCGTTCATCCGTGCATCCATCGCCGTAAAACCCAGCTCAGCATCGGCGCGACGATTAAAAAAATCTTGGGCGATTGCCGCCAACGTCGAAACCGGCACCACCGGCAAATCGGCACCATACGCAATGCCCTGCACCACGCCGCCGGCAATTCTGACACCGGTAAACGAACCGGGCCCGCGACTCAAACCGATAGCGTCCAGTTGTTGCGGTTTGAGCTGGGCATCGGCCATCAATTCGTCGATCATCGGTAAAATCAATTTGGTATGTTCGCGCGGCGCGACGGCAAATTTTTCGCTAATCTCGCCATCGATAAACAAAGCCGCCGAACAGGCGTCGGTGGAGGTTTCTACTGCCAATAATTTCAAATCTGTACCTCTGTCAACAAGATGCCGGAAACGCTAACGCTTATTCCGGCCTACGCAATGTTCAATGTGATTCATCCAACGCAAAAAACCGCCGCACATCCTCGATCTCGCGGCTGCGCTTCATCGCCGGCACGCTATCTAAAAACATTTGGCCGTAGGAGCGCTTCAATAATCTGGGGTCGCAGACCATCAGCACACCGCGGTCGTTGACGTCGCGAATCAAGCGGCCCACTCCCTGGCGCAGCATAATGATGGCGCTGGGGAGTTGATGCTCGAAAAATGGGTTGCGGCCCTGCTTTTCCATCGCATTCATGCGTGCTTTCAGCACCGGATCGCCCGGCGAAGCGAACGGCAGTTTGTCGATGATCACGCAAGACAAAGCGTCGCCGCGTACGTCTACGCCTTCCCAGAAACTGGCGGTTGCCAACAATACCGCGTTGCCCAATTCCTTAAATTGATCCAATAACACACCCTTGGAACGAGTACCTTGCACCAGAATTGGATGATCGAGCTTACCTTCCAGCAATTGCGCGGCCCGCTGCAAGGCCCGGTGACTGGTGAAAAGGAAAAACGCCCTGCCCCGGCTGGCTTCCAGCACCGGCAAGGCGAACTCGACAATTTTGTCGGTAAAGTCCGGATCGCTGGGCTGCGGCAAGCCTTTGGGATGATAAAACAATGCCTGGTTCGGGTAATCGAACGGACTCTCCCAGCTCTGGCTGAGCGCTCCGCTCAAACCCAGATTCTTGGAAAAATGCACGAAATTGTTGGCCACGCTCAGGGTTGCCGAGGTAAAAATCCAGGTGGCTTTATGCCGGGCCATGAAGCTGCGAAATTCCTTGGCGATGTCCAACGGCGTACGGCTGAGGGTGAATGACTTACTGTAGGTTTCGTACCATTTAATCCACTGTCCATCCTTGTCGTTGATCAGCGTTTCCAGTTGCGCGTCCAGCGCTTCGGCCCGGTCGAAACAGGATTCCAGACCTTTGCTGCGCACCGAGGCGCGTTCCAATTGATCGGTCAAGCGCGCCAGTTGCTTTTGCAAGGATTCCAACGCGCCGGCGATTTTGGGATTGGTTTCGATGTCTTGCCAGTCGCCGCGGCGCAGTTCCAGGCCAAACGCCAAACGCAAATCCTTCACTTCGTGCTGTAAGTCTTCGCAAGCTGTGCGCAGGTCCGGCATATCCTTGGCGTCGGTGAAATACTCGGCCAGGCTGTCGTCGGCTAGATCGACTAATTGCTTGCCGCTGATCGTCACCCCCAAAAAATTGGAGGCGGTATCGGCCAGTTGATGCGCTTCGTCGATGACGACTACTTCGGCATCGGGCAATAATTCGCCGAAACCGGTTTCGCGAATCGACCAGTCGGCGCAAAGGAGATGATGATTGACGACGACGATTTCAGCCTCTTGAGCCTGTTTGCGGGCTTTAGTGAGAAAACAGTCGGCATAATCGGGGCAATTTTGACCCAAACAATTGTCGGTGGTCGAAGTCGCGTGAAACCAGACCGGATCGCCGTCGTGCACATCGGCTACTTCAGAGACGTCGCCTGCCTTGGTGCGTTTCGACCAGGCTTTGATCTGTGCCAGGGCCGCCGCATCTTCCTGACTGTAACCGAACGCGGAATTCAAAGCCTGTTCCAATCGATAGGTGCATAAATAATTGGCGCGGCCCTTCAGCAAACTGGCTTTGAATGGCCGTTTGCTCAAGGCTTTGCGTATCACCGGCAAATCCTTGTTGAACAACTGGTCTTGTAGATTTTTGGTACCGGTGGACACGATGACTTTCTTGCCGCACAGAATCGCGGGAATCAGATAAGCAAAGGTCTTTCCGGTACCGGTCCCGGCCTCGGCAATCAGATTTTGCTGCGACTCGATGGCATAAGCAATCTGCTCAGCCATCTCTATTTGCGCGGCGCGCGGCGAGTAGCCGTTGATAATCTCGGCTAAGGCGCCGCCTTCGCCGAAAATATCCGCCAATTTTGCGGCGGCGCTCGACAGCGCCGGATTGGAACTCTGAGCCACTAGCGACCGAAAAAGCTGTCCGCTTTGGCTTTAGCTTCTCTGGCCCCTTGGGAATTTTGCTGCATTTGCCGGGCTTCGGCGATCAGCAACCAGCTTTTGCGTTTCAGATCGAGGTCGCCACCAGCCAGCAGAGCCGCCTTGCCGGCCAACTCTTCGGCAAGTTGCGGTTTATTTTGCTTGATTCTGAGCTGCGCCAGTTTATAGGTCAGGGTCGGATTGCGCGAATCGATACGTAAGGCGCGCTCCATCACCACCACCGCCGCATCGAGATCGCCGCTGTTGCGGCTGCGGTCGGACTCGCTAATTAAAGCCACCACCGCCGGCGGCGTGCCGCTGGGGATGCGCGCGTCTTCTATGACAAACCTCGGTGCCGGCGCAGTTGCCGTAGCCACCGCCGCGGGAGCGGGTGCTGTCAGAGCCGGACTGGCTGGCGCAGGCGGCGGAATATCGGCCGGCGGCATCAACGGCTCGGCGCGAAAGGTCGGCAGATTCGGTTCATCTTTAAAGTTATTGCTAACGCTTTCGATGGGATAGGTCGCGGTATCGGGGGTAGACGCCGGTTTTTTTGCAGTGGCCGCAGGTACTTTGTTTGCCGCCGATTTTTTAGACGGGGCTTTTTTGGCCGGTACACTTCCCGCCACCGGCGGTTCTGAGCCTGGATTACTACACGCCGTTAATATCAGTAACAGAGGGCACAAAATTAACAGAGATTTTTTTTTCATTTACGATTTAAGTAGCCAAGTAAAATTAAAACAGTTCGATTTCATCATCGTCGCTTTGCTGATTCGCTTGTTGAAACAAGGCTAGCGCTTCATCGACGCTTTTACCCTGATGGATAGCATCAAACATCACTTTTTCAGATTCCATAGTGTACTGGTTACGAATGCTTTCCTGAAACTTATACCATTCGGCAGGATTATATAACCTGTGCGGCGTATCGATGATGATCGACAAGCCTTTTAGATTGTTAGACACGTGTTGCAAGCATTGCTGCAGGCGATCATAAAACTGGAACGCCACAATCGCCGAATAGATTTTATGCTGGGTCGCCTCGCAATGCGCCAAAGCTTGGTCGCGGCTCTCGCTCTGCTGAAAACCGCTCAGTATCTCATGGATATTTTTCATCTCTTCAACCATACCGGTAAACGAGTCGGCCAAGGCTGAGACCGACTCGTCGCCGGCTTTCATACTGCCTTCAACCTGAGCAACCGAGACGGTCAACAGTTTGATGGTTTCCCTAATCTGGCTCCAATCCAAGTCTGGCTGGCTTGAGGGTGAGAATGTCATAAATAGCTATCCTAAAAATACCGATACAAATTAAGTTGTCGCGACATATGTGCTCTATTGTAACCGACTATACACAACCAATGACGACGGCTTAAGTATAGAGAATCTGGAGAGTAGTCGATTATTGAGGCTTGTGTTTTTATAAAAACCGGAATTGACGAAGAGATCGCACTACTCTTTAAGTCCATGGCACCGGCACTTATCGCACACACTTCAAGCGATAGCTCGGTTGACGATAACTCCACAGATAGAGTAGAAATACATTCAGCGCAGCACCGGGTTTCTGTTGAAACCACCTTTCCACGCTTTTTATAAGGATAATATGAATATTCAATCCGCCGGCAAAAAATTGTTCGTGTTGGACACCAACGTACTGATGCACGACCCAACGTCCATCTTTCGCTTTCAAGAACACAATGTTTTCATTCCGATGGTGGTGCTGGAAGAATTGGATCACGCCAAAAAAGGCTTATCCGATGTATCGCGCAACGTCCGCCAGGTCAGCCGCTTTTTAGACGAACTAATCCGCGATGCCGATCAACAAACTATCAACGCCGGCTTGCCGCTTTCGCGCATTGAACATTCACTGAACGGCGAACGCGAATTCGATGGCCGTCTGTATTTTCAAACCCGCCAATTCTCGCATCTACTCCCCGCCGACCTGCCCGGGCAAATTGCCGATAATTCCATCCTGAGTATTGTGCTGGCGCTGGGCAAGGAATACCCGGATGTGAATGTAATCCTGGTCTCCAAAGACATCAACATGCGCATCAAAGCGGCGGCGCTGCAAATCAATGCCGAGGATTACCATAACGATCAAACCATCGAAGACATAGATCTGTTGTACAACGGCACGATGGCGCTGGACAGCGACTTCTGGGAAGAGCACGGCGGCAAGATGGAATCGTGGCAGGAAAACAATAACACCTATTACCGCGTCAACGGCCCACTGGTGGCCGAATGGTATCCCAACCAATATCTGTATATGGAAGGCGAAGATAATTTCGAAGCCATCGTGAAAAGCCGCGAAGGCGGCACCGCAGTATTGCAATTGGCCCGTGATTACCGCACCAAACACAATAGCATCTGGGGTATTTCCGCCAAAAACCGCGAGCAAAACTTTGCGCTGAACGCCCTGCTCGACCCCAACGTCGATTTCGTCACGCTGATTGGCTCGGCCGGCACCGGTAAAACCTTGCTGGCACTGGCGGCCGGTCTGTCTTTGACGCTGGAAAGCAAACTCTATCTGGAAATCATCATGACGCGGGAGACCATGCCGGTTGGTGAAGACATTGGTTTTTTACCCGGCACCGAAGAAGAAAAAATGGCGCCGTGGATGGGGGCGTTGATGGACAACCTGGAATTGCTGGGCAGTCGCTCGGGCACGACCGAATGGGAGCAAGGCGCTTCGCAAAACGTGATGATGAACCGGGTAAAAATTCGTTCGCTGAACTTTATGCGCGGACGGACTTTTCTGAATCGCTATTTGATTATCGACGAAGCGCAAAATCTGACGCCTAAACAGATGAAGACTTTGATTACCCGGGCAGGACCGGGTACAAAAATTATCTGCATCGGCAATCTGGCACAAATCGATACGCCGTATCTAACCGCTACCAGCTCCGGTTTGACCTATGTGGTTGATCGTTTCAAATCCTGGCCGAATAGCGCCCATATTACGTTGCGGCGCGGCGAGCGTTCGCGGCTGGCGGATTTTGCATCGGACAATTTGTAAAGCTATCAGACTAATGCTTGACTGATTTCAGCCTTTGGCCACGCCATTAACACCGCTTTAACCAGCGTGGCCAAGGGTATCGCAAAAAACACCCCCCAAAACCCCCACAAGCCGCCAAAAAACAGAATGGCGACAATAATGGCGATAGGGTGCAAATTTACGGCCTCAGAAAACAGCAACGGCACCAATATCACGCCGTCCAGAGCCTGAATCACCGAATAAGCGATAAATACGTACATAAAGTGATCGTTGCCACCCACACCCCACTGAACGTAGGCCACAGCCAACACCGGAAAAGTCACCAATGTCGCGCCGACATAAGGAATCATCACGGACAATCCCATCAGTACCGCAAGCAACATCGCGTAATTCAAGCCCAACAACCAGAAGACTATGTAACTGATCGCCCACAGGATAAACACTTCAAGAAATTTGCCTCTAACGTAATTGGCGATTTGCCTATCCACCTCATGCCAGACCCGCAAGCTGAGACTGGTATCCTTCGGCAGAAACTGCACAAACCAACCTAATAAAACCTGTTTATCCTTCAGAAAGAAAAACACCATCAACGGCACCAAAAACAAATAAATAATCACCGCCACCAATCCTACAAACGATTGAGCAGAGCCGGAGATTAAATCCTGACCATACTTGAGCAAGTCTTGCTGAATGGAAAACATGATTTCCCGAATTCGAACTTCCGAAATGAGTTCGGGATGACGCTCAGGGAAACGCATAATTTCGGCTTGGGTGCTGGAGACAATTTCCGGAATGTGTTGCACCAGTTGCACTGTTTGCTCGGACACTATCGGCACTAGTACGAACAACACAAAGCCCAGCGCAGCCATAAACGCAAAGAACACCAGATGCACGGAAACTAAACGCCCCAATTGGCGCTGTTCGGCTTTAACCACCAGCCCTTCCAATAGATACGCCAACACAATCGCCACGAAGACCGGCATCAGCAAATCCAGCAAGCCGTATATCAATAAAAAGCCGCCCAGCAAAACTATGGCTAGGGAAACAACTTGGGAATTGGGTAGAAATCGCTGGAAAAAATTTCTAATGAAATCGGAACTGGAAAAGTCAGTCTGTTGGTTCATGGAGTGTTGGCGGCTACGCAACCCGTTGCCGGTTTGATCGCGCCATTAGATTATATAAAAAAGCGGGATTGCTCAGGACAGTGTAAATAATTTATCAAAATTAGCGATTTCCAAAATTTTTTTCACTTCGGTACGCGAATTTTTAATCCGTATGGCCGACTTATCGCCAGCCATCTTATCTCGTAGAACTAACAGCATCCCAAGGGCAGAGCTATCTAAGTATTCAGTGCCGTTCAAATCCACCTCTATCAGTTTTACGCCATTTTCAACCAGCTTGGTTGCTTCGCGAAACTCATTGTGCACACCGAAATCGAACCGGCCGCTTATTTTAATCGACAGCACTCCCGCATCAACGCGTGCCTCAATACCCATATTCTCTAGCCTCACAAATTATCATGTCATTGCCATACATTTACGTTAAAACAGGTCCACATCGCCTTCGTCCATGGAAGATTGCGAAACAATATGCGATTTTCTGACTTGCCACTGCTGCTTCATGATTTTCAAACGGTCAGAACCTTGCTGTAATTGATCGCGCCAATTTGCATCGCTACCCGTTTTAAATACACCCAACCCTATGCTTACCTCGTCGGATAGCGAGCCGAAATGCTGTAAATTGAACTGTAAATATTCGATCAATTGCCGAGCCATATCCTCAAATTGCAGCCCTCGCACGGCATTACCGACACTGAACTCAATTTTATTTGTCAATTGGGAAATTTCGCCGACATTGCTGGAGATATTGGCATTAATGACGGCGATATCATCCATCATCTTGTCGATACTGGCCTTGGAACTAATCGCCACGTTCATGTCTTTGGAGGCCATTATTTCAATCATGGTTTGCGCTTCGTGGATATTATCCTTGGAAGCCTTTACCACGCGCTTAATTTCTTCACTGAACTTATCGGAATTTTTCGATAGATTCCGCACTTCTCCCGCAACCACCGCGAAACCTCGACCGGCTTCTCCTGCCCTGGCTGCTTCGATGGCGGCATTCAGCGCCAACAAATTGGTTTGATCGGCAATTTTTTGCACATCGCCCAACAGTTTCTCGACATGAGCCATATGGCCGCCAACGTCATTGATAACCGCAACCATCTCCATGCTCTGCTTACTGATTTGCAGAATATGGTCGATAAAAAACTGCAAGACATTATCGGTTTCCTGGGCAAAACTCGTGAAATTGAGACTACTACGCCCTTTGTCGGTACTTCCTTCCAGATCACTTACCAACGAATATACTATCGATGACTGCCCGGACGTCAAACTAGCCAAGCTATTGAAGCTGTTGGACATCGTGCTCACCGCATCGGCGAGCATGGATTTGAGCTGTTCCAATTCCGCGCGGAAATAGGATGCTTCTTGGTCAATACAATCTTTCAGATGTAATAAATAGTCATCAATCGCACGCACCAATTCGGCTTCGCTTAGCTCCTTGCTATTTGTCGAGGCTGACTCTTGCGCACGTTGAGCACGAAATGCATTGACCATCCACAATATCGTTGCAATTGGGGCCGCTAGCCAATAAACCAGCGCATTGGACGAAAACAAAGGCAATAACAAAACTACCAGCGTGAATAAAACCAGGAGCGCGTTATCTTTTAGGAACTGCAACATATCTTCAATCCACCAGGGCCAGGATTTTTTCCGCTATTTTCCCCAAGGATAACACATGATGCGCGGCCCCCAGTTTGTAGGCTTCGCCAGGCATACCCCAAACTATACTGGATGCTTCATCCTGCACTATGTTGATGGCTCCGGCCTCACGCATTTCAAGCATGGCTCTGGCACCATCCGCCCCCATGCCCGTCAACATAACCCCAACCGCATTGCTACCAACATTTTCGGCAACTGATCGAAACAGAACATCCACGGAAGGCTTATGTCTGTTGACAGGTGGACCATCATCAAGGCGACACGCGTAACGAGCGCCATCTCTCACAACCATGAGATGTTGATCACCTGGCGCTATATAGATATTTCCGGGCAATATCAGCTGCCCATCGCTAGCCACGCAGGCAGTCATGTCGGAAGCCTCGTTTACATGTTTGGCAAACGAAGCGCTGAAGGCGAGGGGCAAATGTTGGGTAATGACAATCGCCGGCGCCGTTCTCGGCAGACTTTTCACCAGTTCCTTGACCGCTTCGGTGCCGCCCGTTGAAGAACCCAACGCCACGATTTTATGAGTCGTTTTGAAATGCTTTTTCATCGTACCAATTGCATTCTCATTCACTGAACTAAGGGTAGGGACATCAACCCGATTGGTTTCCAAAGCTTTGACTTTTGCCTGAGCGGCCATCCTGATTTTACCGATAATCTCATCGGCATAGGCTCGTAAGCCATGGGAGACATCGACTTTTGGTTTTGCCACAAAATCAACCGCGCCGAGCGCCAACGCATCAAGGGTCACTTCGGCGCCTTTTTCGGTCAACGTTGAAATCATGACCACCGGCATAGGCCTTAAGCGCATCAAATTACGTAAAAATGTGAGGCCATCCATTCGCGGCATTTCTACGTCCAACGTTAATACGTCGGGATTCAAGGCCTTTATTTTTTCCCTAGCAATAATCGGATCACTAGCCGTGCCGACTACTTCAATATCGCCTGCCTCATTAAAAATTTGCGTCAGCATTTGGCGAATTAATGCCGAGTCATCAACAATCAATAGCTTAATTTTTGTCATCCTGGTTTCCTAAAATAGCTCTACGCTACCTTCAACCGGTGCGTCCTTGATACTCGAACTATATTGCTTCTCGCGCAGGAAGATAGTTTGGTTGTGTAAATCTTTAATTTTTTTCATTCTGACCCGTCCGGTGTGCGGAAAAAAATTCACCTTACGCGGATAAATATCGCCCAAATCATGAGAAACCAGATTCAACGCTTCAGTATCCACATAATCCAAAACGAATTGAATGTTTCTGGCTCCCACATCACCCAGGGTAGCGATGATTTTGCCGCCGCCGAACAACTTAACTTCCAAGTTTTTACGCTTACCGCCATTTTTCAAAATAGCATTGATCAAATGTTCCATCGCGTAATTGCCATAGCGCGAGGCATTGCCAACGACGGCTTCGTCTCTGTCGTTCAAACGACTTTTACTGGTCTCCGGCAACATGAAATGATTCATCCCCCCGACGCCGGTCACCACATCCCTTATACAAGCTGCCACGCAAGAACCCAGCACGGTAGTAATCATTTCATCCTGTTTGGTGACGTAGTAGTCACCGGGCATCAATTTTGCCGCCACTATTTGATTTTCTTGATCCCAATACCGATTGACATTTTCGAAGCCGGCGATAAGCGATCTTTCCACATGGGGCACATGACTCACTTACTCGACTTCCTGTAGATAGTATTACCTACCAAACTGAATCCGGTATCGAGCTGATGCAAGGATTCTGAATGGCCAATGAACAAATATGAGCCCTCCTCCAATAAGCCGCAGTAACGATTCGCTAACATCGCCTTGGTTTCCCGATCAAAATAAATCAAAACGTTTCGGCAAAAAATAAAATCAAAATACCCTTTCAAGGGCCACTCCTGCATCAAATTCAATTGTTTAAACTCTATCAATTCTTTCAATTCCGGTTTAACTCGCACCTTGTTCGCTTGTCCACCCACTCCTTTTTGAAACCAGCGTTTGAGGCGTTGCTCGGCTATTCCTGTCACGCGATCAGCCATGTAAATGCCGGTTGCGGCGATGGCCAAAACATTCGTATCAAGATCGGTAGCCAGAATATTTACAGTCCAATCAGCCGGGACGCTTTCCTTCAAGGTCATCGCCAAAGAATAAGGCTCCTCACCTGTTGAGCAACCTGCGGACCAAACTTTAATCTGTTTAGTCCCGGCATGTTTTTTAAGCAAACCCGGTACAACCGTCTTGCTTAAATATTCAAAGTGGTGATTTTCGCGAAAAAAAGAAGTGAGGTTAGTGGTGACAGCATTAATAAATTCAGTAAACTCAGTATCCGGGTTGTGTTTCAAATAGTGACAATACTGTTTGAAGCTGGTGAAGCCCAGCATGCGAACCCGTTTCGACAACCTCGAATAAAACATGTCAAATTTATCGTCCGGCACCAAGATTCCGGAATATTGGTTGGATATTTTCCTTAGAACATCAAAATCTGCTTGGGTATATTCAAACTCGCGCGCTTTTTCTTTCATTTTGTATATTCGGGTAGTGCCCCATCAAAAGAAGCCGGATGCCGCCTGATCAACTTCCAGCATTTCGGCAATCCCCAACAACTCCGATGCTTCAATAAATTTATCGGAAGGAAAATCGATAGAAATGGATTTCTGCAAGCCAATTGCGGTTTGCTTTAAAATCAATAACAGTTGCAAAGTCGCAGTATCTATCATCGTCACACCGGAAGCATCGATATCGATAGCCTCAAAATTGCTGAGCATCTGCGTCAGGCGTTGGTGGAGAACCGCCACATTTTGAATATTCAGTACCGGCTCCAATACCAAAACCGCTCTCTCACCTTCGGACGTAGATAGCTCAGAAACATCGGCCGGCACTTGACTCAGGTCCATCTCAAGGTTTGACGACACTTCTGTCGGGCTCGCAAGTTCTGTCCAACTATCCGCTGCTGATTCGGCAGCTTCGGCTTTTTGTGAGTCTTGCTTGAAATCTGATCGATGCATCCAAGCCAAAGGATCGTAACCGATCAAACTATCTTCATCTTGTTCCGCCATTACATCATTCTCCCTTCCAAAAAATCTTTAGCAAGTGCCGTAAAATCTCGTGCGGAACGGCAGCCGGGGCGATATTCAAAAATGGTTTTACCGAAACTGGGGCACTCGGCAAGTAAGGCAGTTTCCCGAATGGTGGTCGCCAAAATTTGCCCTGGGAAGTATTTTTGTATGACACTCAACACCTCCTTTGAAATACGTCTGGTCGGAATATACCTGGACATGACCAGAGAAAATTTATAGGGCCTTTTCAAAGCGCTTTCGAATTTCTTGATGGTTCCCACCAAATGCGACAATCCTTGTAATGCTAGATAATCACTGGTCATCGGCACCAATATTTCATCGGCGGCAAACAAGGCATTGGCTACCAATACCCCAGAAGAAGGTGGACAATCGATAAAGATAAAATCTTCATCGCGATTGCCATCAAGCAAAGCGCTGCGGAGGAGATCGCCGCGTCTGGCCCCACCATCCGTCAATTGCTCAATTTCCTGCAATCTAGGGCCGGCAACCACCAAATTCAGATTCTTTCTAACCGGAATTAATTGCTCCGCGAGACTTACGCCTTCCAACAAAACCTTATCAATCCCACTCTTTTGCGGATCTACCGAACCAAGCGAAACGGCCAAATGACTCTGTGGGTCAAAGTCTATCACCGTAATTTTCTTACCCAGTTTAGCCAGCGCGTGAGTCAAATTGACCGAAGTTGTGGTTTTTCCTACCCCGCCTTTCTGATTAAGGACCGCTACAATCCTCGCGCTCATTTACCCTCTGACATAGCAGCAAGCCCGGCAATATCGACAAACTCCTCCGGATTTAAAAGCTTATCGACATCCAATAACATCACCATATTTTTCTTGCCGACGAACATGCCGCGCATATATTGAGTATTGATTCTCGAACCCAAATTCGGCGCTTCTTTTATATCGGACAGTTTAATATCCAACACATCCGATACCGCATCGGCGACGATGCCCATCACCGAAGCACCCGAAGCAGTATTGACACTCATCACAATAACGACCGTCACCGGCGTATATTCAACTTTTTGCATCTGAAAACGTTCGCGCAGATCGACAATCGGCACAATGGAACCGCGCAAATTCAACGCACCTTTAACAAAATCAGGCGTATTGGGAATTTTTCTAATCGGCTCCCAGCCTCTGATTTCTTGGACTTTCAAAATTTCGATGCCATATGCTTCGCCTTCTAACTCGAAAGTTAGAAATTGCTCAACGTGCTGATTGGATTCTAAATCGGCTGTCATGGCGGCTATTCCCTATCTAATGGTTTGGTCAATCAAGCAACTCCGCTAAAAATCCTGCCATTCGTCGTCGGCTTGGGAGGTTTGCTTAAAACTACTCGGCTGACGAACCGGTTGCGATGGTGCCGCTCTATTGGCCTCTGCACGAACGACGCTGGAACTATCGGCATGATGAACAACTTTTTGCTGCCCGGATTTTTTTTCTGTTTTGAAAAACGCCAACATTTCGACCATATTGGTCGACAAGTCACTCATTGAAACACTGGCGGCGGATGCTTCTTCGGCTAACGCCGCGTTTTGTTGGGTAATTTCGTCCATTTGCGCTACTGCCTGATTCACTTGGCCTATTCCCGCAGATTGCTCGACACTTGCGTCGGCAATCTGCGCGACAATATCCCCTACCTTTTGCACACCAGCCACAATTTCGTTCAAAGCTTTACCGGTTTCGTTCACAAACTCGGTGCCAGCTCTGACTTTTTGCACACTGGTTTGAATAAGCTCTTTACTCTCCCGGGCCGCAGTGGCACTGCGTTGTGCCAGATTTCTCACCTCTGTGGCAACGACTGAAAAGCCCCTACCTTGCTCGCCTGCTCTAGCTGCTTCCACTGACGCATTCAAAGCCAACAAATTGGTTTGGAAGGCAATTTCATCAATAACACTAATAATATCGGCGATCTTATTACTGCTTTCATTGATCTCCTGCATCGCAGAAACCGCAGCCTTAACCACATTCCCACCTTTTTCAGCCAACTCTCTGGCGTTATTAGCTACTGCATTGGCTTGCTGGGCATTATCGGCATTATTTTTCACAGTGCTGGTCAGTTCCTCCATGCTGGCGGCAGTTTCCTGCAAATTCGCGGCCTGTTGTTCGGCGCGTTGCGACAAATTGTTGTTACCGCTGGCAATTTCTTGGGATGAGTTATTAATAAAATGGGCGGACTCGCTAACTTGACCGAAAATCTCGTTCAGTTTATCGATGGTGGTATTAATATCGTTCTTACAGTTTAAATATACGCCCTGGTAATCACTGGTGATTCGATTGGTCAAATCCCCGGAGGCCATACTTTGCATGGTACTGCCAACATCTCTGAAGACGTTTTCGATAACATCGGTTAGTTCGTTGATGCCTTCGCTAAGCGTTTCGAAAAAGCCTTGTTTATCGGCCATCTCGATCCGGCTGGACAATTCACCGGCCTTGACCGCCTCCACTATGCTGGCAATTTCCTGCTCGATTTTTACTTCATGCGTTCTATCCAACCATTCGACCACGATGCCGATACGCTCGTTTTCGTCGTTATTAACCGGATTGGCAACAATATTCATGTGTCGACTACCAATCACTAACGCCGAACTAAACGTGCTGGATAGATTTGCCAAAAGGCCGCGTTGGTGGCTGGGTTTTTTATGGAATTGATCGATATTCGCGCCCATCAGCTTGCTGGCATTGAAGTCAGGCAATTGTTTACGAATGTCCGCTTCGGCATTTTGAAACATTTCCACCACGGTCTTATTCATATAAATGATGTCTAAATCATTGTTAGCCACCATGACACAGGACTGCACATTGTCGAGCGCTTGTTTAATCCGCATCGCTTCTGATGCTACTTGTTTGGAATATGCCAAATCAGAATTCAATTTAACCTGCATGCCGTATAAAGCCCGATAGAAATCGCCGATCTCATCACCACGGTCCAAATCTATCGTATTCCGGAATTGCTCATCCGCCATGCGATAGGAAATACTAATCGACTTCTCTAAAGCCTTGACGACATTACGAATCACAGAGTATCCCAATATTGAGGCAAATCCCGCCAAGCCCAAAAACAGGAACATCTCCGGGTACTTTTGTTCCATGTAATGGTCGTAAATGGAATTGATTGTCGGCAACAAAAAGATCAGGTAGATAATCCCGACTTTTTTCCACAGGCCCAATTCCAATAATTTCTTGATTACCGCACTAATTCCCTTGGGCCTTATTGTGGCTTTATTGGCATTCAGTTTTTCATATAAGGATTCTGCCTGCTGAATTTGCTCCCTGGATGGCGCGTAACGAACCGACAGGTATTCCTGTACTTTGCCATTCTTGAACACCGGTGTAACGTTTGCCTCTACCCAGTAATAATCTCCGGTCTTGGTCCTATTTTTAACGGGTGCGGTCCAAGGGCGTCCAGCCTTCAAACAAGTCCATAAATCTTCAAATGCTGCCGGCGGCATGTCAGGATGGCGAACCATATTATGATTAGCCCCCACAAGCTCATCCTTGCTAAAGCCGCTGATTTCGATAAAAGCGTCGTTTGCATAGGTAATAATGCCTTTCAAATTGGTGCGCGTGACCAAAATGGTGCCTGGCTTCATTAAGACTTCGCGATCGGTCACAGGGTGATTGAGTTTCATTGCATATCCTCCGTTACAACCCAGCCATAAACAGCTCTTTTTTCAACTTTCATCTTCACCATCCAGGCCATCAAGTTTTAATAATTTATCTACATCCAACAGCATCACCATTCGGCCGTTTACTGAAACCAGGCCATTGATAAATTCAGTACTGACTTTTGCACCAAAATTCGGCGCGCTTTGGATACTTTTTTTATTCACATCGACAACATCTGAAACAGAATCCACCACAACCCCGATGATCCTGGTTTTATCGGCCATACGCGCTTGCAAAACCACAACTACCGTCAGAGGCGAATAGTCACTGTGTCCCAGTTGAAAGCGCTCACGTAAGTCGATGATAGGCACAATCGCGCCGCGGAGATTGACTACGCCTTTTTCATAAGCAGGCACATTAGGAATTCGCGATACCGGTTCCCAACTGCGAATTTCCTGAACTCTTAGAATATCTACACCATATTCTTCCTGGCCCAAGGTAAAGCTTAAAAACTGCAAACTAGTGTCCAACCGCTTGGCATCTTGCTGGTCTGTAATGCTGTGTTCGATTATTTCCGACATGACACGCTTTAGATTAGGTTTATTGATTGGACAAACGCACGAGACCGGGGATATCAAGAATCAGGGCCACGGAACCATCACCCAGAATAGTTGCACCAGATACACCTTCAATCCGTCGATAATTCGCTTCCAGCGACTTGATCACCACTTGCTGTTGCCCAAGTAAATCATCTACGAACAATCCGCAACGCAAACCTTGCCCTTCGACAACTACAATTAAACCTTCGGTTAGCTTGGTGGTTTTCGCGGTGGGTACGTTAAAAATTTGATGCATTCTGATAATCGGCAGATATTGGCCGCGTAACAGGAAAGTTTCCCCTTTGCCCGCCACTCGATTGAGCCTGTCTTCCTTGACATGGAGTGACTCGATAATAGAACCCAAAGGTAATATGTAGGTTTCGTCGCCAACCGCAATCGACTGCCCATCAAGGATAGCCAGAGTGAGTGGGAGGTGAATGGAAATGGTTGATCCTTTGCCCAACTCGGAAAGGATTTCTATGTTGCCGCCCAAGGCCTGGATATTACGTCGTACCACATCCATGCCTACGCCGCGACCGGAAATATCGGTAAGCTTTTCGGCCGTAGAAAACCCGGGCATAAAAATCAGCTCGTATGTTTGCTTATCGCTTAAGATTGCATCGGGATCGATCAAACCCTTTTCAATTGCCTTGGCCCGTAATTTATCTTTGTCGAGGCCTTTACCATCGTCAGTCACTTCAATCACGATATTGCCGCCGCGATGATAGGCCTCAAGAGTCACCGTACCCGTTTCGGGCTTTCCGGCCGCCAGCCTGACATCCGGCATTTCAATGCCATGATCCAGGCTGTTTCTCACTAAATGAACCAGAGGATCGCTGAGCAATTCGACAACTGTCTTATCCACTTCGGTGTTTTCACCCACCAATTTAAGTTCGATTTTTTTGCCGAGTTTGCTGCTGATATCATGCGCCAATCGCGGGAAACGGCTAAACACGAAACTGATAGGCAGCATGCGAATGTTCATCACGCTTTCTTGCAGCTCGCGGGTATGTCGCTCTAACTGGGAAAGACCGTTTTTCAATTGATCCAATTTATTAAGTTCGAAATGTTCACCTAACAAACTGAGCATGGATTGCGTAATGACCAACTCCCCGACCATGTTGATCAAGGTATCGATTTTACTAGTATCCACACGAATGGAACTTGAACCTTTCGGTGCGGCTTTTGCGTCCTCTTTTTTACCGTTTTTACGGTCTACCGCATTGGCCTCGGATTCTTCGGTACTTGTAAACTCAGCGCTTATTTCTCTAGCAACGCTATTTGTAACGGGTTTTATCGCTATGTCTGCTGACACATCGGCTTGTGTAGAACTTGTGGACGTTTTGTAGATCGGTTGTTTAGCCAAATCGCAATCGTCCTCAACCCAATCGAAAATCTCGTCGATTTCCGTTTCCGGGATATCGCCCGACACCTCCAACTTCCACGACAAATGACACTCTTCAGGATCCAAATCGTAAAGATTCGGCACGCCTTGCAAGTCTGCGGTTGTGGTCAACTTCCCCAGCGACGCTAATTCCCTAAACATCCGTACCGGCTCGTTGCCGGTCTTCAATAGATGTAAGTGCGGACTGAATGCGATAACCCAACCCGCTATTTGCTTAACATCATCAGCAGACAGAACCGTAGAGGCTTTTGCTGTCTGTTTTCCAGCCGAGGGAATGTTCGGAACAGCGTTATTCAGTTCGCTATCCAAGGCTAATTTATGCTCAGCCACATCGGATTGGTCTACTTCACTACCGTTTTGTATCGATTGCAGCATATCTCGCAGGCAATCGACTGACCCCAACAACACATCAACCGCGGGTTGGGTGATTTTTCTACGGCCGTCGCGCATTTCATCGAGCAAGGTCTCCATGACATGGGTAAAGTCGGAAACCGCGGTAAAACCGAAAGTCCCGCTACCGCCTTTTATAGAATGCGCGGCGCGGAAAATGGTGTTGATGTCTTCGACGTTAACATCCCCCAAATCAAGATTGAGCAATCCAGATTCCATCGCGTCAAGCCCTTCGAAACTTTCTTCGAAAAAAACCTGATGAAATTGCGCCATATCGATTGACATAGAATTACCCGGTGCTGATGTCTCTGAAGAGGCGGATATTTAGCCCATCACTTTTTTGATCGTTTTCAAGAGCTGGTCTGGATTGAATGGCTTCACTATCCAGCCGGTTGCACCGGCATCTTTGCCCTGCTGCTTTTTATCCGTTCCCGCCTCAGTGGTTAGCATCAACATTGGCGTAAACTTGTAGTTGGGCAAAGCGCGTAAGTCTCTAATCAACTCAATTCCGTCCTTGTTTGGCATATTCACATCGGTAACCACGCAATCGAAAGCTTGCGCTTTGGCTTTGTTCAAGGCATCCGCTCCATCAACAGCTTCCACCACGTTATAACCCGCGCCTTTTAAGGTAAACGCCACCATCTGCCTCATTGATGCGGAATCGTCTACAGCAAGAATTGTTGCCACAATTTTCTCCTCCAAATTTATCGATCATAATTTAAAACTGTCAAACCCGTGCAAACTGCGATTGCCAGTTCACCTGATTAGAATTTTACATTGCTGTGATTGTAGCTAAGCTCCGTTAAGATTGTAGTTAGAGAAAGCTGATCTTGCCGAAAAACACTCATTTTAAAAATCTAAGACGCTTCATTGCGGAGATCGCCATTTTGGGCGAATATCTGAAAACACTCACATTGCGATTGTGGTTTAACTCGCATAACTTTGTTAAATCCTGTGCTATCTTCAAATTCGATTTTGACGAGCCACCGCTTCCCCGTTCGCGCAGTAGAAATGAACTTCTCATAGGTCGGAGCGGCAAATAACAGCAACAGAGTTTGAGTTCATTTCCGCCCAACCACGTGAGTCACAATCCAATAAATTATGCAAAAATTATTCACCGAAACATCTAAAGGATTCACGCTGGTCGAGCTGATGGTGACCATCGCTATCGCCGGCGTTCTGGTGGGTATTGCAATTCCAAGCTTTACATCGATTATCAGCAACAACCGTTTAACCACATCAGCGAACGAATTAGTCACCGCATTGAATTTGGCGCGAAGCGAGGCCGTTAAGCGGGGCTTACAAGTGACCGTAAGACGCAAGGGAGCAACTAGTACACAGTGGGAAAGCGGTTGGGATATTTTTGTGGATAGGGATGGCAACAATACATTCTCAGACAACGGAAATTCCACGCTGTGTGAAGCGACTGAAGATTGTCTTTTAAAAACCTATTCGGCCTTACCAGGAAATTTAACCCTAAGAACAGGCAATAGCTCATATAAAGATTATGCGGCATATTTGCCAAATGGCTTAAGTAAAGCCGGCGTTGGTGATACTTTCACCTTATGCAGCGATTCAGGAACATCGATGCCACAGCGAACAATTGTCATCAATCCTATTGGACGCCCGAGAACATCAGCGGCGACAGGAACATGCCCTTGAGAAACCTAAGCGGACAGCCCGTAAATCATAACCATGGATTCACACTGATTGAAGTCCTTATAGCAGTGGTTATTCTAGCGCTAGGATTGCTTGGCCTGGCTGGCTTGCAATCCACAAGCCTGCGAAACAATCAAAGTGCATATTTTCGCTCACAGGCCACTTTGCTTGCTTACGATATAGCTGACCGAGTACGAGCAAATGCTGTGGGTAACTACGACAATCAAGCAGAAACCAATAACAATTGCTTGGCGAACACTTGCACACCCGCACAAATGGCTGGTTACGATTTAAAACAATGGAACGACCAGTTAAGAAATCAATTACCTAGCGGCGAAGGTGTGGTTTGTAAGGACAAAACCCCGGGGGACGGAAATTCAAAATCCGCACACAACTGCGACGGGATAGGCGATGCGTATGCAGTAAAAATCTGGTGGGATGACGACCACGATGGGGCTGCGACGCAACGGTTTGTAATGAGTTTTCAGCCATGAAAAAAAATCAGATCTATTTCCTGCAAACAGGCATGACTCTCATAGAAATTATGATTGCGCTGCTTCTAGGCGCATTCCTATTAGGCGGGGTAATTAAGATTTTCGTTAACGCGAAGCAGACTTACGGGATGCAGGAAGGCTTATCCCGGTTACAAGAAAACAGCCGTTATGCGTTGGAAATACTCAGCAAAGACTTGCGCTTAAGCGGTTTTCAAGGCTGTATTTCCATCACCGATTTAACACCCACCAATACGGCCGCCGCGCCGATTATTGCACCAACGCCCGCCTCTATTATCGTCGGCTACAACGGCAGTGAGGCATCGCCGGCAACAGCCACTTGGTCCCCAGCCTTACCGGCTGCCTTGTCAGGTTTAACCACTCCGATTACCCCTGGCACCGATGTGATAACAGTAGTTTTCGGTGAAAGTTGCGGCGGTTATTTGTCAGCAGATATGGCAAGCGCAACCTCGGATATACAAATTTCCAGTTCCAATACCTGCGGCATAGCTGATGGTGATCCGGTTTTAATATCCAGCTGTAGCAACGCCGACCTTTTCCGGGCCACCACAGGCACTACCTCGACACTGATAAAGCACAATGCGGTGTCTTTGCCGGCAACTTGCGCTTCCCCACCGTGCTACAAAACCAGCTCGGAAGTCTTTGCGTACCGCGCATACAGCTATTTCATCCGCCCAGGCGCAAGCGGCGAACCGGCTCTTTGGCGATACGACAACACCAAGGCCGCAAGTGCCGCCAATCCTGTTGAAATATTGGATGGCATAGAAAACCTGCAAATTCTCTATGGCGAAGATACCGATGCCGACGGTGTAGCCAACCAATATAAAACCGCAGCTAACGTCACCGATATCACCGATGTCGCCAGCGTGCGTATCTCGCTCTTGGCGCGCACCAGCGAGAACCTAGCCTCGCAGACCCTCACTTACGATTACAACGGGAACACTGGCATTAACCCAGGTGACCGGCGAATTCGCCGCGTGTTCAACGCGACGCTTGCAGTGCGTAATCGGTTGCAATAGGTGGCACCATGAATAAGTCGAAAATAAAACAAACGGGTGCGGTGCTAATCGTCAGCTTAATCATACTGATGCTTCTGACGATCATTGGCGTGACGGGCACCAATGTCACCAGTCTGGAAGAAAAAATGGCCGGCAATATGCGTGACCGTAATCTTGCCTTTCAAGCGGCGGAGTCCGCCTTGCAAGCCGGGGAAACTTGGCTAAATACACATGCCTATACCTGCAGCCAAGCCGCCGGCAGATTCAAACCTCGCGATAAAGATTGCAATACCGCTACTGCGGAAACCTCGGAAGTTTGGGACAGCATAAGTTGGGACGACAATGATTCGGTACTTTACACGGGCGTTTTGTCAAACCTCAGCGCTAATCCCCGTTACATAATCGAAGATTTGGGCTGCTTACCCGCACCAGCGGCATGCCCCGGCACACATAACTATCGAATTACCGCCAGAGCAACCGGCGGCACAGCAGACACTATCGTCATGCTTCAGTCTATTTACCAAATTTAGTTAGTCACACCGACTATTTATTTTCAGACAGAAACACGCAGAGGGCAAAATCATGAAAACTAAGCAACTCCAAGTAAAAGCCTATTTTTTGCTGATTCTGTCTCAGACATTGGTACCAGGGCTCAACGCTTCGGCAGGTATTTCTCAACAACCCTTATTTCTAACCTCCAGCGTTCCGCCTATCGTCATGCTTACCATGGGCCGCGACCACAAGCTCTATTACGAAGCCTATAACGATGCCTCTGACCTTAACGGCGATGGGTTAATTGACGTTGGCTATAAACCAAGCATCGACTACTTCGGGTATTTCGACTCGCATCGTTGTTACGATTACGTGGACAGCGACGGAGGATACTTTACACCGAAAGCAAAAACACCATCAGCTACTGATAAAACCTGTTCATCGGTGGACGGCGACTGGAGCGGTGATTTTCTTAACTACATTACAACCGCGCGTATTGACGCTCTCCGCAAGGTACTATACGGCGGTTACCGAGGCGACGACACCACCTCGAAGACCGTACTTAAGCGCTCATTTATCCCTCAAGATGCCCATTCATGGGGTAAGGAATACAATCCTAGCAATAACCCGGGATACCTTATCTCAGACTACACACCGTTGGCCGAGCCCGCTACGGGGAAAAGCCACCTATTTGCAAATGTGTCCTTAAGTTACACCGGCCAACCCCTGATGCGCGTCTTAAATGATACTTCCTACCGCGTTTGGGAATGGGTTTCCATCGAACGGCCCGTGGCCGGTAGCGATTGCGATAACGGCAGCCGTACAGCCTGTGCAACCACGGGTAGCTCTAACTGGTCGGTAGTTCCCGATATAGTATTCAGCAATTTGGAGAGAAAAACTTATAGAACCGGAGATACTGCTCCCGCCCATCCATCGAGCGCTGCGGAGTATGCAACATTTGTTACTAATTACGGCACCACCGGTAACTTACGCCGCACTGACAATATGACTAGACTGGAGGCCAATGGTAATCCTGAACGTACCGAACGTTATTTAACCGTTGTAAAAGGAAAAATCACTGTTCCTGCCAGTCTCAATTATAAATTTTCGGTAGATGGCGACGATGCAGTAGAAGTATTGATTAACGGTACGGTAGTGGCAGGATATTACGGAGGCCATGGCGTCTGCAATTGCAATACTAATAATGGCACTATTCATCTCACCGCTGGTGTCGCTTACGATATTGAATACCACCACGAGGAGGCTTACGGCGACGACAGCTTCGTATTGCGCTGGGACACCTCGAATACCGCCTCTAGCATCACCGACTACAGTGTCAATGTTAACGTCTGCGAAACCGGCAAATTGGAAGCCAACTGCAAAGCCTACAAAAGTGGATCAACCACAATCTATAAACCCACCGGGTTGCTACACACCTACGGCGAAAACGACTCGATGGCGTTTGGCTTGCTAACTGGGTCTTATAAAAAGAACACCTCAGGCGGCGTACTCAGGAAAAACATAGAATCTTTTACTAACGAAGTAGACCCTACCACAGGCATATTTACCACAACCAACGGTATCGTAAAGACAATCAATAACCTACGTATCAACACCTTCAACTACTCGGATCACGCTTACGCTTCTGGATGGATTACCACGCGTGCAATAACGGAAGGTGAAGCAGCAGAATGGGGTAACCCTATAGCCGAAATGATGTACGAGGGATTACGCTATTTTGCCGGTAAAGCAGCCCCCACCTCAGCCTACTCCATAACAGCCACGGATACCCCTGATGCAACACTAGGATTGCCTTTGCCGACTTGGCTTGATCCATATTCAAATACAGGCGGTAAATATCTGAGCTGTGCGAAACCGATGCAACTGGTTATAAGCGATATAAACGCATCCTACGATACCAATCAGTTGCCCGGCAGCTATTTTGACTCGTCGTTCTCAGGTGATTTGTCTGGTCTGAATGTATCGACCTTAGCCGATACAATATGGGGTAACGAATCCGAATCGAGCAATATTTTTATCGGTCAATCGGGGATTATCAGCGACGGTGCCCCCACGGCAAAATCGGCAAGCAGCTTTAAAAATATCCGTGGCTTAGCGCCGGAAGAACCCACCAAATTAGGTGGCTTTTATGCCGGCAGCATTGCTTTGTACGGCAGACAAACCGACCTAAACACCGCTACCGGCGATCAGAAAACCGATACGTTGGCCGTCGCATTGGCTTCGCCGCTCCCCAGAATCGAAATACCGGTCAACGGCAAGATAGTAACCTTGGTACCGTTCGCGAAATCCGTAGCGGGGTCCAGCATCACCTCGACCTCAACCAGCTTTCAACCCACCAATCAGATTGTAGACTTTTATGTGGAAAAGATTGTCAACACTGTAGAACCTGTCTCGGGTGTTACTCCAGGCAACAAAGATACCTCCATTAACGGCGGACGCCCGTACGGAAAATTCCGTATAAATTACGAGGACGTCGAGCAAGCCGCTGATCATGATATGGATGCGATTGTGGAATACACATTCACTGTTAATGCATCAAATCAAGTAGTGGTCGATCTGAATTCAACCTATGCCGCGGGCGGCATAACCCAACACATGGGTTACGTTATTTCCGGTACCACCAAGGACGGCGTTTACCTGGAAGTACGTGACAAACCCGATGCCGGAGAAAATGATAAAGATTATTTTCTTGATACACCTCCAGGTCAGTTTCCTGGTGGTACTTGGGCTGATGGCGTCTCTTTACCACTCACGGCATCCAGAACATTTACCGTAGGCACCACCACCTCAGCGAGCTTTGTCAAACACGACCCGCTCTGGTACGCGGCAAAATGGGGCGTAAACGACAAAAACAAAGACAACATTCTTGACCAAAATGAATGGGACGAAGATAAAAATGGTACTCCTGACGGATATTTTCTGGTAACCAATGCAGGTAAACTTTCCGAACAATTGGGAAAAGCTTTCGCCAAAATACTCAGCAACGTGAGCTCTTCTTCTGCGGTAGCAGCCAATACCGCAAAATTAAATACCGGGACATTGGTTTATCAAGCCAAATTCGATCCAAGAGACTGGAGCGGACATTTGTTGGCGATCCCGATCAATGACACTACTGGCGTACTGGAAACAAACAATCTCAACTGGGACGCTGCTACAAAGTTACCGACACCGGGTAGCCGCAAAATTTATACCCTCAACCCAACGTTAACCAGTGCTCCACGCGGTATAGAGTTTCGATGGGCAAACTTAACCACCGCGCCAACAGGCAGTTCGCAGCAGGACTATTTAAACCAAATATCGGGTACTGCTGACGGCAAAGGTGAGTTACGGCTCAATTGGTTGCGCGGGGATAACACAAACGAACAGCGCTTGGGCAGCGGAAACTTTAGAAACAGAATCAAGAAATTTGACGGCACTTTCCTTGAAAACAGCACCGATCTCGCTAATGGCACGATTGCTACCAACAAGCTCGGTGACATCGTAAACTCCGACCCGGTCTATGTTGGAACCGATGACTTCGGATACAGTTCACTACCCGGAGCAGAAGGTAGCGACTACACTTCGTTTCGCGCCAGCACGAGTTACCAAAATCGCAGACCTATGATTTACGTGGGTGCCAATGACGGCATGATGCATGGGTTCGACGCCAAAAAGAACTCCGGCTCGATCACCACTGGCGGTACGGAGGTTTTTGCTTATATTCCGAATGCTCTATTCCCGGAACTAAGCAAGTTGACATCGCTTACATATGCCCACCAATATTTTATTGACGGCATATCAAGCTTTGGCGATGTGTATTACGATTCGAGCTGGCATACCCTTCTCGCAGGTGTCACGGGGGCCGGAGGCAGGGCCGCATTCGCGCTCGACGTCACTAATCCGGATACGTTTGGCGCCAGCAGCGTTTTATGGGAGTTCTCTAACGCGGATGACAATGACCTAGGTTATACAATAGGTCAACCCGCTATCGCAAGAATGAAAGACGGCACTTGGGCCGTTATCGTTGCGAATGGTTATAACAGCGACGCGGGTAAGGCAGTGTTGTTTGTATTGAATGCCAAAACAGGCGCGTTAATCAAAAAATTTGATACCGGAGTCGGTGACGCCGCACAAAAAAATGGTCTGTCATCACCAAAGGCGGTTGATACTGACGGGGACACAATTGTAGACACCATTTACGCCGGGGATCTCTACGGGAACCTTTGGAAATTCAACGTAGGCACGACCTCCGCAACTAGTTGGACTATTGCTAACAGTGGCGCGCCACTATTCGTCGCCTGCACCACAACAGGCACATCATGCACATCGGCAAACCGTCAACCGATTACCGGAAAACCTAGTGTTGGTGCAGTTGGCTCAGAGCAAACCGGTGGCATTATGGTGTATTTTGGTACAGGCAAATATTTTGAGACTACTGACAACGTCATACCGACAAGTCCACAGGTTCAGTCTTTTTACGGCCTGTGGGATGACAACTCTGGGGCAATCACCGACAGAGCGAAACTACAAGAGCAAACTATCACATATGAGGGTAAACCCAAAAACTCTGCCGGCGTAGAGGGTACAGGCGTGGTACGGGTAAGCTCTAGAAATACTGTGTGTTACTCGGTGGCAACCATTCCATCAACGGACGACGATACGCCCACCACCACGTGCAATGCAGCCAATCTTAAAAAGGGCTGGGCTATGAACCTCCTTAAGCCCACGAATATCGCTCAAGGTGAAAGAGTCGTTAGTCCACCGGTGATGTATCTAGATTTAGTGATTTTCTCGACAATGATTCCGAGTGCTGACCCATGTTCGGGCGGCGGTGTGAGCCGCGTCATGACTGTGGAGGCAATCACAGGTAAACGCCCCTCTACAGCCTCTTTCGATCTATTCGGTAATGATGGTAAAGCTGACGTAAATGACCTTATGCTAATTAATGGCAAATTAGTTGCCGCTACTGGCTTTGACATGGGCATTGGTATACATAAGAATCTTAGCCTTGTTGGGAATATTGGTATCGGATCAGGTAGCGAGAGCATCGACAAAATGAAATTTAAAGAAAACCCAACTACCCCTGGCGGAGGAGGAGGTGGCGGCAAAAGAACTTCTTGGCGCCAATTGAGATAGATAGCTCAGTTGTTGAGAACTTATTTTGGAATTAGTCTGATACTAAGAATTTAATGCCTGTGACTTTTGGTTAATCGGGGTTTAGTCGTACGAATTTGCCTGTATTCACTGAATTAAACCGATATGAGATAACAGGCTTACATATTTCAATAAACGATAAAACCCAAACCGGTCAAAATTAAAATGAACAAAACACAACAAGGCGTAACTCTTATAGAGTTAATGGTTACAGTGGCGATCATCGGCATACTTGCAGGCGTCGCGATACCTGGCTATCAAGAGAGTGTACGCAAATCGCGAAGAGCGGATGTCAAAGGCGTATTGCTCGGACTAACCAATGCCATGGAGCGACGTTTTACGGAAGCCAATACCTTTTGTGACGCCGCTGCGGGAGGAACTGCGGTAACCGGTTGTGGGTCATCAACCGGCGATACCGGGACACCATCGATCTATACGATCCCAACAGAAACCGCCGGCTTTTACACGGTAACTATTAGTGGCGCCAGTGCTAGTAGCTATACCTTGAGCGCGGTTCCGGCCGGAGCCCAAGCCAGTGACAAATGCGGTACCTTATTAATAGACAATACCGGCAGCAAAACAGTAGCGAGCGCAACATTAGATGCCTCCACATGTTGGAGCAGATAAAACCCTGGCTGAGCAAGCGCTCAGATAACTAGCATCGCATCGCCATAGCTGAAAAATCGATACCGCTGATCAATAGCATGCCGATACGCGTTCATCACTGCGTCATAACCCGCGAATGCCGAAACCAACATTAGCAATGTCGACTCCGGCAAATGAAAGTTGGTCAGCAGAGCATCCACTGCTTTAAACGAGTACCCTGGCGTAATAAATAAATCGGTATCGCCGAATCCAGCTTGCAAACCGCCGTTGCGTGACGCTGACTCTAAAGCCCTTACCGCCGTGGTACCTATAGCCACGACCCGACCACCTCTGACCCTTGCTTGATTTACCGCGTCCACGCAAGCTTGCGAGACGGCGTAAGATTCTTTATGCATCACATGCTCGGATAAGTCTTCGACGCGTACCGGGCGAAACGTGCCGCTGCCGACGTGCAAAGTGACGAAACTGCGCGCTACGCCTTTTTGATCTAAGCGATCCAACATTGCTTGATCGAAATGTAAGCCGGCAGTGGGTGCCGCCACGGCACCCAATTGCTCGGCAAATACGGTTTGATAACGATCCAAGTCGCTCACTTCGTCAACACGACTAATATAGGGCGGCAGCGGCATATGCCCTACTTCGTCCAATAGCGCCAACAAGCCTGCTTCCGCTTCAAACCACAGCCTGAATAAATCGTTATGTCTACCCATAACCCTGCATACCGCGCCATTCTCCAAGGTCAACAAGGCATCGGTCTTTGGCGACTTACTTGCTTTAACATGAGCAAGCGCTGTATGAGCATCCTCGATACGCTCGATCAATATTTCGACTTTACCGCCGCTTGACTTATGTGCAAACAAGCGAGCCGGCATTACTTTGGTATTGTTAAAAACCAATAAATCGTTGCTGCTTATCATGTCGACAAAATCGGCAAACTGGCAGTCTGTAATTGCCGCACTTTGTCTATCCAGACGTAGCAATCGACTGGCGCTCCGTTCCGGCAGCGGATACTGGGCAATAAGTTGCTCCGGCAACTGGTAATTAAAGTCGCTCTTTTTCATTCCGAATAGTATTTAAATGACTTTTGAACAATCTTGGGACTTTATCAGCCACAAGACAGGTAAAGGAGAATTTATTTGAGGTTTTTTAATACGTTAGATCAGTTTGTATGATGGAAAGCATCGATTTTGAAGCCAGATTGTAGCCTCAATCATCTATAAGCAGTCCGGATAGCATTTTAGCAAAGCTTAAACCGGCAAAGCCCTTATTACCAAGACCAGGTTTTTCATACTGTCGTCGTTCGGCAATTGTTCACCCATCAAGTATCGCATCAGCTCCGTGTCTTCAAGTTCCAGCATTCGCAAAAATGTCTGCTGTTCCAAAAGCTCGGCGGCGAGATAACGATTTTCTAAATACCTGAGCAGCATCAAATCCAGCTCAAGGGTACCGCGCCGGCAACGCCAGCGCAGTTTATTGATGTTTTCGCTCACAGATGATCGCGTTCTACCAACAGCTTCTTGATTTCGGCAATGGCCTTGGCCGGATTAAGCCCCTTAGGACAAGTATCAGTGCAGTTCATGATGGTGTGGCAGCGATACAATTTAAACGACTCGTCGAGTTCATCCAGACGCTCTTTATCATTTTCATCGCGACTGTCGGCCAACCAACGATATGCTTGCAATAGAATCGCCGGTCCGAGATATTTATCGCTGTTCCACCAATAGCTTGGGCAACTGGTTGAGCAGCAAGCGCAGAGTACACATTCGTACAGGCCGTCCAACTTAGCCCGCTCATCTCTACTTTGCAGACGTTCTGTGTTCTCGGGTGCTGCGGACTCGGTGGTTAACCAGGGCTTTATAGAACTATATTGCTCAAAGAAATGCGTCATATCTGCGACCAAATCCTTGACCACCGACATATGCGGCAACGGGAATATTTTCACAGTACCTTTATAGTCGCTAATCGCTTTGGTACACGCCAGCGTGTTTTTGCCGTTGATGTTCATCGCGCACGAGCCGCAGACCCCTTCGCGGCAGGAGCGGCGAAACGTCAGACTGCTATCGATCTCATTTTTAATTTTGAGAATCGCATCCAGCACCATGGGTCCGCATTGGTCCATATCGATCTCATAGGTGTCGATGCGCGGATTTTCCCCGGAATCAGGATCCCAGCGATAAACTTCAAAATGACGGACGTTGTTAGCGCCATCGGCTTTATAGGTTTTACCCTTTTTAATCACCGAGTTTTTGGGCAGTGTAAATTCAACCATTAGTAAACCCTCTCTTTAGGCGCAACGACTTCGACTTCGTCGGTGAGCGTATACAGGTGGACGGGGCGGTAGTCTATTTTGACTTTATTGTCTTCCCGCCAGGTCAGAGTGTGCTTCATCCAGTTTTTGTCATCGCGTTTCGGATAGTCCTCGCGTGCGTGACCACCGCGACTTTCCTGACGATTACCGGCGGCAGTAATAGTAACTTGCGCTTGACCGAGCAGGTTATCCAGTTCCAGTGTTTCCACCAAATCGGTATTCCAGATCAGTGACTTATCACCCACTTTGACATCGTCAAACGATGCGGCAATCTCACCTATCGCCTTGATCCCTTCGTGTAGCGTGGATTCAGTTCTAAATACCGCCGCTTTAGACTGCATAGTGGTTTGCATATCCATACGGATTTCCGCGGTTGTGCGGCTACCATTGGCATTTCTGATTTTGTCGAAACGCGATAGCGCGTGATCCGTGACGTCTTTTGCCAACGGCTTGTGCGGCATGCCCGGTTTAATCAACTCGGTGCAACGAATCGCCGCCGCCCGGCCGAATACCACCAAATCCAACAAAGAGTTAGAACCTAAACGATTGGCGCCATGCACCGAAACGCAGGCAGTTTCGCCGATCGCCATCAAGCCCGGCACCACATAATCAGGGTTACCGTCTTTCAACGTAACGACTTCGGCCTTGTAGTTGGTCGGAATGCCGCCCATGTTGTAATGCACGGTCGGCAACACCGGAATCGGTTGCTTGGTCGCATCGACACCGGCAAAAATTCTGGCGGTTTCGGTGATGCCGGGCAAACGCTCATGGATGATGGCCGGGTCGAGATGCTCCAAATGCAAATGCACATGATCTTTCTTGGGACCGATGCCGCGTCCTTCGTTAATCTCCACCGTAATGGCCCGGCTGACTACGTCGCGTGAAGCCAAGTCTTTAGCATGCGGGGCGTAACGAGCCATGAAGTGTTCGCCTTCGGAGTTGGTCAAATAACCACCCTCCCCGCGCGCACCTTCAGTCATCAAGCAACCGGAACCATAGATACCGGTTGGGTGGAATTGCACGAACTCCATATCTTGCAAAGGCAAACCGGCTCTCAAGATCATGCCATTGCCGTCGCCGGTAACCGTATGCGCCGAGGTGCAAGATAGAAACGTACGACCATAGCCGCCCGTTGCCATTACCGTTTGATGCCCGCGAAACAGATGAATCGAACCGTCATCCAGGCACCAGGCCAGAACACCGCGACACTCGCCCTCTTCCATAATCAAATCCAGCGCGATGTATTCGACGAAGAATTCGGCGTTGTGCTTTAAAGCCTGTTGATACAAAGTGTGCAGAATCGCATGCCCGGTCACGTCTGCCGCCGCGCAAGTTCTTTGTGCCTGACCTTTGCCATAATGAGTGGACATACCGCCAAAAGCCCGCTGGTAGATTTTACCTTCCGCGGTTCTGGAGAACGGTACACCGTAGTGTTCCAATTCAATGATGGCTGGAATCGCTTCCCGGCACATGTATTCGATGGCATCTTGATCGCCCAGCCAATCCGAACCTTTCACCGTGTCGTACATGTGAAAACGCCAATCGTCTTCGCCCATATTACCCAGCGCGGCGCTAATCCCGCCTTGTGCAGCCACAGTATGACTACGAGTAGGAAACACTTTACTGATACAAGCGGTTTTTAGACCTTTTTCCACCATGCCGAAAGTGGCCCGCAAGCCGGCCCCGCCGGCGCCAACCACCACGACGTCATGTTGGTGTTCGATGATGTTATATGCTGAGGCCATGAGTTACCTTGCCAAAAGAATGATGATAATCGCGAGCAATGCCGCAACACCTAAAACTAAAAAAATCAGATTAGTGGCGCGTATCGCCAAGTGTCTGACGGGGATAGTAGACACATAGTCTTCAATCACCACCTGCACGCCTAAAGCGGCGTGGTAAACCACTGCCACGGTCCAGGCGATAATTGCCAAGGTGTTTAGCGGGGAAGACAACCACTCGACAGTATCCGCATAGGGTGCGTTTAAGGCCTTGTTTAGAAGAACAATCAACCAAATCGACAACGGCACCAAGGCCACTGCGGTGACGCGTTGGTACCAAAAATGACCTGAGCCGCTATGTACCGAGAAAAAATCGGCGGCTTTTTCCAATGTTGCTTTGTAATCCATAACCAACCCTCCTTTAAGAAACCACAAAGGTAATCAGTGTCAACGATGCGGAAGCAATCAGTTCGTACACTGCGTATTTATCCAAAGTCATGCGCTCGAACGTTTTGCAAAAATCCCAAATCAAATGCCGAATACCGTGCACCAGATGGAAAAATAGCGCATAAATAAAGCCCCAATACACCAGCTTAAACAACCAGTACGACATAAATGCCTGCATGGCACCGTAAGCACCTTCGCCGACGGCGATGGCGAACAGCACATAAACAAATAGCACCAAGCCCATGGAAAGAAACACCCCGGTCATGCGATGGGTGATTGAAACCAGGCCGGTTAAGGGCAATCGATAGACTTGCAGATGGGGCGAAAGTGGTCTGTTTGCTGACATGATTTACCCTGTTATTTAAAGTTGAAAAATAATTTGTTATTAAAAATCGACGCAACGACCTTTACGCTCCCAATCGCCAAAGCGAGTAGGCTCCGGCCCTTTCGGGCCATTAATTTCTGTCGGAATGGTGGGATCTTGCTCCGCAGACGGCGTCTCCTCGGATTCGGTCTTAGCGCTCTCAGGCGGATCTTGCGTGGTACCTTGTACTGATTTCATATCGATTTTCTGCATAATTTAGCGATTATTGACAGCTGTATAATCGCGGCGCGGCGGCCCGACGTATAACTGTCTCGGCCTGCTGATAGGCGTCGCCGGCTCTTCCATCATCTCCAGCCAATGTGAAATCCAGCCGGCGGTTCGAGCTATTGCAAACATCACGGTGAACATTTCGACGGGGATGTGCAAGGCTTTGTAGATAATGCCGGAATAGAAATCGACATTGGGGTAGAGTTTTTTCTCGATAAAATACTCGTCTTTCAACGCATATTCTTCCAAGGCCAAGGCCAGTTCAAACAACGGGTCGCTGGTGTTGGTTCTACTCAACACCTCGTAGCAGGTTTTGCGAATGATGGTAGCGCGAGGATCGAAGTTTTTATAAACCCGATGCCCAAAACCCATCAAGCGGAACGGGTCGTCGTGATCCTTGGCCTTGGCGATATACTTGGGCACGTTTTCGACGCTACCGATTTGCGCCAACATATTCAAAACCGCTTCGTTGGCACCGCCGTGCGCTGGTCCCCACAACGCCGCTATGCCGGCTGCCACGCAGGCATAAGGATTGGCGCCGGTACTGCCCGCCATGCGTACTGTAGAGGTGCTGGCGTTTTGCTCGTGGTCGGCATGCAGAATAAACAACAGATTCAGTGCTTGGACCAGATTGGGATCGATGTAATGTTCCTGATCGATGTAATTTTGCGAGGAACGGGAGAACATCATATTCAAGAAGTTCTCGCAATAACTCAGATCCATGCGGGGGTATACGAAGGGGCGACCGATGGAATGCCGGTATGAAGCTGCCGCAATGGTGGGCATCTTGCCAATCAGCCGGGTCGCACAAATCATGCGGCTGGCAGGATCTTTAATGTTCAAATCGCTGTGATAAAACGCCGACAAGGACCCCACCACACCCACCAGCATCGCCATAGGATGGGCATCGTAATGGAAACCATCAAAGAATTTGCGCAAGGCTTCGTGGATGATAGCCCTATCGCTGATTTCCTCGTTAAAGTCGCGCAACTGCACGGCATTGGGCAGTTCGCCGTTCATCAGCAAATAGGCAACTTCAGTAAATTCGCAGTTTTCCGCCAATTGTTCGATGGGATAACCGCGATACAACAAAATCCCGTTATCGCCATCGATGTATGTAATTTTGCTTTTGCAAGCAGCCGTGGCAATAAAGCCCGGATCGTAAGTAAAACACCCAAGATCTTTGTTTAAAGAGCGAATATCGACAGTATCTGCACCCAAAGACCCCTTCAACAACGGATATTCAACTTCTTTTCCGGTGGCGTTATGCCTGACCAGTAAAGTATCGTTTGACATGGTTTCCTCAGTTTTCTGTTAGCAGAAGCTTAGCAGTTGAATTCGATTATCACACAGCGAATGTGATTAGGCCAACCGCTTATGCCATGATCCATCTTTAGCTTAAGCCCATAGCGATTAGCTCCTATTACCCGGAAAGGTTCAAGCCATTGTTCGGCTGATTGATAAAAACACCGCTTGGTTCAGAAAAAGCGTTATGCATCAGCCAAACACTGCAACATTTCTGTCAGATTTTTGTAAGCAAAGGACAGTGTGTCTGTTTCATTGTTACAAAGATAACCAAATACGTTATTCACTGTTTCGCTCCTTTCCACTGGGCAGTCTACCGCAAAGCGTTGAAGTTACCGACTTAGCGAGAACTCAGAACCGAAGATAACTGATGGTTTAAATTTTGCTTTGCTGCTTGTAGACAATTCGATGGAGATTTAACAATGAACAAGATTGGAATTTTCTACGGCACCGAGAAAGGTATGACAGCGATGATGGCGCAGGTCATGTACCGAGTTTTGGGCGACGAAATTGCCAGCGAACCGGTGAATGTTAATCAAGCAACAGTAACAGAACTGCTTGGTTACAAAGCCTTGATTTTGGGCATGCCCAGTTACGGCGTCGGCGAAATACCCGGCAGAACCACCGGCAGCGAAGAAGGCAACTGGGAAGAGTTTTTGTTCCGCCTGGATGAGGCGGATTTGTCCGGAAAGCGGGTTGCCCTGTTTGGTTTGGGTAACCAACAAAAATACTACGCGCGCTTTGCCAGTTCCTTGATTCATTTGTATCACCATGTTCGGTCTTATGGTGCCGAGGTGACCGGCGCTTGGAGCACGGATGGCTATCACTTTACCCACTCCAGTTCGGTAGTCGATGGCAAATTTGTCGGCTTGGTGCTGGATCATCACAACCAACCCGAATTGACCAAAACCCGGATTCTGGATTGGCTGGAACAAGTGAAGCCGGCTTTGTTGGAGAAGTTGAATTGACTGTTCATTTGGCATTGAAACACTGCTGAGTAAATAGTTCCGCAGCTTAAGTGTCGCTACCGCGACAGCGGTTTAACCTTGCTCCCATGTCCGGCGTGAGCATCATGAAACGTAAATAATTTGCCTAGAAGTACGCCTTAACGTACGATCAAACTTTCGATCTTGTTTAAGGTGCAAATATGCAAACTTTAACTGCCAGTGAAGCACGCGCGAACCTTTATCGCCTTATCGATCAAACCGCTGAATCTCACCAACCCATTGCCATCACCGGCAAACGCGCCAACGCCGTGTTGCTCTCCGCCGAAGATTGGTCGGCCATACAGGAAACCCTGTATTTGCTCAGCGTCCCCGGCATGCGCGAATCCATTTTAGAAGGCATGGCAATCAGTGCCGATGAATGCAGCAAGGAACTCGATTGGTGAGTTGGGAAATCATCTACACCAAACAAGCGCAGAAAGACGCCAAAAAGCTTGCGGCGGCGGGACTGAAGGACAAGGGATTACCACTACTAGAGATTTTAAAAAACGATCCATTTCAAAATCCGCCGCCTTATGAAAAATTGGTGGGCGATTTGGCCGGCACTTATTCCCGGCGTATCAATATTCAGCACCGATTGATTTATCAAGTATTAAGCGGCGAGAGACAAGTTAAGGTTTTGCGGTTGTGGAGTCATTACGAATAACGCTACTCCAGTAGCGTTTAAGGCACTAAAAAACTCCAATGGGTTCCTCACGGGAAATAAGACCAACGGGATTATTAGAACGTACTTGTCCAAAAATGCAGGATGTGCCGATGCATGGATGCGGCATATGTCGCGAACGGTGCGCTTCACGTTTTTCAGAGCACCCTACTGCCCTAACTTAATTCTCTTATCAATTTTGATAAGTTATTAATATTAGATGCACATTGTTCTATAAATCTTTCTTTACACTCAACGACCTCATGTTGTTCAAATACTTTTACTATCTGTATTTCTATATAGTCGTATTGATTAAGCTTTTTTAGAACATAATCCATATCTACGTTTTCTTTAAAATGCTCTTTCGATAGATGTATTTCCGCTACTTTTTCTTTACCCCACTTTGAGGCTTGTTTTTGGTATCTCTTTTTGATTACAAATATAAACCCCTCCATACCACTCAACAATTCAAAAAGCTTATCCCGATTGCTAGAAAGAATATCCGTTGCTCTTTTAGTAGGTTTGACACCTTCAATTTGGACACCCACACTGAATTCATAGCCACTCATAATGCAGCTAATATGAGCTTGATCGACCAACTTGCCGTCAAAGAACTTCAGCGATCCCCATATATGTTTTTGTTCTAGGTTCCCAACCGTATATGTAAATTCCGGTTTTTGAAAAAGCTCATCTTTGCTTATCAGACTTTCTTTCACCGCTGATAAAAAATTATCGAATTTTTCATTAGTCCTTTTTCGTTCTTTACCTGCCTCAACCTCGGCGCCTTCAGTTTCCTTAGGTAAAAAAGCGTTAAAATCCCTAGCATTGAAGCCTGTAAAAGGTGCCATGTTTAACTCCCCCATGAAAGACAGATACTGGTTTAATAAAAAGTGGGTGACCGGATCGTTTTTACACTTGGCATAGGAACAATCGTTGATAATATCCAACAAAATCCCAGAAATACCCAGCCAAGTTGTAAAATGCGTGCGTTCATCTTGGTACTTACGAATTAGATCGTCCGGATACTTGTCTTTGCTGATATAAAGAATACTTCCTTTGACATTTCGCTTATGCTTTTCAAGCTGTTCAAAATTAAATTTTGCTGTATATTTCGACTCAATGGACAAATTTATATCAACCGACCTAATTACTGCATCAGGCCGACTTTCATCATTTGATACTTGCAGATCAAAATAATATTTATCAGCATTTGAATTGTACTCAAGATTCTTGAGCAAACCGACAGTCAACTCTTTTACTGAATTTTCAAGTAAATTAATAAGAGCCTTTGTAATATTGTCCTCGATTTGTTTAGCCGCAGTTTCATCACTTTCCTGTACACCACGATAGAACATAAAGATATTTCGATAGGGAGAATAGCGCTGCATAATTTCCTCAATTATCTGGTAACCCGCATAAGGCGGAAGCAAAACAAACTCGTCAAATATTAGAAGGTTTTGATTAGCGCAATGGGGTTCTCTCCCGTTATGCCGCACCGAGCACCGGAGGCTTTGGACGGATCAGCCCGTGAGGGGCGATGCAGGGATGCATCGCGTTTTCCGCAGGGGCTGGGATGCCCCTTCGGAAAACCCCGTTCAAAGCCTTCGGCGCGCAGGGTCAAAGCGGCATCCGGGTCGCCTTTTCTTTGGATACTTTCTTTTGGCGACACAAAAGAAAGTGTCTCGGTTGTCGGTCCGAGAACCGACTGCAAAACAATCCGTCGCGACAGCGACACTTCTCATTAGCCCGACCCTAAATTCCCAATGGCTCTAATTACCGCGAAAACAGGAATCCAGTGGGCAACTGGGCTCCCGCCTGCGCGGGAGCGACGACATGATAAGGGCCGAGGGAATAAAAACTAAAACCAGCCCTCAAACATACTGCCCCGCACACCACCCCGAAGACCAAGCCCACTGAAAGTTATACCCCCCCAACCACCCCGTAACATCCAACACTTCCCCAACAAAATACAGCCCAGGCACTTGCAAACTCTGCATGGTTTTCGAGGAAATCGCATCGCAATCAACGCCGCCGACGGTTACCTCGGCAGTGCGATAGCCTTCTGTGGCGTTGGGTTTGATGGTCCAGTTATGCACTCTTTCCGCTATGGCGTTCAGGTCTTTGTCGGCGCAATTGGCGACGGTTATATCCAACTGCCGTTCGTCCAATAACGCTTGCAATAACCGTTTCGGTAAATATTCGGCCAATAGATTTTGAGTTTTTAACTTGCTGCCTTGCCGCCGCTTTTCTTTCAATGTTTCAGACAAATCCATGTCCGGTAACAAATCCAGTTGCAGCGTTTCGCCGGGATGCCAATACGAGGAAATTTGCAGGATGGCCGGACCGCTCAGACCGCGATGGGTGAATAAAATGTTTTCTTTGAAAGACTGTTGTTGATTGCTAGCCCGACACGGCACCGCGATACCGGTCAGCGGGGTAAATCGCTGTGTATCGTCCGGTTGCAGGGTTAACGGCACCAAGCCGGCTCGCGTCGGCCAGACTTTGATGCCGAATTGTTCAGCGACTTTATAACCAAACGGCGTGGCGCCCATTTTCGGTATGGATAGGCCGCCGCTGGCAATTACCAAGGCCGATGCTGAAATCACACCGTTGCTGGTGTGCAGTAAAAAATCGCCGTCGCTGCGCTTCTCCAATCGGTCCACCCGACAATTTAACTCCAGCGTCACGCCGGTTTGGCCGCATTCTTTCAACAGCGCATCCAGAATATCCTTGGCGCTGTTATCGCAAAACAATTGCCCATGCAATCGTTCGTGAAACGGGATTTGGTGGCGCTGTACAAAGCTCAAAAAGTCCCATTGTGTAAAGCGGCTAAGCGCAGACTTGCAGAAATGCGGGTTATTGGAAATGTAATTTTCCGGCGCTATGCTGTAGTTGGTGAAATTACACCGCCCGCCGCCGGACATCAGAATTTTCTTACCCGGCTTGTTGGCGTGTTCCACTATTTTCACCCGCCGACCGCGTTTCCCGGCTTCGATGGCGCACATTAAACCGGACGCGCCGGCTCCGACGATGATGACATCAAATTTATCCATGGCGCATAACTTGTAATGACTCGAAAAAATAGGTAAAAAGTGGGGTATTCTAACCGCAATACCCGGCATCCCGAGACGCCAACAAGGTACTCAAGGCGTTTCACTCAGCCATCACCCAACTTCAACACTTCGACAAGGCCATAATGACTCCAAAATACAGCTATTCATTCAATACGGGCGACGGCAAAAACAAGGCATTACTGGGCGGCAAAGGCGCAAACCTTTGCGAAATGACACAAATGGGCTTTAACGTGCCACCTGGCTTTGTCATCACCACGCAAACCTGCCTGACCTACCTGGAAAACAAGCAATTACCCAGCGATTTAATGGACGAAGTTCGGCAGCAAATCGTCGACATCGAACGCCTGAGCGGTAAAGCCTTCGGCGGCGCCAACGATCCGCTACTGGTTTCGGTACGTTCCGGCTCGGCCATCTCGATGCCGGGCATGATGGACACCATTCTAAACTTGGGCTTGAACAAGCAAACCCTGGCCGGTTTGATCGAAATGACCGATGACCCGCGCTTTGCCTACGATGCGTATCGGCGTTTCATTCAATTGTTCGGTAAGGTTGCGCTGGGCATCGAAGACGAGAAGTTCGATGTGCATTTCAACAACGTCAAACGCGCCGCCGGCATCAAAGCGGACGTGGCATTGACCGCCGACCAACTTCAGGAAATTAGCGAACTGTTCCTGACCGTTGTCCATGAAGAAACCGGCAGGCCGTTTCCGGAAGACGTTTACCAACAGCTGGAAATCGCCATTCGTGCGGTATTCAACTCCTGGCTGGGTAGACGCGCGGTGGATTACCGCCGTGAGTTTCACATCACACCGGACGTTGCCAACGGCACAGCGGTTAATATCGTCACGATGGTGTTCGGCAATATGGGCGACGACTGCGCCACCGGCGTTGGTTTTACCCGCAACCCCGGCACCGGCATCAACGAGATGTACGGCGAATATTTGGTCAATGCGCAAGGCGAAGACGTGGTAGCCGGCATCCGCACGCCTAAGCCGGTGCAGGAAATGGCCAAGGAAATGCCCGAGCAATACCGGCAACTGGTCGAGTTGCGGAATAAGCTGGAAGCGCATTATCACGAGGTACAGGACTACGAATACACCATCGAACGCGGCGTTTTGTATTGCCTGCAAACCCGTAACGGCAAAATGAACGCGACTGCGATGGTAAAAACCTCCATCGATATGGTTTCGGAAGGCCTGATTACTAAGGAACAAGCGTTGCTGCGGATCAACCCCGACATGTTGGAACAATTGCTGCATCCGCAATTGGCTCCCAATCACGAAGTCAAAGCCATTGCCCAGGGCTTACCGGCATCACCCGGCGCTGCCTGCGGCCATTGCGTATTCGACGCCGATACTGCCGTGCGTTTGGGCAAAACCGGCCAAGATTTGATCCTGCTCCGTGAGGAAACCAAGCCAGAAGACATTCATGGCTTTTTTGCCGCACAGGGTATCCTGACTAGCCGCGGCGGTAAAACTTCGCATGCAGCCGTGGTGGCCCGTGGCATGGGTAAAGCCTGCGTGGCTGGCGCCGAAGATATTAAAGTCGATGTGCGAGCCCGTTTAGCCATTGTTGGCGACATTCACATTAAAGAAGGCGATTTAATCACCATCGACGGCAGCAACGGCAATATCTATTTGGGCCGCATTCCGACTATTCCACCCTCTTTCTCCGAGGAACTAAAAACCTTGCTGGGCTGGGCTGACAGCATTGCTCGCTTACGTGTGCATGCTAATGTCGATACGCCGGAAACCGCTAGATTGGCCGTCAGTTACGGTGCCAAAGGCGTGGGCTTGTGCCGTACCGAACGCATGTTCAACGCCGCCGACCGTTTACCCTTGGTGGTAGATATGATTCTGGCGCACAACACCGAAGAGCGCGAAGCCGCATTGGCCAAGCTGTTCCCGATTCAGCGCGACGACTTCCAGCAGTTGTTTGAAGCCATGTCGCCGCACCCGGTTACCGTGCGCCTGCTCGACCCGCCGATGCACGAGTTTTTGCCTAACGAACATCAATTGATCGATGAGTTGGACGCGCTGAAACATTATCTGACCATCGTTAAAGGCCAGCGCGTTACGCTGGATACGTTGGCGCATCCAGCGGAAATGCCGGCGCCGTTCAATATGCTTAACGAAGACGTGATTTTGGAAGCGATCAGCAAAAAACAAATGATGCTGGACAAAGTGCTGGAGCTGTACGAAGTCAACCCGATGCTGGGTCATCGCGGCGTCAGGCTGGGCATGAGCTATCCGGAAATCTACAAAATGCAGATCCGCTCGATTTTGGAAGCGGCGGCACTTTGTGTCAAACAGAAGGTTCCGGTCGAGCCGGAAATCATGGTGCCGCAAGTGATCACCGCACAGGAATTGAAAACCGTGAAAACCTACGTTGACGAAATTCAAGCCGAAGTGGAAGCGCAATACAAACTCAAGCTCAACTTCAAATTCGGCACGATGATTGAAACAGTGCGGGCTTGTACCCGTGCCGACCGTCTGGCAGTGACAGCAGCCTTCTTCTCCTTCGGTACCAACGATTTAACCCAGGCCACCTTCTCGTTCTCGCGCGAAGATGCCGAAAACAAATTCCTCCCGCTGTACGAAGAATCCGGATTGCTGGAAGACAATCCGTTCGAAACCTTGGACGTCGAGGGTTTGGGCAAACTGATGAAAATGGCCGTGGAACTGGGTCGTCAGCAACGGCCGGATTTGAAAATCGGCATTTGCGGCGAGCACGGCGGGCATCCGCGCTCTATTCGTTTCGTGCATGATCTGGGCTTGAACTATGTATCGTGTTCGGCGCCGCGGATTCCGGTCGCTCGCTTGGCGGCCGCCCACGCCAAACTATTGGAAAAACATTCGTAAATACACCGCATGGCAAGGGCCGGTTAACCCCGGCCCATCAGTTCAAATTCGGCCTTTTCCAACCCGGTTTCTACCGGTGGCCTTGGCATCGTAAAGTGCCTGATCCGCCGCATGCAGCAAACTTTCGAAAGACAGGTCGTCACCCGGTACGATACTGGCAACGCCAAGACTGATAGTCACAAATTCGGAAACTTTAGAAGCCGGATGCGGTAAACGCATATTCTCGACAGCTTTACGCAGAATTTCGGCCAACACCATGATTTGCTCGGCATCACAGGCCGCGACCACACAAAACTCTTCGCCGCCGTAACGGGCAATCAAATCGCCCGGCCTTCTAAAGAAACGCTTCAAGGTTCTGGCCACTTGCCGCAAACAATGATCGCCTTCGATATGCCCTAGATTGTCGTTGTATAGCTTAAAGAAATCGATGTCTATCATGATCATCGAGATGGGATATTTATGCCGCAAGGCCCGCTTCCATTCCCTTTTTACAAAGGCATCGTAGTAACGACGATTTGGAAGCAGAGTCAGGGAATCCAGATAAGCCAGTTGCATACGGCTTTTGGCTTTATCCAGGCGCTGGCTTAGTCTGGCTTGCGCCAAATATGACAGCAGCAATACGATCAATCCGACGAACACCACAATCGCATGAGTGATGGTCAGATGCTCCAGGCGCTCGTTCACAAAGGCATCGATACTGGCGCTGGGAATACTGACACTAATGCCGCCGCGAATATCCCCCTCTCTGTAGCCTTGCCGCTGATGGCAAACGAGGCAACTCTGATCGACATGAAGCGGCGCCATATAACGATAAAAAGATTGCCCGTTGATAGTACCGATACTACTCACGCTTTTTTGACCTTGTTGAAAGGCCAACAACGCTTCAGACTCCCATTGGTCCGGCCGATTTTCCGGGCGAATCGGATTAAAACCGGTGATGTGAAAGGCAATGCCCGAGTCGTCGCTCATTTCAGCGAGTTGCCGAGTCATATAGGCAGGATTGATCAAAGTAAGCCGTTTACCATCCGTGGTTTCGACATCCCGGTACGGAACATCCAGGTAAGGATTGGGCTGAGTAGTTTCAGTAATAGGAACATAAACGCCACCGTGTAACGCATTCCATTTTCTGATCAGCACGATGTGATCGAAAAACATCTCGGCCTGCCGCGTGGCAATTTTTTGCGCGTACTGTTTGGTGTCCGTTACTTGCTGGTAAAGGTTCAGGCTAATCAACAAAATCCATAGCACTGCATAAACCAGGAATGTAATCCTTCTCATTTATTGCCATTGCCTCAAAAATACTTATAGCCGCTTCGCAAAAGTCTGCCAAGAAACCGCCAAACAACCATACTATGGCGCTCAACCGCGCGCCTTAAAATTACACAAACTCTATTTGGTAATCCGATTTGAAATGGGTTGTTTATGCTGGCACTATAACTTACCGCGTCCACAAAATGAATGAACCTAATCACCCTTTGTAAAATGACCGACAAAGCAATCTTCCCGGCACCCGAGCATGACCATAACGTATGCATCCACAAGGCGATAAGTGTAGCCGAACAACTTTGCTTAACACGCGGCGTGCAACTGACCCCCATCCGCCATAAGATTTTGGAGCTGATCTGGAACAGTCATAAGGCGGTTAAAGCATACGACTTGCTGGATCAAATCAGGCCGGTAAACGATGCCGCAAAACCCTCGACTGTCTACAGGGCTTTGGACTTTCTGTTGGAACAAGGCCTGATTCATCGGGTGGAGAGTTTAAATGCGTTCGTCGGCTGTCATTGCTCCGGCACCCAACACGATCAACTATTGTTAATCTGCACCGCGTGCCATACGGTGCAGGAACGCGCCGCACCTTCAGTACTCAGCGCGCTGTCCAAAGAACTTGGCGACGCCGGCTTCGTACCGCAACGTAAAACCATCGAAATTCATGGCTTATGCAAAACCTGCAACCCCACCAAAAATACTGAGGAAGAACAGGCTATTCAATAACCCGACAAATATTGACCTAGATCAACGCTTGTCCGGCAGAAAACTTTATATTAAGCCCATGTCACGCGTTTTCCTACCGTCGACATGATCCTCTTGAAAGATAGATGCTTCGGCGGGCGAGTTCTCTCTCCCGCCTTTTTTTTGCGATATTATCCTCTATAATCGCCGCCCTACCCGACACATCTATCCCCGCATGCTTACCGACAGTCAAAAAGCCATTCTTTTGCAAACCACATTAGATCCTAACGATATTGGTGAGCAACGTTTTTGCGAATTGTGCGAACAAGCGGATCTACTGAATACCGTCACGGACAACGAATTAGTCGCATTCCTGGAAATTGCCAACGCTTTGTATCGCGGCGGCGAACCGATTATCACCGATACCGATTACGATTTTGTGTATTTGGCTGAACTGAAAAAACGTCAGCCCGAGCATCCGCTGCTGCACACGGTCGAGCCAGAACCGGCATTCGCCGGCAAAACCGTCGATCTGCCGACCATCATGCTCTCCACCGACAAAGCTTATAGCCGCGACGAGGTGGAACGCTGGGCCGGCCGCATCGAAAAGGCGGCGTTGGAACTGGATAAAAACTTTGCCGAACTGATTTTTAAAGTCACCCCCAAACTCGATGGCTATGCGGCCTACGACGACGGCCAGATGCTGTATACCCGTGGTGACGGCCGCAAAGGCACCGACATTACCCGCGTATTCGAGCGCGGCTTGCAAGTCGCTAACCAAGGCCAACGCGGCCTGGGCGCCGGCGAAATCGTCGTCAGCCGCAGTTATTTCGACGCCAATCTGGCCGAGTTTTTCGACAATGCCCGTAACTTCCAGGCCAGCGTCATCAAGGAAAAGGAACTTGACGAGCACGCCGAACGCGCCATCGCCGATCATGCGGCGGTGTTTTATCCGTTTGCGATCCTGCCCTGCTGGAACGGCGTCTGGCAGGATCTGATCGACAACTTCGAAACCATCGTCAAAGACATCTGGCATAAGCTGGATTACGACGTCGACGGCGTGATTCTGGAAATCGTCGACGAGCAGCTCAAACAAGCGATGGGCGCCACCCGCCACCATCACCGCTGGCAACTGGCTTACAAAGAAAATCTGGAAACCGCCGAAGTCAACGTCATTGGCGTCACCCCGCAAACCTCGCGCTCCGGCCGTATCACCCCGGTCGCCGAGTTGGAACCGGTGCGCCTTAGCGGCGCCATGCTTTCCAGAGCTACCGCCCATCATTACAAAATGGTGCTGGATAAAGGCATCGGCCCCGGTGCGCTGATCCGCTTGGCTCGCTCAGGGGAAGTGATACCCAAAATCGAAGAAGTTCTGCGTCCCGCCAAGCCGGAATTACCCAGCGTTTGCCCCAGCTGCGGCCACGAACTGATTTGGGATAACGACTATCTGATCTGCCCCAACAACCTGGAATGCCCCGCGCAAATCAGCAATAGCATGGAACATTTCTTTCGGGTGCTGAAAAACAACGACGGCTTCGGGGCTGCGACCATCAAGAAGCTTTACGAAAACGAAATCCGAAGCGTCGACAAAATCTACGCCTTAACCGCCGCAGAATTCGAAAGCATGGGCTTTGGTCCCAAGCAATCACAAAACCTAGTTGATCAATTAGTCCGTAGCCGCAATGAAGCCATAGAAGACTGGCGCTTCCTATCCGCATTCGGCGTGTTTCGGATGGGCTTGGGCAACTGCGAACGGCTGTTGGCGCATTACAACTTGGCGGAGATTTTCAATCTAAGCGAAGCCGACATCGTCGCTATCGAAGGTTTCGCGGAAAAAACCGCAGCGGTCATCACGGAAGGCTTTGCCAAGATCAAACCCTTGTTCGACAGCCTGATGTCACTGGGTTTTAATCTCACCCCGACGCAAAACCAGGCTACCGACAACGCCCATCCGCTAGCCGGCAAAACCTTAGTGTTCACCGGCACCCTGCACACAGGCAGCCGCGACGACTTGAGCAAACAAGCCAAAGCCAAAGGTGCTAAGGTCGGTAGTTCGGTCTCGGCAAAAACCGACTATTTGGTAGCCGGCGACAATGTGGGCGCCAACAAAACCAACGCCGCTCGCGAAAAAGGCGTCAGTGTGATTACCGAGCAGGAATTTCTAAAATTACTGGAAGGAGCAGACGCATGAGCCGCAACCGCCCAGTGGTACTGTGTTTTTCCGGCCACGATCCTAGCGGGGGGGCCGGCGTGCAAGCCGATATCGAAGCCATCATCGGCCATCAATGTCACGCAACGAGCATCATCACCGCCTTAACCGAACAAGACAGCCGCAACGTCAAGAAGCTGATTCCACAACAGCCTGCGGACATTATCAATCAGGCCCAAACGCTGTTATCTGACTTTAAAGTCAGTGCATTCAAAATAGGTCTGATCGGCGACAAAAGCGTAGCCGAAGCGATTACGCAGATTTTGCGGCAACACCCAGCCATCCCGGTCGTACTGGACCCGGTGCTGACGGCAGGTGGTGGTACGGAATTGGCCAGCCAGCAATTGATTGACATCATCGTAGAGCAACTACTGCCGTTGACCACCTTATTAACCCCCAACAGCGAAGAAGCTCGCCGCCTATCCGGGCAAGACGATCTAGGCGACTGCGGCCGTGTATTGCAAGGTAAGGGGGCCGAATACGTGCTGATCACTGGCACGCACGAAAGCTCGGAGCTGGTGCATAACCGCTTGTACATGCCAGAAAATCTTCAAGAAACCTTCAACTGGGAGCGCTTACCACACAGCTATCACGGCTCGGGTTGCACACTGGCCAGCGCCAGCGCCGCGCTGCTGGCTCAAGGCCTGGATGTGTTTACTGCCGTTAGCGAAGCCCAGGAATTCACTTGGCAATCGTTGGCCGCAGCCTACCGACCGGGTCAAGGCCAATACAATCCTGATCGCTTATTTTGGGTAGAAGGATGAAAATGCCCCGCCGTGGTCTGTACGCCATCACCCAGCCCGAAAACAGAACGATCAACCAAGTGGTAAAAGACGTGGAAGCAGCCTTGCGCGGAGGCGCAAGCGTGATTCAATACCGCGATAAAAATCCGGTGGATGCAAAGCAACTTGCGGGTCAATTATTGACAATATGTCGCACCTACCATGTTCCCCTGTTAATCAATGACAGCATCGAGCTGGCATTGGCAGTTGGTGCGGACGGTGTGCATCTGGGCCGCAACGACGGCGAAGTTGCCGAAGCACGACGCTTGCTTGGACCCAATGCGATCATCGGCGTATCCTGTTACAACGATGTGGAAAAAGCGCTGAGTGTCGCGCAGGCCGGCGCGGATTACGTGGCATTTGGCCGCTTCTTCCCGTCCGGATCGAAACCTCTGGCTGCACCCGCCGAGATTGTCAGTCTGCAACGCGCCAAACAATCGATAGGTGTGCCCATAGTCGCTATCGGCGGGATTCTGCCGGAAAACGGTGGACAGCTATTGGCCGCTGGCGCAGACTTATTAGCGGTGATAGGCGGCATATTCGATCATGAACCGGAAAGCGCCGCGCGCGCCTACCAAGCCTTATTCAACCATCAACCGGAGTAAACCGCATGCCAGAACATGTCTATCAAAAAATCGAACTAACCGGCTCATCCAGCCTAGGCATCCAGCAAGCCATCGAGAACGCCGTCGCCAAAGCCGGCGAGACTATCCAGAATATGCGTTGGTTTGAAGTGGTAGAAACCCGCGGTCATATCGACAATGGCAAAGTAGCGCATTGGCAGGTGACCATTAAAGTGGGTTACACGCTGCCGCATTAGATCATGAGACGCCGCTAAAGCGAATATAACGTCTTAGCGGCGAGCTGGCGGCCCACACAAAGGCCTCGGAGTAGTAATGCATCAGGGCCAAATAACCCAGAAAACCCAAGGTTACGGCTTTGTAGATTTGTGTGGAAAACAGGGTTTGCAACAATACATTCACTAAATCGTCGCCATAAGCCTGCAACAAATAAGTCAAAACAAAAGACAGCAAGGGCAATACTAGCCAAACAGGTAATCGACATACCGCTGCCGCTCGGAACAAACTATTCTGCGGCTGTTCGCCGTGACGGTTCACATCGTGTGTCACGTAAAAACTATACGCGGTAATGTCGTGCACCAAGCGCGGCATCAAGATCGCCAGAAAATAATACTGCTGGCTGTACACATACCAACTGCTAGCGACTAACAGGGTATTTGCCCACAGAAAATACAGCCCAAACCGGCTGGGCACATAGCGTTGACACGCCAAGGTGCTAATCAACAATCCAACGGTCAGCACGCTGGCAACCTGTAACACCAGCGCGGCTTGCGCTGGCTCCAGGCTATTTTTTAGAAAAATGCCCATATAGATAAAAACCCCGGCACTGACGCTGAGCCACAACTGCAAGTAAAACGCCCAACTCGGCAAGCGACATACCGCCTTGGCGATGCCGTGCTGTTGTTTCAAAACATGGTAGACCGTCCAGCAGGCAGTGATAATGTATAGCGCGCGGTAAGGAATAAACAGACTGCCGATGCCGAAAAAAACCATGATGAACAAAGTCATGCCGATTAGTTTGCTCTTAAAGGCATGCAAATAGTCATGGTGGCTGACCAACAAGAGATTGCTAGCGATGATATGCGGGGTACCGAATAAAATTTGAAACAATAAAAAATGCGTTGGGCTACTGGGCAGCATATTGCGTAGCGCGAAATTAAAGCCGAATTTGTCTAACCAAAGCACCACTAAACACAGCGGCACAATTGCGTACAAACTCAGTAAAAAGCGGAAAGACACCGCCAGTTTATTGCTACTTTTTTGTTCGGGAAATGAAATGATCTGCGCAACCACGGTGCCACCTTTTTATTATTTTTAGGCAGCGGCTATTATCACCATTTTGAGTAATGACTCAATATCTATTTGATTTTTAACCGGTAAAGCGAGCGGGAATATTAATTTCGCTTGCCTTGCAAACCGCCGGTATGGATTGCCACTATCCGCTGCCCGGCGGGGAAATAGTCCCGTCGGATTAAATCGTAGAGCGCAAACAACAGCTTTCCGGTGTAAATCGGCTCCAGCTCGATGCCGTGCCGCCGTTGAAAATCCTGCATAAACGCCAACAAAACCGGCGTCGTTTTGGCGAAACCGCCGAAATGGTAATCCACTAGAATTCGCCGGTCTGCATGACTGGTCATTCTCTGCATTTCCAGTAATTGCTCAACATCGTTAATTAGAAAGTCGCCACCCTTCATCGCGGCTACGCCGATAGCGTGTTGAGCTAACGGCGAGGCCAGCAAGCCTGCTAGAGTGGTGCCGGTACCGCATGCTACGGCCAGTATGTCGAAATCGATTTCGATTTCATCGACCAGCTCGGCAACGCCTTGCAAAGCCAAGTATGTGGCTCCACCTTCCGGCAACCAATATTGGCCGGGCTGGAGTTCCGGTAAACTGTCGTGGCCTTGATAGCCACGCAACTGACGATAGTGGCTACGTGACACAAAACGCAGCTCCATGCCCCAGTCAAGCAGATCATTTAACGTCGGGTTGAGTTGCGGCGGCCTCTCACCGCGAATAAAGCCTATGGTTTTCAGCCCCAAAGCTTTACCGCTAAAAGCCAGGGCATGTAGGTGATTCGAATAGGCACCGCCCATGCTGACAATGCAATCGGCGCCAGCGTATAAGGCATGATTGAGGATATATTTGAGTTTGCGCCATTTATTGCCGGAGATAATCGGATGCAGCAAGTCGTCGCGCTTGATCCACAATTCCAACTGCCGGTCTGCTAATTCCGGGTCGTTAATCTTGGTCAGCGGCGCTGCGGCCAAACTGCGCTGCAAAGCCTTCAGACGCGGATGTAGAGCGATCACTGCGCTTGCTTGATGGCCCACGCCACATCCGCAGCCTGGCGGTTGGCTTTGACATCATGAACCCGGAACATCTGAACCCCCGCCATCACGCCCAACGCAGTGGTCACCGCGGTCGCAGTGACTAATTCGGCAGGTTCGCTGACATTGCAGATACTGCCCATGAAACGCTTGCGGCTGGTGCCCAGCAACACCGGGTAACCCAAATCGACAAAACTGCGCAAATGCGCCAAAAGATCGATATTGTCTTGCTTACCTTTGCCAAAACCAATGCCGGGATCTATAGCGATATTTTCTGCCAATACTCCAGCCGCCAACGCTTCGGCGATACGCTGTTGCAACACGGCGGTCACATCGGCTAGTACATCGTCGTAATACGGCTGGTCCTGCATGGTTTTCGGCGTACCCTGCATATGCATCAGTATGATGGGAACTTGAGCGGATGCCGCAAAAGCCAACATATTGGGATCGCCCTGACCGGCCGAGACGTCGTTGATGATATTCGCCCCCGCCACCACCGCTGCTGAAGCAACCTGGCTTAACGTGGTATCTATGCTGATTTGCACTTGAGGATAGCCAGCACGGATCGCAGTAATCACCGGCACCACCCGGCGAATTTGCTCATCCGCGGCAACTGGATCGGAACCGGGCCGAGTCGACTCACCGCCGACATCGATAATATCGGCACCTTCGGTTATCATTTTTTCAGCTTGCGCTATGGCTGCAGCCACGCCGGTAAATTTACCGCCATCGGAAAAACTATCGGGAGTGACGTTGAGTATCCCCATCAGTTGGGGACTATTGACAGCATTGAACATATTTGAAAACTCCTCGATAGCAGCAAACGCGTAGTTTACCGTTGTCGAGTCGTTTTTAGAATTTACCGGCTACCGTTTTACGCTATGCCGATAGCAGGCTGCCATCCCGCCGGGCGGCGGGATGGCGCTCAATCGTTAAACTCTTAGTAGCGCTTTAGCCAGTTTTTCTGAAAGCTGCTCTTCAACAAATTGTGGTTCGTTGGGTGGATACAGTTCGTCTTCTTCGATTTCGAACCCGCTTTCCTTAGCCAATAACAGCATTTCCTTAATCTTGACGCAGGCTTTCAGTTTTTCTTTCAGCCCCTCATCGCCTTTGGCTTTTTCAGAAAATTCTTTGATGACCTTAATTGACATTGATAACTCCGTGATAACTCTGAAGGTTGGATAAAACTCAAAGTTATCTAAGCAAAATAACGGCCAGTTTTTTTAAAAGCCGTTATTTCGTTTGCAGTTCAAGGTATTACCAAAAAAGTGTCGCCAAAAACGACAGCTATTCACCTACAATTCATGCGGCATTTGTAGCAAATACAACAATTGTCGGAGCGTATAGACATAGCCAACGACAGTAAATCTTTAGCCTTGTGTAGCAACCGTGCGATACGCAGAATGGTAATACAGTAATGGATCCCCTTCACGGCACACCACACTATCAACTTCACCAATAATCACCCAATGGCTACCGGCCTGAACTTGTTGCACTACCCGGCACTCCAGTACCGCCAAGGCTTCGCTCAAAATCGGCGCCCCGTTTTCGCCCACTTGCCAGGCGATACTGGCAAAGCGCTGTTCTTGGGTGGTACTACCGGCAAATTGATTGGATACGTCTTCTTGCGCGCTATTAAGAATATTGACTGCAAAGCGGCGGCTTTCCAGCAAGGCCGCGCCGGTATCGGTCGCTTGATTCAGACAGACCAGAATTTGCGGCGGATCCAAGGACACGCTGCTAAACGCGGTCGCGGTCATGCCTCTGGGCTGGTTGTCACGGCCCTGAGTCGTAACCACCGTTACGCCGCTGGCCCATAATTTAAGGGCATTTTTAAATTGTTTGGCTTCAACGCTCATAATTTTCTCTTAGATCCAATAGCGATAACACAGCATAGATGTCTGATTGTGCAATCAGTTTTTAGGACGCATATGCGGGAACAGCAACACATCGCGAATACTTGGCGAGTTGGTGAACAACATCACCAAACGGTCGATACCGATGCCCTCCCCTGCGGTCGGTGGCATACCGTGCTCCAGCGCGGTGATGTAATCGGCATCGAAATGCATCGCTTCGTTGTCGCCGGCTTCCTTTTCTTCTACCTGTTTCTGGAAGCGCTCGGCTTGGTCCTCAGCATCGTTCAACTCGGTAAAGCCGTTGGCGATTTCGCGGCCGCCGACGAAAAACTCAAAACGGTCAGTGACATGCGGATCGTTGTCGTTCCGACGCGCTAGTGGTGAGACTTCCACAGGATATGCGGTAATGAAAGTCGGGTTCATCAAGCGATGTTCGACGGTTTTTTCGAAAATTTCGATTTGTACCTTGCCCAAGCCATAACTATCTTTAACCGGAATTTTCAGCTTTTCGGCAACTTTCACGGCTGCTTCGCGAGCCGTCAGATCAGCCAGCGTCAATTCAGGGTTGAAATGCAGGATGGACTCTAACACCGTCATCCGCGCGAAAGGTTTGCCGAAATCGTATTGGTCGCCTTGATATTCGATAACGCTATTGCCAACCACGTCTTCGGCTATGCCTTTCAGCATGGCTTCGGTCAAATCCATCAAGTCGCCGTATTCCGCGTAGGCTTGGTAGAACTCCATCATCGTAAACTCGGGATTATGCCGGGTCGACAAACCTTCGTTGCGAAAGTTACGGTTGATCTCGAACACCCGCTCAAAACCGCCCACTACCAGCCGTTTCAAATACAACTCCGGCGCGATGCGTAGATACAATTCCATGTCCAGCGCGTTGTGGAAGGTGGTAAACGGCCTAGCGGTCGCTCCACCGGGGATGACTTGCATCATCGGTGTTTCAACTTCTAAAAAGTCCCGCGCAATCAGAAATTCGCGAATGTAATTGACGATCTTCGAGCGCATCAAAAAGGTCTTGCGCGTCTCGTCGCTCATGATCAAGTCCAAATAGCGCTGGCGATATTTGATTTCTTGATCGGCGATGCCGTGGAATTTTTCCGGCAAAGGGCGCAGAGCTTTGGTCAGCAAACGAATATCGTCCAGTCTGACACTCAACTCGCCAACTTTAGTTTTAAACAACGTGCCCTCGGCACCAACGATATCGCCAATGTCCCATTTTTTAAACTGGTCGTTGTATACGCCTTCCGGCAGATTATCGCGGGCCACGTAAACTTGAATTTGCCCGGACATATCCTGCAAATGACAGAAGCTGGCCTTGCCCATGATGCGCCGTGTCATCATTCGCCCGGCGATCTTCACCCGAATCGGCTCAGCCAACAGCTCTTCTTCCGTTTTCTCGCCGTATTCGGCCAACAATTCACCGGCTACTACATTCCGCCGAAAATCGGTCGGAAATGCGATACCTTCTTCACGCAAAGAATTAAGTTTTTCGCGGCGTTGTTTGATCTGTTCTTGTTCGTCGTGTTCGAGTTCTGACATTTTGGTAATCGGTAAAATCAAATATGGATCGGGTTTATGGAATTCAAGTTGATGATGGGCCTTGCCGAAAATCAATTAACAACACTAACTATCTCGCCAATGGCAACAAACGTACCCTCTCGCGCAGTTCATCGGCAACGATCAGCGCCCCGTCGCTTAGCTCTCTTTCAAAGCGACGCAATAGGCCAATTGCTCGCAATCCGAGAACATTAGGTGAAACATCATGCGTACGTATTTGAAAAACGCTGGGGGATTCAGCATTGGTCAAGGCCAGTAAAGTGCCAAAATCGAGATCGTGTGTAAAAACGATAGCATTCTGAGAACGCGCCCAGTCAAATAATTCCGTGTCTAAAGCATCAACTGCCCCCACTTCAATCCAGTGCACGGCGTCGAAACCAGCCTCCACCAGCAGTGGCACCCAAGCTGGCGAAAGATTCATATCTAATAAAACCTTCATGCCGCCACAAGCGGCAACTCAACTTCTTCTGATCGCCAAGCAGCATAACGTAAAGCTTCGGTTATATCTTCCGCTTCTAAATACGGGTATAGATCGAGGACGTCTTTAAAGGTATAACCGCTGGCTATCAGACCGACAATAGTACCGGCAGTAACTCGAAGCCCCCGCAAGCAAGGTTTTCCACCCATGACAGCCGGGTTGAAGGTGATACGATCAAAATTTTTCATGTCGACCTCACAGTCTCTTTCTCATACGCGGGTAATTTACAGCCCACTCTTCAAACTAGCCTCGATAAACTGATCCAGCGCCCCGTCCAAAACGGCCTGAGTATTGCCGGTTTCGACGTTAGTACGCAGATCTTTGATGCGGGATTGATCTAACACGTAGGAACGAATCTGGCTGCCCCAACCGATGTCGGATTTAGAGTCTTCAATCGCTTGCAAACCTTCGCTGCGTTTCAGCATTTCCATCTCATAGAGCTTGGCTTTGAGCTGCTTCATGGCGGTATCTTTGTTTTTATGCTGTGATCTGTCGCTCTGGCATTGGGTCACGATGCCGCTGGGACCGTGCGTAATCCGCACCGCCGATTCCGTTCTATTGACGTGCTGACCGCCGGCGCCGCTGGCCCGGTATACGTCGATGCGCAAATCGGCTGGGTTGATGTCCACTTCGATGTCATCGTCAATTTCCGGCGACACGAAGACCGAGGCAAACGAAGTATGCCGGCGGTTGCCGGAGTCGAACGGCGATTTTCTGACCAAACGATGTACGCCGGTTTCGGTGCGCAACCAACCGAAGGCATACGGCCCCTCAAATTTGATGGTAGCACTTTTGATGCCGGCCACATCGCCCGGGGATTCTTCGATTAATTCGGTTTTAAAACCTTTTGCTTCGCCCCAACGCAAATACATCCGTTCAATCATCGATGCCCAATCCTGTGCTTCGGTGCCGCCTGAGCCGGATTGGACGTCCAGGAAGGCGTTATTGGCGTCCATCTCGCCGGAGAACATCCGTTGAAACTCCAAAGCCGCTACTTTCTTTTCGTACTCTTCAAGATCGAGGGCCACGGTATCGACCGTTTCTTCGTCGTTTTCTTCTACCGCCATCAACAACAATTCTTCGGCGTCGGACAAACCTTGTTCAAGCTCAATGATCGTATTGACGATGCCTTCCAGCATCGCCCTTTCCTTACCCATGGCTTGCGCTTGTTCCGGTTTATTCCAGATAGCCGGATCTTCCAGCTCGCGCAGCACCTCCACCAGACGCTCGCTTTTGTTCTCAAAATCAAGATAGCTTTTTAGGCCGGCACTCCGTTCGCGCAGGTCGGCTATCTTGTATTTAATCGGATTAATTTCTTGCATGAACCTCAAAACCCAAGCCAATACCCACACAGGGCACGAGACGCCGAGCGATGCCCGGCGCATTCAAAAAACCGTGGATTATAAACGATTACGCCACCGGGTTGGGCTGGCGGTTTTTTAAAGACCAGACGATGCAAGCAATGCCGGCCAATACAAACGGCACGCTCAGTAGCTGACCGGTGGTAAACATTACCCCGGTGTCGTACATGGCTTGCTCAGTTTTGAAGTATTCCAAGAAAAAACGCACAGTGAACAACATGGTGATGAAACAGCCGAACACGAACCCTGGCTTATTGGCCTGTTTTTTGTAAATCGCCAGTGAAATCAGATAAATCATCAGGTAACAAGCCGCCTCATATAGCTGCACTGGATGCCTAGGCAACGGATCGATCCGCGAAAACACAACCCCCCACGGTAAGTCCGTGGGAATACCTAGAATCTCCGAATTAAAGAAATTACCGATGCGGATTAGTGCGCCGGCCAAGGCGGTCGGGATACTGACTCTATCCAACAACCAAAAATAACTATCACCATATTTGCGCCGATACAAATACAAGGCCAGGATGATACCCAGTGTGGCGCCGTGACTCGCTAATCCTCCTTCCCACACTGCCAGAATTTTTAAGGGGTGAGATAAATAGTAGGCAGGATCGTAAAGCAGGGTATGCCCTAGACGCGCGCCGACGATGGTAGCTATCACCATATACCAAAGCAGCGTATCAAGCTCTTCGATATTTTTGCCTTCGCGCTGATAGATCCATTGCATAGTCAAAAAACTGCCGACAAAGCCGGATGCGAACATCAAGCCGTACCAGCGAATTTTCAGAAAGCCGAAATCGACAAGAATGGGGTCAATATTCCAGATGAAATGTTCCATGATTATGCGGAAAGTAGGTACGGTTTAAGCAAATGAGCGGCGATTCTAACGCCGACTGAGATTTTTCGCCGTTTATCTTGCGCGGGTCATCTTGAATCCGCTACTTGAATTCTGCCGTCGACGATCCTTACCGGAAAGGTGGCGACATCTTCGTAAGCCGGCGCGCATTTGACGGCGCCGGTTTTAACGCAAAACCGCGCCCCGTGACGCGGACAGACAATTTCATCGCCATCCAGCTCGCCGCTGGCGATTTCAGCACCGTCATGCGTGCAAACGTCTTCAATCGCATAACATTGATCATCGATTTTAAAAATTGCCACATCGGTACCGTCGACATCAACCAGCACATGTTCGCCATTTGCCAGTGCCGATTCGGCCACCACATCAATCCAATCGCTCATGCTTGCCTCGTTTGGGTTTAAGTTTTGTCTGCCAATTCATTTCAGATAAACGTCGTATCTTAGCAATTTGCCCTGATAGCTTTCGCTGGGCTTGCCGCCTAAGGGTTCCGCGTAATCAGGGCTTTTGACTACCACGCGTTTGCCGGTCGCCTGCCAGGCGGCGGCAAATAAGTCTGCCCGGTCCAGGTCATCACCTAAAATATCGCGCAGTATCGCCATCGATTTTCGCGTCGCTGCGGTTTGTTTACGTTTGGGAGGAAACATCGGATCCAGGTAAATGCAATCCGGCGCTTGCGACAAACCGCCCAGTAATTCGATGGCATTTCCGACCATTAGCGCGGGCGCTTGCAACTGCCGATTTAGCACCCAGTCCTTTTGCGCCAAACGTTGAAAACCATCCTTGATCAGTTCAGCCATTACCGGCGAGCGCTCGATGCACTGTACCTCGTACCCCATACGAAATAAGGCTAAACTGTCCTGCGCCCAGCCCGTGGTGGCATCGATAATGGTTTTGGTTTTCTTGCCGATCGCCTGCGCCAACAAGTCTTTTTTGGGGGCCGGATAGGAGTGTTGCTCGCCGGGACGTGGATCGATTTCGACTATCAAGCCGCCTTTTTTCAAGGTTTGCTTGTCCAGCAGTTTCAGGCAGCCGTCGCGGTAACAAAGAAAACACCCTTGCAGGAATTCGCCAGGTAGCTCTGACAAAACGAGCAAGGGCCAAGCCAAGCGCTCAGCTAGCGCCTGACTGGCGGACATCACCGAGTCATCGGTATAGACTACTGCCCCTTGTGCCAACACAGCCACCACGAGCGATAAATTACTCGGTGGAAATTGACTGGGCTTCGTTTTTCAAAGCAGCGTCTAAAGTATGCCAAGCTAGTGTGGCGCATTTCACCCGGGCAGGATATTCGCGCACCCCAGCCAACACAGCCAGTTTGCCGATGGCTTCGAGATTAATATCTTCGGTTTTACCCGTCGTCATTTCATGAAACTGCTTGAACAAAGTATCGGCCTCGGTTTCAGTCTTACCCTTGACGATTTCAGTCATTAAAGACACGGAAGCCGTGGAAATCGCGCAACCGGAGCCTTGGAAACTGGCATCGCTAATCACGTGATCATCAATTTTCAAAAACAACGTCAGCCTATCCCCGCACAAGGGATTAAAACCTTCCACTTGGCGATTGGCATTTTCCATCACCCGAAAATTACGAGGATTGCGGTTGTGGTCGAATATGACCTCTTGGTATAGATCGCGTAAATCTTCAAACATTAGCCAAACACCTCTATTAAGGATTTGATGCCTTGCATCAACACATCGATTTCTTGGCGGGTATTGTACATGGCAAACGAGGCCCGCGCCGTGGCGGGTACACCGTAAAAGTCCATCACCGGCATGGCGCAGTGGTGACCGGCGCGAATGGCGATGCCCAAACTGTCCAGCATGGTGCCGATGTCGTGCGGATGAATCCGATCCAGTGTGAACGACAAGATGCCACCCTTATGCGCAGCCTGACCGATAATATTGAGGCCTTTAATCTGCTCAGCTTGCTGGGTAGCGTAATCCAGCAACTCGGCTTCATAGGCCGCGATATTATCCATGCCAATGGCAGTGACGTAATCGATCGCCGCGCCCAAGCCGATGATTTCGGCAATGGCCGGCGTGCCGGCTTCGAACTTATGCGGCAGGCCGGCGTACTCGGTTTTTTGGAAAGTAACCTGCCTAATCATGTCGCCGCCGCCTTGATAGGGCGGCATGGCTTCCAGCAATGCCTGCTTACCATAAAGCACACCAGTGCCGGACGGTCCATAAAGCTTGTGGCCGGAAAACACGTAAAAGTCGCAGTCCAAGGCTTGTACATCCACCGCCATATGCGGAATTGCCTGCGCGCCGTCCAGCAATACCGGAATGTCTTTAGCGTGGGAGGCAGCGATAATTTTTTCCACCGGGTTGATCGTACCCAGGGCATTGGACATTTGGGTGATGGCCACTAGCTTGGTTTTGGCGTTCAACAATTGCGCAAACTCGTCGAACAGCAACTCGCCTTGTTGACTCATGGGTGCAACCTTCAAAACCGCCCCCATCTGCTGGCAAAGCATTTGCCAAGGCACGATATTGGCGTGGTGTTCCATCGCGCTAATCACGATTTCATCGCCGGCTTGCAGTTGCGATTTACCGTAACTCTGCGCCACCAGGTTGATCGCTTCGGTCGCGCCGCGCACGAAGATGATTTCCTTAGTACTGGCAGCGTTGATAAACGTCCTGACCTTCTCCCGAGCCCCTTCAAATTTATCCGTAGCCCGTACGCTTAAGGTGTGCACACCACGATGGATATTGGCGTATTCATGGCTGTAGGTATGCACGATGCTGTCGATTACCGCCTGCAGCTTCTGGCAACTGGCGGCGTTATCGAGATAAACCAAAGGGTTGTTACGGATTGTCTCGCCAAGGATAGGAAAATCGGCGCGGATTTGTTCTACTGGAAATATGCTCATCGCTAACTGTTTGGTTTAATTGATTTCGTCTTTAGTAAACACTAGAATCGAGATAGTCGATTCGATAAATGGATAAAACTATGGTCGCTGTCTTTCCGCAAAAACACCTTACTGACATCGCCGAGTGGCACCGCATGGGCGAAGCCGGGATTTTCCCACCGGAAACCCGTATGGAACTCATCGAAGGAGAAATCTTACACATGGCGCCGATAGGATTTAATCATGCAGGACATGTTACCCGGTTAACTCGCCACTTCTTCCGTTTGTTGGATGACACCATTTCGATTCGGTCTCAAAACCCCATCCAACTTGGCGATCTATCCGAACCCGAACCTGATTTAGTTTTGGTAAAGCCGGATGCCGACGACTACACCACTCGCCATCCCGAAGCAACGGACGTGCTGCTGCTGGTAGAAGTATCCGACAGCACCTTACGCTTCGACCGCACTCAAAAACTGCGCCTCTATGCCACCCACGGCATTACCGAGTACTGGATCGTCAACCTGATCGACAATTGCCTGGAAGTGTATCGGCAACCCCAAGACGGCGACTATCTGGATAAATCGGTACTGACAAAAGCCGATAGTATCAATCTGGTGGCTTTACCGGAGATTCAAGTCTCAGTCGCTTCGATCTTATAAACTGATCGCCGGAAATCGCTCTAACAACTCTTTCAGCAGCAAGGCTTTTAACTCGGCATTTTCGACCTTATCTACCATCTCGTTGGCAAACGCAAAGGTCAAAATATTTTTGGCCGACGCCTCGTCAAGACCGCGCGATTGCAGATAAAACACCGACTTTTCTTCCAATTGCCCCACCGTGACGCCGTGCGAACACTTTACGTCGTCGGCATAAATCTCCAGCTGCGGCTTGGTATCCACTTCGGCATCCGCCGATAACAGCAAGTTACGGTTGTTCATTTCCGAATCGGTGCGCTGCGCGTCCTCGGCCACGATCACCCGACCTTGAAACACCCCGCGTGCCTTGTTATCCAATACGCCTTTGTAAAACTCGCGGCTAATGCCGTGCGGTTTTAGGTGATTGATGCGGGTGTGGTTATCGATATGTTGGCGCTTACTGGCCACGAACAAACCGTTTAAAGAACACTCCGCGGCCGTATCCAGATCGCTATGAATGTCACTGCGCGCCAGCCCGCTGCCCAAAGCAAAATTATGATGATCAAAGCGGCTGTCTCGCGCTTGCTTAACGTAAGTGCCACCAAAATGCTGGGCTTTTTCGCTTTCAAGCTGGACTTTGTAAAGCATCAAACTGGCATTGTTGCCCAACAAACATTCATTGACGGAGGCGGTGAAATAGCTATCGATGCTGCCGACATAGGTTTCGACAATTTCCGCTTCGGCTTGCTCATTCAGGACAAACAAATTCCGGGTTGCTGCCAGCGCATCGGCTTGGGTAACCACGTGCAGAATCTGCAGAGGCTTTTCCAATTGCTGCTTAGCCGCCACTTCGATCACCACACCGTCGGCGAACCAGGCATTATTGAACGCCACCAGATTATGTTCAGCACTGGTCACAGCTTGTCCCAAACGACTTTCCAGCCAAGCCGGATTATCTTGCAAAGCCTGTTTCAGACTGGAAACAGACACTTTGCCTGCCAAGGCTTCCAGGCGCGACAAGGACGGCGAAAACAGTCCGTTGACCAAAACGACACTGGCGGCATCCTCCAATCTGTACTGATTCAACCAGTCTTCATCGACACTCTGGCTGGAGTTGGGTGCGAACAGGGTTTTATTTAGCGCCGACAAATTGGTGTAACGCCACTCTTCCTCGCGATTGCCAGGAAAGCCGCTGACGCCAAAAGCCTGCAAGGCCTGTTTTCTAAAGCCTTGCAGCCAAGGCAAATCCAGCCCCGGCAAACTCGCCGCCAAGCCGGAATATTCCGTTAAATACGCTGCGCCGCTCATGCCGCTTGCCCTTCCAGCCAGCTATAACCACGTTCTTCCAGCTCCAATGCCAATTCCGGTCCACCGGATTTAACAATCTTGCCGTCGGCCAACACATGCACCACATCAGGCTTGATATAGTCCAGCAGACGTTGGTAATGGGTGATCATCAAGAACGAACGTTCGGCGTTACGCAAGGAATTCACCCCTTCGGAGACAATGCGCAATGCGTCGATGTCCAAACCGGAATCGGTTTCGTCGAGGATGCACAGCTTGGGCTCCAATATCGCCGCCTGCAAAATCTCGTTACGCTTCTTCTCGCCACCGGAAAAGCCTTCGTTAACCGCGCGGTACAAAAACTTCTCGTCCATCTGCAACAACTTGACCTTGCTTTTGACAATGGTCAGAAAATCCATCGCGTCCACTTCCGGCAACCCCTGATGCTTGCGCATCGCATTCAGCGCGGCTTTCAACAAATAGATATTGCTGACGCCTGGGATTTCCACCGGATATTGAAAGGCCAAAAACACCCCTTCACGGGCACGAATTTCCGGGGCCAATTCCAGCAAGTCCTTGCCGTTATAAGTTACGCTGCCTTCGGTGACCGTGTAGCCGGCTTTACCGGACAACACATGCGATAAGGTACTCTTGCCGGCGCCGTTGGGGCCCATGATGGCGTGAACTTCACCTGGATTCATATCCAGGGTTAGGCCTTTTAATATGGGTTTGTCGTTGATGGTTACGTGGAGATTTTTTATGCTGAGCATACGTTTGGTCACCTAAGTTTTTTTAAATAATTCCGAACCTAATCGTTCCCACGCTCCAGCGTGGGAACGCAGCTTTTGACGCTCCAGCGTCACCATTAGCCTGGCTAGGTTGAATAACCCAGCATTTAAATTATGTGTCGCTAACGCGACGGTTTTTTAAAGTCGGGTCTCGGCCCGACAGCCGAGATACTTTCTTTTGCATCGCCAAAAGAAAGTATCCAAAGAAAAGGCGACCCGGATGCCGCTTTTATCCTGCGCTCCTCGCTTTTGAGCGGGGTTGCCGAAAGGGGCTTCCTGCCCCTTCGGCAACGCGATGCATCCATGCATCGCCCCTACGGGCTATTCCGTTCAAAAGCTCCGGTGCTCGGCGCGGCATACGGGAAGAAAAACCATCCCGTGCAGGTTGGGCAATTTTGCCCACCATTGGCTTTCATCCTGCGTGGGCACTAAACCATGCCACCCTACCCGGCAAAAAGCCTATAAATTCATAAAGTTTTCTATTTTATTTTCTAGCTTTACTGCTTTATCAGTTAACTGTTTAATCTCACGCTCAATGTCGCACATTCTTTCAATATGAAGACAATAGCCGCCATACACAGTACTATTGTTTATATTGCTCGAAAAGTCACTTAATGCTTTACCACTTTTTAAAAACTTATACATAACCTCTTTTAATCCCGGCTCTAATTCAGAAATTATTTGATATTTCTCGGAACTTAGCACACCAATCCTCGTTAAAGTCGAGCTTAGTGAAGTCGTTAAAGCTGCAAGTATCAATTGTTTTTCCTGCGCGACTGTTGATACTTTTAATAACTCTCTTGTCTTCTTTAGCTCATCTTTCTGCAACTCGTAAGTCTTTGCTATTAAATAGAAAGCAAATGATGCAATTACGGGATTAAGTATTCCGCCAACGTAATCACCAAACGTCCCCCAAACTTCATTTTTATCCGATAATTGGTCATTAAAATTAAAAAAATAACAACCAAATACAATAGAAACTATTAGGCACAGAAACGCTACAAACCATTTTGTGTTGATATCGTTCGAATCTGATTTCGTTGATTTATCCGAATTGTCCATAAATAATTTAAAAAGCAGATTCCGGTTCATAGCACATGCTGAACGGAGCGCCTGACGGCAGCATCCTAAAAATTCTTCCCAAATCAAAATATCCCACTGCCTTCAATCCCGCGACGGGGTTATTCCCATTATTCCGCCCCGAGCACCGCAGCTTTTGGCAAGATCGGCCCGCAGGGGAGCGGCAGGGATGCCGCTCGTTTTCGGAGGGGCTGGGAAGCCCCTTCCGAAAACCCTCGCCAAAAGCGAGAAGCGCAGGATTAAGGCGGAATTCCGGGTGGCCTTTTCTTTGGATACTTTCTTTTGGCCAAGCAAAAGAAAGTATCTCGGCTGTCGGGCCGAGACCCGACATATAAACCCCCCCGTCGCGCTAGCGACGCCTCAAACAGCAATGAAAGCTAGAGCTTTCAAGACCGCGTTCCCAAGCCGGAGCTTGGGAACCAGAAAAAACCCTTTTTAACCAACCGCCCCTTCCAAGCTAATCCCCAACAACGCCTGCGCCTCAACCGCAAACTCCATCGGCAACTCCTTAAACACTTCCTTACAAAACCCATTCACAATCATCGACACCGCATCTTCCGCAGACAAACCGCGTTGCTGGCAAAAGAACAATTGATCTTCACTGATCTTGGAGGTGGTCGCTTCATGCTCGATCTGCGCGGTCGGCTGTTTCACTTCCACGTAAGGGAACGTGTGTGCGCCGCATTTATCACCAACCAACAGCGAATCACATTGGGTATGGTTGCGGGCGTTTTCGGCGGACTTGGCCACTTTCACCAAACCACGATAGGTATTTTGCGCCCGACCGGCGGAAATACCCTTCGACACGATGGTGCTGCGGGTGTTTTTGCCGATATGGATCATCTTGGTACCGGTGTCGGCTTGTTGCAGGTTATTGGTCAAGGCCACTGAGTAAAACTCGCCGACCGAATCGTCGCCTAGCAACACGCAGCTTGGGTATTTCCAGGTAATCGCGGAGCCGGTTTCGACTTGGGTCCAGGATACTTTGGAATTGTGGCCGCGACATTCGGCACGCTTGGTGACGAAGTTATAAATACCGCCTTTGCCATCTTTATCGCCCGGATACCAGTTTTGCACGGTGGAATATTTGATCTGGGCATTGTCCATTGCCACCAGCTCTACTACCGCCGCATGCAACTGGTTTTCGTCTCGCATTGGCGCGGTGCAGCCTTCCAGGTAAGACACATGGGACCCTTCATCGGCAATGATCAAAGTTCTTTCAAACTGGCCCGTATTGGCGGCGTTAATTCTGAAATAGGTCGATAACTCCATCGGGCAACGCACCCCCTTGGGGATGTAAACAAAAGAACCATCAGTGAAGACGGCGGCATTCAATGCAGCGAAAAAGTTATCACCGGTTGGTACTACGCTACCAAGGTATTGCTTCACTAATTCCGGGTGTTCCTGCAAGGCTTCGGAAATCGGGCAGAAAATCACCCCGGCATCTTTCAATTTGCCTTTAAAAGTCGTGGCTACCGACACGCTGTCGAACACTGCATCGACTGCGATACCAGCCAAACGCTCTTGTTCGTCGAGCGGGATGCCGAGCTTTTTATAGGTATCCAGTAACTCTGGATCGACTTCATCCAGGCTTTTCGGCCCGGCTTTTTTTGATTTTGGCGCCGAGTAGTAACTGATGGATTGATAATCGATGGGATCGATTTTAAGTTGCGCCCAGTCTGGCGATGGCATGGTCTGCCAATGCCGGAAGGCTTTAAGCCGATATTCCAGCATGAATTCCGGCTCGTTTTTGACTTTGGATAACCGGCGAATCACGTCTTCGTCCAAGCCTGGCGGAAACGTATCGACTTCCAGCTCGGTCACAAACCCTTGTTTATATTCCTGACTGATCAAATGTTCAATTTCTTGTGCGCTGGTAGACATAATCTTTTGGGTAATTAGCGAAACAACTGGTTAACCGGAATGGAGACTTCTTCCGGCTGTTTAAACGGCAAAATCAGATCGGCTAAGGTCACCGATTCCAGCGCATTGGCGATTTTTTGGTTAATCAAATGCCAATTGCCTTGAATCCGGCAACCGCTGGCTTGATCGCAACTCTTGTGCGACACGGTGCATTCAGTCAGGGCAATCGGCCCTTCCAAAGCAAAAATCACGGTGGCCACGCTAATCCGGCTAGGCTCTTTAGCCAAGGCGTAACCGCCTTTTGCCCCGCGCATAGACACCAACACACCCGCCTTAAGCAGTATCTTTAAGATCTTGCTTACCGTTGGCTGCGAGATGCCGGTGGCCTCAGCAATTTCTAAAGCCCCATGCACACAACTCCTGTCCCTTGCCATGTAGCTCAAGATCACCGTGGCATAGTCTGTTAGCTTGCTCAACCTTAACATCGCGCTCCTTTTACATTTAGGACTATTTTAGTCTTATTTAAATCCTTAGTAAACAGCTTGGTTATTAAAAATCTTATTTTCCCATGAACACCGTTATCTTGTGAGTTCTCGTACACGGTGTTATCTGGTTCAGCATCGGGGAAAAACAGCTTGCAACAACTTTTCCCTGAAAATCTTGTTTTTTTGCAATACACTTCTTAAGAGAACGAAACACACTCCATTTGATAAAAAGCCATGACCCAAACTCGCAGCCCTATTGTTTTGATGTACCACGGTACGCCCGACGCTCAACCCGAGTCGCATTACTCCATAAGCGCGGACTTGTTTGCGAAGCATTTGCGGTATCTAAAGCAAGAAGGTTGGACAACGGTTTTGTTCAAAGACTTGCAAAGTGCCAAATCGCTACCTGAAAAAAGTGTGGTCATTACTTTTGATGATGGCTACGAAGACAACTATCCGGGGGCTTTTTTGCCTCTGATGGCACTTGGGATGAAGGCCACATGGTTTATCGCTACCGATTGCATCGGCGGTCATGCCCATTGGCTAGGCAAACCATCAACTCAGACACGGATGCTAACGACGGAACGACTGCTTGAAATGCATGCAGCCGGAATGGAAGTTGCTTCGCACACCTGCTCGCATCCAGACCTATCGATACTCAGCGCAGACCAACAACAGTTCGAACTTTCAAAAGCCAAAGCTGTTCTTGAAGATTTATTGTCAACCCAAGTCAGCAGCCTGGCCTATCCCTTTGGCAGATTCAACTCGGATTCAATCACCATAGCCGAACAGACAGGCTATAGCATGGCTTGCACCACCCGCCCCGGCTGGTTCGATAGCGAACCAAACCCTTACCTAGTTAGACGTATTGCCATATTCTCCGGCGACGGTGTCAGCACACTAGCCCGCAAATTAAACTTTGCGGATAACGATGTATCTTGGAAAAAAATGACGCGCTACTATGCGAACCGTGTTTGGGATAAACTGGTTCATACGATTTGATTGCAAATACCACTGCTGATTTTAGCGAAGCTATGAATCAACAGTGATTAAGGGCGCAGAAATTCGTCACCACCAGAATTCAAAACTTTTACGCCGAGCTCAAAAACCCAACCCCCTGAACATGACTTTGCCCGGCAACTCTTTACCACTCTCTACATTTAGATATCGACAATGAGCATGGAAAAAGCCTCTAAAAAGCTCACATTCGCTTTTTGCACCTACAACCGTGCGGAAAGGTTAGAGAATCTGGTGTTTGCCATGCGAGCGCAATCTTGTCCGATTCCATTTGAAATTCTTGCTGTCGATAATAATAGTAGCGACACGACAAGCGATGTATTGAAACAACTTCAGCAACTACCAGGCCCGACACTCCGCTGGGTGCATGAACCCAACCAAGGCATAGTCGCAGCGCGCAACAGAGCCATACAAGAGGCAATCAATTCAGACATTCTGGTGTTTATTGACGACGATGAACTACCTTTATGCGGACTCTTGGAGACAGTTGTACACGCATACCTTAGCGAAGGCGCCGAATGCGTTGGCGGACGAATCGATATAGACTTTACAGACCATAAGCGTCCAGAATGGCTTGAGGACGAATTATTGGGATTTCTAGGCGCGCTGGATCACGGTAAACAAGCTTTCTGGATAGAAGACAGCACTACACCGGTTTGGGCCGGCAACATTGCATATGATATGGCGATATTCCGAAACGATCCGGCATTGCGCTTTGATCGCAGATATGACCGCAAAGGTAAAACCATAGGAGGAGGCGAAGACGTGATGATGTTTAATGTGCTACTCCAGCAAAAGCGCCGAATACGTTACCGCCCGGACATGGCGATACTTCACGCCGTCGAACCATGGCGACTCCGGCGACGCTACTTTTTAGATGTTCACTTTCTGGCCGGCTATCGAGGAGCAATTAATGACTTTCCGGTCTATCATCGCACCTACTTGGGTATACCGCCATTCTTGATCTCGCAAATTGTCCGCCAAACTTGGCAATGGCTTGCATTGGCATTCGCTGCAAAACATAGCCTGCGCCAAGCAATGAATGTCAGCTATTCTCTCGGGCAAATATGTGGCTGTTTTTCACGCTGGAAAAACAAAATATTAATAAATAATTAAATTAAGCCGACCATTAAAAGCTTAGTTAAGTGCATTAAAACCTACTAAATTAAACTCCGTGCGCGACATAGTTGTTCTTATTTTTCTGATATGCTGCATAGTTGCCGCAATAAAAAAACCATGGTGGGGGGTACTATCGTTAGCAATATTCAGCTACTTGAATCCACACGCCTATGCCTGGGGAGCAGTACGTTCGCTACCGGTATACTATGTGTTATTTTTGGTAGTTGTTGTCAGCACGTTCAACACCAAAGATAAACAGCCCATCCCTAAAGATTGGCGAATTTCAGTTTTTATAACACTTTGGTTCTATTTCATATTTACCACAACCCAATCTCCTTTACAGGATATTGCCTGGGAAAAATTTTTGTTCGTCTCTAAAGTATTTGTGCCCTTCTATTTCACATGGGTACTCATCAATACCAGGGAAAAACTCTATTATCTGATTTCCACCATAGGGGCCTCTATCGGCATTGTTGCAGTTAAAGGTGGTATATTTGCTATCTTAACCGGCTTTGGTCACCGCGTATATGGACCTCCCAATACGCAATTCGAGGACAACAATTTATTTGCCGTTGCGATGTTGATTGCGGTGCCTCTGCTATTAGTATGGGAAAAAGAAGTGCAGAAGAGCTGGCTTAAAAAAGGAATATTACTATCCATTCCGATCATCTATGCCGCTTCATTATCATCATGGTCTCGAGGCGCATTACTTACCATGATCGCTCTAACGTTTACGCTGATTTCAAACAGCAAACGTAAATACTTGATGATCCCTCTAGTAATTGGCGGTACATTTTTTGTCATCCCCTATTTGCCTGAAGAATGGTTCGGACGTATGCACACCATGGAAACTTACGAGGAAGACCTTTCCGCCATGTCACGAATAGAAGCATGGACAGATGGCTGGAATCATGTGCTGAGCCACCCGTTTACCGGAGCGGGATTCGATGGCTGGATACATGTCACGATGCGGGATTGGCACAGTTCTTACGTAGAAATGCTTGCTGAACATGGCTTTATAGCATTCGGGTTATGGATTTCACTGATACTGGGTAGCGTTTTTGGATTAACCCGTTTATCAAGACAAGCTAAACGAGTAGAAGACATGGAGTGGGTGCGCCACTATAGCCTAATGGTCAGAACGTCGATCATTTGCTATATGGTTGGCACTGCTTTCCTCGGTTTATCCTATTGGGATTTGATTTATCATTTAGTTTTTATATCGATGTTAATTAAAAAATTCGCATTACAAGAATTTTCGGAAAAAGCACGCCTAAATGAACAGCAGTACAAAAAAATCGAAATATAATAATTTAGCCACCATTCATACTCATCCAATCGAATAAAATAGAGATGGAAAAAATACTGGTGTCCCTCTACTGCTCATCCGCTGCCGCACTGCTTTTTACTATTACATTAATCATTCTTACCTTACACAACTATTCTCGTACCGGACCCGGCATCCAAAAAGAAATAGAAAAAAAGTTTGGGTATTATGTGGTTTTCGCCCTAACCAGACTAGCCGTTTGGTTATTTATCATATTTTTTCTGACATCCTTACCCGGCTCTATTGCAGCTTATTCAATATCACAGCTCACTGCATTGATGGAATTTAATTTCATCACAGGTTTAACCTACTGCTTAATATCAACCGCACTCATTACCACCTACTTTTTTTTACACCAACTCCTGTATACACCGGGCACCATTCAATTATCTTTCCAGTATAGATTTTCCAGATTGTTTGTTATTTGGAAAATATTATCTCCCGAAATAATAAGCGGCATAAAGTTTTCATTACTTTTATCGCTGTCTATAACATCGGCAATCGCTCTATTTTTCGCTATCGAAGAAAATAATACGCCACTAGTGATCTATATAGTAGCCTTGGCCGTTTTATATGCTTACATCTATTACGCAACGATAGTTAACGAACCAGTTATCGCTAAAGCCACGTCCCAAACAAAACCCAACGTGATTATGATAGGTTCCGATACATTGCGCCATGACAGACTAGGCGGCAGTAACTATCACAGAAATCTTACCCCCAACATTGATAAATTAAGCGCGAACGGCTTACGACTTTATAAATGCATAACCCCTGTCGCCAGAACGGCACCAAGTATTACATCCCTATTTACCGGATTATGGCCGCATAACCATAAAATTCGCGACAACTATCCATCCCTGGCAGACTGTAAATTACCGCAGCCGTCTTTGATCGACATATTAAACGAGCACGGTTACTTGACTGCATGCATCTCCGATTGGTGCGGAGCCGATTTCGCAAAATTAAGTTTTAACTTCAAGGAAATCTCCGTCGCCGAAGATCAATGGAATATCAAACTGCTACTAAGGCAAGGCCCGTCTTTAATCAGAAATGTATTGTCGCTATTCACCAATAATGCATTAGGAAAACGCTTCTTACCCGAGTTCTATTACCTGGCCGGCGTACCCTTGATCCGAAGCTTGAGCCGCGAATGCCGCCAATTAATTGCCCGTTCGGCGAAAAACTCGCAGCCCTTTTTTATTAATTTGTTCACTTCTGCCACTCACGTCCCGTTCAATTCGGAGTATCCCTATTACAACTTATTTACCCCAAAAGACTATAAAGGTGAATCACGGTTTATTATGACCAGACTCGCCTCGGCGGAAGAAATTATCAAAAAACAGGAAAAAACATCGGAGTTTTTCGACATCCCGCAAATTATTAATTTATATGACAGCTGCGTCAAACAATTCGATGACGAAGTGGGGAAAATAATTGATTATATTGAAAAGTCCAATTTATCCGATAATACCATCGTAATCATATATAGTGATCATGGTGCGGATTTTTTTGAAACCGGATGCTGGGGCCAGGGCAATACCTTGATTGGAGACGACCCCAGCGGCAGAATTCCATTGGTGATGAAAGGCCCTGGAGTGCCTAATGGCGTAAACTTTAAGCCGACTACCCGCTCTATTGACGTGATGCCAACTTTGCTAGATTTGTTGAATATACCCATTCCAACAAAGCTCGACGGTGTTAATTTGATTCCTTATGTGAAAGCACAAACATCACCTGAGCTTTTTGCTTTTCAAGAAACAGGGATTTGGCTAGGAAAAATACCCGGTTTACATCCCGAACAAATTTTATATCCCAATATTGTTGAATTACTGGATATTCCTGACAAAAAATCCGGCACGCTGGTAGTCAACGAAAAACATTATCCCACGGTTATCCGCGCGAAAAGCCGTTCCATACAGAATGAAAAGTGGAAACTAATTTATATAGCGACTTACACAAAGCCTGTGTATCAGCTATACGACTTAGAAAACGACCCATATCGGGATGTAATAGAGTCTCATCCCGATATATTTGCGGAGCTTAAAAAACTATTGGATAGCCACATCAAAAGTGACCCTTTGTTTGAATCTGGTAATTAAAATAAAAAACTGTTGCACAGCTTAAAACTGTGCAATTGGTGTATTAAAAATTATTCACTGATAGTACTGAAGATACCAAGCAACAAACCGTTCAATACCCTGCTCAATAGTCGTGTTTGGCTTATAACCAACATCCGCCACCAAGGCCTCCACATCGGCGAACGTATCGGGAACATCACCAGGCTGCAACGGCAATAGATTTTTCTCGACAGTCTTACCGAGAAAGCGTTCCAAGGTTTCGATATAAGACAGCAGTTCCACTGGATTCTGGTTACCAATGTTATAGACCCGCCAAGGCGCTCTACTAGTGCCTGGATCGGGCTTTTCTCCACTCCAGTCCGGATTAGGCGAAGCGTTATGATCCATGGTCCGAATCACGCCCTCAACAATATCGTCTATATAAGTAAAATCGCGGCGGTGCTTACCGTAGTTGAATACATTGATTTTCTCGCCATTCAAAATAGCCTTTGTGAACAAAAACAATGCCATGTCGGGGCGGCCCCACGGTCCATACACGGTAAAAAAGCGTAAACCCGTGGTAGGCAATTGATACAAGTTGCTGTAGGTATGCGCCATCAGCTCATTGGCTTTTTTTGACGCCGCATACAAGCTCAACGGATGATCGACATTGTCATGCACGGAAAACGGCATGGATTCGTTCGCACCGTACACGGAACTGCTGGAGGCGTATACCAAGTGCTCCACCTGATTATGCCGGCAACCTTCCAATATATTGATGAAACCGACAATGTTACTATCGATATAGGCATGCGGGTTCTCGATGGAATAGCGCACACCAGCCTGAGCCGCCAGATTAACCACTTTTTGCGGCTGGTGCTTTTTAAATAAAGCCTCCATGCCGTCTCTATCGGCAATATCTAATCTGACATCGGTATAACCGGCAAAATCTTTGATTCGATCTAAGCGACTCAATTTCAGGTTAACATCGTAATAGTCATTAAGATTATCGACACCAATGACCTCGTCACCACGCTCCAATAATCTCAGCGCCAAATGATTGCCTATAAAACCGGCGGTGCCGGTCACCATAATCTTCATTCTTAAAGCCTTGCGTCTGTTTGATCAGTAGGAAACAAGTATTTGAGGTCATACACAATGGCCTGCGGCGTACCTAAAGCTCTGACGTCTGAAATCGCCATTTTTCTGAACTCATCATGGGCCACAGCCAGAATAATCGCGTCGTATTTTCCCGCTGACGGTTTCACTACCGGCGTTATACCGTATTCGTGTTTCGCTTCCTCGGCATTAACCCAGGGATCGTAAACCTCGACATTGACGCCATAAGTCTTCAATTCGGCAATAATGTCCACCACCCGCGTGTTGCGAATGTCCGGACAGTTTTCTTTGAAGGTCAAGCCCATGATCAACACATTAGCTTCCTGGACATGCACACGCTTCTTCAGCATCAACTTTACTAATTGCGACACGACGTATACCCCCATGCCATCGTTGATTCGACGGCCAGAGAGTATCACTTCCGGGTTGTAGCCTATAGCTTGAGCTTTATGGGTTAAGTAGTAGGGATCCACACCGATACAGTGCCCACCGACTAAACCTGGCCGAAACGGCAAAAAATTCCATTTAGTACCCGCAGCCAACAAAACTTCCTCGGTATCTATTCCGAGTTTATTGAAGATTAAAGCCAGTTCGTTGATTAAAGCAATGTTGACGTCGCGCTGAGTGTTTTCAATGACCTTAGCAGCCTCGGCGACTTTGATGCTGCTGGCTTTGTGCGTGCCCGCAGTAATGATACTTTTATACAAAGCATCTACTTTTTCGGCTATTTCAGGCGTAGAGCCCGAGGTAACCTTCAGAATATTGGTGACACGGTGTTGCTTGTCGCCGGGATTAATACGTTCCGGGCTATAACCGACATAAAAATCCCGGTTAAAAGTCAAACCCGACACTTTCTCCAGAATCGGTACGCAAACCTCTTCGGTTGCACCAGGGTAAACAGTGGATTCGTAAATGACGATATCGCCAGACTTTATAACCTTACCCAGCAAATCGCTGGCTTTTTGCAGCGGCGTCAAATCCGGTTGTTTATGTTCGTTGATTGGCGTGGGGACTGTGACTATATAAACCGAACAATCGGCTATATCTTGTAAATCAGCACTGTAAGTCAGCAACTTGGCGTCGGCGAGTTCTTCTTCACTAACTTCCAGAGTATGGTCGCGACCTGCGCGTAATTCCTGAATCCGATGCTGGTTAATATCGAAACCTACGGTTTGATATTTTCGCCCAAACTCAACGGCTAGCGGCAACCCCACGTAACCAAGCCCAATCATACCGATTTTAATGTTATCTAACATCTAGTAAATCCTCCTCCGTCCCGCTCTGAGTTTTAATGACTTGAATTACTTTTTAACTATACAGCCCCATGCCGTCAGCCAGGCTTGCGCCTGATAACTTTCCGCCGTTTTCGGCAAGTTGCCGCTCAACACCATCGCCAAAGTATGATTGATAATGCCGAAGAAATAAGTGTAGGCCAATAACGGATCCAGCGCCTTCATCTCGCCGTCTTTGACACCATTCTGAAAAATCCGTTTTATTTTAGTAAATGCGGGCGTTTCCAGCAGGGGCTTAGGTTCCGCCAAAAACTCTTCGCTTTTTACAAATAACAAAAACTCGACAATTTCCGGGGCGTCGTCGGTTAATTTGAAGAGCAAATCGACAACCTCCCGTAATTGCTCGGCAGCTTTACGATTCCTGCGGCGAATATCATCAATCGATATGCTCAGACTATCCAGAATATTTTCGTACAAGGCTTGAGCGATAGCTTGCTTGGTTTTGAAATACTGACTAATGCCGGTACTGGTTGTTATACCTGCTGCATCTTTGATATCGGTTAATGAGGTATTGAAATATCCTTTCTTGGCAAACAGCTTTAAAGCGGCCTGCAACACTTCATCCTGACTGATGGTTTTATTCGGTTTATTTTCTAGTTCTAATTCTTGTTCCATGCTCTTATATACAGCTTTACCTGCTGTTTACTCTCTGTTGTGGCAGTATCGATACTGCTTTTATTATTCGTTGATGGTGGAGAACGCCGCGACCAGATAATTAACCATAGACCATAAGGTTAAAATCGCCGACAAGTATAACAACCAGTAACCCATGGTATTGATAGGCAGGCCTAATAAATCATCCCGATAAAGCAACAAACTGACTGCCGTCATTTGCGCCGTGGTTTTCCATTTTCCCAATTGCGAAACCTTGACCTTGGCTCGCTGGCCGATTTCGGCCATCCATTCTCTCAGCGATGCAATCGCAATTTCCCTACCGATAATGATAGCCGCCGGTACCGCAAGATAAGGATTGCCCTGCGCCTGCACGACCAATACCAGCACAAACGCCACCATCAATTTGTCAGCCACCGGATCCAGGAAGGCACCGAACGCAGTTTGCATATTCATTTTTCTGGCAAGATAACCGTCCAGCCAATCGGTGAAACCGGCAACTAAAAAAATTGCAGTACAGGCCAGATTGGAATATTGCCACGGCAAGTAAAACACAACGGCCAATAAGGGAATCAAGGCGATCCGCAGCAGGGTTAAATAGGTCGGAATGGTGAATCTAATGGCCATCTTGATGGTGAAATGTATCGTAAATTCGCTGCGCTAATTGTCGGCTAATGCCATCTATACTGGCTAAAGCATCCACACCCGCGCTGGACACACCCTGTAACCCGCCAAACTGTTTCAGCAAAACCTGTCTTCTTTTCGGCCCCAGTCCGGCAATATCTTCCAGTACCGATTGTTTGTTAACCTTACCGCGTCGCTGCCTGTGTCCCGTTATCGCAAAACGATGCGCTTCATCGCGAATCTGTTGAATCAATAACAAGGCGGAAGCACCCGGTGTCACGTCCAAAGGTTGCCTATTACCGACCAGAATAATTTTCTCCATTCCGGCTTTGCGATCAGGGCCCTTGGCGACGCCCACTATCATAACATCGTTTATCTCCAATTCAGCCAAAGCCTTTTCCGCCTCGGCGACTTGGCCTTTGCCGCCGTCTATTAAAAGGATGTCCGGGGCTGGATGCTCGCCATTCTTCAATCGACTGAAGCGTCTAAAAACCGCCTGATGAATCGCCGCATAGTCATCGCCGGCAGTGATGCCATCGATATTAAAGCGTCGATAGTCGGATTTCACCGGCCCTTCTCTATCGAACACCACACAAGACGCCACAGTCTGTTCGCCTTGGGTATGACTAATATCAAAACACTCCAAGCGACTTGGTGTGATGTCGCAGCCCAGTTCTTGCTGCAAACTGATAAAGCGGCCTTGCAAACCTTGCCGATCAGCCAGCCTGGCGTTTAGCGCGCTGTCGGCGTTGGTCATCGCCATTTGCAACCACTTCATCCGTTCGCCGCGCACGTTATTGGCAATCGCTACAGCATGTTTAGCCTGTTCGGCCAGCACCTCGGCCAACAAAGCGGATTCCGGCAAGGCATGACTGACGATCAATTCATGAGGTACGGTTTTATCCAAATAATATTGGGCGATAAAAGCCTGTAAGATTTCCTCGGGCTGGTTTTCATCGCCGATTTTTGGAAAAAACTGCCGGTTGCCCAAATGTTGGCCATTACGGATAAAAAACACCTGTACACAAGCCGCGCCGTTTTTCGCCGCACACGCGACAATGTCCACATCGCCTTTTTCACCCTCCACACAATGTTTTTCCAACACCGCGCGCAAACGGGCGATTTGATCGCGATAAGCGGCAGCCTGCTCGAACTCCAACTGGGCGGCGGCAGTTTCCATTTTGCCCACCAAGCGATCAATCAGTAAGCCGCCCTGCCCCTCCAGAAACAGAATCGTATTTTCCACATCGTTAGCATATTGCTCTTTGCTAACCAGTCCCACGCAAGGCGCCGTGCAGCGCTCAATCTGGTGTTGCAGACAAGGCCGAGAGCGGGCGCTGTAATAAGAATCCTCGCATTGCCGCACCGGGAAAATTTTTTGCAATAACTTCAAGGTTTCCTTCACCGCACTGGCGCTGGGATACGGCCCGAAATATTTGCCACGGCGCTTCTTGGCCCCGCGATGAAAGGTCAGTTGCGGAAAATCATGAAAGCTAGAAATGAATACGTAGGGATAGGACTTGTCGTCACGCAAACTGATGTTGTAGCGCGGTTTGTGGCGTTTGATCTGCTGACTTTCCAGCAGCAAGGCTTCGCCCTCCGTATGGGTAACGGTTACTTCTATCCCGGCAACCTTGGCCACCATGGCCTGCTGTTTGGGCGAAGCATTTTGACTTCTGAAATAACTGGAAACCCGATTTTTTAGGTTCTTGGCTTTGCCTATGTAGATGATCTCGCCTTTCTCATCCAACATCTTATAAATGCCGGGACGCTGGGTTAGCGTCTTCAAAAAGGCTTTGGCGTCGAATTCGCCCGGATGAGTTTCAGTCACGGGCAGCCAGCAAATTTTGAATGGTTACAAACACCGCCGCCAACATCTCCATGTTCAGGCGCTTGGTTTGCACGTTATAGCGACTGCAATGGTAAGAACTAACCAACGTGTTGCCGTCCGGCAATTGAAAGCTGACGTGATGAGCGAATTTAGCCGCGCTGCTCTTCAATTCATAAGCACGCAACACCGCTTGATGAGCGATATTACCCAAGGCCAATATCACCGAATGTTTCGGCAGGGTTTTAATTTCCGCGGCCAGATAAGGATTGCATTGTTTAATCTCCTCGCCGGTGGGTTTGTTTTGCGGCGGCAAACATTTCACTGCATTGGTAATCCGGCAATTGCTAAGCTGCAAACCATCGGCCAAATTTGTCGATGCCAATTGATTGCTGTAACCGAAATCGTACAAAGCCTGATACAGCAACAAGCCGGCATAGTCGCCGGTAAACGGTCTGCCGGTGGCGTTCGCGCCGTGCATACCCGGCGCTAAGCCAACAACCAGCAAGCGCGCTTCCGGATCGCCGAACGGCGCCACCGGTAAGGCATGATAAGCAGGATACTTAGCCCGCACCTCGCCGAGAAATTCGCTTAACCGCGGGCATGCCTGGCAGTCTTGCTTGAAATAGGATGAATAAGTCATAAAACGATAAACACTCAAATTGGCGGAATTTTACCTGAGCCCAAGGTTTCTTGCGTCGCTCGCTTTGGTTATTAACTTGGCCTCTAAAACATCATTACTGCCATCTTCGCCGGAATGACCATCTCCGGACAGAATAAGCGCCGGCTTAACAGCAAGCACTCTTGTCCGGACTTTCCAAATCCTAATAACCCAAGCCCGGAAACAGCTGGATTGGAATACCGCAAATACCAGCACCGGATAAACCTAAATGTTTGCTAATTGATAAAATTGTGGTATTTTCACAACATGCTTGGCAGAATCTACAATTCCCTTTGATTTTTAAAGCCTAATTTTTCTAACCATGGCTTTATCACTCCCTCTCAAGAGCAACGAATTATCTATTTTTATAAATGACAAAGGAGTTTTTATGTTGAAGAAAAGTTTACTGGCAATCGCCACGATAACGGCGCTCGGTTCCGTGTCGACGGCACAAGCCGGCGAGTTCCTTGACGATAGATGGTACGCAGCACCCTTCGGCACCTTCGTACAACCGGGCGGTGATCGTAATGCGCACAGCGGTTGGGGCGGCGGTCTGGGCTTGGGTAAGATCATCAACGAACATCTGAACATCGAAGTAAGAGGCTTATACCAAAACCTGGAAGGCGCCAAAAACAACGGCAACTGGGATTTGACCGGTGGTACGGTAGATGCGCAGTATTATTTGTTTAGAGATAAATTCTCGCCTTATGCCGTGATCGGTGTGGGCGGCATAAACTCTACGCACAATGGCGACAGCGGCGCGGGCTTCATCGGCGAAGCGGGCGCGGGTTTTACTTATGAACTACACGATAACTTCCTGATTCGCAGCGACGTGCGCTACCGTTACAACAACAACTTCAACGCCAAACTGCAACCTGGCACCGAAGAGTTTCATGACATGACGGTCAATCTGGGTTTCGTGATTCCATTCGGCGAAAAACCCAAAGCCGTGGTTGCCAAAGCTGAACCGACTCCACCTCCAGCACCGATGCCGGCTAAACTCGATTGCTCAAAAATGGATGACGACAAAGACGGTGTGAATAACTGTGTTGATAAATGTCCGACTACATTACCGGGCGTTGAAGTCAGCATTTACGGCTGCTGGATCGTTGACGTCAAGTTCGATAACGACAAAGATATTATCAAACCGCAGTATTTCCCAAAACTGGATAAAGTCGTTGACCGCATCAAACAGTACCCTGACATGGCGTTTGAAGTGCAAGGCCATACCAGCAATACCGGTTCTTACAAACACAATCTGGACTTGTCGGAGCGCCGGGCATTGGCGGTTAAGAAATACCTAACCAAAGGCAGCCACTCTCCGAATATCACTTCACACGGTTATAGCTGGGATAGACCGATAGACACCAACGAAACTGAAGAAGGCCGCGCCAATAACCGTCGCGTGCAATTGGAAGTTGACGGCAAAGCGCAACAACCTTTGAAAAAATAAGAAGACCTGATCAATCTGATTGATTCAGAATCACAAAACCCGCCGAAAGGCGGGTTTTTTATGGCCTGCGCGCCACGAAGGTTAAATTTCACAGACAAAATCAATCACAGACCCAGTGCTCTAAATTCCGCGCAAGCACTTGAACGCTGCCAGACCCGCTCAAACTCTTCGCGCAATGGCCGATGACGTGCCGGCAAATTAGGACTCCAATGCCCCTCATAACGATTACCGAGCAAGCGAAATAAATAACCGTCGCTATCGTTGATTACAAAAGCAGAGGCATATTGCAAATCTTCTGCTTCATCGGGCACACGAATCAGAAAATACGACGGCAAGCGCTGAGCCAATTCCACGACAGGATGAACCTGATTACGCAGACTGGTCGGATCCTGAACTATGATCTGCACGCTAGCGTTACGATTGCTGAGGGCAAATTGTTTTAGCGCCTCGACCAGGTCTTTTTGTCCATACAAGGCAAAATCCAGATCCCGACTGTAGATATAAATCTGCCGCCGGGCGGCCATTATCAATTGCTGGGTGGCGGCCGAGGTCGACTCGACTGTTTCCAGCCGGACGGCCTCGACGGAAACCTCACGGGCCGGTGGTATCGATCGCACCGATTGCTCACGCGGCTGCAACATAAGCCGGATAGCCTGATGCGGAATACCGGCTTCGCCAAACACTTCGCCTTCAGCGGCAAAGCCGAATCTTTGGTAGAACCCCAACGCAGACAGTTGCGCGTTGGCGGTAACACTGGTCAGCCCCAGGTTGCGGGCTTTGTCGATTGTTGCACGCAACAAAGACTCCCCGACACCTTGACCCCGCCATTCGCACAGAACCGCCATCCTCCCCACTTTGCCTTCCGGAGAGAGCCGACAAGTAGCGATGGGCCGGTAATCAAGATCCCGCACCAAAAAATGATGGCAATCCGGGTCGAGTTCGTCAAATTCCACCTCTAACGGTATTTGCTGTTCGACGACAAACACCAAATTTCGCACATACCTTATATCCTCAAAATCAACGGCGTAGCTGGCTGGTTCGAGATAACAGTTGGCGATTTGCATAGCGTTATAGAGGATGATTAAGGGGAGTGCTTAGTTTAGATACACTCTGCCGAAAATTCGACTCGGCAAGCCGATTATGATTGCCTACCCGATAAACCGGATTGCCGGGATAAAGACTCGCCGCTCACGCATCCCTTTTGATCTTCGACTGTAAATGCTCGGCAAGACGTTTCATCGCTTCGGACGAGTCGTCGGCCGCCAGGTGGACATTAATAATACTGGGCATACCGTGGTTATCCAGAGCATTAAGCAGAGCCTCTTCGAATTCAGCTTCCGTAGCTGCCTCGTAGCCCGCCAACGGACCGAAGAGTTCTCCCAAACGATCGAAGCGCCACGGATTAATATCGTTGAACGGACCTTCGAGAATACAGCGTTCCGTGCTGTAGCCGCCGTTGTTAAACACCACCACGATGGGATTTAAACCAAGGCGCGCGTGGGTGGACAGTTCGGTCCCGGTCATTTGAAAAGCACCGTCGCCAACCAAAATCAATGCCCGCCGATCCAGACGAGCGATTTGCGCACCGAGCGCGGCCGGTACGGCAAAGCCCATCGTGGTGTAAAAAGCGGAAGCCAGAAACTCGCTTTGCTCGTGGACACGTAGATCGATAGCGGCAAACAGGCAATCGCCGACATCACACACCACTATCATGTCGTTGCTCAGCGCACTATTTAGCCTCTCAACCAATCGAGCTGTAGTAATTGGCCGGTCGGGCTCGGGAAACGCAATGCTTACTGGCGGCTCCAGGCTGGGAACCACTCCTTCTACGCTGGATGTGTCAACCGAGCCGGCCAAGGCACCGAGAAAATCTTCCAAGGCGATGCCAGGATAACGATGCGCGCTGATCACCACCTCGTTCAAAGCCGCGCGGATGGTCGAATGGGAATTTAGTTTTGCCGTATAAATGCCGGTATCGATTTCATTCAAGGTCACGCCCAACATCAACAGCAAATCGGACTTTTCGACTCTGTCGCGCACTGCCTCAGAACTCATCGCACCTTCGTAAATCCCCAGGTAAGCTGGATGCCGCTCGGACATCACCGACTTACCGGTTAGCGTGGCAACCACGGGCAAGCCGGTACGTTCAACAAAATTGGCCAAAGCGCCTTGCAGCCCGCGTCTATGCAATTCGACACCCGCCACGATCATTGGCGACACGGCCTTGGATAACAGCATCATGGTTTCGGCAATCGCTTCGGATAAAGCGGCTTGGTCACTGGTAAATATTTCGACGGTCTCGGTCGGCATCGGATAGCCTTCCGCCATCACCAGGTCGCGGGGCAGTTCGATGTAAACCGGCTTACAAAAACGGCGCGCGGCCTCGATGGCATGATCTATTTGCCGGAAGGCGATCACCGGATCGTTTAGTACCACCGACGCACAGCTAATCCGTTCGAAAATTTCCCGCTGGAACGTAAAAGGCCCAAAACGATGGTGGATTAACGGATCGTCTTTTTGCTCGCTGACGCCGGGTGCGCCGCTGATAAGCACCACCGGTGAAGATTCCGCGTAAGCGCCGGCAATCGCATTGACTGTGTTTAAGGCGCCGACGCCGTATGTCACCGCCAGAGCGCCCATGCCCACGCAACGCGCATAACCGTCGGCCGCGAAGGCTGCCGAATCTTCCCTGGTAGTGCCGATATGCCGAACCTGACTTTTTATCATCAGATCGTAAAAGCCCAACACATAGTCACCAGGCACACCAAAGATGTCTTTTACACCGGCCTGATATAGGCGTTTGAGGAGGTATTGTCCAATCGTGTCGAATTTGGCAGTGCTCATAGCGCTTTGGAACCTCAGCATAAAATTAAACCGTGAGCACTGACGAGTAAATGATCAATGCCGCTCAACCGTTTAACAGGACGATTAGGAGTCAATACTGCTAAGCCACATCTAAAAAGTCAACAGACATTCATAGCTCAACAAAATTTCAGCCACAAAAAAAGGGCCTTACGGCCCTTTCATGCGGAGTCGAACGAATTTAAACTTATTCGCTATCGACTTCTTTCATGCTCAAGCGCACGCGGCCTTGACGGTCGATTTCCAGCACTTTGACTTTTACCACATCGCCTTCCGACAGTTTGTCGCTGACTTTTTCAACGCGCTCATCGGAGATTTGCGAAATATGTACCAAGCCGTCTTTGCCCGGCAGAATGGTCACGAACGCACCGAAGTCCATCAAACGTACCACTTTGCCTTCGTAGGTTTTACCCACTTCGACTTCAGCGGTGATTTCTTCGATCATACGTCTGGCTTCTTCGCCGGCTGCTCTGTCGACAGAGGCAACATTGACCACACCATCGTCGGTCAAATCGATACTGGCGCCGGTTTGCTCGGTGATAGCGCGGATAGTTACGCCGCCTTTGCCGATCACTTCGCGGATTTTAGCCGGATCGATTTTGAAAGTGATGATACGCGGCGCGAAGTCGGACATTTCGGAACGGGTGCTGGACAAGGCTTTGTTCATCTCGCCCAATATGTGCAGACGGCCTTGTTTGGCTTGTTCCAATGCGACTTTCATTATCTCGGCGGTGATACCGTCGATCTTGATGTCCATTTGCAGCGCCGTTACACCGTTTTCGGAACCGGCCACTTTAAAGTCCATGTCGCCCAAGTGATCTTCGTCACCCAGGATGTCTGACAATACCGCAAATTTATCGCCTTCCTTGATCAGACCCATCGCGATACCGGCAACCGGGGCTTTGATAGGCACGCCGGCATCCATCAGCGCCAAGCTGCTACCGCAGACCGAGGCCATGGAGCTGGAACCGTTAGACTCGGTGATTTCCGAAACCACCCTGATCACGTAAGGAAATTCCGCCATGTTAGGCAATACTGCCGCTACGCCGCGTTTCGCCAAGCGGCCGTGGCCGATTTCGCGACGCTTTGGCGAACCGACAAAACCGGTTTCACCAACGCTATAGGGAGGGAAGTTGTAATGCAGCATGAACGGGTCTTTATACTCGCCGGACAATGCGTCGATGATTTGCGCATCGCGTTCGGTACCCAATGTCGCAACAACCAAGGCTTGGGTTTCACCGCGAGTAAACAGCGCAGAACCGTGGGTTCTAGGCAATACGCCCGTTCTGACGGTAATCGGTCTAACGGTGGTCAGATCACGACCGTCGATACGTTTACGGTCGTTCAGAATCGCACCACGCACAATGTCGTATTCCAGATGCTCGATAACGTTACGGATGTCTTTTTCGTTATACAGGCCATCGGCAGTCAGTTTTTCAACTACCGCGCTTCTAATCGCGCTGAGCGTGTCCTGTCTAACCAGTTTTTCCGCCACTTGATAAGCGGCTTTGATACTTTGCTCGGCTTCGGCGGCCACTGCTGCTTTTAATGCAGCGTTGGTTTCCACTGGTGTCCAGGTCACAGCCGGCGTACCGACGGCAGCAGCAAATTCGTTAATCGCGTTAATCGCCACTTGCATGTGCTCGTGACCAAACAATACTGCGCCCAACATGACTTCTTCGGACAATAAATCGGCTTCGGATTCAACCATCAAAACCGCATGCTGGGTACCGGCAACTACCAATTGTAGCTGTGATTCTTTCAGTGCTGGTTTGTCAGGATTCAATAAATAGGCACCGTCTTTGTATCCAACGCAAGCCGCACCCAAGGGGCCGTTGAAAGGTAAACCGGATACGGCCAAAGCGGCGGAAGCTCCCAACAGCGCAGGAATTTCGGTATCCACTTCAGGATTCAGCGACACAACAGTGGCAATAATTTGCACTTCGTTAGTGAAACCTTCCGGAAACAGCGGACGAATTGGTCTGTCGATCAGGCGGGAAATCAGGGTTTCTGTTTCGCTAGGACGGCCTTCACGTTTGAAAAACCCGCCGGGGATTTTACCGGCCGCAAATGCTTTTTCCTGGTAGTTAACGGTCAGCGGAAAAAAATCGCCGCCGCTAGCTTCTTTTTTACCCACCACTGTCACCAGCAGCGAGGTGCCTTCGACATCAATCATCACCGCGCCATTGGCTTGGCGGGCAATTTCACCGGTGGATAACGTGACGAGACGATCGCCGTACTGAAATTCTTTCCTGATAGGATTCACTATAAGGTTCCTTTGTTTAAAGGTTATGCTGAAATGTGCCTTAAAGCAGAAACGGCGCCCGATGCGCCGTTTCCAGTTTTGGTGCTACTTACGGATGCCCAAACGCTCGATCAACGAGCGATAACGCGCAACTTCTGTGTTTTTCAGGTAATCCAACAATTTGCGGCGTTGGTTTACCATGCGCAGCAAGCCGCGGCGCGAATGGTTGTCTTTTTTATGCGTAGCAAAATGCGGAGTCAGTTGATTAATGTTGGCGGTCAACAAGGCAACTTGGACTTCGGTTGAACCGGTATCGGTGTCTGACAAACGATATTCTTCAACGATGGCTTTCTTTTGTTCTGCGGTTAATGACATTCTTAATCCCTATCGATTAATTTTGATTGAATAAAGGCCACCGTGTGATGGCCGTGTAGCCGCTGTTTCCACAATAGGGTGTAGAAACTTTGCGGTTTTTTCCTGGATAATCAAGTTGCTTGATCTTCCAAATGAAACAGTTTTTTCGGGGCTAGTTTACCATCCAATAGGATTTCCCCCAACCCCAAAAAGGCCTGCGGCGAGTATATTCTGACCTGACCGGCCATACCGCCGTTAAAGGCTATGCGTTGACCCAGCTTGATTTTTTCGGCCTGTTCAGCGGATAAAGATACATTCGGGATGGCTTCCAGGGGTACATCCAGCGCGATCAAGGTATTCTGCAATTGTGCAAAATCCATGGCCTGCAACTGCTGCAAGGTATGAGCCTGATCAAGATCGAACATGCCCACCTTGGTTCTGCGTAACGCGGTTACCGTACCGCAGTTCCCCAGCCAGTGACCAATATCCTCGGCCAGCGAACGGATATAAGTACCCTTCGAGCAAAATACATCCAGCGTCAATTGTCCTACTTCGGCATCGAAATTTAACAACTGCAATTCATAAATAGTGATCGCCCTGGGCTGCCGTTCTACGGTTTTACCTTCCCTGGCCAATTCGTACAATTTCTTGCCTTGATGCTTGAGCGCCGAATACATCGGCGGCACCTGCTCAATCGGGCCAGTGAAGTGTTGCAAACAAGCTTGTATGCGCGCGCCATCCAGTGCCGGCACCGGCATTTCGGCGACGATTTTGCCTTCGCTATCGCCGGTATCGGTCATCACGCCCAACTGCACGGTTACCTGATAACGTTTATCGTCATCCAGCATCAAGGCCGACACCTTGGTCGCCTCGCCAAAACATAAGGGCAACAAGCCGGTCGCTAGAGGATCCAGCGCGCCAGTATGTCCGGCCTTGTTGGCATTAAATAATCGCCTGACTTCCTGCAAGGCCTGATTGGACGACGCACCCAAACGTTTGTCGAGCAGCACGATGCCATGCACATCGCGCCCGGACTTACGTTTTGCCATTAATCGTCCTGCTGTGGTTTATCGGTCCCTGCTTCCGGTGCAGCACCAGCGTCCTTACCTTCTTCGTGATGCAAATCGCCAAGCAATTCGGCAACGCGCATACCGGTATCGAAGGAATGGTCGTAGTAAAAATGCAGCTCGGAGATATGCCGCAAACGCATGCGTCTAGCCAGTTCATGCCGAATAAACGGCGAAATCTCGTTCAACACCTTCACGTTCGCAAGTTTTCCGGCCTCATCCTGAGCATCCAACACCGTCACATAGATCTTAGCAACCGCCAGATCTTTAGACAATTCGACATCGTTGATCGTGACAAAACCCAAACGGCTGTCGTCGACGTCGCGTTGCAATATCGACGCCAATTCTTTCTGCATTTCCGAAGCTACCCGCTGACTGCGGCCGAACTCTCTTGCCATTAGATTTCCCGTCTGACTTCGATACGTTCAAAGACTTCGATCTGATCGCCGTTTTGCACGTCGTTGTAGTTTTTCACGCCGATACCGCATTCCATGCCCATTTTCACTTCATTGACATCGTCTTTGAAACGGCGCAGAGATTCCAACTGACCTTCGTAAATCACCACGTTGTTACGTAGCACGCGGATCGGCAGATTGCGTTTGACGAAACCGTCGACCACCATACAACCGGCGACCGCGCCGAATTTCGGCGAACGGAATACGTCGCGCACCTCGGCCAGACCGACGATTTTTTCCTGAATCTCCGGCGCCAACATCCCGCTAATCGCCCGTTTCACTTCGTCGATCGCTTCGTAGATGATGCTGTAGTAATGCAGATCGATGTCTTTTTCTTCGATCAATTTACGGGCAACCGCATCGGCGCGGACATTGAAACCGATCAGAATCGCGCTGGAGGCCAATGCCAGGTTAGCATCGCCTTCGTTGATACCGCCAACACCGCCGAAAATGCATTTAACTTGCACTTCTTCGGTAGACAAGCCGACCAAAGATTCGCGCAAGGCTTCCAAACTACCCTGCACATCGGTTTTGATAACGACGTTGAGCGTGGAGGTTTCGCCGGCGGACATCCGCGAGAATACATCGTCCAATTTGGAAGCATGTTGCGCAGCGTGACGGTTGGAACGTTTGCGATCTTCTCGGTGAGCGGCCAGTTCGCGAGCGACGCGTTCGTTTTGCACCACCAGAAATTCGTCGCCAGCGTCCGGCGTACCCGAGAGACCGAGAATTTCTACCGGCATACTGGGACCGGCGGATTTGATAGCGTGGGCATTTTCGTCGAACATCGCCCGAATCCGGCCATACTCGTGTCCGCAAAGGACGAATTCGCCTTTGCTCAGAGTGCCTTTCTGAATCAATATGGTCGCAACCGCACCGCGACCTCTGTCCAGACGCGATTCGATACAAATACCGGAAGCGATGCCGTCAACCGGCGCTTTCAATTCCAGAACTTCCGCCTGGACGATCAGCGCTTCGATCAATTCGTCGATGCCGGTACCGACTTTGGCCGATACCTTCAGAAATTGCACATCGCCGCCCCACTCTTCCGGCACCACATTCAAGGTAGCCAGCTCTTGCATCACCCGATCCGGATTGGCTTCCGGTTTGTCGATTTTGTTCAAGGCCACGATGATCGGTACATTCGCGGCGCGCGCGTGGTCGATGGCTTCCTTGGTTTGCGGCATAACACCATCGTCAGCCGCAACCACCACGATCACAATGTCGGTCACTTCCGCACCACGCGCCCGCATCGCGGTAAACGCGGCATGGCCCGGAGTATCTAAGAAAGTTACCGCGCCGTGGTCGGTTTTTACCTGATAAGCACCGATGTGCTGGGTAATCCCGCCCGCTTCGCCGGCAGCGACCCGGGTTTTGCGGATGTAATCCAGCAAAGAAGTTTTACCGTGGTCAACGTGACCCATGATGGTGACGATGGGCGCGCGCAGTTGAACTTTACGTTCGTCGCTGTCACCTTGCACCTCGGCCAGCATTTCCTGCTCAAAGTCATCTTCGCTCTGCATGATGGCTTTGTGGCCCATTTCCTCAACCAAAATCACCGCCGTTTCTTGATCGATGGTTTGATTGATAGTGGACATGATGCCTAGCTTCATCAAATGCTTGATGACTTCGGCAGCCTTGATGTTCATTTTTGCAGCCAAATCCGAAACCACGATGGTTTCCGGAATGGTTACGTCATAGACAGTCGGCGCAACCGGCTTTTCGAACTTGTGTCGGGCCTGATTGACATCGATCTCGAATTCTGGCTTTTCCCGACGCGAAGGCGCCTTGCCTTTTTTGCCTTTGCCGCCGCGACGCGCGGCATCGCCGCCGCCACCGATATCCCCATCGGTAGCCGGGCCGCGAGTGGGCTTGAATTCGGCTTTTTTCTTATGCAGCGTGGTTTGTTGCTGCTTGGCTTCGGCTTTTTGTTTGACTTTTTCCGCGGTTCTTTGCACCGCAGCTTCCAACCTTTCTTTCTTTTCTTTTTCCAGACGCTGCTCTTCAGTCATCTCCGGCGCGGCACTCGGGGCGGGCGCTTCGACCTTAGCAAGCACTTCAGGCTGAGCTTCAGCAACAACCGGCAACTCCTCAGTCACCTGCTGCTCTGCCGCAATCGGTTCTGCGGTTGCCGTCACAACCGGCACGGACACCTCAACCGGCTGAGCAATTTCCGCACTGACTACTTGCTCTTCTGGGACAGACTGAGCAGCCTTCTGTTCATGCAAGTGCTTACGCTTTTCTTCTTCGATAGCTTGTTGCCGTCTCTGTTCGTCCAAAGCTTGTTTGGCTAATTCGGCCTGTCTTAGCTCGTCGTTAACAGAGGACGCATCGCTGCGCTTGATATAAGTCTTTTGCTTGCGCACCTCGACACTGACGGTTTTCACAGCTGTACCCGGCGGTGAGGATTGTCTTAATTCGGTTTTGGTGCTGCGTTTCAAGGTAATGCGTTTGGGGGCGGCGGCTTCTTGATCGGCGTCCGACTTGCCGTGGCGCTTGCGCAAGTGCGCGAGTAATTTGACTTTCTCTTCATCGTTTATCACATCGTCGGGCGCGCTGGCTGTCAAGCCGGCTTCCTTCAATTGTTCTAAAAAACGTTCCAAAGGGATGCCAACAACCTCTGCCAATTCCTGTACTGTTTTATCGCTCATAGTATCCTCCTGCCTCAGCCCTTATCCTCTGCGAACCAAGATTCGCGGGCTTTCATGATTAGTTTACCAGCACGCTCCTCGGTCATGCCGGTAAATTCGATAATGTCGTCTATCGCCTGCTCCGCCAGATCGTCCAAGGTAACAATGCCCTTGGCAGCCATTTGGTGTGCCAACTCTTCGTCCATCCCATCCATGCTCAACAATTCCTCGCTAGGCACGGCGGTTTCAATTTTTTCTTCGGACGCGATCGCACTGATCAGCAAAGCGTCCTTGGCGCGAGTGCGCAAAGCTTCTACTAACTCTTCGTCGAAGCCTTCGATCTCCAGCATTTCGTCGACGGGGATATACGCAATTTCCTCGATATTATTCAATCCCACATCAACCAAGATGCTAGCGATTTCTTCATCGACATCCAGCAACTCCATGAACTGTTGTTTGGATTTTGCCGCGGCTTCGTCGTGGTTTTTATCTACCTGCGCGGCGTCTTGAATATTTAGTTCCCAACCCGTCAATTCGGTTGCCAAGCGCACATTCTGACCACCGCGACCGATAGCTTGCGACAAACTGTCGGTGGCAACCGCCACGTCCATGCTGTGCTTATCTTCATCGACCACAATCGATTGAATTTCCGCTGGCGACATGGCATTAATCACGAATTGCGCGTCGTTGCTGTTCCATAAAATAATATCAACCCGTTCGCCAGCCAACTCATTGGAGATAGCTTGCACCCTGGAGCCGCGCATACCGACACAAGCACCGATGGGATCCAGACGCGGGTCGTTGGCTCTGACGGCGATTTTCGCGCGGGAACCGGGATCGCGAGCCGCCGCCAAAATCTCGATCAAGCCTTCACCGACTTCCGGCACTTCCAAACGAAACAGCGCGATCAATAATTCAGGCGCGGTGCGGCTGACAAACAGCTGTGGACCGCGCGGCTCTGAGCGCACAGCTTTCAAATAACCACGGACCCTGTCACCCATTCTCACTGGCTCTTTCGGGATCATATCTTCCCGGGCAATATAGGCTTCGACATGGCCACCCAAATCCAAGTAAACACTGCCTTTTTCCAAGCGCTTCACGACGCCGGTGACCAACTCGCCAACCCGATCTTGATAGGCTTCGACAATTTTCTTGCGCTCGGCTTCGCGAACTTTCTGAATGATGACTTGTTTGGCTGTTTGCGCCGCGATCCGGCAAAAATCGACCGATTCGATCTCTTCTTCCACATAGTCGCCAACTTGAATATTAGGATTATCGAATTGCGCAACTTCCAGCAACACCTGCCAGCCTGGATGCTCGACGTCGCCGTTGATTTCCGGATTGGCATCGACCACCAGCCAACGACGATAGGTCGAATAATCGCCGGTATGACGATCAATGGCTACTCGGGCTTTAATCGGGTTTTCATAACGCTTGACAGTCGCCGCTTCCAAAGCGGACTCAATGGCCTGAAAGATAATTTCCTTGTCTATTTCCTTTTCGTTAGCAAAAACGTCTGCTACTAATAAAATCTCTTTATTTGCCACTGCGACCTCCTTTAGTGAGTAAGTAATCCGGCACCAAGCGTGCCTTGCTCATTGCCTGAAACGGGATGTTTAATAATTGTTCGCCATCCTGCAACAGAACAGTCTCGCCTTCGACGGCCTTAATCTGCCCGGTAATTTTGCGGCGTTTATCGATGGGTTTAAATAAACTCACCAGTACAGTGCTCCCCAAAAAGCGTTGAAATTGGCTGAGCTTGAAAAAAGGCCGATCCGCACCAGGCGAAGAAACTTCCAATTGATATTCGCCTTGAATCGGATCTTCGACATCCAGCGCTCCACTGAGCTGATGACTGACCTTGGTGCAATCTTCCAGCAAAATACCGTTTTCGCTGTCGATATAAATGCGCAACATGCCGTGTGTAGGATGCGGGTTGTACTCTATTCCCACACACTCATAGCCAAGACCTTCCACAATTGGCTCGATCAAATCCACCAAATGTTCAGGAGCCTGTTTCATTAACGCCTCGCCTTTTCAAACCCAAAAAAAAAGAGCCTCAGGCTCTTCCATAAACAACCAAAACCCATGGGCTTCGCGTTTTTCGAAAGCCCACAAAAGAAAAAACCCCTTGAAGGGGCTTTCTTAGCAAAACCACGCCTGAAACAGCATTGAGGAGAACACCCTCGTTTATCGAGACACTTATCTCAAAAAACCACGCTTATCAGGAAACAATTTCCCGCCTCAAAAACTGCGGCGAAAAATTAAAAATCGAATTATAACCATATCTTTCAAGGAAGTAAATCGACATTGCACTCCACCAGACAAGATTGGCTAAATCCTGGAGCCTACACTCTCGACAGAATTGTCGTTAGCACCGAATTTAGAAAGATAACATTGGAGACAAAGTCAGCAAATTGCCAGGAAGCTCGCTCGCCAGCGAAATCTAAAAAGGAAAAGCATTGAGCTGATCGCCGCAATTACTCAGTTGCCTGTAAATTGAAACAAGGAACGTCGCGAATTTGGGAGGCTTTAGCCGATCAACCGGTATTGCGAGGAGAGTTGTTGTTTCAGGTGGTGCCCAGGGACAGAATCGAACTGTCGACACGAGGATTTTCAGTCCTCTGCTCTACCGACTGAGCTACCTGGGCAGCGACTTAACCTAAAACCAGAATGGTGCCCAGGGACAGAATCGAACTGTCGACACGAGGATTTTCAGTCCTCTGCTCTACCGACTGAGCTACCTGGGCGTCAAGAGCCGCGCATTAAACTAGGTTATAAACAATTAGTCAAGGAAAATACCGTTATTGCCGGCTAGCTGGACAGCAGGCGGCGATTTATGCAATTCTTGCGCACCGCAAATTCCTGGCATTTTTATCATGAAATATCGGGCTTTGAAGACACAACACCCATTGAAACAACCCAAGCACACGAGACCGCCTATGCAAGCTTTCACCGACATCCGCGCCCTGATAATAGACATGGATGGCGTCCTTTGGCACGGCGACCGAGCTCAAGCAGGACTCGTTGAGTTTTTTCAGATACTACGCGATTTAAAGCTGCCTTTCATCCTGGCCACCAATAACGCCAGCCTGACAGCAGAACAATACGTCGACAAACTGGCGAAAATGGGCGTAACGGTAGCGTTGAACGAAATCCTGACCTCGGGCATGGCTACCGCACTGTATTTATCCGAACGCTATGACCCACAAACGACTCGCGTATTTGTGATTGGCGGCATCGGTGCCCGGCAACCGCTGCAGGATTTGGGCTTTAAACTTACCGGACTTTACGAGACGGAGCCGGATCAGCGCGCGCATCTGGTTGTTTGCGGCATGGACCGAGAACTGAGCTGGGACAAACTGGCCACCGCCACTCTAAATCTGCGGGCGGGCGCGCACTTCATCGGCACCAACGGTGACCTATCGCTACCTACCGAACGCGGCGAAACACATGGCAACGGTGCCATTCTGGCAGGCTTGACCGCTTCCACCGGCATTAAGCCGATGATTATCGGTAAACCGGAGCCTATTATTTATCGACAGGCATTGAGGCTGTTGAATGTCGACCCGGCCTATACTGTCGCTATCGGCGACCGGCTGGACACCGACATTCTCGGCGCAGTGCGCACCGGTATCCGCAGCCTGATGGTCCTAAGTGGCGTATCCAGCGAACAAGACGTCGCCGCAGCCGATTTCGGTCCAACCTGGATTGTGCCGGACATCCGCGACATCACCGAGCTGTTGGGTAACAGCAAACTTTAAGCTCTTCTCAGACCAATACAGCATAGACGAATCATGAAAAAATTTATCGACAGCCCGGACACCTTATTGCAAACCAGCCTACAGGGCTTTGCCAAAGCCCATGCCGACATCGTGCAATTCAATCCTGAGCCGCGATTTGTATATCGCAACGTGCGTAAAATCGGCAAGGTCGCGCTGATTTCCGGCGGCGGCTCAGGCCATGAACCGCTGCACAGCGGCTTCGTAGGCTTCGGCATGCTGGATGCCGCCTGCCCCGGACAGGTATTTACTTCACCAACGCCGGACCAAATGCTGGCTGCAGCACAAACCGTGGACGGTGGCGCGGGCGTGCTGTTTATCGTTAAAAATTACGCCGGCGATGTAATGAATTTTGAAATGACCGCCGAGATGCTTGATTTACCCAACGCCAGCGTCCTGATTGACGACGATATTTCCCTACCAAAAACCCACAGCATTGGCCGTAGAGGCGTGGCCGGCACCGCCATCGTCGAGAAAATCGTCGGCGCCGCCGCGGAATCCGGCGCTGACTTAGCCGCCTGCAAGGCACTGGGCAAACGTGTCAATCGGGCTACCGCCTCCATGGGTATCGCCTTAACCAGCTGTACGGTGCCGGCCTTAGGCCACCCAACTTTTGCTATTGCGGACGACGAAATCGAAATGGGTGTCGGCATCCACGGCGAACGCGGTCGCGAAACGGTGAAACTGGCGAGCGCCAGCGAAATTGTCGAACAATTAGCCGGACATATTTTCGACGAATTGAAACCGGCTTCAGGCCAAGCCGTGTTGCTGCATGTGAACGGCTTCGGCGCCACACCGCTGATCGAACTACATTTGATTTACGAATTGGCCTGGCAATATTTCAGCAAACGCGGATTAATCATCCAGCGCTCTTTGGTCGGTAACTTCACCACCTCGCTGGATATGGCCGGCTGTTCGCTAACGCTGACGATGCTGGACGAAGAAATGCTGGGTTTGTGGGATGCACCGGTGAATACCGCTGCGTTGCGCTGGGGTTGTTGAAACGGGTAACGACCTAAGCGGCTTGCGCTTGGGCGTTTTTCAACACCTCGGCTATCGCCGCGATCATCAGCTGCGCAGTCTTGGCACCGGCATCGATATGGCCTTTGCTGCGCTCGCCCAGAAAGGAAGCGCGGCCCTTGGTAGCCAGCATGTCCCGAGTCGCTTCCACGCCTTCTGCCGCCACCAGGCTTAGGCTATCCAGAATCTCGGCCAGCGGCTTACCCGCAGCCGCCTGCTCCCGCAACTCCTTGGCGACCGGCACTAGCACATCCAGCATGGTCTTCTCACCAACATCAGACTTGCCGCGTTGCTTCACAGCCTCGACTGCCTGCAAAAATGCATCAGAAAACCCAGCCAGATCGATAAGCTTGTCCTTAGCATTCTTTGCCAACGCGATGAATAAAGTCGCGTACAAAGATCCGGACGCGCCACCGACAGCAGCCATCACCGTCATACCAATTTTCTGCCACGCAGCAACCCAGTCGAGTGTCGCTATCTCACCGGCATGCTCGCGTAAGGCCTGCAAACCACGCTGTAAATTAAACACATGGTCGCCGTCGCCTATCGCTTGATCCAGTTCGGTTACTTCCTGGGCATGCGCATCGATAGTATCGATCAGTGCTTGAATCAATTCCGGAAACAATGATGGGGTCAATGACATGCAGCCTCCGCACAACAAAACAATTTGACAGAGGAGCATAGCTAAAACGCACTACTACTGTCCAGCTGTCAGCATTTGTCGCTGCATACGGGACTAAAAAAAATGGCAATACGCCAGAATTCGTTAGCCCAATACCGGCTGGGCATAATTGAAATGAATTACGATTTAACTATTTTCCAGAACCAGGGAATCCAGCAATGGCAACTCTGCATCCGGGTCATACACGCTGAAGCGGTATTTCTCCTTCAAGTATTCCAAAAGCCAGGCGTTGGTGTCGGCTCTGCGCTGCCCGGCAGCCTCGTTCATTTGTTGTAAGCGCTGACGCACCGCGTGTTGCGGCAGTAACAACAACTCAATATCGGCCATCGACACGAATTTTTCCGGATCAGGGTTCTTGCCGTTAAAAATCTTGAATAGCTGATGCTTTTTTAAGCCCAAATGCGTATTGAGCTCATCTTTAAACTCGATGAATAACGGTAACAAATCGCTGCCGACGCACGTGTCTTCATGCAGTTTGTGTAAACGATTAAGCAAATGGTAGACCGCAAACCGGTACAATTCGGACTCGCGCACAAACAACCGAGCCGCCATGGCACGCACGGCAATTCGGTCGGAATTGTTCAACCGAATGGAAACAATGTGCTTTTTATCGTCTAAAAGATGTTCGTTGTCGTTCAACGCAAGTCCTTTGTGAGTAATCGCCGGCAAACTCACACCGGTCGAAACAGCTTAATTTGCGAGAATTTAAAGCATCAATGTTACAGATTTATAACAAACACCCCGACACGCGAAAATTTCCTGTAAGCCACTCCAATAGGGTTTACTAGTCGAGCAAATCAGCGGATTTTCAGGAAAAACTATTTATTGCTTATATGAGATGAAAAAAATATAATCGCGCGCTTTTTTCGAGCGAATAGCGTTTTTCAAAACACTTTCAGAGCCTTAGCACAATGACCAGTCACATCATGCCTACTTATGCCCGCCAGTCGGTCACTTTTGCACGCGGCGAAGGCGCGTGGTTGTGGGATACCGATGGGCGTCGCTATCTCGACTCGGTCGCCGGCATTGCCGTGTGCAACCTCGGCCACGCGCATCCGGCCGTGCATGAAGCGCTCTGCCGGCAAAGCAAAACCTTGCTGCATACCTCCAATCTTTACGGCGTGGCACTTCAGGCGCAACTCGCGGATAAATTGATCGAGCTGAGCGGCATGGATAATGTGTTTTTCAGCAACTCCGGGGCGGAAGCCAACGAAGCGGCGATAAAAATCGCCCGTAAATACGGTCACCAACAAGGCATCGACAATCCGGTAGTGTTGACCATGGAAAAGAGCTTCCATGGCCGGACCATGGGAACGCTGAGCGCTACCGGCAACACCAAGATCAAGCAAGGCTTTACGCCGTTGCTGGCTGGATTTACTCATGTGCCGTACAACGATGTTCCGGCCATAGAATCGGCACTCGCGGCCGACAAAAATATCGTCGCTATCCTGGTCGAACCGGTGCAAGGCGAAGGTGGCGTGAATATCCCGGCCGCGGATTATTTGAATCAAATTCGCGTTCTGTGCGATCAGCATAACTTGCTGATGATGCTGGATGAAATCCAAACCGGTGCCGGCCGTACCGGGCGCTTTCTGGCTTACCAACATAACGGCATCCTGCCGGATGTATGTACCATGGCCAAAGCACTGGGTAACGGCGTGCCGATTGGCGCTTGCGTGGCGCGGGGCAAAGCGGCGGACGTGTTACAAGCCGGCAATCACGGCTCGACCTTTGGCGGCAACCCACTAGCCTGTAGCGCGGCGTTGGCGGTGCTGGAAACATTGACGACCGGCACACTGATCGCCGATGCGCAAACCAAGGGCGCGCAAATTTGCCAACTTTTCAAAGACGCACTAGCCGACAACCCACATATCGTCGATATTCGCCATAAAGGCTTGATGATAGGCATTGAACTGGATCGGCCTTGCGGCGAATTGGTCGGCAAAGCCTTGGCACAGGGCTTGTTGATAAACGTTACCGCGGACAGCACCATCCGCTTATTGCCGCCACTGATTATCGACGACGCGCAAATAATAACGCTGACCGAAACCTTGGCGGCGCTCATTCAGGAATTTAGCAGACAATAACCATGCAACCCAGACACTTCATCAGTCTGCTGGATTTGTCCAGCGCCGAATTACACAACCTGATTCAACGGGCGATTCAACTCAAAACGCATCGCGACCCGAACTATCAGCCTTTCAAAGGCAAAGTACTGGCGATGATTTTCGAAAAATCCTCGACCCGCACCCGGATCTCCTTCGAAGCCGGCATGGCCCAGTTCGGCGGCACCGCACTGTTTCTGTCGCCGCGCGACACGCAACTCGGCCGCGGCGAACCTCTGGAAGACAGCGCTAAGGTTATCTCCAGCATGGTGGACTGTATTATGCTGCGCACCAACAACCACGACACGGTGACCACGTTTGCCAAATACTCGCGGGTACCCGTGATCAACGGTCTGACCGATTTGTTACATCCCTGTCAGTTGCTGGCGGATATGCAGACCTTTTTTGAATTGCGCGGCGACATCGCCGGCAAAACCGTAGCCTGGATCGGCGACGGCAATAATATGTGTCATTCCTATATCAACGCGGCTCGTCAATTCGACTTTAAATTAAACATAGCCTGCCCTGTCGATTACCGGCCGCAGCAAAGCATCGTCGATGCCGCCGGGCACCGAGTAGCGTTTTTCAATACGCCGGAGCAAGCCGCGCAACATGCCGATTTAGTGGTGACCGATGTCTGGGCCAGTATGGGCCAGGAAGAGGAACAGAAAAAACGCGAATTCGTATTTAAGGATTTTCAGGTAAACAGCAAAACCATGGCTGCCGCCCAATCCGATGCGCTGTTCATGCATTGCCTGCCGGCACATCGCGGCGAAGAAGTGACAGCCGAGGTGATCGACGGCCCACAAAGCGTGATATTTCCGGAAGCCGAGAATCGCCTGCACGCTCAGAAAGCGTTACTGGAATTTCTCATCTGCCGATAATTTCGCTAGAATCGCCGCTTTCTTTACGCCGAACGAAGAGTGATACTGTGAAAAAATCTTTTGCCTACATTTTTGCCTGTCTGCTGATTAGCCCGCTTGCCATGGCAAGAACCGCCTACGTCACCGACAAAGTCGAGGTGCCATTACGCAGCGGCGAAAGTGAGCGCACCAAGATCGTGAAAATGTTGGAAAACGGTATCCCTGTCAGCGTGTTGCAAGAAAGTACCGAAAACGGCTACACCTATATACAAACCAGCAACGGCGCGGAAGGCTTTATTCTCAGCCGCTACCTAACCGGCGAACCCAGCGCCCGCACCCAACTGGAAGCAGCCACCAAAAAATTGGAAGCGCTGCAAGAAGAAAACAAACTGTTGAAAACCGCTCAAACCAGCGGGCAGGAAGCCGGAAAAGAGCGTGACCGTCTTAGCGCCGAACTCAGCGAACTACAACAAACCGCCGCGAACGCCATCCAGCTCAAGCAACAACGCGACCAATTACAGGAACAGGTTGTCGCCGTGAATCGCGAACTACAGCAACTGAAACGCGAAAATCAGGCGTTAACCGACAGCAGCAACCAGGACTGGTTTTTATACGGCGGCGGCTTGGCTTTATTCGGCGTATTGCTGGGCTTTATTCTGCCAAAACTCAGCTGGCGCCGCCGTTCCAGCGGCTGGGATAGTTTTTAGTTTTAAACGAATCAGCCGCAGGGCTGCCCTGCTTCAAATGACGCCCGTTCCCGCGGCAGTTTAAGCGCCGCTTTTGCTTTCATCTGGAATCACCATGCCTGCATATCGTTCTCATACCACCACTCAAGGCCGCAACATGGCGGGAGCGCGCGCGTTGTGGCGCGCCACCGGCATGAAAGACGGCGACTTCGATAAACCGATTATCGCCATCGCCAACTCCTTCACCCAGTTCGTGCCGGGCCATGTGCATTTAAAAGACCTGGGCCAATTGGTGGCGCGTGAGATTGAATTGGCCGGCGGCGTCGCCAAAGAATTCAACACCATCGCCGTTGACGACGGCATTGCCATGGGTCACGACGGCATGTTGTATAGCCTGCCCAGCCGTGATTTGATTGCCGACAGCGTCGAGTACATGGTCAATGCGCATTGCGCTGATGCCATTGTCTGCATTTCCAATTGTGACAAAATCACCCCGGGCATGTTGATGGCGGCGATGCGCATCAACATTCCGGTGATATTTGTCTCCGGCGGCCCGATGGAAGCCGGTAAAGTGCGTTTGGCTGAAAGTCCCGACATCAAAAAGCTGGACCTGATCGACGCCATGGTGATGGCGGCGGACAGCAAAGTCTCCGATAGCGATTTGGCAGAAGTCGAGCGCTCCGCCTGCCCGACTTGCGGTTCCTGCTCCGGGATGTTCACCGCCAATTCGATGAACTGTCTGACTGAAGCACTGGGCCTGTCATTACCGGGTAATGGCACGGTAGTCGCCACCCATGCCGACCGCGAACAGTTATTCAAACAAGCTGGGTGGCGTATCGTCGAACTGGCCAAACAGTATTACGAACAAAACGACGAATCGGTACTGCCGCGCGCGGTCGGCTTCAAAGCCTTCGAAAATGCCATTGCACTGGATATTGCGATGGGCGGCTCGACCAACACCATTCTGCATTTGCTGGCGATTGCCCAAGAAGCCGGTATCGATTTCACGCTAGCGGATATCGACCGCATGTCCAAAGTGGTCCCGCAGTTGTGCAAAGTGGCGCCCAACACCAACAAATATCACATCGAAGACGTGCACCGCGCCGGCGGCATCATGGCGATTTTGGCCGAGTTGAACCGCGCCGGTAAACTGCATACCGACGTACCCACCGTGCACGCCAAAACCCTGGGCGAAGCCTTGACGCAATGGGATGTGATGAGTAACCCCAGCGATGCGGTAAAGACTTTTTATATGGCCGGCCCCGCCGGTATTCCGACTCAGGTGGCGTTTAGTCAGAATACCCGTTGGCCAAGCCTAGACACTGATCGTGCCGAAGGCTGTATTCGCTCCATCGACCATGCCTTCAGCCAGGAAGGCGGATTAGCGGTATTACATGGCAATATCGCTCTGGACGGCTGCGTGATCAAAACAGCCGGTGTCGATGACAGCCTGCTGGTATTTGAAGGCAACGCCCATGTGGTCGAATCGCAAGACGAAGCCGTGGAAAATATCCTCAATAACAAAGTCAAATCCGGCGATGTGGTGGTGGTGCGTTACGAAGGCCCCAAAGGCGGACCAGGCATGCAGGAAATGCTCTATCCCACCAGCTATATCAAATCCAAAGGCTTAGGCAAAGCCTGCGCGCTATTGACCGACGGCCGTTTTTCCGGCGGCACCTCCGGTTTATCCATCGGCCACTGTTCGCCGGAAGCGGCGGCAGGTGGAGCTATTGGCCTAGTGCGCAACGGCGACCGTATCCGCATCGATATTCCCAACCGTACCATCAATGTACTGGTCAGCGACGAGGAACTGGCCCAGCGCCGGACCGAACAGGACAAATTGGGCTGGAAACCGGCCAGGCCACGTCCACGCAAAGTGTCAGTGGCGCTGAAAGCCTATGCCATGTTTGCTACATCCGCCGACAAAGGCGCGGTGCGGGATTTATCAAAGTTTGAGAATTAACTTCGGCTGTTACCTCATCCTACCGAGCTTGAGGTAATCAGAAGTGGGTAATAACGCTATTAGAATGCTGACCACTTGGCCGTTCCTCATTTGCCTTGTATCCCTGATTGCCAATGATTGGTGGCTTAAGGCTGCTCATCCAGGATTATTTACCGGAAAACTTTCTGATTTCGCCGGAGTAGCCGTTGTGTCTTTAATGACATTCAGTGCATTGCCGCATCGAAAATGGCTCTTGTGTTTGTTGATTTCGGTTACTTTTCTGTGGTGGAAAAGTCCGCTGTCGGATTCAATGATTCACTTGGCGAATAGTCTGAGTATTTTGCGAATTGGACGAGTGGTTGACTACAGTGATCTGTGGGCTCTGTTGGTCGTGCCTGTTTGCCTGCACGTTTCCGAAAAACAGTCCAGGTTTCGTATTGCGTCGAAATATTTTAGAAAGATGCTGACAGTTCCTGTCGCGGTGGTTACGCTATTTGGCGTTATGGGCACGTCAGCCCGACCGATACAGGAAGAATACACTGTGCGGCCTTTAGCCAGTTCTACAAATATTCCGCGTGAGGAATTAGTGAATGTTATATCTGATGTTGCCGCAAAGCATGATCTTAGTTGCTACGGATGTGAAGGTACGTATCCGTTAGATTTCGCAAGATATTTTGGGAAGTCACTTTCTATGACTTATACACTCACACCTGAAAACACCGTCTCGTTCGTAATTGAATATTCTAGCGATCCCGGCTATGAGGAAGCTGTGGCTTTACGAGCCGCTCTAAATTCATCGCTAGCCGAACACTTCGATGGCCTGGAATACACAGAGCTGTTGAGAAAATAAATTATTGTTACCGTACTCAAGCTTCGCTGCCATTCAGGTTAACCCGCCTAATTTGGATTCGTCGCTAGGCAATCCACCAGACGTTGAGAATTTTCGGCGTTTTGCCCTCGGAAACACCCTACACATTAAATTATCGTGAAACGCTTCCTCCTCCATCTGTTCTACATCTGGAAACAAAAGCTAAAAATCTACTTCATAGCCGGCTGGGTAGGTGCGGGGATGGGGATATTTTTGTTAGCCCCCAGTTACGATTACATTAGCTCGCGCGAGCGCAACGCCGACCCGCTGTCATCGATCGAATTCGTGTTTGGCCAATTCACCGAAGTAATGACCGGCCAAATTAATCAAAATAATTTGATCCTGTTTTATGCCGAAATTGGCGCGATACTGGGCCTGCTGTCGCTGGGTTTTTATCAGATTTTACACAAGCGACTGGTGGACCTGGACGCACTGAAGACCGAGCTGGAAAAGGATTTGCCGACCATCATCCGTCAAGGCGAAGGCCCGTTGCTGGAGTTTAAATCGTCGCTGCGCTGGGATATTCAGGAGCAACGCGTTAACAAGACCCTGGAAGGCGTGATTATGAAAACCCTGGCCGGTTTCTTTAACAGTCCGGTTGGCGGCACCTTGCTAATCGGCGTGGCCGACAACGGCGAAATCCTCGGCCTGGAATCCGACTTCCAAACCCTGAAAAAACCCGATCATGACGGCTTCGAGCAAACCCTGATGACTGCGGTCTCCACCAATCTGGGGGCCGATTTGTGCCCGCTGATCCACGTGCTTTTTCATAAATTGGCCGACCGTGATGTGTGCCGGGTTATTGTTTCCCCCTCGCACCGGCCCGTGTTTCTGACGCAGAGCAACACCCCCAAATTCTTCGTGCGAACCGGCGGCGGCACTCGGGACCTCAACATTCAAGAAGCGCTGGATTATGTGGCCAGTCGTTGGAAAAAAACCAAATAATCTGCCCTGATTGGGTTTTAACGCCAGCAAAGTTAAACTAAGCAACCGGCAACATAGCAAACGATTTGTAAACACTCCATGGAACATCAATCAACTTTCGTTAATTGGTTCAGAAATTCATCGCCCTACATCCACGCGCACCGCAACCGCACCTTTGTGATTTTTTTCGGTGGCAACGCGGTGACGGAGCCGGATTTCGACAATCTGATTCACGACTTCGCGTTGCTGAGAAGCCTGGGTGTCAGGCTGGTGCTGGTGCACGGCATTCGCCCACAGATCGACGAACAAGTCACCGGACATGGCAACACACCGCAGTTTCACCACCATTTACGCATCACCGATGCGACCACACTACAATATGTGAAGCAAGCGGCAGGACTCGTGCGGGTGGAAATTGAAGCGCTGTTATCGATGGGTGTTTCCGGCTCGCCGATGGCTGGTGCGAAGATACGCGTGGCGTCCGGCAATTTTGTTACCGCCAAACCTTTGGGGGTATTGGACGGCATCGACTATTGCCATACCGGCAAAGTGCGGCGCATCGACGCCCAAGCCATCCATCAACAATTGGATCAACAAAACGTAGTACTGATTTCGCCTATCGGCTATTCGCCCAGCGGCGAGGTATTCAATCTGTCGGCCGAGGAAGTGGCAACCGAAGTAGCCATCGCCTTGCAAGCCGAAAAGTTGATTTTGTTGACCGAACAAAACTGCGTATCGCCCAGTGATAATGGCCCCATCCAACAGCTCACCACAGCTCAAGTTTCAGCACTATTGGAAGATGCGCCAACAGTGCCGGATGAAGTTGCCCGCTCGCTGCGCGCCGCGATGCAAAGCTGTGAAAAAGGCGTACAGCGTGCGCACTTGATCAATCGGCATGTGGATGGCGCCCTGCTTCTTGAACTGTTTACCCGCGACGGTATCGGTACGCTGATCAGTTCGACGGCATTCGAAACCATACGACCGGCGACATTGGACGACATCGGCGGCATCATGGAGTTGATCAAACCTTTGGAACAGCAAGGCATCCTGGTCAAGCGTTCGCGAGAAAAACTGGAAATGGAAATCGGCGACTACATCGTCATCGAGCGCGACGGCTTGATCATCGGCTGCACGGCGTTTCACGTAATGAACGACGGCAACAGCGCGGAAATCGCTTGTCTGGCGGTGCATGCCGACTATCAAAAAGGCGCGCGCGGCAACAGCTTACTGGAGTATCTCGGCAATAAAGCCAAAACCGAGCATATCCACCGCTTGTTCGTGCGTTCCACACAAACCGTGCATTGGTTTGTCGAACGCGGTTTTGCACCCTGCGACATCGACGATTTGCCCGAGCCGATGAAAAGCGCTTACAACTATCAGCGCAATTCCAAGGTATTGTATAAAGACGTTTAACATCACCCTCCACCCACTCTCAGCCCGCGGAATATAGGATGCTCGATAAACAGGATTTTCTGACAGTCGTAAAAAACACCCCCTTAGTCTCTATCGATTTAATTGTACGTTCCAGCAAGGACGAAATATTGATGGGCATGCGCGTGAATGAACCGGCGGCGGGCTATTGGTTCGTGCCCGGCGGCAGAATTTTTAAATCCGAAACCCTGGAAGATGCGTTTCAAAGAATCACTGAAACCGAATTGGGCACTGCCTACAGCATGGAAAGCGCTGATTTACTCGGTGCATTCACCCATCTGTATGAGACTAATTTTGCCAAACAGCCGGGTATAAGTACCCATTACGTGGTTTTGGGCTATCAATTGCAGCTGGATATCGATATTAATCAGTTACCGGCACAACAACATTCTAATTACCGTTGGTTTGGCAAACATGAAGACTTGAGTGAAGTTCATCCTAACAGCCAAGCCTACTATCCCTATCTGCGCTGAACAATGGCAATCTTAAAAGTATTGCAGCTGACAGACCTGCATATATTGCCGCATGCCGGCGATAAAATGCTCGGCATAGACACCGAACAGTATTTCCAACAGACCCTAGCCCACGCGCATGCCACTCACGGCCCATTCGATCTGATTTTATTAACCGGTGATTTGGGCCAAGACCCTAGCGCTGATAGCTACCGGCGAATTTGCAAGCATCTGCAAACTTATCAAACACCTTGCCTGTGTTTGCCGGGCAATCATGACAACTGGGAACTGATGGAAACCGAGCTGAACGTAGGCTTCGTCAGTTGCCGCAAACACCTGCTGCTAAAAAATTGGCAGATTATTGCTTTAAACAGCCAAAAACCGGGCAGCCCCGCTGGGTTTTTATCACAGGAAGAACTGGTATTTTTACAGCAAACGCTAAGCACAAATGACATGCCTGCCCTGCTGGCGGTACACCATCATTGCGTTGCCAGCGGGAGCAGTTGGATGGATACGATGCAAATAGAGAACGGTGAGGCATTGCTGGCAATAGCGGAACGCTTTGTGCAGGTTAAAGCCATCACCTGCGGTCATTTACATCAGGAAATGCAAACTAATCATGAACAAATAGCAATATTCGCCACACCGGCCAGCTGTTTTCAGTTCAAACCGTTTGCCACCGAGTTTGCACTGGACGAGTTAGCACCCGGCTACAGGGTCTTCGAATTGGGCGATGACGGCGACTTGCGATCCCGGTGCTATCGCCTGCCCATCAGCATGAACGACTTACAAACCAACTTGCACAGTTACTAACCAAACGCCAATCTTCCGGACAAATAACTCTCGGCGTTGACGCCCACATCGTTGGCAATCAGCAAAGCTCCTAATTCGTCCATCGCTTTGCGGTACACCCGGCGTTTGAAGTAAACCACGTCTTTCAGCGGATACCAGTACTCCACCCACTTCCAGTTATCGAACTCCTGCTTGTGCCCGCAATCGAACCTGACATTCGATTCATCTGTCATCAAGCGCAAAATAAACCAAATCTGCTTCTGACCGATGCACAAGGGTGTAGAATTTTTGCGGATATACCGATCCGGCAATTTATAGCGCAACCAATAACGGGTGCGCCCCAGCAACTGCACATGCTCTGCACACAAGCCGGTTTCCTCCCACAACTCCCGATACATCGCGGTTTCCGGATCCTCGTCGCCATCAATTCCGCCTTGCGGAAACTGCCACGAATTAGCGCCCTTGCGCTTTGCCCAGAACACACGACCCTCGTCATTGCAAAGGATAATGCCGACATTAGGCCGGTATCCTTTCGAGTCTATCATGTAAAAACCTGTATTATTTGCCGCCCTGTTGCTAATGCCTGGATGTTAAAATTAACAACGGCACGGCCATTAAAATGAATGGCGCAATTGTTCCACAAATAACCGGCGGACGCCACAGGCCGCTACTTTTTTCTTTATGACGACGGATTTGCCGTGAGCTTAGCGATTTTTGATCTGGATAACACGCTGATCGCCGATGACAGCGATTTTTTATGGGGCCAATTCTTGGTCGACCGCGGCATTGTCGACAAAGAGCAGTATGAACAGGCCAATAAAAAATTCTACGAGGATTACAAACAGGGCACGTTGGATATTGTCGAGTTTTTGCATTTCTCACTGGCGCCGCTGGCGCAGCACGACGCCGAGCAACTGTACCGCTGGCGCGCGGAATTCGTCGAAACGCTGATCGAGCCGATCACACTCGACGCCGCACGGACTTTGGTAGAAAAGCATCGAGCGGCCGGCGATACCTTACTGGTGATCACCGCCACCAATCGCTTCGTCACCGAACCTATTGTGAAACTTTACGGTATCGACAACCTACTGGCTACCACACCGGAATTTGTCGATGGTCGCTACACCGGGAAATTCAACGGTACGCCTTGCTTTCAGCGAGGAAAAGTCGTGCAGCTAAACGACTGGTTGGCCAATTCCACGGAAACGCTGGCAGGCAGTTGGTTCTACAGCGATTCGCATAACGATTTGCCGCTATTGAACTTGGTCGATCAACCGGTTGCCGTCGATCCCGACGAAAAACTACGGGAAGTTGCTCGGCAAGCAAACTGGCCGATTATTAGCTTGAGGAAATAGAAGCTGCGGACAAGGTTCAAAAGAAGCGCCATTTTGAACCTTTATAATATTGAATCGCTTCTATTTTTTCTGTATAAAGAACACTTGTTTGTCGGCTTCCTTGAATATCTTCAGCGGGATATGTCCGGCCTGATCGATATAGACACCAAAGTCCAAATGGGCCGCCGGATCGGTAGCAATCACTTTGACTACCCTGCCGCTTTCCACTTCCATAATCGCCTTTTTCAAACGCAGCAACGGTAACGGACATTGCAACCCGCTGGCATCGACTTCCAAATCAAATTCGATCATAGTGGTGTTCACTCAACTGTTCTTTAGACAACGCTTATAATAACACCAACCCCAGACCACGAAAATCAAGCACCATGGATTACTTCCCGCTTTTCTTAAAACTAAAAGACCAGCCATGCCTGGTTGTAGGCGCCGGCGAAATCGCCTCGCGTAAAATCGAGCTATTGGCAAAAACCGGGGCGCGAATTACCGTGGTAGCTTTGGAAATTGGCGCCAGCGTCGCAGAGATGGGCCAAGATAATCGCGTAGTTATCCAAGAAAAAGCCTTTGCAGCGGATGATGTGAAAGGCATGCGCGTGGTTATATCCGCCACCAACCAGCGCACGATCAACGAAGCGGTCGCTCAAGCGGCTACAGCGCAGAATATTCCAGTGAACGTGGTCGATAATCCTGATTTGTGCAGTTTCATCTTTCCGGCGATTGTTGATCGCTCGCCATTAATCGTAGCCGTGTCTTCTGGCGGCGTCTCCCCGGTGCTGGCACGTTTGCTACGCTCCAAGGTGGAAAGCGCCATTCCCGGCGCGTTCGGGCTACTAGCGCAGTTTGCCGAGGATTTTCGAGCGTTGGTTAAGGAACGGCTAAATGAACCCAACCGCCGCCGCGTGTTCTGGGAAGATGCTTTGCAGGGCCATATCGCAGAACTGGTGTTCTCCGGCCGCCGCGAGCAAGCTGCCACAGAATTGCAAGCCAAACTCGATGCAGCGGAGCAGACGCAAAATCGCGGCGAAGTGTATTTAATTGGCGCCGGCCCCGGCGATCCGGATTTGTTGACTTTCCGAGCCCTGCGTTTAATGCAGCAAGCGGATGTAATTGTCTATGATCGGCTGGTGTCCCAGGAGATACTGGAGATGGCGCGCCGTGACGCCGAAAAAATCTACGTGGGCAAACAACGCAGCAATCACAGCCTGCCGCAAGAATCGATCAACGAACTACTGGCGAATCTGGCCCTCTCGGGGAAACGCGTCGCCCGGCTGAAAGGCGGAGATCCGTTTATTTTCGGCCGTGGCGGCGAGGAAATCGAAACCCTGATGCAACAAGGCATTCAATTTCAGGTCGTGCCCGGCATTACCGCCGCAGCCGGCTGCGCCAGCTATGCCGGCATACCGCTGACGCATCGCGATCATGCGCAGTCCTGTACCTTTGTGACCGGGCATTTGAAAGACGGCAATATCAACCTGAACTGGAGCCAGCTGGCCTCGCCCAATCAGACCATCGTGATCTACATGGGTCTGGTTGGATTGGAGACTATCTGCCAATCGTTGATAGTACACGGCTGCCCCGCCGATCAGCCGATTGCGCTGATTCAACAAGGCACTACCCGCCATCAACGGGTCATTACCGGCACCCTGGGGGATATGCCTAAACGCGTCGAAAACGCAGACATCAAACCGCCGACCTTGATCATAGTCGGCACTGTGGTGCGCCTGCGCAAACAGTTGGAATGGTTTCAACCCGATCAAAACTAAGCGTATATGAATTTTTCCCTATTTCAGACGATGTTAAGTTTTAGCTGGAAAAATCAGCCCGCAAACTCGATAACGGCGCGAACGACAGAGAAAATCGATTGAATTTTTCGCTAAAGTTCCCTATCCTTTACCCGCTTAATTTCCCAATGAACTGCCTATGCAAATAACAATATGCAGTTCTTTTTTTAAACACAACGAGAGAATCATATGAAAAAATCATTCGGTTTATTAGTAGGCGCAGCTTTGATCGCTATCAGCGGACAAGTTGCAGCTAACGAAGCGGAAGAAATCGGCGCGAAAATTTATGAGCGTGCTTTCGGTCGTGGCTGCGGCGCTTGCCATGACATCGCTTCCAACCCACAATTATCGGCTTTGATCAGCGCCGGCAAACTGCCTAAAGACCAGTTCGCTAAAGTTCTGAAGGAAGGCAAAAACGGTATGCCTAAAGCTGTTGCAGCTATCATGGAAGTCGGCCCTGTGAAAAAAGCAGGTTACACCGAAGACCAAGCTATCGATGCCGTTTACGAATATCTGAAAAAATAATCGTAGCCTTTCGGGGCAAAGAAAAAGCCGCTACCCTTTCGGATAGCGGCTTTTTTATGTCGTAAATAATATGCCCTATTAGTCTTGTTTACTGAGATACGCCTGTTGACTACGTTGATGGGTCAACCGGTAACGGTTGCGCAGCCAAACTCCGGCAATCGCCGCAATCATCAATCCACAAGACACAAAGGTCAGATAGACCAAATCCTTAATGTCATTCAGTTCTTTGATCAGAACTTGATTGACAGCCGCGCCTTCGACCTTGGCCGGCGAATCAACAGAATAAGTCGTCAGTATCTTCACATCGCCTTTCAAATCCTGAATGGTCTCCAGGGAATCGGCGACGCTACCCTTTTTGATATTTTCTTCCAGGGCTCTTAGTTTGCTGTCGATGGAACCGCTTAACAAGCCGAACAACTGGCCTTTCAAGGCGCTAATTTCGGCGGATAGCACCGGATTTTGGGTAGCGTAGGCTGTCGAGATAGCCTGGTGCTTTTGGATCTCGGTCAACAGATTTTGTTTAGGTAGTAATACAAAACCCAACAAAAAAACCGCCGCCATCAACGCCAGAACCAGCATTAACAAAAAGCGATTAGCCTTCATCAGCGCCTGATGCTGATGGGCGCGCAGATAGACTATCTCATGCTTATCGGTATTGACATCATCCAGATTAATCTCAGGCATATCGCTCATTATTCTTTTAGTGTTGCTAATCGGGAAGCTCTATAGATATTACCTAGAGCACGCGGCGCCTAAACGGCACCCCATGCCCAACGGAAATACATCGGCGCATTATACAAGCTAAATCAAAAATGTCCTGTTTTATACAAACCGCAATCAACGGCCTTTTTTTGCGGCAATCCGCATTCTCAAGGCATTCAGTTTGATAAAGCCTTCGGCATCTTTTTGGTTATAAGCGCCGCCATCTTCTTCAAAAGTAGCAATATTTTCATCGAATAGGCTATTGGTTTCCGAGGCCCGACCGACCACGACCACATTGCCTTTATACAGTTTCACTCGCACCTTGCCGTTAACATTGGCCTGCGAAGCATCGATCATGGTTTGCAACAGTGCCCGCTCCGGACTCCACCAGTAACCGTTGTAAATCAAGGACGCATAACGCGGCATCAATTCGTCTTTTAAATGCGCTACTTCGCGGTCCAGGGTCAACGATTCGATGGCCCTGTGTGCTTTCAGCATCACGGTGCCGGCTGGCGTTTCATAACAGCCTCTGGACTTCATACCGACATAACGATTCTCGACGATGTCCAGACGACCAACCCCGTTAGCACCGGCGATTTTGTTCAATTTTTCCATCACTTGATGCGGCGTGTGAGGCACATCGTCGATGGCGACGATATCGCCATTCTGATAGGTGAGCTCAACGTAGGTCGCTTGATCAGGCGCATTTTCCGGTGATACGGTCCAGCGCCACATATCTTCTTCCGGCTCCGTCCACGGATTTTCCAAGATACGGCCTTCGTAAGAAATGTGCAGCGAGTTGGCATCCATGGAATAAGGCGAGGTTTTGCCTTTTTTCATTTCCACTGAAATGCCGTGTTGCTCGGCGTAGTCCAGCAGTTTTTGCCGTGAATTCAAATCCCATTCGCGCCACGGCGCGATCACTTTGATGTCCGGACGCAAAGCGTAGGCGCCCAGTTCGAAACGCACCTGGTCGTTGCCTTTGCCGGTCGCACCATGGGAAATCGCATCGGCGCCGGTTTCGTTGGCAATTTCGATCAGGCGCTTAGCGATCAAAGGCCTGGCAATCGAGGTACCGAGCAGATACTCGCCTTCGTAAATCGTATTGGCACGAAACATCGGAAATACGAAATCGCGAGCAAATTCTTCGCGCAAATCGTCGATATAAATTTCCTTGATGCCGGCCGCCGTGGCTTTGGCGCGAGCCGGGTCCAACTCTTCGCCCTGACCGATGTCGGCGGTAAATGTCACCACTTCACAGTCGTACACATCTTGTAGCCACTTCAAAATAACCGAGGTATCTAAACCACCGGAATAGGCCAACACCACTTTTTTAATATCCGACATAATGCGCTTCACACCTTTTACAAATTAAAAAACTGGCGAATTATAACGGAAAACCTCAATGAATTGCCCGCTATCCACCCTAGCCCGAGCGTAAAACTTACAGGTACTCCGCCAACAATCCCGCCACCCGTTTTGTAGCGCCCTGGTTATTTTCTACAAACAATCTGCCGTTATCGATCAATCTTTTTCTAAACGCTATGTCTCGATAGACGCGTAACACGGCATCAATTATGGCTTGGCGATCTCGGCACTGTATCGCCCCTTTCAAGGCTAAAATCCGCTCGGCAATTTCCTGAAAATTAAACATTTCCGGGCCAAATAACACGGTTACGCCAATGGCGGCCGGTTCCAGCACGTTGTGACCGCCTACCGGCACCAGACTACCGCCGACAAAAGCCAGATCGGCAGCGGCATACAACATCTTTAACTCGCCCATGCTGTCGGCGATATAAACATCGGTTTGCTCGTGACACTGCCTTTGCTCGCTACGCATCACCACCGCCAAACCCTGCTGTTCGCAGAGCTTTTTAACCGCTTGAAAGCGCTCCGGATGGCGCGGCACAATCAATAACAGCAATTCGGGTATCGATACTTTAAGAACCGGATAAAGCGCTAGAAATATCTCTTCTTCGCCCTGATGAGTGCTGGCGACAATCCAAACCCAGCGTTTTGCGAATAACTGCTGCTTGAGCGCTCGCCCCCCCGCGATCACGGCGGCGTCTATCGTCACATCGAACTTAATATTACCCAACACTTGAACTTGCTGAGGAGCGGCGCCGATTTCGATAAATCGTAAGCGGTCCTCCTCTGTTTGCACAGCAACCATGGTAACGCAAGCCAACGCCGGCTTTACCAATCCGGGAATTTTCCGATAAGACCGCGCGGAACGCGCCGACAATCTGGCATTGACGATAAACAGCGGGATGTTCTGCGCCGCGCAGGCGGCAAACAAATTGGGCCAGATTTCCTTTTCCATCATGACCGCAAGTCGGGGTCGAAAACATTTCAAAAAACGCTCAACCACAGCCGGCAGATCATACGGTAGATAGACATGCTCGACTTGACCGGCCAATGCCGCCCGCACCCTGGCAGAACCGGTTGGCGTGGTGGTGGTAACGAGTATCGGCAACTGCGGATGGCTGTGACGAAAATGTGCGATTAACGGGAAAGCCGCTTCCACCTCACCCACTGAAACAGCATGTATCCAGATTACCCCCTGCCTGGACGGCATTTTGTAAAAGCCCAAGCGCTCTAACCAGCGTTGCCGGTATTGCGGCGCCTTGCAGCCCCGCCAATACAATCGCAATAAAACAGCAGGCAACAACAATCCATAAAGCAGCGTGTATAGGTTACGCATTACATCCGTTCTCGCAAATTATTGGGTTAAACCAATGCAATCTTAAACTATTAACCGGCCAATTTCGCCCGTAAACTACCTTTAACAGCCACATCGAAATCGTTTAAGCGTGCAGATAAAACGACGACCTGGCATCCAATCCTTCATTTGCGGAAGCATCCGCCAAGCATGACAGCCTCTAGTGCTCCGCGGATATTTAAAAGCATAGTCAGGATCGAAACTACGTCGCGCAGCCACATTGCTAACACAGTTGTTTAGTCGCTGCATATAAGCTATTCCCGTCTATACTGATCGTCGGACCAGCCCCATCAAGGTAAATTTATTTCGCTACTCAGAGACTCACGCATCAGTCAACCTAACTGGAGCGATAGGGTTATATACCCGAAAGACGGCTTTTGGATTCAACTGACAGCAAAGTATTTTTTACGCTCATGTTCAATTCTGGTTTTGGCATTGAATCGAGATCGCAGCGCAGCGGTTTCCAAATAGCCTTCGCTCTTCCCCTTATACCCGGAGACCAAACAACAAGTCAGATCCAATTTGCTTTTGAAAGTGCGTTACATCTAGCAAGAGGAGTAATTCGGCATCTTGCAACCATGTTTTAATTTCGAACAAAACCAACCGAGGAGATCGATTTATGAAGTTAACTCATTTGTTTTCAAGCCATAAACAAGCAGCGGAAAAACAGACCACCCTCGAAATAGAAAGGGTCGCCCAGGCCATCGTCGCCGGGCAATGGGATGCACGCGTCAATACTGCGGGATTTGCCGAGAACAGCATGCAATTCGGTCATGCGATTAATCAGATATTGGATGCCGTTACCCAACCGTTCAATGCAGTTGCCGATTGCATCGAACAAATCGCCACCGGCGCCGTTCCGGCTAAAATCAGCGATCATTACCGAGGCGATTTCAACACACTGAAAAACCACCTCAATCAGCTTATAGATGCTATCGCTCAGCAATCAACCGCAGCCCAGGCCATTGCCGATGGGAATTTCTCTATTCATATCAATATTCGTTCCGAACACGATGCTCTGGCGAAAAGCTTGGTCAAAGTCGTTGATGTGCAGCAGAACTTGAAAACCGAACTCCAGCGTCTGACCGGGGCGTCAAAAGACGGCCAACTAACCGAAAGGGGTAACCCGGCACAATTCAAAGGCGCTTACGCCGAAGTCATTCACGGGGTCAACCAAATGTTGGACGCCATTCTGCTGCCGATTGGCGAGGGTAATCGCATTCTGGCGCAGATTTCTAGCGGAAAAATCGATGAATTGATCAGCGACACTTACCGGGGCGATCACGAGAAAATGAAGCAGGCCGTTAACAATGTCGCCACCACCTTGCAAGGCCTGCAACATGAATTGCAACGTCTCACCATCGCTTCCAGACAGGGGCAGCTTACCGAGCGGGGTAAAGTCGAACAGTTTAAAGGCGCCTATGCGGAAGTCATCGGCGGCGTCAATGAAATGCTGGATGCCATTCTGCTACCGATTGGCGAGGGCAATCGCATTCTGGCGCAAATTTCCGGCGGCAAAATCGACGAATTGATCGAACAAACCTACCAAGGCGATCACGAGAAAATGAAACTGGCTGTCAACAACGTCGCCATCTCGGTACAGGGCCTGCAAAAAGAGCTACAAAGACTCCAAGAAGCTTCCAGAGAAGGACAATTATCCAAACGCGGCAACGCTGAGCAATTTAAAGGCGCGTACGCCGAAGTCATCGGCGGCGTCAATGAGATGCTGGACGCCATTCTGCTACCCATCGGGGAAGGCAATCGCATCCTGGCGCAGATTTCCGGCGGCAAAATCGACGAATTGATCGAGCAAACTTACCGGGGCGATCATGAAAAAATGAAATTAGCGGTCAACAATATGGCAATTACCTTGCAAGGCCTGCAGAGAGAGTTGCGCCGTTTAACCACAGCATCCGGAAATGGTGAACTCTCAGAAAGAGGCAAAGCCGAGCAGTTTAAAGGCGCTTACGCCGAGATTATTAGCGGTGTCAACGATATGCTGGATGCAATCCTGATTCCCATCGGCGAAGGCAACCGCATTTTACGTATGATCAGGGGCGGCGATTTACGCCAACGCGTGGAAATCGCCTGTAAAGGCGACCATGACCAGATGAAACAAGCCGTTAACGGCGTACACAGCTGGCTATCGGATTTAATCGCTTACGTTACCAAGCTCGCCAACGGTGACATGACCGCGGAAATGGGCAAGGCATCAAACGACGACCAAATCCATGAATGGCTGATGCTGCTAAAAAGAAATGTTCAGGCTTTGGTATCCGATGCCGACACACTCTCGATTGCCGCCGTGGAAGGCCGCTTACAAACCCGCGCCGACGCGGGCAAACATCAGGGCGACTTCCGTAAGATTGTGGAAGGCTTCAACAATACCATGGACGGCGTCATTCTGCCGCTCAACGAAGCGGTCGAAGTCCTAACATTGGTTGAACAAGGCGATCTGACTCGGAAAGTCAAAGGCGACTACAAAGGCCAGCTTAATGACTTTAAAGATACGGTCAACAATACCATTACCAAACTTTCACAAACCATCGCCGAAGTCGTCAGCGCCGCCGATCAGTTGGGAAATGCCTCCGGACAAATCAGCGCCACCTCACAATCCTTATCGCAAGCATCCAGCGAACAGGCGGCCGGCGTCGAGGAAACCACGGCCAGTATCGAACAAATGGCGGCAAGCATTAACCAGAACGCGGAAAACGCCAAAGTCACCGACGGTATAGCCGGCAAGGCCAACCAGGAAGCCATCGAAGGCGGTATCGCCGTTAAACAGACGGTGACCGCCATGAAAGACATCGCGAGCCGAATTGGCATCATCGATGACATTGCCTATCAAACCAATATGCTGGCCCTCAACGCCGCCATTGAAGCGGCTCGGGCCGGCGATCATGGCAAAGGCTTCGCGGTTGTGGCGGCGGAAGTCCGGAAACTGGCGGAGCGGAGCCAGATAGCGGCACAAGAAATCGGTCAACTGGCGGGGAACAGCGTGAAGACCGCCGAAAGCGCCGGCCAATTGCTGGACGCCATCGTGCCCAGCATCGCTAAGACCTCGGATCTGGTGCAAGAAATTGCGGCGGCCTCTCAGGAACAATCCGCGGGCGTAAAGCAGGTTAATATCGCCATGAGCCAGATGAATCAAATTACGCAGCAAAATGCTTCTGCGAGCGAGGAATTGGCGGCAACCGCAGAAGAAATGACCAGCCAAGCCTTGCAATTACAGAATCTGATGAGCTTTTTCAAAATCAAAGATTTACAACCAACGCTTTCCCGCAATACCACAAGAACACCGCCTAAATCGCTAAAGGCAATAGTACCGGCTCCGCATATTAATCACGCAGACAATGCTGATGGGTACGATATTAACCATTTCGAACGATTCTAGTGATTAGTTATTGACTGAGACAGGGTAGATAATCCTTTAACATTTTTGCCCCATAAATAAGTCTTAAGCATAAAAGACTGTTTCCTGAGAGCTTTGTCGAAGGACAAGCGGGATTTTTCAATCACGGCGGAGAGTATGTTGCAGGCCCTCCATGCTTCGACCTTGCTCAGCACGAACAGTCTACCCCCAACGGCTATTTTTAGGTTGATCGGCAAAACGGTATCGGTGATGCAATTGGCTAAGATACCGCGGACCGGACCGAACATGCGTGTACGCTTTGACGTGAGGTAGCAACAACGTGGCGTGGGTATCAGCCCAACAATTAGCAACGGGTAGACAAGACCAACCAGCTTTGGCTCATGGATTGAGCCGGTGACATTCGAAAGCCACCGGGGTAGGTGCGCCATCCCTGGCGATCATCCCTAAAACAAATCCTAACGCTACAAGTTTTTAGACTTGCCGCGGCATTTCCGGCCTTAAGCTGCTACCGCCGCTTTACGACGACCGCCAAAACCGATCATACCTGCCATCGCACTGCCGAATAACCAAACAGCACCAGGGACAGGTACTGCGGCGATGGATAATTCATAGCCGGAGACATTGGCATTCCATCTCCCAACGCCATTACCACCCAGAGCAATGGTATAAACTTGGCCTGCCTCTGCGAAAAACTCAAGGTAGTTAACTGCGTCTACGCTAGCGTCATGAGTAAGGTACTCCATACCGGAACCAACCCCTGCGGCGTAGAATGGGTTGCTGGTAGTTTCCGGCTTGCCGGCGTTATTCCAGCTACCATGGTGGCTGTAGGATACTGAGTTGGTAGTATCCATACCTTTAAACACTGTAACCCCAAAATTACCGTTAATTGTACCCAGAGAGGTCAGGTTCAGCCTCAATAAAGTAGAGACGTCGGATTTAATCAAACCCATGTCAATTTGGTGTTTCCAACCGGTTGGACCTGTTGCGGTAGGCACGCCATTAGCATCGAGACCATTATCTTTCCAAGCACCGGCGCCAGTATCGATTTCCGCTGCCACGCCATAGTCAGCCAGTGCGTCGGCGGCAGACACTTCCAAGGTTCCTGGCCCGTGAATCGCAGCAGCCCAGTTCAAATGCGCCCGACCGGTATATCCAAACGGCAACGCACCATTTGCTGTACCAAGCCAAGGGACTTGAGTACCTTGATAGCCACCGCTCTCAGGGCCGGTTGCAACTGTATCGGCATCGGGACCGTCGTAAGTGTAGTTCCAACCATCGGTTGCACTGGCCGCAGCTGTCGTGAAGGTGTTGTACATGACATGCGCCGAAGCGGTAGATGCTCCTGCTGAAAGCGCGACACCGGCAACCGCCATGGAAACAGCTTTAGCCAATTTTGTTTTGATCATACGTTTTTACCTTAAATCTTAAGTTAGGGGGAGAAAGCACCTTGAGCCCAGGACTTAACAATCTTGTAAGCCATAACTGACAGGCGCCTGCGTCCATAACGCAATCCTTATGCCACCTATAAAACGTATTAATTACAAACAATTAGAATTTACTTATTCTCAGCACTTAATCAAAATCCGTGATTTAGCTCACGAAAAACAGGTGAAATAACATAATTTAGATTTCCCCCTTACTCGAACAACTTTTTCCGGGCTATGTTCTTTAGCAAGACCGATTTAGGTGTAACGCTGTATTGCAAAAATCAGCGGCAATCCATCCGAGTCTTTTTGTCTCTCGCCCTAACCCACACTGGTCGGCAATCAAGCGGTAAGCAACAAAAGCCCAAATTCGCTATCGTCTCAACCTAAGCTCCAAATCCAGCAGACGCTGGGTAGTCTGCAACACCGTATCCGGATTTAAACTCATCGAATCAATGCCGATTTCGACCAGATATTCGGCCATTTCCGGATAATCGGACGGCGCCTGTCCACACAAGCCGGAATGCCGGCCATTGCGGCGCGCGCCTTCCACGGCCCATTTGATCATGGTCTTCACGCCGGCATCCCGCTCGTCGAAGTCGTTGGCCACGATTTCCGAATCCCGGTCCACACCCAAAGTCAATTGCGTCAAATCGTTGGAGCCAATCGAAAAACCGTCGAACAATTTGGCGAACTCGTCGATCAGAATGACGTTATTCGGTATCTCGCACATCACATAAATTTCCAGACCGTCAGCGCCGCGCTTCAAACCCAGCTCCGCCATGTAAGCCAAAACCCTTTCGGCTTCATCAATTCGGCGACAAAACGGGATCATCAATACCACGTTCTTGAGGCCCATCTGCTCGCGGACCCGCTTCATCGCCGCGCATTCCAAGGCAAACCCCTCGGCATATGCAGGGTGTACATAGCGCGAGGCACCGCGAAAACCGATCATCGGGTTAGCCTCGTCGCGCTCGAACCAACGTCCACCCAACAAGGTCGCATATTCGTTGGTTTTAAAGTCCGACATCCGCACGACCACAGGCTTGGGATAAAACGCCGCCGCGATGGTGCCGACGCCTTCCGCCAGCCGCTGGATGAAAAACTCTTCCGGCTTGGCGTAGCCCTCGGTCAATTGCTTAAGTTGCTCCAGCTCGCCGGCCTCTTCGACTTTTTCGGGGTGAATCAAAGCCATCGGGTGAGCCTTGATGTATTCGGTAATAATAAATTCCATCCGCGCCAAACCGACGCCATCATTGGGCAGAAAGCTGAGTTTAAACGCCAATTCAGGATTGCCCAGATTGAGCATGATCTTGGTTTTTGGCCGCTGGAGTTGAGACAAATCAGTATGCTTGACCTCGAAATCCAGCCGGCCAGCATAGACTTTGCCGACATCGCCTTCCGCACACGATACCGTGACCACGCTGCCACTGGTTATCGCTGCCGTCGCGTTCTCGCAGCCTATCACGGCCGGCACGCCCAATTCGCGGGCAATGATCGCCGCATGACAGGTTCTGCCACCGCGATTAGTAACAATAGCGGCGGCGGTTTTCATCACCGGCTCCCAATCCGGCGTGGTCATATCGGCCACCAACACTTCGCCCGGCTTGAAACTACCGAGTTTGGCCACGTTATCTATCACCCGCGCCTGACCCACCGCGATCTTGCTGCCCACGGCATGGCCTTTGACGATGGCTTCGCCAGATTGTTTGAGTTGATATTGCTCCAAGACATTGCCGACCTTTTGCGAAGCCACGGTTTCCGGGCGGGCTTGCACGATATACAGCTTACCGTCTAATCCATCCTTGGCCCATTCCATGTCCATAGGCCGGCCGTAATGCCGCTCGATTTTCAGCGCGTAATCGGCCAATTGCAGCACTTCCGCATCGTCGATACAAAATTGCCGGCGCTCGTGATTTGAGGTGGCGACATTGCGAATCGGTTCGCGGGTCCGACCATCGCTGTAGATCATCTTGATTTTTTTAGCACCCAGCGTGCGCCGCAATACCGCCCGATAGCCTCGGGCGAAAGTGGGCTTATGCACGTAAAATTCGTCGGGATCGACAGCGCCCTGCACCACGTTTTCACCCAGACCATAGGCACCGGTGATGAACACGGCATCATTGAAACCCGACTCTGTATCCAGCGAAAACATCACGCCGCTGGCCGCCAAATCGGAACGCACCATTTTCATCACGCCTATCGACAAACCGATTTTGAAATGGTCGAAGCCCTGATCGAGTCGGTAATGAATCGCCCGGTCGGTAAACAAACTGGCGAAACAGCGTTTACAAGCATCCAGCAAGGATTGGCCGCCGCGAATATTTAAATAGGTATCCTGTTGACCGGCAAAGCTGGCGGTCGGCAAATCCTCGGCGGTCGCGGAGCTGCGCACCGCGACGGTTAAATCGTCTTGATATTGCTGTTGTAATTGCGCGAAAGCATCCAGAATTTGCTGTTGCAAATCGGCCGGCAACGGCGCTGCGTAAACCAAATCACGCGCCTGTTGCGCGCGGCGCGCCAACTCTGCGACGTCGTCGGCATCGACATCATCGAGTAAAGCGTGCAAATGCGGCCAAGCGTCGGCCTGATCCAGCATATAACGGTAAGCTTCGGCGGTAATCGCAAAACCATTGGGGACAATCACACCCTCCGAAGCCAACTCGCGATACATCTCGCCGAGTGAGGCGTTTTTACCGCCGACCAGCGGAATATCATTGATAGTGAGTTCTGCAAACCAGCGGATGTATTGATTGTGCTTGGACATGTTGCGCTCCTTGGCTGTTGTTATGCTTGTCCTTATAAGCATACGCCGTTGGCGGTAATCGGCAAGGGTCTGGAGCTGTCGCCTAGGGCTGGTGTAATTCCGGTAAGCGAGGTTTTAGCGAAATTTTAAAGCGGGTGGATTGTGAAGGTCGGGGATAACTCCCCGCCCCGCCAAGAATCGGTGAATTATTTACGCAACAGATAACCGATTATCCCGCCTGCGCCGCGGACAAGATCGACATCGCCCACTTTTTCTCTTCCGCGCTGGTGGTAGTTGCCACCAAGGTGGCGTAGCACAACCAGACGATTAAAACCACAAAGCCGAGCGCAACAACGAATAGCGCTAAATCCTTGAATAAGCGGACATTCCGTTCGGCGTCGGTTTCCTGCCGCTCAACCGAAACGCTGAACGTATGATTGGGCGGCGGATTATTGAGATCGATATGGCTCATAAGCCGATAATTTCAGTTTCCAGCTTTTGGGTTTCAGGTTCGACCAAACCGATTTTCAGCCCTCGCCGACGTCCATCTTTGGCCGCCAGATATAGGGTGATCGCTTTGCGCAAAATTTCGCTTTTATTGGTTTCGCCTTCCTCAGCGGCCTTATCCAGTTCGCGATTCAGATCATCGGACAACACAACATTGAAACGTACAGACATGAGCAGCTCCTCTTGGTTAAATGATGTGTTTTTTATACAGATATTTTACACATCAGGCAAGCAGAATGCGTGGGCTCCAGCCTGTCGAGTTTAATCAATTCAAAACCTGATCGGCTGTCGCACACTTAACCACGCCAAGCCGCTTCCGGACAGTATGAGCCAAGCTTCCAACTCACCGACCTAAACCCCGCCCGCAAGGTTTCGGGCGGGGCGTGAAACGGGTTTTAAACCATCAGGCGGAAGCCGAACCATTGAGCTTAGGGACTAAAACTAAACCGTACTTGGTACGGTAATTTCGCGCCGCAGCGCAGCCGGGTTTTGAATTCCCACGCAGAGTGTGGGAATGAAAACAATCCCCCTGGTTCCCAAGCTCCCGCTTGGGAACCAATCACTTGGAAGCTCCTGCTTCCTGTAGAGCTAGAAAGCTGCAGCTTCCAAGGCCAAAGTTCCCAACCTAGAGGTTGGGAACGTGAACACTCTGAATCTAACTACTCAATACTCTATCCGCACCGAGCCCATAAACGTTCTGGGTGCGCCGACCTCGATACCGTTTCGACTGAACGCTGAGGCGGGGTAATATTCTTTATCCAATAAATTATTGACGTTTAATTGCGTGGTTAATTTGCTCGCCCCCACTTTCCAGGAATAACTGGTCAGCAAATTAACGGTCGCGTAGCCGGGCAATACGACATCGTTATTGGTCGATTCTGTGTGTTGAGAACTGCGGATTATCACCCCGCCACCGAATTTCAATCCCCGCATGAGGCCGGACTGCAACTCATAGGTGGTAAACAAACTACCGCCGTGACGAGGAACACCGGGAAACCGTTTGTCAACTTCAACGGCTCTGCCGATTGTGGTGACGGCATCTGGAGTATAGGCATAGCTGCCTATCATATTCCAGCCCGTCAGAATTTCGCCTTTCAAATCCATCTCCAGTCCCGCCACGTTGGCTTCTCCAACGGTAGTTGAATATCTTGTATCCCTGGGATCCGCGAATTTGGCGTTTTGTTTGGTCAGGTCAAACCAGGCCAACGTCGCGAGAAAGCGCTTGTCGAAGAGTTCGGTTTTGAGGCCGAACTCCCATTGTTGAGCAGTTTCTGGATTCAGCAGTGCCCCGTCGAAATTCGTGCCATTGATCCCAGTGAAATTCTCTGAGTAACTTCCATACAGGCTTAACTCGGGAATTGGCTGCCAAACCAAACCGCCGCGGGGCGACAGGTTATCCGTCATAGGACTCACGCTGTCAGCTCTTCCTGTGCGAGTGGATTTGCTTTCCGAATTATCGTAACGCATCCCCGCCAAAAGATGCAGGTTATAGGGCAGTGTAATTTGGTCTTGCAGATACAATCCAAACCATTGTTCTAATGTCGTACCTCTTGAAACCGGAACATTTGCCGCTCTGTTTTCAATCGAGTTGGCGCCTAAATATATAGGGTTGTATAGGTCGATGGTTGAGGTAAAGTTTGTTTCAATTCCATCGCGAAAAGTACGAAAATGATCGCCTCCTAATAGCAAGGTATGTTTCAACCCCCACGTGTCAAAATGCCCTGTTAGATTGACAGTATTGAAATAACTGGCGTCGTTTTCCGGTGGCCGAGACCCGTAATTATAAAAAATATTCACCGTCCTTCCATCGGCGGCAACACCCGTGGGAATTGCTGCACGGGTTTCAATCCCGTTGTAAACCGCTGTAAAACGGTGACTCAATGTCCAATCGTCGTTGAAGGCATGCGACCAGTTGACGCCCGCCAAAATTCGTTCGAACTCGCTTTGTGGGTCGGCTTCGCCAAGGAAGCGACTACGTGGCACATTGGCCGGACGCGCACCAATCGCTGGTACACCGCGATCTAATACCGCATGCCCGTGATCATATTCCAATTCAAAATTCATTCGGGTGCGCGGACTGATAATCCAAGTCACGGTCGGTGCGATAAAGATGCGGTCGCTACTGACGGTATCCCGAAATGAATTCGCATCTTTGTACGCCAAATTGAAGCGGTATAGCAGGGTTTTGTCCTGGGTAATCGGTCCGGTCGCATCCAAGGTGGTTCGGTAATAATCGTAAGAACCGAATTGTTGCTGCAACGAATAGTACGGTGTAGCCAGCGGCTTCTTGGTCACGTAATTGACGACACCACCTGGTGTGGCCTGACCATACAATAACGAAGCAGGCCCTTTTAGCGCTTCGACTTGCTCGATATTGGCCAAATCCCGCCCACCCCAGGCACTGGCTAGCGGAAACGCACCGCCGTCACGGTAGTCGCCGGTAGGAAATGAATCAAATCCGCGCCGTTTGGACCAATCCAGCCAGTCGCCGGAATTCGCCGATCCTTGATAGATACCACTGACGTAATTCAAAGCATCACCCGGCCTTATGGCTTGCACATCCTCCAAAACCTGTTTCGGCACGACCTGGATGGAATAAGGTGTTTCCATGATCGGCGTATCGGTTTTAGTCGCCGTTGTCGTGTTGGGTAGACTGTAATCCGGGTTGTAAGGGTCAGTCGAATCATAAACCGCCTTCCCCATCACCGTCACCGCCGGCATCGTCGTAGCCGTGCGCGGCTCGGCGTTCGCTGCTGGTTCCAGCGTAAATGTATCGTCCGCCGTTTTCCGCACAGTCAAGCCCGAATTCTGCAACATCCGCTGCATGGCCTGCTCCGGGGTGTATTGGCCCGACACCGGGCTGGAGCGGAGTTTGCCGACCAGTTCCGCCGGATAGAGCAGGCGCAGGTTGGTCTGGTCGGCGAGTTCGGTCAGGGCACTGTCCAGGGCTTGCGCCGGGATGTTGAAGGCTTGCGCAGCGTCGCCGGCCATCGCGGTCAGGCTGATAGTGCCGAGCAGCAATAATGCGGCAATAGGCATGGGTTTAAACATACGGGCCTGGCCGGGATGGACGCTGCCGGTATCGAGTGATTTATTCATCTGTAATCCTTAACGTGGCGGCGGCACCATTGCCGCGTACCGGTTAAGACGGACGGCCGGAAAAATCTTGTAATGGCGGCGGGATTTTTTTTGCGTTAGCCGTGCAACACGGTCAACCAAGGCGTGATTTGACTGAGTTTTACCGAGAGGATTTGTTGCAGCATCGCCAGCGTGGCGGCGCGGTCCGCCAGCGGGAAAACGCCGCTGACCCTTAGCGCCGCCAGTTTGGCATCGCTGATGACGATCTTTCCGGGGAAATAGCGGTCCAATTCCGCAACCACATCGGCCAGGGCTTGATTTTTAAAGACCAGTTTACCGCGTTGCCAGGCGGCGTTTTGCTGCGAATCGGCCGCCACTGCGGCTTGCAGGCCGTTGGCGGCACTGTAAACCGCTTGTTGCCCTTCTTGAATGCGGGCGTCGGGCGGGTAATCCGGGGCGTGCAGACCTTTGACACCAACGGCGTGTTCCTGCACCGTGATGCGGACGGCGTGGTCTTGCTGCAGCACTTCAAAGACCGTCCCTAAGGCTTTGACCACTACAGTATCGGTGGCGACCTCAAACGGCCGTTTACGGTCGGCGGCGACCTTGAACAAGGCCTGACCGTGTTTCAATGTCAGTTTGCGGCCGGTATCGGAATAGGCAACCGTCAATGCGGTATCGGTATTCAACAGCACCTGGCTGCCGTCGGCCAAAGTCACGGTTTTTTGTTCGCCGACAGCAGTGTAATAGTCGCTGAACCAGCGGTCGCCAAGGCCGGAAAAAGGCAAAACCAGCGCCAAGGCAACAGCGGCCGCTGCCAAGCCGCGCCAGACGGGCCGGCTATACCGACGGCCCATGGCTTGCGCCGGTATCGGCAGATCCGTTACCGACCAGCCCTCGCCCATGTCCAGCCACAGTTGTTCGGCCTCGGCAAAGGCGCGACGGTGTGAGGGGCTGCGATTTTGCCATTCGGCGGCCGCACGCCGCTCCTGCTCGCCGACGTTTCCGGCGCGCAGCCGTATCACCCAATCAATGGCCTGATCGGACAAAGTGGTGATTTCGGAAACGGGTGCGTTACTCATCGGCATAAGGTTTGGACGATTGAAACTATTATGACGGATGACGCGGCCGTTCTTGCTGATATTTTCCGGGCGGTCGGCAATTTGCTTCAATGTTGCTTGAGTCTGTCCCGACAATGCCGCATGGCCCGCGCCAGATGCTTGGCGACCATGCTTTCCGAAATGCGCAGGCGGGCCGCGACTTCGGTATGGCTGAGGCCTTCGACCCGGTTCCAGTAAAAAGCCAGACGGCAGTCTTCAGGCAATTCCGCCAAGGCTTGATGAATGGCTTGCAAGCGCTGGGTCTGCTGATAACGCTGCTCGGGGCCGGGCGACTGTTCGGGAACGGCGTTGTAGGTGTCGTCGTCGACATCCTGCTTGAGCCGATTGACGCTAAGCCGCTGGTAATCGATCACCAAATTACCGACAACCCGAAACACGAAAGCCCGCGGATTCTCGATAGTTTCCTGCGTTTGCTGGCGGCTCAGCCGTAAATAAGCATCTTGCAGTATGTCCGCGGACAAGTCTTCCGAACCCAGTTTACGCACGATAAAACGACTGAGCTCATCGCGATGTTTATCGATGAATGCCGCAATTTGCTCTGCGCTTGGTTCGGATTGTTCGCCGCTGTCGGAAGGTTTTGCGGAAAATACTTGGTCGGACATGAGTCATCGCTGCGTTATTGTCCAGATGTTACGAGCACGATACGCACCCAATCGCACAAGCAAATAGAAATCAGGCAATTAAGTTTTTTCGCCGGCGCATACCGGGAATGACAGGCGGAAAAAATAAGTGATATGCCGCAGCCGTTTGCGGCGAATCCCCTATTGGCTGCAAGGCGCGTAAACACGGCGACGCTGGGGCTTGATCTAATATAAGGCTGTCAACCTCAGCAGCGGCGAGCAACCGGCCAGCGCTTTACAGCGGAAACTAACCGAGTCAGGCTTTCCTTCCGGTAGTGAGCTAAAAAACGCCTACAGCGAGGGCTGGGCAGCTGCGACGACCTGATTGCGGCCGGCGTCCTTGGCTAGATAAAGCGCTTTATCCGCCGCCCCGATCAAGGCCACCGAAGATAGGCCGTTTGCGGGATATGTAGCTACACCAAATGATGCAGTAACACCGATACAGATGTCGGCAAGGGCAATGGGCTGCGCAACTAGCGCCGAACGTATCAACTCGGCACGCTCACTGGCTGTTTGTTGCGAGGTGTCCGGCAACACCAGAAAAAATTCTTCGCCGCCATAGCGGCAATCCAAATCGCTACCGCGCGCATGGCGCTTCATGATGTCGGCGAACGCTTTTAATACTGCATCGCCAGCCTGGTGCCCGTAACAATCGTTGATCATTTTAAAATGATCCAGATCGCTCATCACCACACTCACCTCATAGCCTCGTCGTTCCGCCAAAAGCAATTCACGCTCCAAATTTTCGTTAAGGAACAGTCGGTTATATAGGCCGGTTAAGGGATCGTGAATCGCCTGGTATTGGAGCTGCTCGTGCAAGGCTTTGACTTGCCGCTCGGACCGCAAACGTTCGCTAATATCCGCCAACACCGCGATCACAGCAGGTTTACCGCCAATGTCGATCGCCGGACTACCTGATACTTCTACAGTAATCAACTGACCATTTCTGCGATAGGCATTGGCGATAAAATTAATTTTGGCAAGATCCTTGTTTAAGACTTTCTGCATTGCTTCACGCAGGGCAGGCTGATCCACATCGCTGATAAGTTCCATCATGCCCATATTCAAGAGGTGATCGACCTCGTAATCGAAGATTTCCGCAAACTTAGGATTAACGTAATGAAAACGGTCTTCGATAATCATGGTTATGCCAACCAAGGATTGATCCAGAACCCGGTGAAACTTTTCCTCGGCCTCTTGCAGCGCTCGATTGATCTTCTCGTTCTCCCGCAACGCCGCTTCCAACTCCTTTGTCCGAGCCCGTACCAAATTCTCCAGCATAATCGTGGTTTGAAACTGATCAAAATCCGAACAGTGTTGAGTGGAACTATGCTCCACTCGATTCATCAGGGCTTCCACGACCTTATTCAGGCGAACGATTTCCGCCCTTAATTCGCTCTCTGTATCGAGTGTATCTGTGTCAATCATCCTCGCCGCACCTATCAACTGCACCGATAGCAACCGCGGCGAAGGTCTGATTCACATGTACTCCGCGAAACTGCTCGCCATACGTATTGAAACCTATCACCTTGTTATCACTCAGTATTTGTTCCGCTTGCGCCGTTAACCCGCGCTGTACCAGCTCAAGCTTTCTAAGTATGCAATCGCAAGCTAGCGTGACCTGAGGTTGACCGATCTGTGCCCGAACTTCGGCAAACGCCTGCTGTAGACTTTCGATAGGATCCACCCCTCGCGCGACTCTCAACACCAAGCCTTCCTCGATAGCGCAGTAAAAAGTCAGACTTTGATCTTCGTTGGCACTACGAATAGCCCGCACATAATAGTTACCATCGATAGCGACCACGACCGGCGCCGCGGCAAAGTGCTCAGGGCTCAATTCTTCGACCATAACCCCGATGAGTCTGGCGTATTCCGGGGCCGCCGGTAGCCCGTTAATTTCATGTACGATGCGCCGTCTGGCATCGGCGTGTGTTACAACCAATCTTTCCGCCGTCGGTACAAAATGTTGCGCTTTGAATATTTTGAACGGTAACGACGTATGCACCAGCAACAACAAGGCACTGTCCGCATGAAAGTCACCATCGCAATAAACGTATGTTTTATGGAACAGCAAGTCGTCGGCCGCCGAGCCGCCAATCATGGCGATATTGCCTAATGCGTCTTGTATCGCATGGGTGACCTGCTCTTCGCGCACCGATAAGCCGTCGATCAACAAAAAACCGAAACAATTTTCGGCATTAAGATGCGTAACTGTATCTTGCAAGCCATACAATAGTTCGTTGGCAAGCGCATGCCCTTCGGCGATTTGAAACTGTTGCAAGTTAGGGATTAGCCCACTGGTCGCAATAAAATCCGGCGCGGAAAAGCCGACACCTACCAGACTTTGTTGACTCAGTCCTGCATCGCCTATTTCGCCGGCAGTCGTGCAGCCAATCACATGCATACCTTGAAATCGACGTCTTATTTCGGAAGCCAGCACAGTTCGGTCATAACTATTCGAACAAAAGAAAATGACCAAGGTGGTATCGGAGTGGAGCAAGCCTAAAGCAAGTTCCTCGACCGCCCGCTGAGGGTCGGATAAACAGGAATGGGCAATGCGAATTGCCGTGCGGCGACTCATCTGCGTTCTCGGCAGTTACTGTTGACGAAATAGAGGAATATTCTACAACCGGGTTCTGGACTATGCTGTAGAAAAAATCGAAAATTGTCGGGATTTACTGACAAAAATCATCTTGATCGATGATAGAAATTGACCTTACTAGCCGTTCAACCATTCCATATAAAGTTGTACGCCTTGCTCGACACTTTTGAATTGATGCTGACAGCCGGTAGCTCTCAGATTATCGAGATTAGCCTGGGTGAAGCTTTGGTAGCAGCCTTTCAGGTGCTCCGGGAAGGGAATATATTTGATATAGCCGCGCTGGTGGAATTTAATCACCGCATTTGCCACGTCATTAAAGGTTTGGCTACGCCCGGTACCGCAGTTATAGATGCCGGATGCTTTGGGGTTATCAAGAAACCAAAGGTTAATATCCACCACATCGCCGACATAAACAAAATCGCGGCGCTGTTCTCCGTCGCCATAACCGTCACAACCTTCAAATAAGCGTAATTCGTCGGAATCTTTGATCTGATTGTTCAAATGAAAGGCCACACTGGCCATGCTGCCTTTGTGGGCTTCGCGCGGACCGTAGACATTGAAATAGCGTAAACCCACCACTTGCGCGGTCAAATTTTGCTGTCTGCGCAAATATTGGTCGAACTGAAACTTGGAATAACCGTAGACATTCAGCGGACCTTCGTAAGCCAACTCTTCCTTAAAGGTTAAATCGGCACCGTAGGTAGCGGCGCTGGATGCATAAATAAAAGGGATTTTGTGGCTTTGGCAATAATGAAACAGCGTTTTGCTGTATTCATAATTGTTGTCCATCATGTAACGGCCGTCCCACTCAGTCGTGCTGGAGCAGGCGCCCTGGTGAAAAATGGCTTCTATCGTTTCTGCTTGGAAAGCACCTTGTTGCAGTCGTTCCAAAAAGGTGCATCTGTCCAGATAATCCGCTATCTTGCATTCGACCAAGTTCCGGTATTTGATACCGTTGCTTAAATGGTCGACTACTAAAATATCATCATAACCGCGGGCATTCAGGCCCAATACCAGATTGCTGCCGATGAAGCCGGCGCCACCGGTTACGATGATCACGGACTTTACTCGGCTACCACTTTTACCGGCAGCGTGATAACGACGTCGGTGTGCAGATTGATAGCAATGTCGTATTCGCCGATGTTACGGATGACGCCGTTAGGCATACGTATTTCGTGTTTCTCGACTTTAATGCCGGCAGCAGTGATGGCATCGGCAATGTTTTGCGTACCAACCGAACCGAACAAACGACCTTCGTCTCCGGTTTTATGAGCGATGGACACGTTCAATTTGCTAAGCGCTTCGCCACGAGCAGTGGCAGCAGCCAATTTTTCAGCCGCTTGTTTTTCCAGCTCGGCGCGACGCTCTTCAAACTCTCTGATTTTTTTAGGCGTAGCAGGGACTGCCTTGCCTTGCGGAATCAGATAGTTTCTACCGTAACCCGCTTTGATGGTTACTTTATCGCCCAGGTTACCCAGGTTCGCCGTTTTTTCCAGAAGAATGACTTCCATCGTTTTCTACCTCTTAGATCGACTTGATTGTCGAAAAATCGGGAGCTTACGCCCCATTTGGTTTTAGTTTATTTCGTAAGTCCAGCCAGGTGTCGGTCAGTCCGCATAACACGATCACCACCATCACATGCGGGATCAACATCAAGGTCACGTATAAAAACGGCACCATGAAACGACTACCCTTCATGACCGAGAACGCGGCGTGCAAGACTGCGGTGCCTATCATCGTATAGGTCACCAACAGCACCAACAATACATTCCAGCACAACTCCGCAGTCTTGCCGGAAGTGAGCATCGCTACGCCAGCCACCAGGAAGGTGATTAATGTCAGATGCACATGCCCTTTCAACGCCAAAAACTCGGCTCTGAAACCGCCCGGGTTGTATAGCGCCGCTTGCCACCATCTGGCCAAAAACAAACCGAACAGCAAGCCGTAAACGCTGCCGGCCGCGGCAACCCCGGTCATGAAATGCGCCAACAGTTCCGCAGATTGCTTAATTTGCTCCATTGGCACATCCGTTTTACCTTCAAGCATGGGCTGTAGCATGAAGCTCAACACTTCGCGCCAAAGCTGTACCGGCTGTTCCTGAATCGTATATATACCCAGCACCACCGCGACACCCAACAATACGGCAATTTCAATTGCCAGAGTCAGATAACGGCCCTCGCGCAGTACTATCGAAATCAGCCAAACCGGCAGCCAAAAGGCCAGACCGTAAAGCAATGCGTACTGGTAATTACCGATCAATAAGGTGCTTAATACGGCGGCAGCCAGACATGAGCAAATCAGCACATACAAGCCTTCACTAGCCCCACGCCTTAATGTTACCAATGAGACAGCGGCTGAACTTACGATACTGACAGGAGGAAACAGTAGCGATAGCAAGGCTAGGCTGGATGCGACCGTCATGGCCTGCATCCGTCCTTTCATAATGAAAGTGGCCAGAAATTGCACGCGCTACCCCTCCCGCTAAATCACTTGTGTGCGTCGCAGAACGGCAACAAAGCCAGGAACCGCGCTTGTTTAATCGCAGAAGTCAACTGTCTTTGATATTTAGCACTGGTACCGGTAATACGGCTAGGAATGATTTTGCCGGTTTCGGTAACGTACTCGCTCAATAAGTCCAAATCTTTATAATCGATTTTGATCGCGTCTTCGCCGCTAAAACGGCAACCTTTTTTGCGTCTAATGTTATTACGTGCCATCACAATTCTCTTGGTTCAATGTTGATTATTCGGAATCCGCTACGACTTCAGTCTCGACGACTTCTACTTCAGCTTCTTCGGTTTCTTCTTCGACTTCTTCCTTAACCCGGCTACCAGCTTTTTGACCGTCGTTACCGCTGACGGCAATCGCGGAAGGCTCGGTTACGGCCGCTTTTTGCGCCAGGGTTTGGCTGCGCAAGATGGCGTCGTTGAAACGAAAACCGCTTTCCAGTTCTTCAAGAGTGGCTTGATCGCATTCGATATTCATCAACACGTAATGTGCTTTATGAATTTTTTTGATAGGGTAGGCCAAATGTCTACGGCCCCAATCTTCCAAACGGTGAATTTTGCCTGCGGCTTCTTCAACAGTGGATTTATAACGTTCTATCATAGCCGGCACCTGAGCACTTTGGTCAGGGTGGACTAAGAAGACAATTTCATAATGTCGCATGATTTCTCCTTACGGGTTTAAAAGCCTCCCATCCGACTGGACAGTGAAGCAAGGGACGGGGATAAATTCCCCAAAAAGCTGGGCATTATAGAAATAGGCGCTGTTTTTGCAAAGCAATTTTTCAACAGCGCCTAAAGTTGACTAGGCAAACAGACTCAATAAACCATTGCTGGCGATGGCACGGCCTGCTTCAATTTCATCGAGAATAGCGTTGGAAGTATCGGTTGCCGCACTGTCGGTGTGGCCTTGGCCTTGACTATTGCCGCCGTGATTTTGCTCGCCGGCCGTTTGAAAGGACTCGCGTCCCGGTCTTTGTTCGGATTGTTGCTGGGAAACGTTAACATCCGCCAAATTCAAGTTTTGTCCGCCCAACATTTCCCGCAACTTGGGGATAGCCGCCTCTATGGCGTCCCTGACCGCCGCATGCTGGGCGGTGAAGACCACACTGGCTTGATCCTGATTCACATCAATCTTGATGGAAATGGGACCTAAATGCTCGGGATTCAAGCGAATTTCGGCGGAAGGCACCGCTTGTTTATGCATCCACAGCAGTTTTTCGCCCAAGTCGGTGTTCCATTCCGGATGAGTTAAATGTTTTTCTATCGCCGGCGCCGGCGTTTGCCCGGCATTATTTACCGATTTATTCAGTTGGGCGATGTCGGCCGTCATTCTGGACAAGCCCACGTCAGCCTCGCTACCGCCAGTTTGATGCTTCGGCACGTCGCTCTGCTCAGTTTGAAAAGCATTGGCCGCGTTGTCTTGCGCAAATTGCTGGGACGCGCCCTCTTCGGCGGCAAGGGTTTTGGCAAAACCGCTCTCCGCTGCCATGGCCTTCCGCCCTTCATCCGTGCCGTTCAATGCCGTCAACGCTTCTTTTTTAGCATCCATACCCAACAGTTCCGGACTGTTTTTGACGGCAGACATCGCCTCACTGGTTGCTACTGCGGATTTTAATACCTCATTAACGCCACTCACGCTATCCGCGACCGGCAAGGGCTGAGCTTGCGTGCCTGCGAACATCGCTGCATTCACCGCCTGCTCATCATTTGCGGCCTCGGTATTTTCCGCCACTATATCGGCAAGATTCTCTTGCTTGGCCGATGTAACCGGTAAAACCGCAGCTTGCTGTCCGGCACCGGTGGCCTCCAAGCCTTGCAGATATTGCAACACATCCGCCAAGGCTTGCATGGTATCGTCCAGATTAATATCCTGGCCGAGCTTGGTTGCCGTCGGCAAACTCTTGCCGAACAGAGCGGTAAAATCCTGCATGCTTTGACTATTCAAGGTGTCCGCGCCCAAACCGCCCAGCTGCTGTAAATTCGCCAAACCGGCGTCACCGGCCGCCCCCTTGCTCAATAAACTATTCTGCAATTGTGCCAGTTGCTCAAGCAGCGTCGCCGAAAACACGCCGGCACCTCCACCTTCGCCCAATAGACCTGTAGTCGCAACACTGGCGCCATCGGCAGAGGCTAATAGAGACAGCGGATTTAAACCTTGGATATTCATGGCATTTCTCCTGACATTTTTATTTAATCAAGCACTTCCCGTGCCATCCTTACGTCCTGATCGCGCAGCCCGGTCGTCTTGCTCGGCCTGTTCGCGTTTTTGTTCGACTTTCATTTCTTCGACCAACGCCAAATCACTGACTTTTTGCAGACTTTTGGTACGCTGATGTGCATCTTCCCAGCGCTTACGGGCCCGCTGTACCTCGCGTTCATGGTTGCTTACCGTCTGCTGCTGGCTTTCGATAGCCTGATCAAGCTTGTCGGCGAAGGCCCTGAACTCCATCAACTGAGTGATATTGATCCCTGCCTGCTGTCTGACGGCGAATTTACCTAAATAATCCAGACGGTAACTTTGTAGATTTTCGAGCTGAGCTTGCTGCTCTTGCAGCTTTTGCTGACTGATACCCAAAGCCTCCAAAGCGTCACGTTCCTGACGCGCATGCAGGTCGATAATAACTTTCAGTCGCTGCGACTTTTTCATCAACTAGCCAACAATTGCGCCAACTCGCTCAGACTCCGGCTCAAGTCCACCGATTCATCCATGCTTTGTTGCAGAAAATCCATGATCGCCGGATTTTTTTCTATCGCTTTATCAATGCGCGGATCAGCTCCCGGCCGATAGGCGCCTACACTGATCAAATCCTTGTTCTGTTGGTAGGTGGAATACAAACGCCGCAAATCCCGCGCCATTTGCAGATGTTCCGGCTCTATGATGTCCGGCATCACCCGACTGATCGACGCTTCAATGTCGATTGCCGGATAATGACCGGATTCGGCCAGGGAGCGCGACAGCACCACATGACCATCCAGCACACCGCGCGCCGCGTCGGCAATCGGATCGTTGGTATCGTCGCCTTCCGCCAATACTGTGTAAAACGCGGTAATCGAACCGCCGCCTTCATCGCCGTTACCGGCGCGCTCCACGAGTTGCGGCAATTTCGCAAACACCGAAGGCGGATAGCCCTTGGTAGCCGGCGGCTCGTCTATCGCCAAAGCAATTTCCCGGTACGCCTGGGCGTAACGAGTCAAAGAGTCCATCAGCAACAACACGTCCAGCCCCTGGTCACGAAAATACTCGGCGATACTGGTCGCCAGCAAGGCGCCATGCACCCTCATCAACGGCGAATCGTCAGCCGGCGACGCAACGACTACGGCTCGGCGCAAACCTTCTTCACCGAGGATTTTCAGTACAAACTCGTTAACCTCCCTGCCCCGCTCACCCACCAGGCCCACCACGACGACGTCGGCATTGGTAAACTTGGTCATCATCCCCAGCAACACGCTCTTACCGACGCCGGTACCGGCAAACAAGCCCATCCTCTGACCGCGGCCGACGCTGAGAATGGCATTGATCGCCCGCACGCCAACATCCAAGGCCTCGCGAATGGGTTTGCGGCTGAGCGGATTGATGGTGGTACCGGATAAGGAAACTTTGGCATCGGTATCCAGCGGACCCTTACTATCCAGGGGTTTGCCCGCGCCGTCGAGCACCCTACCCAACAGACCAAAACCGACGTTGGCCAAACTATTCTTACCCATCGGAATCACCCGGCAACCGGGTTCCAGACCATGCGTATCGCCGGTCGGCATCAAAAACAAGCGGGATCCGCCAAAACCGACGACCTCAGCCGTAATGATCTTGCCGGATTTGGTAATCACCTGACACAACGAACCGATGGCCGCCCGGCAGCCTTCTGCTTCCAGCGTCAAACCCACCATGCGCGATAATTTCCCTTCAACGACCAACTCCAAAGGATCGGCTGCCAGTCTTTCCCGGTACGGTTGCAAGCGCGCCAACCACAAATCGGAACGGTCAGCGCTGGGGATCATCGGCCAAAATCCTCGCGGCGCTCGCCGCCTAATACCGTGGCAATCACGGCGGCCACACGGCTTTCGACGCTGGCATCGATTCTGGACATTTCGGTTTCGACGGTGCAACCGCCGCGACTCAACAAAGGGTTTTCCTGCAAGCGCCAGGGCGGCATGTTTTCATCGAGCTTTAACGCGGTGCGAACCAAGGCCGCATCTTCGGGATGTAAGTTGACGGTGACTTTCTGCGACGCCAGCGGCAAGGCATTGATCGCCTCCCTGACTACGCCGACGATCTCGCCGGGTTCCAACTTCAATTCCCGGCGAATCAATTGACTGGCAATGGCAATAGTTAATTTCACCAATTCCTGCTCGACCGATTCGTCGAGTTGTTTGAAGGGCTCGCTGAGCGCTTCCAGCAAAGTTGTAAGTTCGGCTGCCTGCTTTTGCAGCAAATGCAAGCTTTCTTCATAGCCTTGTTTGCGCCCGGCCTCAAAGCCTGCTTTTTGTCCGTCCGCATAACCTTGCTGCTTACCTTGTTCGAAGGCTTCTGCGTAGGCCTGTTTCTGAATTTCTTCAATCTGCTCGGCGGTCAGCACCTCGGTGACTTCTTCCAATTCGACCGATTCGGAGCGCGGCGTGCTGAAATCCTGCAGATTAGTCCACCGATCCAGAGCCTGAAGTTCGGCCTCGGAAAATTTATTGCTCTTAGACGAACTCATCGCCACCGCCACCGCCGCCCAAAGCTATTTCACCCGCATCGGACAAGCGTTTGGCTATCGCCAGAATATCTTTTTGCGCGGCCTCCACTTCGCTCAAGCGCGCAGGCGGCGCGGCTTCCAAATCGTCACGCAACATTTCCGCCGCGCGTCTGGACATATTGGCAAAGACTTTGTCACGTAAACCGGTTTCCACGCCACGCAGGGCCAGCAATAACTGATCGGTGGACACTTCGCGCAACAGGGTTTGAATACCGCGATCATCGACGTTGATCAAGTCGCCGAACACGAACATTTTATCCTGGATGCGTTGACCCAAATCGGCGTTGGCTTCGTTGATGTCTTGCATCATCGGATCGCTGACACCACTTTCGATAAAGTTGAGGATATTGGCCGCCGCGTCGATACCGCCGATTTGCGAGGATTTGACCCCATCGCTGCCGGTCAACTGTTTTTCCATGATGTCGTCCAGCTCGCGCAAGGCGGCGGGCTGCACGCCTTCCAGAGTGGCTATGCGCATCAAAATATCCGAACGCATGTTTTGCGGCAACAAAGTCAGTACGTCGGCGGCCTGATCGGCATCCAGCAAGGACAAAATAATGGAGATGATTTGCGGATGTTCCAGACGGATCAAATCGGCGATGGAACGGGTATCCATCCACTTCAACTGTTCGATACCCTTGCTGTTCGCACCCAGTAGAATTCGATCAATGATGCTGCCGGCTTTATCCGCGCCCAGAGCATTGGTCAGCATATTGCGGATGTACTCGTCGGAATCCAGACCCAGGCCGGTTTCGTTTTTGATTTCGATGATGAACTCTTCCAGCACCTCATCGACCATACCCGAGCTAATCGGCCCGAGCTGCGCCATGTTCGAACCGATCAATTGCACTTCTTTCGGTCCCATATGCTTCAACACCGAGGCCGCCCTATCCTGTCCCACCGCCAATAACAGCAGCGAAGCCCGTTGCGCATGCGTTAATTTCTCTTGATCAGCCATCGTCTTTTAACCAGGTTTTGATCACTTGCGCGACCAATTTAGGATCTTCGTCGATCAGTTTTTGTACATATTCCAAACGTTTTTCGTAGCTTTGTGGGGCTTCTAGTAACAATAAATCTTCCACACCAGTGGTGATGGTGCGCACTTCGCCGGTTTCCTCATCGACCGACACCGCGACAGCCACCGGCTTGCCGGTCTCATCGAAACGCACCACACCGCCGGTTGCTTCCGCGATTGCCTTGGCTTGTTCAAGTGCCTCTAACTGTTCTTCTTTGGCGATCAAGGTGCGCAGACCGGGACGCAACACCCCCATGATCAGCAGCAAGACGACAGCAACCGCAGCCAACTGTTTCAGCGCATTGGCAAACCAGGCTTGTTCCCAGATAGGTTCGGAAGGGACTTCTTCCAGTGCATCGGGCAATCTGAATGCTACGTTGGTAACCGTCACTTGGTCGCCACGGCTATTATCATAACCGACTGCCTGTTTGACCAAATCGCGAAGTTGGTTCAGATCTTCTTGCGAGTATGCAACTAGCGTAGCTTTACCGTCGGCTTGCACCACTTTTTTATCGTCAACCACGACCGCCACCGACAAGCGGCGTAAGGCACCGGTGGCGAGTCTAGTATGGGTAATGGTTTTATCCAATTCGTAATTACGGGTGGCGGTTTTGTTGGACGAGCCGGAACCGGATTCCGCGGCAGCTTGTTTTTCCTGGCCGCTGGCGACTTCCGGAGCGGTACCCGTTGGTGGAGGTTGATTTGATAAGGCTCCGGGCACACCTTGCACTTTGGATAAGGAGTTATTTTCTTCCTGAGTTTGCTCGCTACGTAGGGCCGGCAAATCCGGGTTAAACATTTCCTGGGTTTTTTCGGTGACGGTAAAGTCGACGTCGGCGGAAATTTGCGCCCGCATGCCGTCACCGCCTACCAGTGGCGTCAGGATGTTTTCGATCCGTCCCCGCAGGTGTTCTTCTATATTTTTCTTATATTCGAATTGCTTGCTGGACAAGGACATATCTTCGCCGCCTTCCTTGCTGTTCAACAAACGACCTTTTTGATCCACGACCGTCACTTGACTGGCTTCCATTAACGGTACGCTGGAGGCAACCAAGTGGATGATGGATTCGATTTGTTCTTTTTCGAGGATGCGGCCTTGATACAGCTCCACCACCACTGAGGCGCTGGGCTTTTTACGTTCGCGGACAAACACCGATTGGACTGGAATAGCCAGCAATACTTTCGCGGATTTGACGTTTTGGATAGTTTGAATAGTCAGGGCGATTTCGCCTTCCAATGCGCGTTGAAACCGCATTTGCTCGACATTTTTGCTGGCGCCGAAGCCGTTGTCTTTATCCAGCAGTTCGTAACCCAGGCTCGCGCTGCGCGGCAGGCCTTGTGCGGCCAATTTCAATTTCAGTTCCCGGACATTATCCGCCGGCACCATGATCGCGCCGGAGCCGGTTTCGACCTTGTAATCGACATTTAACTTGGTCAACGCATCGAGAATTTCCGCGGAATCTTTTTCGGCCACGCCGGAAAACAGTAAATCGTAAGATGGGGCCTGCGACCACAACACCACCGCCACGCCAATCGCCACGCTGAGTGCCAAACCCAACATCAAACCAAGCTGACGCACCATCGGCATTTTGCTCAGGCTTTTCAAAGCAGGGTGCATTTTGTCGGCGTTTGCCATACTTGATTGGCTATGGGCCTCCATCGGTAGATTTCTGTCTAGTTCGCTCATGGCTTATATTCCGCTAGCCTACATTGACATGCCCATCACGTCCTTATAAGCATCCACCAGTTTATTACGCACCTGGAGCATGGCCTGAAAAGAAACGCTGGCTTTTTGCGAGGCAATCATCACTTCCGCCAAACTGACGTCACTCTGACCCATCTCAAAGGATTTAGCCATACCGCTGGCAGTTTGCTGGGTATTGTTCACGGCGTCGATGGATTGTTTCAACATGGCGGCAAAATCGCCGGACGTGTCGCTAGGCTGTGGCTTGGCGCCGGCCTCTATGGACATTGCCCGCATCTGCGCGAGCACTTGGTTAACATTCATATCTGACATGATAATGACTCTTTTAGGTTGCCTTGCTTAGCACAAGCATTTTTCAAGCCAAGATTTAACCTGGTACCATCACTCCTGCTTCCTTCATCCGCGCAATTTTGTAGCGCAGGGTACGCGGACTGATACCCAGCTTGGCGGCTGTGGTTTTCCGGCTGCCGCTGACATCGCGTAACATTTGCAAAATAATTTTTTCCTCGGCCGAACGCACGCCGTCGCCCAAGCTGCCGAGCTCGAATTGGCTATTGTCGCTATCGGTTTGCCGCGATTCTACGGCAAGACTTTGCACAGCAGCGGGCAAACTCGGCAAAACCAACATATCTTCCTCAAAAATCAGGTCGTCGGCGCCGATTAGACTCCGGCTTTGCAGGATCAACGCCCGCTGCACCACGTTTTCCAACTCTCTGACATTACCCGGCCAGTTGTATGCAGATAACTTAGTCATTGCCGCATCATCAAAGCTGCAAGCGGCTTTCCCTGCCGGACTATGCTTGCTCAATAACTCCAGCGCCAGCGGCAAAATATCGCCAGGCCGCTCCCGCAGCGGCGGAATTCTGAGCGGAAATACGCTCAAGCGAAAATACAGATCTTCGCGAAACCGGCCATCCTGCACATAGTCTTTTAATTTGCGGTTGGTAGTTGCCAAAATTCTGACGTTCAAGGCTATCTTGCGATGACTACCCAAACGTTCGACTTCCTTTTCCTGTAACACACGCAGTAATTTGGCTTGTAGCGATATATCCATCTCGGAAATCTCGTCCAGCAATAAGGTACCACCCTGTGCCAGTTCGAATTTACCCGGCGCCGATTGAATGGCGCCAGTAAAAGCGCCCTTTTCGTAGCCGAACAGCATCGCTTCCAGCATGTTTTCCGGAATCGCCGCGCAATTGATGGCCTCGAACGGACCCGCATGATAATGCGAATTCCGATGAACATAGCGGGCCAGCACTTCCTTACCGGTACCGCTCTCGCCTTCCAGCAACATGGTCACATCGGTTTTGGCTACTTTGCTGGCCAATGCATAAAGCTTTTTCATCCGCTCGTCAGCCACTACCCGCTCGTTAATTACTGGGGCTTGCAGCGTAATTAATGATGCTACCTTATCGACCAACATTCCGGCTTCGAAGGGTTTGATCAAATAATCAGCCGCACCGGACTGCATGGCTTCCACCGCTTTGGGGATGGTGCCGTAAGCCGTCATCAGCAACACCGGCAACTGCTCGAATTTTTGCTGAATATTCTGCAACAGCTGAAAACCGTCCATCACCGGCATTTGTACATCGCTGACCACCAGCCTGACCGGGTATTTGGCCAACTGGCTCAGTGCCTCGATACCGTTTTTTGCGGAGATTACCCGATAGCCTTCAATTTCCAAGGTATCGCAGAGCGCCTCGCACAAAGCCATGTCGTCTTCGACGATAAGCACATCATACTGTTTCATAATTTTGCTCCATTGTGGCAATACCGGCGGACAAGCCGAGGGTGTATTGGCTGGTACAGGGCAGATTCAAGGTAAAACTTGTACCTTGCCCCGGCGTCGAACGACATTTGACGCTACCGCCATGCGCGCGCGCCACGCTATCGACCACCGCCAAACCCAAGCCGGTGCCATTGGACTTGGTGGTGTAGAACGGTTCGAATAATTTAGTTTGCTGCGCTTCGACGATACCTGGCCCATCATCCGTCACGGTGATGTCTATGCAGCCTGAATCGCTCCGACGGACCGTTAATGCAATTTTGTGCGCGCCAGCCTCGGCCGCGTTATTGATTAAGTTCAATACTGCCCCGCGCAATGCATCTTCATTGCCAAGCAACTGATCGGTGCTGATGCGGTTTTCGATGCTAAATTCGCCCACAAAACTATCGGCCGCTTCGGCGAGATGTATTAGCAGCCGTTGTAATGAAAAACTTTGCATCGCCATCCGACCCTGTTTGGCAAAGATCAGCATGTCGTTAACTTGGCGCTCCAGGTAATGCAGACGTTCTAAAATTTTCTCGGAGAACTGTTGGCGCTTTTCGTCGGGAATCGAGGGTTTGCTCATTTGTGATGCATACAAAATCGCGGTCGCCAGCGGTGTACGGACCTGATGCGCGAGACTGGCCACCATTTCCCCCATCGCGCTTAGTTGTTTTTGCTGCGCCAGCGTATCTTGCAAGGAACGCAGTTCGCTGACATCCGACAACAGAATGATTTGCTCCGCGTCGTTACCCAACGAGCTGTGGGTAATATTCACTTTACGGCCGTCTCTGAGTTGGCGTTCGTGCGGCGATTCGAAAACCGGTTGCAAACTGCGCGCCGCCACACTCGACCATAATTGGCCCAGCAAGGGTTCGCCCAAAAAGTCCACGGAATGGACATTGCAATCTACGATCATTCCTTGCGCATTCAGCACAACCACCGCCGCCGGTAAGGCCGCCAGAATCTGTTGCAAGCGGCTGGCGAGCTTTTCCTTCTCGATCAACGTGTTCAGACGCTCGCTACGCGCGGCCTGCAACTCGCGATTGAGCTTGGCTACTTGCTCTTCCAACCCCTGATAGGAATGCGCCAGATTCTCCGAAAGTTCGTTAAAGATCCGGAATGCATCCGTTAAGCGCTCGGTTTTTTGTTGTTGATGCAGCTCTATAGTCCCCATATTTAGTCGCCTAATTGATTGTCTAGACGCTAAAAGCAAAATTTAGACCATTTAAATTTACATTTAAAAACAGCTGCTTAAATACGCACAGTCAAGTTTTTGACGACAAGAAGCCGGCTGCTAGTTCCGGACTGGTGACGAATTGGCTTTGCGACTATGCTATGTGCACACTTGAGCAACCCCATCTTCGCTATGCGCAAAAATCCGATGAAACCCAATTTCCCGTTAAATAAACTACTGCTGATTCTGGCGCTTAACCCCGTGCAGATAAGTTTTGCCGATGACATCCAGGCCGGCAAGTTTTACGAAGAGGCGTTACAGGCTTACAGAAGTCAAAATAACGCCGAAGCGATAATCAATTTAAAAAATGCGTTACAGCAAAATGAAAGGTATGTCGCAGCCCACCTGTTGCTAGGAGACATTTATTTACAACAGAAATCTTTGTCAGCAGCAGAAGTTGAACTTAGCTTGGCCAAACAACTCGGCGCGGATCCATCTTTACTGGTGGAAAATCTGGCCAAACTATATACCTACCAAATTCGCTACAAGGACTTGCTCAAGGAAATCGATCCGGTACTTTTTGCTACCGAGTTACGCCCGGTTTTACACGTGTACCGTGGTAACGCGTTCCTGCAAACTAACTTAATTAGCGAAGCGCTCAACGAGTTCGACATTGCGTTACAAATTGCTCCTAACCATATTGATGCCGCAATTGGGCGCGCCAACGCATTGCTAAAACGTGGTGACATTAAAGGCGCCGATCAGGCAGCTGAAAAGGCTATGCAAATCCAACCCAACGACCCAGGCGCTTGGTTTGTGAAAGGCTCAATCAAACATGCCACTATGGAATTAGATGACGCGCTTAGGTTTTACGACAAGGCAATTGAACTGAATCCCGATCATGTTGACACCCGACTCGCCAGAGCCGGGCTTTTAATGGACTTGAAGCAGGATGAACGGGCACGGCAAGATCTAGAATATTTGCGGAAGGCTTACCCGTTCGAACCCAAAGCCGCCTATTTGCACGCAGTTTTACTTGAACGCAATAATCAGAAGGAATCGGCAACCAAGGAATTGGAAGTGGCTGGTGATATTATTTCCTCCATCAAACCCGAGTATTTGTCCGCGCACGGGCCTACCCTGATGCTTTCCGGCTTGGTCAACTACAGTCTGCAGAGACTTGATGTCGCCGCGGAATACCTGCGTCAGTACGTCAACCAATACCCGGAACAACCCGGCCCCTACAAATTGCTGGCGACCATCCTTTTGCAGAAAAACGAACCGGAACAGGCCATCGACTTGCTTCGACCGGTCCAAATCCGCAATCCGCAGGACCAGCGTTTGGCCTTGATACTGGGGAACGCGTTTATGCAGGTAGGCAAACACGATATGGCAAACGCCATGTTCGAAAAGGCCATGAAAATGGGCGGCGGCGACAGTTCGTTACAAGCCGAAATCGGTTTTAACCGCTTGTTCATGGGCCAGGAGCAGGCTGGCTTGCGAGACCTGGAAGCCGCATTCAAGCAGAACCCTGACGACACTCAAGCCGGCATACGCTTGGTAGCGTTATACATCACACGCGGCGAATCGGAAAAGGCACTGCCGGTCGCCAAAGCCATGCAAGATAAAGTGTCGAGAAATCTTACACTTTTGAATCTGTTAGGTATGACCCAAGTCAGTGCTAAACAATTCAAAGAAGCGCGCCAAAGCTTCGAAAGCACGGTGGAGATCGACCCGGCTTTTCTGACTGGTCATCTGAATTTGAGCAAATTGGATGTTGCGGAAAAAAAATTCGATGACGCCAGAAACCGATTGGATACTCTACTGAAAAAATATCCCGACGAAATCAATGTAGTCACTGAATTGGCCACCGTCGAACAAGCAGCCGGAAACTACGACAAAGCAATCGTATTGCTGGAGCGGGCCCAGAAATTAGACCAAAATGCCCTAACCCCCGTGCTGGCTTTGGTGGACGTAAAACTGAAAACCAACAAAGTGCTTGAGGCATTGAGCTTGGCCAGAACTGCTGAAAGATTGAATCGGAATGACCCATCGGTCATGGAAGCGCTCCTCCGTTGCCATTTGGCCGCCAACAACAAAGACGAAGCGCTTGCGGTAACCATTCGAATGGCTGAACAAGCGAAATTGAATGCTAATAATCTATTCCGGGCCGCGCGGTATCAAATCGACCTTGGCAGCTACAATGAGGCCATAAAAACCCTAAAAAGGGCGGTTTTAGTCGATGAAAACCACATCCCGTCGCAAGTGGCCCTTGTCGAAATGGAATTGAATCATGGGGAAGCGGTATTCGCGGTAAAACGCGCGGAAACCCTGCAAAAGCAATATCCGCAACAGGCATTCCCGCACCACCTGCTGGGCGATATTGCGCTCCGCGACAAAAAACCAGACTTGGCTGCTGATCATTTTCAATCGGCGTTTGCGTTGGAGCCGAATAGCATCGCGCTTATGAAGCTATACAGCGCACTGAAGATGAGCAACCAAAATCAGAAAGCATTTACGCTACTCGAGGGATGGATCAAAAAAAATCCGAGCGATGCTACGCCGGCTGCCGCCTATGCCGAAGAGCTGTTGGTTGCGGGAAAAATAAAGGAAGCCGAGAAACAGTATGAAAAATTGCTGGCAATCACCCCCGACAATCCGCAATTCCTGAACAACCTGGCCAATATATATTTTCAAACCGGCAACGATAAAGCGCTCTCGACGGCCGAAAACGCGCAAAAACTGGCCCCCGACCAAGCGAGCACCAACGACACGCTTGGCTGGATTTTGGCAAACCAAGGCCAGGCCGAACGAGGGCTGAATTACTTGCGAAATGCGCATTCCAGGCAATCGCAAAACCCGGAAATCCGTTACCACATTGCTTTTGCACTTGATCAATTGCAGCGTAAGGAAGAAGCAAAACAAGAGCTTGAAAAGGCCCTGAATGCTAACAGCAATTTTCCTGGGATAGATCAAGCTAAATCCCTAATGGAAAAGCTCAAAAAGTGAGTGAAATCAGCCGTCGACTTTTTTTACACTCGCCATGCGGAAGGCAAACCAATGACGCATAACCATTTGTTTTTAAAAATATTTTTAACATGGCCCACCATTTGCTTAATTAAAAATGATTCCAACGCCTGACACCCAGACTTAAGTACTATTGTGTGGAACAAGCTACCTCATGATAATTGGGCCAGAACAACAAAATGGTGACAAAAATGCTTAAATTACGATATTTACTTCTTCCACTGGCGCTAGCACCGTTATCTGCCCAGGCAGCCGTAGACTACCAATGGACTTTCACCAACACGGCCACATGTGTTTCGAACTGTAAGCCTATACTAGTCAATGACGGTTCCAATGGAGGTTATCTAGACAACACTAAACCTTCCGGAGGAGATTCCCAATATGTTGCCGGTGTGGACTCGAACGGCAAAGGAAATAGCCAAACGTTCAATCAATCCTCTGGTTTGGCTGCTACCGTTAACGTCTCTGCATTTTCCGGATCAACCACACTGGGCACTGCAACTCTGGCACTTTACGGTGGCGGCCTGGGCGCATCCAGCACCGTAGACGGAAATATTCAAGACGCTCCTGAACACGCTTTCGACAATAACACCAGCACCGACGTCGGCCTATTCAAATTCAGCACAGATGTAAACCTGCAAAATGTGGCGATTGGCTGGAGCCAGACTGATAGAGATATATCGGTATTGGCCTACAAACCTACCGGCGGAAATCCGAGCACACCGGCTACTCTGGTAGGACAAACCCTGGCGAGCTTGATCACCAGTGGTTGGCAGTGGATTGGCAACTACAGCATTTCCACTGTTAATGGTGCAGGCAACACCAACATCAACGCAGGCAATGTATCGTCAAGTTATTGGTTGATTACTGCCGCGTCTTCCGCATTTGGCGGGACTGTCGATGGAAATTCAGACTACTTCAAGATTTCCGGGATTGGTGGCAACAAGGTTACCAGTGGCGGTGGCGGTGGCGTCGGCAGCGTTCCTGAGCCAACCAGTTTGTTGTTACTCGCCGGCGGCATATTGGGCTGGAGAATGAATCGCAAAACTCAAGTTTTGGCCGCTTAAAACGACTTAGGCTCAAAAATAAAAAACCGCCTTCCGAATAAAACCGGAAGGCGGTTTTTTTATGTCCCACGCGTTAATGCAATCTAAGGATATAGAGCTACGGTCTCTAAAGACTGATACTCAGGCAGCCCGAACATCAAATTCATATTTTGCACCGCCTGCCCAGACGCACCTTTCACCAAGTTATCAATCACCGACAACACCACTACCGTATCGCCGCCTTGCGGTTGATGCACCGCAACTTGGCAACGATTGCTGCCCCGCACGTTACGAGTGTCGGCATGACTGCCACTCGGCAACACATCCACAAATTTTTCGTCGCGATACTTCTCTTCAAACAGTTTTTGCAGATCCAGGTTCCGGTTTAGACGCGCATACAGCGTCGCGTGAATACCGCGTATCATCGGCGTCAGATGCGGCACGAAAGTTAAACCAATCGCCTGCTTGGCAACATTTTGCAAACCCTGAGTGATTTCCGGCAAATGTCTGTGCCCGCTGACCGCATAGGCTTTAAAACTTTCACCCGCCTCGCTCATCAAGGAAGAGATTTCCGCCTTGCGTCCTGCGCCACTGACGCCGGATTTTACATCGGCGATTAAGTGCTGCTTATCTATCGCTCCAGACTCTAATAACGGCAAAAAGCCGAGCTGCACGGCAGTCGGATAGCAGCCAGGACAAGCGATCAAACTGGCTTGCTTGATTTGCTCGCGATTGACTTCCGGCAAACCATACACCGCTTCGGCGATCAAATCCGGACTGGCGTGCTGCATGCCGTACCACTTTTCCCATTCCTGCTGGTCCTTGATCCGGAAATCGGCAGATAAATCGATAACCTTGATACCGAGTGCCAGCAGCGCCTCAGCCATCAGCATGGCGGTGCCATTTGGCGTGGCGAAAAACACTACATCGCAGTCTTTTAAATTATCCAACTCCGGCAACGTAAATTTCACATCGCAGTAGCCTCTTAGACTCGGATACAACTGATCCACACGCAAGCCGGCATCAGCTCGGGAAGTCACTACGCTAACCTCCACCTGAGGATGTAACACCAAAATTCTTAATAATTCGACGCCGGTATACCCGGTACCGCCGACAATACCTGCACGTATCATGAATGCTCTCGTTGAAAAAATACTGTTAGTCCAATGCGGCGCATATAATACGCCACTCTTCCCGCAAAGCTTAACACCATGCGCGCCATCGAGATTTATCGCTCCGCAGAGTTAACCGATTTAGTCGAAACGGATCAGCCACTACCCTCTCCCGGCTCAGATCAAGTATTGATAAAAGTTGTAGCAGCCGGGGTAAACCGCCCAGACCTAATGCAGCGTAAAGGCCTGTATCCGCCACCACCAGGCGCATCCACCGTTCTGGGTTTGGAAGTGTCCGGCACCATCGAAGCGGTAGGGAGCGAAGTAAATGAATTTAAAGTGGGCGATTCGGTTTGCGCCTTACTGACGGGCGGCGGTTATGCGGAATATTGCCTGGCAAGCGCCTGTTGCTGCCTACCATTACCGAAAGGCTTGAGTTTTATTCAAGCCGCCGCATTGCCTGAAACTTTTTTTACGGTCTGGAGTAATATTTTCGACCGTGCAAAACTGCAAGTCGGCGAAAGTATATTGGTGCATGGCGGCAGCAGCGGTATCGGCACCAGCGCTATTCAACTCAGCAAAGCCTTTGGCAACCAGGTGATAGTGACGGCCGGCAGCGATGAAAAATGTCAATTTTGTCGAGAACTGGGCGCGGACCTGGCCATAAATTATCGACAGCAGGACTTTGTCGAAGCCGTTATGCATCACACCGGCGGCAAAGGCGTTAATGTCGTTTTAGACATAATCGGCGGCGACTACTTGCCCCGTAACTTGAAATGCCTGGCTATCGACGGCCGACTACAACAGATTGCCATCCAGAACGGCGGCAAGAGCGAAATCAATCTAGCATCCGTGCTGATGAAACGCCTTACCATTTCCGGCACCACCTTGCGCCCCCGCAACGACGAGTTCAAGGCTAAAATAGCCCAACAACTTTTTGCAAAGGTTTGGCCGCTACTGGAATCCGGCCAACTCAAACCCATCATCGATTCGGTTTTTCCGCTAGATCAGGCCTCCCAGGCCCACGAACGCATGGAAAGCAGCCAACATATCGGTAAAATTATTTTGGAGGTATGAGCATGTCCTACACCACGTTGGTTTCCAAAGACATTTTAGCTGCCAACCTGAACAACCCGGATTGGCAGATATTCGACTGCCGTTTCTCGCTCGCCGATGTGACAGCCGGTCATAAGTCCTACAGGCAAGGCCATATTCCCGGCGCGCGCTATGCTGATTTAAACCAGGGTTTGTCTTCGCCTGTGCGATCCTACACCGGCCGCCACCCGTTACCGGACTTTGCATTATTAGGCAAAAAGCTGGGCGAGTGGGGCGTTAACAATCGTAGTCAAATCGTGGTTTATGACGATGCCGGCGGCGCGTTTGCCGGCCGGATGTGGTGGCTGCTACGCACTATAGGCCATACCCAAATCGCAGTGTTGGATGGAGGCTTGGGGTATTGGCAAAAACAAGGCTTGCCGATCACCACCGCACTTCCGAAAATTACCACCAGCCAATTCCGAGTCTATCTGGACAATCAGCAATGGCTGGACGCCGCTCAAGTAACAGACGGTTTGGCGACCCGAAAAATCGCGCTAATAGACGCTAGAACACCAGAGCGCTTCCATGGCCGACAAGAACCGATAGACCCAGTAGCCGGCCATGTACCCAAAGCTTTAAATAGGCCATTGCAAAGAAATCTGGATAAATCCGGCTTATTTTTACCCGCCGACCAGCTACGCCAGCAATTTAGCAAACTGATAGCCCCTTGCCCTGCCGAGCAGGTGGTTCATATGTGCGGCTCCGGCGTGACAGCCTGTCACAATCTGTTAGCAATGGAAATCGCAGGATTAAGCGGCTCGAAACTTTACGCCGGCTCGTGGAGCGAATGGATCACCAATCGGAATAGACCCGTCGCAACGGATTGATTACATCATCATAAGGGATTTGGGGAAATTGCTATGAGCCAGTTAATAGCTGAGCATAACTTTGAAAAGACGCTGAATACATTCATCGAATATATTCAGCGTTTTAATGCAGGATTGCTTCTTAACCGTTAAGCCTGGAACGGATTTTCCAAGACTATGGTTTCGTTCCGGTCCGGACCGGTAGATAAAATCGTGACTTTTACCCCAACCAACTGCTCGAGGCGGGCGATATAGGCTTTGGCGTTTTCCGGCAATTGCGCAAAATCGGTAACACCGGCCGTAGTGCCTGTCCAACCTGGCATTTCCTCAATGACCGCTTCACACGCAGCGTATTGATCAGCACCCAGCGGAGCAGTTTCCGTAATCTGACCGTTTATCTTATAAGCGGTGCAGATACCAATTTTGTCCAGGCCATCCAGCACATCCAGTTTGGTCAGACAAATGCCGCTCAAGCTATTTAATTGAGCCGATTTACGCATCGATACCGCATCGAACCAGCCGCAACGGCGCTTGCGACCGGTGGTGGCACCAAACTCGTGACCTTTCACGCCCAGATGCTCACCATAGTTATCCAGCAATTCGGTTGGAAACGGACCGTTGCCCACTCGAGTGGAATAGGCTTTGGTAATACCCAACACATAATCCAGCGCCAAAGGTCCCACGCCGGTACCGGTGGCAGCGCCGCCTGCCGTCGTATTGGACGAAGTGACATAGGGATAAGTACCGTGGTCAATGTCCAGCAGTGCGCCCTGCGCACCTTCGAACAGCACGTTCTCACCTTGGTTTTGATAGCTGTAGATAGCCTCCCCAACATCGGTCAGCATCGGCTTGATGATCTCACCCAAACGCAAGGTATTCGCCAGCACCGCGTCATAATCCACAGGCTCGGCGTGATAATAATGGGTCAACATGAAGTTGTGATAATCGACCAGCTCTTTTAAGCGAGCGGCGAATTCCTCGCTGTTGCGCAAATCACCGGCTCGCAAGCCGCGTCTGGCCACCTTGTCTTCGTAAGCTGGACCAATACCGCGACCGGTAGTACCGATAGCTTTGCTACCCCTGGCTTTTTCGCGGGCCTGATCGATAGCGACGTGTATCGGCAGAATCAATGCGCACGCTTCGCTGATTTGCAATCTATGTCGAACCGGAACACCGGATTTTTCCAGAATCTCGATTTCCTTCAACAACGCTTCCGGACACAGCACCACGCCGTTGCCGATCATGCACTGCACGCCTTCGCGCAAAACTCCGGAAGGAATCAGATGCAACACGGTTTTTTCGCCATTAATCACCAAGGTGTGACCGGCATTGTGGCCGCCTTGAAAGCGCACCACCGCAGCGGCTTGTTCGGTTAAAAGATCGACCAGCTTACCTTTACCTTCATCGCCCCATTGCGTGCCGATAACAACAACATTCTTTCCCATATTATCTAACCTTGAACTAGTGGTTTAACGACAGCTTATTGATCTAACGACCCACTGTTGATTGTGTTTTTCTAAAATAGCGTTGCAGCCCTGCTGTTCGGCGCCGCCTTGTTGTTCCGGCAGATGTTGAATCACCGCCACACCTTGCGCGCGTAAATCTCTGACGGCTTCCCGCAAATCGGCATCTTCCGCAAAGGGGGCAAACACCACCTGCGCCGCTTCATCATCGACTTTATACATGCCTGCCAATACTTTTAAATCCGCGCTGAAACCGGTAGCGGCTCGCGCTCGGCCGAATACTTCGCCGATATTATCGTATCTACCACCGCGGGCGATTTCTTTGCCCAGAGCAGGCACAAAAGCCGCGAACACCATGCCGGTGTGATAGTGATAACCACGTAACTCGGCCAGATCGAAACTCACCGTCAACGCCGGAAAATCACGACGCAATTTATCGGATATACCTTGTAAATCGGCCAAAGCACCGACAATCTCATCTGCACCGGCAAAACCGGTTAATAATGCTTTGGCTTTGTCCAGTATATCCCTACCGCCATTCAGCTTCGGCAAGGCATTGAATATGTCTTTGTAGCGTGCGTCAATCTCAAACTCGGCAAGCAATTCCGCCAATTCTGTTCTAGCCTTGCGCTGCAAAACGTCGAACAATTCGGCTTCCTGTTGCGGATTAAGACCGGCATGTTCGGCCAAAGCCCGGTAGATAGCGACATGCCCTAAATCCAAATGCACATTTTGCAAACCGCTAATTGCCAACATTTCCAGCATCAGTTGGATGACTTCGTAATCGCTTTCCAGGCCTGCATGACCGTATAGTTCAGCGCCGATCTGCATTGGGCTTCGGCTCTTTTCCAACGGATCACCCAAGGTGTGCAGCACGGTACCGGCATAGCACAGCCTGGTCGGGCCATCGTGCTGAAAGTGATGTGCATCGATTCTTGCAACTTGCGGCGTCATATCCGCCCGCACTCCCAACATTTCTCCGCTCAATTGATCGGTCAGCTTAAACGTCTGTAGATCCAGGTCATGGCCGGAACCGATGAGCAAGGAATGCAGAAAGTCTACGAACGGTGGAATAACCAACTGGTAGCCCCAGCAGGCAAAAGTATCCAAAAGTTTTCTACGCAAGGTCTCGAGATGCGCTGCCTGTTCCGGCAATACTTCGCTAATCCCTTCCGGCAACAGCCAGGTGTCTTTTTTTTGCATTTTTGTCTATCTCAAACACAGCAAACGCCCCGCGTGGCGGGGCGTTTGACTATATATAATCCAAAAGGAGTTTATTTCTGATTCTTGAAATATTTGAAGAAGTCGGAATTGGGTTCTAGCACCATGATGTTGCCAGACTTACCCAAACTTTCCTTATAAGCGATCAGGCTGCGATAGAAAGCAAAGAAATCGCTGTCCTCGCTATACGCTTTGGCGAAAATATCGGCGGCTTTAGCGTCGCCTTCGCCGCGCATCACTTCGGAATCGCGGTAAGCATTCGCCAAAATGATCTCCCGCTGTTTATCGGCATCCGCGCGAATCCGCTCGGCGGCTTCAGAACCTTGCGAACGAAACTCGCGAGCAACCCGGGCCCGTTCGGCTTCCATTCTTTGATAAACAGAGGTACTGACTTCCGCAGGCAAATCGATGCGTTTGACTTGCACGTCGACGATAGTGATACCCAGTTTCGCGGCATGCGGCGACACATTGGTAATCAAGGCATCACGAATCGCACTACGATCTGTGGACACTAATTGCTTAATCTCGCGTTTACTGAACTCGCTGCGTGCGGAATCTTTGATGATTTGATCGAGACGAATATTAGCCTGATTCACATCGCCGGCAACAGTGGTATAAAAGGTCTTCACATCACCTATCCGCCATTTCACAAACGAATCAACGATAACATTTTTCTTTTCCGCCGTTAAAAAGCGCTCCGGCGTGGAATCCATGGTCAGAATACGCGCATCGAACTTTTTAACATTATTGATAAACGGCAGTTTAAAATGCATGCCCGGTTGGAAATCCGCACCTACAATCTCGCCTAATTGAAACTTAATTACCCGCTCGGTTTCGGCCACGGTAAATACCGACATCGAGAGCAAGACTACTACTGCGCCAACGGCGACTAAAATCTTATTTCCCATCTTAGCGTCCTCTCACATCGCGTTCACGGCTTGACGCGCGCACATCGGTTTTAATTTCTTTCACAGGCTGCGAAGGCAAAGAAACCGGTTCATGGCTGATTACTGGTGCCGGCGCGGCGTCCTCGACGGCCTTATTCGCCAACTTCTCCAGCGGCAGATACATAATGTTATTGCCGCCTTTCACATCAACCAGTACGTTGTTGGAGCGACCCAAAACCAACTCCATCGCTTCAATATACATCCGCTGCTTGGTTACCGCCGGCGCTTTTTTGTATTCCGTTAACAATTGCGAGAAGCGGCTGACATCACCGTTCGCGCGGGCAATTACTTTTTCTTTGTAACCTTCGGATTCTTGCACGATACGCGAAGCCGCACCGCGGGCTTTAGGCACCACGTCATTCGAATACGCTTCCGCTTCGTTAATCAAGCGCTGTTTGTCTTCCCGCGCCTTGATGGCATCTTCGAAAGAACCTTGCACTTGTTCGGGCGGCTGAGCGTCTTGCAAGTTGACGCTAGTGATCAATATGCCGGTTTTGTACGCATCCATTACCGACTGAATTTCAGATTTGATCGCCAGCACGATGTCGCTACGGCCTTCGGTCAGCACAAAATCCATGTCGCTACGACCGATCACGCCACGCTGCACGCTTTCGGTGACTTGTTTCAGAGTTGAGGCTGGATCCAGCACGTTAAACGCATAATCCTTGGCATCTTTGACTTGGTATTGGACAGCCAGACGAACGTCGACGATATTTTCGTCTTTAGTCAGCATCATCGCTTCCTTGGGCACTGAGCCCATACCCTGCCCACCGCCGGAACGGTAACCCACTTCGATAAAGCGTTGTTGCTCGACATTGATGACCGCCACCTGCTCTACAGGCGACGGGATATGCCAGTTCAGACCCGGCTGAGTAGTATTGACATAGGCACCAAAACGGGTGACCACGCCACGCGTACCTTCGTCCACGGTATAAAACCCGCTCAAACCCCAGAGAATAACGGCGCCTGCAGCCAGTAAACCCACGCCTTTCATTGACGGCCCGCTGCCGAGACCGCCTTTGGAACCGCCGCCGAAAATACCGCCGAGTTTGTCCTGTAGCGAACGAATTACCTCGTCCAAATCGGGTGGATCATTCTTATCATTACGACCACTCCAGGGGTCTTTTTTACCACCGCCGGGTTCATTCCAAGACATACCAAACACTCCAAAAATTGGATTTGAAAACTCTAAAGCTGCATCTCGTATGGACAGCCTGTTCGATGACTCGAAGCGTTGGCTTGTCTATCCGAAAAACCGCCATTCTATCGTAAGTTAGCCATTTCCGAGCAAATAACTAGGTGATTGTTCCGGCAATCGGCCGATCAAACCTGCTCATGGACATCAATACCCTTCAACAAGCCCAAATGCTTTTTGTCGATTTCTATCGTCAATTCGCAATCGCCGCTATCGTTATTGACTTCGTCGATTATTTTCACGAAAGTGAATAACTTTGCTTTTAATCCCGCTTGGCCGGCTGGCAAATAGCATTTTCGAATCACCTTGCTGCTAGCAAATAACTCGGACAAGGCCTGCTGCAACAAATCACAGCCTACCCCGTTTTGCGCGGAAATCCAGACGCTGACGGGTTTCCCGTCAGCATCGTAATCAATGTGCGGCGCCACATCCTCGAGTAAGTCGATCTTGTTGAAAACCATCAACTGTGGAATTTTAGCGGCGTCGATGTCGCTCAAGACTTGGTTTACCTGATAGATCGTGTCTTCACGATCTTCGGCAGCCGCATCGATCACATGCAACAACAAATCCGCTTCGCTGGCTTCCTGCAAAGTGGAACGAAATGCCGCCACCAGTTCATGCGGTAAATGCCGGATAAAGCCGACGGTATCCGCCAAAATGATTTCGCCGCCATTACTGAGCGACAATTGCCGCAAGGTAGGATCCAGCGTCGCAAACAATTGATCAGCCGCATAAATACCGGCACCGGTTAAGGTGTTGAACAGCGTCGACTTACCGGCGTTGGTGTAGCCAACTAAAGATACGGTAGGAATTTCTGCTTTTTTGCGTTTGCTACGACCTTGATGGCGCTGCTTTTCCACCTTACCCAGGCGCTGTTGAATTTGCTTTATACGCACCGCCAACAACCGCCTGTCAGTTTCCAACTGGGTTTCGCCGGGACCACGCAAACCAATACCGCCCTTTTGCCGCTCCAAATGCGTCCAGCCGCGAATCAATCGGGTAGACAGATGTTTGAGCTGCGCCAGTTCGACCTGCAATTTACCTTCAAAGGTTTGCGCCCGCTGCGCAAAAATATCCAGGATTAGACCGTTACGATCCACCACCCTGACTTCCAGCGCTTTTTCCAAATTGCGCTCTTGGCTGGGTGTTAGCGGATGATTGACGATAACGATATTGGCTTCGTGCTCGATGATCGCCGACCTGATTTCTTCGACCTTACCGGTGCCAACGAAATATTTCGGATCAGGCCGATACCGGCTTCCGGTTACTACATAAGTCGGTTGGGCGCCTGCGGATTTGGTTAGTTCTTTCAGCTCGTCGAGATCTTCTTGACCAGCTTGCAAATTGAGGTGAACGAGAATGGCTCGTTCACCCGCATCGGGACGTTCAAACAAAAAATAACCTCTTAGCTTTCATCGCTAACGTCGGGATCACGGTGCATTGTGACATTTTTGCCGGGAACGATAGTGGATATGGCATGCTTGTAAACCATTTGATTCACAGTGTTTTTCAGCATCACCACGTATTGGTCGAAAGAATCGACGCGGCCTTGCAGTTTGATACCGTTAACCAAAAAAATCGACACGGGGGTGTGTTCTTTTCTGAGGGCATTCAAAAAGTTGTCCTGCAAGTTTTGTGCTTTCGACATCCTATTTCTCCTTATTATTGTTCGGTGCGCTATTAATACATTACCCGCTACACCCACCAATTTCAACACGCGGGCTGCGGATCAATAAAAAACTTTTAATGAGTTTGGGACTGGTCTGCGCTATTTCAAGTTCAATCAGATCTTTAATCGCAAAGCCGTTGCAAAAATACCAACGGCTGCTTAAGTTCAGCTTAGCCGATTTTTTTATATTTGAGACGATGCGGGTTATCGGCATCGGTACCCAATCGACGATGCCTATCAGCTTCGTAGTCGGCATAATTACCTTCAAACCAGACCACTTCGCTATCGCCTTCGAATGCCAGCATATGCGTGGCGATACGATCCAGGAACCAGCGATCATGCGAGATCACCACTGCACAACCGGGGAAAGCCAATAAAGCCTCTTCCAGTGCTCGCAAGGTTTCCACATCCAAATCGTTGGTCGGTTCGTCAAGTAATAACACGTTGCCGCCGCTTTTCAACAGCTTGGCCAAATGCACCCGGTTGCGTTCGCCGCCAGATAGTTCGCCGATACGTTTTTGCTGATCCCCGCCTTTAAAGTTAAATCGGCCGATATAAGCCCGCGATGGCGTTTCGTATTTGCCGACGGTGATCATGTCCAAGCCGTCGGAGATTTCTTCCCAAACCGTTTTGTTGTTGTCCATGTCGTCGCGCAACTGATCGACATAGGCCATCTGCACGGTTTGACCAAATTTGATGTCGCCGGCATCCGGTTTTTCAAAACCAGCCATCATCCTGAACAAGGTGGTTTTACCGGCACCGTTAGGACCGATGATGCCTACAATCCCACCCGGCGGCAATTTGAAGCTCAAATTATTGATCAAAAGTCTGTCGCCAAAACCCTTACTGATGTTCTCAACGTCAATCACCACATCGCCCAGACGTGGACCTGGTGGAATATAAATTTCCTGGGTCTCGTTACGTTTTTGCGTTTCGACTGACGACAATTCTTCAAAGCGCGCCAAACGCGCCTTGCTCTTCGCGTGCCGGCCTTTTTGGTTTGAACGGACCCATTCCAACTCGGCTTTCATGGCTTTTTGCCGAGAGGATTCCTGCTTCTCCTCCAACTCCAGGCGTTTTTCCTTTTGTTCCAGCCAAGACGAATAGTTGCCTTCCCACGGAATACCCATGCCACGGTCCAACTCCAAAATCCAGCCGGCCACATTATCTAGGAAGTATCTGTCATGGGTTACCGCTACCACAGTACCAGGATAGTCATGCAGAAAGCGCTCCAGCCACGCCACCGACTCGGCATCCAAATGGTTGGTCGGCTCGTCGAGCAGCAGCATATCGGGCTTGGACAGTAACAAACGGCATAGCGCCACTCGGCGCTTTTCCCCGCCGGACAATTTGGTGACATCGGCATCCCAATCCGGCAATCGCAAGGCGTCTGCAGCGACTTCCAGCGTACGATCCAGGTTATGACCGTCGCAAGCGTTGATAATATCTTCCAGCTTGGCCTGCTCGGCGGCTAGCGCATCGAAATCGGCGTCGGCATCGGCGTAAGCGGCGTAGACCGCATCCAATCTGGCCAATACATCCTTTATTTCCGCGACAGCTTCTTCGATATTGCCGCGCACGGTTTTGTTCGGATCCAGTTGCGGTTCTTGCGGCAGATAGCCGATCTTCGTGCCTTTCAGCGGAATCGCTTCGCCTTCGATTTCCTTGTCGATGCCGGCCATGATGCGCAGCAGCGTGGATTTACCGGAGCCGTTCAAACCGAGCACACCTATTTTGGCGCCTGGAAAAAACGATAAGGAAATGTCTTTAAGGATGTACTTTTTGGGCGGTACGATCTTGCCGACCCGGTTCATCGAAAAAATATATTGCGCCATTGTTTTTCTGCTGAAGAAATAAAATAGCATTATACCGTGCGATAACGGTTTTTTAAGGGTGTTAATTTTTATCGAGTAACAGATGGTAATTCAGTGAAAATTGAAACAGCTAACGAGGCGCTGAGCTTGGCCGATGCCTACATTGACATCCATTGCCACCAAACCGGCGCCCTTCAGACCGTTGAAATACTCAGCATCACCACCCAGGATTTCGACGTCACGGCAACACACAACAGTTTTTACAGCTTGGGTTTACATCCCTGGCATCTCGACGAAGAAGACGCCGAAACAGCTTTAGGGAAAATCAGCGCGGCAAGCCAGGATCCACACCTACTGGCAATCGGCGAATGCGGACTGGATAAAGCTATTGCCACGCCGTTGGCCATGCAAATCCCAGCATTCATTCACCAGATCAAGCTCGCCAGCCAACTTGGCAAACCGCTGATCATCCATTGTGTGCGCGCCTTTGATGAGCTGATACAGATTAAAAAATCCACACCAAACACCGAGACACCCTGGATCATCCACGGCTTTAACGGCAAACCTGCCTTGGCTGAACAATTACTAAGACACGGGGTGTATCTATCCTTTGGCGCGGCGTTGCTGAATCCTCGTAGCCATGCCGGCAAAGCGCTAAGCGGCACGCCAGCTGATCACTTGTTCCTGGAAACCGACGCCGCAAACGTATCCATTGACGCAATATACGCCGCTGCGGCTAAAATGCTTGGCTTAGACATCGCGACCTTGCGCCAACAAATCCTGAGCAATTTCAAACGAGTATTTCTTAATGACTGATTTAAGCTGGCTTTCCCGCACCGAACTGCTGATAGGCAAGCCCAAACTTGACAAGCTCCAGCAATCTCATGTGCTGGTAGTGGGCATGGGCGGCGTGGGCTCGTTTGCCGCCGAATTTATCTGCCGGGCCGGGGTTGGCGAGATGACTATCGTCGATGGCGATGTAGTCGATCCCAGCAATCGCAATCGGCAGTTGCCGGCGCTATCGACCACGCACGGCCAGTCAAAGGCTGACATCATGGGTGAGCGCTTACTGGCGATCAATCCGGACTTAAAACTGACGATCAAGCACGAATTCATCACCCCCGATACCGCCGACGAGCTGTTGAGCCAGCACTACGACTACGTGATCGATGCGATAGACAGCCTGACCCCGAAAATCACTTTGATCCGCGCCGCCAAGGCCCGCAACATGAAAATCGTCAGTTCGATGGGCGCCGGCGGCAAGATGGATCCGACGCATCTCAAGGTCGTGGACATCTCCAAAACGTATAACTGCCCGTTTGCGCAATTCATTCGCACACGTTTGCGCAAACACGGCATCAGCCGCGGTGTGAAGGTGGTGTTTTCCCCGGAAGTGGTCAACAAGGATTCGTTAATGTTTACCGACGGCAGCAATTATAAAAAGTCGGCATACGGCACCATTTCTTATTTGCCGGCAGCTTTCGGCGGCGTCTGCGCCTCGGTGGTGATACGCAATTTGATTCACGATCCCGCGCATTCAACCCACCACAAACATCATGGCTAAATCACCCACCCGCCCAGCGGATTCGCTCTTGGTCAATCCTGGCAAAAGTTCGCGTTTACAGGAGATGCGTCAGCGCGCGGCCACGGCAAATCAGCCAATCCCCGTGCCCACCCAACCCGCTTTCCAAGCCAAGGACGAAGGTTTAAGTCCCGAACTTGCTCTAGCTCGTCAATTGATCGATCAACGTTTAAGCGAAATTCTGGCAGCGCTACCGGTCGGCAAACAGCGGCGCTTGTTCAAGATTCGCTTTGGCATGGAACCCGAGCAAATCAAAGAGTTAGCCATAAAACAATTATTCGCCGCGCTGGAAATCAATCACCCGCAACTAAACAATCTGTCGGCTAGCATGAAGCGAATCGCCGATCTGAATTATAATGGCCGGCAACCCAACTAATCCGGCCGTTTACCTTGCCTTACGCTCAGTCGTCCCGTTCCTCGATTCCCGCTACGATGTACAACCTAGAACCCAATCAAGATTACCGCGACCAAAGCCTGCGCGATAACGCCGAATTATCCAGCACCGAACTGCAAGCGGACGCCGCGAAACACTACGACGATTGCTACAACGATTATCTGGTGGCCTGGTGCAACCGCGACAATTTGGCCTTACATTACGGCTATTGGGACGAGACCAAGCCCTACGATCAGCATCAAGCCTTGCTGAACAAAAATCAGATTCTTTATGAAAAGGCCGGCATTCAAGCCGGCGATAAAGTTCTGGACGCCGGCTGCGGTATCGGCGGCAGCACCATCTGGATGGCCAAACGGCATGGCAACCGGGTAACCGGCATCACCATCAGCGCCAAGCAAGCCGATTATGCCCGCCAACACGCTAAACGCCACGGCGTTGCGGAACGGGTCGATTTCGAAGTCGCCGACTTTTGCTCCACGCCATTTCCTGACGCTTCATTTGATGTAGTCTGGGCTTTGGAAAGCTCATGTCATGCGCTGCACAAAGGCGACTTTTTGCGCGAGGCTTGGCGGGTATTGCGTCCCGGCGGCCGGATTGTGGTCTGCGACGGCTTTGTATTGCAGCGGCAATTTAACGAACAGCAATGGCAGGCGGTAGTCACCTGTTTGAACGGTTGGGCCGTGCCGAATCTGTGTGCGCGGGATGAATTCAGCGGCTTGTTGGCACAACAAGGTTTTCAAGACATCATTTGCCACGACATCACCGCGCAAACCCAAGCATCCGTCGAACATATGTACAAAGTTGCCAAACGCCTGAAACCGGTACAAACCATCAGCCAATGGCTGGGACTGCGTTCCAAGGCACAAACCGCCAACTATTTGGTCGGCTTGGCCCAACATCAGTTGTTTACCGAAAAACTCACCGAATATTGCATTTTTACTGCGCAAAAGGCTTAAACACGATGCCGACGGTCTTACCACGTTTGAAGTTTCTGACTCTGTTTACACTGGTTAGCTGCGGCGTAATCGGTTGCGCCAGCGTACCAGCCAATAGCCAGCATGACAGCTTTGCCGACTACGCCGAATCGGTATTCCGTCACCAGAGCACGGTATTAAGTCGACTCATGATGCTCAGTGAAGCCGAGCAATTGCCGGATAATGAGGACTTCGAAAATACCGAACAAGCCATGCACGATGCCTGTCATCTGTTGAACGAATACGCGGAACGGGAAAGCGATGGCGAACACATGGGCTTGCGCTTTAAAGCCAAAGTACAAGCCAGCATCGAAGGCTGCGATGCCAGCATTCAGAAGATGGAAGCGCTAATGAGTGGCCTGGACCAAGAGTCAGCGCCGCCGCACGCCCACCCTTAAACGTAAAGCAGTCTACTAAACGCTAGTCGCCGCTGTTCGTCCATTGCCGGCGATAATCGGCATAGCTGTCACGTTTTTGCAGTACCCAGCGGGCCGGATTAACGCCATAAACATCCGGCAGCTTATAACCGTTGAACCGGTTGGCCTTGATCAGCGAATACGCCCCCACATCGGCAAACACTAAGCGCTCGCCAACCTCGGGAATCCGACCAAACCGATATTCGCCGAACACATCGCCGGCCAAGCAGGTCGAGCCAGCCAAAATTGCCGACTGTTCACCGGCACTATCTTCTTCGCGCAAATGCGGTTTCATCTGGTATTCGAACACCTCCGGATGATGATTCACCGAGGTATCCAAAATCAATACATCCTTGCCGTCACTGACAAACCGATCCAACACGGTGGTCAACAAATAACCGGCATTACCGACCACCCCCTTTCCCGGCTCCACATACACATCAATGCCAAATTCGACACACACCTGCCTAATCAACTCGGCAACATCCTGGGGATCGGCGATGGCGTTATACAAATACCCTCCTCCCAGATTCAGCCACTTAAGCCGACTGCATTTTAGAATGGGCCGCAACTTTTCCAGCGTTTGTTGCAAGGGCTTAAAATCCCGGCAAGCAAAGACTGTGTGAAAATGCAATCCTTCAACATCGGCCGGCAAACCATCCCGCAGCAGTTCGATATCGACCCCCAATTTGGAATGCGGCCGGCAAGGGTCATAGCGTTGATCATCGGCAAAAGACAGCTTGGGGTTGACGCGTAGCCCTGGCGAATAATCGCGGACTGACGCCTGTAGCCGCTGATGCTGCGGCAAGGAGTTGAAACTGATATGACTACAAAGTCGACCCAACTCAGCGAACTCGTCGGGGCGCATGCCCGGCGTGGTCAAATGGATGCTAGCCCCCGCATCTGCCAACACCTCGCTTGCCAATCGCGCCTCGAACAGGGAGCTGACCGAAAAGCCGTCGACTTGATCTTTTATCAGCGCCAACAATGCCGCTAGAGGCAACGCCTTCATCGAATACAAAATTTTGCAGCCGCTTGCTTGCCTTATCGTTTGCAGAGGTTTTAGATTGGCAAGAATTCGCGCTTCGTCCAACACCAAGGCAGGGCTGGTTGGAATCTGTCGTTTTAACTCTTCCCACTTCATCGCCGAGCATGCCTGTTGCCCGCATAAATCGCGCGCTCGGTAACCACATAGTCCATAAACACATCATGAGCAGCCATCTCGACCTGCGGCAGTAATTGCGCTTCGTAACAAACCGCCGCTAACATCGTATCGGCACGTACTTTTTGCAGTAGTCGGTCGTAATAACCGGCACCATTGCCCAAGCGTCCGCCTTGCTTATCAAACGCCACACCCGGCACGATGATCACATCCAGCTCTGCGGCGCCCACTTGCTTTGCGGGCTCTAGCCAGCGTTCGCGAGGCGGTTCGAGAATATTCCACATTCCGGGCTGCAGCTCGCCGATTGATTGCAAATGCCAGAGTCCTAGTTGCTTCTGGCCCTCGGCATCGACCGCGCAATAAGGTACAACGATGCGTTTATCGCTATCCAGCTCGGCGACGACGGTTGCCAGGGTCCGCACCTCGGAACGGCAATGCAGATACCACATGACCGTCCGCGCGGCTTGATACCAGGGCTGCTCTAAAACACGCCGGCAAATTTCGGCGCTGACCGCATCCTTATCGGCCTGCGCATTACGCGCCGCATAGGCAATTAGGCGTTGTTCGAGTTTATTCATGCGTACGGCAATATGCCAAGGATTGTCCAAGCAGGTCTTCAGAGCCACTGATCAAATGCTGGGCATCCTGCTCCTTGCGCAGCCAGGTAAATTGGCGTTTGGCCAGTTGCCGGGTGGCGATGATGGCTTTGTCCCGCATTGTTGTCAGGTCGTATTCGCCGTTGAGATAGGACCAAGCCTGCCGGTAACCGACGCAGCGAATCGACGGCATGCTTTCGTCCAGATCGCCGCGTTGCCATAAAGCCTGGACTTCATCGAGAAAACCTTGTTTTAGCATTAGATCGAAGCGCTCGGCAATCTTATCGTGCAAGGTACTGCGCTGCTCCGGTGCAATGATCAACTTGATAAACTTATACGGATGTTCGGCTTGCTGATCGGTGTCGAAAAAACTGGATAGCGACCGACCACTGATTTCAAAAACTTCCAAAGCGCGTTGCACGCGTTGCGGATCGTTGACGTGGATCCGCGCCGCCGCTTGCGGATCGACTTGCGCCAGGCGGGCATGCAACACGTCTTTGCCCAGGGTTTGCAATTCGTCGTCCAGTCGCTGGCGAATCGCCGGATCGGCTGCCGGCAATTGCGCCAAACCCTGAGTCAAGGCGCTGAAGTACAACATCGTACCGCCCACTAAAACCGGCAACTTGCCACGCGCAGTAATGTCCAGCATCAAGGCCAAAGCGCGGTCGCGAAATTGGCCGGTGGAAAAACTCTCACTGGGATCGAGAATGTCGATCAAATGATGCGGCACGCCGCCGCGCTCAGCGAGGGTCGGTTTGGCGGTACCGATGTTCATGCCCCGATAAACCAAGGCCGAATCGACGCTGATAATCTCGGCATTCAAGGCTTGGGCCATCGCCACGCCGAGCGCGGTCTTGCCGGATGCGGTCGGTCCCATCAACAGGATGGCCGACGGTTTATTTATGTCAATCATCTATTGACCGCGCATGAAGAATCGATCCAAATCCTGATGACTCAGTGCCACCCAGGTCGGCCGGCCGTGATTGCATTGACCGATGCGCTCGGTCTGCTCCATATCCCGCAGCAAGGCGTTCATTTCTTCGATGCTGAGTTTGCGCTTGGCGCGCACCGAGCTATGACAAGCCATGGTCGCCAAAATCGCGTTAAGACTTTCCTGGGCTTTGTGGCTGACGCCGTGGGTGGCCAGATCGGCCAGAATATCGCGCACCAACTGATCGACATCGGCTTTTGCCAGCAAAGCCGGCGTGGCTCTCAGCACCACCGTTTCCGGGCCGGAACGGTTGATCTCAAAGCCAAGCCCCGTGAAAAACTCGTGTTCTTGCTCGGCCAAGTCGGCCTCGGCAGCGGTGACTTGCAACTTGATCGGCAGCAACAACGGCTGGGAAACAATTGCGCGATTGTGATAATGCTGTTTCAGCCGTTCATACGTCACCCGTTCATGGGCGGCGTGGGCATCCACCAAAATAATGCCGTTGGCAGTTTCCGCCAGGATATAAATATTGTGAATATGCGCCAGCGCAAAGCCCAAGGGTGGGATCGCTGATTCCACAGCAGCCTGGGTTGGGGCAGCATGGTCGGTTTGCGGATACAGTTTGCCGTAAGCTTTGATTTGCTCGGCCACGTCGGACAAGTTGGCTCGTTCGGGCGGGTAGCGATAAGCGTCGAATGCTTCGGGGGCCACGCGTTGTGACACGCTATCCAAACCCGACTCAGGCATCGTCAGCGGTAAAGAGGTTTGTTGATTCAAAGGTGTCCGCAACGGCGCTGTCGGCGTTTGCGCTGCCGAATAATCACCCACAGTTTCGATCTGCTGTGCAACTTGCGTCCCGCCGGGCCGTTGATCGGCCAAGCTGCGATGCAGCGCCTGAAACAGAAAATCATGCACCATCCGCCCTTCCCTAAACCGCACTTCCAGTTTGGTCGGGTGGGCGTTGACATCGACCAAGGCCGGATCGAGTTCCAGATACAGCACAAACACCGAATGCCGGCCATGGTACAACACATCCTGGTAAGCCTGTTTCACCGCATGGGCGACTAACCTATCCTTGATCAAACGGCCATTGACGTAAAAAAACTGCATATCCTGCTGGCTGCGGGAGAAAGTCGGCAAGCCGACCCAGCCGTGCAGATGTAAACCGGAGGCGGCAAAGTCGATCTTTACGCTGTTCTCGACAAACGCCGAGCCGCAAATTGCAGCGATACGTTTTTCCTGAGCCTCCTGAGTTGCCGCCGGCTTCAGGTTCAGCACTTCGCGCTGATTGTGATTCAACACAAAACCGACATCGAAACGCGCCAAAGCCAGTTTTTGAATCAGGCTCTCGATGTGGGTAAACTCGGTTTTCTCGGCTTTTAAGAACTTGCGGCGAGCCGGCGTGTTGTAAAACAGGTCGCGCACATCCACAGTCGTGCCGGGCGGATGCGGGTCGGGTTGCGGATCAAAGTTTCGCTCGGTGCCGTCGGCGCTGACTTGCCAGGCACATTCGGCGTCAGCGGTACGAGAGATCAAAGTCAAACGCGCCACCGAGCTGATGCTGGGCAAAGCCTCGCCGCGAAACCCCATGCTGATCACATGCTCCAAATCGTCCAAGGAGGCAATCTTGCTGGTGGCATGCCGAGATAAGGCCAGCGCCAAATCATCTTTAACGATGCCGCAACCATTGTCGCGAATCCGGATTTGCCGAGTGCCACCCTGCTCCACATCGATGTGAATCTGAGTGGCGCCGGCATCGAAACAATTTTCCACCAATTCTTTGACCACGGACGCCGGGCGCTCGACCACCTCGCCGGCTGCGATTTGATTGACTAATTGAGTGGGTAAAGCATGAATCCGCATCGGCTGCGCTCAAAGAAAAGCGCGTATTTTAGCGGATGGAAATGAAACGGGGCGAAATGATTCACCCCGTTTTAGATTGGATTATTAGCTGTCTCGCGGAATCTGCAATACTTGGCCGATGCGCACGTTGCCGTCGTTCATCGCATTGGCCATACGCAAAGCCCGCATGCTGATGCCGTATTGCTGCGCTATACCGGACAGCGTTTCGCCGCGGTTGATCACATGATGAGTGCCGGCATTGCTCGCCACCATGGTCGGAGCAGCATCCAGCTCTCTAGCCGCCAACACCGGTTTTTGTTCCGGTTTTGCTTTAGCCACCGGTTCATTATCATCCACATCCAACGCAGCCAATTGCACGGCTTTGGATTTGCCGGAACGATTCAGCTGGGCCATCATCGTATCGGCCGGCGCATATTGTTTAAAGTGGCCGACAATACCGCTAAATACCGCCGATGCCATTTTGTTTTGATAGGCCTTGGTGTTCAAGCGACGCTCTTCTTCCGGATTGGAAATGAAGGCGGTTTCCACCAAAATTGACGGAATCTCCGCAGACTTCAACACCACGAAACCGGCTTTTTGCACCGCACTTCTGTGCAGATGCCCAACGCTTTTTACGCTTTTCAGCACCTTGTTACCGACATTCTGACTGGCTTCTTTTGCGGCTTTGTTAGATAAGTCCATCAATACCGAGGTCAAGGTGTCATCCCGGTCCTCGCCGGCACCGCCGCCATCGACTGCGTTTTCGCTGGCTGCCAACCACCCGGCGCCTGCGCTGGAAGCGCCCTTGCTGGCCAAGGTATAGACAGATGCGCCATGGGCTTGGCTATCGCTGAACGCATCGGCGTGGATGGACACGAACAAATCGGCTTTGGCGGCTCGGGCAATGCGGCGGCGTTCGTTTAATTTCACAAAATAATCGCCGTCGCGAATCATCACCGCTTTCATGCCCGGCTGGCTATTGACCATACCTTGCAGACTCTTGGCAATTGCAAAGACCACGTCTTTTTCCTGGGTGCCGTTTGCGCCCTGCGCACCGACGTCCTTACCGCCATGGCCGGCATCGATAGCAACGATGATGTTACGACCTTTGGCTTTGGATACGGATTTAACCGCGACAGGTTTGGCAATGGTCTCCGATTTCTTGCTGGATTTATCGACTTTTTCGGCAACGGCAACCACTGGGGTAGCTGCCGGCTTTTCAGTTTTAAGCGCCGCAACCGGAGTAAACGCTCTTTCCGCTGGCTTGGCTGCCAACTGAGGTTGCACCGGCTGGTCTTTTGCCGCCAAATCAATTTGCAAATTCTTGCCGACCATCGCCACCTTGGCGTCCGCATCGGCTTTCAATTCAACGACGATACGCAAATCTTTGTTGTTCCGCATCGCGCTCCGGGCAAAGCCGAACAAAGGATGATCGGCGGCAGGTTGATTCAAACCCTGCGCCATTTTGGCATCGACAAAATCCACGACCAACCGGTTAGGACTTTTCAACACAAACGCGTGATGCTTGACCGTGCTCGGCAAATTGACCAGCAGTTGATTGGCCGATGAATAAGTGACCGCACCCAGTTCAGTCTGAGCCGCGAATGCGGAAAACGTGGGCAATAACAAACCCCATATCCAGAAAATTTTAGACATCTGCTGCATACCCCACATTTCCACTAGTGACAACTTCGTTGAAATTATAGCAGTAGGTTATTGTTTTTCCAGTTTAGTTTTATATCGCTTAGCCGATTTTTTGCTAACACCTTGATTTCAGCGGTACGTTGTTGCTGAAAATAATTCAACCTTACTTCCAGATCGGCCATAGGCAAAAACCCCGCGCCCATTTGCGGCCATTCGATACAGCACAACGCGTTTTGATTCAGATAATCATTCATGCCCATCCATTCCAGTTCTTCCGGGTCTTTGAGCCGATACAAATCAAAATGAAACAAACGCCGGCCGTTGACTTCGTATTCCTCTACCAAAGTATAAGTGGGACTTTTTACCGCGCCATCGTGGCCGGCGGCGCGCAACAAGCCCCTGACCAGCGTGGTTTTGCCGGCACCCAATTCACCGTACAAAAACAGCAGACATTTTTCCGGCAGTGCTTTCCAGAGTGCGGCACCCAGCGCTTCGGTATCTTCGGAGGTTTCCAGAGTGATGTTCATTAATTTAATAATTTCCTGATTCGTGCCGGCAAATCGCCGGCCAGCAAGCCGCGCTCGCCAAATTCCAAAGCCAGACTGTCAGCCGCTTCGCCATGCACATACACACCCAACCGCGTCGCTTCATCCAAGCTCAAACCCTGCGCCAGCAAGCCGCCGATCAAACCCGACAACACATCGCCCATGCCGCCGCTGGCCATGCCGGGGTTGCCGGTAGTGCCGACATAGACCGTATCGCCGCAGGTAATCAAGGTACCGGCGCCTTTTAACAAACAAGTGCCGCCGTATTGACTGTGCAAATCCGCCAACGCCGCAAAGCGGTCAGCAGAGATTTGTCCGGCGCTACAGCCCAGCAAGCGCGCGGCTTCGCCGGGGTGTGGCGTTAATATCCAATTCGCGCGCCGCTTGGGTTGCAAGGACAACAGATTCAAGGCATCGGCATCGATCACGCACGGCTTATCAATGGCCAGCGCCGCGCCGAACATCTCCCTGGCCCAATCGTCCTGGCCCAGACCGGGCCCGATCACGATGACGCTGGCCTTCTCCAGCAAGGCATGTAGCGCTTCGCCGCATTCCACGCCGTGGCACATTAACTCCGGTCGACCGATGTTGATCAACCCGCTATGCGATGCGCGGGTGGCGATGCTAACCAGACCGGCGCCGGAACGCAAGGCCGCCTCGCCCGCCAAACGTATCGCCCCGGTATAACCCAGGTTGCCGCCAATCAACAACACATGCCCGAAACGACCTTTGTGAGCAACCCGGGCGCGGCGCGGCAAGTCGATTTTTTTCAGCAATAGCGCGATTGGCGGCATCGCCGCCAACACTGTTGCGTGGAGTTCCAAGGTGCTACAAATAATCTCGCCGCAATATTCGGCTGCTTCGCCGGTAAACAAGCCACACTTCAAACCGATGAAGGTCACCGTCACATCAGCCTTGACTGCGCACCCTAGGACCGAGCCAGTGTAGGCGTGCAAGCCGGACGGTACATCTACCGCAATCACCGGACAGCCGGAGGCATTTATCGCCTTAATGGCTAACGCGTAATCTTGCCCGACCTCACGGCTCAAACCGATCCCGAACAAAGCATCGACTATGACACCTTGCAGCTTGGATTGCCCGGCTTCGAAGTCGCTGACACGTCCACCAGCCTGTAAAAAATCTTGATAGGCACTCAGAGCGTCACCCGGCAAACCGTCTGGATCGGCCAAGGCATAAACGGTTACCTGAAAATTAGCCTGCAAAGCCAGCGTCGCAACCACATAACCATCGCCGCCGTTATTGCCGGCGCCGCATAGCACAGTGACTGCTTGTTGTTCCGGCCAGCGCTGTCTTAACTGCTCGAATAGCGCGTACGCAGCCCGGCGCATCAATTCCCGGCCCGGAATCCCCAGTTCGTCGATCGCATAACGTTCAGCCTCGCGGATTTGGGCGGTGCAGTAGAGCTTGCTTGCGGGTGTTTGCATGGCTTAGCCTTTGGGAAATCAATAGGATTCTTGTCGCCGATCTTGAGGGGATTGCTTAAAGGGGTTGCTCTAACGCCTATCGGCCAATTATGTATTGCCTGTCGGCAAATCAAACTAAAGTCCAACATACTGCCGTTTGGATAAAATCGACCCGCGTTCAGGGTTGATTTTCACGGTAAACGGTTAATATCTCAATGGCGTCGCCGTTTAGACGGTAAACAAAGCTGTATTGCTGATAGACCACCCGGCGAATGTTGTCACCAAACTCCGGCATCGGTGTACCCGACTCGGGAAACTGCACCAGCAAGGTATTCAGCCAATCTTCAAAGCGTTGCAGATAATCCAGCACAAAGCGCTGCGATAGGTTTTGCCGATAAAGATAGTCGGCTATTTCCGCCAAGCGCTGTCCGGCGCGCGGCGAAAAGACAATGCGGTACTCACTCATATTTCCGGCGAATGTCCTGCATCACCTCTTGCAGCGGCAGGCCTTCGCCAGCAGCCAATTGAGTAATCGACACGCCGATGTCCTGCTTGATTTTACGATGCTGTACAAACTCGGCGAAGGCACTGGCAATAGACTGCTGATTATTGCCAAACAACTGCTGCAGGCTGGCTTCCAACTCAGGGTTATCGATTTCGATATTTAACATGATGAATTCCAAAGATTCAGTTATTGCACTGTTTTCCAGGCCAAATTTGTCCCATCCGGCCAAGGAAGCTTGTAAAGCATAACGCCAAACCATTGCATAGCCAATTCTGAACATAGGTCGGGTGAGTTGTACAACCCGCTCCAAAAGTTTTGCCAAACTTTCACACATCGTTGAAACGTTCAGAACGGGTTAACAAAACCGGTCCTGCTCAGCATATCTCCTGGTGGTCGGTTTAGCCCCGAAATTGCTCAGGTGCAGAAAATACGTTAGATATGAATGAAACCTCATTGATAAAATTCGGTTGGAGAAAGCTTTTTTGTTTCGGGTTTGTCGCTACCGGATTTTATGACGATCTCAGATGTTATCGGCCCATCATCAAAGCATGGTGGATCGAACTGGTAAGGTGGCAAGATGATTTTCTCACCCCGTCTAACCTCCGCCCAGACTGACATATAGGAACCGCAACGACTTTCAAGATTGTGATTACCTGGTACTGGGCCAATAGCTATTTCGTAGAGCCCATCTTTTAGCTTGCATTGACCTTTCGCCGTTTTGGTCTCGATGACAAACATATGAGTGTCTCGCTCATCTGTAACAAGAAGTGACCAAGGGTCCCATTGAAATAGGCTTTTGTTCTTGATCATTTCTTCGCCAACTTCGTTATAGCCGGCCGCGTAAGAGAGCACAAGGACATTCAGATCAGCATCGCATTTGTAGCCGATTAGTTTGTGGAGTTCATCGGCATGTGCTGCCACTAGGGGTAAAAGTAACAACATAATTCGGAAGACTATCGGCATGTAGTTTTCGATTTAATAAGGATTTAGGTAGTCAATTGTATATGTACATCATCAGCGCTAAGCAACATGGCGTGGAAATTACCAGATGCAGCAATCCAATCAATTGAGCTGATCATCCGCTTATTATCGATCACCAGGAAATCTTGACATCCCATCGCAGAAGAAGACTTCCGGAAAATACTCTGTCGATCCTCGCCGGACATAATTTTACGAACAATCTATCATCCCGCTTATGTCACAATTACCCCACTAAATCGATACGGAGCAAAACCATGCGTCAGTTTCTGTTGATCATCGTGACCCTGATTGCGCTAAGCGGGTGCGCATCGGAATCCTGCGATAAGGATGTCATCAACATCCTTAATCCCAATCAAACCAGTGCGAAATTGCTGATGGATTACGCCAAAACCGCCGTCTGTAAGACCGATTCAACTGGCACGACAAAGCCTACAACAGTAGACGAAGAACGCAAGCTAGTGTTGATTTATGATCTGTATGCCAAAGCCAGAAGCTATGCGATTTTAAATAAAGTATTTTTCTGGCTGTCGCTGATTTCCGCGGTGGCGGTATTTCTGTGGCCGTCGCTAGGGGTGTTGATGAAAGACCGCCTGGGCGAGCGCGAATGGTATAAATCGGCGATAGTGCAAACCACCGTTACCGGCATCGCGGCGTTGATGTTCGCGTTTTATAGCCAGTATAAAGACAAGCAAACCTATACAGAAAACCTGATGCGCTACGCGGTGTTTTCCGATAAGCCGGCGGCTGAATTGAGCCAGAAAGTGATCGAAGAAATCGGCAAAATCGATATTGGTTTTAGTTTTAGCGGGGTGTTTGACAAGAAAGAAGAAAAATAAGCGGAACGCGCTAATAGCCGCTTTGTCGAAGTTGAAAAGATTCTGGTATCCTTTTAATCGGGATCCACCGCTATTTGAGCCCGCCATAGCCTCGTAGTTTAAGTTGGAACAGATGTCGGCGACTGGTTCACTGCCATCGTAAGCCGGGCTGTTGGACTCGTAACTTATCCTTGCGTTATGCGTAGCTTTTAAACGATATTGCACTCAAAACCTGTGCTAAACCATGAACTCGGAAGATCTCAGTACCCCGCTATCGCCAAAACCTGCGAGTCCCCCCGCCCGGCTTTATCTGTGGGTATTGTTGGCTATCGTTGCCGGCGGCGTGTTCGGTTATCTGGACGCCGAACATGCCGTGACACTAAAACCCATCGGCGACGGCTTTATCAGCCTGATCAAGATGCTGATTGGCCCGGTGGTATTTTGCACCATCGTGCTGGGCATCGCCGGCGCCGATGATATGAAAAAAGCCGGGCGCGTTGGGGTAAAAGCCTTGCTGTATTTCGAGATTGTCTCGACTTTCGCGCTGGCGCTGGGCGTGCTAGTCGCTAACCTGATCAAGCCCGGCCAGGGCTTTAACGTCGATCCGGCCACGCTAGATGCGCAGGCGGTGTCCGGCTACGTGAAACAAGCCAACCAGCAAAGCACCGCCGACTTTCTGCTGCATATCATCCCCAAAACCTTTACCGATGCCTTCACCGGTTCCGGCGATTTGCTGCAAGTATTGCTGGTAGCGGTACTTTTCGGCTTTGCCTTGCAACAAATGGGTAGCGCCGGCAGATCGGTATATGTGTTTATAGAGGAATGCTCACATATCTTTTTTGCAATGATGAATGTGATCATGAAACTGGCGCCGTTCGGCGCCGGCGCGGCGATGGCGTTCACCATAGGCAAATACGGCGTCGCTGCTTTAAAACCGCTGGCTGCGCTAATGGGCAGTTTTTATCTGACCTGCGCTTTGTTCATCGTCTTGATACTGGGCAGTATCGCCGCGCTGACCGGCTTCAATATTTTTCGACTGCTGCGTTATATCAAGGAAGAAATGCTCTTGGTACTGGGCACCTCATCATCCGAATCGGCGCTGGTGCCGCTGATGACTAAGCTGGAAAAACTGGGCTGCTCCCGCTCGGTGGTGGGTTTGGTGATACCGTCCGGCTACTCGTTCAATCTGGACGGCACCAATATTTACCTGACCATGGCCGCGTTGTTTGTCGCTCAGGCCCTGAATGTCGATTTAAGCCTGATGCAGCAATTGACCTTGCTATTGGTAGCGATGTTGACCAGCAAAGGCGCATCCGGTGTCACCGGCGCCGGCTTTATCACGCTGGCCGCAACCTTGGCGGTGGTGCCTGCGGTGCCGGTCGCGGCGCTTTCGTTAATCCTTGGCATAGACCGCTTTATGTCGGAAGCCCGTGCCTTGACCAACATCGTCGGCAACGCAGTGGCGACGATAGTGGTGTCGCATTCAGAAGGCGAACTGGACCGAGAAAAGATGCAGGCGCAATTACATCCAGATCTGTCAAATCAAAGTTTCTAAACCCAGCAGGCGTAGGCCTTGACGCTGCCGATAGCCAATCACCGGCATGATGTTTTGCGCTAGTAAATTGTTGGCTTGCGCTTCGTTCAACACCACTTCGGTAGCCGGCTGCAGTAGCTGTTCGCCGTCCAGTTCGTAGCTAAACGCCGGCGCATCGGCAAAAAAGAATTGCTCCGCTGTTGTTTGGTCCTGCGCTGCCCTAAGCAACACCCTGGCCGGCAAAAAGGCCGGATTCCCCCATAGCAATTCATCGTTCTGCGGAACAGTGGCGCATTCTTCAAACGCAAAGCTTTCCAGCGGCTCGCGCTTGCTGCCGTAAGGCAAACGCATCAGTACGCGCGGATAGGTTAAGATCACGCTGTCGGCCTGGATCTGTTGACGATATGCCAACCAATCCGCTGCATTCTGCAATGCCTCAACCACCAAACCGTTCCCCGCGCCCGCCAGAAAACCCGCTCCACATTTTGCAGCTAATTCGGCACAAAAACCCAGCAAAGCCTTGTCCTCCGCATTGTCGGAAAACACATAATCAGCCACGAACAATACGTCCTGCTCTCCGTCGCCTGTTTGCATATGTTGTTGCAAACGCTGGACCACACTATCGCTACCCTTTTCCAGCTCTGCCAGCAACTGGGCTTGGCTAATATCCAGCAAATAAAGCTGTTGTGCGTCGGCGGCTTCCTCATGCACCAAGCCGTCGGTCGCCAGCCACAAGGCTTCCAGTGCTTGAAAATCCTGGCGATGCAATAAGGCTTTCACAAACTGCGAGGTCGCGGCGTCGATCAAATCGATTAACACCCGATGCTGCGGGTTGGCGTCCCTGGCGACATGCGGTTCCACAATCTGTTTCAACAAACTATCCAAAGAATCGGACGCAGGGACGGTGCCCTCCGGCTTTTTCCCTAGCAAACGTTCCAGCATATCGTCCTGACTTTCCGTTTCCAGTTCAGGCACTGCTGGTTCGCTGGCGGTTACCCCAGGAAAAAAGGCCTGAATTTTCGCCACCGCCTGCGCGGCGGTATTGGGATTACCCAGTTCGGATTTTAAAGTCCGCAAATCGGCCAACAGTTTGATTTTTCCTAGCCAGGCATCGGGATGAAAATCCTCCAGCGTCGAAAATTGCAGCGTAGTGCCGGGGCTGACTTCCAGTGTCGGCAGGATTTGCGCCATCACTTGTTCGAAGTTATCCACATCGATTTTCCGGATTTTGCTTTGTTCCCAGGGAGCGGAGGCACCGGAAAAATTTCCGAACACATAAACCCGGTAGCTGCTATCCCCATTGCCGGCTCTAGCCGCATTTCCCGCGTTAAAACCCATCGTAAAATCAATTCTGCCTGACATATTTTCTCCTCGCGTGCTAAACGCTTTGTCATCAACAGTAGCAGAGCAAACCCAGTCCAACAAGCCAACCGGTTTTTCCGGATAGCGGTATGCTTATCAGTGTCCGCCCAACAGGTGATAACAATGAGCAACGCCAACCGTTTAGCCGAACTGCGCCAGCGCATCAATCAAGTATTTACGCAAGCAGAACCACAAGCCATCTCCGGCCTAATCGCTACGCTGGGAGATTACGATAGTCAGGCCATCGGCGCATCTTCGCAGGCATTGATCGAAGGAGTGCGCACCAAACACAAACAGCCGAGCATTTTCGAAGCTTTCTTGCATGAATACAGCCTGAGTAGCGATGAAGGCATCGTGTTGATGAGCATTGCCGAAGCCTTGTTGCGGATACCGGATAGCGACACGCAAAACCTGTTCCTGCGCGACAAATTGGCAGATGCCGACTGGTATAGCCACTGGCTGCACAGCGATTCAGTAGCGGTCAATCTGGCCAGTAGCGCATTGTGGATGAGCGGCAAAATGGAAGCGTTGATTCGGCAGCGGGTTTTCGCTAGCTTGTTAAGCCGGCTGGGCGAGCCGCTGGTCCGCACAGCCATCAAGCAAGCCATGCAGCAAATGGCCCAACATTTTGTTATCGCAGAAGATATAACAAACGCTATAGCACAAGCTGGTCGCAACCCTGCCTACCGCTATTCCTTCGATATGCTCGGCGAAGCGGCCTTGACCGAAGACGATGCGGAACGCTATTTCGCGGCTTATCGCCATGCCATCGTAACGCTGGCCGAATCTGCTGACGCGGATTTATTTGCCAACCCAGGCATTTCCATCAAGCTCTCGGCACTTTATCCGCGGTATGAACCCTTGCAGCATCGCTACGCGGTGCCGGCAATCAGCAGCAAGCTGTTGGCCTTGGTCAAGCTGGCCCGCGCCGCGAATATTTCCGTGACCGTGGATGCGGAAGAAGCCGAAAGGCTGGACATGTCTTTGGATATTTTCGCAGCGGTATTTAACGATACGGCACTGGCCGGCTGGCCGGGTTTCGGTCTAGCGGTACAGGCTTACCAAAAACGCGCTGTGACAGTGATCGAATGGCTGGCGACTGTGGCCGAATTGCAGCAACGCCTCATTCCCATCCGTTTGGTGAAAGGCGCGTACTGGGATAGCGAGATCAAACGCGCTCAGGAGAACGGCTGGGACGACTACCCTGTATTTAGTCGCAAGGCCGCCAGCGACTTGTCTTATCTGGCTTGCGCCAGACTGATCCTGTCAAAGCCGCAGGCTTTTTATCCGCAATTTGCCACGCATAACGCCTACAGCGTAGCGGCGATTTGCGAGTTTGGCAAAGGCCATCCGGGATTTGAATTCCAGCGTCTGCATGGGATGGGTAGTGCTTTGTATGACGAGTTGTTAAATCAGCGCCCTATCAAATGCCGCGTATATGCTCCGGTCGGCAATTACCGGGACTTGTTGCCTTATCTGGTCAGACGCTTATTGGAAAACGGCGCGAACACCTCGTTCATCAATCAAATCGAAAATCCGGCACTTAGCGCGGCTGTGCTGTCCGGCGATCCGTCGGCTCAGTTAAGCCAAGTCGATTCTGAACCGCTGGCTGTACCCAGCGAGTTATTTGGCGCGCAACGCCGAAATTCGCAGGGGCTGAATTTAAGTAATCCTGAGGTATTGGAGCAGTTGCAACGGGACTTGGCCGCCATGTCCGACCACAATTGGCAAGCCGCACCATTGGTCGCCGGACGGCAAGTTTGGGGCGAACGGCATCCGGTTTATAGTCCGTATGACCGACATAGCTTGGTTGGTGAGGTAGTTTTCAGCTCCCCAATCGATATAAAACAAGCCTTGCAACAAGCCGCCAGCGCGTTCAATGCCTGGCGCTTATGCCCAGTCGAAACCCGCGCCGGGTATCTGCGTAAAGCAGCGGATTTATTGGAACAGCAGCGCCTGGAAATGACGGCGCTGTGCATCCGTGAAGGCGGCAGAACCGTGCGAGACGCGTTGTCGGAAGTACGGGAAGCGGTCGATCTATGCCGGTATTACGCGGCCTGCGCGGTCGAGCAATTCGCTCAGCCACTGCGATTGCCCGGTCCCACTGGCGAAGATAACCAATTGTTTCAGGTCGGGCGCGGCGTGTTTGTCTGCATCAGCCCATGGAATTTTCCGATTGCCATCTTCATCGGCCAAATCGCCGCTGCGCTGGCGGCCGGCAATACCGTGATCGCCAAACCGGCTTTGCAGACTTCGTTAACAGGGATGGCTTGCGTCCGCCTGTTACTCGAAGCCGGAATACCGGAAAATGTCTTGCAATTTTTACCGGGCGACGGCGCCGAGATTGGCCGGCAACTGTTGAGTGACGAACGCGTCGCAGGCGTGGCCTTTACCGGTTCCGGCGCCACGGCCCAGTTTATCAATCGGCAACTGGCTGAGCGTGACAGCGCGATTGCCACCTTGATTGCCGAAACCGGCGGGCAAAACGTGATGATCGCCGATAGCTCCGCACATCAGGAACAACTGGTCGCGGACGCCTTGCAATCGGCGTTTAACAGTGCCGGCCAACGTTGCTCGGCGTTGCGGGTGTTGTTTCTGCCGGAAGAGACCGCGGAGGACGTCATTGCGCGTTTGATTGGCGCGATGCGTTTGCTGCGGCTTGGGTCGCCGCTGGATATTGCCACCGACGTCGGCCCTATTATTGATCGACACGCTTTAGCCAAGCTACTGAACCACATCGAGAAGCTTAACCGCGAAGCCAAGCTGTTATTCCAATTGCCAGTGCCTGACGACCTGATAAATGGATGCTTTTTTCCGCCGACTTTAGCGGAAATCCCTGCCCTATCGTTGCTGGAACAGGAAGTGTTCGGCCCTATCCTGCATATTATCCGCTACCCAGCCAACGAGCTGGCAAAAGTGGTAGAGGCCATCAATGCCAGCGGCTACGGCTTGACGCTGGGCATCCACAGCCGCATCAACGCCAATATGCGCTACATCCAGCAACACGCCAGGGTCGGCAACATTTACATCAATCGCAATATGATAGGCGCGGTAGTCGGCGTGCAGCCGTTCGGCGGCATGGGCTTATCCGGCACCGGCCCGAAAGCCGGCGGCCCCCACTACTTGCAACGCTTCGCCAACGAACAAACCGTCACCACCAACCTCACCGCCATCGGCGGCAATCCTTGGTTGTTACGGAAATAAACGTGGATTTTATGGCCTCGGTTCGCGAAACTTGGATTCCGCACCCTGCTAGATAGTGTAATTTTACAAAAATCGTTGTTAGTTTCTGCCTTTGAAGCCGAAAACTTCTAGTGTTAGTCTAGTAGCACAACCGGGTATGTCCCACTATCTCTCCATATCAATCAGAGCTTGGCGCTTATGTCCAAAGAAAACAAATCCTCGCTGATTTCTCCAAACGTATTAAGTTTGCTCTTGATCATTCTGGGTGGCAGCCTGTTCGTCGGTCAAAGCCCCTTCAACGATTCCAGACCTAACAAAGCACCGATACCGCAGCAGCAAGCAGGGTTTAAATCGGACGTGGACGCGCGTTTGTGGCAAGACCCATTCGAAGCCATCGCCAACCAAAATTTAAACCGCGAGAATTATCAGCAATATAAAAACACTGAAGAAGTGATAAAAACCGTTCAAAAGCAGTTGGGTGAATTACGCGACACGCGGCAAATTGTGATGGCCACTCTGATGCCGAATGGTCACTATCAGGAAGACGTAGAAACCCGCCGGCGTATTCGCTATGCGGTGCTGTCCGGACTCACGGCCGACCAAAACAACGAGTATGGGCCAAGTGACGCGGAGCATATTGGCTACGTCAATTACCGGCTTAACGATACCAGTACCTTAATCGCCTTCGAATCTCTGGTGTGGAAACCCAATCCAGTGTACTCACTTCGGGATGACGATAAACATCCGCCGATCTTAGTGTTATACCTGGACAACAAGCTGTTCGGCTATCAGCCGCTACGCGACTTGTTCGAGAATCTCCGCAAGATTTATCTGAAAAACAGTCAATTCAATCTGGAATTCAATGTGCTGGGGCCGGCGACTTCTGATGAATTGCAAACCATGGCTCGGGCAGTCAAGCCGGCCGCTAAATCCGATGGAAAACCCTTATTTCGAATGTATTCGCCTCGAGCGACAGTCGATGAAGGTAAATTGCTGTTTGGCACCAGAACCCCAGATAGGAATGAACCAACCAATTTGACCGAGCATTTCGGAGCTGGCCTGCCTTTTATTCGTACAACTGCTACCGACAGCCAGTTAGCCACGGCCTTGAGTAAGGAATTGGCACTACGCGGCGTCCGAATCGGCAACCGCGCCAAGTTGGCTAATTCCACTAAGCACGTGGTATTGATTTCCGAAACCGAATCATTGTATGCCTACCATATAGGCACCACATTTGCGGATGCCTTAGTCAAGACCGCTATGAACGGGGAAAATCCGGCTACGGATTGCGATGGGCAATTAACTCCAAAATCAGACTGCCTACGCCAATACGTACACCAATACACTTATTTTCGCGGATTGGACGGCAAAACGCTGCGAGGCCAAAGCTCACCGATTACCGCAACTAAGTCCGGCGACAATGAATCCAGTAATTCCTCCGAGGCATCGAAAGCCATGGAACATGCCGACGGCGATAGTCAATTCGACTACATGCGCCGGCTGACCAATCAGATCCAAGACATAGAAGAGAAGCTTGAAGACAGCAACCACAGCATTGGCGCCATCGGGGTCCTAGGTAGCGATGTCTACGACAAACTATTGGTACTGCAAGCACTACATGCGAAGTTTCCTGACATTTGGTATTTCACGAACGTCATGGATGCCCGGTTTTTACACCCAGATCAAAACGAGTGGGCGCGGAACCTGATTGTGGTATCCAGTTTCGGCTTACAACTGCCACAGGAATTGCAACACGGCATTCCGCCATTCCGCGACAGTTACCAAACCGCCTATTTTTTAGCCGCGCAAATGGCATTATGGGACTCCAATCCCGCTTCCTCTGAGCCGGCGTCGTTAACGGAAATATGCAATACCATAGACAGTCAAATCCTATTAGACCAAACAGTGTTCAGCCACCCAGCGATACACGAAATCGGTCGTACCAAGGCATTCCCGCTCAGCCATGCGAATTCCGAACCTCAAACCAGACGTAAGGATTGCAAGGTGCTTGGCCCTATGGCCAGATTTATCCAGGCAGCCGACAACACTAGGGATAAGGCCCGAAGAATGGACATCGAGCAGCAACCATTATTAGCGGATCAACCCTTTTTAAAGTTTTTCCGTATCGCGCTGAAAATTCTAATCTGCGCCTTGTTGTTTGCCTGCCTATGGCTTTATTTTCTTCGTAAAATAAAAATCGCGGATGCTGCCAAACTGCCGGTAGAAGTCAGCGTACTAAGTTTGCAACGAACTTGGCTGCTGTTTTGTCTGTTAGTGGGTTGCGGATTAACGGCATTCGTGCTGAACACTGAACAGACCGAACCTATAGCGCTAATAGAGGGTGTCAGTATGTGGTCAACTGAGGCGATCCGATTTGCGGCGCTGGTGGCGACGGTGTTTTGGGTAATCGAAACCGTCAAGTTTCCGCGGTTATTTTGGGAACGGCTGAATTTCAGCGGTAAGTTTGGTGTGTCTGCTGACAATCGTTGCTATGCGCATGATCAATCATTACAAAAACGACTTGAACGAAACTTGAGTGTGGGTAGAGTTGGCATCTTGACGCTAGCAGCCTGGCTACTCACCTTTGCCATAATTCTGTCACTGGGCGTACCGTTTACACCTTATCGCGGCGAGTTTGTCTATCACCTCGACTTTATATTGTTACGATTGGTGTTAGTCCCGACCTATTTGTTTTTGATGATTAGCGTCACCGAAGCAGCGCAAGCGATCATCCAGTTTATCCGCTCCATCCCACGTGCCGAGCCCTGGCCGGTATCGATGACGGAAGAATATCGCGCCACGCTGAATATCGATAACGCTTACCTTCAGGATTGGGTGACGATCCGTCTAGTGGGCGATATGACGCAACAAGCCAGCCGCCTGATCTCTTACCCGCTATTCGCTGCGGCCCTTATGGTGTTGGCACGAATGAGTTATTTTGATAACTGGCATACACCGCCCGGATTGTTGATCGTGATCGGCGTTTGCATCGCCTATTTGTTCTATTGTGATTTTCGCCTAAAAGCAGTGGCGGATAAAACCGAACACGAATCTCTGAAAAATCTGCGCCGCCTGTCCATAGCCAATCAAGGTAACGCCGACAACCCTCCACTAGCCGGCAAACTGGCAAGTCTGTCTGACTTGGCTGAACGCTATGCCGAGGACACTTATAAGCCTTTTGTACAACGCCCCATTTTTCAGGGCGTGTTGTTAATCATTATGGCCGCCGCCATCGGCTACACCGACTACTTATCGATCGTGTTGAAGGTGCTTGGCTAACAGGGCAATTCCATTTTAGGCCGTTAGCATCTCCGGCAAGAGGACCTACGCGATTGAATTTCGTATAAAAAAATGCGATGGTGGTACCGTAAATCCAGCGTTAGTAAGATATTGGCTTAAGCTCGCTTAAGTCTTTTTATAGACACCTGACAACCCAGAGAACCGCCTATGCTCGCTACCAAACGCTACGAATATTTACCCATCGATCAGATTGAATTTCATCACACGCTCACCAACCATAGAGAACTGGATCGGGCCAAGGTCGCGCATCTGGAAAAAGACATCGTGGTCAATGGCCTGTTCGAGCCGTTGGTGGTTTGGGAGCGTAACAACCGCGAATATTATCTGGTCGGTGGCTTTCATCGCATGGAGGCCATTCAAGGTATTCGCCGCGCCAATCCCGGCTATTTCGACAGAGTGGACGTCAGAATCGTCACCGGCGACCCGGATGAAATCAAGGCGCTGAATCTAAAACTGAATTCCGACCGCGTCGACACCCGCATCACCGATTATTTCCAGACCGTGATTTACTTGAACAATGCCAACTGGTCCAGAGAGCGCATCGCCGAATTCTTCGACAAAAGTGTCAGCTGGATCGACGACATCATTCGCTACGCCCCGCTGACCACGGAAGCAATGCGCGAAAAACTGGCCGGCGGCGAGTTGTCCTGGGCCAGGGCGCGCGACATCTTGCGCAAAGCCTTAAACGCGCCACCCGGCAATGAAAAAGACATTATCGAAAGCGAACTGTCCCGACCCGCGCAGCCGGTTGCCAAACCCCTACCCTTCCATACAACGATCAAACGTTTATCCAGCTCAGTTAAAGCCGATCCCAAACGCACGTTTAAAGTCAGCACCCAGGATATTTACGCCTTGGTGCTGACCTTGCGCGGCAAAAACGTCGATCAGGAGGCCATCGAACGGGTGCGTAAAGCGTTTCCTATTTTGTGGGACGATGAATAGTTCGATAACAGGAAACTAGCCATTCCTGAATTGTCATAAAACCATTTGCCCGCGTCAGCTAAGATAAGTTTGACTGGAACAATCCTCCGCTTAGCGAATCATAAGCGGGGGAAACTTTGGGAAATTCAATGCTGAAATAATGTGTTAGCAATGAAAAATCTTATTTTGAAAATAGTGAACGCTCGCAAACCGTATCGGAAACGCATGCCGCCGTTGGCTGGCGTATTGCTGCTCTCGCTGAGCGGCTGTATGCCGATGAGCTATCCACCCGGCGCTAAGACCAATACCGCGCAGCTGGGCGAGAATACTTTTCTAACCGAAGACGGCGCCAGTCTACCGCTACGCCGCTGGCTGCCAGACACCGAACCCAATGCAGTGATCATCGCGCTGCACGGCTTTAACGATTACAGCCACTTCTTCGATGCGCCGGGCAACTATTTCAGCAAACTCGGCATCGCCTGTTTCGCTTACGACCAACGCGGTTTTGGCGCAGCACCACAGCGCGGCTTGTGGGCGGGCAGCGAGGCTTACGCACAGGATTTAAAACAATTAACCCGCCTGCTGAAACAGCGCTACCCGAACAAACCGCTTTACCTACTGGGCGAAAGCATGGGCGGCGCTATTGTGATTACCGCCGTACAGCAGGACGATATGCCGGATGTGGCCGGCATCATCCTCGCCGCGCCGGCGCTATGGGCCAGGTCGACCATGCCTTGGTATCAAACCAGTTTACTGTGGACGCTGGCGCACAGCATGCCCTGGCTGACCTTGACCGGCAGCGGGCTGGAGATTATGCCTTCGGATAATATCGATATGCTGCGGGCGATGGGCCGCGATCCGATGGTGATCAAAGCCACCCGCGTGGAAACGGTATACGGATTAACCAACCTGATGGACACTGCCTTCGACAGCGCCGGCTCGCTACGGGCGCATACGCTGATGCTGTACGGCGAGAAAGACGAAGTCATCCCCAAGGAGCCGACTTATGCTTTCTTGCAGCAAATGCTGACCACCGATACAGCGGAAAAAACCGTGGCTATTTACCAGAACGGTTACCACATGCTGCTCCGCGATCTGCAAGCCCCTACCGCCTGGCAAGACATCGTGGCCTGGATTAAATCCGGCCCGAACCAGCTGCCTTCCGGTGCGGATAGCCGCGCCCGGCAATTGTTAAGTAAAGGCTAAAAGCCTTTTCACTGGCAGACGCGCGCAGAATCTCGATCAAACGACCGTAAGCGCGGTTGGGGAGATGGCGTTTGGAACTGTTAAACTGCGACGTAATTATTAACCTGGCCCTTGAATATTGTCGCTCCCGCGCGGGCGGGAACCCATAAATCCCAACCACTATCCATGCTCCGTATCATCTCCGCCAATCTAAACGGCATTCGTTCGGCAACCAGAAAAGGTTTTTACGACTGGTTAGACACCCAAACCCCCGATTTTGTATGCCTACAAGAACTTAAAGCCCAAGCCGGCGATATGACAGCCGAGATGCTCACACCGAACGGCCTGCACGGTTATTTTCATTATGCCCAAAAGAAGGGCTACAGCGGCGTCGGTATCTATAGCAAACAGCCGGCTGATAAAGTGATTGAAGGCTTGGGGCATGCCGACATCGATAGCGAGGGCCGCTATCTGGAAGTGCAAGTCGGTAATCTATCGGTAATTTCCTTGTATCTGCCGTCAGGCTCCAGCAGCGAGGAGCGACAAACCGTTAAATACAGCGTGATGGAACGCTTCTACCCGCATCTTGCCGAACTGAAAGCCAGCGGCCGGGAAGTGGTGATTTGCGGCGACTGGAATATCGCTCACAAAGCAGCCGATTTGAAAAACTGGTGCGGCAATCAGAAAAACTCCGGTTTTTTACCGGCGGAAAGGGCCTGGATGACCCAAGTTTACGATGAGTTGGGCTGGGTGGACGTCTATCGCCGTCTGCATCCGGACGCTACCGACGCCTGCTACACCTGGTGGAGCAATCGCGGCCAGGCTTGGGCTAAGAATGTCGGTTGGCGCATCGATTATCAAGTCGCCACGCCGGGCATTGCCTGCCGAGCGCAGTCAACCAGCATTTTTAAAGAGCAACGCTTCAGCGACCATGCGCCGTTGATCGTCGATTACGCTGACTAGTCGCCAATCGACAAGTGCACCGAATTAGCGACACAGCTCTTCGATTGACGCACCAGCCTGGTTACTCGTGCTGACAGGCGCACCAATTCAGATCAAAGTTTGTCATCGACAGGGAAATACCCTATAAAAATCACATCGCCCAAGACCCCCAACCGGTTTATTAACCAGCTCCCTCAACCCATGGTGCGGTCATTTCCGCAGACACAGGGGCCAGCATACTTGATGCAAACGGCTAGACTTGACCGCTATCACCCTGGAACTTCGCTTGACTCAATTCAAACTCACTAGCACCAATATAGTGCAGACATATAGCGCATAGCCGAGTATCGGAGTTTGCTGATAGGCTTCTCAAACATTTTTGCCGCTGTGATCGATATTGATCCTATACCAGCGCATAAGGCTTAAAGCCGGGATAGTGATAAAAACCCCAGCCCTAGCCCACCTTTGCACTAACATGAACCATCAATTCGGGCGAACGCACTTATATTGTGCATTCGAGCTGTTTTTTACCCGGTAAATGGGCCGATAAGGCAACTTTAGGCTTGGCGTACAAATTGCTTATTCACTATAACCCTTAAAACTTAAATTAACCCGTGCACAAAAAGATACTGGATCACTTAAACGAAGCAATCCTGCTGTTCGACAAGGACTTGCGCCTGACCTATATCAACCCCGCCGGCGAGATGCTGCTTGCCGACAGCGCCAAACATTTGCTCGGCCAAACGGCGCACAAACTATTCAAAACCGCGCATAACACCCTATTTAACGATTTGTTGCCGCGTTTGTATTTGCTGGAGCCGCTGGTCGATAGAGAATTAATCCTAGAGCGGCTAAGTCAATCGATTACGGTTAACCTAAGCGCTACACCTTTGCTCGAGGACGGAAAATTAAGCGAAATCCTGATCGAACTGCAACAGGTAGACCGGCATTTACGCATTACCAAGGAAGAACAATTGCTGGCCCAGCAAAACACCAGCCGCATGTTGGTGCGCGGCTTGGCGCATGAAATCAAGAATCCGCTGGGCGGTTTACGCGGCGCGGCGCAATTGCTGGACCTGGAACTGCAAGATCCTGAATTAAAGGAATATACGCAAATCATTATCGCCGAGTCCGACCGCTTGCAGGATCTAATGGACAAAATGCTCGGCCCCAACAAACCCGCGCATAAAAGCCAGCTGAATATTCACGAAGTACTGGAACGCGTCCGACATCTGGTCACGGTAGAAGCCGCCCACGGCATTATGCTGCATACCAATTACGACCCGAGCATCCCGGAGATTTTCGCCGACAAAAACCAGCTGATCCAGGCCATTCTGAATATCGTCCGCAATGCCGTGCAGGCAGTACAGAACCACGGTGTGATTACCATGAAAACCCGGGTGCAACGGCATATGACCATAGGGCGCAAACGCTACAAGCTGACCGTCAAAATCGATATTATCGATAACGGTCCGGGCATCAAGCCCGAGCTGATGGGACAGATTTTTTATCCGATGATCACCGGCCGCGCCGAGGGTACCGGACTTGGCCTGTCGATTGCTCAATCTTTGATCAACCAGCATAACGGCTTGATTGAATGCGAAAGCGAGCCGGGCAATACCGTATTTTCCATCTACCTACCTTTGGAGACGAATCATGCAAATACCTGACAAGGTCTGGATTGTCGATGATGACAAATCCATCCGCTGGGTACTTGAAAAAGCCTTGCAAAAAGCCGGCGTGCATACGCAAAGCTTCGCCAGCGCCAACGAATTGTTGAAATCGTTGCCCGGCGGACTACCGCAAGTGCTGATCACTGATATTCGGATGCCGGGCATGGACGGCTTCGAGTTGTTGCGGAACATTCAAAACAGTTATCCGGATTTACCGGTGATCGTCATGACTGCACATTCCGACCTGGAAAGCGCGGTGTCGGCGTTTCACGGCGGGGCGTTCGAATACCTGCCTAAACCCTTCGATGTCACCGAAGTCGTCGAAACCGTACAACGCGCCTGCGCGCACAGCAAACAACGGCAAAGCGACATTGTGCAAGCACCACCTACCGTCGAAGAAACCCCGGAAATCATCGGCGAAGCGCCGGCCATGCAAGAAGTGTTTCGGGCGATAGGCCGTCTGGCGCGCTCGCACATCACCGTACTGATTAACGGCGAATCGGGTACCGGGAAGGAACTGGTCGCCAAGGCCCTGCACCGTCACAGTCCGCGCGCCGAGCAACCGTTCATAGCCTTGAACATGGCAGCCATTCCTAAGGATTTGATGGAATCCGAACTATTCGGCCATGAAAAAGGCGCGTTTACCGGCGCCCAAGCCCGGCGTATCGGTCGATTCGAACAAGCCAACAACGGCACATTGTTTCTGGATGAAATCGGCGACATGCCCGCCGAATTACAAACCCGCTTGCTGCGGGTACTGGCGGACAATGAGTTTTATCCAGTAGGTGCTCACACCTCGGTAAGAGTGAACGTGCGCATCATCGCCGCCACCCATCAGGATTTGGAAGCGCTGGTGGCTCAGGGCCGGTTTCGGGAAGACTTGTTTCACCGTCTGAACGTGATTCGGATTCATATCCCGCCGTTGCGCGAACGCAGGCAGGATATAGGCTTGTTGATGCGGCATTATCTGTATCAAAGCGCGAAGGAACTGAATACCGAAATCAAACTGTTAAAACCGGAAACCGAGGCATTTTTAAGTGGTTTGAAGTGGCCTGGTAATGTGCGGCAACTGGAAAATATCTGCCGCTGGCTGACGGTGATGGCCTCCGGCCGGGAAATTCATCTGGAAGATTTGCCGCCGGAACTGACCCACAATAGCGGCGATTCCGCATCCGGCGAAACAACACCGGGAGATTGGGAAAGTCAGTTTAAAAACTGGGTCAAGCAACAATTATCGACCGGTAAAGTGGACATCGCCAAACAGGCCATCCCTACCTTGGAAACCCTGTTAATTGAGGCGGCCTTGAATCATACGCATGGCCGCAAACACGAAGCGGCTCTGCTGCTGGGTTACGGCCGCAACACCTTGACCCGCAAAATCAAGGAGCTGGATATTAAAGAATAAGAGCGGCGGCCGCTGCTGCTTTAAGCCGCCATTTCCCGCTTCACGGGGCGTCGCGGATAGCCGTTTGCTGAGGCATCTTGGCAGGCAAAAACCGGCAGGTTTTTTTATCCGTTTAAATGCCATCGGTGTATACTCCCGCCGTCTGATTAACCTCAATAACAAGCAGAGAAGGTTTATATCTAATGGCGGATAAAACGGTAAGTAAACACCTGACCAATCTTGAAAGACAGTTCGCGGCGAACGACCCGGTTTTACAAAAAACCGCCAAGATATTTCAGGATCTCGATGAAATCGAGTTTGAACTGGGTTTGATCGATAACGACGAGACCACCGCGCGCAAAACCAGTTGGTGGCCAATTGTCAGCACCCTGGGCGGTTATTCGCCAGCCAAATCAGACTTTGTCAATCGCTACCTGGGCGTACAACTGCACACCGCCCGCCATAAATTCACCGTACTGCAATATACACCGCAAGCCAATACCGCTACACTGCCCGGTACCGCATTGGACGCCGACCACCGCTTGCCGTTTTATCAAATCAGCCGTCAAATCGATTTGGCCGCCAACGGCGAAGGCAGCAAACTTAACGGTTACCTGGAACTGGTCACCGTCAATAGCGGCAAATTGAAAAATAAGCTGTTGATCGACACTCCGGTATTAAATCCGGCGGCGGAAAATCCGGTGTCCGGCCTACTGCGGAAATACGTGATAGGCATCTCCGATCTGGTACTGGTATTTAACGACTTATTCGAAGCCGACGCCGATTTGATCAAGGACACCCTGGCAGAGATCGTTGCCCACCAGGATGCCAACAAATTTATATTCGTCATCGATCATTCCGAAATCACTATCGATGCGTTGAAAAGCCAGGAAATCGCCGCGTCCTGGCAACGCCGCTTGGCCGAACTGGGCATCCACACCGGCCAATTCATTGTGTTATCGCAATCCGGCGATACCTCGCTGTTCGACCAGCGCTTCAACAACATTAATAATGATCGCTCATACCGCATACTCGGCACACTAGAAAACAGCATCCGCGCAATCGACGACACCATTTTCCCGGAAGTGGAAGAAGCCTTGACCACCTGGAAGGATAGATGCAACGCCTCCACCTTAATCGTGCTGGGTTTTGTGGTGATGTTGATGTTATTTGCAGAAATCGCCGTGGGCATTCTCGAATTACTGATCGATCCGCTGATAGGCCCCGCCATTCTCGCGGTGTTGATCGGCGTGTTGACGCCGCTACATATAGTCGTCAGCCGGGTGCATGCCAAATTCCTGATCAAGCAATTGCACAAGCGGCAAAAACAGTTAAATCTCAGCGAAGATTTGGCGGGGTTGTTTGAAAAAAGCCTGAGCTTCTGGCGAATTTTGATGCCGATCACCGACCCGGTCGGTAAAACCAAGAAAAACCGTAAAAAGCTAAACGGTCTTATCGAGCAAAGCAAAGATTTGGTGCAAGCTCTGAACGACCAGTTCAGTCATAGTCAGCAACCGGAATATCGCAGCCAATACGACGCGTATCCTTATGCCGACTCTGAGGAAAACTGATTAATTAGCGTGCATCGTTATGGAAATCTTCAGACATTATTTCCCGCTGTGCTGGTTCAATGTCTCGGTCTTGGACCTGCCCAGATCGACGCGCTTTTTTAAAAACAATGCGATTTTTTATTTTATCGCCGTGTTTTTTATTCAATTCAACATGTCGGACGACATCGACGCAATCTTCGAGGTAGCCTTGGAAGTATTGCTAACCCTGGGCTTTATCGCGCTGGTGTTAGTACTGAATAAAACCTTTTATACCTTCATACAAGTCGCGTCGGCCATTTTGTTTTGTGAAAATGTCGTCGCGATCTTTCTGATCCCTATCGTGTTTTGGGTAACCGTGGCGGAAGATACGCCCAGCTATGCAACCTTGGCTTTGTTTTTCCTATGGGACATGGCAATCGTCGCGCGGATCTTTAAGGACGTATTGCAAGTGAATACACCAGCCAGCCTGGTGGTGTCTTTATTTTCTAACCACTTACGGCGGCGCTTACGGCATCTACAGCTTAGTGGGCGGCTGAGGCTTCCGGTTTAACCCCGTAATAATTGGACAGCACATCGTACGCACCTTGCACACCGGCGACAGCTGCCGCTTTTAAAGGTAAACAAGCCCCGCTCCATTGCTTGATCTTGCCATCGAAATAAAACGCCCATTCCCCCTGCCAGCAATCGCCTTTCTTGGCGATACGACCGGCCATCACGGAGGTGACTTCGTAGCGGGCAGATACCGCTAGTAAATTGCGTGAATCAGCGCTTAGCACTTCGCTCAGCGAGATTTTTTGCTGTTCTTCCAAATCCAGCATCGGAAATATCATCGGCACGCCTTTAATTTTCGAGGCAAACGCCAATGCGCTTTCCAATTCCGGCATGCTGTCAGCGTTGTAAAACCGCCGCCCCTCTTCGTCATCGACGACCAGCCACACCAGGGTTTCCGGCCTGATCTCGCTCCAAATGCCTACTTGGCTTTTGCGCATGACTTCCATCAATTGGTCTTCATCAAACTGCACTCTCAGCAAACGCGCGTCGGTGTCGGGCAGTTCGTCGGCGGAAATCAAGGAAAATTGCGATTGCTTGACGTAGTTTTGCGCACTGGATAAAGCTTGCTGCACCACCGGAATTTTGGAAATATCCTCTGACACCAAGACCCGACTTAGAACGGCATACATGGCCTGCTTGATCGCTTGCGTTCTATCCTCGGCGGACTGACTATTGGCTATCAGCTCAATCTCATACAAGCCCTTTACTTCGACAGCCTCTGCTAATGGGCAATTGCACAACAATCCCCACAAACACAGCTTTAAAAACCCGGATTTACCCTTCATAAAAACCTTGACCACAAGCCTACCCTGACAGTGCATTAATGGGAACTATAGTACAATATCGCCCGTTTCAACCTTAACTTTAACGAGAGACTGACATTGAGCGAACAACAACAAGACCGCCTGAATTATAAAAGCGCGGGCGTCGATATTGAAGCCGGCAACGCTTTAGTCGAACGCATCAAACCCATCGCGGCCAAAACCCGTAATGCGGGCGTCATGGCCGGTTTAGGCGGCTTCGGTTCGCTGTTCGAATTACCGCTGGACCGTTACAAACACCCAGTACTCGTATCCGGCACCGATGGCGTCGGCACCAAATTAAAACTGGCTCTGGATTTAAACATCCACAACAGCGTCGGTATCGACCTAGTAGCCATGTGCGTTAACGACATTATCGTCCAGGGCGCGGAACCGTTGTTTTTTCTGGATTATTTCGCCACCGGCAAGTTGGAAGTCGATACCGCCGCCAGCGTCATCGAAGGTATAGGCAAAGGCTGCGAACAGTCCGGCGCGGCATTAGTTGGTGGTGAAACTGCGGAAATGCCCGGCATGTACGCGGATGGCGATTACGACTTGGCTGGCTTTTGCGTCGGCATCGTCGAAAAAGACCGCATCATCGACGGCAGCAAAGTACAGGCGGGCGACAAACTCATCGCCCTCGCTTCATCCGGCCCGCATTCCAACGGCTATTCCTTGATTCGCAAAATCGTCGCTCGTAGCGGTCTGGCCTGGACCGATAGCGTCAACGGCAAACCACTCGGCGAGACCCTGCTAACTCCGACTCGCATCTACGTCAAACCACTGTTGGAACTGTTAAAAACCGTGCCGGTGCATGCAATGGCCCACATCACCGGCGGCGGCATTACCGAAAACCTGCCGCGCGTGTTACCCAACGGTCTGAACGCAAGTGTGCAACTATCGGCCTGGCAATTGCCGGAGATTTTCGTCTGGCTGCAAGAGCAAGGCAATGTCGAATTGGCCGACATGCTCGTTACTTTCAACTGCGGCATCGGCATGATTGTCTGCGTCGCGGCAGAAGATGAAGCCGCCACGCTGGAAATATTGCAACAACAAGGCGAAACCGCATTCAGCATCGGCGAAATCGTCGCTGGTGACGGTAAACCTCACGTAATCTACTCCTGACTCTCAGACTATCTCCGCCGTGCCTGTGAATTCACAGGCACGGCGTTAAAAAGTCTTCAGTTTCACCTGCGATCAATTCAACACCAATAAAGTCATTTCCTGATCAGTCAGTTGCCAACTGATTTGAAGCAAGCCACCTCAAATTGCCATTTCCAAAGAAATTGCCAAGATCTTGAACTACGGTGATTTAGTTCTGTGACAGACTCAATACCCACAAGGGCATAAAACGAAGGGCATGTTGTTGATTCCGTTCTTGGTAAGTTTGCCTAACCTCAATCGGAATCAACCGGTTCAAAGCTTGCTTGAATCCGCTGATAACTTAAGCTTTACGACGAACGCCCAAAAAACCTAACAATGCGGAACCGAACAACCAGACTGCGCCTGGGACTGGCACAGGAGCAGCGGTGACAGTGAAGTTAGTGGTATTTGGAACTTGCGCGGCGAAAGTGCCATCGCCCAGGTTAGTCCAATTCGCGTTAGTGTTCACCAAAGTCTTGTATTCTGCGAAAGTGGTTTTTCCACTACGTACCCCGCTATACTCGGCATAGTCGGTGCTGCTGTTCAATTGGACTGCGCTAGTACCTACCGCCAAACCAGTATTTGTCAAAGTACCGTTACTGCCAAACCCTCCATTAGAAACTGCAGCCAAGAATGTCGTTGGTGCATTCGCAGTTGAGCCTAATAGGGCATAAATCGTTTCGTTAGTGGCGTTCATACCATTGTCGCCGGACGCACCGAACAAAGAACCCGCCGATACTGAGCGCGATAGTTGATCATATTTGCTGAAACGCACGACAGTTCCGGCAGCAATAGTCGAAGCGCCACTGTTCCAGGACATAATACCTTCGCCGGTATTGAAAGCACCGCCCGCACCAATCGCGCTGCCGTTCCACTCATTGTCGTTGAAGTGAATCACGGTGTTGGCACCAAGATCAACGAAAGTCACGAATGAAAAACCATCTTCATCAGCGTTAAAGGAAGTAAATGCGATGTCGCCAGTTGATAAAGCAGCATGGGCATTAACGCCAGCCGCCATCAGCACTGCCGCAGATAAAATTTTGCGTAACATGAGATTCTCCAGTTTTTGAGTGCTCGCTTGCCTAACAAAGGCAAGTCGACTAGTCATTCAGAAATACAAAAAAGGCCCGGCAAATGCCGAGCCCTCATTAAAATTGGAGGCGTTCCTGCCTCCCTAAGCAATTAAGCTTTGCGGCGGCGCAGGCCAACGAAGCCAGCCAATGCTGAACCGAACAACCAAACCGCGCCTGGGACTGGCACAGCGGCTGGAGTAGCAGTGATCATCATGGTACGGTCAACGCCACTGTTAGGATGCTGGATGTTGACGTAAGCAACGTTTGCGTTGAATTTATCGAAGTACAAGCCGGTGAACTCGGAACCTACAGTGCCGTTAGAAGCCCAACGAGCCAGACCTTCGCCTGCGTCCAACAAATCACCGTCTTTATTGATGTCTTTGGCAAACCAAATATCGTCGTCGATAGCACCATCGCGGTCTTCGATGATGTACATATTGCCTTCGGCATCGATTGCCAAGTTATCGGCATTTCTCAAGCCGCCACCCACCGCCAAACCGGTTGCCAAATCAATGGTGTTGGAATCGGCAAACAGGCTAACGGTGTTTGTAGCTACGTTGAAGTTATAAATGCGGCTACGGCCATCTGTAGTATTGGCGTTGGTGTCAGAATCTGTAGTAGCAAAATAAATCAACTGATTGCCGCCCAAATTTTGAACTTCCAAATCTTCCGGACGGTTGTAGCCGGTAGCACTCACTGCTGTAGCTGAAGCGCGGCCATCGATATTTCCGTCTTTAGCCAGAACAGAAACACCAGTTAACGCGCCACCGCTAGCGTTTGTGATAGCTTCCCAAGTAAAACCACCAGTAATAGCTGGACCGTTGTTACCTTCGAACTGGCTACCAGCGCCCACTTTCATGGCGAAAGTTTGACCTGCGGCGAAAAAGTCGTCACCGGTTGTGGCTAATGGATTTGCTGACACATATTTGAAAATCGAACCGCCGTTCAACTCATCGATAAAATACATGCTGTTGTTGCTGTCGAAAGCCAGACCTTCGTGAGAAACGTGCGGAACAACAGTGCGTTGAATGAAGTTACCGCCATTGGCTGTTGCAGTCGTAGCGTTGGTCACTTCGAACAAACGACCTTTGCTGCTGTTTGCGCCCCAAGATTCTTCGGCAGTTAAATAACTACCCCAAGGTGTCCAGCGTGACGCATCACCTGATACAAAGCCTTGAGTACCTGGTGCAACGATAGTAGTAGTGCGAGTATTGTAGTTGCTGTCTTGCAAATCGATACGTTGTACGCCACCGGTGCCAGTTTCAAACGGCATGAACAAATAACGACCCGCGTTAGCGCCGGTTTCGTTAGCAGTGATCATGTCCCAGTTGCCTGAATTTGAGCCAGGTACCAAGGTGTTTTGCGTGGCACGATCAGCGATGGTGACTTGAGTAAAACCTGGGTTTGACAAAGTAATTGGGGTTGCTTCGTTAGCGGTCGGACCAGCCGAGCTTGTCAGCGGAGTAAAATTATCAAACCAAGTGTCTGCCGCTTGAGCGGTCAAAGGCGAAACAACAGAGGCTACTGCCGCTGCGATCAGAGTTAATTTAAAAGCTTTCATAAAATAAACATTCCTAAAGCAAAGTCGGTTAATTGTTTTTGGTCTTCCGCAAAAATCTGCCTCACAGAATTTGCAGAAAGAATGTTAACCAGCGCTCAAGAAATTAAAGTTGCAGTTCTGTTAAGTTTTCGTGACATGTAATACGCCTCTAGAACCCAGCTTGCCGCGACTAAAATCAACTTATCTACTCTCACTTGCAGCCCCCTGCCTTCAACCTAGCAAATATCCAATCCCCAACGATACCTGTCGACAAAAGCCATGCACATCAGGGACTCAGCATGGCAATTAGGCAACAAGACGCTCGATAGCGGATATTTGCAGTCCTGTCTCTACCAAAAGTTTGGCGTAACAAAACCAGTACTGATTCTTGAGCTTTACAGTAATACGGTAGCGGTCGAAAACTTGGCGTGAAGTCACAGAAGATTATCGCCATATCGATGTCAGGCGCTGGCAACGTGATGGCTTGTTGCGCCCTGGTAATTTGATCAACTGGCAATGGTTGCGCGACGGCGAAAAAGTTGCTTCGATTGGCGCCAGAGTCGAAATTGAGCGGCTATGCACTGGCGCACCTATCACCGTTTACTGAGCAAACAGCTCAATTACGCTAACGACGCCTGGCGAGATTCTGTCTTGATGCTTAAACGGATGGATGCTCGCTTTGCTGAATTAGAAAAGTGGTTCGACTGACACTCCTGAATTGAAGCTTAGCAGCCAGGAAATTCGACTTCCTAATAGCCGCTTTACCAGATAAGCTTGCTAGCGATTACAGATAATTTTTTGAGCCACTATAAACAATTACTTGATTTGACTACTATTACGGCATGCTATTAAAGATAGCAAAACAGCCTGTTACAGATAATTGCCACCATGCCTGCATTTAATCATCATGATTTAACCTTGCTCAATCCGGCTTTCGATTCGCCGCTGGTGGATGTGTTGACCGAGCTAGAATATTTGCGGCGTTTGCAATTGGGCGGCACCACGCCGCCGCAGGTGTTTTTTCAATTGAAAACGATTTTCCACATGCTGGAGAGTTTGGGGTCGGCGCGGATCGAGGGCAATCATACAACCTTGACCGATTCGCGCTGGATGTCGTTGACTTTTATTTAAAAACAATAGGACTAGAAGGTATCAGATTCGATGGCGATACTATAGTTTTCGAGTTCGATACTAAAGAAAGCTCGGATCGTTACAGTGACATATTGTTACATGTCGCAGCGGTCCTCTACTGCTACAACGCACGGACATTCCTTGATACCGCCCCATCAGATCAAACAATCCACTAGACCAGCAGCCGGGAAACCCCCGGCTTTTTTGTGACCAGCGTTTTATTTCCGCGCATAACTTCCTGGCTGTTTTCTATCTACTCCTAGACTTGGTTCGTCAGGCAAAGAGCAATTGCTACACACTTAATGGCCGATAGCGCTATCTTGGGTTATCGGCTTTTTTTGTGGCTGGCTGGTGGCGTCGATCCCTTGTGATCAACCATGCAATCTGTCAGGATTGTAAAAGTAGGCTGGGTTGAATGATAATGAAACCCAAATTCGAAGGTTATAAATTTTGTCGTTCGAATAAGATTTTAATGCGAAAAAAATCTCGGTTATTTCAAAGCGTTTGCTGGGTTCCGCGTTGCACTACCTAGCCTAAGGCCCCGATAAGAAGAAGGCGCGCAAATAATCTAAGCTGATGACCTAAAAACACAGAAATCAAGAAGATATACGATGGTTTTAGGATCGAAACTCACCTTAAACTCCAAATGGACTCAAACCACCGAGGAGGAGTTATGCAAGTCGATAATGCACAATCTGTTTTAGACTCAGCGGGACAGTATGAAATTGCAGTGTACAGCTTTGTTTACTCAGTTAACAATACGGCAATCGCGCAACGAGGCATTCAGGCGCCCAAAGGGCTCACTACCTGGGGGATGTCCGGCTGTTACGGCGTAGCGGTATTTGGAGGGCAAGCCAATAACGCGCAAGTCGATTTTCTCGCGATGTTCCATTCCTCTGGTGGGCTTGGCCTCGATCGCCTTAATGAATTTCTCACACATCTCGAAAGGCAATTGCCACAACCGGGGGGGAATTTCCAGTGGGTCCTTGTGATATCCCAAGGAAACGAACAAGGTCAAAATTACAATTGGACGGCATTAGCCACAGATGCCCCTAACTGTCAATTATTCAACACCCTACCAGCCCAAGTTAACATGATGAATGGCCCAGCCCCGGGTGGTTCTCACAATGCGTTTGCCGTTGATTTTGGCGGACACTGGGGCGCGCTGGGGGGCAATATAGTCAACGCCCCACAATGGGCCGTTGCGCCACGCAACAACGGATCGGTTAGTGTCGCCCATCCTAGGGGGCAACGGGGATGCTGCTACATATCCTCGGCGTGTTGTCAGTACTTGGGTTTACCTGACAATTGTGATGTACTTGAGACACTTCGAAAGTATCGTGACAATGTCCTTATCTTGACTGACGAAGGAAAACGCGACATAGAAGCGTACTACCAGCAAGCCCCCACAATCGTCAGACGGCTAGAAAGTCTTGCGAATTGCGAACAGGTCTACTCGGTAATTTACAGGAACTATTTGGTTCCTGCTGTTCAACTCATTCAGGCTGGGAAAAATGACGAAGCGCATTGCATCTACAGAACGCTCGTTTCAGACTTAACTCGATATCTGGACATGAGTGAATGCCCTGACTGGATGGATGCGACGCTGGCATTCGGTGATGACCTTGCGCGAGCAACCCATAACGGCTTCACTCTGCCGATAGGTTTTTTGTCCACATGAGGCTGAATACACAAGATCAGGCCGCAGGGCGCGGTTAACAACGTGCACCGCGATGGCAATCCGCTCGTCGCTACCTGCGAAAACCCCCAGCAGATTGGCTCCGGCTCAGCCGAACCAACATTTCAGCCTAATTAAATGTTTATGGGCTTTATCCTGGTGGATGCCTGCATCATTGACGGGGTAAACAATGCGTTTTTTGACTATGAAGGCATTGTGATTGTGCCAATGCAGGACAAATAGCGCATCGCAAAGCTAATAATTATATGAATTTGCGCATCTAGTTACGCAGAATCGACTTTTTCACATTGCTAAAATTAACTTATAAGTTAATATATGAAACTGAAGGTGATCCACAGCGCGCGCTATAAAATTGCAGCCGTTATGAACGGGGACTCGTGCGATTTGGAAGCATTTTTCAACGAACTTTCGGCAAAATACAACGCCAGCGCGACTGGCTTATTTACGCTAATCGATCGTATTGCCAAAGAAGGACTGGACGGTCTATCTAGCCAGCTTTGGCATATGGTGGACAATAACGAAAAAATATTTGAATTGATAAAAGGCGACTTAAGGTTGCTATTTTTTAAAGGTAATGGCGATGTCTTGATAATTGCTTCACATGGCTTTATCAAGAAATCACAGAAAACACCTGATAAAGAAAAGACCAAGGCAATTCGACATAAAAAACAATACCAGACAGCCCACGATCAGGGATCTATAAGACTGGTAGAAGAATCGGAGGAAAACTGATGGCGATTAAGTCTTTCAAACAATTACTGGCGGATGCCAAACAAACCGATGCATTTTGGTTTGAAAAGGCAAAACTCGATTTTTCCGTTGCGTTTAACAAAATGTTTGCGCGTAGTGGTATGACACAAGTTGAGCTAGCTAAAAAATTGAATACCAGCCCCGCTTATATCAACAAGGTTTTTAAAGCGGATGCCAACTTTACTATCGAAACCATGACTAAACTGGCTCGCTCAGTTGATGGAAATCTACAAATTTTCATTATCCCGCAACATCCCGCAGCCAGTCAGCTACAACTAACTGCCAAAGCAAGCAGGCAGCCGCAAATTTATAATGGCAAGGCAGGACACCCCCAAAATCAACCGTCAGGTATCTCTTCAATACCCAGCACTGTGACAGCTGCTGCATGTTAATGACGCGAGAACGATCATGAGCAACCGCTATTTGCACTCACTATGGTGCGACGATATTCGATTAGAAGTGGGTAATAAACCCTCTTTTATGGGGTCTTATTTGGGCGGTGTCACCATACCATTTACTCCGTTTATTTTCCCGAAATTATGCTGCTACATTTGGGCATCTACCCCTATTGATAATCCTTTTAAAAAAGTTGAAGTACAGGTAACCCGTGATGACGGTACGCTGCTAACACAAATGGTTTTGGATAATCCGGAAGAAATGATCGCGACAATTGAAGCAACCGAGGATGCAAAGTCGTTATTTTTAATGTTTGGCCTGACTATTGCCCCGGCAGAAATACCCGAAGGCTGTAAATACCTTGTCGTCACCATGAAAACTGAAGCCGAAACCCTGGAAGGACCAAAACTAAGAATAACCATTGCGCCTCCTGCACTCTAAATCTTAAAAACTTCGAACACAAACCCGCTTCGGCGGGTTTTTTATGCGTGTCACCCAACAGATTTCGAGCGGATTTAAGTGCTTGGTTGGCTTCAAATAACCCGGAACATCACAGATTTACCTCCGCGACTTTGGGCTACACTTTGATTTTTTGCCGGAGCCACTTTTAATGCTCGCACCAAAGCCACGCACACCGCCGCCGCCTCGACCAGGCTGGAATTACGATACCTACTTCCTGGCGCAGTTGGCTAAGGCCAAGGAACAAAAGCGGTAGCAGTTGTTGGGTGAGGTTTCGTTCCTCATCACCGGCCAAATCGGAACCAGGAGTTCCGATTTGCAAGCTCATCGACACCGCTCGTTCCCCAATTTACTGGGCTTGAGTAGTTATCGCTAGATAACCGGAATTCCGGTTATTGCCCTGATTTCAAATCAGGCCTTGATAGGAGTCGTACAATTTAACGGTTCCTATATTAATGTCGCAAGCGATACAAGTTATTGAAATATAACTCCCTAAACATTAGTGAGTCCAGCAGACGGCTATTGCCCTGATTTCAAGTGACGTCGGTATTGCCGACATCATGTAGATGCCAGCAAATTTGCGTTCATCGGATTTAGGCTTGGTATTGCCGACTCCAAGGCTCTGCATAGTACGCAGCCCCCTGGTTCAGTAATGCAAAATTGCGTTACCTTTATTTTCAATACACTAGATAGTGTCGTCACAAAATCATGAGATAATTGCTCTATCTCAATAATTTTGAAGGAAAAAGATGGTGGAACCAGCATATCGCCGACACGATATATCGGATCGAGTCTGGCAAATATTGGAACCCCGCTTGCCTGGGCGCGAAGGTGCCTGGGGCGGTAAAGCCCGTGATAACCGCTTGTTTATCAATGCCGTTTTCTGGATTTTGCGCACCGGTGCGCCGTGGCGCGACTTGCCGCCCGACTATGGCGATTGGAAGAACACTCATCGCCGATTTTGCCGCTGGCGAGATAAAGGCATTTGGGAATCGCTGCTGGAACAATTGGTGACTGAACCCGATTATGAATGGCTGATGATCGATGCCAGTCACATCAAGGTTCACCCGCATGCCGCGGGGGCAAAAGGCGGCAACCAAGACATGGGGGTCACAAAAGGGGGCTCAATAGTAAGATACATCTGGCCGTGGATGCGCATGGTATGCCGGTCAGAATACTTGTTACAGCAGGTACCACTGCGGATTGTTCACAGGCTCCAACCTTGATCGATGGCCTGGATGCTCAGCATCTGTTGGCGGACAAAGGTTACGACAGCGATGCTATCGTCGCCCAAGCCGAAGCGGGCAATATGGCGGTTGTGATACCGCCGCGTCGAAATCGCAAACAACTTCGCGAATACGACCGGGAGCTTTACAGACTTCGGCACTTGGTGGAAAACGCTTTCTTACACCTTAAACGCTGGCGAGGCATCGCTACCCGCTACGCTAAAAACACAGCATCATTCTTGGCCGCCGTACAAATCCGCTGTATCGCTCTTTGGGTGGCTATCTTATGACGACACTATCTAGGAACGGGGCGAGCACTGTGCGGACCATTCCAATTTGAAGGCAGGTCGATTCGCGTCATTACCGATGAAAATTGAGATACTTGGTTTGTGGCGTCAGACATTTGCGAGGCTTTGGCGCTTCCAGAAACACATAAAGCAGTGTGCCGGCTAGATGACGATGAAAAGGGTACGAACAATATTCGTACCCCTTCTCAGAACGCAATAACTGGCATTCCGGTTATTTGGGCAAAACAAGAGCTTAAGGAATGTCGCAGAAAAACGCGGTATCGATTGAAATAACCCTAGATTGAATCTAGGCCTATTCAGCAAATCACACCAATCCGCCAAATCGGCGGTTTGACTTACATAAAAAACCGGCAAAGCCCACCGTATAGGGCTTGCCGGTCTATGCGTCCTTGCAATTTTCATGAGCTGACAAGATGCCGGCCTGATCATTTGGGAGAACGGGCCGGCTGCGCGCTAAGCTCGCCAACCTAACGCAAGGCCAGTATATCGGCTCGGCTTGGCTGGATCGGTGGCGCTTTCCGGGATTGAACCATCCCCCAATGGGGGATTGGGATTGGAGATTACCGGCAACGGCGGGAATTATCCCTGCGTCGTTTTGGTAGTGGGCGATTACCACTAATTACAACCTGTTTCTATTTCGCGTGGTGACTCTATGGTGACTCAAAATAAAAAAGGCCTAGGTGAAAAACACCTAAGCCATTTGATAAATATGGAGCTGGCGATGGGACTCGAACCCGCGACCGGCTGATTACAAATCAGCTGCTCTACCAACTGAGCTACACCAGCAAATTATTCGCACATTATACCTGTTATTTCGAACATTTCCAGCACTAAGTTCACTTAGCTCGTCGAATTGCAGTCACCCCCCTTGAATACTGCTCAACATACTGCCGATGTAATTGAGCGTTTCATGCAGAAAAACAATTAGTTCATCAAGTTTATCCTGCACAAACACCAGAAAATGACTGTGGTTGAAGTTTTGATCTTGGTAAAAACTCAAACCGTTGTTAATGGTATTAGCCCCCATCAACAACATGATGAATGCCGCGGCCTTCAACATTAAACCGCGTAGTTTCACACTCATTTTGCCGAAGGCGACGCTGATAAACAGCATCATCGGTAAAGTCCCAGCGCCAAATGCCAACATCAACGCCCCACCCTCAAGCAACGTAGCAGCAGTGGTGGCTTTTACAGCCATGGCAAACGTCAGCATGCATGGCATCAAACCATTCAATAGGCCAGCGATAACTGAACCTAGCAATGGTCCTTTTTGATTAGCCGCAGCATAACCTTTGCGCAACACTTGCATGGGAATCAAACGTATCGAACCTTGCCAGGGTATCCAGCCCAGTACGCCCAGCGCCAACACAATCACGACCGCGCCCATCAACATTTGTAGGATACTCTGGATCTTGCCGAACAAGCCGCTGGATACCAGCACCACGCCCAAAGAAGCAGCTAATACGCCGATCAAGGTATACACGGAAATTCGCGCGGCTTGATAAGCTATATAAGGTAGATAACTGCGGCTTTTCCCGGCCCGCATGAAATAACCGGATACTAGCGCCCCACACATCCCCAAGCAGTGCCCGCTGCCCAAGAATCCGGCAACGAACGCCAGGGAGTAATCGAATCCCGTGGCCGCAGCCATTTCGGTCATGCCGTGCATGGCATGATCCATACCTTCCATATTGTGTTCCATTTATTTGTTCAATCGAAGTGAGTTGACGATGACCGACACAGAACTCAAGGCCATCGCCGCGGAGGCGATCATCGGATTAAGCTTGCCCAGCGCCGCCACCGGAATGGCTATAGTGTTGTAACCAAACGCCCAAAATAGATTTTGTTTGATGACGCGGATGGTAAATGAGCTAAGTTCGATGGTATCGGTGACCTTACCGATATCGCCTTGCACCAGGGTCAGATCGGCTGATTCGATGGCAATATCGGTACCGCTGCCGACTGCAAAACCAACATTGGCAGCGGCCAGCGCCGGCGCATCATTGATGCCGTCGCCGATCATGCCGACATTGTGTCCTTCGTCCTGCAACTGGCGAATAATTTGCAACTTTTGCTCGGGCTTGGCGTTGGCGACCACATCGGCTATCCCGACTTTTTCCGCAATATAATGAGCGGTCCTTTCGGTGTCGCCGGTCACCATCATGGTTTTGATGCCCAGTTCATGCAGACGCGCTATAGCTGCCGCAGCTTCCGGACGCGGATTGTCGGCGATTGCAAAAACCGCAGCCTCCTTGCCGTTGATCGCCATGTACACCGGGGTTTGCCCTTGATCGGCAAAATTGTCGGCCTGCTCCACTAAGCGGCTTACATCAACTTGCTGATTCTCCAGCCACCCCCGATTTCCCAGCAGCAATTTGTAACCGTCCACCTCGGCGCGAATGCCGTGGCCGGTTTCGCTGTAAAAATAAGCGCAATCCTGCAACTCGACACCCGCGTCGCGGGCGAATGCCACCACGGCTTTGCCGAGAAAATGTTCGGAATTGTTCTCGGCGGATGCCGCCAACATCACTAGTTTATTCTCGGCCAGACGGGATAATTTGTAGACCTTGCTCACCCTGGGCTTACCCTCGGTGATGGTGCCGGTCTTATCGAAGACGATAGCATTCAGTTTACTGGCAATCTCCAGGCTTTCGCCGTTGCGGATATACACGCCCTGCTTGGCGGCTTGGCCGGTGCCGACCATGATTGCCGCCGGTGTCGCCAGTCCAAGCGCGCAGGGACAAGCGATCAACAAAACCGTGATGGCATTGCCGAAAGCAAACGCGAACGGCGCGCCGGCCAGCAGCCAACCCACCAGCGTCGCGCCGGAAATAGCCATCACCGCCGGCACGAATACCGCCGAAATTTTATCGACCTGTTTTTGAATCGGCAGTTTGGCGGCCTGGGCTTGATCGACCATATGCACGATACCCGCCAGCACGGTATCCATACCTATCGCTGTAGCCTTGATATGCAACACGCCGTTGCCGTTGACACAACCGCCAATTACCGCATGACCGACGCTCTTCACCACCGGCATACTCTCCCCGGTGATCATCGCTTCATCGACCGTGGAAAGACCAGCGATCACCACGCCGTCGGTTGGGATTTTTTCACCGGGCCTGACCAGCATCACATCTTCGATCTTGATGTCGTCAACATCGACAATACGTTCGCTACCGTCATCCAGCAACAATGTCGCGGTTTGCGGTTGCAGATCGACCAATTTACGGATCGCTTCGCCGGCCTTGCCTCTGGCCCGTTCTTCCATATAGCGGCCCAGCAGTACAAAAGTGATAATCGCCGCCGCCGCTTCGAAATAGACATGGCCGCGCCGCCGGAACAGCGACGGAATGCTGTAGCCGTAAGCAGAGCCCACGCCCAGCGCTATCAAGCTATCCATATTGGCCGCGCGCTGCTTAGCCAGCCGATACGCCTTGCTGAAAAACTGGCTGCCGGTGCCAAATACCACCTGCGTGGTCAGCGCAAACTGCAACCAATGCATCCAGGAGCGGCCGCCCATCGTCATGGCAATCGTCACCACCGGAGTGGTTAACAGCCCTGCCCATACAAATCGACGCCGGGCTACGTCAATTCGTTGCAACTCCTTTTCGATAAGCTTCTTCCGCTGCGAGAGCGTATCAATGGGCATCGCGCTATAACCCAGTTTTTCGATTTTATCGATCACCTCTGCCTTGCTGATCTGGCCCTGCACCGTAACGGTTTCGGTGGCAAAATTGACGCCGGCTTTTTTAACCCGTTCATCGCGGTTTAACACCATTTCGATCAATAGGGCGCAGGACGCGCAACTCATGCCTTGCACGGCTAAATCAACTTCTTGCAGGGGCCCATCGAATGCTTTTTTCTTGTCTTTTTTTAACTCAGTCTGCTTTAACGCGATATTACCCAACACTGCGTCCAACATGATCAGCAAGTTTTTTGCCGGTAAACGATTGGAATCGAATTCAATCACCACTGAACCGATTTCAAATACCGAGCGCACACTTTTAATTTCCGGGCGCTTTTTCAGCAGTATTTCCAGGATATAACTGCGTTCAGGGTCGTTAAGTAACACCGGCGTAATGATCCGCATCCGATTTTTTAGCTGATGTCGAACGGAAAAATGCACGTAATTTAGAGTATCGGTTTCCATGGGCGACTGAGGATTTGATGGGCTAGCGAGCCAATCCTATGGAAATCATAGGATTGGCGTTGACAATCTCTACTTGGGCCGGCGCGAACGCACTAATAAGAAAAACATATAAAACACCGCCATCCACTCGTAACGATGCACGATGGGTTTGACCAACCACTCCTGCGTGATGCGGGTCCAGTGAGTTTTTATCAAATACAAGACCAGCACATCGTTCAAAAAATCTATCGTGGCTTTTTCGGGATCTTTAAACAGAGCTTTCGGGCCTTTGGTACTGACCTTACCGATAATTTTGGCCGCCTGTACCGTTTCCTTGCCGGCTTGATATTTATCATTGAACCACCCGCCAATCCGGGTACCTTTCAATCGCTTTTTGATGCCGAGAACAGACTTTTTAGCCTTCTCCGCTAACGGTTTACTGTCGAAATAACCTTGCTGCTCCAATTCGGCAAGGATTTGAAACAACTTTGCCGCCAAACTGGTAAAGCCACAGATAGCCTCATCGTATCTGATAGATAATTTGCCCTGCCCGCGATACAGGCTAACGGATTGGACGCCGCTTATCGCACCAAGCTTGGTGCTTATCAATGTTGCCACCGTCGGTTGACAAGCTTGCGTGGGCACCTGAAAACGCACATGACCGTCATGGCGGTAACGTAGTACAAATTCTTTTTGGATAGCCATAGTCAACAGGGAAAAGTAAAACGGGCGGCCCTGCTTTAGCAGCGACCACCCGTTTCAAGTTACAGCCAAATGTCCAAGAATCGAACGGGGTTAATTGCCTTCTTTCGCTTCGGCAACGATGTCTTCGAGATTTTCTTTTTGATGCAACACAAAATCCTTGCCGGCATCAATAGTTTTTGTGGCGCTGGAAATAATTTCCTTTCTGTATTTGTAAACAAAATAGCCCGCCACCATGCCTGCACCGAACACCAATAGAGGGTGCTTCGCTAATTTAGTCATCAATTTTCCTCCAGTGTTTACAGTTGCAGTGGCTAGTGTACCAGCCACCACCTGCTTAGTCATGGATGAATCGTTCGAGCTCTTCTTTGAATTGTGAACATGGGCCATATGCGTCCTCGCTACAGTTTAAGACTGGGGCTGGTTTGAATCGTCGGCGTCTTCAGGTAAAACCTGTGCTTCATGCAACATTTGATAAATCCCCTTGCAGCCCTCGCAGCAAAAGCGCTTGTCGCCTTGCAGGGTTTTTAATCTAAACCCTTCCACTTCAACGGCTAACCCGCAAAGATCGCAGCTTTTCTTATTATCATCCATTGTTACACGAACTCACTTATTACCTGTGCACATTGCAGGATTATAGCGCCTAAATAAACCTGGTAAACACCAGGCGCAAAAACAAAACAAGCACCGCCAAGACCCGTAAAAATAGGAAATTATCGATAGCCCTAACGCTTACCAAGCCAGTAACAGGTAGATACATCTGTGCGGTCATCGTTTGCCGTGTGCGGCTCGGCTAGATGCCTTCATCAATGCAATTCTCAGGGCGCCAGTCAAACTTGCGCTCAAACCAAGACGCATCGCCAAGGCAGGTACCAATATCATTGACGCCACCGCCAAACCTGCCCCCAGCACCAAGCCGGCAGTATTGATTTGCTGTGCCACGACTTCTTGATTTACAACAATTAATTCTTGAGCCATTAACATACCTCACGCAGAAAAAATTAAAAATCCACCGGAGGTAAACAGCATAAAAGATGCCAAAATATAATCATTTGATTATATTGACTAAAAGTAAAAACGTATTAAAAAACTATCAAAAACAAGGGAAATGCCTCGTTATTTTTAAGTTATTTAACATAGTTTTTTGTAAAGAGCATTCAAAAAAATCCCCAGCCTTGTATCTAAATGCGATACAAAAACCGGGGACTATTGATTGTCTAGCGCTCGCAACGAGCAAAAATCAACGTATCACACTACTCCTGATCAAGACCAAACGCTTTGTGCAGTGCGCGCACTGCCAGCTCCAGGTACTTCTCGTCAACCACCACGGAAATCTTGATTTCGGATGTCGAGATCATCTGGATATTGATACCTTCGTCGGCCAATACTTTGAACATGGTGCTGGCGATGCCCGCGTGCGAACGCATACCGACGCCGACAATCGACACTTTGACGATACTGTTATCGCCAATGATGGTCGTGTTACCGCCCAAGTCGGCGCGCAAACCTTCCAACACTTTCTGCGCGCGGGCAAAGTCGTTGCGATTCACCGTAAAGGTGAAATCGGTCGTGCCATTCGCGGAAATGTTCTGCACGATCATGTCCACCTCGATATTCTCGGCGGCGATCGGTCCCAGGATTTTCGACGCCACGCCCGGCAGATCAGGCACGCCGGTCAAGGTCAGCTTGGCCTCGTCCCGGTTAAACGCGATGCCTGAAATTAACGCTCTTTCCATTTCTGATTCCTCGTAGGTAATAAGGGTGCCGTTGCCTTCCAAAAACGAAGACAACACGCGCAATTTGACATTGTATTTGCCGGCGAACTCGACCGAACGGATTTGTAAGACTTTGGAGCCCAAGCTGGCCATTTCCAGCATTTCTTCAAAAGTTATGCTATCCAGGCGGCGGGCTTTCGGTACCACGCGCGGATCGGTGGTATACACGCCGTCCACGTCGGTGTAGATATGGCACTCGTCGGCTTTCAAAGCCGCCGCCAACGCCACACCCGTGGTATCCGAGCCGCCGCGTCCCAAGGTCGTAATATTGCCGTGCTCGTCCACGCCCTGGAATCCGGCCACCACCACCACCCGACCGGCATCGAGATCAGCACGCATATTGGCTTCGTCGATCTCCCGTATCCGCGCCTTGGTATGCGCGCTATCGGTGAGAATCCGCACTTGCGCGCCGGTATAAGAGCGCGCCTCGCAACCGAGCTGATGCAAGGCCATCGACAGCAAAGCGATGGTGACTTGCTCGCCGGTGGACAACAACACGTCCAACTCCCGGTCGGTCGGCTGCGGCTGCAACTCTTTTGCCAAGGCCACGAGGCGATTGGTCTCCCCGCTCATCGCGGACACCACCACCACAATCTGATCGCCCGCATCGCGGGCTTTTTTCACTTTCTCGGCGACCGCCTTGATACGTTCCACCGTACCAACGGACGTGCCGCCAAATTTATAGACGTACAATGCCATGTTTTTATTGACCTTTTGGCTTTTTATTACTCCCTCGCCGTACCGGAGAGGGTTGGAGTGAAGAGAATCACCAGCGATCTCATCTTTTAGATTTGTACTTACTAAGCGATTTTTTGCTTGATACCGCCAAGATGACGAGCAATTTTAACGCGAGATACCTATTTACCCGACAAAATTATCAGGGATCAGCAGTCGGTGAAAAGAACGCATTAAAGCCCCTTGATTCAAGTCCGATTTTCAACTGATTGTCGCCGGTCCATAACAAACCGCCCATTTCGATGGTCAGCGCGACAAACAACAAATCTTTTGCATCCACATCTCTCACCAAGCCCCACGCTTTTTGTAAAGCCTCGACCGAGATACTGTTTTCATCAAAGAAATCGATATGTCGAATCAACTCATAAAGTAGCTCTAGGACTTCATCCTGGGAATGCTTACTGACCGCGCAGATTTTTTCTTTGTATTTAAACAATTCGACAAAGCCATATTTAGGCATCAACAAGGGCTGCTCCGAGCTCAACAACAATGTGGCTATATTGGAGTTTTTATTTACCAATGCCGAAAAAACGATATTGGTATCAACAATCACCGGTTTCATTTAATTTTTGCCAGAAACCTTTCCTGATTCTCCCGCCACCAATTTTCTTTCAATTCATTATCAAGCAAACTTGTATCATCATCGGTCATCTGGCTTTTAGAAATCAGCTCCTTAACGCGCAGCATTTCAATCAATCTTGTCAATTCATGAGCCGATAAAAACTCTTTGGAGAAACTTAAATTGACTGTTTTGTCTGTGGCTTGGTAAGTCAACATGGTTAGGGCCTCTTCTGGAAAACTTAAAGCCTGTCGTAATAATGTGTCGCTATCGCGACGGGTTATTTTAATGTCGGTTTCACGAACCACATCCATGTGTTTGGCCTGCGGTGCTCCGCATGCAAATCGGCTATCCTGCCGATTTGTCGGATCGACAACCGAGATACTTTTCTTTGCTTGTCCAAAGAAAAGTATCCAAAAGAAAAGACACCCGGATGCCGCTTATTCCCCGCGCTCCTCGATTTTGCCGGGTCTTGACCAAACCCTTCGTCAACTCGATGTATCCCTAAATCGCCCCTATCAGCTAAATTTGGAACCGTGCGTTCTAAGAACTTTCGATGACATCAACATGCTCGGGCATTTTTCCATTTACATTTAACCAATATTTATATCGCTCTAATTTTTCTGAGTAGATTAACCGAAAAGTATCACCCCTTACCATCCCTAATATACTATTTTCACCACCAGATACTGGTGGAATATAAATTTTTGCAAGGAATCCATACATTAAAAGTTCGTCAGAGAAGTTTTGATTATGAACAACGGAAAACTTATCCTTCTTTATATTCTCATCAAAAATAATTTCGCTAATTATAATATCTGAAATTGAAAACCAGTCATACTTATGTTTTCCTGATGCTGAAATAAACGGAACTAGAGAAGCTAAATTTACAGAATATTTTTTTCCAGAAACAACATTGTCAGCATCATTTTCATAATTAGACTTAACTACTATGTCATGCAATCGGTTAAGTCTACTATGAATATACGTAAAATCCTTTTCTTCAGTTCCTGTAAAGATACTCGGCTCAATATCAGACAAAGCCTTACTGAGTTCTGCGTTTTGCTTGCGAAGCTCATTAATTTCAATCAACAGCTCTTCGCTTGATACCTTGTCGGCTCTAACCCAACCAATTGCTGGAAACATTTTTATTGTTTTTGGCATACTTAGTGCCACAATTCCAGGCAGCTCTTTGGAGCTATTCCAGAACTTAACTAATCTGCCTGTAGCAACTTTTTCACGAAAAGATTGTAAGCGAGCACGGAGATCAGGATCGGGCTCAGATTTTTCAAAACATATTTGATTTGGCTGCTCATGCAATAATGCAATTACTTTTAATCCTCGACCGAGTGCATATTCATATTCCTGCTCGGTATAACTAATACCCTTCTCTGTTACCGAACCGTACCTTCCACCAATAATCAATAAATAATAATCACAGTCATCGATTATTCGCTTTATGAACTCAAATTGATCCTCATCAGTAGCCGGAAACAATTCCATTCCTGCAGGAATACAATCCAACTCCATCAAAGTCTGAATAACCTTATGTCTTTCATCCTTTAAATCGGCATAAGTTGAGCTAACAAATACTTGATACCTCTTTTCCAAATTGTATCTCCGCTGTTTACCAAACTAATAGGTTTGTTAGTCAGAAGACTGGATAACACTATCGAGAATCCAACCTACATGGAGGCGGGTTTTGTCCCGTATGCCGCGCCGAGCACCGAAGCTTTTGGCGGGAATAGCCCGTTAGGGGCGATGCAGGGATGCATCGCGTTGACGAAGGGGCAGGATGCCCCTTTCGGCAACCCCCGTCAAAAGCGAGGAGCGCAGGAAACAAGCGGCGTCCGGGTGTCCTTTCTTTTGGATACTTTTCTTTGGACAAGCAAAGAAAAGTATCTCGGTTGTCGGTCCGAGAACCGACTTCTAATTAAGCCGTCGCGTCAGCGACACACTCCAATCAAATAGCCTTTAAATCGAAAGACTATATGATTTCACCCTCTTCATACAAAGTCTCCGGCGCAATATCCGCCCCATTTGGCCAAGATATACTCCAGCCATCGACAAAAAACCTCTGAAAATACTGCTTATCCTTCAATGGCTCGAAAACCTCGCCATGCAGCCACTTCCAACAATCGGCAATTCGTTTTTCGCCGTTATCGAAAGTTAATTTAATTTTGTAATCGCTTAAATATTCGGCATCAACAACAACGGGCATGTACTGCATAGATTTTCTCCGTTAATTGAGAGGTTCGATTCTATCAATCTGCTTACCTTGGTTAGCTTTTTGCCAATTCTGCATCAGCTCTTCCTGATGGAGTAATGCCCATTCCTGAATCAATTTTTTGGCAGTTTTCGAGCTTATGTTGCCTTTAATCATATTTCCATCCATACCGAACACACCCCGCTGTCCTTGATATTCAGCATGAAAATGCGGTGGATTATGGTCGTTATGAAACATCCGAATGATAATTCCAAAAAACATGGATACATAAGGCATCGTAATCCACCGTTCGAAAAAACTAACCGGCTAATCGCTCTCTAACCCACTCCGGCACCGCCGCCAACGCCGCCGGCAATCCGGCAGGATCATTCCCGCCTGCCTGCGCCATATCCGGCCGGCCGCCGCCTTTCCCACCGACTTGGGTCGCGACAAAATTCACCAACTCACCGGCTTTGACTTTATCCATCGCATCCTTGGAAACGCTGGCGATCAAACTGACTTTATCGCCGCTGACCGCAGCTAAAACCAAAGCCGCGCTGCCAAGTTTATTTTTCAACTGGTCGGCCAAATCGCGCAGGGCTTTCGGATCGACGTCGTCGAGTTTCACAGCCAGCACTTTCACGCCATTAACGTCAACGGCCTGATTGGTCATTTCGTCGCCCGCCGAGCTGGCTAATTTAGACTTCAATTTTTCCAGTTCTTTTTCCAGTCCACGGGTTTTTTCCAGCAATTGGTGGACTTTATCGGCAGCTTTGTCTGGCGCGGCTTTCAGCAAGCCGGCGATACTTAGCAAAGCTTTTTCGCGATGATCTATCCAATCCAAGGCACCTTGGCCGGTCACGGCTTCCAGACGTCTGACACCGGCCGCAACGCCGGTTTCGCCGACGATTTTAAACAAGCCGATATCGCCCGCTCTATCGACGTGAGTACCGCCGCAGAGCTCGGTGGAGAACTCGCCGATTTTCAACACCCGCACTTCATCGCCGTATTTCTCGCCGAACAAGGCCATCGCGCCGGCTTTCACGGCATCATCTTTGGCCATGATTTCGGCAGCGACCGGGTTATTCAAGCGAATTTGTTCGTTAACCAAACGTTCGACGGTCGCAATTTCCGCCGGCGTCATCGGTTCGAAATGAGAGAAATCGAAACGCAAGCGCTCCGAGTTAACTTGCGAACCCTTTTGCGCCACATGTTCCCCCAAAGTCGCCCGCAACGCGGCATGCAATAAATGCGTGGCGGAATGGTTGCGCTCGGTGGCTTTACGAATCTCAGCATCGACGCTGACTTCACAAGCTTGGCCCTCGCTGAGGGTGCCACGCAACACTTTACCTTTATGTAGGAATAGTTTGCCACCCTGTTTCTGGGTATCATGAACTTCGAAAACCGCTTCACCACATTCGATGCGGCCGGTGTCGCCGACTTGGCCGCCGGACTCGGCATAGAACGGGGTTTGATCCAGAATCACCACGCCTTCGTCGCCCGCTTCCAAAGCATCGACCGGCTGGCCTTGCTTGAACAAGCCCAGAATTTGCACCGAGCCGTCCAGATGGAAATAGCCGGTAAATTCGGTGCTGCTGTCGTGTTTGATGTCTTGATCGTAATCGGCTGCGAAACTACCGCCGGCGCGCGCCCGATCGCGTTGCGCCGCCATTTCCACTTCGAAACCGGCATGATCGACACTGAGTTTATGCTCGCGAGCGAAATCGGCGGTCAAATCTACAGGGAAGCCGTAAGTGTCATACAACAAGAACACCACGTCGCCGGGGATGACATGGCCGTCCAGTTTGGCGACGCAGGCTTCCAGAATTTTCATGCCCTGCTCCAGGGTTTCCGCGAAGCGCTCCTCTTCTTTTTTCAGCACCCGCTCGACTTGCTCCTGAGCCTTAGCCAACTCCGGATAAGCAGCACCCATTTCCGCGACCAGCGGCGCAACCAATTTGTAGAAGAAGGTGTCTTGAATGCCCAAACGGTAACCGTGGCGAATCGCCCGGCGCACGATGCGGCGCAATACATAGCCGCGGCCTTCGTTGGAAGGCAATACGCCATCGGCCACCAAAAACGCACAGGAACGAATATGGTCGGCGATTACCCGCAACGAACTATTCGCCAAATCGTTGGTGCCAGCTAGCTGGGCGGCAACTTTTAACAGGTTTTGGAACAGGTCGATTTCGTAGTTGCTGTGCACACCTTGCATCACCGCCGAAATCCGCTCCAGGCCCATGCCCGTATCGACCGATGGTGCTGGCAACGGCGTCAGGTTGCCGTCCTTGTCGCGGTCGTATTGCATGAACACCAAGTTCCAGATTTCGATGTAACGGTCACCGTCTTCGTCCGGGCTGCCTGGAGGGCCACCGGCTACATGTTCGCCGTGGTCGTAGAAAATCTCGGTGCAAGGGCCGCAAGGGCCAACATCGCCCATCGACCAGAAATTATCTTTAGCGCCGATCCGCGAGAAGCGCTTGGGGTCGTGTTTGACATCTTCCAGCCAGATCGCTTCGGCTTCGGAATCTTCGTCGAATACCGTTACCCACAGTCTTTCCTTAGGAATACCCAGCTCTTTGGTGAGGAAGTCCCAAGCAAAATGAATCGCATCGCGTTTGAAATAATCGCCAAAGCTGAAGTTGCCAAGCATTTCGAAGAAGGTATGGTGACGCGCGGTATAACCGACGTTTTCCAAATCGTTATGCTTGCCGCCGGCCCGCACGCAGCGTTGACTGGTCGCTGCGCGAGTAAAATCGAGTTTCTCACGGCCCAGGAACACATCCTTAAACTGCACCATCCCGGCGTTGGTAAACAACAGGGTGGGGTCGTTGCCCGGCACCAGAGAGCTGGACGATTGCACGGCGTGACCGTGTTGGCGAAAGAATTCCAAAAAGGCGGTCCGCAATTCGGCGCTGGTCATTGTTTTCATTGTGGTTAGTTCGGTTAATTTAATTTCAATTTTTTAAATTGGATTCAATAATCACGGCCGATCAGCCGGCCCTGCATCTCAAGATAAGCCGGAAACGCAGTATCAAAACTCAACAATCTCGCATTCTCAATTAAGGCCGTGGCAATAATCAGACGATCTTGTGGATCTTTATGATGCTCCGGCAACGCCACAGCCAAACTTGCAATCGGCGGCGTAACCGGTAGGAATTTGACACAATCTGATTCAATAACATCTTCAAGCCATTGCTCGAATTCGCCACCCAATTCGATTCTTCCGTGCCGAACCAACCACGCCATCTCGAAAACGGAAATTGCGGAAACCGCTACTTCATCGGCTTGCTCGATTAAATCGACAATGCCGGACGGCAAACGCCCCGGAATCTGATTAGTCCACCAATGCCAAATATGCGTATCCAATACAATCAATCAGCCAACCCCCAGTCATTGGCGGACAGTGTGTTGATGACATCACCCAATTCTTTCACTCGCCCTGCGAATTGCGCAGGCGGTCTGCGTTTTCTAATTGGCGTAGCAGCTTGATTTTCATCCAACAATGACACCGTCACTACGATACGGTGGTGTTGCAAGTGCTTGGGAATGACAATTGTCTCGGGTGCATCGTCATACACTTGCCTAAATTGCGAAGCCGACGCTATGAGTTCATTTGAGGAATGGGCTGTCATTTTTTCTTATCTCGCTGGTTGAGATTGATGCGCTTCACTTTGTTCAGCACATCCTATCGAACTTCTTTTTTTTGTTCCAACAAACGTAGGTTGGGTTAGCGTAGCGTAACCCAACTAAAAGCTCTGTTCGCCGGGTTACGCTACGCTAACCCGACCTACTTAATTTGATTTTCAATTCCGCAAACAAGCGTTTAATCATCTCGCCGCTGAAACCGCGTTGCTGTAAAAAGCGACTACGCTTCAACCATTCATTTTGGCTCAGCAATTTTTCGTCGTCGTATTTACCCAAATACACGTCCAACAACAAATTCTGCCAACCACCCTGTTCTTCGGCTTGGGCATCTGGATCGGCGTCATTGATACCGCGCTGTTGCAATTCGTAGCGTATGCGCGTAGGTCCGTATCCGCTTTGGATACGCTGCCGAACATAACATTCGGTATAACGCTCGTCATTCTGCCAATTCTGCTCGGCCATCTCAGAGATGACCGGCTCAACCTCATCGCGATTAAATCCACGCAAAGCCAATTTGTCCAGTAACTCCCGGCGGCTATGTTCGCGCCTGGACAACAACCTCAGGCAGACTGTCTCGATCTGTTGCCGACGCTCAATCGCCGTCGACAAACTCGGCGTCGTCGTCTTCACTGACTGCTGCCGGTGCGGCCGCTAACTTGGCAAAGGCTTTTTCGCGGATAGCTTTTTCCAATTCGGCGGCCTTGTCCGGGTTATCCCGTAAGAACTGCTTGGCGTTGTCCTTGCCCTGACCGATCTTCTCGTTGTTGTAGGCATACCAGGAACCGGACTTTTGCACGAAGCCAAACTCCACACCTAAATCCACCAACTCGCCGAAGAATGACACGCCTTCGCCATAGAGAATCTCGAAATCGGCTTGTTTGAACGGCGGTGCGACTTTGTTTTTAACCACTTTGACACGGGTTTCATTGCCGATTACTTCGTCGCCTTTCTTGATCGAACCGATGCGACGAATATCCAAACGTACCGACGCATAAAACTTCAGTGCATTACCGCCGGTAGTGGTTTCCGGGTTGCCGAACATCACCCCAATCTTCATCCGCAATTGGTTGATAAAAATCACCAGGGTGTTGGAGCGTTTGATGTTGGCAGTGAGTTTGCGCAACGCTTGCGACATCAAGCGCGCTTGCAAGCCCATGTGCGAGTCGCCCATGTCGCCTTCGATCTCGGCTTTGGGAGTCAAGGCCGCCACCGAGTCTATTACCACGATGTCAACCGCGCCGGAACGTACCAACATGTCGGTGATTTCCAAGGCCTGCTCGCCGGTATCCGGCTGCGACACCAATAAGTCTTCGATATTGACGCCGATCTTTTGCGCATAGACGGGGTCCAGGGCGTGTTCGGCATCGACAAACGCCGCCGTGCCGCCCAGTTTTTGCATTTGCGCGATGGTTTGCAGGGTTAAAGTGGTTTTGCCGGACGATTCCGGTCCGTAGATTTCGATGACCCGACCGCGAGGTAAACCACCGACACCCAGGGCAATATCCAAGGACAGCGAACCGGTGGACACCACTTCGATATCGCGACTGGCGGCGACGTCGCCCATCCGCATCACGGAGCCTTTGCCGAATTGCTTTTCGATCTGCATCAACGCCGCGCCCAGCGCCTTTTTCTTGTTTTCGTCCATTTTAGTACCTGCTGTTGTCTGGCCGGTGAAAGCCGCGCATTATCCCATAGACCCTGGCTGTGAAACAGTTTTAATCGCTCTACAAACCTTAGAAAAAGCCGGCAGCGAGTTGCGGGTTGAACGGAAAATACAAGTGCAGATACGAGGCTTGCGTGGAGCCGTTGCGGAAAAAGCCTTCGCCATGCCCAAAGCTGCGTTGCGCGGTGGAGGTAGCGAACGGCTGCAGCGCGGTTTCCAGTTTGGAAAAATGAAAGCTGTGGCCGCGAATCTCGCCCTGCTCCAATTGCAGACTATGCATACCAAGGTTGGCTAACCTAGTTTGCATGGCGGCGCTACCGGATAACAAACCCACCATCGCCGCTCGATGGCCTTCCTTGTCCGCCAGACTATCCAGCAAATACAAAAAACCGCCGCATTCGGCATAGATGGCTTTACCAGCGCGATGATGCGCAGCTAAAGCCTGCTTCATCGCCACGTTGTCTGCCAACGCTTGCAGATGCAGTTCAGGGTAGCCGCCCGGCAAATAAACGCTATCGACCGCCGGCAAGACACTATCGGCCAGCGGCGAGAAGAATGCCAACTCGGCACCCATCGCTCGCAAACAATCCAGATTGGCTTGGTAGATAAACGAAAACGCCGCATCGCGCGCCACCGCGATGCGTTTACCGGCCAGCAAGCGCGGCGGCGGATTGGCGGAAACGTTGGCAAACGCGACTGGGGCCGGCAAAACACAGGGCGTAAAGCTGTTTAATAATTCCGCGGCCCGCGCCAGCCGGGCATCCAGATCGCCAATTTCATCAGCTTGCAGCAAACCCAAATGCCGGGACGGCAAACCCACCGCGTCGTCTCGACTCATTGCGGCCAACAAAGGCATGCCCGCCGGCAAGGCTTCCTGAAGCATCCTGGCGTGACCGGCACTGCCGACCTTGTTGGCTATTGCGCCGGCAAACGGCAAACCAGGCCGGTAATTGGCTAAGCCGTAAGTCACGGCAGCAAAGGTCTGCGCCATGCCTTGCGCGTCGATCACCGCCGCGACCGGCACCGCCAAGGCCTGAGCCAGATCGGCGCTACTGCTGTCACCGTCGAACAAACCCATCACCCCTTCGATCAAGATCAAATCGGCTTCGTCGGCGGCTCGATATAACAACTCGCGGCAATGCGCCTCGCCCATCATCCATAAATCCAATTGATAGACAGGCTGTCCGCAGGCGTGGGCCAAAATCTGCGGATCGATGAAATCCGGGCCGGTTTTGAACACCCTTACCCGGCGGCCTTGCTGCCTATGGTGATAAGCCAGCGCGGCGGTGACGGTAGTTTTGCCTTGCCCGGAAGCCGGAGCGCTGATCAACATAGCCGGACAATTACACGGGTCGGTAGTCGTGGATAAAACGGGAGAAAAAGTCAAAATATCAGTCCTTTTGGTAAAACCACATTTGATAAACACTCATTAATATTTGCACGCCCATCGATAAGCCCATCAACGCACCACTGAGCACCACCACATAGGCAAATTCGGAAATATGTTTAGTCACAAACCAGGACACCACGTCCAATAGCATCGCAAAAAACGGAATCACCAGCGCCACCCGCTTGACGTAAATATTCATGTCGCAGAGCAGAAAAATTTTGCCTATAAAAAACAGGATGAAGGCGATACCGAATAAATGAATGTGCGACACCCTGACCAGCGCCGGCGTTGACGCCCCGCCTTTATGCGCTACTTCGGCAACGCCGGCGTAATGGGTCAGATTAGGCAGACTCGGGTTGGCGGCAGGATTGTGACAATGAATACAATCACGGCTCAAAATCGGCGCAATCTGTTGCTCGTAAGGCTGTTGCTCAGCGCCATCCTGAATCCATTTCAAAATAACTTCTTTATCGCTTTTGTATTTCAGATTGGGCTCCATGATGCCGTTGATCGCCGCGCCCAGTCGCGATTGAGTGGTGGAGCCGTGGTACATAATGACGATATCGTCGATTGACAACCCGCGCTTGCCGTCGCGGCCTTGATGGGTGTAATACAAATTCACCAAAGCCATCAGATAGCCTAAGCCAATGGTCAACAGGAATACGGTGTTTAATATTTTCTCACTGGTGGAAATATCTCGAAAACGGCGATATTGTTTGGGCATAGGCGACTAAGAAAAAGACAAAGTGGGCACGATCCATGGTGCTAGACTGGCGCTGAGGAAGCCTCTAACAAGCCAGAGCGGCTCCCCAGCTACTCAATGGCATCAAATGGCTTTTAGAATAATCGATATGCAAATATTGATCTATGCCAAGTTCGCGGAAAAATCCTACCGGCGATTTTTATTTTTATCGCATAATCGACCACGGTTAAGCGCCAAGAATCCTTCAAGCTATCAGGGAGCACGTTCTGGTTTTGAATGAATTTTCCAACGTCCACCCTTTGCTAACACCGCAAAAATAACGATGAAACTATCCCCAGCGATTTAAGTCATTGGGAAATCCAACACAGCAGGAGCACACATGCGCACATTATTACTTTCCTTACTTGCCGCTACCGCCTTTTACAGCAGCTTATCAACAGCTCAAGCCCAAGATTCCGCTAGCGTGGCAGTCCCGGATAAAGTCAGGGCCAATATTTTGAAACGACATCCGCAAGCACAGGACCTGAAAGCGACTCAGGAAACCCACTTTGGTCAACAGCTGCTGGAAGTCAGCTTTAAAGACACTGAAGACGAACTGAAACATGAGTTATTTAGAGCGGACGGCGCGTTGTTTGCGAACGAAATCCTGTTGGCAAACGGCCTGGAAATATCGCCTGATGTGACCAAAGTGCTGGCCGATAACTTCCCCGGCTATAAGCTGCATAAGGCGGAATTGGTGATTAACCCGAACGGCGTGGGCGAAGAATACGAATTGTTTATCGAAGTGGGCGGCAGCAAATGGAAAGTTGCGGTCAACGACAAAGGCAAAATCACGGACAAAGATGCCTATTAAAGACTCACTCTCCACGCATGTTATTCCGGAATCCTAGGACTTCCGACCCATTAACCAGGCTCTTAAATTCCGTGGTTCCATCATTCCCGCGTAAGCGGGAATCCAGCGTGAAAAATGGTCTCCCGCCTACGCGCTACGCGGGAGCGACGATATTGAGGGCCGGGTTAGTAAATTCCGGCCATTCTCATCAGTGTTTTTCTTATATCTAAGCCGACTGCCTTTGCCGACGCCCGGTACTACTAACGGCAGCACCATCGACACGCGGAGGAAGCGGACAGAGTAAAGCACATCGCTAGCCGTTTACTCTGATTCGTGGATTCAAAATCCAATTCACAGCAAATCCGCTATTTTCCGCCCCACCTTGCTGGTCTTACAATATCGGTATGACTCAAAATAATTCTTCCATCGCCAAACTGTTTCCCGGCTTTTCAGACGCTGATAGCTTACAGATAGACCAAGCACTGAAGCTGGTCGAGCAACTTTCGGTGGACTACCACGACACCGTCCGCCCCAAAGGCGTCGATGTCGCAGCGATTTTAATGAGTGTGCATATCGACCTGGAAACTATTCTGGCGGCGCTGCTCAGCGATTCACGCGTTGCCGGCAAACTTAGCGACTCGGCAATACGAGAGCAATTCGGGCCGGTGGTCGCCGACTTGGTTAAGGATGTGAGCTGGCTGAATCATGTCAGCATTTACAGTACCGACATGGCAAACCAGCCCAATCAAGCCGAGATCTTGCGGCGCATGCTGCTGGCGATGACCCACGACGTGCGGGCGGTGCTGATTAAATTGGCTTTCCGCATTCAACGGCTGCGCGGACTACAACACGAGCAAGAAAATATCCGCCGCTTTATTGCCAGGGAAACTCTGGATATTTACGCGCCTCTCGCCAATCGCCTGGGCATTAATCAATTTAAATGGGAATTGGAAGATCTGGCGTTTCGCTATGCCGATCCGGAGCATTACCGCTTCGTTACCGAATCATTGGCGGTCAATCGCGAACAACGCCAAGCCTTTATCGAACGCTTTGTAACGACCCTTAACGACCGTTTAAAACAGGAAGGCATACAGGCCAAGGTCTACGGCAGACCCAAGCACATCTATAGCATCTGGAACAAGATGCACCGCAAGCAGCTGGCGATAAATGAGCTTTACGACTTATTGGCAGTGCGGGTGGTGGTGGACAGTTTGTCTGCCTGCTACATGGTGCTGGGCTTGGCGCACAGCCAATGGCAACATATTCCACGCGAATTCGACGATTACATCGCCAACCCCAAGGAAAACGGTTATCAATCGCTGCATACCGTGGTTTTGGATGAAGACGGCAACCGTATCGAAATTCAAATCCGTACCAAAGCCATGCACGACTTCGCCGAGTTGGGGGTAGCAGCACACTGGCGCTATAAGGAGGGCACCAAGTTCAACGCTGCCACCGAGAAGAACATCGCGTCGCTCCGACAACTGCTGGAAGACAAGGATAACGCCGACAGCTTACTGGAAAACTTTCATACCGAGCTATTTTCTGATCGGGTATTCGTACTCACCCCGGCCGGTAAGCTGATCGACTTGGTCAAGGGCGCTACTCCACTGGATTTTGCCTATGCAATTCATACCGAAGTCGGCCATAGCTGCCGCGGTGCCAAGGTTAACGGCCAGATCAAGCCACTGACCTACAAGCTTTGTTCCGGGGAGCAGGTGGAAATTATCACTGTCAAAAACGGCCAGCCCAATCACAACTGGCTGAATCCCAACCTCGGTTACTTAAAGACCCCCCGCGCGATCAGTAAGGTAAAAAGCTGGTTCAAGCAACAACAGCAGGCCGAAAATATCGCCGCCGGCAAATTGCTGCTGGATAAGGAGAGTAAGCGACTGGGATTAAAAACCGTCGATATCAACGAGCTTTTAAGGCATTTTAAATTCTCGGACATAGAACATTTTTACGAAGCGCTAGGACACGGCGACATCAACAACAGGCAATTGGCCGGCGCACTGAAAATTCCGGAATTGGAACCTACGCCGATTAAGTTGGTGCCAAGCAAATCCCCGACCCAATCGGCGATCACTATCGACGATATCGATAACGTGGTCACCACGCTGGCGCATTGTTGCTCGCCGGTAAAAGGCGACGAGATAATCGGTTTTATCTCGCATAAGCGCGGCATCACTATTCATCGCCGCGATTGCGAGAATATCCGGCATTTATCACCCGAGCAACAATTGCAATTGTTGAAAGCCGATTGGAGTGGTCAACAAACCGTACACCACAGCGTGCCGATTTTGATTCACGCCTTTAATGCGCAGAATTTGCTGAACGACGTTTCTCAGGTACTAGCCGCCGGGAAAGTACATATCAGCAATGCGTCGCTAAAGACTCACGACGATTTGTCGGCCATTCTGACTATGACCATTCAAATTGAAAATACCGAGCAGCTCAGTTTGGTGCTGACACGTATCAGTCATTTGCCGAATATTATTGAAGTGAGGAGGAAAGTCTGAATCATCGTAACTTCGACGATCCGGAAGACTTTTTTAGCGGCTCGGCAGACGATTCATGCTAACATAGCCGTTTTAAATTTAGAGCTTTAACTATGGCAAAAGAAGATCAGATTGAAATGGATGGCAAGGTCATCGACACACTGCCCAATACTATGTTTCGCGTCGAGCTAGAAAACGGTCACATCGTTACCGCCCATATCTCCGGCAAAATGCGCAAGCACTATATCCGCATCCTAACTGGCGATAAAGTCCGCGTAGAAATGACTCCTTACGACCTAACTAAAGGCCGTATCACTTTCCGCAATCGCTAACCCGTCTCCGGGAAAGCGATTGCTTCCCTCGTTCTACACGACTTGATTTAATTCCGAAACGATAAGTTGTTTGCTCTCGATGGCAAAAGCCAACGCATCGTTCTCGACATGTACTCGTACGTGACCGCCATTCGCTAAACGACCAAACAACAAATCTTCCGCCAACGGTTTTTTGATCTTTTCCTGAATCAAACGCGCCATTGGCCTTGCGCCCATTTTCGGATCGCAACCGTGCTCGGCCAGCCAAGACCGCGCGGCAGGTTCCAAAGTCAATGTAACGTTCTTATCGGCCAATATGGCTTCCAGCTCGAAAATAAACTTATCGACCACACTACCGACCACCGCCATATCCAGCGGTTTGAATTGCACGATGGCATCCAGACGATTTCTAAATTCCGGCGAAAAACCGCGCTCGATCACTTTCATGCTATCGGAAGCATGATTTTGCTGAGTGAAGCCGATAGAGGCCCGGCTGCTTTCCTCCGCGCCGGCGTTGGTAGTCATAATTAGAATGATGTTTCTGAAATCGGCTTTACGACCGTTATTGTCGGTCAAGGTGCCGTGATCCATCACCTGTAGCAATAGATTGAACACATCCGGATGGGCTTTTTCCAATTCATCCAACAACAATACTGCATGGGGATGTTTGGTCACCGCTTCGGTCAGTAATCCGCCCTGATCAAACCCAACATAACCCGGAGGCGCACCGATTAAACGCGATACGGTATGCCGCTCCATGTATTCGGACATATCGAAACGAATCAATTCTATGCCCAATACTTTTGCTAGCTGGCGCGTCACTTCGGTTTTACCGACACCGGTAGGGCCGGCAAACAGGAATGAACCGATGGTTTTAGTGGTATCGCGTAAACCCGCCCGTGACAATTTGATCGCCGACGCCAACTCTGAAATAGCCTCGTCCTGACCGAACACCAGCATTTTCAGATTTTTTTCCAAGTTGGATAGTTTATCAATATCGTTGGACGATACCGATTGGGCCGGCACTCTGGCAATTTTGGCGACGATTTCTTCAATCTCTGCGGTATCAATTAGATCTTTGCGGTCAATACCGGCAAACAAACGCTGCCTGGCCCCGGCCTCGTCGATTACATCAATGGCCTTGTCCGGCAAATGTCTGTCGGTGATATAGCGTGCTGATAATTCCACCGCCAGTCGCAACGCTTCTTGGGTATATTTCAGGCCATGATGCTCTTCAAAGCGTGACTTCAAACCCTTCAAGATTAATACGGTATCTTCTATCGATGGCTCTATCACATCGATTTTCTGGAAGCGCCGCGCTAGAGCATGGTCTTTTTCGAAAATACCACGATATTCTTGATAAGTAGTGGACCCAATGCAACGCAATTGTCCGGATGCCAACACCGGTTTGATCAAGTTGGACGCATCCATCACCCCACCGGAAGCGGAACCCGCGCCAATAATGGTATGAATTTCGTCGATAAATAAAATCGAGTCGGGTTCTTTTTTAAGCTGGCTAATTAAAGCCTTTAGTCGTTTTTCAAAATCGCCGCGATATTTGGTACCGGCAACCAGTGCGCCCATGTCCAAGGAATAAATGACACTATTCAACAATATATCCGGCACTTGTTCTTCGACAATTCGTTTCGCCAAACCTTCGGCTATAGCGGTTTTACCGACCCCAGCCTCCCCTACTAATAGCGGATTATTTTTGCGGCGGCGGCATAGCACCTGAATGGTCCTTTCCACTTCCAGCTCGCGGCCAATTAGAGGATCGATGTTGCCTTTCAGGGCTTCTTCGTTCAAGTTGGTTGCGTATTTTTCCAATGGGCTGGACAAAGCTTCATTACTGCCACGGTCGGCTTCCGGCTCCTCGCTGCTATCTTTTCTGAACTGCTCGATTTTGGAAACCCCATGCGCCAGATAATTGACCACATCCAAACGGGTGATGTCTTGTTTGTTCAACAGATAAACCGCATGTGAATCCTGCTCACTAAACAGGGCGACAAATAAGTTCGCGCCGGTGACTTCTTTTTTGTCGGAAGCCTGCACATGAAACACCGCACGCTGTAAAACGCGCTGAAAACCTAAAGTGGGCTGGGTTTCTCGCTGTATGCCTTCAGGAATCAGGGAAATGGTTTCGTCTATAAACCGGGTTAATTCGGCCCGCAACGCATTAACATTGCAGCCGCAAGCGATCAAAATAGGTATCGTCGTGACGTTATCCAACAAGGCCAGCAACAAATGCTCGACGGTGATGAATTCGTGTCTTTTGGCATGAGCTCCAGTAAAAGCAGCGTTCAATGTCACTTCAAGTTCTTTACTTAGCATGGTTACCCCTCACGCCTCTTCCATCGTGCACATCAGCGGGTGATGATGCTCGCGGGAATATTCATTAACAATATGTACTTTCGTTTCAGCAACGTCTTTAGTATAGGTACCGCAAACACCGACGCCCTGTGTATGCACTTGTAACATCACCTGAGTGGCTTTCTCTTGGCTCATGTTAAAAAAATCAGTCAATATTTCGACGACAAAATCCATCGGCGTAAAGTCGTCGTTAAGCAACATAACCTTATACAGTGGCGGTCTTTTCAGCTGCGGCTTGGCTTCTTGCAGCGCGGTGTTACCGTCGCCATCTTTCAAGGGTTCAAAATCTGACATAAGCTTTGGTGCTGTGAATCATTGTGGTCTTAAAAATAGCGTCTTCAACATTAAATTTCAATCTTTGGGCATATAAAAAACATTTCGAGTAAAATGCGCGCCTTTTACCGTTTTCTATCTACATCATGGTTTGGAAACCTCACGTCACCGTCGCCGCCGTGATTGAAAAAGACGGTCGCTTTCTGCTGGTTGAAGAGACAACGGCACGAGGCCTTGCGTTCAATCAACCCGCAGGTCATTTGGAAGAAGGTGAAGATTTAATCAGTGCCGTCAAACGCGAAGTTTGCGAGGAAACAGCTTGGCAATTTGAACCGGAGGCATTAATCGCCACACAACTATGGCGCAGAAATCCACATATGCCCAGTTTTGTTCGCTTCTGTTTTTCCGGCACGGTCAACAACCACAACCCAGAACAACCTCTCGATGACGGCATTATCGACACTCACTGGTTAAGCCGCAATGAAATTTACGCAAAACGCCAACAATTGCGCAGCCCTTTGGTTTTAACCACTGTGGACGAATACCTGAAAGGTCACCGTTACCCGCTTACCATCTTACAGTCTTTTATCGATTTAGAATGAGTAAACACATCATCGTCGGCATGTCCGGCGGCGTCGACTCGTCCGTCACTGCATTAATCCTGCAAGAACAAGGCCATAAGGTCACCGGTTTGTTCATGAAAAATTGGGAAGAAGACGACGGCACCGAATATTGCACGGCAATGGAAGACCTGGCCGACGCACAGCAGGTTTGCGACAAACTGGGCATAGAGCTGAAGACTGTCAACTTTGCCGCCGAATATTGGGACGACGTATTTGAAGTGTTTTTGTCGGAGTTTAAAGCCGGTCGGACCCCCAATCCCGACATCCTTTGTAACAAACACGTCAAATTTAAAGCCTTTTTGGACTATGCCACCGAAGATCTGGGCGCCGAATACATCGCCACCGGCCACTATGCCCGCGTCGATCAGCACAACGGCGAATTTAGATTATTAAAAGGATTAGACCCAAACAAGGAGCAAAGCTATTTTTTATATGCGATGGGCCAGAAAGCTCTATCGCAAACCCTGTTCCCGATCGGCCACCTGCACAAACCGGAAATTCGCGCGCTGGCCGATAAGGCCGGTTTTGCCAACAGTCGCAAGAAAGACAGCACTGGCATCTGCTTTATAGGCGAACGCAAGTTCAAGGAATTTCTGCAGCGCTACCTGCCCCACCAACCCGGCGAAATGCGCACCCCCGAAGGCCAATATATCGGCAAACACCACGGTCTGATGTACTACACCCTCGGCCAACGCCAAGGCTTGGGTATAGGCGGCGTCAAAGATGCCCCGGACGAACCCTGGTTCGTGCTGGAAAAAGACCTGGACAACAACGTGCTGATCGTCGGCCAAGGCCACGACCATCCGTTGATGCTGCACAACACGCTGGAAGCCGGACAATTGGACTGGTGTAGCAACCAACCCTTGACCGAACCGCTACGTTGCGCTGCCAAGACACGTTACCGCCAGCCCGATCAGGATTGCGTCGTCGAACCCATAACCGGCGGCATCCGTGTCAAAGTCCGCTTCGACGAACCGCAACGTGCAATAACGCCAGGCCAGTCGGTCGTATTTTATGCTGGCGAAATTTGCTTGGGTGGTGGCATCATCGAATCCAAATACAACCGATAACTCCATGCCGGATGGGCTGAATAAAATTAAGTCCATCCCATACTTAATACAGGAAACCATCATGACACTCACCGCCATCTCCCCCATCGACGGCCGCTATGCCGGCAAAGTTGACGCTTTGCGCCCCATTTTCAGCGAATACGGTTTGATCCGCTATCGCGTAAAAGTAGAAGTACGCTGGCTGCAAGCGTTGGCCGCGGAAGCCAAGATCGTCGAAGTACCGGCTTTGTCGGCCGATGCAATTGCGGTATTGAACGGCATCGTCAGCAATTTCTCCGAAGCCGACGCCCAAGCCGTAAAAGACATCGAGAAGACCACCAACCATGACGTCAAGGCGGTCGAGTATTTTCTGAAAGAAAAGATCAAAGGCGACGCCGAATTGCATGCCGTCAACGAGTTCATTCACTTCGCCTGCACCTCGGAAGACATCAATAACCTGTCTTACGCCTTGATGCTGAAAGAAGGCCGCGGTTTGATGCTGGCCGAGATCGACGCCACGATAGATGCGATCAAGCAACTGGCCTTGGATAGCGCCGATCAGCCCATGCTGTCTCGCACTCACGGCCAATCGGCAACACCGACCACGGTCGGCAAGGAATTCGCTAACGTCGTCGCCCGCATACAACGCCAGCGCGAGCAATTGGCCAAGGTAGAGCTGCTGGGCAAGATCAACGGTGCGGTCGGCAATTACAATGCGCACAGCGTCGCCTATCCGGATGTTGATTGGGCGCAATTCGCGCAAAACTTCGTTGAGTCGCTGAGTTTGGCCTTCAACCCTTACACGATACAGATTGAACCTCATGATTACATGGCCGAGTTTTTCCACGCCCTGTCGCGCTTCAACACCATCCTGTTGGATTTCGACCGCGACGTCTGGGGCTATATCTCGCTGGGTTATTTCAAACAAAAAACCGTGGCCGGCGAAGTAGGTTCCTCGACGATGCCACACAAGGTCAACCCGATCGACTTCGAAAATTCCGAAGGCAATCTGGGATTGGCCAATGCGATTTTCGGCTTCCTGGCCGACAAACTGCCGGTATCGCGCTGGCAGCGCGATTTGACTGACTCCACCGTGTTGCGCAACATCGGCGTCGGCATCGCCCACACCAGCATCGCGATCCAGTCGACTTTGAAAGGCATTTCCAAACTGGAAATCAACCCTGCGTTGATCGATCAAGACCTGGAGCAAAACTGGGAAGTATTGGCCGAGCCGATTCAAACCGTGATGCGCCGTTACGGTGTCGAAAAGCCGTACGAAAAATTGAAAGAACTGACTCGTGGCCAGCGCGTCACCGGCGACGGCATGCGCGCTTTCGTCGAAAAGCTAGACATTCCAGCCACTGCCAAGGCCGAACTGCTGGCACTCACACCGCACAGCTACACCGGCTATGCGGCAGATTTAGCCAAGAAAATCGGCTAAGCATTAGGACAGGTAGTTGCTGAACTTCATCTGGATATTCTTCTTCCTGAGCGCATTCGCCACCGCCGCCTTCAAACTGCTGGTGCTGGGCGACACCAAGGTGTTTTCCGACTTGATGAATGCGATGTTCAGCCTGGCTAAGACCGCGTTCGAGATTTCGCTGGGACTGAGCGGCGTGCTGGCCTTGTGGCTGGGCATCATGAAAATCGGCGAGCATAGCGGCTTCATCGATTTGTTGACCAAGGCTCTCAATCCATTATTCAGCCGGCTGATGCCGGAGATCCCGAAGGATCATCCGGCGCTCGGTGCGATGGTGATGAACATCGCCGCCAACATGCTGGGGCTAGACAACGCGGCGACGCCGATGGGCATCAAGGCGATGCAGGAAATGCAGACCTTGAATCCGCATCCCGAACGCGCCACCGATGCGCAAATCTTGTTTCTGGTGATCAACACTGCCTCGGTGACGCTGTTTCCGGTGACGATCTTCGCTTATCGAGCACAGCTCGGCGCGGCGAACCCAACCGACGTGTTCATCCCGATATTGATTGCTACTTATATGTCAACGTTTACCGGCTTGCTGGCGGTCGCCGTCGTACAGAAGATCAATCTGCTGGACAAGGTGGTGTTGAGCTATCTCGGCGGCATTACTCTGCTGGTCGGCGGCATACTGGCTTATTTTGCCGGGCTCGATCAAGCCGAGATGTTGAAACAATCGGCCGTGGTCAGCCATGTGATTTTGTTCAGCTTGGTTATTTCCTTCATTGCCGCTGCCGCTTACAAACAGCTGAATGCTTACGAGTTGTTCGTCGAAGGCGCCAAACAGGGTTTTCAGACCGCGATCACCATAATTCCCTATCTGGTGGCGATGCTGGTGGCTTTCGGCGTATTCCGAGCCAGCGGCTCGTTGGAATTGATTACCGATGGCGTAAGGCTGTTGGTCAACTATGCCGGCATCGACAACCGCTTCATCGACGGCCTGCCGACCGCTTTGATGAAGCCGTTCAGCGGCAGCGGGGCGCGGGCGATGATGATAGACACCATGCAGACTCACGGCGCCGATTCATTCGCCGGCCGGCTGGCATCAGTGGTGCAAGGCAGCACCGAGACGACGTTTTATGTATTGGCGGTTTATTTCGGCGCTGTGAACATTAAACAGATACGCCACGCCGCCGCCTGTGGAATTATTGCCGACATCGGTGGCATAACTGCCGCTATTTTTGTGACTTACTGGTTTTTTGGTTAAACCGAACATGCAAATCCATTTAAAAACTCTGGGCTGCCGCCTCAACGAAGCGGAACTGGAAACCTGGGCGCAAGCCTTTCAGGCCAAAGGTCACTCTATCACCCGCAACTTGTGCGACTCGCAACTGGTGGTGATCAATTCCTGCGCGGTCACCCAGGACGCCGTAAAAAAGTCCAAACAAATGATACGCCGCATCCACCGCGACAATCCGCAAGCCAAATTGGTGGTCAGCGGCTGCTATGCGACGCTGAATGAGGAAGAAGCCGCGCAATTGATGGGGGTGGACTTGATCGTCGGCAACCAGGATAAAAACCAGCTGGTGGAAAAAACCCTGGCCGAGCTGAATCTGGACAGCATGCCGGCCATGTCGACCGAACCCGGAGAAGTCTCACTGTTCAGCCGCGGCCGGCAGCGGGCCTTCGTCAAAGTCCAGGACGGTTGCCGCTACCGCTGCACCTTCTGCATCGTTACCGTTGCTCGCGGCGAAGAGAGCAGTCGCCCTGTTCAAGATGTGATTCAAGAAATCAACACCTTGTATAGCCAAGGCATCAACGAAGCCATCATCACCGGCGTACATCTTGGTGGTTACGGCAGCGACATTTCCAGTAATCTGGTCGAGTTGATTAACGAAATACTGGATAAGACTGAAATTCCTCGATTGCGTCTTGGCTCCCTTGAACCTTGGGAATTACCCGATGGGTTCTTCGAGCTATTCAAAAATCCGCGACTGATGCCCCATCTGCATCTGCCCTTGCAAAGCGGCTGCGACAGCGTCTTAAGACGCATGGCCAGACGCTGTAAAACGGAGGAATTCGGCCAGATCGTTAAACTGGCCCGCGCGACGATCCCGCATTTCAATATCACTACCGACATAATAGTCGGCTTTCCGGGCGAAACCGAATTGGAATGGCAGGAAAGCTTTGATTACATCAAAAGCCTGGGGTTTGGTCATATTCACATTTTTAGCTATTCGCCTCGCGAAGGTACCAAAGCCGCGGGCTTGCCGGATCAAATCGATCAGAACACCAAGAAACAGCGCAGCAAGCAATTGCATGAATTAGCCGACGCAATGAAGCGCAGGTTCATTGCCGAAAACCTTGGCGAGCGGGCCAATATTTTATGGGAAGGGCAAAAAGAGGCGCAGAGCGATGGCACGATCCGCCATTTCGGCTACACACCGAATTATCTAAGGGTAGCCTGCGACGTAGTACCTGGCTTCATTCTGGAAAATAAGATAGTGGCGGGAGAACTAATAGAAGCTAGACCGGATTTCGTGCTCGTTCGTTTGACTTGAAGCCATAAAAAAGCCGCAAAGCTGTTTGCTTTACGGCTTTTTTGCATAAGAGCGGGACTGTTTAAATCAATACGGATTCGGATCGAGCGGTCCACGCCCGCCACCCTGCATTTCGTCGAATTTCAACACATCTTCGTCTGGGACCTTGCCATCGTGAACCAAGTAATTGCGTCTGGCAAGATAGGCGTTTTTGAAAAATTCGTAACGATCCAATGCTGCTTCGGTGGCGACTTTTTCCATGCCCAACAAATCTGAACGCGCATCGATTACTTTTAATGCACCAGGGCCAATCGAAACCGCCGCGCCAATCCAATTTGGATTTATGTAGATACCGGCATAAGTAAACGGATTCATCGCGGCATCGCCAACCAACCCGAACACGCCACGCGGCGAACTAGGTCCGAAAAACGGCAGGACCAAGTAAGGACCGGTAGGTATTCCCCAATAGCCTAAAGTTTGATCAAAATCTTCATTATGTTTCGGCAAATCGATCATCGTCCCAACATCTATAAGGCCGGCAACACCAATTGTGGTGTTCACCAAGAAACGCGCACCGTCCTGACCCGATTGCAGGAGTTTTCCTTGCAAAACATCGTTGGTACAAACACCGATGTCATCGACATTGCTGAAGAAGTTGGTGACAGCTTGGTCCGCAAAACCGGGCATAACCCAATCGTAGCCTTTGGCAACCGGTTTCATGACATAATCGTCCACACCATCATTGAACGATTGCACTCCCCTGTTCCAGCCCTCCCAAGGATCTTTAGGATCGACACCGTGGGTTGTGGCACAACCGCTTAATACAGTCAGTAACCCTAAGATCATCCAACCTTTTTTCCCGTCTTGCATAACTTCACCTCACCAATTGAATATTGTTTATACCTATCCAAAACTCACGTAACATAACGTACAACCGACTTTTTTAGCCAACCACAACTCAATGGAAATAAACCTAAATCCGTTAGGCAACCGTTTCAGAGGTTACCTTCCTGTTATTGTCGATATAGAGACCGCCGGCTTTAATTCGAAAAAAAACCCACTATTGGAAATCGCCGCCGTAATAGTCGAACCAGACAAAGACGGTTGGTTACATGTCACCGAAAAACATCACTGCAATATCATTCCTTTCAAAAACTCCGAACTGGATGATGCCGCGCTCAAATTTACCGGTATCGATCCATACCATCCTTTCCGCATGGCTATAGAAGAGAAGGATGCACTTACCAAGCTGTTTACCCCTATCAAAGCCGCGGTAAAACGTAATAAATGCAAGCGGGCCATTTTGGTTGGTCACAATCCAGCTTTCGATATCAACTTTTTGAACGCCGCGATTGAAAGAACCAACTATAAACGAAGCCCCTTTCATCCATTCAGTAGCTTCGATACCGCCACACTAGGCGGGCTAATGTACGGCCAAACGGTTTTAGCAAAAATTGCTCAAGCTGCCGGGATTATCTGGGATAACGAGAAAGCACATTCAGCGCTCTACGATGCCGAACAAACTGCCGAACTGTTTTGCCTGATTATCAACCGCTGGAAAAAATTAAGCGAGTACGAAGCGACATAAATCTACCCAATTAGCGACTTAGAACACATTACAGTCAAACATATTATTAAGTGTCGGCAGAAAGCCCATTGCGACCCAGAGGAATAGGATCGCTAGAGTAGGGATCTGGGATGTTCTTTTAGACTAAGGTTTCGAACCAATGCCAGCCAGCATACTATTGAGTTGGCCTTTATTAAACAGGTCAATAACGATATCGCAGCCGCCGACTAATTCGCCGTTAATATACAGTTGGGGATAGGTGGGCCAGTGCGAGTATTCTTTCAAGGCTTCACGCACTTCAGGATCTTCGAAGATGTTGATGTGGGCGTAGTCAGCGTTGCAGGCTTCCAAGGCTTGCACCACCCGGCTGGAAAACCCGCATTGGGGGAAATCAGGGGTGCCTTTCATGTACAAGACGACGGGATGGCTGGCTAATTGGGCTTGGATTCTATCTATTGCACTCATGCGTTTTCTCGCTAGACATTGATGAGATGGGATTCTAACAACCACTACTGCAAATTTGAAGCGTGATTATCTGAATGGGATTTTGATACAAAAAAAGCCCTGCTATTACTAGCAGGGCTTTTGGGATAGGCGCTTGGCGATGACCTACTTTCACATGGCAACCTGCCACACTATCATCGGCGCTAAGCGGTTTCACTTCCGAGTTCGGGATGGGATCGGGTGGTTCACGCTTGCTATGTTCACCAAGCAAACTGGTTAGGCTGTTGTTGCAGCCGTCATGCACAGGTTGTAAGCGTTTCGCTTTGACCTGCTTTCATGGAAATCTGTATCGAGTTTGTCGTTCTCAGTGGCTTATCAGCTATTGTCGTCTGACTTTACCCAAACGCATTGGGTGTTATATGGTCAAGCCTCACGGGCAATTAGTACACGTTAGCTTCACACATTACTGCGCTTCCACACCGTGCCTATCAACGTCGTAGTCTCCGACGGCCCTTCAGGGGACTTAAAGTCCCAGTGAGATCTCATCTTGGGAGGGGCTTCCCGCTTAGATGCTTTCAGCGGTTATCCTGTCCGAACGTGGCTACCCGGCAATGCCATTGGCATGACAACCGGAACACCAGAGGTTCGTCCACTCCGGTCCTCTCGTACTAGGAGCAGCTTCCCTCAAATCTCAAACGCCCACGGCAGATAGGGACCGAACTGTCTCACGACGTTCTGAACCCAGCTCGCGTACCACTTTAAATGGCGAACAGCCATACCCTTGGGACCTGCTTCAGCCCCAGGATGTGATGAGCCGACATCGAGGTGCCAAACACCGCCGTCGATATGAACTCTTGGGCGGTATCAGCCTGTTATCCCCGGCGTACCTTTTATCCGTTGAGCGATGGCCCTTCCATACAGAACCACCGGATCACTAAGACCTACTTTCGTACCTGCTCGACTTGTCCGTCTCGCAGTCAAGCACCCTTATGCCTTTGCACTCATTGCCTGATTTCCGACCAGGCTGAGGGTACCTTCGTGCTCCTCCGTTACTCTTTAGGAGGAGACCGCCCCAGTCAAACTACCCACCAGACACTGTCCCTAACCCGGATAACGGGTCGAGGTTAGAACTCCAAACATACCAGGGTGGTATTTCAAGGTTGGCTCCACGAGAACTGGCGTTCCCGCTTCAAAGCCTCCCACCTATCCTACACAAGTAGGTTCAAAGTCCAGTGTCAAGCTATAGTAAAGGTGCACGGGGTCTTTCCGTCTAGCCGCGGGTACACTGCATCTTCACAGCGATTTCAATTTCACTGAGTCCCAGGTGGAGACAGTGTGGCCATCGTTACGCCATTCGTGCAGGTCGGAACTTACCCGACAAGGAATTTCGCTACCTTAGGACCGTTATAGTTACGGCCGCCGTTTACTGGGGCTTCGATCAAGAGCTTCTCCGAAGATAACCCCATCAATTAACCTTCCAGCACCGGGCAGGCGTCACACCCTATACGTCCACTTTCGTGTTTGCAGAGTGCTATGTTTTTGCTAAACAGTCGCAGCCACCGATTTTTTGCAACCCCCTTCCGCTCCAGTCGCGAGGACCTTCACGTAATGAGGGCATACCTTCTCCCGAAGTTACGGTATCATTTTGCCTAGTTCCTTCACCTGGGTTCTCTCAAGCGCCTTAGAATTTTCATCCCACCCACCTGTGTCGGTTTAGGGTACGGCCACTAGTAACCTGAAGCTTAGAGGTTTTTCCTGGAAGCAGGGCATCTATCACTTCGCTGTTCTTTCGAACCGCTCGTCATCACGTCTCGGCATAGAGCACCCCGGATTTGCCTAAGATGCATGCCTACCTGCTTAAACTGCCACTTCCAACCGACAGCTGATATAGCCTTCTCCGTCACCCCATCGCAGTTACTACTGGTACAGGAATATTAACCTGTTTTCCATCGACTACGCTTTTCAGCCTCGCCTTAGGTGCCGACTAACCCTGCGTCGATTAACGTTGCGCAGGAAACCTTGGGTTTTCGGCGAGGGGGTTTTTCACCCCCTTTATCGTTACTTATGTCAGCATTCGCACTTCCGATACCTCCAGCCCACTTCTCAATGAACCTTCGCAGGCGTACGGAACGCTCCTCTACCACTCACACTTACGTGTAAATCCGTAGCTTCGGTACTATGCTTAGCCCCGGTAAATCTTCCGCGCAGACCGACTCGACCAGTGAGCTATTACGCTTTCTTTAAAGGATGGCTGCTTCTAAGCCAACCTCCTGGCTGTCTGTGCCTTTCCACATCGTTTCCCACTGAGCATAGATTTGGGGACCTTAGCTGACGGTCTGGGCTGTTTCCCTTTTCACGACGGACCTTATCACCCGCCGTGTGTCTCCCGTGCTTGCACTTGCTGGTATTCGGAGTTTGCATCGGGTTGGTAAGTCGGGATGACCCCCTAGCCGAAACAGTGCTCTACCCCCAGCAGTGATACACGAGGCGCTACCTAAATAGCTTTCGAGGAGAACCAGCTATCTCCGAGCTTGATTAGCCTTTCACTCCGATCCACAGCTCATCCCCGTCTTTTTCAACAGACGTGGGTTCGGCCCTCCAGTTAGTATTACCCAACCTTCAGCCTGGCCATGGATAGATCGCCCGGTTTCGGGTCTACACCTTGCGACTAAACGCCCTATTAAGACTCGCTTTCGCTACGCCTCCCCTATTCGGTTAAGCTTGCCACAAAATGTAAGTCGCTGACCCATTATACAAAAGGTACGCAGTCACCCCACGAAGGGGCTCCCACTGCTTGTACGCATACGGTTTCAGGTTCTATTTCACTCCGCTCTCCGCGGTTCTTTTCGCCTTTCCCTCACGGTACTAGTTCACTATCGGTCAGTAAGGAGTATTTAGCCTTGGAGGATGGTCCCCCCATATTCAGTCAAAGTTTCACGTGCTCCGACCTACTCGATTTCACTAAAAAAAGGTTTTCGTGTACGGGGCTATCACCCTGTATCGCCGGACTTTCCAGACCGTTCCACTAACCTTATCCTAGCTTAAGGGCTAGTCCCCGTTCGCTCGCCACTACTTAGGGAATCTCGGTTGATTTCTTTTCCTCCGGGTACTTAGATGTTTCAGTTCTCCGGGTTCGCTTCAGTGAGCTATGTATTCACTCAAAGATGACGTGCTTATGCACGCCGGGTTTCCCCATTCGGACATCTCTGGATCACAGCCGGTTTGCAGGCTCCCCAAAGCTTTTCGCATGCTACAACGTCCTTCATCGCCTCTTACTGCCTAGGCATTCACCGTATGCGCTTATTCACTTGACCATATAACCCGAATACGTCTGTACTTTGGTTATACTGTCAGCTGACATTTTCGCTGATTTTTTCTGCTTGAGAACGACATGCTGTTTGCTTTCCGCCGTTCTCTTTGGAGAATGACTTCATTCAAACCGCAACTCGTTTTAGTTTTGATCATTGCTGATCATTACTATAGTTACAGATTTCCATATTGTTAAAGAGCTATCGGCACGAATACCAATGCTATAAAGTCTTTATCTCTTGATTACGATAAAACCTCATAGCGCTGATGTTCTAACATCGACTATCTACTGGTGACGTACTGGTTTACCCTCAGCGTTCAGCGTGATGGTGGAGCCAGGGAGGATCGAACTCCCGACCTCCTGCGTGCAAGGCAGGCGCTCTCCCAGCTGAGCTATGGCCCCTAAAACAGACTAAAGACCAAGACTCAAGCCGAAACCCAACTATGCACAACCTTACCTATTCTAACCAGGAGTGTTGTCTGATCGTTTTCCGCCTTATTGCTTTCGCCTTTTATGCGTTGGTGGGTCTGGGAGGAGTTGAACCTCCGACCTCACCCTTATCAGGGGTGCGCTCTAACCAACTGAGCTACAGACCCAGGTGCGTCTTTCAATCGAAATAATTTGTTGTGAGTACGTGTAACGGTGTGCCGTCTTTGTAAGGAGGTGATCCAGCCCCAGGTTCCCCTAGGGCTACCTTGTTACGACTTCACCCCAGTCATGAATCACAAAGTGGTAAGCGCCCTCCCGAAGGTTAAACTACCTACTTCTTTTGCAACCCACTCCCATGGTGTGACGGGCGGTGTGTACAAGGCCCGGGAACGTATTCACCGCGGCATTCTGATCCGCGATTACTAGCGATTCCGACTTCACGCAGTCGAGTTGCAGACTGCGATCCGGACTGGGACCGGCTTTTTGGGATTCGCTTACTCTCGCGAGTTCGCAGCCCTCTGTACCGGCCATTGTAGCACGTGTGTAGCCCTACCCATAAGGGCCATGATGACTTGACGTCGTCCCCACCTTCCTCCGGTTTATCACCGGCAGTCTCCCTAGAGTTCCCGGCATGACCCGCTGGCAACTAAGGATAAGGGTTGCGCTCGTTACGGGACTTAACCCAACATTTCACAACACGAGCTGACGACAGCCATGCAGCACCTGTCTCAGAGTTCCCGAAGGCACTCTACTATCTCTAACAGATTCTCTGGATGTCAAGGGTAGGTAAGGTTCTTCGCGTTGCATCGAATTAAACCACATGCTCCACCGCTTGTGCGGGCCCCCGTCAATTCATTTGAGTTTTAGCCTTGCGGCCGTACTCCCCAGGCGGTCAACTTAATACGTTAGCTCCACTACTAAGTTCTTTAAGAACCCAACAGTTAGTTGACATCGTTTACGGCGTGGACTACCAGGGTATCTAATCCTGTTTGCTACCCACGCTTTCGTACCTCAGCGTCAGTTTTAGTCCAGGGAGCCGCCTTCGCCACTGGTGTTCCTTCAGATCTCTACGCATTTCACCGCTACACCTGAAATTCCACTCCCCTCTACTAAACTCTAGTTGCCCAGTATCAAATGCAGTTCCCAGGTTAAGCCCAGGGCTTTCACATCTGACTTAAACAACCGCCTACGCACGCTTTACGCCCAGTAATTCCGATTAACGCTTGCACCCTCCGTATTACCGCGGCTGCTGGCACGGAGTTAGCCGGTGCTTCTTGTATAGGTAATGTCAGTCTACCGGGTATTAACCGGCAGGTATTCCTTCCTATTGAAAGTGCTTTACAACCCTCAGGCCTTCTTCACACACGCGGTATTGCTGGATCAGGCTTTCGCCCATTGTCCAATATTCCCCACTGCTGCCTCCCGTAGGAGTCTGGGCCGTGTCTCAGTCCCAGTGTGGCTGATCATCCTCTCAGACCAGCTATGGATCGTCGCCTTGGTAGGCCTTTACCCTACCAACTAGCTAATCCAACATAGGCTCATCTATTAGCGCCAGGTCCGAAGATCCCCAGCTTTCCCCCGTAGGGCGTATGCGGTATTAGCGTGAGTTTCCCCACGTTGTCCCCCACTAATAGGCAGATTCCTATGCATTACTCACCCGTCCGCCACTCGTCAGCGCCCGAAGGCCTGCTACCGTTCGACTTGCATGTGTTAAGCATACCGCCAGCGTTCAATCTGAGCCATGATCAAACTCTTCAGTTTAATTTTAACTTGTCACTCAATAAGATGAGTGACCAATCTTGGTCTCGACTACAGAACATCTTTTCTTGCGAATTGACGTGGTTTCTGTGTCGACTATTTCTAACAGCACATAGTCGCTACACATACCCACACAAATTATTTCGATTTCGTTTGTTAAAGAGCCAGAGCATTTCGCCCTGTTGAGCCGACATATTCTACAGCGTTTTCAATTCCTGTCAAATTTATTTTTAAGCCATTTCAAAAAACCGAAACACTTAAAACAAATCCGCCACTCACAACCTTAAACCCGCCGAACTAAGCCGACCGCTTCACTGCTAAAACCCAAAAACATGAGCAGTGAAGAGCCGTGCATTCTAATCACCCATACACACCGCGTCAAGTGATTATTTCTATTCGGGCAAACTTTCTCTTACCTACTTGATATATATGCTTGGCAGGCGTATGGATTTGGGCAACACTATTCTGCCTTAAACTGGCCTTGATTTTCTATAAACCATTGATAGGTAAGCTCCAGACCTTTTTTAAGTGGTATCTTTGGTTGCCACCCCAAAGATTTTAGCTTTGAGACATCCATCAGTTTTCGCGGAGTACCATCCGGCTTGGTACTGTCCCAGCTAATTTGCCCCTGATAACCAACGACATCTTGGATGGTTTCAGCCAATTCGCGAACAGTTACATCATCGCCCGTTCCAACATTCAAATGCGACAGCATGGGTTCAGTGCAAGATTGATATTGCTCTTTGCCCAAGGCCATCACGTGCAGACAAGCAGCCGCCATATCCTCGACGTGCAAAAATTCGCGCATAGCCTTTCCGGTTCCCCACACACTGACAGTCGGAGAATTACTAATCTTGGCATCATGAAACTTTCTGATTAATGCCGGGATAACATGGCTATTTTGCAAGTGAAAATTATCGTTTTCACCATACAAATTAGTCGGCATTACCGACCGATAATCTACGCCGTACTGCCGGTTATATGACTCACACAACTTAATCCCGGCAATCTTGGAAATTGCATACGGCTCATTGGTCGACTCTAAAACGCCTGTCAACAGCGCGCTTTCTCGCATCGGCTGCTCAGCGAATTTCGGATAGATACAAGAGCTACCCAAAAACAGCAGTTGCTTGCATCCAACCCGCCAAGTCTGATGAACCACATTGGCTTCCATCATCAGATTTTGATAGATAAATTCCGCAGGATATTCATTGTTTGCATGAATACCGCCGACCTTGGCCGCAGCGAGAATCACCTGATCCGGACGTTCTTGTTCCATGAAGACCCGCACAGCCGTTTGATCGGTCAAATCCAATTCAGCATGCGTACGCACCACAATATTTTGATAACCGGCCTCAATCAATTGCCGATAAATAGCCGAACCTACCATACCTCGATGGCCCGCCAGATAAATTTTATCTTGCTTATCGAGCATACCGTTACTCCCTACTGACCGCCACGTTATAGCCCTGATTTTTCAGCAAAGCATGTTTTTGCGCTTGCTCAAGATCATAAGCCACCATTTCGGACACCATTTCCTGTAAGGTAATTTGCGGTACCCAACCTAACTTGTTCTTGGCGTTACTAGGGTCACCCAAAAGCGTTTCCACTTCGGCCGGTCTAAAATAGCGCGGATCGATAGCGACGATGTTTTGACCGACCGCCATTCCAGGCGCTTTGTCACCGACAATAGCATCGATATAACCCTTTTCGTCTACTCCCACGCCTTCCCAACGAATAGACACACCCAATTCTTTAGCCGACATTTCGATAAATTGTCTTACCGAATACTGCACGCCAGTGGCTATCACAAAATCCTCGGGCTGTTCTTGCTGCAACATCATCCATTGCATCCGTACATAATCCTTGGCATGCCCCCAATCCCTGAGCGAATCCATATTGCCCATATACAGACATTTGTCCAAGCCAATAGCGATGTTGCTGAGACCGCGAGTAATTTTACGCGTCACGAAAGTTTCGCCTCGACGCGGCGATTCGTGGTTGAACAAAATACCGTTACACGCATACATACCGTAGGCTTCACGATAATTAACGGTGATCCAATAGGCGTAGAGTTTGGCTACTGCATAAGGCGAACGGGGATAAAACGGCGTAGTCTCTTTTTGCGGAATTTCCTGGACTAAACCGTACAATTCGGAAGTTGATGCCTGGTAAAAACGCGTAGTTTTCTCCATACCGAGAAAACGAATGGCTTCCAAAAGCCGTAATGTACCCATAGCATCAACGTCTGCGGTATATTCGGGAGATTCGAACGATACAGCGACGTGGCTCATGGCACCCAAGTTGTAGACTTCATCCGGACGAATTTCGCTAAGGATACGGGTGAGATTCGAACTATCCGTCAAATCGCCATAATGAAGAAAAAATTGCGGATTTTTGATATGCGGGTCTTGATAGATATGATCGACGCGCTCGGTATTAAATAATGACGAGCGCCGTTTTATGCCATGTACTTCATAGTCTTTTTCCAACAAAAACTCGGCAAGATAGGATCCGTCTTGCCCGGTTATGCCAGTGATCAATGCTTTTTTTCTACTCACTTACAGCTCCTTTTCTTTTGAGTCAAATTCGACGTAAAACAGTCTTAAAGTCGTCAAGCAATTAAGCCGACGTTATAACTGCTTAGCCCGGTAAAGCCGAATTAACTGGCTCAATTACCTTACCGGGCAAATATGCGGGCAATTCCGGTAACAAATCTTTTAAAAATAGATGTAGCCGCTTATCGGCGACAGCAATATCTTCGACCTTGTCTACGGGGGTAACCAAGCGAATCAGCGCCCCGTCGGTACGGTTCATGGTGATGGCATCATAAAACAAATACCATTTGACCATATATTCGTTGGTTATCATCCGGCCACGCTGCTGAAACCAAAAATACACTAACTGTCTGCTTTCGCCTTTTTGGATAATGGCCCGGTTTACCTGCAATGCCTGCCCATCCAATTGCAAATCAGTGAACTCGCGCTGCTCGAAACTACTGATTTGCCAACCGTCTCCGGGAATACAACTGCGTGGAGAATGCACCACAGCACCCTTGCGTTGCGACTGGTAATAAGCGCTATAAAAATTGACGCTATTACGGGTTTCAGGCTGAATAAAATTGACAATAACATAATCGGTCAATTTCAACTCGTTTAGATAAAACTGGGTTAAATAGTCGTTGCGTCCTTGCCAATTTCCCAACGTCGTGGGAAAGGTTAAAAATGCTTTGCGCTCGGGAATTATGTCTTCCCGTCCTTTATAGACCTCTGAAGCACCCGCGCCGATACAAAGCAAAAGCAACACGGCAAAAACCGACTTGTTCAATATTGCGGCAATATCTAGACGAGCCGTATGACTCCATTCTTCCGGGATCTGCACCAATTCGCTCATTGCCAGCTTTCTTCCGCTAATTCGGCTAAAAATCCACATCTCGATAAATAGCAGAAGCATGCAGAGTAAAAACACTGCCCAACCTTCAAAATCATGCAAAAAGCCTTCGGCCATCTCCGTGCCCCAGTTATCGACTAGAACCCCGATGACACCAATCCGAAAACTGTTCATAAAAATAGTCAACGGCATTGAAGACAGAAAAATCAGCAATTTCTGCCAGAAAGGGCCTTTAAACAAATATGCACACAGGAAAGCCAAACTGGCCAAAGGAAACAAATAACGCAATCCGCTACAGGCATCGACCACTTGCAACTTATAGCTGCCTAAATCGATAACATTCCCTTCCAGGTAAACCATGATGTCGCAAGCCCGTATGAATTCCACGCCCAGCCAAGACGAAATCAATTGCAGCTTTGAAGACAAGTTATTCAGTATGAAGGATGGAAACGGCACCATGAAAATTAGAAACAACAGGGGGATAGCACCAACCCGCAACCCGCGTAGACCAAAAGCACTGCCAAACATCCCCGTCAAAACCACCAGAAACGCATACTGCTCCATGGTTTTTATGGTTGCCAACCCGCCCAGAATAAAAAGAATCAATCCTAAGCCTATAATGACAAGCCCGGGCAGCGATGCATTAAATCCTTGGACCAAAACCAGTTCGCCGCGCCGCGCCCACAGCAGGTAAATAGTGATGACAGGGATGAAAAAGCCGTGACTGTATTCTTCGACGTTAGTCCATGTCGTCGCCATTTCGATAAGGCTATCTCTGAACACCACGCACAGCAGCAATAAAGCCGCACCCCATAATGACCAGACAATGGCCGGTTTCGTATTCTCTGTATTCATTCCGTGTCGAAAATAAGAATTGATGTTTAAATTTCTCCCATACCGGCACTATTTGTTACGCGGTATGGAAATTTGGTCCTACTTACTAACCCGAGCAATCGCAATAGCGCTGACCGGTAAATCTAACCATTATCCCCGAGCTTTATTAAAGCCAAGTGACACATCATTACGGGCAAATAACATACCTTTAGGCATCGGGGTCGACAGTGAAAATCGGGTTTCTTTTGTCTTCTTCATTCAATTTAGCTTTTTCTTCAGGGTAAATATGCCAAAAAGATTGATCTATAGCACCGTCTGTGTAGCTGTTTTTACGGTCATGGGTAAATGGACACCACCAGTTTTCCACCACTTTCACCAAGTAAGCATGCCATTCGAATAAGCCCACGCTCACCGGACAATACCAAGTGCAATTCAAAATCCAGAATAATTTCGATTGCGCCATGCTGAATTTGAATGACCCGTCCATCGTAATCTGATTTTTTAAATCATACCGGTGACTCGCCCTGGCCGGTAAAAAATCGCCCCATTTTTTGACATTTTCCGCACCGACCAATTTCAGACTGAAATAAGTCAAATAAGCACTGGTAATCACAAACGGCAAGGTCAAAATCGGCAAATAGATAAACAGCAAACCGATAGCTCTGGATATTACCGGCATCTGTTTATGATGGCAGCCGATATTGACGCGGTCTGCACAAGATTCGCAGGCTTTCATGTTTCTTTCTCCTCTGGAGTCGTTATTATTATTTGCTCGCTATTGAGCAGTTGAAAAATGCTGCGACAACCTTCGCAACAGAATTTTTTTTCGCCCAGCAAAGTATTGAGCTCAAAACCGGGAATCAACACCCGCTGACCGCACAAACCGCATTGGGGCTTGGAATCCACCATGATTGACTATAGCCGGCTGGATACTGCACAAAAAAAGGTTTTCAAATAATCGGTCTCCGGCAAGGCGGGATGAATCGGATGATCCGGGCCTTGACTACCGGCACCGAAAAACACCAGGTGTCGATCAATGTGGCGCGCCGAAGAACGCAGAATTTCATGCAGATTATCTCTACTCAAATGATGTGAGCATGATGCCGAGACCAAAATACCATTATTCGACAAGACTTGTAGCGCCAAATGATTCAAGCGCCGATAGGCTTCGTAACCAGCCTTGAAATCTTTTTTGCGTTTAATCAACGCCGGCGGATCCAGTATGATCGCGTCGTAATGTTGCTGTTGTTCACGTGCTTGCTTCAAAAACTCGAAGACGTCACTGCGCACGAATTGCATTTTATCCCGCACCTGATTCAACTCGGCACTAGCCGCGGCTAAAGCCAACGCGCTCTCTGAACTATCCACACAACACACTTCCGCAGCGCCAGCCACTGCGGCGGGAATACCCCAGGCGCCAGCATAACTGAATAAATCCAACACCTTTAAACCATGACAAGCTTGCGCAAGCTGCGCCCTGCTGTTGCGATGATCGTAAAACCAGCCGGTTTTCTGGCCCTCTGCGACATTGACTATAAAACGTAGGCCGTTTTCTTCGATTATTAACTGCTCAGGCATTTCACCGTGAGCCAGTTCCGGTTCCAAGGACAGACTTTCCAACTGGCGCTGACTATTATCGTTTTTCAGCAGAATAGCGGTTGGCGCCAGCAGCTCAAGTAGAACCTTGACCAGCAAATCCTTATACCGCTCCATTCCCGCAGTAGTAATTTGCACGGAAAGCACAGCACCGAAGCGGTCGACCACCAAGCCCGGTAGGCCATCGCTTTCGCCGAACACCAAGCGATAATAGGGTCTATCGAACAAGCGCTCGCGTAAACCCAAAGCTTGGGTCAAGCGCGCTTTAAAAAAACTTTCACTGATTTTGATATTGGTTTTACGCGTCAACAAGCGCGCGCAAATGAGTGCATGAGGATTGACATAAGCTATGCCCAAAGCCTTACCGCCGGAATCGTGGACAAGGACTAGGTCGCCGGCCGTAAAATGCTCCAATGGGCTGCGCTGGCTATCAACCTCGTTACTGAACACCCACAAATGCCCTTGCCGCAGGCGTTTGTCTTCGTTTTTTTTCAGAAACAGTTCCGGGTAGCTCATATTGCCCTAAAGTAAGGTAAAGGTGTAACCGCCAATTGACGCGGCAGGCGCCACAATAGCCAAACGGATTTCGACCGTCTGCTCTGGGGCTAGTCCCGTTGGTCTTAACAGGTACTCAGTAGCGCGAAACACCCGCTCTGCAATAACCTCTCCATTAAAATTCAACACACTAAGCTTTAAATCCGGCGCCACTTGCGCAAATGGTGCCTGATTGCTAAGCAAGGCGCTAAACAAATAGCTGCTATCGCTCTGAACCCGCAAATCGCTATGCGAAACGCTGAATTCCTCGAGATTTTTATACGGCGGTAACCGGCAAGCAAAGGCTGCACAGACTTTATCCAAACCCGCCCTGAGCTGCGGCTGCATAGTTAAACGATAGTCCTCGAAATACAGGATTTGCGCCAGCAATAACAGCAACGCCAAGTTGGTTGCGACAAACCAAACCGCCGGAGTCTGCGGCCGCTTTTCTGAAATTTGATCATCCGGATATGGCGATTCATCCGCTAGCACCGCATCGTCGTCTTCACTAAGGAATCGCAACGCATCGAAAGATTTGCCGCATACCGAACAATCCAACAACCCACGCGCTTGCCGTAAATGCTCGACGGTAACTTCGTGCTGCTTAGCGCAATGTGGACATCGGCTATACATCTATTCAGTCAGGTTTATAGGCGTCCAATCGACACCAGTCTTCCTGACTGACCGGCGGCGCAACAACGAAGCCCTGCTCGCGATAAGCTGCTGCTACAGATTCGGCTTGTTCGTTCAAAATTCCCGACAAAACTAACTGCCCGCCCGGCCTGACCAATGCGCCAATAGTTGAGGCCAGCTCAATCAGCGGTTTAGCGAGAATATTGGCAAGGACCAGATCAGCTGCAAACGCGGAAAACTGTTCAGGAAGATAATAATCGATTCGTTGCTGTACCTGGTTTTTTTCGGCGTTGTATTGACTGGCAGTCAACGCTTGCGGATCGATATCCACCGCATGCGCCTGCTTGGCACCGAGTAATAGCGCTGCCACGGCAAGAATCCCTGAGCCACAACCGTAGTCGATTAATACTTTATTTTTAATATCGTTACCGGCCAACCACTCCAAACATAATGCAGTAGTCGGATGGGTTCCCGTGCCGAACGCCAAGCCAGGATCCAAAGTCATGCAAACCGTGTCCGGCTCGTGCTGTTCCTGGCCACTGGGACAAATCCACAAACGATTGGCAAACTTCATTGCTTGGAAATGCTCCATCCACGCCCGTTCCCAAGCCTGATCCTGCAAAACCTCAGCTACCCATTCCTGCAAGGGCTGACCTATGAATTGATTGAACAGCAAGTTGCGTACGATATCCGGATCAGTATCGAGCTCGAACAAGGCGGTGACCCGGGTACGGGTCCAGATTTTGGTTTGATCAATGGCCGGCTCGTAAACTGGCTCATCATCGGCGTCGCTGTAAGTCACCGAAACCGCGCCCAGTTCGCTGAAAAACTCCGATATGTCAGGAGCGGTGGTTTCGTCGGTGATAACGGAAAGCTGATGCCAGGCCATAGTTATAAAAAGCTTTTAGCTGGGGAAGGAGACGCCATTTTCATAATCCCCTCGCCCAAGCCGAATTAATGGATACCCAATTTCTTTTCCAGATAATGGATATTTTGCCCACCCTGGGCGAACGCCGCGTCAGCCATAATACTTTGTTGCAAGGGGATATTGGTTTTGATGCCGTCTATCACCATTTCGCTAAGCGCGGTCTTCATTCGGGCAATCGCGCTAGCCCTATCGTCGCCGTGCGCAATCAGCTTACCAATCATGGAATCGTAATACGGCGGCACTTTATAGCCATTATAAATATGCGTTTCGCAACGGATACCAGGCCCGCCCGGCATATGGAACTGATCAATCACGCCAGGGCTAGGCATAAAGGTTTTCGGGTCCTCGGCATTCAGCCGACATTCGATTGCATGACCGGTAAACTTCACCTGCTCTTGCGTAATCGACAAAGGCTCGCCGGCGGCAATCCGCAGCTGTTCCTTCACTATATCGAAACCAGTAATCATCTCGGTCACGGGATGCTCGACCTGCACCCGCGTATTCATTTCAATGAAATAAAATTGACCTTTCTCGTAAAGAAACTCGAAAGTACCAGCACCCAGATAGCCGATCTCCTGACAAGCCAGCGCACAACGCTCACCCATCTGTTTGCGTTGTTCTTCGGTAATCCCTGGAGCTGGGGCTTCTTCCACGACTTTTTGATGGCGGCGCTGCATTGAGCAATCGCGTTCACCCAAATGTATCGCATTGCCGTGCGAGTCGGCCAACACCTGAAACTCGATATGGCGCGGATCTTCCAGAAACTTTTCCATATAGACGGTACTATTGCCGAACGCAGTACCGGCTTCGGCTTTGGTCATCGCAATGGCATTCAGCAGCGCGCTTTCGGTATGCACGGTGCGCATACCACGACCACCACCGCCACCGGCCGCTTTGATAATGACCGGATAACCAATTTCCCGCGCCATTTTCAGATTGGTCTCTTCATCTTCGCCCAAAGGATCGCCGTTACCAGGCACACAAGGAATACCCGCCGCCTGCATGGCTTTTTTTGCGGCGATCTTGTCACCCATCATGCGAATGGTTTCAGGCCTTGGACCGATAAACACAAAGCCGCTTTGACTGACTTTTTCGGAAAAATCGGCATTTTCGGATAAAAAACCGTAACCGGGATGGATGGCTTCGGCATCCGTCACTTCGGCGGCACTGATAATCGCCGGAATATTCAAGTAGCTGCCGGCGGACGCAGCCGGCCCGATACAGACCGCTTCATCGGCCAGTCTTACGTGTTTTAAATCGCGGTCAGCTTCGGAATACACAGCCACGGTTTTAATGCCCAATTCGCGACAGGCCCGCAAAATGCGCAAAGCAATCTCGCCGCGATTGGCGATAACAATTTTCTCAAACATAGTCCAGCCCCTTTGTCGGTTATTCGATGATGAACAAAGGTTGGCCGTATTCGACCGGATGGCCGTTTTCAACCAGAATTTGTTTGATTTTGCCGCTTTTATCCGCTTCGATCTGATTCAAAATTTTCATGGCTTCGATAATGCACAAGGTTTGACCATTGCTGACCGACTGACCAATCTCGACAAACGATGCAGAACCGGGTGACGCCGAACGGTAAAAAGTACCGACCATGGGCGACTTAACCACATGACCGCTGACTTTTTCTTCAACTGGAGCCGCCGCCGCAACAGGCGCAGCCGCCACGGGCGCTGCAACAGGCGCTGCGTACTGCACGGGCGCCGCAGCCGAATAACGGCTGATTTTCACTGATTCTTCGCCTTCGCGAATCTCTATTTCAGCAATATCCGATTCCTCGATAAGATCAATCAGTTTTTTTATTTTTCTAATATCCATTGTTCTGAGTTCTCTCTAGTAATATCTGATGAGCGGCTTGCAAAGCCAATTGGTAACCGTTCGCCCCCAATCCGCAGATAACGCCGAGGGCGATATCCGAAAAATACGAATGCTTCCTGAAAGGCTCACGGGCATGCACGTTCGATAAATGTACTTCTATGAATGCAATCTTGGTTGCCAGCAAGGCATCGCGAATGGCCACGCTGGTATGGGTAAATGCAGCAGGATTGATAATGATGAAATCGACACCCTGCTGATACGCTTGATGTATTTGTTCAACAATTTCGTGCTCGGCATTGCTTTGCAGAAAGCTTAATTGATGCCCAAGCATTTGGGCCAATTGCTCCATTGCCTGCTGAATGCTCTGCAATGTTCTATTACCGTATAGCCCTGGTTCTCGAACGCCTAACAGATTTAAATTGGGTCCATTGAGAACAGTGAGGTTTGCCATTGCCGATGCTGAACAAAAATACTAAATAAATAGGAATTCTGCCTAATTTGTAGGTTTTTGTCCAGATAAACCGCTTTTCACTTCATTAGACCGCGTTTTAGCGACTTTTCAGTCATTTTGTCGTCAACAACGGCCCAATCACTTCCAACACTTTCTCTCGCGTCAATTCGCCTAACTGATGATGCATGATTTGCCCTTGTTGATTAATGATTACCGTGAACGGCACAGTATTGATTACATTACCCAACTGTTGAGCCAACATCGTTGCACCTTCGCCGCCAATCAACACCGGATAATTGATCTTGATACGCTTCAGGTAATCTTCTACCGGCTGTTTATCCTCAATGGCTATGCCGACAAACTGCACACCTTTGTCTTTATATTCATCCTGAAGCTTTATGAACTCGGGAATTTCCTTCAAACATGGCGGACACCAGGTTGCCCAGAAGTTGATAATCAATATCTTCCCTTGCCATTGCGTGACAGACTGCGGCTTATCCGCCAGGTCCGGTAAGCTAAAGTTCAATTGCGGGGCCGGCTTACTGGTTTCGGCGACTACCAAATATTGTCTGGCAAACAGACCGGCCGCTAACGCGATAAAGGCAATGGCGGCGACTATCAGTATGATTTTTTTATTCATAGTTGTTGCAAAGTTTTTAGAAAAGTAGCGGCATCCTGATAGCCAATCACGCGCTGCGCGGCCCGTTCACGGCCATCGGTACCGAAAAATATAATGCCCGGCGGCCCCACCAGCTCGAAGCGTTTTAACAAGGCTTTATCTGCCTCATTGTTAGCGGTCACGTCGGCTTGCAATACCACAAAATTAGCCAATTGTTGCTTAACCTGTGCATCGGTGAAGGTATAAGCCTCCATTTCCTTACAGGAAATACACCAGTCGGCATAGAAATCCAGCATCACCGATTTTCCGCTGGCCGATGCTTGCTGGATACGTTGCTCCAATTCCGCAACCGACGCCACCCGCTGAAAGCTAATACCTTCAACCGGCTGCGCTTGGGCATTCAAACCCATACCTTGCAGCGGTTGCAGCGGATTGCTGTTTCCGGCGCTCAAGCCGATCAGCTGCAATATGCCGAACACCAGCATGATGATACCCAGCCCTTTCCAAAGCTTACGCCAGCCGGTGGCCGATTCCGGCAGCGGATCGATGGCACCGAGAAATATAGCGGGAATAACCAACAATAAAGACCACAAAAACATCGCCACCGCTGCCGGCAAAATCCGCGATAGCATCCACACAGCCACGGCCAACATCGCTACGCCGAATACCGCTTTGGTAGCATTAAGCCAATCACCGGCCTTGGGCAGCAGTTTTCCAGCTGATGCGCCCAGCAATAGTAACGGTGCGCCCATGCCCAGCCCCATCACGAACAACGCCGAACCGCCCAACACCACATCGCCGGTTTGACCGATATAAATCAATGCCGCTGCCAGCGGCGCGGCCACGCAAGGCCCGACGATCAGCGACGATAGCGCCCCCATGATACCGGCACCGAGGTAAGAACCATCGCGATGCTTATCGCTGGAATGATGTAAGACAGATTGCAGCGATTTAGGCAGCTCCAAATGGTAAAAACCAAACATTGACAGCGATAACACCACGAACAAACCCGAAAACACTGCGATGACCCAAGGCTCTTGAAATGTCGCTTGCAGATTGCTGCCGAACAAAGCCGCCAGGATACCGAACAGCGTATACATCAAGGCCGAAGCGAACACATAGCTCAAAGACAGCAAAAAGGCCTTGCGCGTACCGATTTGGTCGCCATGACCGACAATGATCCCGGATAAAATCGGAATCATCGGAAACACGCACGGCGTAAATGCCAGCAACAAGCCGAATCCGAAAAAACTGAATAAAGTCAGCGCTAAACTATCATGCCGCAAGGCATTGACGATTTTGTCCTGCTCCGACAACTCGGCAACCGCGGCCGGTTTGGCTTGCGGCAAGGCGTCCGCAGGTGGCAAGTCCACACTCACTTCAGCTTGCATCGGCGGATAGCAAACGCCACGGTCAGCGCAACCCTGAAACTTTGCCAGCAACTTGATCGTTTCGGCTGCCGAACTGCCCCGCAATAGCGGTATGTCGACACTGATCTGGTTACGGTAGATTTGCACCTGGCCAAACTCAGCGTCGTGGTACGCAGCCCCTTCAGGAAGCTGCAAAGGCGTTAATTGCGTCTGCGTGGCACCCTGCAATTTAACCGACAACTTATCCTTGTACAGATAATAACCTTCTGCAATTTGCCAGCTTGCTTGCACGGTATGCGGATCTTTCAGACTGGCAAAAAACTGAAACGCTTGATCCGGCGGCAATAACTCTTCGGAAAACAAACCGGGCGTCAAGCCCTTTAGACCTTTGACAAACTGGTTAAGCGCCCCACCGTTTGCAGCGGGCTGAGCCGCAGGCAACGCCACATCCAGCAGCACTTTTTGCGGCGGATAACAAACGCCGACATCCGCACAACCTTGGTACTTGACCAGCAGCTTTAATTGGGTTTCACGGTTTTGATTAATCAGCGGCAACACCACATCGAGCGCGTTCCGATATACCACCACTTCGCCTAGGCTCGGGTCATGCTCGGTAACGCCTTCCGGCATGCTTGCCTGACCCAGCTGAATCGCTTCGGTTTGCGACTGGAACTTGGTTTTATCGCGATACAGGTGATAGCCCTCGACTATATCCCAATGCAATTCGACTTTATCGGCGGTTTCGGCCCTGGCAGTTAACTTGAAGGCTTGCTCCGGCGGTAAAAAATCCTGACTATCCAGCGCTGCCGCAGTGCGCCAAAAAACAGCCAACAAACATAATAAAATCAGTCGATGCCAAGGCATGAGTCTATCCATTTCAAATAGTCCAGCGAGCCGCTTTCTATCGCGACCGCAATAATTTCCGGGAGTTGGTAAGGATGCAGGCTTTTCAGCGTCGCTTCAATGGCCGCATAGCGGTCTTGATGACTTTTGATGAGCAGTAAATGTTCCTGGGCGGCTTCGATTTTGCCCTGCCATTCGTAAACCGAGCGCACACCCGGCAGTATATTCACGCAGGCGGCTAATTTTTGGGTTATCAGAGCGCCGGCAAGCTTGTCGGCAACCTCTACATCCGGGCAGGTACAAAGAATCAATTGATACATCGCGATATTATCCTGGAATTTGCACCAAGATGCTCTTAGTATTAGCGGCTTTTTACCGCAACCGAGCTCACCATGAAAACCATGCAAATTATGTTTATCGCTTTTTTGATCGTGCCGTTTGTGGAAATTTACGTTTTACTGCAAGTTGGCGGTTTGATCGGCGCCTTCCCTACAATCCTATTGGTGGTGTTTACGGCGGTACTGGGCGCTTGGCTGCTGCGTCGGCAAGGCTTCGCCACTTGGCAACGCGTCCAATCCGGGTTGGCGCAAGGCGAAATTCCGGCTTATGAAATGATCGAAGGACCGATATTACTGGTGGGAGGAGCGCTATTACTAACACCGGGATTTTTCACCGACATGCTCGGTTTTGCTTGCCTAATCCCGACTTTACGCAGAAAGATTGCGCAATACATCATCGAGCATCATTTGCTGCAATCCCAAGTAGGCTCGGTATTTCAGCAAGCGCGAAACTCGCAAACCATTATTGAAGGCGAATACAACAAACAGGATTAACAAGATGTTTTTGAATCCGAACCGCGCCAAAGGCGCGGATTCGGAGCTAGCCGCTAAGGCTTATTGACCATCGGCTGCCGTATTGGTACCCAAGGTATTTTTGTCCATACTGGAATATGCGGGGCACCAGCCGGAATAACTGGTCGCAACCAAGGCCAAACCAACCAACAACATCAATATGCTGGCGGTAAACAGCGAAACGCTTAGCAGTACCACCCCTGAAACCATGCGGACTTTCTTATCTTTCTCGCCGATGTTGTGCTCAAATTTGATCAAACGTTTATAATCGAAGCTCATTTCCAATCCTCTCTGTGTTGTAGTTATTAGTCCCGACGCACGGCTTTCCCTTAAAGGCAAGCAAATATACACAGCTCTTCAAAATCTGCAAGTTATAAAAAATGGACGTCTCTTCTATCATCACCTCTCTAAACGACGATCAACGTCTGGCCGTTTCCGCCCCGATGCAAGCCGTGCTGGTACTAGCCGGCGCCGGTAGCGGCAAAACCCGGGTGCTGGTCCATCGCATCGCTTGGCATATCCAGGTCAACGGTATTTCGCCTTACAACATCCTGGCGGTGACCTTTACCAACAAAGCCGCTAACGAGATGCGCAGCCGTATCGAAGAGTTGCTCGAGACCCCAGCCCGCGCTATGTGGATAGGGACTTTTCATGGCTTAGCGCACCGTCTATTGCGGCAACACGCCAAGCAAGCCAATCTGCCGGAAACCTTTCAGGTGATGGATAGCGACGACCAATTGCGCATCATCAAACGGCTGATGAAAAACCTGAATCTGGACGACAGCAAATGGCCACCCAAGCAAGCGCAATGGTTTATCAATGCGCAAAAAGACGAAGGCATCCGCGCCAAGCACATGCAGGACAGCGGCGATTTTTATAACCGGCAGATGAAGCAGGTTTATCTGGCGTACGAAGAAGTATGCCAACGCTCCGGCCTGGTGGATTTTGCCGAATTACTGCTCAGAGCTCACGAATTGCTGCGCGATAACGAAGATTTATTGGCGTTTTATCGGCAGCGCTTCCAACAAGTTCATGTCGACGAATTCCAGGACACCAACACCATTCAATACGCCTGGCTGCGCTTACTCACCGAAGGCAACAACAATCTATTCGTGGTCGGCGACGACGATCAATCGATCTACGGCTGGCGCGGTGCCAAAATCGAAAACATCTTCAATTTCCAAAAGCATTATCCCGAACACGGCATCGTCCGCCTGGAGCAGAACTATCGCTCCAGCGGCCATATCCTGAAAGCCGCCAATACCTTGATCGCCAACAACGACAACCGGATGGGCAAGGAATTATGGACCGATGCCGGTGAAGGCCAGGCCATTTCTCTATATTCGGCGTTTAACGAGCAAGACGAAGCCTATTTCGTGGTCGAGAAAATTCGGCAATGGGTTAAGGACGGCGGCTTGCGTAGCGACACGGCGATTCTGTATCGCTCCAACGCCCAATCGCGGCAATTCGAAGAACGCTTGATGACCACCGCCACGCCCTACCGGGTTTACGGCGGCCTACGCTTTTTCGAGCGCATGGAAATCAAAAACGCCCTCGCCTATCTGCGTTTGTCGACTAATCCACACGACGATCCTTCCTTTGAACGGGTAGTGAATACGCCAACCCGCGGCATCGGCGCGAAAACCCTGGACGACATGCGCATCCTAGCGCGCGAGCAGCAATTATCACTATGGCAAGCGGCCTTGGTAATGCTGGAGCGAAACCAGTTACCCGCGCGCGCCGCTAATGCCTTACGTGGTTTTTTAAACCTGATCATTGCGCTCGGCGAAACTACCAAGGATTTGAGCCTGCATGAAACGGTCAAACAAGTCGTCGAGACCAGCGGCCTAATCGAGCTGTATAAAAAGGAAAAGCAAGACAAGGGCGAAGCCCGGGTAGAAAACCTTGAGGAACTGGTCAACGCCGCGCGTTTGTTCGATTACGACAGCGAAAACGCCGAGAACATGGGCGAGTTGGACATGTTTTTAGCACACGCCGCATTGGAAGCCGGTGAAATGCAAGGCGAAGTCGATGAAGATTGCGTGCAGTTAATGACGCTACATTCGGCCAAGGGTTTGGAGTTCAAGCTGGTATTTCTAGTGGGCTTAGAAGAAGGCCTATTCCCTTCTCAGCAAGCGCTGGACGACGCCAGCCGGTTACAGGAAGAGCGCCGCCTGTGCTACGTCGGCATAACTCGAGCGATGCAACAGCTGTATCTGACCCACGCCGAATCCCGGCGCCTGTACGGCAAAGACAGCTATCCGCGCGCCTCACGGTTTTTGCGCGAACTACCGCAGGAATCAATTCAGGAAATCAGGTTACGCGCCAACGTCAGCAGACCGGCGACCAATAGCGCATCGCAAACCAAAAGCCTGGGCAGCAAGGGTACTTACAAACTGGGCCAGCCTGTCAGGCACGAGAAATTCGGCGAAGGCGTGGTCCTGCAAATGGAAGGCGAAGGCGAACAGGAACGGGTGCAAATCAACTTCCGCAACGCGGGCATCAAATGGCTGATGCTGGCTTATGCCAAACTGGATGCTGCTTAGAATAGGTTGAAGACGCGGCGTCCGGATAAACCGAACGCCGCGAAACAAGGCAAGCCGACTAAAAAATTAGTCGGTGACGGTGATAACTTTCAGGGAGTTAGTGCCGCCGCTGGCGCCGGTCAAATCGCCTTTGGTGCGAATCAGCGCATCGCCCGCTTTTACGACACCACGGACTTTCAAAGCCTTAATCAGACTGTCGGTTACGCTGACCGATTCCATCTTCTCTTTGGCAAACGGAATGGGGAATACACCTTTGTAAAGGGTCACACGACCCAGGGTGCGTTCCTGGCTGCTGAAGGCAAAGATAGGAATATCCGAGCTAATCCGCGACATCCATAGCGGCGTGGAGCCCGATTCGGTCAAAGACGCTATCCCGGCGATTTTGGTATGGTTCGCCATATACATTGCAGACATCGCAATGGCTTCGTCCATCCGTTCGAACTTGTCGGTCATCCGGTGCATGGATTTGGTCACGCTAGGTTGCTTTTCCGTTTCCAGACAGATACGCACCATGGCTTGCACGGTTTTCACCGGATGCTTGCCGGAGGCAGTTTCCGCGGACAACATGATGGCATCGGTTCCGTCAACAATGGCGTTGGCAACGTCGAATACTTCCGCACGGGTTGGGATCGGATTCTCGATCATCGATTCCATCATCTGTGTCGCGGTAATCACGGCCCGGTTCAGTTCACGCGAACGACTGATCAGCAGTTTTTGAGCGGCTGGCAGATTGGCGTCGCCGATTTCAACCCCCAAATCGCCACGCGCGACCATGATCGCGTCGGAGGCCAAGATGATTTCGTCGATGACTTCCATCGCTTCCGCGCGCTCTACCTTGGCAACCAAGCCGGCGTAAGAACCGGCTGCTTGCAATAGCTCACGGGCTTCGTTCATATCAGCGGCCGTGCGTGGAAAGGAAATCGCCACGTAATCGGCTTGAATCACCGCGATGGTTTTGATGTCTTCCTTGTCCTTATCGGTCAAGGCCGCCGCGGACAAGCCGCCGCCCAACAAGTTGATACCTTTGTTGTTGGACAAATCGCCACCCACCACCACTTTCGTGTTGACGCGAGTATTGTCGATCACGTCGACCACATCCAGTACAACCCGACCATCGTCCAGCAACAAACGGGTACCGGGTTTAACTTCGCGAGCCAAAGGTTCGTAGCTGATACCCACTTGGGTATTATCGCCGTCAAGTTTGCCCAGATTAATATCCAAGGCAAAATCCTGACCTTCTTCCAGCCAGACTTTGTTGTCTTTGAAGCGTTCGATACGGATTTTGGGACCTTGCAAATCAGCCAGAATACCGACCCTGCGGCCGGTTTTCTTGCTTAATTCGCGAACGCGGTTGGCGCGATCAATATGATCCTGCGCCGAACCGTGCGAGAAATTAAGCCTTACAACATCGATTCCAGCCTCGAACAACTCTTCAAGTACACCGGGCTTGTCCGTAGCAGGTCCCAGCGTAGCCAGGATTTTCGTTCTTCGTAGCAGCATGTAAACCCTTATTTAGCGTTGAACAAAGCAACCGTGGTATCGAGCATACGGTTTGAGAAACCCCATTCGTTGTCGTACCAGGACAGGACTTTCACGAAATTGCCGCCGGTGACTTTGGTCAGACCCGCTTCGTAGATTGAAGAATGTGGGTTGTGGTTGAAGTCCATAGACACCAATGGCTCGTCGTTGATCGCCAAAATGCCTTTCAATGGACCGGCAGCCGCTTCGCGCAAAATGCCGTCGATTTCTTCTTTAGTGGTGTTACGTGATGCCTGAAAGCACAAATCCACCACAGAAACGTTGATGGTCGGTACGCGCATCGCAAAACCGTCAAGTTTGCCTTTCATTTCCGGCAATACCAAACCTACCGCCGCAGCCGCACCGGTTTTGGTGGGGATCATGGATTGCGTAGCGGAACGCGCGCGGTGCAAGTCGCTGTGGTATACGTCGGTCAACACTTGGTCGTTAGTATACGAGTGGATGGTCGTCATTAAACCATGATCAACACCGATGGTGTCCATCAAAGGCTTGACTAATGGCGCCAAGCAGTTGGTGGTGCAAGAGGCATTGGAGATAACGGTGTCGGATGCTTTCAGGGTTTGGTGGTTAACACCGTAAACAATGGTGGCATCAACATCATTGCCGCCAGGAGCAGAAATGATGACTTTTTTTGCGCCGGCAGTGATATGGGCGGACGCTTTAGCTTTGCTGGTAAAGAAACCGGTACACTCGTGCACAACGTCAATACCCAACTCAGCCCAAGGCAATTTGGCAGGATCTCTTTCGGCAAATACGCGAATTTTGTCGCCGTTGATCACGATGTAATCGCCGTCGACAGACACATCGAATGGAAATTTACCATGTACGGTATCGTATTTGGTCAAGTGCGCGTTGGTTTTAGAATCGCCCAAATCGTTAATAGCGACAACTTGGATCTCGTTGGTGCGACCTGATTCGTACAAAGCGCGCATGACATTGCGACCGATACGACCATAACCGTTAATTGCAACTTTAATTGCCATAGAGTTTTCTCCGGGATGAGTGTGAAAGACTTGCGTCGAGATGTGCCAAAAGCACCAAAAATAGACTGGATTGTAGCAACAACCGGCCCTCTACGTCTACCGCTGCGGCGCGCTGCGGCGTGCAGAAATCCCGCCGTTAAACATGCCAGGGCGCCATCCCTGTTAAAGGGCGCTTAACCATCCGGCACCTAAAAGCCCTAAAGGCACACGAGTAATCAATAGAGCCGGCTCAATAAAAGGTACAATCCTGTCAACTTTCCACTTACCGCAGCACAACCCATGCAGATTCAATGGTATCCCGGCCACATGCACAAGGCCAGCAAGGAGATCAAGCACGCCTTGCCCGACATCGATTTGCTGATTGAAATACTCGATGCCCGCATTCCTTACAGCAGCCAAAACCCCATGCTGGCCAGTCTGCGCGGCGACAAACCCACCATCCGCGTCCTCAGCAAAACTGATTTGGCCGATCCCGATCTAACCAAACAATGGCAAGCCTACCTGGAACGGGAACAGGCGGTAAAAACCCTGGCCGTCACCACTCAACAGCCGGAAAAAATCAAACAGATTATCGATCTGTGCGCAAAGATGCTGCCGGAGAAAACCGCCGCCAACAAGGTCATCCGCACCATGATCATGGGCATCCCTAACGTCGGCAAATCCACCATAATTAATGTGCTGGCCGGGCGTACCATCGCCAAGACCGGCAACGAACCCGCCGTCACCAAGCAGCAGCAACGCATCAATATGGGTAATAACATCGTACTATCCGACACTCCCGGCGTACTCTGGCCCAATGTGGAAAACCGCCACAGCGGCTACCGACTAGCGGTAACGGGCGCCATCAAGGATACGGCTTTCCAACACGACGACATCGCACTGTATGCACTGGAATATCTGCGTACAGCCTACCCAGACCAGTTAAGCCAGCGCTATCGTTTGACACCCTTGCCCGAAGAACCACTTGCACTGCTAGAAGCCATCGGCGCGAAACGCGGCTGTTTGCGTAGCGGCGGCATCGTCGAACTGGACAAAGCCGCCAAGCTATTAATGAACGAACTGCGCGCCGGTACCTTGGGTCAAATCACCCTGGAAACCCCCGAGATGATAGAAGCGGAAATGCTGGAACTGGCGGCCATCCGCGAGCAAAAAGCCGCCAAACAAACAGCTAGGCGGCGCGGTGTAGGGCCGCATTTAACCCCGCCCACATAGCATCACTCAAAAAATCGGCCACAAGATGTTTAATGCCGAGAACGGGAGCTATCCACCTCGAATCCGCAAGCCACATATTTTTCGCTACCGGTGTTTTAGAAGATAACTTGGTCCGCAGAGGTTATATTGAAGAGCAACGGACGATGATCGGGCGCATCCATATCATAAACCCTCGGATCCAGCGGAATCGGCTCAATCCGCACCAAATTGCTAGCCAAAACCCAGTCTAAGGTATTAACCAATCCGCTATTGGCTTTATGCGTGCCTTGCCCCTGCCAGACATCGTGTGGATGAGATCCCTGAATGTCCAAATTCGCGTGGTTACCGATTTCCCAATTCAAATCCCCGGTGATCGCCCAGGTTGCATCCTGCATACTTGCGGCTGTTTTCAATTGATACTTTGTCAATCCGGTTTGACCGGACTTGAAGTGTCCAAAATGAAGGTAACCGTTATAGTGAGCGAATGCATGTGCGTGGACCGAAAACAACCCTCGGTTCAGGCCTAGAAAATCCCCCTGAAAGCCAAAGTCCAGGCCAGGTTTACGACGAATCGCCACAACATAGCTATTGCTATGCCCACCGTGCAAGCACTGCACACAATAACTGGGCCAATCGGTCTGGTTGTATACTTTATCGAGGAAATTGACATAAGCATCTTCCCGAGCCCCATGCACCTCGCATATAAAAAGCACATCCACTATGGCAGGTTTGAGCATATTGTCGATAAAACCTGAAACCAAAGCCTGCTTTTCTATTGCCGAGCCCTGCCCGTTCTTTTCGATGTTCCAGCTAGCGACAATCATTGTTCCACCATTAGATAAAAGACGTTAAAGGAATTCCTAAAAGCACCTGGCAAACCGCTATCGCTAAATGCTGGCCCCGTGCCATCGAAAATGACATTACAGATGTCACGAAAGAATTACGCTTTCATGACCTTATAAATATGATGCGCGCCGGCATGATTAACGGTGCTTTCTTCCACGGTAACCGAGAAACCGAAATCCGGGCCGATATTTTTCGGATCGTGCTCCTCGCCGACAAATTCCGAATAGGGAATATAAATCCGCGTGTGCTCGGTAATGTAGTCTTTAACTTGGTGGAAAAACCGTTTCAATATATCGCGCCCACCGTCTTCGTTCAGCCCGAAGGTGCCGTCGGACGGGTAATAATTGAAATTAAAAACAATTAGGTCAAACAGCGTGTGCGGCACATCGGCAAATAAATCGCTGTGCAGAAAATCGATAGGCGCCAATTCAGGATTCAAGCGCGTGTTTTCGAAGGTGCAATGCACCGCATCCCGATTAAAGTCCACACCCATCACGCTTTCGCAGCCCATTTTTTTTAACAAAAACGCGAAATAGCCGCTGCCGCAGCCCATATCCAAAGCCATTTCAGCGGGCGGCTGTTGCAGAATGAAGTTCCCGAAAAAAGAGCTGGTCAGTCCAAAATCGGACGGAAACACATTTTTGGCAATCTTCAAGTTAATGCCATCCAACTCCGTCATATAAGGTTGTTTATCCAAATAGTGGGCCAATTCCTGCTTGCGAGCATCGATGCTCATCTCCGGCTGTTTCATAATTCACTATGTTGAGTTGAGTTGCGCCACGCTTATGGACGCGTTCATTTTAGGAGCCTGCCGTAAACGGCTGGCCGGTTCACACTTAAATCCTACAACAAACAGCCGCTGGCAGCCAAACCCTATGCCGTTATCGCCAGCCGCGCAGGGTCCGCAGCGTTGGCTAACTGCCCGCCTTTGATGTCGGCCAAGCGGCTCGACAGCCACGTAAGCGCGGGCAATTTGCCCGACTTTTTCGGGCAAATATCAGCTTACCCAAGCCGCCGTCTCGCCTAAACTGCAACAGTTCGCGATATTCAGAGCCCAAACATCAGCCTGCGTATCAGTCGCACACCCAGCCACTATCAAACAGAACACATCGCCATGAACACATATCTTTTCGACGACCGCCGTATCGATTGGCAAACCCTGGAGGGATTTGAGCATTTACGCTATTTCATTCTGAACATCGACGCCGACGCCAACATTGCCGACGTCTTGTTCAAGTTTGCCGCCGACCAACAAATCGTGCTGCACCGGCACAAAGCGCCAAACCACATTTTTGTCATCCAAGGCGAACATAGAATCTACCACGCCGACGGCACATTGAAGGAAATCAGGCCGGTCGGCAGCTACACCCTCAGCCCGGCCAGCGACGTGCCGCACCGGGAAGGCGGCGGCGACATTGACGTCATCCTGTTGTTCAGCATCCGCGGCACCGGGGTGCTTTACGACATACTGGACGACGATGCCAACGTTATCGGTAGCCTGGCGATGTCCGACTTCGTGGCATTACACCAAGCACAGTCCGGGCAAACGGGATAAAAATCGCGCGATGTCGGCATTTTGAACCGGTGCAATGCCCCCCACACCCGGTTACCGTTTGCTGAGGCATTGGGCTGTACCGGCAATAACCAGTTGCTCAAGGCTTTAATGCTGTCATCTCGTTTCAGCCACATCTATTCATGGCTTGAGGGTTTAACTATGTATTAACCCGGCCCTATTTATCACGAGTATTCCGTTCAGGCTGAGCTCGCCGAAGCCCGGGCGGGTGTGCCCTTCGATAGGCTTGTATGGTAAAGTTAAAGAGAATCGAGGGGACGTTCGGTGTCGGGATGGAGGGACGTCGACGGGTATCTGCTAAGCCAGGCCTCGCTGAGAATTCATCCCATCGCGTCTTCCAGAGTCGATGAAAAATCTAGCGGTTAAACCGCCGATTTGTGCACAAGCTTACTCGACAGACGCCTATGCTAACGGTGACCATGACAACTTCAAGGTTTGCCGGCCAACCTGGTCAGCGCATTATTGGTAATTTTCGCCAGCAAATTTGGGATGCCGGTTTCCCCCCCCCACGTTTCGGTGGGTTCTTTATTCGGTATCGGCTTGGCCGCGGCAACGCCAATACTGGAGTGATCGCATCGATTGCCTTATCCTGGCTGCTGACCTTACCCTGCATGGCTATCTGTTCCGCTGCCATTTCATACGCCTAGCACTTATCTTCAATAATAAAAATACGAGGCTTTTCATGACTACCAGTATCGAAATCAGCGAATCGGTCCGCCATTACTACGGCCAGGTCTTGCAATCCAGCAACGATCTAAAAACCAGCGCCTGTTGCAGCATCGACGCCATGCCGAGCTATTTAAAAGCCTTGCTGGTCAACCTGCATCCCGAAATCTTGGAACGGTTTTACGGCTGCGGATCACCATTACCCCCCGCGTTGACTGGTAAAACGGTGCTGGATTTGGGCTGCGGCACCGGCCGCGACTGCTATCTGCTGTCGAAACTGGTCGGCGCGACAGGACGGGTAATCGGCGTGGATATGACGCCCGAGCAATTGGAAGTTGCCGTGCGTCATCGCAACTGGCACGCCGAACGCTTTGGGTTTGCCAATGTTGAGTTTTTGCACGGTCACATCGAAAACCTGCACACCGTGGGTATCGCCGACGACAGTATCGACGTAGTAGTCTCCAACTGCGTGATCAATCTATCGCCGGAAAAGCCCAGTGTGCTGGCGGAAATATTCCGGGTATTGAAACCCGGCGGCGAACTGTATTTTTCCGATGTATTTGCCGACCGCCGCATCCCATTCGAACTGCGCCAAGACCCGGTTTTATTGGGCGAATGCCTGGGCGGCGCTTTGTATTGGGAAGACTTCCGGCGCATTTTGCAAGACTTAGGCTGCCCCGATGTCCGCAAGGTCAAACAAAATCCCATCAGCATCGACGACCCGGAAGTGTTCGCAAAAATAGGCATGGTCAAGTTCGATTCAGTGACAGTGCGCGCCTTTAAAATGCCATTGGAAGATCGTTGCGAGGACTTCGGCCAAGTCGCGACTTATTTGGGCACTATTGAGCAACACCCGCACAGTTTCGACTTGGACGATCATCATCATTTCGAAACCGGCCGGCCGTTAAGAGTCTGCGGTAACACCGCCGACATGCTGGCCGGTAGCCGCTATGGCGAACACTTCCGAGTATTGGGCGACAAGACCCAGCATTTCGGCTTATTCGATTGCTCGCCCGGACCCGGCAGCGAATCAGTCAAGACTGACAGCGCCTGTTGCTGAGATGGACTCATCCGATCAATTGAGCGAAATTTTTGAGGATTCGGTTCAAGCGCGAATACCCTTTTTAGACGTCATCCCATGGCTTTTTCTCGTGTCCAGCGACATCACGGCGGCCGTGCATGATGGCAAAAATCAACACGCGATTCGATTCAAAACGGTACATTACGCAATAGCTCTGCACAATAATTTCTCGTATAGATTTATCGTCAGCTTCTGGAATCAACCTACCGCTTTCCAGAAAGACTTCAGTCGTCGAGTGGCAAGCACGATTTTTTGGCCGAAGCGTCGGGCATAAACGGACGAATCGCGGCTAATGTAACGGACTAAATCGTCAAGATCGTCCCGAGCCAGATCAGACCATTCAACTCGCATCATGTAGATAGCGTTTTTCCATGTCTTCCTGTGATGTGACCTTACCTTCCGCTGCTGCTTGCAACGATTGCTCAAGCTTCTGCCGCACATAGATAGCATACATGGCATCGTCAAAGGTAGCCTGCTCGGTCAGGTGATTGGCAATATCGTGGACAATTTGTTTAACAGTTTGCATAGGGAGTTGTCCTCATTGGTCTGATTGGACCTCGGTGCTCTGCACGTAAGCGGGCATTTAGACATCTACCGGTGCATTCGGTGTTGAGAAAATGGTCCCCCTTGGTTCGACCGACCGATATAGCCAACCTGACCCAGGTTGATGGCCCACGCACCGACAACGCCGGCCGCCTGACCAGCACCACCGCCGGCGGCAAAACCCTGGCCTACCAATATGACCCGGCCGGCACTCGCCCCCGCACCACCTGGCCGGAAGCCACCCCCCGTTCTAAGTCACTGCTCACGCAGAATCTCGTCAGGCTGTAAGTCGCGGCGTTTATGAATGACCGCGAGCACTTCGATATGCGTCGTTTTGATCTCGTAAAGAATGCGGTAAGAATAGAGCGAAAGTTCACGCACAGCCTCGTCGCTCAGTTCCGGCACCGTCCGGCCAAGGTGGGGCAGTTTATCCAGTCCAATCGTTTTACTAACCAGCGCTTCAGTCACCCGCTTAGCATATAGTGGTGAATCCTGCGCAATATAGTCGTGAATGTGGCGAAGCTGAGCCAATGCGTGATCGGTCCACTTTACCACGCTTGAATATCTCTCAGTACCTGTTCGGTGGGTGTGGCCTTGCCTTGTTCGGCGTCTTTTTGGCCGCGTCGGATGTTTTCCAGCACATAGAGCCGGTAAATAATTTCTTCCATATCGGCGGTATCAGGTAAACGCTGAATGATGGCAAGGGCTTCTTGTTTAGCGGTGTGTAGCTGCATGGTGAACTTCTCCTTTTAATCGCTGATGGCATTCTGGGCCTGTCCGGCATTGGTCAGGGTACAGCTAGATAGTGTGCACATGGCGTACCTTCTGGGACACTATTCTACAGGCTGGACGCCTTCGCCACCAACCTGACCCAAGTCAACGGCCCGCGCACCGACGTCACCGACACCGTCGCCACCGCTTATGACAACGAACGGCGGCCGATTCAGCTGACCAACGCTTTGGGCAAACTCACCAAACAAGCTTACGACGCCGACGGCCGTCTGATCCGCAGCGCAGATCGGTACCCAATGGCTGGTGTCCTGTAACAACTACACCCCGAGCGGCAAATTGCTGAAAGCCTGGGGTCCCGCGCAAACCGCCGCCGACACCACTTGTCCGGCCGCGGCCGCACCGATGACCGTCGCCGACTACGTCTACGACAACCTGGATAGGCTCAACACCCTGACCGAAAACCTGCCGGTGGCCGACGGCGGCAACCGCGTCACCCAGACGGTCTACAACGCCGACGACAGTGTGCAGATCCTCAAAAAAGCCGTGGGCACCGGTATCGCGCAAAACTATGCGACCTACACCTACAGCAACAATGGCCTACCACTCACCGTCAAGGATGCCAAAAACCAGCTGACCACCTACCAATACGACGGTCACGACCGGAAACTGAAAACCCTGTATCCGGACAAAGTCACCGCCGGCGCTTCCTCGGCGACCGACTTCGAACAGGTGGCCTACGACACCAACAGCAACGTCACCAGCTTGCGCAAACGTAACGGTCAAAGCATTACCTTGGCCTACGACAACCTCAACCGCCTGCTGAGCCGGACCTATCCGACCGCCGCCGACAACATCAGCTTCAGTTACGACCTGTTGGGCCGTAAAACCGCCGCCAACAAAACCGGCTACGCCATCGGCTATGTCTACGACAACGCCGGTCGCCTGACCAGCACCACCGCCGGCGGCAAAACCCTCGCCTATCAGTACGATCCGGCCGGCAACCGCACCCGCACCACCTGGCCGGAAGCCACCGCGTTCTACATCACCGCCAGCTACGACGCCCTGAACCGGCCGACTGCTCTGCTGGAGAACGGCACGGTCAGCCTGGCCAGCTACGCCTACGACGACCTGTCGCGGCGCACCACCGTCACCTTGGGTAACGGCACCAGCACCGGCTACGGTTACGGTTACGACACCCAGTCGGCGCTAGCCAGCCTCACCCAAAACCTGGCCGGCACCGCCCAGGACAACACCTGGAGCTACACCCGCAACCAGGTGCAAGACATCAAAGCGGCCAGCTGGACCAACAACAGCTACCAATGGACCGGCTACACCAACGGTACTCGCAGCTACACCGCCAACGGCCTGAACCAATACGCCACGGCCGCCGGCAGTACCTTAAGCTACGACGCCAACGGCAACCTGGGCGGCGACGGGGTCTGGACCTATGCCTATTTATGCCCTTTAGGGTACAACCTCGACAACCAATTAACCAGCGCCAACAAAACCGGCTCGGCCAACAGCCTGGCCTACGACGGCGCCGGCCGTTTGAGCCAAACCACCCTGGCCGGCGTCGTCACCAACCTAAGCTATGACGACAGCAACCTGGTGAAAATTTCCGGGGTTTGGGCTTAGAACCCCTTAAAGTATTTACGCGATCCGCAGATAGAGCGTGATGTACACCGTTCGCAAAACCGTATTGAAGCCTACCACCAATTGCGTTCATTTACATCGCAAGTCAGCGGCAAAAAGCAACTCATCGGCAGAACTGATTTGGAAGTCGCCATCACCAATCAGTGCGGCAGGCTAATCGCCAATGTGGTAATTGCCTATAATTCGATCATATTATCGCTGCTAGTCGATAAGTATAAAGCTGCCGGAAACGAGAAAGTAATTGTTCAACTTCAGAAAATTTCTCCTGTGGCTTGGCAACATATCCATTTTTTGGGTCATTATGACTTTAAGAACAACCACAACCCAATTGACTTTGAAGCGATGCTGGCCGACATAACGTTTAATTAATCTCTGCCTACTGCATCATTACTTCATAAGGCATTGTTATAATTAAACTTCCAAAATTTCCGGGGTTTGGGCTTAGAACCCCCTCAAGCGACCGGCGCCGTCATAGGCCAGGCTGTTGGCCGAGCCGGTTTTGTTGGCGGCCGTCAGCTGGTTGTCGAGGTTGTACCCTAAAGGGCATAAATAGGCATAGGTCCACACCCCGTCGCCGCCCAGGTTGCCGTTGGCGTCGTAGCTTAAGCTGCTGCCGGCGGCGGTGGCGTATTGGTTCAGGCCGTTGGCGGTGTAGCTGCGGGTGCCGTTGGTGTAGCCGGTCCATTGGTAGCTGTTGTTGGTCCAGCTGGCCGCTTTGATGTCTTGCACCTGGTTGCGGGTGTAGCTCCAGGTGTTGTCCTGGGCGGTGCCGGCCAGGTTTTGGGTCAGGCTGGCCAGCGCCGACTGGGTGTCGTAGCCGTAGCCGGTGGTGGTGCCTTTACCCAGGGTGACGGTGGTGCGCCGCGACAGGTCGTCGTAGGCATAGCTGGCCAGGCTGACCGTGCCGTTCTCCAGCAGGGCGGTCGGCCGGTTCAGGGCGTCATAGCTGGCGGTGATGTAGAACGCGGTGGCTTCCGGCCAGGTGGTGCGGGTGCGGTTGCCGGCCGGATCGTACTGATAGGCCAGGGTTTTACGGCCCAACAGGTCGTAACTGAAGCTGATGTTGTCGGCGGCGGTCGGATAGGTCCGGCTCAGCAGGCGGTTGAGGTTGTCGTAGGCCAAGGTAATGCTTTGACCGTTACGTTTGCGCAAGCTGGTGACGTTGCTGTTGGTGTCGTAGGCCACCTGTTCGAAGTCGGTCGCCGAGGAGGCGCGGCGGTGACTTTGTCCGGATACAGGGTTTTCAGTTTCCGGTCGTGACCGTCGTATTGGTAGGTGGTCAGCTGGTTTTTGGCATCCTTGACGGTGAGTGGTAGGCCATTGTTGCTGTAGGTGTAGGTCGCATAGTTTTGCGCGATACCGGTGCCCACGGCTTTTTTGAGGATCTGCACACTGTCGTCGGCGTTGTAGACCGTCTGGGTGACGCGGTTGCCGCCGTCGGCCACCGGCAGGTTTTCGGTCAGGGTGTTGAGCCTATCCAGGTTGTCGTAGACGTAGTCGGCGACGGTCACCGGTGCGGCCGCGGCCGGACAAGTGGTGTCGGCGGCGGTTTGCGCGGGACCCCAGGCTTTCAGCAATTTGCCGCTCGGGGTGTAGTTGTTACAGGACACCAGCCATTGGGTACCGATCTGCGCTGCGGATCAGACGGCCATCGGCGTCGTAGGCTTGCTTGGTGAGTTTGCCCAACGCGTTGGTCAGCTGCGTCGGCCGCCGTTGGTTGTCATAAGCGGTGGCGACGGTGTCGGTGACATCGGTGCGCGGGCCGTTGACTTGGGTCAGGTTGCCGACCGCATCGTAGGTGTAGGTGCTGGTCAGATTGAGCTTGCCGGTGCCGGCATCGGCGATGACGGTTTGCGGCAGATTGTGTTGAAAAAGGCGGATTTTTGAAAGTCAGTGGGAACTGCGTTTTGATTGATTGCCGTGGTTTTGCAGAAGCTGGCAGGTGAGTTTTTTGCTTTCCGGTGCGTAAATACGCCTTATATTGCCGTTATGCGGGTATCAATTGGGTTACTGGTTCATTGATTGCCAACCTCTTCGCCATTCGCCTTAGATTTTGGGCTGTCGCCGCCAATAGGAACTCATCTTTGGCATTACTGAAGCCTCGTAAACGTAGTTTATCCATCTTCAATATGCGCTTGAGATGGGCAAACAGCATTTCCACCTTCTTGCGTTCCTTGCGTGACTGCTTATAAGCATCGGTTTTGGTAATGGCTCGTGCGACATCACGAGCCGATTCGTGGGGGCTTCGATCGATTTGCCGATTTGCCATGTTAGGACAGCACTGCGCTTTGAGCGGACAGGCTTGGCAATCCAATTGGCTGGCGCGATAGCGATAAGGGTTTTTCTGTTTGCTGCGCCAAGCGGGTTTCAGACACTTACCCGCTGGACAGATATACTGATTATTCTCCGCGTCATAAGTAAAGTCAGAGCGGCCGAAGGTGCCATCGCTGCGTTCTGACTTATCAAATACGGGTACATGCGGTTCTATGTCTTTTTCATCGACTAACCATCCGAGCATGGCAGCTGATCCATAGTTGGTATCGCCCACCAAACGTTCGGGCTTCAGACCAAACGTCTCTTCTACCCGGTCAATCATGGTCCGAGTCGCCTCCACTTCGGCGGCTTTATTGACCGCTGAGGCTTCTACGTCAAGGATGATGCCGGCTTCCAAGTCGATCAAGTAATTGGTTGAATAAGCAAAGAATGCGGGGCCACCGGGTGCGGCCGTCCAGGTAGCCGCCGGATCAGTCAGTGAAAGCGTCCGGGTGGACTCTTTGGGATCATTCGTTTCTTCTAGTGCCGCGAGATATTCACGGACCGGACGTTCTGCTTGAGCGGGATCGCCCCAGTCAATGTCGTCACCATTTTCTACTCGACGTTGCCGTTGGGCATCGGCTTTGATGATGCTGGCGTCGGTGGCAAAACCCTCGCCACGCACCAGGCCTTCTGCCATACATCGTTTCAGGACCGTTTCAAACACTAGCCGAAAAGCCTGGCTTTCCCGAAAACGGCCCAGGCGATTCTTGGAAAAGGTGGAATGATCCGGTACGGGATCGTCTAAATCCAGTTTGCAAAACCAGCGATAAGCCAAGTTGACATGCACTTCTTCACACAGACGACGTTCGGAACGAATGCCGAAACAATAACCGAGGATTAGCATCCGGATCATCAGTTCGGGAGCAATCGATGGTCGGCCGATAGGACTGTAAAACTCCGCCAATTGCTGGCGAAAATCACCCAAGTCAAGAAAATGGTTAATGCCTCGCAGCAGATGCTCTTTGGGAATGTGGTTTTCGAGACTGAAACAGAAAAACAACTGCTCCTGAATCCCGGATTGTTGTCCCATCATGGCGTCACCTCATGATTGAGTGGCTGTTGGCGGTATTTTACTACGGTGGGAGCCGAATATCAGGGGACTTTTTCAACAGAATCGGCACATATTTGTTGGTGGCATGGTGAGTACAACCAGACCAGTTTCCCAACTATGGTAGTCACGGCGTCCAGCTTGTAGAATAATGCCTCAGAAAGCACACTAATGTCCACTACCAACTGTGCTCTGACCAATACAAGACAAGCCTAGAATGCCGTCAGCGACTAAAAGAGGATTAACTATGCAACCGCAAGTTCAACATATGGTGGAGAAACTGGAACACCTCTCGCCGGATCGTTTGGCGGAAGTGGACAATTTTATCGACTTTTTACAACAACGCGATCAGGGCAACCGTTTGCGGCGGGACTTTGCCCACCTCTCCGAAGCCGCGTTCGCAAAGCTCTGGAACAACGACGAAGATGCTATCTACGACCAGCTATGACTTCGGCGACGTGGTTTTGGTAGCCTTTCCGTTCACCAATCTGCAAGCCACCAAGAAGCGCCCCGCTGTGATCATCAGCCGCCAAATCTATCAGCAAAACCGGCCCGATGTGATTTTGATGGCCATCACCAGCCAGATCAGACAACCGCTGACCACCGGCGAAGCCATTCTGCAAGACTGGCAGACAGCGGGGTTGGCCAAACCCTCGGTGCTCAAGCCGTTGCTCGCTACCTTAGAGCAAACTCAGATCGTCAAGGTGATGGGACGCTTGTCAATAACTGATCACGAAGCGCTGGGCAAGGTACTTCAGACGATTTTGGGTGAGTAACGCGATGACGCCCGCGTAAAGCTCGCAACAACCGAGCGGGTTTTAGCGCAGTGGCTTTCGCCAGGCGGAGCGGCGGATGCCTGCCGGAATGGGCTAAAACATACGGCGCAATACGGCTTCGCCTATTGACGCCCTACCGATTGCGACTTACGGGTTGGCAGGCAGCCGCTATGGCGATCACTTCCAAGTATCGGGAGACAAATCCAGGCATTTTGGTTTATTCGATTGTGCGCCCGGACCCGGCAGTGAATCGGCCAAAGCTGGCAGCGCCTGTTGCTGAGATGGACTCATCCGATCAATTGAGCGAAACAGCGAGAGTGTAGTAGCTGGCGGCGACTCGGAACGCTGTGACTTCCAGCCAGGTGTGCGGGAGCGGTTATCGGCCGGATCATACAGATAGGCCAGGATTTTGCCGCCGGCGTTGTCACAGACATAGCCGATGGCGGAGCCGGTTTTGTTGGCGGCGGTTTTGCGGCCCAACAGGTTGTAGCTGAAGCTTTTGTTGTCGGCTACAGTTTAGGACCGGGTTAATAGTAAACTTTACCGACCTGGTTTCAGTTGGTTTGAACAAGCCGCTCTGTTTGAGCAAACGGGTAGCGATTGGTGTTCATGTGATGATGTGCTCGAGTTGCCGCAATAAACCGAGCATCGCTATACCGACAGTTGCAAAACCGGTTGGATAAAGAATAGAGAAGAATCAAAATAATTGCCAAGTACCGGCTAAAAGCAGCCAGACCCCAAACCTGTCAATGGCAACTGTCCGACCAACACTGATCCGCAATAGTTAATCCGCCCCGACCGCTTTTTTTAACAGCGGTTTGAAAGCAAAAATCGCCAAGCCGGTAGCACCGCCCATCACTGCCAATAGCAGAAAGAAATCCTGTCTTGGCATTTGCTCGTAAAAACTGCCGATGTAGCCCGAGAAATAATTGCCGAAAAACGTCGACAGAAACCACGTGCCCATCAACATCCCTACCAAACGCGGCGGCGAGACTTTGCTGACCAGCGACAAGCCAACCGGCGATAGATAAAGTTCGCCCAGCGTGTAAATCAAGGTACATAACGCCAGCCACAGAAAACTGATTTTTTCGGTGGATTGCACACCGCTAATCGCGAAAATCAGCACCAGGAATGATGCACCCAACAATATCGAGCCGAATGCCATTTTGCCGACGCTGGAACTTTGCCGGCCTTGACTGGTGCCGTACCGGGATACGCGGTCAATCAAGGGTACCAACAAGAATATAAAGGCCGGATTCAGCGATTGAAACCAGGTGGAGGGCATTTCCCAACCCAAGATATGCCAATCGGTATTGTGCTCGGCGAACAGTTGCAACGTGTTGCCTTGTTGCTCGTAAACTGCCCAGAACAAAATATTCAGCACTGCTAAAGCCGTTAAGCCGCCTAGTGCCTGCCATTCTTTAGTAGTCAGCGGTTCAGGCTTGATCACGTCAGCCGCAGGTTTAACAAATTGATCCACACCCAGATATTTTTGCCCAAACAAATACACCAGCAAACCCAGCAACATGCCAACGCCGGCGGCACCGAAGCCGTAATGCCAGCCGTAGCGCTGGCCCAAGGTGCCGCAGATCAACGGCGAGAAAAACGCCCCCAGATTGATGCCCATATAGAAAATCGTAAACGCGCCGTCACGGCGCAGATCGCCGGGGGGATATAAATTGCCCACTTGAGTCGAAATATTGGGTTTGAAACAACCGTTACCCAAAATCAAAAACAGCAGCGCCAACAAGAAAAACGCTTCGGCTGCCATCAAAAAATGACCGATGGCCATCAACACGCAGCCCACTATCACGCATTTGCGCGGCCCCCACACTCGGTCGGCCAAAATGCCGCCGAACAGCGGGGTGAAATACACCAGGCCGGTGTATAAACCGTAAATCTGTGAGGCCAGGGCTTGCGTGGACAAAGGCCCGAACAAGCCCTGCAAACCGGCCTGTAACGGCGCAAATCCGAACACCAACATATCGGTTTGCGCAGCTTGAATTAAATGCTGGGTCATATACAGCACCAACAAGGCACGCATCCCGTAATAGGAAAAGCGCTCCCACATTTCGGTGAAAAACAGCACGAACAAGCCGATGGGATGACCAAATAGGTTTCTTTGATTCACGTGGGAAAAGTGTTGTTAAGCTTCTTTGGAGAGCGTGTTGAACATCATCTCACAAGCGCCAATCTGGGGCATTTTTACGGTAAACCCCCAGTAAATGCACCGCCTTGAAACACGGCAACTATTAGCGACAAAAAAAGTGCCCATTCAGCGTGTTTTCGGCTACCGCATCGCCGATTAGGCTGTTATAAAGGGAACAGGCGCCATAGTTTGCGCTATTCGAGCTCCTGGTTAGCCCCTGGATTTCGATTAAATATTTTCAAGGAAACTTAATGACAACGCTAAGCGATTATTTCGACTACCGGCTAGATGCCGACGGTAACAAATATGTAGAAGTTTCGATCCGGGGCGTGACTTTACTCAGGTTGCCGGCAACCAATAAAGGCACAGCGTTTAGTGTGCAGGAACGCATCGAACTGGGCTTGGATGGCTTGCTGCCGCCGCAAGTGACGGATATGGAGCAGCAGCTCGAACGGCTATACGCCAATTATCAAAAACAAGCAGATGATATTTCTAAGTATCAATTTCTCAGAGCGCTGCAAGACCGCACCGAAGTACTGTTTTACGCGCTGTTGGAACGGCATCTGGACGAAATGGTGCCGATAGTCTACACCCCAACGATAGGCTTGGCGGTGCAGCAGTTCAGCTCCAACTTTACCACCACACGCGGATTGACTTTTTCGGCAGCCAATATCGACCGGGCCGAAACCATTTTGCAAAACTACCCCTTGCACGATATTCGCATGATTGTGGTGACCGATTCCTCGTCGATTCTGGGTATCGGCGACCAAGGCATGGGAGGCTTGGCGATTTGCATCGGCAAATTGGGGCTGTATACCGTCGGCGGCGGCATGTGTCCGTTTCAAACCTTGCCAGTCAATCTGGACGTGGGCACCAACCGCGCCGAATTGCTGGACGATCCGTTCTATTTGGGCGCGCATAGCACGCGCTTGCACGACCAGCCTTATTTCGAATTGGTCGATAAATTTGTCACTGCGGTACAGAAAGTCTGGCCGAAAGCCATTATCCAATGGGAAGATTTTGCCAAAAACGTGGCCTTCGATTTATTGGCGAAATACAAAGATGTTATGCCCTGTTTTAACGACGACATCCAAGGCACTGGAGCGATGGCCTTGGCTGGCCTGCTGTCGGCTTGCCGTAAGAAAGGCGAAACCCTGGCAGAGCAAACCGTGGTAGTGGTAGGCGCCGGTGCCGGCGGATTTGGCGTGGCCAGTACCATCAAGAAAGGCATGCTGCGCGAAGGTTTAACCATGGAGCAAATTCTGCAGCGGATTTTCGTGGTCGATGCCCATGGTCTGGTGGTCAAGGAAGCCACCACCGAGGCCTACAAATTGCCGCTGTCGCATACTCAGGAAAGTTATCACGATTGGGATATTCCCGATGATAGGGTACCCAACCTGCTGGAAGTGGTCACTCATGCCAAGCCCACCGTATTGCTCGGACTAACTGGCGTGCCGGGATTGTTCACCGAAACCGTGATTAAAACCATGGCGGCAAACCACGCGCAGCCGATTATTTTCCCTTTATCCAACCCCACCGCCAATTGCGAAGCCACGCCGGAAGACATTTTGGAGTGGACGCAAGGCTCGGCAATGGTTGCAACCGGCAGCCCATTCGCCGATGTGGAATATCAAGGCCGGCGTTATCCGATTGGGCAGGGCAATAATGCCTTTATATTTCCTGGCTTGGGCCTTGCCGCGGTGTTGGGCGAGTGCAGCCGGATTAGCGACGCGATGGTCTTGGAGTCTGCCTATGCCTTGGCCGACTACATCGCGGAGAATTGTTTGACTGCCGGCCTGATCTTCCCGCCGGTGAGCGATCTAAAACAAGTCAGTTTATTTGTCGCTAATCGGGTATTGGCTAAAGCCCTGGAAGACGGCTCCGCGACGCGGCAGGATTTAGTGGGCATCGATCTGGAAGCTTACGTTAAAGCCAATCTCTGGAAAGCCGAGTATCTGCCTTGCAAATATGCCGGGGCAGCGGTAACGAATTGATGGAATTTCCCTACTAAGAAGGCTCAGCGGTAAGACTTAGCACTTGCAATTAGATTTGAATCTGCTGAATCTCGCTTACCTGATTGGCGGGATTGGCATTCTGGTGGAATGGCGGGCTTATTGTCTGCCGGATGGCCTGGCGTTTCGGCGCTGGTCCGCGGCCGGGGCCGTGCTGTGGGCCGTGCAATACCTGTTGCTGGATGCCTGGACCGCCGGCTTGACCATGGCCAGCACCGCCCTGCGTACCCTGCTGTCCAACCGTTTGCAGAAAGGTTTTTACAAGCACTGGGCGGCGGCAGGGTTCGTGGCCTTGTTTAGCGCGCTTACGGCATTCTCTTGGCAAGGCCCCATCTCTTTACTGCCGGCCTTTGCGGTAATCAACACTACACTGGCTTTGTTTTATCTGGATAATCGCCGCATGCGCGTTGCGCTGTTGGCTTCCAGTGTGGCATGGATAAGCAACGATTACATCTGGCAAGCCTGGCCGGCGTTCGTAGCCGAAACCGTGGCGATGGGCCTTAATCTGCGGACGATACGCAAGCTGTTTGCCCAATAACAACGCGCCCCTTCAATATAAACACTTGAGCCGTCCCCTACCCCATGACGGCATTTCTGAAATGGCTTTATGCCGTTTCTGTCTCCGCAACGGGTTCTTCCAGGACTATCCAGTTATTTTCAAGCAAGGCGCAATACGGGCGTAGCGCGGCCATCAGCGTTTGATAAATAGTGAATGCATCGGTTGGGTCTTTTTGCTTAAGCTCGGCGACCTCGGTCAGAAACCGATAGAGCATTTTTACCAAATTCTCGATGGACATCGCCAGCCAAGCATCGTTTGTTATCCATTTATCGATAAACTCATCCAGCCGTGCGAAGGTCAGTTTTAGCAGCGGATAAGCGGTTTGGGTCTCCTTAAATTCCCGGAGCAGCATGTAATCTAGGTAAGCCCGCTCCGATGCCACCCGCGGCCGGTTGGTAATACTGAGGTAAGTGGCTTTGTGGTGGGCATAGGCGGCATCGAATTGTTCGCAAAATTCGGTTTCGGTGGTCATCGCCAGCCAAGTCTGCAAACTCGCGGTGCTTACGCCGTAACATTCCTTGATTGAGTTTGCCATTTTGTCGAATTGCTCGATGAATGCCGGCTTGGCCAGTTCGCCTTTAATCAGATTTTCAATCGCCACCAGTTCGCTTGCAGTAACGCATACCGTGGCCAATTCTCGAACAATTTTTAGCTCGACACCCATATTGTCTTTACCTATTTTCGCTATGTAAAAATTAAAGCAGCGCTTTCAGCCCAAGTTTACAGCGTCAGATCGACGATTTCGGCAACGCAGGCATTGTCTTTAACCGTGTGCAGCGCATTGTCGAATACCATGTTCGAGTTGAATAAAACGCTTTTGACAATGATGGCGCCGGCCGCATCTTTAATCACAAAAAAAGTATCGCCTTCAGGAACCTTGCTGGCGGCAATCTGGTTGCTCATTAAGGAGCCGGTTCGCACTTCTTTAATGCCCTGCAGAGCTTCTTCTTTGTTGTCGTAATCGCCGCTGATCAGAATCAGTTCGCCCTTACTGTTCACAAAAGAAAAGGAATACTGATTGTCGTCGTTGGCTTTAAGTTGAAAAGTGGCTGGCATATTCTGTCCCGGAAGTTAACAGTTGAATGGAAGATCGTGGCCGATCAAATTTCAGTCTCCCGATTACTCCCAAGCTATCGGAAAAGCGCGATTGCAGAGGAACTAAAGCGTGACCGGCAGAGGCTATAAATCCAAAAGCAAGCGTTATGCCAATAAAAAATCCTTAAAAATCAGCCAGAAACAACTCGACAGATGTTCAATTGTCGGTTTTGCTACACGACATTGGGCGATCTGATAGCCAGTGAACCGTTCTCATCAAGTAGCGGCCAATTCGCTTTGCAGCCTATGCCTGAATGCCGACAAATCCTGCTCGGCAATATTGCGAATCAAGTTGGATTCCGCTCATAACTTTTCCTGATTTTAGCTAGCGCCCAAAAGATCGTCATTCCGGCAGGGATTGCCGGAATCCAGGCTTCAGGGATGATTCGAAGCCCACCATGCATGGCACTGGATACCCGCTTCCATGCGGGTATGACGCATAGCTGAAGATCTTGCTAGTCATGCAATTTTTACATAGCCGAATAGCGAAGCCAGTCGGAGTAAGTGTCCACATCCCATTGGCTATCCAGTTCGTAAAGGTTCAAACCGATGTCTTTTGCCCGGCTGCGCGTGGTGGCCATGACCTGATCATGGCCCCAGCTCATATCGCTGAACAGTCTCGGTTGTATCTCGTTTAAGCCGATCATCACATAACCGCCATCCTCGGCCGGCGCGATAACCGCATCATGACCTTCGCGTAACAACGCCAATGCGCGAAGCAGATCGTCAGAGGTCAAACTGGGGCAATCGCAACCCATCAGCAAGGCATGGCGGTATCTGCCTAACGCATCAGCAAAGGCACGGTGCATGCGTTCACCCAAGTCGGCGTCGTGTTGGACTTTCAATGTCAGTGGAAAACGCCGCGCACAATCCTGAAAAAAGTCATGGCCGACGTCTGGTGCGCAGTGCAATTCAACCGCGCATAAAGACTGCTGGAAGGCGCGATCCAGGGTCATATAAGTCAGTTGCCGGTGTGCTGCGGCAGCCTGTTCGGCATTTAAGGCTGGTTGCAGCCGGGTTTTGACTTGGCCGGGAGTCGGCGCTTTGCAAAAAATCAACAGTACGCTATCGGGATACAGCGATTGCATGGCTTAAACCCGGCGCCGCCAAGTATGATAACGGCTCAACCATTCCAACATTCGCTTGGGAGCGTGATTGCTTTTCCAGACGCCCGCCACATATTTATTAGCTTCGGCCAGGGTTGGGTAGATATGAATAGTGCCGAGGATTTTATTCAAACCAATGTTGTGTTTCATCGCCAGCACGAACTCGGCCAGCAAATCCCCAGCATGCTCACCGACGATAGTCACGCCGAGAATCTTGTCCTTGCCGGGGACGGTCAGCACTTTAACAAAGCCATGCGCCTCCCCGTCGGTAATTGCTCTATCCAGATCGGCTATGTCGTATTTGGAGACTTCATAAGCGATATTCTGCGCTTGCGCTTCCTGCTCGTTCAAACCCACGCGCGCTAATTCCGGATCGGTAAACGTCGACCAGGGAATCACCGAATAATCGGTACGAAATTTTTTAATATGCCCGAATAAAGCGTTGACCGCTGCATACCAGGCCTGATGGGCGGCGGTGTGGGTAAATTGATACGGCCCCGCCACGTCGCCGACGGCGAAAATATTTGGATAGTTGGTTTGCTGGAATTGGTTGGTTTCCAGGGTAAGGCGCGGTGACACGGCAATCCCCAGTTCTTCGACGCCATAAGCTTGCACCTTGGCCGCACGGCCGATGGCGATCAACACTTTATCGAAGGCGATTCTGACGATTTGCTCGTCATGCTCGGCCAGCAAAATGTGTTCGCCGTTTTCGACAATAAATTCCTTGGCGGTGTGCTTGACTTTGACGTCCACGCCTTCTGCCCGGAAGCGGGCCTGGACTATGTCCGATACATCCGGGTCTTCGCGTAGCATAAGGCGCGGCGCCATTTCCACCTGCGTGACCTGACTACCCAGCCGGTTAAAGGTTTGCGTCAATTCGCAGCCCATCGGCCCGCCACCCAGCACCAGCAAGCGCTTGGGTAATTCGCGTAAGTCCCAGATATTATCCGAGGTCAGATAATCGATGTTTTCCATTCCGGGAATCGGCGGCACGAATGGTCGGGCGCCGGCGGCGATGACAATGGAACGGCTGGTGAGGGTTTTGACACCGTCGGCTGTCGTCACTTCCACCGCCCAGGGCGAAACGATTTTGGCAGTGCCTGTAATAACTTCCACGCCCAGCGCGGTATAGCGCTCGATGGAATCGTGCGGCGCTACGGATTTGATTACCTGTTGCACTCGCTCCATCACGTCCGCGAAAGCAAATTCAGCCTCGGCTTTGGCGATACCGTACTCGGGTGCGCGTTTGATCTGCGACAGCAACTTGGCCGAGCGAATCAGTGCCTTAGACGGCACGCAACCGGTGTTCAGACAGTCGCCGCCCATTTTGTGCTTTTCGATCAAGGTCACTTTAGCTTTGACTGCGGCGGCGATATAGGCCGACACTAAACCGCCTGAGCCGGCGCCGATCACAATCAGATTGTTGTCGAAACGGTCGGGTTTAGGCCAGTTTGCGTAAATTTTGCGTTGCTTGAAGAATTCGAGCATGTGTTTAGCCAGCCAGGGAAACACACCGAGCAAGGCAAACGAACCCAGCAAGCTTGGAGACAGAATACCGGAGAGTGAATCGATTTTCGCCAACTGGGTGCCGGCATTGACGTACACCAAGGTGCCGGCCAGCATGCCGATCTGGCTAACCCAGTAAAACGTCCTGGTCTTGATCGGCGTCAATCCCATCGCCAGATTGATCATGAAAAACGGGAACAACGGCACTAGACGCAAGGTAAACAAATATAACGGGCCTTCACGACTCACGCCCTCATCAATGGCCCGTAAGCGGGCGTTAAACCGAGATTTGACCCAGTCGCGCAACAAAAATCGTGCGGCCAGAAACGCCAGCGTAGCGCCGATGCTAGAGGCAAACGAGACGATCAGCGTGCCCCATAACAAACCGAACACCGCGCCGCCGGCCAACGTTAAGATCGTTGCCCCCGGCAGCGATAGAGCTGTGACCGCGATATACAACGCGGCATACAGTGCCGCCGCCAGCAGTGGATTAATGTGGCGATAGTCGGCTATCGCCGCCTGCTGCGACTTTAGGTTGTGCAGAGTCAGATAATTCTGGAGATCAAAGCTGAAAAACAGCCCGAGCAATCCCGCGATTACCAGTAGCAAGGCAATTCTTGACGGGGTCAAGCGGTAGGCGCATCGAGTGGCCATATCCCTGGATTAGCCTAAAGCCCCGCCGCAACTGCTGCCTTGGCCGGCGGTGCAACCGTAACAATGGGCGGCGGTAGCGATGGGGGCGCCTTGCAGTGGGTGCAGGTGCAACTCGCTGATATGAGTTTTGGGTTTGGTTACGGCGCCCAAGGGCAAACCCAGCATCTGATTGAAATCGCAATCGTAGACATAGCCTTGCCAGTCGATGCTGAGAGTATTCAGGCACATCAAGTTTTCAAGGTTCTCGGCGCGAAAACTGTTTTTCAATAAACTCAGATAAGATTCGAAGCGGCCATGACTGACCAAGGTGCTACCGAAACGCTGAATCGGCATATTGGCGATGGCAAACAGGCGGTTGAAGACGATGCCGTAATGTTGCTGCAAGTGCTGTTTATATGCCCGTTCCAGATTATGTTGATCGGGCGGCAACACCGCGGCTTGCGGGTTGAACACCAGATTCAATTCCAGTCCGCTGTCCGGCTGGCCATAACCCAACCGATTCAAACGCTGTAAGGCCGCCAGACTGTCTTTGAACACGCCTTTACCGCGTTGTTTGTCGACATTTTCTTCCAGATAACACGGCAGCGAGGCGACGATGTTGACCTGCTGCGCGGCCAGAAATGTCGCGAGATCGGCGTATTCAGGATCTTCCAGAATGGTCAGATTGCAACGATCAATCACCTCGATGCCTCGATCACGCGCTGCTCGCACCAAATAGCGAAAATCTGCATGCATTTCCGGCGCGCCGCCGGTCAAATCCAGCGTATGAATGTTGGCTGTTTCGGCAAGCGCAAGTACTTCATCTATAGTCTCCCGACTCATCATCTCGATGCGATTGGGGCCGGCGTTGACATGGCAATGCACACAGCTCAAGTTGCACCGATAACCCAGATTGATTTGCAAAATCTCCAACGGCTTGCGAAAAATAGCCGGAAAATCGCTGTTGACCAGCAAAGGTTTCGTATCGTGCATGCTTAATCCTTGGAAAACCAGATGTCGCCATAAGCGGCGGAGACTTGGCCGCCGCTGTTGTCGGTATCGGTCATGATGGCGACGGCATCGATGGCGGACAGGTCTTCACCGAAGAATTGCTTGAAATCGGCCCTAATATTGCGTTTTTCGTGTTCCCAGACATTCAACGGTGCTTCCTGATCGCGTAAAGCCATCATCATCGCATGATCGCCGGCAAACGCATTAGGCCAGACACTGTCCTTTTTGCTGTTGCCGGCCCAGACATAATTGATGGCCTTGGTTTGCCAAAATGCCAGTCCGCCTTTGACCACCACATACACCCGCGCCGCATAATCATCGCCAGCCTTACTTTGTTCGTTCAAGCCGGATAAACGATTACCGATGCGCCACGACCAGTTCAGGAATGGCGTTTGCGTTAGATCGATGCGTTGCTCCTTGAACAGGCCGGAACCGGCGGCGTGGCTATCGGCCACCAGCGCGGTCACGCCGTCGAGTGTTTGCAATCGGTATTGGGTTTCGCCTTTAAAGCTTTTATGTTTCCAACCCTCCAGGCGATTCTGGCTGAACTCGCCGATAGGTAGTTTATTGTCGGCATTCACTGGATGATGCGACAGCAAAATCGCCAGGCACAGCAATAGTTTATGCATCACTAATGTCAATCTGGCGCTGATATAAGCCGGATACAGGAGAATTATCATAGTCGGTCGTCCAAGTTTTACTTGATGCGGATGTCACCACGCCTTTCCAGTCAATAATAAATCGAGCGCGGCAAGCTAGCTTGGCTTTTCTAAGCAATCTGTCGTGACTGACGGGGATTCGTTGCAAGTGACTTAAGTAGTGTAGCGCTTGGAGCGCGACACACTATTATTCACCCGGCCCTAATTCTGGGCCGGGTGAATAAGCGAAAACTAGCGCCGATGCGGTTGATCTTCATGGGTGATAAGGTTAGCTTATCAAGCTATTTGGGTACCCTGCCGTATTAAACTACGACAATGTCCCCCACTATTTCCCAAGGCGCTGCTAATTGAACACTCCCCCCCCAGCTGAAGATCTTAAAGCACTTGTCGAACGCATCAAACACTGGGGCGAGGAATTGGGATTTCAGCAGATTGGTATCAGCGATACGGATTTGAATACCGCCGAAGAGCATCTGTACAACTGGCTGGACAAGGGCTTTAACGGCGAGATGCAATACATGGCCGCACACGGTTTGAAACGCAGTCGCCCGGCTTTGTTGCAGGAAGGTACGCGCAGCATTATCTCGGCACGAATGGATTATTTGCCGGAAGCATCGACCACCAGCAAGCAATTATTAGACGACCCGGCCGCCGCCTTCGTATCTCGGTATGCCTTGGGGCGCGATTACCACAAACTGCTGCGGAATAGACTGCAAAAACTGGCGGACAAAATCGCCGAGGAGATTGGTCCGTTCGGCTATCGGGCGTTTGTGGATAGCGCACCGGTTTTGGAAAAAGCCATCGCCGAGAAAGCCGGCTTGGGCTGGATAGGCAAGCACAGCAATCTAATCAATCGCCGCGCCGGCTCCTGGTTTTTTCTCGGGGAAATTTATACCGACTTGGCCTTACCCAGCGATCAGCCAGTCGGCAACCACTGCGGACAATGCAGGGCTTGTTTGGATATTTGCCCGACGCAAGCCATCGTCGGCCCGTATCAGGTCGATGCCCGCCGTTGTGTATCCTATTTAACTATCGAATTGCACGGCAGCATTCCGGTGGAATTGCGGCCTTTGCTCGGCAATCGGATTTACGGTTGCGATGATTGCCAGTTGGTGTGCCCGTGGAATCGCTTCGCCAAACTCAGCGCAGAAAGCGATTTCAAACCCCGGCATCGTTTGGATCAGGCGACTTTGCTTGAACTATTTAGCTGGACCGAAGCCGAATTTCTGCAAAAAACCGAAGGCTCGGCCATTCGCCGCATCGGCCATCAGCGTTGGCTGCGCAATATCGCCGTGGCACTGGGTAATGGCAAAGCAACCGACGCGGCTAAGACGGCATTGAGCGGCAGATTGAGTAACGATTCGGAGATGGTCCGCGAGCATACACAATGGGCTTTGCAGAAATTGACCAGTCTGAGCATTTAGCGGGAACTTCTGATAATTCATAATCGTCTTTCCAGCACAAGCAGGAGCCCAGTGCAATTACAAACCGGATTCCCGCATCCGCGGGAATCACGGCCCCAGGCAGTAAAAATAGGCAAGACTTCCACAGTCGCGCCTACCGCCACAACTCAGGCTAAATATGATGCAAAGACTTGAACTCGAATGAAGTCAAGGTGTATTCTTAGAACCAGTTAACAGAATCCGCTCGAGGCCAAACATGCTGGTCACCGCCTCTTCCAATCAAACCTCTCTATATCGGCTGACCGGCCGCAGCCTAGCCGCGACCGGTGAACCAGCGTCTGCCGAACCCATCGCCCAAGCCGCGAAAAGCGGAAGCGCCCAATCCGGCCAATACAGTCCGGAACAGCTAAGCCAAATTGCCGAGCTTAAAGCCCGAGACCAGGAAGTTAGAGCTCACGAACAAGCTCATTTAAGTGCCGCCGGCGGTATCGCCGTCAGTGGTGCGCGTTTTACGTTTGTGACGGGGCCGGATGGTCAACGTTACGCTACCGGCGGTGAAGTGAATATCGATGTCTCGGAGGTTTCCGGTAACCCGGAAGCCACCCTGCGTAAAGCGGACACTATCCGCCGCGCGGCATTAGCGCCGGCCAGTCCATCAGGCCCGGATCAAAGCATCGCCGCCAAGGCTGCGGCAATGGCAAATAAAGCCCGCGGGGAATTGTTAAATTCGCAAAAACAACCCAGCCGTAACGGCGAACTCCTCGACCTGACCGCCTAATCAACGCGGCGCAAACTCCAGACCGAAGCCTACGTCCGGCTCCACCCTCACCACGATAGCCGTTTGTATCGGCGCATCGTCGAATTCGGTAGTTTGCACTTCCACTAACGCGCCAATCGGCGGGATTAATTCGTTGGCACACAGTAAAAACAATCCAGTCTCGGAAAAGTCCCGCATGTCCACCACGACCGCTTCAGCCGATGCCGGCACCGTCATCCTGATTTTGGCACGGTGCTTTAGGCGCGGGTGCCTGCGCTTGTTATCAATCACGAATTCTCCTATCTCGTTTCGGTTCTATCGCAAGTGTAGTGATAAAGGCAACCGCTGATAATTAGCGACCCGCGCCAACCTGCCATCTACTCGCCTAAACCGCGCAAAATTAAATACAATCCCAAACTTACCATCGCCAAGCCGCTAAGCAATTTCAGCCAACGACCTTCTTTTTGCTGCAAGCGGCGCTGACTCAGTGTCACGACCCCCACACCCAGCACAACGACGTCATCCAGCATATAGGCCAGATTGTACAACAATAAATAACCGTAATAGTCCAAGCCGTTCAATTCCCGCAAGGTGAGTATGCGCGTGTAAAGGGCCGGAAACCCGGACGTACACAGTAACTCGACAATCTGCACCAGCAAAGCCAACACCACGGCACCCAAGATCGCGCCCGCCAAATTGTCGGCTTGCAGGATCCGCCGGATCCGGTTGTAAATGCCGGGTTTGGCGGCGGCGGGAATCGACAGGGACACGCCCACGCCAAACGCCCAAAAATCTTTCAGATTGATCGCGCCGGCCAACACGGCAATGCCGGCAATAGCCAATTCCGACGCCCGCGATAAGCCTATCAGCAAAAACAGATTCAACCAGGCCGCCATAAACACGAAATAAGCCAACCCTTCGACCACAACGAACGTGCCGGCCACCGCCAACATCCTGGGCCGGTTTTGCATAGGCGCCAACATCGAAATCATCAAAATCAACACCCACATCGAACAGGGATTGAAGCCGTCCAGCAAGCCCATGGCTAGCGTGAAGGCTGGCAAGCCGACCTCGTCAAGACCGATCCGCCGGCCGAACAAATTCACGGCAAACACCTCCAGTTCGGGCGGCGCCGGCTGGCTAACCGGCACGTCGCACGACTCGCTGACCTGCACTTCGCAGCTACCGGCCTCCGCATCGGACGCTTCATTCGGCGGCGCACCGGCAAGCAAGGCATTCCTAATCAAACCGCTACTACCAGCTTCCGCGGAATAACCGACGATATATTCGCCACGCACCAGAAATGTCGGCAATCTGATTGGCCCGGCTTGCCGGGATTCGGCAATCTGTTGCAATCGTTCCAAAGCGGCCGGCTCGGCAGAGATATTGCGAATAACGATTCTTAAATCGGGTTGCTCTATTTGCAGGTCCGCCAAAAATTGTTCGGCTTGTTGGCAATGCGGACAACCGTTACGCACAAAGGCTTCAATATCAACCCGGTTTTCGACCGCGCCGACAGTCGGCATGGTTGCCAACGCAAGCACCAGCACCAAACCGAAACGCATCAGTATCGACGGTAGCTGAGCCAAGCACTCCGGAAACAGTTTTAGTATCAGCACTCGCCTATCCTCCTCAATAACTCCAGCAATCTGTGCGGAAGTACGCATTTTATTAGATAATAACAAGTTAAATGAACTGCGCCGAACCAGCCGGTGCCATTTTCGCCCCATTCACACAGCCGCCGCTAACTGCTGCTGGCGAGATCAGATACCGACTTAATGCCTAGACGACCCAGAAGCAGCAAATCGACCGTTAGACGCAGAAAATCGCAACCCCAAGCATCATGGCTGAAACGCTCGCTGGTTTCGCTGCTGCTAATTGGGGCTTTCGTATTGGCGGTGTATGTCAGCTACCTAGATTACACGGTGCGTCAGCAATTCGAGGGCAAGCGTTGGTCCATTCCAGCCCGCGTATATGCCAGCCCGGTCGAGTTGTACGCCGGTTATGAAATCTCCAGCAAAAACCTGGAAGACTTATTGCTTGAATTGCATTACCGTCAGGACAATCAACTGGCTGGCGAAGGCTCGTATTACATCAAGGGCGGCCAGATCAATATCCGTACCCGCGCCTTCAATTTTGGCAACACGCCTCAGGACAGCCGCAAGATCAGCGTTAGTTTCACTAGTGGCGGCATCGGCAGTATTACCGACTCCGGCACCGGCGAGAGCTTGGCCATCGTCCGCATGGACCCGGTGCAAATCGGCAGTTTTTATCCGACGCGGAAAGAAGATCGCATTCTGATCAAGCTGGACGAAGCGCCGCAAACCTTGGTGCAAGGCCTGCTATCCACCGAAGACAAAGATTTTTACAACCATTTCGGCATCTCGCCCAAAGGCATCGTCCGCGCCATGTGGTCGAACGTGAAAGCCGGCGGCATGGTGCAAGGCGGCAGTACCATCACCCAACAATTGGTGAAAAACTTTTTCCTGAATCCCAAACGCACGCTGCGCCGCAAGCTTAAAGAAGCCTTGATGTCCTTTATTCTGGAATATCGCTACAGCAAGGACGAAATTCTGGAAGCTTATCTGAATGAAATTTTCCTGGGCCAAGACGGTGCCAGCGCGGTACATGGCTTTGGTTTGGCCAGCGAATTTTATTTTGGGCAATCATTAAAAACCCTGAATTTGCATCAAGTTGCTACATTGGTGGCATTGGTACGCGGGCCGTCCGAGTATGATCCACGCCGCAATCCTGAACACACGCTGGAACGCCGCAACATCGTGCTGGATGCGATGCATACGGAAGGTTTTATCGACGCACAGCAACTGAGCGAAGCCAAAAAACAACCGATAGGCGTCGCGACGGTGATTCATCGCTCCGCCAATCGCTATCCGGGTTTTATCGATCTGGTGAAACGCCAACTGAAACAGGAATATAAAGAAGACGATCTGACCTCGGAAGGCCTGCGCATCGTCACCACCTTGGATACCCGCATCCAAGACACATTGGAAAAATCCATCGCCAGCAAACTGAAGCATTTAGAGAGAAGCCCGAAAAGTAACGATCTGGAAACCGCAGCCATTGTAACCCGTCGCGATAGCGGCGAAATTGTCGCACTGGCCGGTGGCCGCGACGCCGAGGACACCGGTTTCAATCGCGCTTTGGACGCTGTAAGGCCGATAGGTTCGCTGATCAAACCGGTGGTCTATTTGACCGCACTGGAATATCCGGACCGCTACACCATCGCCACGCCGATCAGCGATACCCGCTTGGAAATTCCAGCCGAAAGAGGCAAAACCTGGTCGCCGGACAACTATGATAATCAGGAACACGGCATCGTGCCGCTGCATAGCGCCCTCACCCACTCCTACAATATGGCGACGGTGCGGATTGGCATGGACATTGGCTTGGCTAAAGTCGCCAACACCTTAAAAAGCATGGGGGTCAGCCGGCCGGTGGATTTGTTTCCGTCCTTCCTGTTGGGCGCGCAACCTTTGACGCCGCTGGAAGTCACGCAGCTTTACCAAACCCTGGCCGGCGACGGTTTTGCCACGCCGCTGCGCTCGATCCGCGCGGTAAACGCCGCCGACGGCAAAGCCCTGCAAAGTTATCCTTTTACCGTGCGTCAAGCGGTCGACCCTGCCGCCACCTTTATTACCAACACCATTTTGCAAGAAGTGATGTATGCCGGCACCGGCCATTCCGCGTATAACTATTTGCCGCAGAACATGGCCTTAGTCGGCAAAACCGGCACCACCAATCAATTACGCGACAGCTGGTTTGCCGGTTTTAGCGGCGATTTTCTATCGGTGGTATGGGTTGGCCGCGACGACAACAAACCGACCGGCTTGACCGGCGGAACCGGCGCCTTGCAAATCTGGTCCGAGCTGATGCGGCAAGTGTCGAAGAAGCCGGTCAGCCTGGTACCGCCCGATAATGTACAGATGACCTGGATAGATACTGCCAGCGGCTTGCTCAGCAATGAAGGCTGCCCCGGCGCTAAATTGATGCCGTTCGTGGATGGCTCCGGACCCAGCCAATTTGCCGACTGCGGAGCAAGTCCGGAATCCGGCGAAAGCTGGCTTAATAACCTGAACCCTTTTTAACTATGTTGCTTAAACACATTTTTGCTCTGATTTTCCTGATCGCCACCGCCCAGTCAGCCTGGGCCGACGATGCGCCGATTACTCGGCTGAAAAATTTTTTAGCCAGTAGCGCTGCCTTATCGGCTGATTTTAAACAAATCAGCTTCGATAAAAGCGGCCGTCCGGCGCAAAACAGCCTCGGCAAATTTTATCTAAGCCGACCCGGTAAATTTCGTTGGAACTACCAAAAGCCCTTTGTGCAAGAGATTGTGTCCAATGCCGGCAAAGTCTGGTTTTACGATGCCGATCTGGAACAGGTGACGGTCAAACAGTTGGACGATTCGCTAGGCTCCACTCCCGCCCTGTTGTTGACCGGCGAAGTGGATATTGAGGAAAAGTTTATCCTACAGGAACAAGGCAAAGAAGACGACGGCATGAACTGGGTGAAACTATCGCCCAAGAATGAAGAAAGCGGGTTCAAGTACATTTTGATCGGCCTGAACGGCAACCAATTGGGCGGTATGGAACTGAGCGACAATTTCGGACAATTAACCCGAATATATTTTTCCAACATCCAGCTCAATCCCAAGCTGGACGACGCCTTGTTTAATTTCAAAGCGCCGAAAGGCGTGGATGTCTTTGAAAACTAACCAGTATCAGGCTGGTTTACTAATCCCCAGCTTCTCCATCCGCGACCGCAAAGTCGTGGATGGCACCCCCAAAATCTTCGCCGCCCCCTGATTTCCGGCAATTCGCCAGGAGGTCGCTTCCAAAGCTTTCAGAATATGCGCGCGCTCGGCTTCGTCCAGCGTGACGATAGGTGCAGCGGTCGGTGCGCCGGCACCCATCACATTCACGCAATCGACAGCGGCCAGTTGACTGCCCTTGGTTAAAATCACCGCCCGCTCAATGATATGTTGCAGCTCGCGAATGTTGCCGGGCCAGAAATAGCTTTGCAGATCGGCCATCATCCGTTCCGGAATCGATTGGATTTTCTTGCCGAATTTGGCTGCGTACTTGTCGATGAAATGCTTCACCAAAAACGGCACGTCTTCCTTGCGCTCGCGTAGCGGCGGCAAATTGATGGGGAAAACATTCAGACGGTAATACAAGTCGGCACGGAATTTACCCTGCTGCGAAAACTGCGCCAAATCCCGGTGAGTAGCGGCGATGACCCGCACATCACAAGTCAGGGTTTGCGTGCCGCCGACCCGCTCGAACTCGCCTTCTTGCAAAACCCGCAACAACTTGGCCTGCATCTCCAACGGCAGTTCGCCGATTTCATCCAGAAACAAGGTACCGCCGTTAGCGAGTTCGAAACGTCCCAATTTGCGGGCAATCGCCCCGGTAAACGAACCTTTCTCGTGACCGAACAACTCGCTTTCTGCCAGATTTTCCGGGATCGTCGCGCAATTCAATTTCACCAAGGTTTTGTCTTTGCGGGCACTGAGATTGTGAATCGCCCGGGCGATCAATTCCTTGCCGGTACCGGTCTCTCCGGTAATCAACACTGTTGCGTCGGTATTAGCTACCTGCCTGACCAGATCCATGGCTTGATGCAATGCCGGGGAGTTACCGATCAATTCCTCGCCGTCGCGGCTGGCCAAGACTTCTTCTTGTAGATACAGATTAATGCCGCGCAAGGTATTGCATTCCGCTTCCGCCTGCTGTCTGGCTTTGCGTTCGTTGATATCGCGCAGGATCAGAATATACAGTTTCTGGCCGATGGCTTCCACGCGGGAGATGGTGGCTTCGATGGGGAAAGTACTCTCGTCAGCGCGCACCGCGCTCATACCTTCCGAGACCCAAATCGCCTGCTCCGCCGGCACGCCGTTGCGAAAATTGGTTAGGGTTTTGTAAAGTTCGGGCGACAAAAATCGATCCACCGCCCGGCCGATGTTGTCGGCGGCTTTGCAACGAAACATCTGTTCCGCCGCCGCGTTGAATAAGGTGATCCGCCCGGCTTCGTCCAGCGTCAGAATCGCATCCATCGCATTCTCGAAAATCCGCGACAGGCGCTGCTCTTTTTCTTGCAATTCTAACTTTAACTTTTGCAGCGTCAGGTGGGTTTGCACACGCGCAAGCACTTCTTCGTACTGAAACGGCTTGGTGATGTAATCGACCGCCCCGACTTGAAAACCTTTTAATTTATCGGCGGTATCCGCCAAGGCGGTCATGAATAACACCGGAATATCGCGCGTCGTCGGAATAGTTTTCAGGGTCTGGCAGACAGTAAAGCCGTCCATGCCCGGCATCAGTACATCAAGCAAAATCAGGTCGGGCAACTGGGCCACGGCTTGGACCAGAGCAATTTCTCCCGTTTCCGCGCGCAACACGTCAAACCCGGCTTCATCGACCAAGCCTGCCAACTCTTCCAAGTTGACCGGATTGTCGTCCAACATCAAGATTAACGGTTTATCGCGCTGGCGCTTATGAGTCATGCCTATCTCCTTAACTTAACCTATCCAAAACATCGGCGGCAGCATTATTCCTGAAACTCGTGCAAATAGTCCTGAATAGCCGGCTCCAGCCGGATGCCGGCTTGTTGCAGTAACTCGTAACTGGCGGCCGCATCAGCGAAGGCAGCCTCGTGGCCCATCGTCTCCAGTTGCTGGGCGATCTTGCCGAACGGGAAGGCGCCGATGCTGTTGGCCGAGCTTTTTAGCGTATGCGCGGATAGCCTCAATAAATCAGCATCCTGGCGCTGTATCGCATCGGCCATGTCATTCAGAAGCGGCGCCGACTGTTCCTGGAATAAAGTCATCATTTTGCACAACATCTGCTGTCTGCCGCGCACCCGGTTTAAGGCTTGTTGCCAATCCAGTGCCGGCTCGGCCAAGAGCGCCGACGCCACGCTGTTGTTATCCGTTTGTTCTGCTCCCGCCATATTCCAGCACTCCACCATTGCCAACAAATCCTGCTCCTGCACCGGTTTGGCGATGTAATCGTCCATGCCAACGGCCAAACAGCGTTCCTTATCACCTTTCAGGGCGTGTGCGGTCATCGCGATAATCCGCATATGTTTACCAGTCTCGCGCTCGCCGGCCCGAATCGCTTCGGTAGCCTGAAAACCATCCATTACCGGCATTTGGACGTCCATTAAGATCAGATCGAACAAAGTATCGGTAGCCAATATATCCAGCACTTCCCGGCCGTTGTTTGCCACCTTGACGGTATGGCCGCGCTCTTCCAGCAACACCACCGCCATGTATTGGTTAACCGGATTATCTTCCGCCAACAAAATTCTTAATTTACGAGGCGGCTCGGCCAATACTGTGAGCGAGGCTTCAGAGGCTTTGGCGGATTTACCCAACGCCGATTGAATGGCATTCCACAATTCCGAATGCTTGACCGGTTTACGCACGTACAGATTAATGCCCAAATCGTGGCAACGTTCGCAATCGTCCGGACGGTCGGCAGACGACAACATCATGATGGTCACCGGCTCGAAGCGTTGATCCTCTCTGATGGCTTGCGCCACCATAAAACCGTCCATGATCGGCATCATCGCATCGAGCAAAATCAAGGCATAGGCTTCCCCGGTTTCCGCCATATTCCGCAATGCGGCGATGGCGGCCTCGCCACTATCGACGGTAGTCGGCCGCATCCCCCAATGATTCAAGATTTCCGAGAATACGCGTAAATTGATGGCATTGTCGTCCACGATCAACACCGGCAGGTTTTTGACGTCTATCAGGGGTTGAAAAGGCGCATCCAGCTCACTTTTAGTGTGCCGGTCAAACACGGCGGTAAAGAAAAAAGTGCTGCCTTTATGTTCCTCGCTTTCCAACGATAAGTGCCCACCCATCAACTCGACCAGGCGCGAAGAAATCGACAAACCCAAGCCGGTGCCGCCGAATTTTCGGGTGGACGAAGCGTCTATTTGCGCAAAGGCTTCGAAAATTAGCTGCTGTTTATCGGGGGAAATGCCAATGCCCGTATCGCTGACGGCTATTTGCAGACAGACTTTGTTTTCATCGACCGACTCAGGTTTGACTTGCACCACGATTTCGCCGTGCTGGGTAAATTTGATGGCATTGCCGACCAAATTGATAATGACTTGATTCAAGCGACCGACATCGCCAAGTAAATCGTCCGGAGTTTCCGGATCGATACGCAGCATCAGTTCCAGGTCTTTTTCGTGGGCGTGTCCGGCCAGTAGTTTTAAGGTGTCACCAAGGCTTTCACGAACTTTAAACGGCGCATGATCGAGTTCGAGTTTACGGGCCTCGATCTTGGAGAAATCCAAAATATCGTTGACTATGCGCAGCAAAGCATCCGCCGAGCTGTTCGCCATCCCCAGAAACTCGCGCTGCTGCGGGGTGAGTTCGGTGCGCAAGGCCAAGCCTATCATGCCGATGATGCCGTTCATCGGCGTGCGGATTTCGTGGCTCATATTCGCCAGAAACTCGCTCTTCGCACCGGCTGCCTGCAACGCCGCGTCGCGGGCGGAAAGCAAGGCTTGGCGCATTTTTTCCAAATGCTCGGCCAACGCCGCCACTTCGGTAATCTTGGTGCCGGAATTAAATTGCCCGGTGTGATTGCCGGCAGCGATTTGTTCGGCTTCGTCGCGCAAGCGTTCCAGCGGCATAACCAATTTGCGCCCGAACAGCCCAACCACCAACAGCGTCAAGCCCATGTAAACCGCGACAAAATAGGCGCTACGCTGGTAGATGGTGGCGATGTCGCGTTGAATCTGCCGTTCGTCGTAGCCCAGCCTTAACATCGCCAGCGAGCCGTCTTCCGGATTCAGAATCGGTACGGCCAGAAAATAAATATCGTCGTCGTGCTCGCCGAAGAAAAAATCTTCCTGAAATTGCTGCTGAGCGTTCAGTTCGATGTCGGCGCGAATATTGCCGCGCTCGGTGGCGATTTCCGCAAACGCCAAACGGCCATTTAACAGAAATTCGCCTAACAAGCCTTGCAATTCGCCGGCCTTGCTATGCTCCAGCCTCGGCGTAACCAGATTACTGAACAGCAAGGCATCGGAGCGGACGTAATTGACAAACTGCGCTTCCAAACTGGGTTTAATCACCCGATAAATGCCGAACAACAACACCGGCACCAGCAGTAAATGAATGCCGACAACAGCCAGAATCATTCGGCCGTTAAAACTATGAAAAAATCGACTCATTCCAGGGCTCCCTGCCATAACACATTCACCGCTTTAAGGCCTTGATTGGACCGAACTTGATCTTCCCACAAATAGGTCACCGTGCCCGGATTCTGTTGCAGCGTATCGACCAAGCTCTTCAGATCGTTAAAACTCTCCGGACGTTTACCGCCGAGGCGGAAAACCACCGATATGGTTTGGCTTTCATAGGCATTCGCCGACATGAAGGCCACTTTTTGCAGAAATACTTCGAAAATTAACGGATCGCTGATGTTCAATAAGGGCACGGGATGCTCGCCGCCCTTTTCCAGCGGTACGCCCAGAAACAATTTTCTGGCCTCTTGCACGGTTAAAGCCGGTATCGACGAGTTGGCGCTGGTGGCCAATACCAGAGAATGGCGAGTAATAGCCCATAGGCTCTGCGCTCCAAGCAGCAATAGCAAACCAACGATGCAAAGCCCGCGAAGCAATTTCATGGAAACACCGCGCTCCATTGAAACATCACTTGCCCGAAATGATCGTGGCGCAAATGATCGCGCGAGGCTTCAAGCTTTAAGGCATTCGTGTGGTTGAGTTTGTAGCGTATGCCACCGAGAAACCTGTCTTCGACATATTTGGGAAACATCGCCAGGTAGGGATCGTCCTTGCCGCCAAAAGTGCCTTCGACGCGCCCGACCAAAGTCCAGGCCGGATTGAGGTCCCATTCGACTTGCCCGTAAGCGCTGAGAAAATCGTCGTGGGTTTTGCCGCCCAACGGACTCTCCAAGGTGTTGTTAACGTAGACAATTTCACTTAATAGTCTTACCGATTGAATTTGCTTGTTGGCATAGGCACTGGTAACAAATTGATTAACGTTTTTAACGGCCAGTTCGTCGGAATGAATTTGGTTATAAGCCCCGGAAATACCAAATTCGTCGACACCGAAGCTGATAGGTTGATAGCCCAGCCGAAATGACACACCAGGCCGACGTGATCCGCCCGGCTCGATCAAATTGAAGGCTTCCAAGCCTTTATTGATTTGCGGGCCCGCGCCAGCGCCAACCGTGTAATACAGACCGCCCTCGCCCAGATCGTGGACGCCTTCCCATAAAAATCCGGTCAAATGGTTGGGTATCACGCCGCCAGCCGTTTCGAATGCCATGATACCGGGCCGGCTAATGGTGGTTTGCAGAAATGCGCCATGGTGAAATTGCATGTTCCAATAACCGATGGGATTATGGAAGCGGCCCAGCCAAAGAGTAGCTTCGTCGCCGACATGCATGCCTAATTGGAATCTTTCCAGATTATGGGTTTTGGTGCTGACCAGCCATTCGCCGAGAAACCGAAAGCGCTGATAGTCGGTGGTGTAAAACACGTTAATTTCGGGGATAACGTCGCTATTACTGAGCTTTTTTTGAGGCTCTTGATCGAAACGCACGATACCGGTCAAGGCCGGAAACAATAATAAGTCACCCGGTAGCCCGGTGGCGCCATGGCTGGACATATGTCCCATATGGCCCGCGGCAACAGCTGTGACAGGCACTAGGGTGGCGAGTGCGCAGACACAAGAAACGATAGCGCCGTTTAGCGTTTTGAGTATGGACGGATAGTATCGTTGCCGCATGCTGACTCTCAAGCATTTCATCGGTAGGACACCTACACTACCTAGTTAAATGGGAATATCCTCCCGATACGTTTAAAGCGAAATGTATCACATATTTTTGAATGGTTGACGATATTTCGTCAAAACTTAACCTCCGGTAAAACGCCTGAGCAGCATGACTAAAGACCGGTTGGATTTTCTATTAACCCGGCCCGTAAATTCCTTGGAATCGTCATTCCCGCGACGCCGTTAGACCACGCAGAGAATCCCATATAGGCGCGGGGCTCTCGCCAGCGCCGAAGCGGCGATATTTAGGGGCGGAGTCAATAAAACCAGTTCGATGGCGATTTAGCCATCCACCATTTACACCCCCGCCGCCTAAAAATCCTCGCTTCGGCGCTGGCGAGATCCCCATACACCCAAAGCTTTATACCGACTTTTAATTGAGCAACAACCTGCAAAAGCCTCCACCGCCCCTGGATCATCGACTCTTCCGCATACCTTGTACGACATTTCGTAAGCGATACGATATTTAGTGCTGAAATCAACAATTTCTTGTGCATTTTTTCACTATTTTTCAGAATGATCAGCCCATAAAATAATGCCTAAACAATTACTTAGAATAATTACGGCGCACCCGATTTTCTAGTGGCATTGGTTTTGCGATGTGTAGCGTAGCTCTGCAATTACAAAGAGCCGGATACCGAACAAACCCATAGCGCATTATTTTCACACATTCCGATTACGAGGCGATCACCATGAAAACATTCCAGCAGATTACTCGTTGCAAAAGGTGCGGCGACTTATTGTCAGCCCATGAAAAATCACATACCGCCCACGAAGACCTCTGTGCATTTTGCGACCACATGCGTAGTGAAGCACTGGAAATGCACCAAGAGATACATGCAAAAAATCGCGTGGCAAAAATTCACTTCAGATTGGTTTAAGCATTGCCTTGCTATAAGGCTGGCCGCACCACAATAAAAGACTGCCGATAACTATCGTTAAGCTTGGGACCACATTCAACCGGGTCGCGAAATAGCGTCGTTGTTCAACGTCTTTGCCGGTCGCAGCGAACCGATTGGCGCGAATCCCACAAAATGCGCAGCTGTTTGCGCATCAAAAAGGTCAGCTCGCTAAGTTTTTATAACCCCAACATAAGGAGACACACTATGAATTCAGAAGACATCCTGAAAACCTGCGTACGCGAACTGAAGCGTTGCGGCATAAGCTTCGTGCTAATCATTATCGGCGTATTTCTGGCCACCCAAAACGCCCCCGCCGCCACCATCCCGAAGCACAAGCAATGCATGGGCAGTATGGATACAATTAACGCGCTTGCCTCACGCCCGCTTAAACCCGGCACGCGCGCTTTGGTCCAGCCGGTCAGTAATTCGCTCCATCATTTTCATACCAAACAAGCTTACAGCAAATGCGCCGGTAGCCTGACCGAAAACAAAGCAAGCAAACAATACAAATGAGCGTTTATCGGCTATCTGTATAGTATTGAAATGTCCGCGCGGACAACCCAAATAGTCATCCCGAACCCAAGCAACTCGACAAGGCTGTGTCAAAACGCCACCGAGGATTTTTTTGCTCTGAATAGCAGCGGGCCAATATGCATCCGACCAGCCTGACCAGAATCAAATGTGCGATTGTCTTTATCGTGTTTATGCTGTTTAGCATCGGCCCCATCCCGATTACCAGCAGCATCGGTTTATACGTAGTGATTTTCAGGCCGCGTTGGTTTAAAGAGCTAGTGGACAAAATCTATAACGATAAAGCCAGCTGATATTCTCCTATCCTTTCGCTTCATTCTTACTCCATCACAGCCGTCTTTTATACAGCGATTGTTAATCAGCCCGGCGCAGTATAATAGGGCCGCAGAATGACATTGAACTTCCCAACTACGTTAACCATCGATGACCGCTGACCGCGACCATATCCGGCCCAAAGCTGACAAAAACCTAGACTGCCGATTCTCTGTAGCCCCCATGCTGGATTGGACTGACCGACATTGTCGGTATTTCCATCGAACCTTATCCCGACACGCCTTGCTGTACACCGAAATGGTCACCACCGGCGCCATATTACATGGCAACCGCGACCGGCATTTGCAGTTTAATGCAGCCGAACATCCGCTAGCTTTACAACTGGGCGGCAGCAATCCAACGGATTTAGCGGAATGCGCAAAAATTGCCGCCGACTATGGTTACGACGAGATCAATTTAAACGTCGGCTGCCCCAGCGACCGGGTGCAAAATGGCCGCTTCGGCGCCTGCTTGATGGCCGAACCCGAATTGGTCGCAGAGTGCGTGGCAGCGATGCGCCAAGCGGTATCGATGCCGGTGACTGTGAAGTCGCGGATCGGTATCGATGATCGCGATTCCTACGACGAACTTACACATTTCATAAAGACTGTGGCGGCGGCCGGTTGCGAGACGTTTATCGTCCATGCCCGCAAAGCCTGGTTGTCCGGCCTGTCGCCCAAACAGAATCGTGACGTGCCGCCGCTGCGTTATGACGTGGTGTTTCAGTTGAAGCAAGATTTCTCAATGCTAAAGATCGTCATCAATGGCGGCATCGAATCCTTGGATAGCTCGCTGGATTTATTGACGCAAGTCGACGGCGTCATGCTGGGCCGGGAGGTGTATCACAATCCCTATTTATTGGCGGAAGTAGACCGGCGCTTGTTTAACGACGAGCATCCTATCCAGTCGCGGCAAGAGACGGTATTGGCAATGCTGCCTTACATAGAGCAGCAATTGCAACAAGGCGTGAGACTGCATTGCATTGCCCGGCATATGTTGGGTCTGTTTCATGGTGTCGATGGTGCGCGGGCCTGGCGCCGCCATCTCAGCGAAAACGCCACCCGTTTTGGAGCCGGCAGTCAGGTGATTTTGGACGCCTTAGAATTTACAGTTTGATGCTGTATACTCACGACATTTTTTTACTCGGGGGCGGCAATGGAAGAATATTTCTCCAAAATCATTCAAGCGATAGGCGAAGACGTGAATCGGGAAGGTTTGCGGGACACGCCGAAACGGGCCGCAAAAGCCTTTAAATTCCTGAATAACGGTTACGAAAAAACCCTGGAAGAGGTATTGAACGGCGCGATATTTCAAGCCGACACCGAAGACATGGTGATCGTGAAAGACATCGAGCTTTACTCCTTATGCGAGCATCATCTATTACCGTTCATCGGTAAATGCCACATCGGCTACCTGCCGAAAGGCAAAGTCTTGGGCTTGTCCAAGTTGGCACGGATCGTCGATATGTACGGTCGCCGCCTGCAAATCCAGGAACAATTGACTCGGCAAATCGCCAAGGCGGTAGAAACAGCCATCGACGCCCGCGGCGTGGCAGTGGTCATCGAAGCTAAACATTTGTGCATGATGATGCGCGGCGTGGAAAAACAAAACTCGGTGATGACCACATCGGTCATGTTGGGCATCTTCAGGGAAGAAATCAGCACCCGCTCCGAATTCCTGAACCTGATCAACCGTAAATAATCATGACCGAAACCGGCACAAAAAAGACCGGAGTATTGCTGGTCAATCTGGGCTCGCCCGCCTCCCCTAAAACCGGCGATGTGCGCCGCTTCCTGCGCGAATTTCTCGGCGACCCGCGCGTAGTCAATCTGCCCAGACCCTTATGGTGGCTGATTCTGAATCTGTTCGTGCTGCCGTTTCGCCCTAAAAAATCGGCGCATGCCTATCAATCGATTTGGACCGAGCAAGGCTCGCCCTTGATCGTATTCACCGAAAAGCTGACCGCCAAGTTGCAAGGTTTCACCGGTGTAGATGGCGCCCATTTAAGCATCGATTGCGCGATGCGCTACGGCAAGCCGGCCTTGCGGGAAAAACTGCAAAACTTTCAGAAACAAGGTGTCCACGAGATCGTCATTCTGCCCTTGTATCCGCAGTATTCCTCCACCACCACCGCCTCGATTTTCGACGTGGTGGCCGAGGAGTTTGTCAGTTGGCGGCACATGCCTGGCCTGCATTTCATCAGCGACTTCCATCAACACCCCAGTTATATCGAAGCCTTGGCGCAATCAGTACGTCAGCATTGGCAGGCTAATGGTCAGGCCGAATTGTTGCTACTGTCATTTCACGGCTTGCCTGCCAAGCTGACCGAATGGGGCGACCCGTATTTCTATCAGTGCCAAACCACGGGTCGCCTGCTCGCCGAGCAATTGGGACTCAACGACCGACAATGGAAACTGGTGTTTCAATCACGCTTCGGCAAAGCGGAATGGCTGAAGCCCTATTGCGTGGAAGTGTTGCAGGAATTGCCGCAACAAGGCATCAAGAACGTGGACGTGATTTGTCCGGGATTCTCGGTAGACTGTCTGGAAACACTGGAAGAGATAGCCATCGCCAACCAAGAAATTTTTCTGGAAGCCGGCGGTGAGACATATCGCTACATTCCGTGTTTAAACGACAGCGACGCTCATGTCGAGGTGATGCTTGATTTAATCAAAACCGTGCACTAAACAAAGCGCGGCACATAAAAACCGGGGGTAATATGCAACAAAACATCTTGCAAAGCTGGAATGACGAATGGCCGGCAGTGCGCGCCAGCCAACCCTTACCTACCGGTGAAGGCGTGATCGATCAGGGTGCGTTTAACACCATAGAAGTGGACGAGCTATTCGATTACGTCAACTACGCCAGCACTACAGCCGGTAAAACCGTGCTGTATCGCTCGCTAAGCCAACCCTTGAACGATCTGGATGCGATAGCCGCCAAACAAGTAGCGGTGCGGGAAATTCAAGACAATCCAGATGTGCGCGCCAACGTCGAAAATATTATCGCCAACGCTGCCTCAGCGGAAAACCGGCTTTATTTATTGTTATTCGGCGAATTTCTCGGTGGTTTCGGCACAGCTCGCGAAGACCATCAAATCGAAGGTTACGGCTATAAACAATATGTACGCGGCGTGCGCGTGGTCTTGAATCTGGTCGGCGCTATCTACAACTCCGGCAAGCCGCAAAGCCCTTATTTGCAAAGCGTCTTCGAGAAAATCGGCAACTTTTCCCACAGCAACGAATACTCGCTGATGGTCGGCCCGGTCTATAACAGCGAGAAAGGCCTGCAAAGCAAGGAAGAACGCAAAAACTCGTTCTCGCCGGCGACTATCTTCCGCCCCACTCTGTTCAAACCGATGTTAATCGGTTTGTTGATCGCCGCCATTTGGGGCTTGATGCAGATTTTCCCGACAGATATGTTTCAGGTCACCCGCGACGGCTTGTCCGTGGCTTCGGTGTTTTTTCTGCCTTTGGCCTTGGCTTATATTCCGGTAATCGGCGGTTACGATCGGGACAACTGCATCATTCCCTTACGCAACATCTATCGAAATTCACAGGCGCTCGGCGACATGTTGGATGGCCTGGGCCAACTCGACGAATTGCTGGCCTTTATCAAATACGCCGAAGATTATGGTAGCGAGATGGTGCTGCCGGAAATGAATGCCAGCGAACGTCACAATATAAAATTAGTCGCGGCGAAGAACCCGGTACTGGGCCAGAAAAACCCAGATTATGTCGGCAACGATTTCAGCATGGACGAGGAGCGCCTGGTGTGCGTGACCGGTCCCAATAGCGGCGGTAAAACCGCATTTTGCAAAACCGTCACGCAAATCCAATTGTTGGCGCAGATTGGCTGTTTCGTGCCGGCCCAAGCTGCCAGCTTGAGCGTCGCCGACCGGATTTTCTATCAGTGCCCAGAGATTAGTCACCTCGACGACGGCGAAGGCCGTTTCGGCACAGAATTGAAACGCACTCGCGATATTTTTCTGGCCAGCACCGCAAAAAGCTTGGTGGTGCTTGACGAAATGGCGGAAGGCACTACCTTTGAAGAGAAGATGCAGTCGTCTATCGACGTGCTGGACGGTTTTTACCGCAAAGGCAACAGCACCATTTTAATCACCCATAACCATCAACTGGTGGACGAGTTTGTGAAAAGAAAAATCGCAGTCCCCAAACAGGTGGAATTTGCCGACGACTTGCCGACTTTTAAATTGATCGCTGGCATTTCCCGGGTCAGTCACGCCGACCGTGTGGCGAAGAAAATTGGTTTTTCCAAGCAAGACATCGATAACTATTTAGCGAAATCATGAAAATAGGCACCCCTGACAGCGTCAGCGCCACCAAAGCTTTATTACTGGGCAGCGGCGAATTGGGCAAAGAAATCGCCATTTCGCTGCAACGCTACGGCGTGGAAGTGATTGCAGTTGATCGCTATGCCGGTGCGCCGGCCATGCAAGTCGCGCATCGCAGCCATGTGATAGACATGACCGATGCAAATGCGGTGAAAACGCTGATTGCCAGCGAACAGCCGCATTACATCATCCCCGAAATCGAAGCAATTGCCACCGATGCACTGGCGGAAATTGAAGTCCAAGGCCAAACTACCGTCGTACCCAACGCCAGAGCGATTCAATTGACGATGAATCGCGAGGGCATCCGTGAACTGGCCGCTGTTGAGCTCGGCCTACCCACCTCGAAGTACGCTTTTGCCGACACATTCGAACAATTGAAAGCCGCGGTCGATAGCGGCATTGGCTACCCGTGTTTTATCAAGCCAACGATGTCCTCGTCCGGCAAGGGTCAGTCCATGGTGAAAAGCGCCGATCAATTGCAAGCCGCCTGGGATTACGCCAAGGCTGGCGGTCGCGCAGACACCGGCAAAGTGATTGTCGAAGCCAAGATCGATTTTGATTTTGAAATTACGTTGCTAACGGTGCGCGCGCTGGATGGCGACGGCCAGGTACAAACCTATTTCTGCGAACCGATCGGCCACCGCCAAGAAAACGGCGATTATCGGGAAAGCTGGCAACCGCAGGCGATGAGCGCAAAGGCTATTACCTTATCCCAGCAAATCGCCGACAAAGTGACTACTGCCTTGGGCGGCTTGGGTTTATTCGGCGTGGAATTGTTCATCGACGGCGATCAAGTCTGGTTTAGCGAAGTCAGTCCCCGACCGCACGACACCGGCATGGTGACGATGGCCAGCCAACGGCAAAGTGAATTTGATTTACATGCCCGCGCCATTCTTGGCTTGCCGGTCAGCACCACTTTGGATAAAACCGCCGCCAGCGCGGTGATTCTGGGCGGCATAGACGCCAAAGCCGTGACCTATCAGGGCTTGGAAAAAGCATTGGCTATAGCCGATACCGACATTCGCCTGTTCGGCAAACCGGAAGCTTTCGTGTCAAGGCGCATGGGCGTAGCACTCGCCACGGCCGACAACGTCAGCGAGGCTCGAGCCAAAGCAGTCCGGGCGGCCAGCCTGATTAGCGTGACTGAATGAGTTCAATCGGTAAAAGGTGACGCGATGAAACCCCTGCTGATTGTCACACTATCGATAACGCTAATCACCGATGCGGGGGCGGACATTTTCAAATACACCGATCCTAGCGGTCGGGTGTATTACACCGATGAGCCGAAAAAAGGCTTCGATTACCGCTTGATCATCCGCACCCGGCCGCGTACTTATAGCCGTGACCTAAAGTTCATGTCCGGTAATAAACTCAAATTTAACGACTTGGTTGCCAAGGCTGCCGCCAAACATCAAATGGACCCCAAACTGCTGCACGCGGTGATTCAAGCCGAATCGGCTTATAACCCCAATGCCGTATCGTCGGCCGGCGCGGTGGGTTTGATGCAGTTAATGCCGGATACCGCGCGCCGCTACGGTGTCACCGACCGGCGCGATGCCGAGCAAAATGTCGACGGTGGTACCCGTTACTTGAAAGATTTACTGGCGATGTTCAACTCCAATCTGACCTTGGCAGTGGCCGGTTACAACGCCGGCGAAGGCGCGGTGATGAAATACAATAACAGCGTGCCGCCTTATCCCGAAACCCGCCATTATGTGCAGCACGTAATGGCGCTATACCGGAAAAGTTAGTTGAAAGCCACTGCCATCAAGCAATTGATTGCCGGCTCGACCGAACTGTTTTCCCTGCCCGATATTTATTTTCAACTCAGCGAGATGATCCGCGATTCGCGCTTTTCGCTGGCGGACATCGGCAAGGTTATCGCCAGGGACCCAGCCCTCAGCGCGCGCTTGTTGCGCGTGGTGAATAGCCCTTTCTACGGCTTCCAAGCCAAAATCGACACCATTTCCCGGGCGGTTACCGTGATAGGCATCGACGACTTGAGTAATCTGGTATTGGCTACCACAGTCGTTGATCGCTTCGGAAAAATTCCCGACGAACTGATCGACATGACCTCGTTCTGGATGCGCAGCATACATTGCGCGGTCATTGCCCGGCTGCTGGCAAAAGCCAGCGCTGTGCTGCATACCGAAAGGCTGTTTCTAGCCGGTCTATTGCATGACATAGGCTCTCTGCTGCTAAGTCAAAAAATGCCCGAGCAATATCTCAGAGCCTTGCTTGCCACCAACCATAATCGTGCCTTGTTGGCCGGCTTCGAACAAGAACTGATCGGCTTTACTCATGCAGAGGTCGGTGGAGAATTGCTAAAAACCTGGGGCTTACCGGAATCCCTGTACGAAACCATAGGTTGCTATCTGAACCCTACCGATGCCCAAGCGCACAAATTGGACGCTCACTTGCTGCATATGGCGGCGCGCTTGGTCGATAGCGGCCAACAAGCCGATGGCCTGGAATTAGCCGTTGCGGAATTCTCCAATCAATCGTTAACGCTAGTGCGTTTAACTCGTGAACAAATTGTCTCAATGATGGCGCAGGTGGAAGACGAGTTTTTGCAGATGTTTGAATTACTCGGGCCGAACAAAAAATTTCACTAAACGGTACTGGCGAGTAATTTCTGCCGCCCTTAACTCGCGACAAATCAGAGAATATTGACGCCAAACCTTTCCAACAGCGCCACCAGCTTTATCAATGGCAAACCCACCAAGGCATTAGGATCCTCGCCGACAATTTTACTGAATAGCGCGATACCCAAGCCCTCGGATTTGAAGCTGCCGGCACAATCGAAGGGCCGATCCATATCGATGTACTTTTCAATCTGCGGCAATGTCAGCGTTTTGAAATGCACGCTACAAACATCCATATCGCTTAAGCTTCGGCCGGATGCGCTATTCAAAACACAGACACCAGTATAAAATTGCACAGCCCGGCCGGATTGTTTGGCAAGTTGTTGAATTGCCGCGTCGCGCCCGCCGGGTTTTCCCAATATCTCTTGGCCTAGCACGGCAACCTGATCGGAACCTATGATTAAATGATTAAATGATTAAATGATTAGGGTATGTTTTGCCGACTTCTTCAGCCTTAGCCAGCGACAATCTGTGTACCAAAGCGTCCGGCGATTCACCCGATTGCGGGCTCTCATCGATGTCGCTGCTGCAACTTAGAAAATCAAGACCCAGTTTTTCCAACAACTGGCGGCGGTATTTCGAACTCGAGGCAAGTACTATGGTGCTCATCGGCTAGGTAATGGTTTGAGTAGGTGTGCGTTTGACGCAACAGTTAGTTATCTGTATGATTGTACAGTTATGTCAGACAAGTTTCCCGACCATATCGATCCCTTATTGTTCGCCGAAAGACGTGGCGCGCTATCCGGGGATATAAAAATCGCTGCGCTCGAGCGCTTGTCTGATAGCGTGATCGATCATGGCGGCAGCGTTAGCGCCAAGATCGAATTTGGTAAGGAAGGCAAACGCATCGTCGTTGCCGGCCATATCGAGGGTGTTGTGGAATTGGCGTGTCAGTCTTGTTTGCAAGCACTGACTTGGCCGCTGGATATCGATTTTAAATTGGCTGTTGTCTCTTCGCTACAGGAAGCAAAGCAACTGGACGATTGCGAACCGCTATTACTGGACGGCGACACCCTATCGTTAAACGCCGTGATCGAAGACGAAATCCTGCTGGCATTGCCCGACTACCCTCGGCATGAACACGATTGTCTCGCGCACAACCGTTCGGAAGATGCCGATTACAGCGCAATAGATAGTCAGACTAAGGCTAACAACCCTTTTTCTGTTTTAGCAAAACTTAAAAAAACTGGAGATTGAAATGGCAGTACAAAAGAGCAAAGTATCGCGTTCCAGACGCGGTCAACGTCGTTCACACGATGCATTAGTCGGCAAAACCCTGGCTCAGGATCCATTGACCGGCGAAACCCATCTGCGTCACCACATGACGCCGGACGGTTTCTTCAAAGGCCGCCAAATCATTGCCGGCAACGACGAAGATTAATCGTTTTAAACTGCCATAGTCCGACTCGCAGCCCATTCGCAAGGCGAGTCGAACAGCCCTCAGTGCAAGACCGGCCGCAAGCAAGGCGTTTTCCAACGCAATCGTCAGCACGACAGGCAGTAATATTTGATTTATTGATAGTCTCTGGGTAAGCCAACGCGTCGCTGGACAGTAGTTGGCTCCTTTCAACTACTGGAGTTAGTCCTAAGCGTGAGCTCAACTCTCTCAATTGATGCCATGGGCGGGGATTTCGGTCCTCAAGTTACCGTGCCTGCCTCACTGGCCTGTTTAAAAAAAAATCCGGATTTAAATCTGATCATGGTTGGCGATGAAGCGGTTCTTGGTAACTTGCTATCCCAAGCGCTGGTCGAATTTAAAGGTCGGATCAGTATTCAACACGCCTCGCAAGTTGTCGAAATGGACGAAGCGCCGCAAAAAGCCTTGAAGAACAAAAAAGATTCTTCCATGCGCGTGGCGATAAATCTGGTACAGGAAGGCAAGGCCGACGCCTGCGTCAGCGCCGGCAACACTGGAGCATTGATGGCAACAGCCCGTTTTGTGCTGAAAATGATTCCCGGCATCGAACGCCCGGCGATCATTTCCACGCTGCCGTCTACTTTCGGCCACACCCACATGCTGGACCTGGGCGCCAATGTCGACTCCAGCGCCGAACATCTGTACCAATTTGCCGTCATGGGCGAAGAAGTGGTCAAGGCCGTGGAAAACATCGAGCGTCCGCGTATCGGCTTGCTGAACATCGGCGAAGAAGATATGAAAGGCAACGAGCAGGTCAAAGCCGCCGCTAAATTACTGGAAAACTCCGGGCTAAATTATATCGGTTATGTAGAAGGCAACTCGATCAACGCCGGCAGCGTCAAAGTCGATTTGATCGTCGCCGACGGTTTCGTGGGTAACGTGGCCCTGAAATCGATCGAAGGCGCGGCAAAAATGATAGGCGGCAAACTGAAAGACAGTTTTTCGCAAAACTGGCTGACCAAATTAGCCGGCCTGATTGCTTATCCTGTTTTAAAGCGCTTCAAAGACAGCATAGACCCGCGCCTCTATAACGGCGCCAGTTTCATCGGCCTGCGCGGCCTGGTTATCAAAAGCCACGGCGGTGCCGATGCTTTGGCTTTCGAAACTGCCATCCATTTGGCGGAAGTAGAAGTGGCGCAGGGCGTTATTCGTAAAATCAGCGAAAAACTAGAACTCGCGCTGACCCAAAAGGTTGATGAATGACACGCTGGACTCATGTGATCGGTACGGGCGGCTATCTGCCCGAAACCATACGCACCAATGACGAAATCTCCGCCACGGTGGACACATCCGACAGCTGGATCTATGAAAGAACCGGCATCAAAAGTCGCCGCATAGCCGGCCCCGACGAAACCGCTTCCAGCATGGCGGAAATCGCCGCCAGACAAGCTATTGAAATGGCCGGGATTGCCGCTGATGACATTGACATGATCATCGTGGCCACCGGCACGCCGGATCGCGTCTATCCCAGCACCGCCTGCCTATTGCAGGAACGCCTGGGCATCAAGCAATGCGTCGGTTTCGATATTCAGGCAGCCTGCTCGGGTTCCGTTTACGGTTTAAGCATCGCCGATCAATACCTGAAAACCGGTTTTGCCAAAAACGTACTGGTGGTGGGCACGGAAATTTGCTCACGCATTGTCGATTGGACCGACCGCGGCACCTGCATCCTGTTCGGCGACGGCGCCGGCGCGATTTTGCTGACCTCCAGCGATAAGCCGGGCATATTGTCCACGCATATCCACTCCGATGGCGGCTACGAAGATTTATTGTATTGCCCCAATCCGCAAGTAGCGGCAGTGGCTAAACAAAACGAGCCAGCTTACATCAGTATGCGCGGCAACGAAGTGTTCAAGGTCGCCGTCAACACGCTGGGCCGAATTGTCGATGAAACCTTGGAAGCCAACGGCTTACAGCAAAGCGACATTGATTGGCTGGTGCCGCATCAAGCCAACACGCGCATTATCGCCGCCACTGCCAAAAAACTGGGCATGTCCATGGATCAAGTGATTCTGACCCTGGAAAACCAAGGCAACACCTCCTCCGCCTCCGTGTTATTGGCGTTTAACGAAGGTGTGCGCGACGGCCGCATTCAACGCGGACAAACCGTATTAATGGAAGCTTTTGGAGCCGGCTTTACCTGGGGTTCCGCATTAATTAGGTACTAAACATGACGACGATAGAACAAAGTTACAATCTGGCATTCGTATTTCCCGGACAAGGCTCGCAAGCTGTCGGCATGCTGGGCACGCTGGCCGCCGCCAACCCATTGGTCAAGCAAACTTTCGAACAAGCTTCCGACGTGCTGGGTTTCGATCTGTGGAATATGGTCGCGAACGGCCCGGACACCGACTTGAACCAAACACATAACACCCAGCCGGCTATGCTGGCGGCCGGCGTTGCGGTATGGCGGGCCTGGTGCGAAAAATCCGACATCAAACCCGCCTGGATGGCCGGCCACAGCTTGGGTGAATACACCGCCCTGGTCTGCTCGGGCGCGTTGGGCTATGAAGACGCCATTCGTCTGGTGGCCGAGCGCGGTCGACTGATGCAGGAAGCGGTACCGACAGGAAAAGGCGCGATGGCGGCTATTCTGGGCCTGGAAGATCATCAAGTCGTCAATACCTGCGCCGAAGTCGCCAATGGCGACATCGTCGCCGCCGCCAATTTCAACGCGCCTGGCCAAGTCGTCATCGCCGGCGAAACCGCTGCGGTGGAACGCGCGATGGAAGCCTTGAAGGCACTCGGCGCCAAACGCGCATTAAAGTTGCCGGTTAGTGTGCCGTCCCACTGCGCTCTGATGGAAGCCGCGTCCGACAAGCTAAACGAAATACTGCAAGGCCTTAACGTCGAGATGCCGAATAGCACGCTGATCCACAACGCCGACGTCAAATCGCACGGTTCGCCGGAAGTGATTCGCTACGCGTTGAAAGAACAATTATTCAAACCGGTACGTTGGGTGGAAAGCGTCAAATTCATGCACGAACAAGGCGTTACCGCCTTTGTCGAATGCGGACCCGGCAAAGTATTAGTCGGCTTAAACAAACGCATAGCGCCGGATGCCGCGCATTACACACTATACGACCCCGAAACCATCAACAACGTTGTGGAGCAACTCCGTGGATAAAAAACTCGCCATTGTTACCGGCGCCAGCCGCGGCATAGGCCGGGCCATTGCCGAAAAGTTAGTAGCCGACGGTTTTTTTGTCGTCGGTACCGCCACCTCAGACAGCGGCGCGGAGGCTATTTCCGCTTATCTGGGCGAGAACGGCAAAGGCTACAAACTCAATGTCGCCGACGCCGCCGACATCGAAAGCTTTATAAAAACCACCGGCGACGCCTACGGCACCCCAGCAGTATTGGTCAACAACGCCGGCATCACCCGCGACAACTTGTTGATGCGGATGAAAGACGAGGAATGGGACGACATTATCAACACCAACCTGACCTCGATCTTCCGGATGAGCAAAGCCGTGTTGCGCGCTATGATGAAAGTCCGTTACGGCCGCATCATCAACATTTCATCTGTCGTGGGCTCCACCGGCAATGCCGGTCAAGCCAACTACGCGGCGGCCAAGGCTGGAATGATCGGCTTTGCTAAATCCATGGCTAAAGAAGTCGGTTCGCGCGGCATCACCGTAAATACCGTATCACCCGGATTTATCGATACCGATATGACTAAGGAACTGTCGGAAGACATTAAGAATGCGCTGCTGGGTTCGATTGCGCTGGGCCGTTTGGGTCAGCCGGAAGAAATTGCCCATGCGGTGTCTTTCCTGGCCTCCGAGCAAGCCTCCTACATCACCGGCGAAACTTTGCATGTGAATGGCGGCATGTACATGCCTTAAAGGCGGCAACGTTTCTCCAGACCCAAAAAAGGCCGGCAATCCATAAGATTGCCGGCCTTTTTGTTAGCTTTGAACTAACCGCGCTGCAACACCATCGCCACCGCCGCCGCCCGCGTGGAAACACCCAATTTTTCGAATATATGTTCCAGATGTTTATTCACCGTTCTGGGACTGGTGGTGAGGATGATACCGATCTCCTTATTGGTTTTGCCGCGGGCAATCCACATCAAAATCTCGGCCTCGCGAAACGTCAGCTTCAGTTTGTCGCGCAGGGTTTCCGGCGTCCATTGCGCGTCTTCCCGTTGCAACAGCAGCAGATATTCATCCGGATTCTGACAGGCGCTGACTCTAAGCGTAAAACCCGGCGCCAAACGATGTGCCTCGGATTCGGCTTCCGCATCATTTCGCCCGCTTTGCCGCAACCAGCGTTGAAACCAGCCCCGCAGCGACTCCGGGAGCATGTCATTCGCAGCCCGAGCCAATCCCTGCAATTCGCAAAAATCATCCAGCCATTCTTTAGCTGCCGGCGTCAACCATACGATACGGCCGAGTGCGTCTGCGGCTATAGCGGCAAAATCGTGATGGTCCAGCAAGCTCTCGGCCCGCCGTAAATTACGGGTTTGCGTCAAATGTACTTCAATGCGCGCCAGCACTTCCGCCGGCCGAATTGGCTTAACGATGTAGTCCAACGCCCCTTCGCCAAAGCCGCGCAGCAAATCGTCCAGCTCGCTCAAACCGGTCATGAACAACACCGGAATCGGCGCGGTCGTCGGATCGGCTTTCAGCCGGCTGCAGGTCTCGAAGCCGTCTATGCCCGGCATCATCACATCCAACAAAATGATGTCGGGTTTGACGTATTGAATCTGTTCGATGGCCGAACAACCGTCAGTAGCCACCAATACCCGATAATTGGCTTCGGACAGCGTATCGGACAACAGGGCCAGATTGCCGGGTGTGTCGTCGACTATCAACACCGTGCCATTGCTGGCGGATACGTCCATCATCGGGACACCTCCTGTTTGTGCATATTCAAAAGCTTCCTGATTTCGCCCACCCGAAACTGGTTGGCTAAAACCATCAGCTTCGCAAAGAAGGCGCTGTAGCGCGGCTCGGTTTGACCGAGTTGTGCCAGTACTTTCTTCAAGCCCAACAAGTCGCCGATTCGTACATATTCCACGCAGGCTTGCAACAATTCCGGCGGCGGCACCAGCATCGGTTCGGGTAGTTTTTCGGAAACCGCCGGCGCGGCGTCGTCTTGATAGATCCAGGCCAGCGACAAATATAGCTTCAGCTTGCTCATCAGCTGCGGCACCTGAATAGGCTTGGACAGAAAATCGTTGCAGCCGGCATTTAACACCGCCAGCCGATCACCGGGATAGGCATTGGCGCTCAGCACCACAATCGGCATGTGTAAACCGCGCTCGCGCAGACGCATCGCGGTTTCTATACCGTCTATACCGCTCATGGAAATATCCAGCAAGATCAAATCGGGTTGCTGTTCCACCACTTTCTCCAAGCAAGCCTCGCCGGAATCGGCCTCTTCCAGATAAAACCCCAATGGCTCGAGCAAGGACAACAATAACTCCCGATGTTCTCGCTGGTCGTCCACCACCATGATCCGCCGGCGCGCGCCTTGATAGCCAATGACAGGCCCGTGCGATTCGGTTTCATTTTCTACACCCAAACTCGGCAACAACAGCCTTACGCTGAACGTAGAACCCTCGCCCACTCGGCTTTGCACCGTCAACTCGCCACCCATCACCTCAGTTAAAATTTTGCTGATGGTCAGCCCCAAACCGCTACCTGACACCGCATTGCCGGTCGGTGTATCCAGCCGCGTGAAGGGCTGAAAAATATTTTGCAATTGCTGCTCGTCAATACCGCTACCGGTATCCGACACCAGGAAGCTGGCGACGCCGCTGCTGTAACCGATCCGAAACACCACACCGCCCTGACTGGTGAACTTGACGGCATTGCCCAGCAAATTCATCAAGATTTGCCCTACCCGCTTTTCATCGCCGCGTATCCGTTGCGGCAGCACTGTGGTCAGCTGGCAATTGAAACTCAAGCCTTTGTCTTCTGCTTGCGCTTTGAAAACATGTACCAGATGTTCGATAAACCCTGGAAAATCGATGGGCTGGTATTTAAAATCGAATTTGCGTGCCTCGATCCGGGCAATATCCAGAATATCCTCGATCAGCGCACTCAAGTGCTCGCCGCTGCGTTTCAAAGTGTCCACCGCCTGCCGGCGGTTTTCCGGGATATTCGGGTCCTGATTTAAAATGTGGGCGTAGCCGACAATGCTGTTCAGCGGCGAGCGGATCTCGTGGCTCATATTGCTCAAGAATCGGCTCTTGGCCTGATTGGCGGCGTCGGCCATCCGCCGGGCCTGCTGCAACTTCAGATCGGTTTGCTTGTGTTGTTCGATTTCCTGCAGCAGCAATTGGGTTTGCTTGGCGGTTTCCTCATGCGCCACCCGCCGGCTCTCCGCGTTCAAAATCAGCCACCAGGTACAAAGGCCGATAAACACCAGCAAGGATGCATAAATTTTCAGGAAGTTGTTGATCAACAAGCCAAAGGCCGGTTGATTCTGTCGGACGCTCAGTAAATCCTGGTAATAAATGATGCTGATAAATATCCCGGTCAGAATCGTCAGAAAACCGAACAATAGCCCAAAGCGCAACAGCCGCAAACGCGCGGTGATGCCGATAAAATCCGGCATCAAAGTCCTGGCTAGACTCTCCAAATAGTCATCAAAGCGAAAACCCGGCTTACAGGCGTCCAGACAACGAGCGTCCAGCGTACAACACAGCGAACAAATACTGCCTGCGTAAGCGGGACAATAGGCCATATCATCATGCTCGAATTCGTTCTCGCAAATCGAGCATTTGTCATGCGATTTGCGATTATGCTTTTTCCGGTCTCGGGCCAGATAATGTTTGCCGGCGCAACACATCGCGATCACCGGCACTAGCACAAAAGAGAATCCGAGCGCGATAAACGCCGAAAAAGCCTTGGGCCATTCGCCGAACAGCCCCACATAAGCCAGAATCGACACCACCGATGCCACAAACGTCGCGACCATCCCTACCGGGTTCAGGTCGGACAAATACGCGCGCTTGAATTCGATTTCCTTCGGGCTGAGTCCCAAAGGTTTATTGATCATCAACTCCGCCGCCACCGCGCTGATCCAGGCAATCGACATATTCGAAAACAAGCCCAGCACCTTTTCCAGCGCGCCGAATACGCCAAATTCCATCAACAACAAGGCGATCAGCACGTTAAACAGCAACCACACCACCCGCCCAGGATGGCTGTGCGTCAAGCGCGAGAAAAAATTCGACCAGGCCAGCGAGCCGGCATAGGCATTGGTGACGTTGATCTTGATCTGGCTGAGAACCACGAATAAGGTCGTGGTCGCCAAGGCCCATTGCGGATTCTCGAACAGCTCGTTATACGCCACCAGATACATTTGCGTCGGTTCGTGCGCATGCTGCGGGCTGATGCCGTGCCGAATCGCCAAATGCGCCAGCAAAGCACCGGCGATTTGCCTCAGCACCCCAAACACGATCCAGCCCGGACCGGCCGCCAGCATCGCCGCCCACCACTTGAATTTATTGGCCTTAGTCTTATCCGGCATGAAGCGCAGAAAGTCCACCTGCTCGCCGATTTGCGCCACCATCGAAAATGCCACGGTGGTGGCGGTTCCGAACAATAGCCAATCAAATCCTTCGCCGCTGCCAGCAATCCAGAAGTAAGTCTTTAAGGTCATCAGCGCTTCCGGCTCGGCGTGCGCCACGGCTATGTAAGGTGCAATCAACAGCGCGAGCCAAATCGGCTGGGTCCATAACTGCATCCGGCTGATGGTGGTGATACCGAAAGTCACTAGCGGTATCACAATCACCGCACTGAGCACATGCGCGACGGCCAGCGGAATCTGGAAATACAATTCAATCGCCAGCGACATGATCGAAGCCTCCAGCGCAAACAGCGTGAAGGTAAATGAGGCGTAAATCAGCGAAGTAACGGTGGAGCCTATATAGCCAAAACCGGCCGCACGAGTAAGTAGGTCGATGTCGATATGGTAGCGGGCCGCGTAATAACTGATCGGCAAGCTGGTGATGAAAATCACGATGCCGACGATCAGAATCGCCCAGCAGGCATTGGTAAAGCCGTAATTGATCGACAGAAAGCCACCGATCGCTTCCAGCACCAGAAATGACGTCGAGCCGAACGCGGTGTTAGCCACCTGGAACTCGCTCCATTTCCGGAAACTGCGCGGCGCGTAGCGTAGCGCGTAGTCTTCCAGGGTTTCGTTGGCAACCAGGGCGTTGTAGTCGCGGCGGATTTTGGTGATGTTTTGGTGAATGGCTTTCATTTTTGATGTGTCGCTAACGCGACGGGTTATTTTAGATGTCGGTTCGCGGACCGACAGCCGCGATACTTTTCTTTGCTTGTCCAAAGAAAAGTATCCAAAAGAAAAGACACCCGAATGCCGCTTAGCTCACTCGGCACATCCATGTGCCTCGCCCTACGGGTGCAATGCATGCAAATCGGCTATCCTGCCGATTTATCCTGCGCTCCGAAGCTTTTGGCGGGGGTTGGCGAAAGGGGCTTCCTGCCCCTTCGCCAACGTGCGGTATCCCTGCCGCACCCCTTCGGGCTTTTCCCACCAAAATCTCCGGTGCTCGGCGCGGCATACGGGACGAAAACCATCCCAATTTCGTAGGCGTAGGGTGGGCACGGCTTTTTGTGCCCACGCGGACAGACCGCTCATTCCCCCGCAACCAAATCGTCAACGCCACCCCCCCCCCGATTCAACGAACACACTTCTTCAACATAACGATGAAACGCAGAATAAGGCCTTTATACCCTTTGGGAAATTCGCTTGGTTGCTGAATACCCGTGCTTCCCCCTTTGAAAAAGGGGGATTGAGGGGGATTTATTTAAAAAATCTCCCCTGGCCCCTCTTTTTCAAAGAGGGGAAGTAACCTGGCTAAAACTTATCTTAACGACATAGGTGCTTCACCGGGTTGTAATGAATGTAATCCATATGCCGGGCAAAATCGGTGTCATCGCGCATTTGATGCTCCCAATACCGCGTTGCCATAAGGTCGATTCCCGATGTTTTTGTTTCAATACGTTAATCCATTAGACCCGCCGGTATGTATCTCCACATGCCACGCTCGCCTGCAGCTTGATCACGCTCCAACGGGTTGCAAAATCTCCATCATCAACCGGCAATGTCCAAATGCTCGGCAATTGCTCCATGCATTGCCCTACCTCCTGCATCCATGCAGTCGAATGCAAATGGTCCGGCAACAAAACCCAGGCATCAATGGTAAACGGCCGTTTCGCGCGAGTGCTTGCAATCGCCTTGCGCAAAGCCTCTCGTACCGGTTCATCGCATAGAATCGCTTGCCGCCGATACGTCACCACCGTGAAAAAATACGTATCACCGGGATTGTGCGAGCGGCGGTAACGGGACATTTTGGTTGTTAATTTTTGATGGTTAAATCAGGGTTTGTGGTTCCCCCCGCGTGGGCACAAAAAGCGTGTGCCCACCCTACGTTATTTCCATCTTGAAACCCAAAGCTTTCGTGATTGCTCGAATTAATTTTTCTGCGGCGTCGTAGTTAGTCGTATTGGAAAATCCAATAAGGTGTTTTACAGCTTTTTCTGGAGCGTGTCCCCATGCACGAATCCACCATCTGTACCAAAAAGGCAATTCAGTGAGACAAGCAGCCAAGTCGGCGGAATTACGTCGATTTGATGTAATACGATCTTCGTACAGAACCTTCATCCGGTCATTAAGTCCCTCGGCGTTCACAACTTGGGCATAGAAAATAAAATCGGCGAAAACCTTAATACGAAGATCTCTATACTGGAGTATTGGCTTCATCCAGAATGTTGTTACCCAGTAACCCATCGCGCCAGCGATAGTTCCAAGCAAAACTGCGAATAATTTTTCGTCCATGGGTAAATTGACCTCGTTGGGTTGTATATGCTTTTAAGAAGTTAGAGCCGCATCCTACAACACTGCATAACACCAAACATACAAAATCATCCAATTGCTTCCAATCCCCGCGACGGGGTTACTCCCGTTATTCCGCCCCGAGCATCGCAGCTTTTGGCGAGATCAGCCCGCAGGGGAGCGGCAGGGATGCCGCTCGTTTTCGGCGGGGCTGGGAAGCCCCTTCCGAAAACACTCGGCAAAAGCGAGAAGCGCAGGATTAAGGCGGAATTCCGGGTGGCCTTTCTTTTGGTAACTTTTCTTTGGCCAAACAAAGAAAAGTTACTCGGCTGTCGGGCCGAGACCCGACATTAAAATCAGCCGTCGCGCCAGCGACACCTTCTTACCCCCCTCATCCTAGCCTTCTCCCTGAGGGAGAAGGAACAAACCTTCCCGCAACCAAATGGATAAACCATATTTCTAAGCGTGACACTTAAATCATGCCCAGCTAAACATCACTTCCTCTCATATCCAAACTGAAATATCACCGGCGTTCCCTGGTTATGAATAATAATCTCCTTCTTCGGCTCGTCGCCCACAGCCGCCGGCTGCGCCACCCCATTCGCATCAACCGGACCCTGAACTTCTCTCACCTCCACCCGCACATCCGGCATCCATTTGGGTTTGAACAGTTCGGTTTTCACGCGACCGGCCTGTTTCGGCAACGGCGCGTGTTCCAGCACATCCAGACAGGCGGTGCCGATCTGATCGACCAATTTATCGACAATCCGCGCCGGCAACACATCCTTATCCAGGGCATGGGCGCTAAAGGTCGATTCGCGCTCTATCAATACAGCCTGATTGCCGGCATCGCGCAAGGCACAGGTAATCGGCAACACATCGGCTTTTTGAAAATCGGTCGCGCGCGGGTCGGAATTGCCGCTGGAAAAAGAAAAACCCACCGGGGTTTCGCGGTGAGCAACTTTGCCCAATTTGGCTTGTAGGCTATGGCTGTATGGCGCTTTGTTGGTTAGCGGAAACTCCCACTCTGCCAAATTCGCGCGGACACGCTCAGCGAGAGCTTGCGATTCCACCGCAAAGCCAAACTGGCTCAGGTTATCTTCGCTGACCACAAATTCGATAGCCGACAGCGGTTTGCCGGCATCAGGGGCTTGGGCCCAGGCTGTCGAAAAGCCTGCGGCTAGTAAGACGCCGTAGCCGATTAGAATTGAAGGCCTGATCCTGGGCGGAAAGAACTTTGACCGCGACGAAAACTTCAAGGCGCCGTTAAAGCGCCCCCCACTTCCGCCGCGCTCAGCACGCTCTAAATCCCAAAACCACTTCAGCCTTAACCAGTTTTTCATAGCAATATCCTCTTTAACTTGCTGATCACTCTACGGAAACCCCAATTTCCCAGCCATACGTCAAATGACTGATGAGTCATTTACCCGATTGTGGCGCTGTCTGCAAAATTCAACAATCTCCCCGACGTTTTCAATCGCCATCGCCGCCGGCAATGGTTTGTTTAATCCAGATGAAGGGGAATGCAAATGACTGGTTTTAACCCACAAAAACTAAGCGGCCGGGCAATCGGCTTGCTGAGCGGGGTGGCCTTGGGCGCCATCGGCCTGGGACAGGCGCCCGAAGCGCAGGCTGGCGCGACGTTTAAAATCGACGATACCAAATGGGTCAGCGTCGGCGCCGGTTTGCGGACCAGTTTCCGGGCCCAGGAAGGCTCGGTCGGCGCAAACGCCGACAAATGGAGCAACGATTTTAATCTGGACAATATCCGTTTATACATCAACGGTCAGATTCATAAATATCTGAAAGTCGAATTCAACACCGACTGCCAAACCTGCGGCAACGGCGGCGAAGTGCGGGTGCTGGATGCAATCGGCAAATTCGAGGTTACGCCCTACGCCAACTTGTGGGTAGGCCGGATGCTGGTACCCGCCGAGCGCCGCGAGATGAACGGTCCGTTCTACAGTGCGGTGTACAACATCTTCTCCGCCGGCACGCCGTTCGAGCCTTCCGACTACAACCTGACCATCAAATCCGACGGCACCTCGGCCGGCTCATTCGGCCGTGACGACGGTGCCACCTTCTGGGGCGCGGTGTTCGACGGTCGTTTCCAATACGCGGCCGGTTTCTTCCGCGGTCTGCGCGGCGGCGCCAACGTCGATGACAATATCCTGTACGCGCAACGCTTTGCCTACAACTTCTGGGACGTCGAGAAAAATCCCGGCTACTACACCTCCGGCACTTACTACGGCAAAGGCGGCGACATTCTGACCGTCGGCGTCGCCAACCAATATCAAGAAGACGGCGCCGGTGCGCTGGGTTCTCCCGGCAGCTTCCGCGGCACCACCGCCGACGTGTTGATGGAAAAAGTGTTGCCGGGCGGCGGCGTCGTCACCTTCAACGGCGAGTACAAAAACTACGGTATTACCGGCCCGTATAGCCAAGCCATCCGCGATGCGGAGGGTGCTGTCGGCGCGCCGGCCCAGTTCTCTATGTTCGAAGGCAACGCCTACGACGTCAGCGGCATGTATCTGTTCCCGCAAAAAATCGGCATCGGCCAATTCCAACCGTTTTTGCGCTACGTGAATGTGTCGCCGGATAACAGCCCCAACCGCGAAGTTTACGAAGGCGGCGTCAACTACATCATCGACGGCCACAACGCCAAAATTTTCGCCAGCTACCAATACGGCGATTTGTTGACCAAGGGCTTGAACTACAAATCCACCGCCAGCGGCGAGAACGCCAGCCAAGTCATGGTCGGCTTCCAGTGGCAAATTTAATGATGATGGGGTACGCAAATTTACACCAACGCGACAAACCGTAGGGTGGGCACCGATTAGGTGCCCACACGAAGCTGAAGCCTTCACGCGTGGGCATTGCATACCCACCCTACGAAACGGGCAATCCATAGCCCACGATTTCTTCTCGACATAGGATTATTACGATGAAAATATTGAGCAATTCCTTCCATAAACTGGCGACTGTTGCGGCCCTGTCCGCCGCATTGCTCGGCGCCTCGTCCGCCCGCGCCGAAGACACCATCAAAGTCGGCGTACTGCACTCCCTGTCCGGCACGATGGCGATCAGCGAAACCACTCTAAAAGACACGATGCTGATGCTGATCGACGAACAAAATAAAAAAGGCGGCCTGCTGGGCAAGAAGCTGGAAGCGGTGGTCGTTGACCCGGCCTCCAACTGGCCTTTGTTTGCGGAAAAAGCCCGCGAGCTGATCACCAAGGACAAAGTGGCTTCCATCTTCGGCTGCTGGACCTCCGTATCCCGGAAATCGGTGTTGCCGGTCATCGAAGAGTTGAACAGCATCCTGTTCTACCCTGTGCAATACGAAGGCGAAGAGTCGTCTAAAAACGTGTTCTACACCGGCGCGGCGCCTAACCAGCAAGCGATTCCGGCGGTCGACTACCTGATGAACGATCTGAAAGTGCAACGCTGGGTCTTGGCCGGTACCGACTACGTTTACCCACGCACCACCAACAAAATCCTGGAAGCATACCTGAAATCCAAAGGCGTTAAACCCGCGGACATCATGATCAACTACACGCCATTCGGTCATTCCGACTGGCAAAGCATCGTCGCCGACATTAAAAAATTCGGCTCTACCGGCAAGAAAACTGCGGTGGTCTCCACCATCAACGGCGACGCCAACATTCCGTTCTATAAAGAGCTGGGCAACCAAGGCATCTCTGCGGAAAAAATCCCGGTCATCGCCTTCTCGGTGGGTGAAGAAGAACTCTCCGGTATGGACACCAAACCGCTGGTCGGCCACTTGGCGGCCTGGAACTATTTCATGAGCGTGGATACGACTAAAAACGCGGCCTTTATTCAGCAATGGAAAGACTACATCAAGAACCCGAAACGCGTCACCAACGACCCGATGGAAGCGCATTACATCGGCTTTAACATGTGGGTGAAAGCGGTCGAGAAAGCCGGCACCACTGATTCAGACGCGGTACAAAAAGCTTTGATCGGCGTTGAATACCCCAACCTGACCGGCGGTATGTCGAAAATGCTGCCTAACCATCACATCAGCAAACCGGTGTTGATTGGCGAAATCCAAGACGACGGCCAATTCGTCACCGTCTGGCAAACCAACAAACTGGTCGATGGCGACGCCTGGTCGGACTTCCTGCCCGACAGCAAACCGATCATCGCCGACTGGACCGCGCCGATCAGCTGCGGCAACTACAACACCAAAACCAAAAAGTGTTCGGGACAGAACTATTAACAGCGGATGTTACCCGCGAGGTTCACGGCAGGATGCCGCGGGCCTCGCCCCCAAAAGAGGACAGACGATGCACACACCCCGTTTCAGAACCCGTTTAAAAACGCCGCCCGGCTCACACCCGGCTTATCGTTCCCCCAAGGACAGCTTCTTGAGCATGATGACTAAAACTTCTACTCAGGCCGGATTAATAGTCGGCGGCGTTTTTAAACAGCTTCTCAAATTTACCGGCTACTTGCTGGCGATGCTGCTGCTCAATATGCACACAGCCCTCGCCCAAGAAGCGGGTAGCGCGTTGGAGCAACTCAGAACAGGTAGTATGACAGAGCGCGAACTCGCCATCGAAACCCTGGGCGGTGACAGCAATAACCTGAAATTATTGCAAGCCCTGCAGGACGGCAAACTGTTCGACTTCAAAGCGGAAGGCAAGCTGGTCCTTGCGCAGGAAAGCGCGGCCGGTTACCAACTCAGCGATCCGCTCAGCGGCGCGGCATTGGCAGAAGTCGAGCGCGGCGCGGTAGGCAAAATCAATTTAAACAACAAGCTGCGCGGCGTGCTGCGCAAAACCATCGCGTTGCTGCAATTGAACGACGCAGATCCGGTATTGCGTCTGATCGCAGTACAAGCATTGGCCAATGAGATAGACGACAAAGCCGTGATTTTATTACGCGATCATCTGGCCAACGAAACCGATGCCGACATCAAAGCTGCGATCAACAAAATGCTGTTATTGCAAGACATCAACAGCCCGGAAAAAGACCAACGCATAGCCGCTATCGCCGCCTTAAAAGACCTGGACAGCCAGGACGTGGTCAACAAACTGCAAGCCGTTATCGACAAAGACGCCGACGGCAATTTCCTGGAAGCCGACAGCGACGTGCGCAATCTGGCGGAAGCGGCACTGATCAAAATCCGCGAGCGCATGCAAGCCTATGCAGTCGCCGAAACTGTGTTCTTTGGTTTGAGTTTGGGCGCGGTACTGGTGTTATCCGCGATTGGCCTGGCCATCACCTTTGGGGTGATGGGGGTGATAAACATGGCCCACGGCGAACTGATGATGCTGGGCGCTTACACCACCTATGTGATGCAGCAAATCATGCCGAATTATTTGGGCACGGCCTTGATCCTGTCGATCCCGATGGCGTTTTTAGTTGCCGCCTTGGTCGGTATAGCCATCGAACGAGGCATCATCCGCTTTTTATATGGCAGACCGCTGGAAACTTTACTGGCTACCTTTGGCGTGAGTTTGTTTTTGCAACAAGCCGTGCGCTCCATCTTTTCACCCTTGAACCGCAGCGTCTCAACGCCCGAGTGGATGAGCGGCTCCTGGCAGATCAACGACTTTCTCTCGCTGACCTGGAACCGCTTCTACATCCTGATCTTCTGCCTGCTGGTGTTTACCGCGCTGCTGCAAATCTTGAAACGCACAAAATTGGGATTGGAAGTCCGCGCCGTGGCGCAAAATCGGGGCATGGCTCGAGCTATGGGTATCCCCACGGCGCGCGTCGATGCGATGACTTTTGGCTTGGGATCGGGTATCGCCGGTGTGGCTGGCGTGGCCTTGAGTCAGATCACCAACGTTGGACCTAATTTGGGACAGGCTTACATCGTGGATTCGTTCATGGTGGTGGTGTTTGGCGGAGTCGGCAACTTGTTCGGGACCTTGGTGGCCGGGTTCTCGTTGGGTATTGCCAATAAGGTGTTGGAACCTTATGCCGGGGCGGTGTTGGCGAAGATTTTGGTGCTGGTGTTTATTATTTTGTTTATTCAGAAGAAGCCGAGGGGGTTGTTTCCGCAGAAAGGGAGAGCTGCTGAATCGTAATTCCAAAATATGTAGGTTGGGTTAGCGAAGCGTAACCCAACACGACGGCTTTTGATGTGGTTGATGGCTTTGGGGTTTTGTGTCGCTATCGCGACGGGTTGTTTTGATGTCGGGTCTCGGCCCGACAGCCGAGATACTTTCTTTTGCTTGGCCAAAAGAAAGTATCCAAAGAAAAGGCCACCCCACCGCCGCTTGTTTCCTGCGCTCCTCGGGTTTGAACGGGGTTGCCTGAAGGGGCTTCCCAGCCCCTGCATGCAACGCGCCGCATCCATGCGACGCCCCTAACGGGCTATTCCGTTCAAACCCTGCGGTGCTCGGCGCGGCAGAGGGGAGTAAACCACTCGCGAGATTTTGAGTGGATGGACAGCGTGACGATGGTAAGAATTTGTAGGATGTGCCGACAATAGGAGGCGCATCGCTCGCGACAGATGCGCGTCGCATTCGCTCAGCACATCCTAAGGGCTAGCCGTCATATGCGCCGAGTTGGAACGAGAGAAAGCTTATTGGATGTACAAAACGAAGAGATAACTCCTAAACTCTGTTGAAACATATTTCAATTTACGGGGTTTCCAATGAGATTAATCGTATTGCAATTTATTCTAGTGTTATTTTCGTCAAACACGTTTTCAAATGAATGCGACGAACTTACAACAGGTAGCGGAATACGGTCCGACTGTGATGCTAAATCAACTTTAGAAACTGCAGAAAAAAAGCTAGATGTTGCATATAAAAAGTTATTAGAAATTCTTTCTAAGTCCGGTTCATATAAAAAACAAGCTGATGATTTAGTGGAATCTCAAATGACATGGATGAAATATCGAGAACAGTTTTGCTCTGTAAAGGCAGGGATCAATGGAGGTTCATCATCATGGATTGCATCATCCTACACATATTGCAAGTCAGGTATGGCCGAACAACAAATTAGAGAATTGAATAATATTTTAAGTAACTTCGAATAATAGCCGTAGGGTGGGCACGATTAAGTGCCCACGCGGAACAACAGCCAAAGGTGGGCAAAGTTGTCCACCCTACGCAAATTCAGGCGGCTGATGGTTTTAACCCCGTATGCCGCGCCGAGCACCGAAGTTTTTGAATGGATCAGCCCGATAGGGGCGATGCAGGGATGCATCGCGTTGGCGGAGGGGCAGGAAGCCCCTTCCGTCAACCCCATTCAAAAACTTCGGCGCGCAGGATCAAAGCGGCATCCGGGCCGCCTTTTCTTTGGGTACTTTCTTTTGGCGGAGCAAAAGAAAGTATCTCGGCTGTCGGGCCGAGACCCGACTTACAAAAAACCGTCGCGATAGCGACACAAAATTTGGTTTAACGGAATAGCTATGAACATATTCAACCAAGACAAAACCTACGCTTCAGTGCTAATCACCCTAGCAAGCGTCACCCTATTAATCCCCCTCTGTAACCTAATCTTCCCCGAAGACTCGGCTCTACACTTCTCGGCCTACAGTGTCTCCCTAATCGGCAAATACCTAACCTTCGCCCTACTCGGCCTGTCGCTAGACATGGTCTGGGGCTACGCCGGGATTCTGGTACTGGGCCAAGGCGCATTCTTTGCCTTAGGTGGCTACGCGATGGGCATGTATCTAATGCGGCAGATCGGTACCCGCGGCGTCTACGGCAATGCCGAATTACCGGACTTCATGGTGTTCCTGAACTGGACCGAACTGCCCTGGTATTGGCACGGCTTTGAGAACTTCGGGTTTGCTATGCTGATGGTATTCCTCGCTCCCGGCTTGCTGGCCTTCGTGTTCGGTTGGCTGGCGTTTCGCTCGCGGGTCACCGGCGTGTATCTGTCCATCATCACGCAAGCCTTGACCTACGCCTTGCTGCTGGCGTTCTTCCGTAACGAAATGGGCTTTGGCGGCAATAATGGCCTCACCGACTTTAAAGACATCCTGGGTTTCAACATCCAATCCGAAGCAGTCCGCTCGGTGTTGTTATTGATGACCGGCCTGAGCCTAATCGGCGCTCTGTTGCTGTGCCGTTGGATCGTGAATAGCAAGTTGGGCCGCGTCGTCACGGCGGTTCGCGATCAGGAATCGCGGGTGCGTTTTCTCGGTTACCGGGTGGAATTGTTCAAACTGTGGGTGTTCGTATTCGCGGCGATGCTGGCCGGACTGGCCGGAGCGTTGTATGTGCCGCAAGTCGGCATCATCAATCCCAGCGAATTCTCGCCGCTCAACTCACTGGAAATCGTCATCTGGGTGGCGGTCGGCGGGCGCGGCACCTTGTACGGCGCGATCATCGGCGCGGTGCTGGTCAATTACGCCAAAACCGTGTTGACCGGCCTGATGCCTGACGCCTGGCTGTTTTGCCTGGGCGGCGCTTTCATTCTGGTGACCTTGTTAATGCCGGACGGCATCGTCGGCCTGCTGCGCCGTCGCAGCAAACCCAAACCCACTCTTAACGCTACCGGAGGACAACCGGCATGATGATCTCGGCTGCAACTACCACTGAAGGCGGCGCCAGCCTGCCGCTGGATGGCGAAGTCGACGCGCGCCACGGCCCGATTCTGTACATGGAAGACGTCAGCGTCAGCTTCGACGGCTTCCGAGCGCTGAACCATCTCTCGCTGTACATCGACGACGGCGAATTGCGCTGCCTGATCGGCCCCAACGGCGCCGGCAAGACCACGCTGATGGATGTGATTACCGGTAAAACCAAACCCGACAGCGGCTCGGTGTTTTTCGGCCAGACCATCGATTTACTGGAACTGGACGAACCGGCCATCGCTCAGGCCGGCATTTGCCGCAAGTTTCAAAAACCCAGCGTGTTCGATGCCCTGACCGTATTCGAAAATCTGGAACTGGCCTTAAAAACCGACAAACGCACCTGGCCGACCTTATTTCATAAATTAACCGGCGAGCAACGCGACCGCATCCAGGATGTGCTGCAAACCATCGCCCTGCCCGCCCAACAACGACAATTGGCCGGCGCGCTGTCGCACGGTCAGAAGCAGTGGCTGGAAATCGGCATGCTGCTGATGCAGGACCCGAAAGTAATGCTGGTCGACGAACCCATCGCCGGCATGACTCATCAGGAAGTCGAACGTACCGCCGAACTGTTGTTGTCCTTGCAAGGCAAACACTCCATCGTCGTCGTCGAGCACGACATGGAATTCGTGCGCAGCATCGCCCGTAAAGTGACAGTGTTGCACGAAGGCTCGGTACTGACCGAAGGCACCATGGACGAAGTACAAAACGATCCGCGTGTGATCCAAGTTTACCTGGGGGGATGATGTTAAATATCAGCGCATTGCAACAATACTACGGCGCCAGCCACACCCTGTGGGATCTGGATTTGCGCGTACCGGCCGGCGCCTGCGTCTGCCTCATGGGCCGCAACGGCGTCGGCAAAACCACCTTACTGAAAGCCATCATGGGCCTGTTACCGGTCGCGGACGGCAGCATTCAATTCGACGGCGTGGAACTGGCCAAAGCCAAGGCCGAATCCCGCGCCGAACTGGGCATCGGTTACGTGCCGCAAGGCCGGGAAATCTTTCCGCTGTTGACCGTGGAGGAAAACCTGAAAACCGGCCTGCGCGCCGCCAACAAGCACGGCATCAAAAAAGTGCCGGACAGCATCTTCGAGATTTTTCCGGTATTGAAACAAATGCTGAAGCGCCGAGGCGGCGACCTGTCGGGAGGCCAGCAGCAGCAATTGGCCATAGGCCGCGCCTTAGTGTTGAATCCGCGCCTGCTGATTCTGGACGAACCCACCGAAGGCATCCAGCCCAACATCGTCAGCGAAATCGGCGACGTGATCATTCGTCTGAACAAGTCGCGCGGCGTGGCGACACCGCTTCCCAAACCGGAACCCGGCGAAATCCATCAAGCCATCGACCGTATCCATAAAGAACTGGGGGTGACGGTGTTGTTGGTCGAACAAAAGCTGCCCTTTGCTCGTAAAGTAGCTAATCAGTTCTGCATCATGGATCGCGGCCGGCATGTGGCGGTCGGTGCAATGGACGAGTTGGCCGATGATATGGTCAAGCGTTACCTCACAGTCTGAATGTTCCCCTCTTTGCAAAAGAGGGGCTAGTAACCTAAAGGTCATAAAGGAAGATTTGCAAAACGGGCATAGCCCATCGTGTTAATTCAACGCAGGATCAGGGAGAAAGGAAGATGAAATCCGAACAACTTTTGCTGGCGGCGGGTGCTTTGTTATTGGTGTGGTCAGTGCGCAGCGAGGCACATACCAGTTACGAAGCGGTGATGGAAGGTGGTGGCAACCTATTGCAATTGACCCGCGCCGCACTGCATCCTTTGTTTGAAATCCCGGACCTACCGACCCTGCTGATCAGCATCTTAATTTTGGGATTCGTGTTCGGCCCGGTTATATTGCATATCATGCGGCAGCGTACCGCAAACAAACCCCAGCATTCGCCTTTGTCGGAAAACTCGGCCATCGCGCCCAAGACCAAAAACTTGTAACCCAATCGCACCATGCCAGCCAACTGCGTCGCTTCAGCCAATCCCGCGGTCTCAACTGATACCACGGCGTGGGAAGCCGAATTAACACTGGGCTTTAGTCAACGCGGTGCCAAAACCGCCTTGGTCAACCGCAGCCACCGCGGCCCGTTGACCGTGCAACGCCCCTTCTATCCGGAAGGCGGCGTCTGCCACGTGTATTTGCTGCACCCACCCGGCGGCGTCGTGGCAGGCGATCATTTGACTATCTCAGCGACGGTCGAAAACGATGCCCAAGCACTCATCACCACCCCTGCCGCCGGCAAGTTTTATCGCAGCGGTGGCGGCGAAGCGCGGCAGACCATCAACCTCACAGTTGCTGAAAACGCCAGTTTGGAATGGCTGCCGCAGGAAACTATCGTTTACGAAGGTGCGCGCTTAAATTCCAGCATGAATATCGATTTGGCCGATCAGGCCCACTTCATCGGCTGGGAAATATTGGCCTTGGGCCGCCCAGCCGCCGGCGAAGGCTTCGAGAACGGCGCAGCGACCTTAAACTGGCGCATTAGCCATGCCGGGCGATTGGTTTACTTGGAACGCTTGCGCCTGGATGCCGAAGCCTTCCAAGCCCGTTGGGGTTTGTTTGGGCATTCAGCGTTCGGAACGCTGTTTGTTTATCCGGCTACGGCTTTGCAGTTGGCGGCGGTGCAGGAATTGATAGGGGATGAGGTTAATCGCGGGGCGACTTTGATTGAGGGTTTGTTGATTTGTCGGGGCTTGGATCTTAGGGCGGATTTGTTGAAGGTTTTTTTTGAGAGGGTTTGGGGATTGGTGAGGGGGGATGTTGCTGGGAAAGAGGTTTGTGCGCCAAGGATTTGGGCGACATGAAATTTTGATTTTGCTCGGGGGTTTAACTCCCTCGCCCTCCGGGAGAGGGTTGGGGTGAGGGGCTTAGTGTCGCTAGCGCGACGGCTGTTTTAAAGTCGGGTCTCGGCCCGACAGCCGAGATACTTTCGCTACGAAAACCATCCGTGGTTTTCGCCCTCCGGGCCAGCCTATCGGCTGTTCAAATTCGTTCCAGACGAATTTGTGCTTGGCCAAAAGAAAGTACCCAAAGAAAAAGCCACCCCATGCCGCTTTGATCCTGCGCGCCGAAGGGTTTGAACAGGGTTTTCGGAAGGGCTATCCCTAGCCCTCCGAAAACGAGCGGCATCCCTGCCGCTCCCCTGCGGGCTGATCCGTCCAAACCCTTCGGTGCTCGGCGCGGCATAGGGTGTTAAACCCGTGGCGCGAACAAAGGTTTTTGGATGATTTTGTAGTTTGAGTTTCATGCTCTATTGTAGGATGCTGCCGACGATAGGAGGCGCATCTGTCGCGAACGATGCGCTTCAATTTGTTCAGCCCAGCTTGCGAACTTTCAAATTCAAAAATCGCTCATGAACATATTTATTATTAAAGTTTTTGTACTTACATCATTCTTTATAAATATTGGGCTAGTTGGAATTGCGTTCTTTAAGCATCAGGGAATGCATGACGAGTTTTCAAGTTTTGGAGGCACAGAACTAGTACTTTCAATAGGAGTTTTGTTGTTGCTTGCGGGCATAGCGTGTTGGCCTTGGCTTTTGGCACTGTCACAGTTAAGTGAAAAGATGACTATTTCGAGAATAGTCTTTTCGATTTTAAGTACTTTATCAGCAGTGTATTTTTTTATACCTAGTCCTCTTCATCCATCCGAAGCACTTACATATGCGCTTGTCGCTCATTTATTTTCTGTCTGGTGTTCATATCCCTTGTCCTTGTTCTCAAGAGTTTTTCAAAATGACAATAACTAGCGTGGTAGATACTGTTATCCAGATTTTAGTACTTAAGACTTTGGGAGGGTTTTCTCCCCTGATGCCGCGCCGAGCACCGGAGGGTTTGAGCGGATCAGCCCGCAGGGGCGATGCAGGGATGCATCGCGTTTTCGGAGGGCTATGGATAGCCCTTCCGAAAACCCCGTTCAAACCCTTCGGAGCGCAGGATCAAAGCGGCATGGGGCGGCCTTTTCTTTGGATACTTTCTTTTGGCCAAGCAAAAGAAAGTATCGCGGTTGTCGGTCCGCGAACCGACATATAAAAAACCGTCGCGTTAGCGACACAACCCAAGCCAAACACGAACATACAAAAGCACCGCCATGCAATTAACCCCAAGAGAAAAAGACAAACTCCTCCTCTTCACTGCCGCCCTCCTCGCCGAGCGCCGCAAAGCCAGAGGCTTGAAACTTAATTACCCGGAAGCCGTAGCGTATATCTCCGCCGCGATCATGGAAGGCGCACGCGACGGTCAGACCGTGGCCGAGTTGATGGCTTATGGTCGCACGCTATTGAGCATCGACGACGTGATGGACGGCATCGCCGAGATGTTGACCGAGGTGCAGGTGGAGGCGACCTTCCCGGACGGTACCAAACTGGTAACAGTGCATGAGCCGATTGTTTAGGCATCGCGTGGGCACAAAAAGCCTGTGCCCACCCTACGAAAATCCGTCAGAAAGCAAAGAAAACCCAACATGTAGGGTGGACACGATTTATCGTGCCCACGCGGAAAAACAAACTTAAAAGGAGCCCAATATGATTCCTGGAGAAATCTTCCCCGCCGAAGGCGACATCGAACTCAACGCCGGTCGCGCCACCGTTAAAGTGCTGGTTGCCAACAGCGGCGACCGGCCAATACAAGTTGGCTCGCATTATCATTTTTACGAAACCAACCCGGCGCTAAATTTCGACCGCGATGCGGCGCGTGGCTTTAGATTGGACATCCCGGCCGGTACGGCTGTGCGTTTTGAGCCGGGCCAGCAACGCGAGGTGCAGTTGGTGGCCTTTGCCGGCGAACGCAAAGTCTACGGCTTTAGGGGCGAGGTGATGGGCGCATTGGAGAAAACCGCATGAGCAAGATTTCGAGAGCGGCTTATGCCGACATGTTCGGCCCCACCACCGGCGACCGCTTGCGGCTGGCCGACACCGATTTGATTCTGGAAGTGGAAGCCGATTACACCGTCTACGGCGACGAGGTGAAATTCGGTGGCGGCAAGGTAATCCGCGACGGCATGGGCCAAAGCCAATTGGGCAACGATCAGGCCGTGGATTTGGTGATCACCAACGCCTTGATCATCGATTATTGGGGCATCGTCAAAGCCGATGTCGGCATCAAGCAGGGAAGGATTTTCATGATCGGCAAGGCCGGTAATCCCGACATTCAACCCGGCGTGGACATCATCGTCGGCCCCGGCACGGAAGTCATTGCCGGCGAAGGCCAGATTTTGACCGCCGGCGGCATCGACGCCCATATCCATTTCATCTGCCCGCAACAAATCGAAGAAGCGCTGTGCTCCGGCGTCACCACCATGATCGGCGGCGGCACCGGCCCGGCCACCGGCACCAACGCCACCACCTGCACACCGGGGCCGTGGCATCTGCAACAAATGCTGACCGCGCTGGACGGTTTGCCGATGAACTTTGGCTTGCTGGGCAAGGGCAACGCCAGCCTGCCCGGCGCGCTGGAGGAACAAATCCAAGCCGGAGCAATGGGCCTGAAACTACACGAAGACTGGGGCACCACGCCGGCGGCGATCGATTGCTGCTTAAGCGTGGCCGAGGACTACGACGTGCAAGTGGCGATCCACACTGACACCTTGAATGAATCGGGGTTTGTCGAAGACACTTTCGCTGCGTTCAAGGGCCGCACCATCCACACTTACCATACCGAAGGCGCCGGCGGCGGTCATGCGCCGGATATCATCAAGGCCTGTGGTTTGAGTAACGTATTACCGTCGTCGACCAACCCGACCCGGCCTTACACGGTCAACACTGTCGATGAGCATCTGGACATGCTGATGGTCTGCCACCATCTCGATCCCAGCATCCCGGAAGACGTGGCATTTGCCGAATCGCGCATCCGCCGCGAAACCATTGCCGCCGAGGACATCTTGCACGACCTGGGCGCGTTTTCGATGATTTCATCGGACTCGCAAGCCATGGGCCGAGTCGGCGAAGTGGTGATCCGCACCTGGCAAACCGCGCACAAAATGAAAGCGCAGCGCGGCGCCTTGGGCAGCGACACCGCGCAAAACGACAATTTCCGCATCAAGCGTTACATTGCCAAATACACCATCAATCCTGCCATCAGCCACGGTATCAGCCACGAAGTGGGCTCCATCGAAGCCGGCAAACTGGCCGATCTGGTGCTCTGGCAACCGGCCTTTTTCGGGGTTAAGCCCAGTTTGATCATCAAAGGCGGCCTGATCGCCGCCGCGCCGATGGGCGACGCCAACGCCTCCATCCCCACCCCGCAACCAGTGCATTACCGGCCGATGTTCGGCAGTTTTGGCCGCACCGCCGCGAATACTTCAATGATCTTTTTGCCGCAAGCGGCTGTGACTTCCGGCTTGGCCGAGCAATTGGGGCTACAAAAACGGGTGGGTACGGTGAAAAACACCCGGAATATCGGTAAGGCGGATTTGAAGTTGAACGACTATCAGCCAGTGATGGAGGTTTGTCCGCAAACTTATCAAGTACGGGCAGATGGGGAGTTGTTGATTTGCGAACCTGCGGTGGTGTTGCCGATGGCGCAGAGGTATTTTTTGTTTTGAGAAGGGTCAGGGTTTTCGGTAGAGCCATCCGTGGCCCTGCCGAAAACAAACTGTATGAAGCGGCAGCGAGGCGGCATTCGCCATCAGTTGAAACTAGGAACCTGGGGTATGGTTTTTGTGCGGTAGAACCGGTTCATCCGTGGTGGTAGCGCCGGCTTCGATTTGCTGAGCCATGGCGTTGATGATTTCCGGCGGAGCACCGGATTGCTTTAGGCTTTCGCGCAACTCAGCACTCAATTCCGCGCTGGTTCGTTCCACTACCGGTTCTTCAGGCTGAACGGCTGCGGCTGACTCTTGTTCTTTCAGAGTCTGCTCCATCTGTGCAACCTGCTCTTCCGGTAAGTGATTGGCTCGCATCGACGCAATCATATCGGTATTGGCTTCGCTACGCGCCGCCTCATCCTCGGGCGACAAGCTATTGGCGAGCGCCAGCCGCTGCCGCTCGTGCGGGGGTAATCGAGTGTCAGGAGACATTGCGGCGTTTGCCGGCGGAATATCGAGCTTTCTGTTCGCGCCCACCGCGATGACAGGTGCGAAAACTGAAGCGGTATTCTCCGGCAGCGCCGCCCGCTGACTCTCGCCGCGACCGGGGAATTGCTGACCGGCAAAATATCCGCTCGCAAAAACGCTAGCCACACCGAGTATTGAGACAAGTTTATTCATGATCGTGACCTAGGTTGAGTTTGTTCGGAGCGGAATCTCGGCCGGATGAATCAGACCAAAGATTCCGCATGATCGGATTCAGCGATTAATATTCGTACAGATAAGTTAAAGTGCCTAGGTAGCGGTAAGATCCGGTGGTTGGGCAGGCAGCAGTACCTGAGTCGCCATACAAATACAGACTTTGATGGTTTTGCAGCGCCATTTTGGCCTGAATCAAAGCCTCTTTGTTATAGGTTACGAAATAGTTGGTATAGGCTGGCAGTACGTTGTGTTCCGGCACGGTGTAGATATAACCGTATGTCGTACCGTTTACATTATATTCGTAGACGCCGGATACATAGGTCCAACCTCCGCTGCAACTCGCCGCATTGGCAGCACTGGCACCGAACATGGAAGCGGCAACGACAGATAGCATTAAGAATAGATTTTTGATTGTTTTCATGACCTTCACCTTTTGTAAATTAAACACGCGAGTGGATGAATTAACGCTGTACTTGCTTCTCGGGTAAAAATTGGCTTACTTTGAAATTCAAGGGCAGCATGTCCGGCGGCATTTACGCTGCTGTTTTGCTGGCGGCGTAATTAGCGGGGACGGTGTTAATTTAGGGAAATCGAGAGATGCTATCTGTTAAGTTGTTGGCTGGGAAAGTGTGAGGTTTTTCACAGTTTTATTGGATATAGCTTTGCTGGGTTTTGGGTTTTTGTGTCGCTGGCGCGACGGGTGTTTTATATGTCGGGTCTCGGCCCGACAGCCGAGTGACTTTTCTTTGTTTGGCCAAAGAAAAGTCACCAAAAGAAAGGCCACCCGGAATTCCGCCTTAATCCTGCGCTTCTCGCTTTTGGCGAGGGTTTTCGGAAGGGGCTTCCTGCCCCTCCGAAAACGAGCGGCATCCCTGCCGCTCCCCCTTCGGGCTAATCTCGCCAAAAGCTCCGATGCTCGGGGCGGAATAACGGGAATAGTCCACTTCAGCGGTAATTGTGTGCAGGAAAGGTTTTTTGGTAGGCTGGGTTGGAACGATAGTGTAAACCCAGCTTTGAGCTTTATCGCTCGGTTTCGCGTTGCTCTACCCAGCCTACGAGCTCCCCTGCGCGAAATCAGGGGATAAACCCCATCGCGGCAGATTGTAGTGGTCAACTTTTTTCGGACACCAAAATAGGTTGTTGATCTGCCATTTTCATTTCATAGCCGTTGGGCGGCAGGTAGCCCAATGACGAATGCAAGCGCCGACTGTTGTAGAAATTGACGATATAGTCGGTCACGTCTCGGATGGCCTCGGTATGGTTGGCATACTGGCGGTGCCAGACGCGCTCCATTTTAAGATTCAGAAAGAATCGCTCCATTACGGCATTGTCCCAGCAGTTGCCCTTACGACTCATGCTGCCCTGAAAACCATGATGGGCCAGTAACGCCCGATATTCGTGACTGGCGTACTGACTACCCCGGTCGGAATGGACGATCAGGCCCGGCGGCGGTCGGCGCTGGGCGATGGCGATTTGCAAGGCGGTGCAGACCAGTTCTGTCGGCATGTTGGGTGCCATGGCCCAACCGACGATTTTGCGCGAATAAAGATCCAACACCACCGCCAGATACAGCCAACCGCTCAGGGTCCGTATGTAAGTAATGTCCGAGACCCAAGCTCGGTTGGCCTCGGCTTGCTCAAACTGGCGATCCAACACGTTCTCGTACACCGGCAGGTTGTGGTTGCTATCGGTGGTATGCACAAACTTGGGTTTCCAGATCGGCTTGATCTGGAGTTCCTTCATCAGGCTGCGCACCCGATGACGGCCAATCTCGATTCCCTGTTCCGCCAGTTCCTTGCGCAGACGACGACTGCCATAGCATTGACCGGTGGCTTCGAACAGACTGCGCAGTCGAACCCGCGTGCCGCAAAGCGCTTGAGGCTGCCGTGCTCGTCTCTGGGCCGCATACCATCCCGACCGACTGACGCCCAGTAACTGACAACCCTGCTGCACCGTGACGACCTTCTCTGCCGTTAACTGGTGAATCACTTGGTGTTTCATCGCAGTTCCTTGGCAAAGAAGGCCGAAACCTTTTTTAGCAATTCGTTATCCGAACGCAGTTGCCGATTTTCTAATTCCAGCTGCCGAATCCGCTGCTGGTCAGGGGTTAACGGCTTACCTATGCCCGGTTGACCGGATTGCTCGGCCTGCACCTGCTTCAGCCAGCGACGTACCGCAGTCTCGCCCAGCTTCAGCTCCTGACAAACCTGAGGAACCGTGAGTCCCTGTTCATGGATCATTTGTACTACTTGCAGCTTGAACGCCGCATCAAAACTTCGCCTTTCTCGTTTCATTCGTTTCACCTTGAAGGTTGATAGTTTATCAACCTATTCGGGTGTCCGTTTTTATTAGACCACTACAGATAAGATTGGAAAGTTAAATTTGAGGCGTAGGGTGGGCAATTTTGCCCACCACTTGGCATTAATTCCGCGTGAGCACTAAATCGTACCCACCCTACTAGGCTAATTCATGAATGCAAACAATAACCTGCGTAATCTTGTCACTGAATCACTAGTGATTGCCATTGTTCCATTGATTGCTTACGCAACGGCAATCGCCTACGAGGCTGGATACAATTCAATTTTTGACATACCAGTTGAATTGATTTCGATATCTACTGTTAATATTTATATCGCTATTGGTTATGTGCTTTCGGTGTTTTGTTTTATTGCATTTTATGCTCAATCATTATTCAGTATATTTGGCAAAACAATAAAAATATCAGATCCCATAAAAAACATATTACTCAAGCACTTTCTGCCTCTTGGCTTGATGTTGATTGTTTCAATGATGGCTTTTGGAATTAGGCTGTGGCGTGATTATTTTTGGATAGCCATCATATTAATCATATGGATCATTATCTATTTTATACCACCCATTTTTAGGAAAGATAAGACAAAAAGTTTTGCAAGTTATTTTGATAGTCTAGAGGAAGAGGAATTAAAAAAATTTAATGGCAGCGAATCATTGGCTCAAAACATTCTCAACTCATTCGGTATAAAGTTTTATAATTTAAGCCTTCTTTTATTTTGTTCATTTCTCACTATTTATTCCGGATATGGCCTAGGCAAACGAATTGCCCAAGAACAGGAGTACTTTCTAATTGATAAAGACAGGCCTAACCTAATTTATCTAAAGTTACTGGAAGATAAAATAATTTCTGCCCAGTACAATGGTAAAACCCTTAGCGACTTAACGATTAATAAGATGCCTCCAGAAACCTCAATAACCTTTATTAAGAAGAAAATTGGGCCATTAAGCTCTCGTAGGTCAGATTAACGATTCCAGAGTGTCGGGGTCGGAGCGATAATTGACTGGAGAGCTTTATATTTGGGGAGGGTTTGAGCGGATCAGCCCGAAGGGGCGCGGCAGGAATCCGCGCTTTTTTCGCAGGGGCTGGGATGCCCCTTCGAAACACCCCGTTCAAACCCTTCGGCGCGCAGGATTAAAGCGGCATGGGGCGGCCTTTCTTTTGGGCACTTTTCTTTGACCGCCCAAAGAAAAGTACCTCGGCTGTCGGGCCGACAAATCGGTAGGATAACCGATTTGCATGCGGAGCACCCTTAGGGCGAAACACATGCATGTGTTTCGTGAAACCGACTTAAAACAAAACCCGTCGCGACAGCGACACAGCCAACGTGTTGGGTTACGGCTATCGCCTAACCCAACCTACACAAAGTAAAACAATGCTAAAACTCACCGAAACCACCAATACCGAAGAAACCCCCGACGACACCCTAACCCTCCCCTTCGAGGCCCGGCAAAAATCCCGCCAACCGGCAACCACAAAAGGCGGCATCCAAGTCGGCGTATTTTTACCCCGGGGCCAAACCCTAAGACACGGGGCAATCCTAACCAACGGCCAAGGCTTTAAAGTGCGCATCGACGCAGCGCCAGAGCAATTGTCGGTGGTGAAATGCAGCGACCAATTATTGTTCGCCAAAGCCTGTTACCACCTGGGCAACCGCCATATCGCCCTGCAAATTCTGCCGGACGAATTGCGTTACCTGGCCGATCATGTGCTGGATCAAATGCTGGTGGGTTTGGGGTTGACGGTCGAACATCACACCCTGCCCTTTGAACCGGAAAGCGGCGCGTATCATAGCCATGGTCACTGATTTGTCTCTGATAAGGCTGCTGCAACTGGTCAGCCCCGGCTTGCCGATCGGCATGTACAGCTATTCGCAAGGGCTGGAGCGGGCGGTAGACGATGGCTGGCTTACCAGCACCGAGCAAGTGGCCGACTGGCTGCACGGCTTGTTGCAAAATGGCTTAACCCAAGTGGATGCGCCGATTCTGGCTCGGCTTTACGACGCCTGGCACGCGAACGATTTGGCTGGAGTAGAACTTTGGAGCAAAACCTTGATGGCCTGTCGGGAAACCGCCGAATTGCGCGCAGAGGATAGACAAACCGGCCAAGCCTTAGCACGCTTACTGGTGAACTTGGAATTACCAGAAGCGGAGACTTGGCAAAAGCGGCCGGATGCCACCCTGGCGGCTTTGTTTGCCCTGGCTGCAACACGATGGCAAATCAGCAAAACTGACGCAGTCACCGGTTATCTATGGGGCTGGCTGGAAAATCAGGTGTTGTGCGCGGTCAAATTGGTCCCGTTGGGGCAAGTGGCCGGGCAAAAGCTATTAAAAAGTCTGGCGGGGGAATTGCCGGCTTTGGTCGATCAGGCTTTGCAATTAACCGATGCCGAAATCGGCGGCAGTTGCTTTGGCTGGACGCTGGCCAGCAGCCGGCATGAGATGCAATATTCGCGGCTATTCAGATCGTGAAACAACAAAAACGTAGCCTCGATGCAATCGAGGTTTGAGCAACCTTCACCCCGGATTACATCCGGGCTACTTTGGATGAAAACATGACTGATAAACAAATATTACGAGTAGGCATCGGCGGCCCGGTCGGCTCGGGTAAGACAGCGCTGGTGGATGCCTTGTGCAAGAAGATGCGCGACGATTACGAGATCGGCGTGGTCACCAACGATATTTACACCCGCGAGGATCAGCAGTTCTTGATTCGTAGCCAGGCCTTGCCGGAAGAGCGGATTTTGGGCGTGGAAACCGGCGGCTGCCCGCATACCGCCATCCGCGAAGACGCGTCGATGAATCTGGCAGCGGTGGATGAGTTGTGCGAGCGCTGGCCAGAGCTGGATTTTGTAATGGTAGAAAGCGGCGGCGACAATCTCAGCGCCACCTTTAGCCCGGAACTGGCTGACCTGACGATTTACGTGATCGACGTGTCGGCCGGAGACAAGATTCCGCGCAAGGGCGGCCCCGGCATCACCCGCTCGGATTTATTGGTGATCAATAAAATCGATCTGGCGCCTTACGTCGGCGCCTCGCTGGAAGTGATGGACCGCGATGCGAAAAAGATGCGCGGCGAGCGGCCGTTCGTGTTTACCAATATCAAAACCGGCAATGGCTTGGAAGCGGTCGCTGACTTTATTGTCAAGCAAGGCATGCTGCAAACGCATTAATGGCGATAGTCAGTCAAGGTTGACTTTTAGCCAGCACTGGTATGCTCAAGGATAATGGATTAGGAGGGAAAAATGATGAAAACCGCGTTTTTAATAGCCAGCTTGTGGGCTTGCTCCGTGTCGGTAGCCGGAGCCGAGACTTGCCCGGAATTGTTGAATTACAAAATGACCAAGCTTCGCTCCCATGAGCAAATCGATTTTTGCCAGGCGTTTCAAGGCAAAGTGATCCTAGCCGTCAATACCGCCAGCAATTGCGGCTACACGCCGCAATTCAAAGGTCTGGAAGCCTTGTATCAAAAGTATAAGGATCAAGGTTTGGTGGTAGTCGGCTTCCCATCCAACGATTTTAATCAGGAGTTCGCCGAAGCGGAGAAAACCGCTAACGTCTGCTATATCAATTACGGCGTGACCTTCCCCATGCTGGAAAAAAGCCAGGTGAAGGGGACAGGGGCGAACGGTTTTTTCCAAAAGTTAGTTAAAGCCACTGGGCAGGCGCCGGCCTGGAATTTTCACAAATACTTGATTGATCGTAGCGGAAATAGCGTGGCGGCCTTTCCCAGCGATGTGACGCCGGAACAGCTGGATTCGAAGATCAGCGCCTTGCTATCCGCTAAATAGTGTTGTAAACCTCACCTCTCGCCGGCGGCATGCCGGCATTTTTTATTCGGACGAGACGACAATGCGCAGAATAGGGCTTTACTGGTTTGGTAATGATTTACGGATGCATGACAATCCCAACCTGCAACAAGCCAGCGCGGTCGTCGATCAGTTGCTTTGCGTCTATTGTCTGGACCCTGCCTGGCTGGCACCCAACCAGTACGGTATGGCCAACCTGTCGGCCCAGCGTTGGCGGTTTTTAAAAGAAGCCTTGCAGGACCTGGATAGAAATCTCCAGCAAATCGGTCAGCAATTACTGGTTTGTTACGAAGCACCCGCAACGGCTATCAGCACGCTAGTCAAAAAACACGGCGTTTCGGTAATTTATCGCAGCCGCCACTGCGGATTTCAGGAACGGCAACAATGGCAGGGCCTGCAAAAGCTTTTGCCGGGCCTGCGTTTTGTCGAATCGGACACGCAAACCCTGTTCAACCTGAAAGACCTGCCCTTTGCCCAATTGCCGCAGTCCTTTACCCCATTCAAGGACAGGGTCGAGCAGTTGCCCATCGACCATCCCTTACCGCCGCCCGATGCTCTGCCGCCCAGCCCCGAGCCCAAATCGGATTGGCTATTGAATTTCCCGGTGTATTTACCGGCCAGTTCAGCACTCGATGCGGAGTTGGCCTTTCGTGGCGGCGAGACGGCGGGCAAAAAACATCTTAAAGCGTATTTCCACAGCAGCTACCCCAGCCGTTACAAAGACCAGCGCAACGAACTGGACGGTTGGGAAAATTCCACTAAGTTTTCGCCCTGGCTGGCCCACGGCAATCTGTCAGTACGAAAGATCTATTCCAGTTTACGCCGCTACGAACAAGACAATGGCGCCAATGAATCAACCTATTGGCTGTATTTTGAATTGCTCTGGCGGGAGTATTTTCAATGGTACGGCCATCAGTACGGCAAGCAGCTATTTGCGTTTCGCGGCATCAAACAACGCCGGCCATTGACCTGCTTCTATCCGGAACGCTTTCAAAAATGGTGTCACGGTTACACGCCTTATCCGCTGGTAAACGCCTGCATGAAACAACTCAACGCCACCGGCTATATGTCCAATCGCGGTCGGCAAATCGTCGCCAGCTGCTTGGTCAATGAATTGGCCGTGGATTGGCGCTTTGGCGCGGCTTATTTTGAGCAACATTTGCTGGATTACGATGTGGCCAGTAATTGGGGTAATTGGCAATATCAAGCCGGGGTGGGCGCTGACCCGCGCGGCCAGCGGCATTTTGATCTGGAAAAACAAACCAGGTTATACGATCCAGACGGGAAGTTCATTCATAAGTGGCAGGCTGAAATCCGCAATCTACCCTTGGATTCGGTCGATGCCGCCGATTGGCCGGTGGACCCGGCCGCCGCGAAACTGGCATCTATATTGTCGGCTTAGGCTAACGATCCAACTCCTCTGTTTGCTGAGATGCTAACGGCTTATTCCAAAACTTTTCGCGCAGGATTCGCACCCCAAATAAAATTCCAGCCCATCGTCTTGCGTTACGGAAATATTACCACCGGCGCGTATCGTCCATTTGCTGGGACGTCCGTGAAAATTCGCAGTTCCTTTCACAAAACAGGGTAAATAGAAATAGCCTTCCAGATACTCCACCGATGTTATCGGTCTGGCTTTGCGCAAAACGCTTTTTGCTTTCGGCGTGGAAAGTTTAAAGTCCTCGCAGAACGCCCCAGGCTGGTCGGCACCGGCCATTACTACCCGCACCTGAGTAAACCCATCAATCGCAAAGGCATTTAACGAGAATATGGCCGCGAAAACCCAAAAAGCGGTGCGTACTGTGTGTGACGGAACCGAACGCATCACATTTACCACTTTGCGGAGCTTGCTTCGCTAGGTTGTTTATAACCGACCTCGGAGTGTTTATAGATGTCGTTGGCGGTCAACCCCAACAATTCCTCCAAGGTATCTATCAACCATTTGAGCGATGCATTTTGCTCGTCGCTTACCAAATCATAACCCTTATCGGCGGAAAAACCGGAGACGATTTCTATGCCTATGGAATCTTCATTCGTTGGATAGCGATCTGGATACGTTTTAGCTTTTTCGTGCTGATAGAGTTTATTTACCCGCGCCACGTAAGACTTCTTTTGCTCGAAAAGAATAGCTTTTACATTTTTCAGCTCGTCCGTACTGCAATTTCCAAACTGATAACAACGGCTGCGAATTTCGCCGACATGCCAACATTTTTGATTTACCCGCGCGGTTTGATAAATGCTGCCATCAACGTCGATTAGAAAATGCGCGCCGTTTTTCCCATTTTCGTAGCTGCTGAAGGACGAAGCCGATGTTTTGCTGCCGGTTTGGTGAACGACAATTGCATGCACGTTTACCAAATTACCTTTCTCGATCTTCGTGGAAATCTTGTCGGTTACCTGAGCGGCTAAGACTTTACCGTCCTTCAATGTCGGTTTTACACTATCCGCCACCGTTATCTCCAAAAATTATTACTTAACGCTACCCCATCCCTGATCGTTCGAATGGCCGGGTGACCATCCAGTAGTAACGCCTTTCCAGCCAAGCCGATAATTTGCCAAAACCGGCATATTCGAGCAATTTTGCATCTCCGGCAAAACCAGCCGCTAGCGTTTTATACCCCTATCAGACCGCAGCTTACCTAGCGTTGATGCAACAAGCGAAACAACCAAAACCCGGCAAACATCGCCGCAACAAACGCATAATTACCCAACACCCCGGCGCTTAATCCCAGCAGAGCCGGTCCTGGACAGAAACCGGACAGCCCCCAGCCGACGCCGAATATCGCCGCACCGGCAATCAGTTTGCCATCCACACCGGTCGGTACGCTAGCGGAAGGTTCTTGCTCGCGATCAGCGGCGTCATTATTGCGATGCATCAAATAGCGCGCCAGCCCCAGCGTCAACAAAGCACTAGCCATGACGAAGGCCAAACTAGGATCCCATGCCCCCGCCACATCCAGAAACGCCAAGACTTTGGCCGGATTGCTCATGCCGGCCACAATCAAACCCAACCCAAACAGCAGGCCGTAAGCGAATAAATAAACTGTATTTTTCATCAAGAAAGTCCGGTTTAGAGCAAGTGACGAACAATAAATACTGTGATACCGGCAGTCAGCATGAAGGTCAGCGTCGCCACGATGGAACGAACCGACAAGCGGGCGATACCGCAAACACCATGTCCGCTGGTGCAACCGCCGCCAAGCCGCGTACCGTACCCCACCAATAGGCCGGCAATTGCCAGCAGACCGGGCGAGGCATCCAAGTCCAGCGCGATGTCTGCGCCGCTCAAGCGATACAGGGGCGCGCTGGCCAGCAGGCCGGCCAGAAACCAGCCACGCCAGACACTGCTCTCGCTCCAAGGCGGTAATATGCCTGCCGCGATGCCGGAGATGCCGGCGGTATGTTTATGGGTAAACAGCAATAGGGCTGCAGATAGCCCGATCATCGCGCCCCCGGCCAGCGCGGATAAAATCGTCAAATAATTCATGCGTGAGTCTTGCCAAAAATCCGGTATTGAATCAGAAACCGCAATACCAAACCAGGGTTACCGCACTTTAACGCCGATAAAAATCGCTTTGATTACACTCATTTTAAAATTGCTCACGCACGCTAACAGCGACTATCCCTGACATTCTCTTTACTCGCCGAACAGCGACGAGCTCAAATAACGTTCACCGGAATCCGGCAACACCGCGACGATAATCTTGCCGGCATGTTCCGGACGCTTGGCCAGACGCACTGCAACAGCAAGCGCCGCGCCGCTGGAAATACCGGCCATAATGCCCTCTTCCTTAGCAAGGCGTCGTGTATAGGCGATGGCTTCAGCGTCTTCCACCGGCTCGATCAAGTCAATCAACGACAAATCCAAAATCTGCGGCACAAAGCCGGCACCTATGCCTTGAATGCCATGCGGCAAGGCTTGCAAAGGCAACCCGGCGCGGGTCTGGCTTAATACCGGACTGCCGGACGGCTCGACAGCGACACTGAGTACCGGTCTACCGCAATGTTTTTTCAGATAACGCGACACACCGGTAATCGTACCGCCGGTGCCGACGCCGGCGACAAAGATATCGACCTGGCCGCCGCTATCGCGCCAAATTTCCGGGCCGGTGGTTTGCTCGTGGATCGCCGGATTAGCCGGATTTTTAAATTGTTCCAGCAATAGATAATGCTCAGGGTCGGCCGCGGCAATCGCCTCAGCCTTTTCCACTGCTGCGCGCATACCCAGCGCGCCATCGGTCAGCAGCAAGTTCGCCCCATACGCCAATAATAATGTGCGGCGCTCCTGGCTCATATTGTCCGGCATCGTTAACGTGATGGGAATGCCACGCGCGGCAGCCACCGCAGCCAACGCAATACCGGAATTACCGCTGGTGGCTTCCAGTAAAGTTTTGCCTGCCTTTAATAAGCCTTGACGCTCGGCGGCCCAGACCATCGCCGCACCGACCCGACATTTCACCGAATAGGACGGATTGCGGCCTTCAATTTTCACCAGCAGCGTCGCGTTCAATCCTTGGCTGATATGATTGATCCGCACCAAAGGCGTTCGACCTATCGACTGGGAATTATCTGAGTACCAAGCGGGCATGGCGGGTTTCCTGTGGGATACGGGGGTTACTCTGTGTAAGAAAAATGACCCGACCTATTGTGCCGGATTCTAAAACCATTCGCTGACGGCCTTTCTTAGAAAAGCTATCCAAGCAGCAGGCCTATTTTTATTCACCTCTCAAGTAGTTTATTTGCATAAAACCCGTGGCACACCGCTTGTAATCAGTATTCTTCCAGTGATCAAACGGTGTAATAGAATCGTTATTTGAATTGAATAACAAAAACAGGTATAAGCCTCTGCGAAGGGGGAGTAATTTTTTATTTTTTGAGGTTGTATAAATATGAATATTTTCACAAATCGTTTAAAGCAAACCATGCTTCTGGCTGCGGGATTAAGCTTGGTGGCTCCTGTTTCAATGGCGAGTACATGGGCCGGAACGGCGAATTATACAGCCGCTCCTGGCGCTACTGGCGACGAAGCGATAGTAGGCCCATTTGATACTTACGATTTTGGTTCAGGCATTACCTTGGTGCAATTTACCAGCGCAACTACCTTTACTGCTTATTTCCAAACCATGGTGGATGGTCATTTCCTGAATAATGCCGGCATCAATGTTCCGGAATTGAATATCTCCGGCGCGGGCTCGGGTTTTGAATTGACTGTGGCTGCAACCCTGAACGGCACCTACAGTAATTTCTCAGGTTTCCAATCCTTCAACTTCTCGAGCGGAGCAGTTAACCTGTATTTTGACACGACACCCGATTACAGTTTTACGGGCGATAGCGGCTTCAACAACGGAGCTGCAATTTTATCCGGCACCGTAACCGGCGGTTCCGGGGTCATATCGCCAGCAGGCGTAGGCGCCGAGCAACTGGATTTAAATTTTTCCGGTATTTTTGGTAGCTACGACTCCAACGTCTACACCCCAGGCATAACCGGCGGCCACTCAATTTTTTCGATCAATTTGAACAACTCATCTTTACTGTCGGGAATTAATAGCGTTTTGGGCCAAAACAAAAGCACCGGCGTACTTGCTGCCGTAGATGGCTCGATCCAATTGACAGCTGTACCTGTACCTGCTGCTGTGTGGCTGTTTGGCACTGGCCTGATCGGCTTGATTAGTGCCGGCAAACGCAAAAACAGTGTTGCTTAAGCTCTATATCTAAAGCACGTCCAATTCATCGCCCAAGCTACGCTATCGCTTGGGCGATGAATTATTCCGGACCGAAGTCTAAAGCTGTAATCCCTTGGAAAACAACAAACAAATCCCAAACAAGCCTTCCCATTCGTCGCCGGGCAGTTGGCCTTTGATCTGGCTATCAGCATTGGCGCTGGCCTGCAAAATACCCTGCAAATCCTTGCTTTTCAACCTCTGCAAGGCCTCTTGCACCAACTGTTTGCGCTTATCCCATATCTGATATTTTTTGTAAAGTACTTCTGGGTTGCCGCCGCGTTTCAATTCGGTCTTGATATTCACCAGCGTTCGCGCTTCGCGGCTAATAGCCCACAGTACCACCGGCGCCGCGACACCTTCCGCTCTGAGCCCGGCAAGAATTTTAACGGCTCGATTGACCTTGCCCGCCAACAAAGCGTCCATCAACTTAAACACGTCGAAGCGGGCGCTATCAGCCACATCGTCCTCAACCATGGCCTTGCAGATACTATTCGAGCCGTGCAAGATGTAGAGCTTTTCAATTTCCTGGGCTGCGGCAAGCAAATTGCCCTCGACTCGCACCGCTAGACTCTTTAGAGCATCCCCTTCCAAATGCATGCCCTTCCGCTCCGCCCTGCGCTGCAACCAGTTTAGTAACTCCGATCCTTGTAACGGCCACACCTGCACGACGGTCGCCACTTTATCCAAGGCCTGAAACCATTGCGACTTCTGAGCCGCACTATCCAGCTTACCGGCCGTGATCAGCAATACGGTATCTTCGGGTGGACGCTGACAATACGCGCTTAGGGCTTTACTGCCTTCCAAACCCGGCTTGCCGGAAGGCATGCGTAAATCGATGAGCTTTTTGTCGGAAAAAATAGAAAGGGATTCGGCTTCGAGAGTCAATTGCGGCCACTCGTTGCCGGTATCGACAGCAATGACCTCGCGAGTGGAAAAACCAGCCTCGCGCGCCGCGCGCCGAATGTCGTCCGCCGCTTCGCCAAGTTGTAAAGGCTCGTCACCGCTAACCAGATAAACCGGTGCCAGTTCTTTGTGCAAGGCGGCGGTTAACTGGTCAAGCTTTAGGCGCATACTTATTTTTTCTGCGTATCGACGGCTATCCTGGCTCTGGCTAATATCATCCGCGCCACTTGCTTATAGATTTCGTTACGAATCAATTGCTCTTCGTTGCCTTTCGCCAGCACTGCAGTTTGGTCGTTAAAAAACTCCCTGGATATTTCGATCACTTGTTCGTCCATCAGCGCATTTTCCTTACTGTCGAAAAATTGAAAGCGCAGATAGTATTCCAACTCGGATTCACTGGATTTACCGGTTGAGCCGATGGTCAGCACCCGGTTACGCATGTCTTCCCGTAGCACCTTAACTACCACGCCTGCATCGTTGGGAGAACCGACGATTTTGCCTTTCGAGGCTTTCATGATCGCTTGCAATTCGCCCTGTAAGGGCTGGGAAGCGCCAAATACATACATATTTTTCAGCACTTCCGGCATCTCTATCGAACCGCGCAGATGGTATCCGCAGCCAAGCAGCAGCGCCAAAGTTCCAAACAAGACCATCCGGCTCAAGTGATTAATCATCTGCTTCTCGAAAATCCAGCGTTTAAACAACGATATTCACCAGTTTTTGCGGCACTACAATCAGCTTTTTCACCGGCTTACCTTCCAGGTAACGCTGCACGTTCTCGTCAGCCAAAGCCAACGCTTCGACTTGCTCTTTGGAAGCCGTCGCCGCTACCGATAATTTCCCGCGCAACTTGCCATTGACCTGCACCACCATCTCGATGGCATCCTGTTGTAACGCCGATTCATCAATAACCGGCCATGCCGCCACCACGATGTCATCGTTGTGGCCCAACTCGTTCCACAGCTCTTGTGACGCGTGCGGAATAATCGGGGCCAGCATCAAGACGATGGCTTCCAGCAGTTCCTGGCGAGTTGCCCTGCCATTGGCACTATCGTCATCAAATTTATTCAACGCGTTAACCAACTCCATGTTGGCGGCAATCGCGGTGTTAAAAGTATGGCGACGGGCCATATCGTCGCTGACTTTTTGCAAGGCCTGATGCAACTGGCGGCGCAACACTTTTTGATCGTCGCTCAATGCTGCCTTATCCAATGACTGATTCGGCAAACCGGCTTCGACGTGCAGATAGACTTGCCGCCACAAACGTTTCAGAAAGCGGAACGCGCCTTCCACACCGGCATCGTTCCATTCCAGCGATTGGTCCGGCGGCGAAGTAAACATGGTGTACAACCGCACCGTATCGGCGCCGTATTTGTCGATCAAGACTTGCGGATCGACGCCGTTGTTTTTCGACTTGGACATCTTCTCCACTGCGCCGACCGTGACTGGCGAACCATCTTCCAGCAACTTGGCGCCAATAATCTTGCCTTTGGCGTCGCGTTCGACATCGATTTGGGTCAGATTGAAATAGCGCTTATGGCCGTGATCGTCGATTTGATAGAAGGTTTCAGCGATCACCATGCCTTGCGTCAGGAGATTCTTGAACGGCTCGTCGCAAACCACCAAACCTTCGTCGCGTAGCAACTTGGTGAAAAAACGCGCGTACAGCAAATGCAAAATCGCATGTTCGATACCGCCGATATAATGATCGACCGGCAACCAATAATTGGCGCGCTGATCCAGCATCGCGGTGTCGCAATCCTGGCTGGCGTAACGAGCGAAATACCAGGACGATTCCATAAAGGTATCGAAGGTATCAGTCTCGCGCCGCGCCGGCTTGGCGCATTGCGGACAAGTGGTATGCGGGAAAGTCGGATGTGCAGCCAGCGGCGATTGCGAGCCATCCAGCACTACGTCGCGCGGCAAGGTTACCGGCAACTGATCGTCCGGCACCGGCACGGTACCGCAGTCATCGCAATAAATCACAGGAATCGGCGCACCCCAATAGCGTTGCCGAGAAACGCCCCAGTCGCGCAATCTGAAATTAGTTTTGCGTTCGCCCTTGCCCAAGCCGGCCAGTTTGGCGGCGATGGCATCGAAAGCTTGCTTGAAATTCAAGCCGTCGAATTCGCCGGAATTTTTCAACACACCTTTTTCGGTAAACGCCTTTTCGCTGACACTGTCGTCCGCACCATCGGCTGCGGCAATAACTTCCTTGATGGCAATGCCATATCTCTTCGCAAATTCATAATCGCGCTGATCGTGCGCAGGTACCGACATGACCGCACCAGTGCCGTAGTTCATCAATACGAAGTTAGCAATCCACACCGGCACCGATGCGCCAGTCAAAGGATGAATGGCGTGGTAACCGGAAGCAATACCGCGTTTTTCCATGGTTTCCATCGCCGCTTCCGAGGTTTCCATCTGCTTGCAGGATTCTATGAAGGCAGCGATGTCGGCATTGTTCTCCGCCGCTTTCAATGCCAACGGGTGTTCGGCGGCCACCGCAACGTAAGTCACCCCCATCACGGTATCGGGGCGGGTGGTATAGATGCGAATCGGCGCGTCAAAACCATCGACCGCAAAATCCATCTCCACACCTTCGGAACGGCCGATCCAGTTGGCCTGCATGGTTCTGACCTGCTCCGGCCAGCCGGGCAGTTTATCCAGCGAGGTCAGCAACTCGTCGGCATAGGCGGTGATTTTTAAAAACCACTGGGAAATTTCCTTTTTCTCGACTTGGGTGTCGCAGCGCCAGCAGCAGCCGTCGATCACCTGTTCGTTCGCCAGTACGGTTTGGTCGTGCGGACACCAGTTGACCGGCGCGGTCTTTTTATAAACCAAGCCTTTTTCCAGCAGACGCAGGAAGAACCATTGTTCCCAACGGTAATAGCTGGGATCGCAAGTCGCCAGTTCGCGGCTCCAGTCGTAACCAAAACCCAGCCGTTTCAGCTGGTCACGCATATAATCAATATTCGAATAGGTCCAGTCGGCGGGATGCACCTTGTTTTGCATCGCCGCGTTTTCCGCCGGCAAACCGAACGCGTCCCAGCCCATCGGTTGCAGTACATGTTTGCCTTGCATCCTTTGAAAACGGCTGATCACGTCGCCAATGGTGTAATTGCGGACATGGCCCATATGCAGCTTGCCGCTGGGATAAGGAAACATCGACAGACAATAGTATTTTTCCTTGCCGGTATCTTCAGAGGCAGTAAAAACCCCGGATTTTTCCCAGTCGGCCTGTACTTTTTGCTCTATTTCCGACGGCTTGTAATGCTCTTCCATCCTATTCGTCTTTTGCTGTAAAAAGGCGCTAGAATACCTTAGAGACGCTTAAAGCTAAAGCGTGAAAATTAAAACAACACCGGGAGCAGCCATGGGCGAAAACAAACTGATCAAAGCGTACGACGATCTGATGGGCCATCTTTACGAAGCGTTGGACGATACGCTGCACACCGTCGCCGACGCGTTGGAAATAGCCAAGGAAAAAACCAGCGCACTGGGCGGCCATACCCAAGAAGAAATCAATAAAATCGCCGACTACGTGATGCGCGACGTGGAGCATGTTGCCACCGCGCCATCGCAACAAAACGACAGCAACTCGCTGTCCGAATGGTTGAAGTTTGACATCGATTTGATCGAAAACTTTGCCTTGGACGCCTTCATGGACATCGCCGACAAAACCAAGGTCAAGCTGGCCGCACTGGAGATGGAAGCCAAGCTGTACCACCCCTATAAAAGCGGTGAAGTAGCCGGCCCCGGCACTTTCGTCTGCGATGCCTGCGGCAAGCAAATCGCCTTCAAGTCCACCAGCGTTATACCGGCCTGCCCCGAGTGCAAAGGCGACAGTTTCTCACGCGTTTGATATTGCAGGCTTTAACCTTATAATGCGGGCTTTTATTTTTTAACAATCGAGGGCGATTATGCGCAGGGTGATTTTCAATCAGAAAGGCGGCGTGGGTAAATCTACCATTACCTGTAACCTGGCAGCCATCAGCGCCGTCGAGGGTAAAAAAACCCTGGTGATCGATCTCGATGTGCAAGGCAACTCAACCCAATATTTACTTGGAAACAAGGTCGCCGATTCCGACAAGACCATCGCCCACTTTTTCAAGGACAGTCTAGGCCTCGGCCTCTTCGGCGGCGGCAAGGAAGGCTTGGACGGTTTGATTCATGAAACCCCCTTCCCCAACCTTTACGTGCTGCCATCCCATTCCGACCTGGAAGGCTTACAAAGCAGATTGGAATCCCGGCATAAAATCTACAAATTAAAAGAAGCTCTGGAAAAACTGGAAGGCTTCGATCAAATCTATATCGACACCCCACCTATCCTGAATTTTTACAGCCTGTCCGCGTTAATCGCCGCCGAAAAATGCCTGATTCCCTTCGACTGCGACACCTTCGCCCGCGAAGCACTGTACACACTGATGCGCGCCATCGCTGAAGTCAAAGCCGATCATAACGACAGACTGGAAGTAGAAGGCGTCATCGTTAATCAATATCAGAAACAAGCCAACCTGCCCCGCCAGTTGGTTGATGAACTGATCGCCGAAGGTTTGCCGGTACTGGAAACCAAAATCTCCACCTCGGTGAAAGTCCGCGAGTCGCATAGCGATGCTCAGCCTTTGATTCACTACGCGCCAACCCATAAGTTGACCGAAGAATACCGGGCCTTGCATTTGGAAATTCACAAATAGCCGTTTAGCAAACACCAACATTAAAAAAGCCAGCAATGCTGGCTTTTTTGTTTTAAAGGACACTACAAACCGGTGCGTGAACGTAGGGTTTACCCGATTAACTCCATCATTGATTTCTCAACCCTCATGTTCAACCGACAAAAGGCCTTGTGCAACACCTCCCAGCCTTCGAAAGAAACGATCACCCAATTCTCGGTGCTGCGATCCCATTCCGTGTCCAATAACACACCCAACCGCACCAGCTGCTTAAAGGTGTCGTCGGAAGGTGCATCGATATGCGCCAAGGCTGCTTCGAGTTGATTTGGCGGGATCAAACGGGCTGCCGGTTGATCATTACCCGCATGCCGGTTTGCATACATGATATACCCTGGATTAAGCTGCAATTTATGTAAATCTTGACAGTAAGCATCAAAATTTTGAAGCGGGAACTGCAACATCTGACTCATTTCCATACTCCCTAGCTGCGCTAAATAATTATTTCGGTCAAGCTACACTCGTTGATAGACGCTTGTTGGGGCTTCAACGTATGCGCCAGCCGCAGTTCGCGAAGCATCGCGCGTTTCTTGGCTTGATGCTGCTGCATACGCCTGAGAATATCGTCCAAAACGCGCACCGCGCTAAGCACATGCGGCCCCTTGTTGATCATCACACACTCCGCCCGGTCGCCCATGGCGGCATCGGTAATTTCCGCCCGCGAGGGCATCCCCTCCTTGGCCAGAGTTTCCAGAACCTGCGTCGCCCAGATCACCGGCACATGGGCAGCTTCGCAGATCCATAATATTTCTTCCTGCACTTCGGCCAGCCGTTCAAACCCACACTCCACAGCCAAATCGCCACGAGCAATCATCACCCCGCAACAAGGCGCTCGCATAGCAGCCAGCAACATGGCCGGCAAGTTTTCGAACGCCCGCCTGGTTTCAATTTTTAGCACGATCGCCGGCCGTCTATCCCCCAGACGCGCCATATGCTCATGCAGCAACTCGACATCATGCGCGCTATTGGCAAAAGACAATTCCACGACATCAGCGTTTTCGACCACGAAACCCAGATCTTCGATATCCTTGGCCGTCAACGCACTGATCCCTAGTCTGCTCTCGGGCAGATTGATCCCCTTATCGCCTCTCAGTTTTTCACCGCGCGCACGCACATGGGTGATTCTGACCAGAACTTGGGCAAACTCAACTCTATCGATCACGCCACCAATTTTGCCATCATCGAACCAGATCGGCTCTCCCGCTCGAACATCGTCAAAAATCTCCGGAATGGAGCAACCGATCATGGCCGGCGTCAGCACCTGGCCGCTACTGTCATAAGTTGCCGGCCGACCGGGCGCCAGGTCACGCGTTAAGATCAACAAATCGTCCTGTTTTAGCAAAATGGCATTTTCAGCTTGCGGTAACAGATTGATAGTCACTTGGCGATCATCGGCATGAGCCACCTTACGCTCGTGATTCAAAACCGTGCCGGGAACGATATAAGCGCTTTGCGTCGCCTCCGCCCAATAACCCTGCTCAGTAATGTCAACCACTGCCAGGTTTCGTTTCGCGCCGCGGGCATCGGTGAATTTCAGTTGCTCACCCAGGTATAAACGGCGTAGCCATTCGCCTGGCAATAGCAAACAGGCATTAGCGGGTGAAGGCGGAGCAGTGGGTTGCGACACGTCCGTTAACCAGACGCGCGCCGGCGCGATGAGTCGGCCGTGGTCGTCGTGCGTCGGACGAATTCGCAGCACCGCTAATCGCGGATCGAGCGGGCCGGTCCGCAACTTGGGACCGGCCAGATCCATCACGACACGACAAGTTTTGCCCAGCGCGCGCTCGGCTTGTCGCAGATGGGCTATCATTTGCATCCATGCCACCGTGTCATCATGGGCGCAATTGATGCGCATACAATCCATGCCTTGCTCAAGCAGATTGTGAATTAGCGAATAGTCTTCCGCCGCTTCGCTGGGCATGGTCACCATGATCCGCACACCACGGCCATTTGCAGCCTCCCCCAACAAGCAATGAGTATGGTCGACCAGCAATCGCTCGCCGGCGGCAAAATCCACCACTACCGTCTCTTGATTAGGCGGCACCCACTCCTGTCCGGTTAAGCGATGCAAAACCTCCAAAACCGCATCGATGGTTGCCAATACATGCGATTCCGCTCGCCCCAACGACGACAGCCCCAGGGCAGCCAGTTTTAGTTGCAAGGGCCTGAGGTCGCGGCGGCGCAGCGCTAGATAATGCAGCATATTACGGGCGCTATCCCGGTTATTGCCCTCCACTTGATCGATGCGCTGTTGACACCCCGCGGTTTCGGCAATCATTTCCGCGCGAATGTCCATCAATTCTCTCAGGACCTCATCGACCACGGCGTCTTGCAAATAAGTGTTTTTGGTAACGGGATTCGTTGTCAAAGATCGCCTCTAAAGCCAAGCGGTCGGCTTGTCCGCTTAATCAGCTGGGATTGTTAATGCAACTTTCCTTAATCGCAAGACCGCCATGCCGCACATCAATACCGTCCAACATGAAAATCGCGTGCTCGGCGATGTTCCGGCAATGCTCTCCGCAACGCTCCATGGCTTTCATCATTTGCATCACATCCAGAGCTCGGCGGATCATGCGGGCATCGTGCAATACTAAGGTTAGTTGATGCTTGATACCCTCCTGCAATTCCGACTCGCAATCCCTGTCGCATTGCAACAGGGCGTAAGCCTGCTTGGAATCCCGACTTTCGAAAACCACCATCAGTTTATCCAAAATCAGCTTGATTAAACCACCCATTTTTACTATGTCCGTCAGCAGCTTTTGATTGGGGTCGCTAGTGTTCGGGTCGAACAACACCGTAATCAGCTTGGCGAACTCGACAATCTCGACACCGATTTTCTCCAGCTCCACCGCGATTTTCGATGTTGACAATACATAGCGCAGATCATTTGCCACCGGACAATGCCGGGCAATGATGTTCAATACTTCGCCATCAATCTTGCTTTCGAAATGTTTGACCTTTTTATGCCGCGAAACGACTTTTTGCGCCAGTTCGCCGTCGCCGTAATCCAGGGCCTGCATCGCCTGCTCCAGCTGATAAACCAAAAGGTCCGTCATATCCAGCATCAAACTGTGCATATGCCCCAAATCGGTGTCATACGCATGCAAGGTATGCACATTATTGGGTGTGTCTGTTTGCTTCGTCATCGTCAGTTCTCTTGCTTGTTTAGCCAGGGTCTCGGTAATAAGCAAACCTTAGAACAAGTACATTACAGGAATGTGACATAACCCTGTCAGACACGCGAAACGTGGCTCGTTAGCTATTGTTTTTAAAAAACATATTTCTAACAGCCATAGTCTAAAGCCTGCAAAAAGCCCCCAAAAAAATCCGTCGCCCACATTCACCGGCAAAAAAGCGACAAGCCGACTCTGTCATGCTGTTGTCATAAACGCAGACAAGAATAGCCTTCGTCCGATACCAATATTTGGCGTTTGCTTATGAATACCTCTTTTTATCGCACCATCTGGATTTCCGACCTGCACATTGGCTCGACCCAATGCCAGGCCGATGCCCTGCTGGATTTTTTAAAACATAACGACAGCGAAAAACTGTACCTGGTCGGCGACATCATCGATTTTTGGGCCTTGTCCAAAAAAATGTATTGGCCGCGCGACCACAACACCATCATTCAAAAAATCCTGCGTAAAGCCAGACACGGCACGCAAATTATCTACGTACCCGGTAACCACGACGAAAACGTCCGCGATTACGACGATTACGTGTTCGGCGACATCGTCGTGAAAAACTCGGACATTCACACCACCGCAAAGGGCAAACGCTTCCTGATCGTGCATGGCGACGAATACGACACTATCGCCAAACATCACCAGTGGCTGGCAAAGATCGGCAGCTTGGGCTACGACTGGCTGATCGAAATCAACCGTTTCCTGCGGCTGTTTAGACGCCTGTTCGGTAGGCAATCGCACTTCTCATTAGCGGCGTTTGTGAAGTTCAAAGTCAAGAATGTGGTGCAATTTATTTCCGATTACGAGGAAAGTATTGTTCGCACTCTAAAAAACGAAGGCCTGGACGGCGTAATCTGTGGGCATATCCATCATGCCGAAATCAAGGAAATAGAAGGCTTTTTGTACGTCAATACCGGCGACTTCGTGGAAAGCTGCACGGCGATAGTCGAACATCAGGACGGCAGACTGGAATTGATCCGCTGGCTGGCGCAAGAAACGCCGCAATTAACGCAGCAGCATGACGGAGAATTGCCGCACCTTGGCTAAACCGTCATCCGGCTAATTGCTAAACCCTTAGCACGACTGGTCTGATTGGCGTTTGTATTACATGTCACAAAAACTTCGCTAAACCGTCACGGTATCTTAACCCTCCCGCCTCTGTTATCCCGGAAAATGTGACCGGGCTTGCAGAATTTTGGGAAATTACCCAATGACGCGCTCGTCGCCTTCCCCCTTAGACCGACGAGTGCGTTTCTCTGCGAGTCAGCTCAGGCCCAAGGCCTGTTTACTGATTTTTAAGCACAGAGACCATCCGACCATGATCGCAAAGCATATCCGCAGCTATCCGCTGCTGGCGGCAGTGAGTGCCCTCAGTTTTTTCGGCAACGCCCAGGCTGCCACGCCGGTGTTTATCAACGAAATACATTACGACAACGGCGGCGCTGATACCGGCGAAGCGGTGGAGATTGTCGGACCCGCAGGTACTAATTTAAGCGGTTGGTCGTTGGTGTTTTACAACGGGAACAGCACCATTCGCAAAGTTTACAAAACCACTGCACTCAGCGGAACCATCGGCGACCAATCCGGTAACGGCGTTGGCACTCTAAGCTTTTCTATCAGCGGGATAGAAAATGGCGCACCAGACGGAATTGCATTGGTCAATGGCAGCACAGTCGTACAATTTTTAAGCTATGAAGGTTCTTTCATTGCTGCTGACGGTCCGGCTACCGGCATGAACAGCATCGACATTGGCGTTTCGGAACCCGGCACTACAGCCAGCGGCCAATCGCTACAATTACAAGGCAGCGGCACTAGTTACGAAGACTTTACCTGGAACGCGGAATCGACAAGTTCCTTTGCAGCAATCAACAACGGCCAGAACTTCGGCGGCGTCACCCCACCACCGCCACCCGTCTCCCAATGCGGCCAAGCCGCAACGCTAATTAGCGCAATCCAAGGCACAAGCGGCGTTAGTCCCTTGAGCGGCAGCGTGCAACATGTGGAAGCCGTTGTTAGCGCCGATTTCCAAGGCAGCACGAATTTAAACGGCTTTTTCGTGCAACAAGTCAGCGGTGCAGATGCGAACCCTGCCACCTCGGAAGGATTGTTCGTCTCATCCAGCTTACCGGTCAATGTCGGCGACAAAGTACACATCGTCGGCACCGTGACCGAAACATTCTCTATGACCCGCATGGAAGCCGTCAGCTCGGTCGATGTCTGTTCTTCCGGCAATACCTTGCCAGCCGCGGTTGAAGTCAACCTGCCTTTCGACAGCGCCGGCAATGATCCCGAGCGCTGGGAAGGCATGCTGATTCAATTGCCGCAAACCCTGACCGTCACCGAAAACTTCAACCTGGGCCGCTTCGGCGAATTCTTGCTGTCGTCCGGCGGCCGCTTATTCACACCCACGCAAGTAGCCACACCCGGCCAGGCCGCTATCGATGTCGCCGCACAAAATTTGGCTAACCAACTGTTGGTAGACGACGGTATCAACGTACAAAATCCGGATCCGGTAATTTACCCGCAACCGACTGGTTTGAGCGCCGCTACTCCGTTGCGCAGCGGCGACTCGGTAGTTGGAGCTACCGGTGTATTGGCTTACGACTTTGGCGTGTATCGCCTGCAACCGACTCAACCATTGACCTTTGTCGCCGACAACAGCCGCAGCCCGGCTCCGACCTTATCAAGCTTGGGTTCTCTGAAAGTCGCTAGCTTTAACGTGTTGAACTACTTTAACGGTAACGGCCTGGGCGTAGGCTTCCCAACTTCTCGCGGCGCGGATACGCTCGCGGAGTTTAATCGTCAGCGCGCCAAAATCATTCCCGCCATCCATGCGTTAAATGCTGACGTGATCGGTTTGATGGAAATCGAAAACGACGGTTACGGCAGCACCAGCGCCATCGCCGATCTGGTGAACGGTTTGAATCAACTGGCCGGCGCCGGCACTTACGCTTTCATCAATCCCGGCTTGAACAAAATCGGCACCGACGAAATCGCGGTTGGCCTCATCTATAAACCCGCAAAGGTATCGACAGCCGGCTCTGTGGCGATTTTGGATTCTTCCGTCAATCCCTTGTTTCTCGACACCAAAAACCGCCCGGCCATTGCGCAAACCTTCTTGGATAAAGCCTCCAACAAACTGCTGACCATCGCGGTTAACCATCTCAAATCCAAAGGTTCGGCTTGCGATGACGTTAACGACCCGGATACTGGCGACGGCCAAGGCAATTGCAACCAAACCCGCACCGATGCCGCGCAAGCCCTGGCGAGTTGGTTGGCTAGCGATCCAACCCACAACGGCGCCAGCAATGCCTTGATCATCGGTGACTTAAACAGCTATGCGCAGGAAGACCCGATCAGCGCCTTGAAAAACGCCGGCTATCAAAATCTGCTGGAAACCTTCATTGGCAATCAGGCGGCTTATAGTTACGTGTTCGACGGCGCGGCCGGTTATCTGGATCACGCTCTGGCAAACGCCTCGCTAGCGTCGCAAGTCAAAAGCGTCGGCGAATGGCATATCAATGCCGACGAACCGAGATCCCTGGATTACAACACCGAGTTCAAATCGGCGAATCAAGTAAGCAGTTTCTACGCGGCCGATGCTTATCGGTCATCCGACCACGATCCGTTGTTAATCAAACTGTTCGTGCCCGGCGACCTGGATAACGACGGCGATGTCGATAACAACGACGCTGGCCTGATCAAAGCTCAGGTCGGCAAATGCAGCGGCAAGGTTGGCTTTAACAGGGAAGCGGATTACGACAAGTCAGGTTGCGTCAGCATGGCGGACTACCGGATTTGGTACGGCTATTTCAATAGCTACGCGGCTATCAGCAAGCCATAAGCGCCGCATAAATTACCGATTAATTTTTATTTATTGAAGAAGGTTTTATGAAAAATATGACATGGCGTCAATGCCTTTTGCTGGTTGGTCTGTTCTGGTCAGGTACGAATCAGGCTAGTGGTATTTCGGTACCGGAAAATCAGGATCTAATAAGCGGGACGGTGTCGATAGCCAGACCCCGACTGGAAGTAACTGCACGGCCACCGCTTCAAGGGGGTGACATCGTTATTTTACCGGGGGGCAATATTCAACTTGAAGCTACGACTCCACCTATTACAAATATTACAAATACCGGATATTTCCCATCACCAATCTCGCCGAGCGAGCCCACATTTTTGGCATTGAATCAAACCTCGGGCCTTACCCACGTTGGCGATTATTTCGACGTTGCATTGGTGGCATTCGTGCCGTTGGCTAACGCCAGTCCAGACGAATTGGTGTTGGGCTTTGGTTTTAATGCCCAACTTGGCGGCATGGGTGCGGCGCAATTTCTGGGAAGCACTATCAACTCGTTATTCACCGATATTTCAACACAGGATGGCGTGAACTTGGCCGCTGCTGGTTTGGCATTCCCAGGCTTGGGTTTCAATGAAGTGGGTTCCTTGATCTCGCTGGCGGTTTTGCATTTTCAAGCTGTTACGGCGGGAAATCTGAATATTGCCATTACCAGCGATTTGAGTGATCTCAATCAGGGTTTGATCTTTTTGAATCAAAGTGCACTGGCGATTAATAGCAGCGTTGGCGTTGAAATCACTGCGGTGCCGTTGCCGCCGTCTTTATTGATGTTTGTTAGTGGGGTGGTGGTGAGTTTGGGGGGGATTCGGCGGAAGCGAGGCTAAAAACTGGATAAATCCTGGCTTACCTAGATGCCATCGGCTTAAGATTTTGTGTCGCTAACGCGACGGTTTATTCTAACGTCGGTTCTCGCACCGACAGGCGAGATACTTTTCTTTGCTCCGCCAAAGAAAAGTATCCAAAAGAATAACGGGAGAAAACCACTCCCAAAATCAAGCGAAAACAAAACGTCGGATGAGCAACGCTTTTCTGCAAACCGATTATCGGTATAGGTTTATGCCGGGTAAGCACAAAAACCGTGCCCACCCGGTATATTGGCTGTTGGAGCGGACGGTTTTGTAGGCCGTTGCCGACTGGGTTGGAAGGTTTGGATATTCAAACTCTAAACCTTGCAAAACTCTCCCGGTAGATTTGATTAGCTAGTATTGAATGTTAATTGAGCCTACAAAACTGCGAGGTTGACCAAAGTCGACAATTCCCGAACTCGCATCGCTAATCGTATTCAAGCCCGTGAAGTGGTGCTTATCCAATAGATTGTTGATATTCAATTGCGCTGTGATCTTAGATTTACCTAAATTGATACTGTAAGCGGCCAATAAATCGAGCGTGGCATAACCGGGAGTGGTGAGAGCGGGTTTATCGCAACAAGCGCGTTGCCCATCACGCAGTGTCACACCTCCACCGACTTTAAAACTTCTTAGATCGCCCTCCAGAAACTCAAAAACATTCCAAAAGCTGCCGGTGTTAGTGGGCACGTTCCAGAAGCGCGTGCCGACCGCTTGATAACCTTCATCGTCGGATTTGGCAATCCGGGCATCGGTATGGGCATAGGTTGCAATCACATGCCAACCGGGCAAAATTTCACCTTGTACATCCACCTCCGGTCCTCGGCTGCGCACGGCGCCGGTGATTACCGACAAACCCTGTGCCGCCAGCGTCGGGCTGGCAGTAGCAACATTGGATTTGGTTAAATCGTAATAGGCGAACGTCGCGCGTAGGCGGCCATCGAAAAACTCGGTTTTGATGCCGCCCTCGTATTGTTCGGCGCTGGTCGGCGGCACCGGTTTACCCGATTCCAGTCTGGCGTTCGCGGTATTGGGACCGAAACTCTCAACATAATTGGCATAAAGACTCAGCCAGTTTTGCGCCTGCCATAAAATCCCGACGCGAGGTGTGACAGCATCATTGCTGGATGCCGAAGTGTCTGTGCCGCCACCGAAAATATCACCAAATTCGGTCAAATTATGTTGATGCAGATTTTGGTAACGGATGCCGCCCATGATGTGCAGATCAAAAGGCAATTTGATTTGATCCTGAATATAAAAGCCGAATTGGTCGGTGCGATTGTCACTATTGCCTATCAACTGCAAGGGCTGGGTAAAGGGTGTGCCTGGATGGTTGGGACTGAGCAAATCTACTAACGAGTTGTCCCAAATGAAATTTGCTGGGTCCGCGAAACTGGTGGCGTCGTGGTGATGATTATCCAAGCGGTAATAATCGCCGCCCAACAATACGGTATGTGCGAGCACGCCGGTGTCGAAATGGCCTGTCAGGTCGATATTGGTGGAGTAGGTGTTGAACTGACTCTCAACCCCCCAAAGCTGTCGGGTGACACTGGCGTTATCAGCGGAGACAGGATAAACAAAATGAGGGTTATCAATCGTTTGCTGATTCACAGCAAAGCTGTGTTTAATAGACCAGTCGTCGTTGAATTGATGCGACCAATTCAATCCACCATAGACCGTTTCCCTCGTGGTTGGCGTGTACTCACTGTAATTACGGCGACGGGGAATGTCGAATAACTTACGGTCAAATAATGGGACAAACGCCGTATCAAGGCCAAGATGCTGATGGTTATACTCTAATTCCAAGGTGGCTTGGGTTTTGGGACTAATCTGCCATTTCAAGACTGGCGCTACGAATACGTCTTCCTTGCCCACAAAGTCGCGAAACGAGCCACTGTTTTGATAAGACAGGTTCATTCGATAAAGCAAACTTTTATCGGTGTTGAGTGGGCCAGTCGCATCCAATGTGGTTCGATAATGATCGTATGAGCCAAATTGCTGGCTGGCGGCATAGTAAGGCGTTGCCAATGGCTGTTTGGTGACGACATTGACCATGCCTCCGGGCTCTACCAAGCCGTACAGGATCGCTGCCGGTCCTTTTAATACTTCAACCGATTCGACATTAGCCATTTCCCGGCTTGATGCACCTTGTTGCAAACGAAAGCCGTTGCGGAAGTAGGTCTGTGATTCAAAACCACGCAGGATGATCGATTGTCCCGTGCCACCAAAAAAACCGCCTTCCAGGCCGCCTGAACTGTTAGTGGTTACGCCACTGACATTTTTCAAAGCCTGATCAAGAGTAATGACCTGCTGATCCTTTAGCACCTGTTTGGACACGCTTTGCACATTCAACGGCGTTTCCATGACCGGCGTATCGATTTTGGTGCCGGCGCTGGCGCTGGGTACTACATAATCCGCGTTGTAAGGATCGGTCGCTTCGTAAATGGTTTTGCCTAATACTGTTACCGTCGGCATAGTGGCAGCCGATTGCGGCGAACTTCTATTCACCGCCGGTTTAGCTTCGATGATGGCTGTATCGTTGCCCATCAAGCGATAACCCAGCCCGCTATCCTTCAGCAATTTGCTCAGTCCTTGCTCGACTGTGACTGTCTCATTCAGTGCAGGGGCCGTCAGGCCGCGTGTCAAATCGGCGTTGAAGACCAGTTTCAGATTGGCCTGGTCGGCAAAAGACGTCAGGGCTTCGGTCAAGCCGCCGGCGGCAATGGCATAAGTTCGGGCGCCATCTTGCGCGGTGTCTGCGTGGACCGTGTGGCTGGCAATGCTCAACGCCAGGGCCGTGATGGCAAAAGGCGCGGTCATGGTCGCGAATGTGGGTGTCCTCATAAAATCTCCTGAATGCGTAAAAGGCGGCGCCGATTGCCGGCGTTACTCTTCACAACGTTTCAGCACAAAAATCATGAACAGCGGACCCGAAAAATTGCGGACATGCGCCGCGATGGAGATAGATAGTAGACGCAGCCAAGGCCCTCCCGTTCGCACGCGGCTTATTTTCTGAATGCGGCATATCACACGATATGCGGTATATCGCGCGGTTTTATGGATGGTAAAGTCCGGGCAAATCCTACTCATTCTTGATAAATTGTATTTTTGGCGGCGGCTTAGGCGGCTGTCAAAGCCCGAATGGCGGGGATTTCCGGCCGATAGCGGGCTTAACGCGGTGAGGAAACAAACGCGCTTGGTGCTGATTTTGCTTCTTAAAACGTCTGTATTGCTAACCCAGTCTTTTAAAAACCCAGATGAACGCAGTTCCGGACACTATTGATCACTTCTTTCGGGAAAACCGGGACGATTTAATCGGCTTCTTCCTGCGCCGCTTGAACTGCCCGGATACCGCCAAGGATCTGGCTCAGGAAACTTTTTTGCGGATTCTGTTTTCCGAGCAACGCGCGCCCACCCAGGATAGGCGGGCGCTGGCTTTTTTCATTGCCGGCAACCTGGTGGTGGATCATATTCGCAAGGAATCGGTGCGTGCCCGCTATACGCCAGCTCAAGAGGTGTCGGCGGAACTGTTGGAAGCGGTCGCCAGCAATGATCCGGATGCCGAACAACGCCTGATGATCTGGCAAGATCTGGATGCCGTCAATGCGGCCTTGAACGAGCTGCCGGAAGAGTGCCGCACGGCGTTTTATTTAAGTGCCGTCGAAGGTCTGACCTACGCGCAAATTGGCGAATGTCTGGGTGTGTCCGAGCGGGCTATCGCCAAACGGATTGCCAAGACCTTGAAACATTGCCGCGCCAGTCGTGAATGGGGTTAATGCCGGTAACGGTTTATTTTCCGCCGGCCTTGCTATATCGTGTGTCCCCTCTTTTCTTGTTCACCCTGCCTCAATGAATACCGACCCAGACGATTCCGGCGATAGCTTGGCCGACCAGGCGATAGACTGGTTGGTGGAGATGCGTTCCGGGGCTGTCACTGACGCCACTCGTCGCCAATTCGAGGCGTGGTATCGGCAAGACCAGGCGCACCGGCAGGCTTACGCAGAGGCCGAGGCGCTGTGGGGTTCGGTGGCGCAGGCGGTCAAAGGATCGCCGCCCGCCGATTTGCAATCGAAGTCAATCGGCTCGGTGCGGCAAATGGTGGCTAATCGGCGCCGGTCCCCTTGGTCCGGTCTGGCGCTGGTGGCTTCGCTGCTGTTGGCTGTGCTGTTTGGTCGAGACATACTCCAAGATTGGTTACTGAGCGATTATGCGACAGCGGTTGGCGAACAAAAGCAGATTCAACTGGCCGACGGCAGTAGCGTATTGCTGAATACCGATACCGCGTTGGCAGTGGACTGGGCGGAAGACAAACGCCGGGTGGTGTTGCTGAGGGGGCAAGCCGAATTCAAGGTCGCCGCCGACGCGCACAGACCGTTTGAGGTTGAAGCCGGCGATACGGCGGTCAAGGCCCTAGGGACGGTGTTCGACGTAGCACGGCGTGCATCGGGTGCTGTCGAAGTCAGTGTCACGGAACACGCGGTGGCGGTGCGCTTGACCGATAAATCCAATGTCGCGCCAATGCGGGTCGAAGAAGGTCAGCATTTGCTGTATGCCGGTAGCGGTAGTCTGGACAAGCCGCACGCGGCGAATCTGAATCAGTTAAATGCCTGGAAACGCGGCAAGCTGATTTTCCACGATCAAACGCTGGCCGATGTGGTCGCCGAATTGAACCGCTATTCAAAAGCCAAGATTCTGTTGAAAGGTGAGGATATCGAACAGATGCGCGTCAGTGGGGTGTTCCCTACCGACAGCTTGGCCATGTTGGACGCCTTGCAAAAATCTTTGGCCATTCGTTTGACTCAGTTGGGGCCATGGCTGGTAATTTTGCATTCTTGATGCGAAAACAGAATCAGCCTGGCAATATTCGGAGCCGCCGATGCGGCAATTGGCCGCATTCCTGGCGGCAAGGCTTTTGTCATAATTAATTGAAAATTGTCTTAATTTGGTGAATTTAGTTGTTTGGAAGAACGACGCCAGTTCAGGGAAGCCGCCGCATGTTTAACCGCCAGTCCTAAAAAACCGTGCCTTTTATTAGAGCTAATCGAATCGGACTTGTTATTGCTCAAAATCCGGCATCATCTTTTCTTGATGCGTCCTTTGGCATCGAAGTCGGCCATGCGGTGTTGCTAAAGCCAACCCGCCATAAAGAACGTTCGGTCAACATCTCCGTGCTATTTTTGATGTTAGTTACGGTTACGTTGCTGCACTTGGCCGGGGTCAGCTGCTTCTTGTGCCCCGACCTGCCGGAGGCAAAGGCCGTTCCGATTAAAATGGAGGTGTCGACGATCACGATTCCGGCCATCAAGCCAAGCCTTGAGCGAACCCAACCACCGCCGCCCAGCGTTGCCCAACCCAAACCTAAAAAGCCGCAACTCAAACCCAGGTTGAAAAAAGTGACGCCGCAGGCGCCGCCGTCCGATTTTTCAATGCAGGAACAAGTTTTTGATCAACAGCCGCGGCTGATCGACGATGCCACTCAGCCGTCGATCCCCGAGAAAGTAACCGCCGACAATCCAAGTCCGGCTTATACCGAGGCGTATCTCAACGCCGCTTACCAACACAATCCCAAGCCGGAGTACCCCAGTATCGCCCGAAGCCGAGGCTGGCAGGGCAAAGTGACTTTGCGCGTGGAAGTCAGCGAGGAAGGCCAGGTCGTCGGCGTTGCCGTCGAACAAAGTTGTGGCCACGAATCGCTGGACGAATCCGCGGTCGAAGCAGTCAAGCAATGGCGCTTCGTGCCGGCCAAACGAGCGGAAATCAATGTAGCCAGCGCGGTATTGGTGCCGATCATTTTTACGCTGCAAGACCAAGCGCCGGCTTTTTAGATTTTCCGCCCTTCTTGCCGCACGCTGGAAACAGCTGGGCGGTTGCTTGTTTTCGAGTCAAATTGATTAATGTTAAAGACGGCGGATTCAAATCCGAAGGAGTGGACCGCTTAGCAGCGTTTTATCTCAAATCAGGAAATTTTGTTTTACCCACACGTTTACCATTCATTTCGAGAACACACGTGTCATTCAAAAAAATATTTATCGCGTTCACCCTGCTTTTTAATGGGAGGAGAAAAACCACTCCCAAAATCTATTGAAAAATCAAAAAACGTAGGGCGGACAACTCTTTCTGCCCACCATTCGCGGTGTATATTTAATGCCGCGTGGGCACAAAAAACGTGCCCACCCTACCCGGCTGATAATCCGGGAAACCGGTTTGTACTTGACCTTCCACTGATGAGCAAAAACCGATCCAAGCGGCCTGATAGGACAGCTATTGGATTGGCGGCTTAGTTCGCATTGCAGACAGATATAAAACAGACTGATCGAAACCAAAGAGAATTCCATACTCTATTTCCTAGAAGCAAGGTACCAAGGATGATATATTTCCGCATGCTTCTAGTGTCGTATTTTTCAACACCATTTGAGGTGTTAAAGTCACGCCTACATATAAAATCAATTACTTAAACATAAACAGTTGGAGTTATACGACAAATGCGCGGGATTATCGGACATCTAGTGTCGTATACATTACGTTATGCCTCTCGGAGATAGTGCAAGTGATGTTTTCCGCTGTTAATGGACAAAAAGCCGTTGCCTTCCCGAAAGGAAGGGGCGTTTGCCTTTTCTGCGGAAATGACGTGATCGCCAAGTGCGGGAATCAGAAGGTATGGCACTGGGCGCATTCCATCAAACAGACATGCGACCCCTGGTGGGAGAACGAAACGCAGTGGCACCGCGATTGGAAGGCGCATTGGAATGAACAGTTTCAGGAGGTAGTGCACTTTGACAGCCTAACTGGTGAAAAACACATTGCCGATGTAAAGAATCGGGAAGGCTTTGTGTTGGAATTCCAGAACTCCCCGCTGAATGATGGTGAACTGATCTCTCGAGAGCGTTTTTACGGAGATATGGCGTGGGTGGTTAATGCAGCGAACTTTGTGTCCAACATTCAATTCGGGGCGATGTTACCTAATCCCGAATTGCCTGAGTCATTGGATATGTGCGTTCGCCCGGTGCAAAACTCACCGCAAAGCTTTATCTTTCACCGCATATCCGAGAACGAGCCGGGCGCTACCATGGTCGAGGTCTACGGAAGTCATCGGATTCAGAATTTCATTGACGAGACCCACGTCGGACACCGTTTGTTCGCGTGGAAGAAACCAAGAACTGTCTGGTTTCGTTCAGCCCGACCCGTGTTCTTCGATTTTGGCGGTGACGTTATATGGCGCCTCAGAAAATTCAATTCCCACAGCGCGTACTGCCTCGAAGCTGTTAGCAAGGCTCACTTCATCGGTTGTTACGGTGGCGCAGCCGAGGCATAACCCGGCAGTCGAGCGGACCTGCGCGAAAAGCCGCGCAAGGCCCTAAGGCGCAATTTGTAGGGCGTCAATAGGCGCAGCCGTATTGCGCCGTATGTTGGCCTTAAAGCATTCGGCGCATTACGCTATCGCTAATGCGCCCTACAAAACTGCGCAAATATTAGCTGGATTTCAAACTTCGCGGCGGGGTTTTCTCCCGTATGCCGCGCCGAGCACCGGAGGGTTTGAACGGATCAGCCCGTTAGGGGCGATGCAGGGATGCATCGCGTTTTACGCAGGGGCTGGGAAGCCCCTTCGGAAAACCCCGTTCGAACCCGAGGAGCGCAGGATCAAAGCGGCATCCGGGCCGCCTTTTCTTTGGATACTTTCTTTTGGCGGAGCAAAAGAAAGTATCTCGGTCGTCGGTCCGAGAACCGACTTCAAAACACCCGTCGCGATAGCGACACGAATCCTAATAATCCAGCTTCGAACCGTAACTTCGGAGTTATTTTGTTCATCGTTCAAGTTCAGAACACCATCACCCAAGCTATTTTCTCGACCATTCCGCTTCAGAACTCAATCCATCGAGCTCCGGACCGCTCCATTGGAGTAATTTTGTCCAACGACCGAGCTCCGAGCTCAACCAATAGAGAAAAATTCCTCCATCATCCGAGCTATTTTCTCAATCATTCCGGTTCAGAACTCAATCCACCAAGCTCGATACCGCACTATTGGAGTAATTTTGTCCAATGCCCGAGCTTCGAGCTCGAACGATGGAGAAAATAACCCCAATGCCCAAGCTTTTTTCTAAATCATTCTGCTTCACAACTCAATCCGCCAAGCTCCGAACCACAACATTGGCGTTATTTTGCCCAGCACTCGAACTATAAACTCGAGCAGTCGAAAACCAAGATGCCCCAACTGAATCCTGGCTCACCTCATTCCCCAAATTTTATCCTGATTAGTACGAATCTTCAGCTAGCGCCCAAAAGATCGTCATTCCGGCAGGGATTGACGGAATCCAGGCTCCATGGATGACTCGAAGCTTACCATCCATGGCACTGGATACCCGCTTCCGTGCGGGTATGACGCTTAGCTGAAGATCTTTGCTAATCAGGAATTTCATTGCTTACATTCAGGCCTAACAGTCTGAAACCACCGCCGCTAGAAAGCCGGCAACACATTTGTATTACATTTCACGAAATCTTCATTTAGCAATCACAAGTTCATCACAAAATTTCCTTAGGCTGTACTTGCTTTACCCATAGCGATGGAAATTTCTCAACCCCAAATGAACGAGCAGCCAGTGACTTATAACAAAAACGCACGCGCTGTCTTTATCGGAGCATTCTAAATGATCAAAAAATCTGTTCTTGCCGTGGCCTTGCTGTCGGCAATCTGCACGCAAGCCGAGGCGATTACCCTTAATGCCGACGGCGCTTGGCATGCGTTCGACGTAGACAATTCGGTGTCTAATTCCGGCGGTCTGGAATGGATAGACCTGGATAACAATGCTTTAAGCTTTGAATTCACCTTAACCGGCTCGGCGATTTTGCGCGTAGTGGACGCCGGCTTCGCTGGGGATAGATTCAAGATTTTTAACACGGCCAGCGTAATCGGTGAAACATCGGCCGCCGTTAACAATTATCCAACTTCTGTTTACAGCGATTTTGACTTGGCTTACGCCAGCTCAGACTACAGCCGCGGCGAATTTCTGCTGGGTGCCGGCAGTTACCAAATCAGCGGCCTGCTGATCCAATCCGCTCTGGACGATACCTCCGCCGAGATTAACGCCACCGTCGGTGCTGTCAGCCTAACCGCAGTACCTCTGCCCGCCGCTGCCGGTTTATATGCAGCCGGCGCCGGCCTGCTGGGCTTGGTCTCTCGTCGCCGCAAATCCACTAAATAAGGGTTAAACCAATGAAATTAAACAAACTAGCCATAGGCATCGCATTGGGCTTGGGCACACTGGGCGCGGCCAATGCCGTGACCACCATCCCCACCACCACAATCAAAATCGTCGCGTTCAACGATTTCCACGGCCAATTGGAATCGCCGGGCACGTTCCGGCAAACACCCACCAGCGCGGCATCCACCAATATCCCGGTCGGCGGCGTGGATTGGATGGCCGGCTATATCAACGAATTAAAAAACCAAAACCCGAGCACTGTCGTGGTCTCGGCCGGCGACATTATCGGCGCCACGCCGCTGGTTTCCGCGTTGTTTCACGACGAACCGACCATTGAAACGATGAACCGTCTGGGCCTGGAATTCAACGCGGTCGGCAATCACGAGTTCGACGAAGGCAAGACTGAATTAAAACGCATGCAAAACGGCGGCTGTCATCCGACCGATCCTAACTCCTGCCAAGGCGCTTCAGTTGGCACGCCGGTGCCGTTTGAAGGCGCGGATTTCAAATTTCTGGCTGCCAATGTGGTCGAAACTGCCTCCGGCAAAACCTTGTTCCCGCAATACGCGATCAAAGTCATCGGCGGGGTGCGGGTGGGCTTTATCGGCATGACCTTGAAGGAAACCCCGACCATCGTCACCCCAACCGGCGTGGCCGGCCTGGAGTTCAAAGACGAAGCGGCGACTGTGAATGCCTTGATCCCAAAATTGCGCGCGCGCGGCGTCGAAGCGGTGGTGGTGATGATTCACCAAGGCGGCACGATACCGGTCACCCAAAGTGCCTCTACCATCAACAACTGTAATGACGGCTTGAACGGCTCCCCAATCAAAACCATCGTCAATCAATTGGACGACGAAGTGGATTTGGTGATCTCCGGCCACACACACCAAGCCTATAACTGCCAAATCGCCAACAAAGCCGGCCGCTTGATTTCAGTCACCAGCGCGAATTCGCAAGGCCGGGTGTTGACCGACATTGATGTCGCTATCAGCACCGCCAACGGCGAAGTCAGCAGCGTCAGCGCCGAAAACATTGTCGTTGATCGCAGCAACACGGCCATCACGCCGAATGCGGCGATTAAAACCATCGTCGACAATTACAAAGCCCTGTCCACACCTATTGCTAACCGAGTGATCGGCAGCATCAGCGCAGCGATTACCAGAACCGCTAGCGCTGCCGGCGAATCGGCTTTGGGCGATGTGATTGCCGATGCGCAATTGTTGGCTACCCAAAATGTCGGCTTTGGCGAAGCGGTGGTTTCATTTATGAACCCCGGCGGCATCCGTGCCGATTTGACCTTTCCGTCCAGCACAGCAGCAGAAGGCGACGGCAAAGTGACATACGCCGAAGCCTTTACCGTGCAACCCTTCGGCAATACCTTGGTGACACTGACCTTGACCGGCGCGCAAATCCACACCTTGCTGGAACAACAATTCACCGGTTGTACCGTCGGCTATCCGGCCGGTGCACCAGTTGCGGGCCAAGCGTTCAACCGTATCATGCAAGTGTCTAATGGCTTTAGTTACGAATGGAAAGAAAAAGGCACAGCTTGCGATAACGTCGATCCAGCCAGTATCAAGATCAACGGTGTCGTGGTAGACCCAGCCGCCAGCTATCGAGTTACTGTGAATAATTTCATGGCGGACGGTGGCGACCAATACTATGTGTTGACGCAAGGCACCAACCGCCTGGGCGGCGCGCTGGATCTGGATGCGTTGGAAAACTACTTTACCGCTAACGGTACTGTAGCCCCCGGCCCGCAGAATCGGATTTTGCTGGCGCCTTAAGCTTTATGGATTAGTTGTAAGCTCTGTAGTGGTACTCGGGCCCGCTGGTACGCGATACAGCGGGCTTTTTTTTGCCCGTTCAGTCAAGCAGCAAACAGCATCGATACTCGATTATTAATTCGGCCCCCAAATATCGTCGCTCCCGCGCAGGCGGGAGCCTAGCACCTATACTGGATTCCCGCCTCCGCGGGAATGACGAATCCAGGGATTTTAAGGACGTAATTAATGATGATGTTCATGCCCCATTTGGGCTTGCACTTTAATCACGAACGGATCGGACTCCTTGTCGCCCAAATCGGCAAAATCGATTACATCGTAGCCATTAACTGGTGTAGGTTGCCAAGGCGCGGCTTTCAGAGGATAAGCGTGCAATAATTCGGTACGCTCGGAAAAGTCGCCATGTTCACGTTCAATCAACGCCGGCAAGGCCACATCCAACCGCATCACCACATGCCATTGGGTGTCCGCGACTTTACCTTGATATTCTCGGGTCGGGATGCCGTCGGTCCATTCGATTTCTTCGGCTGTGAGTTTGTCCAACAGTTGGCTATCCAGCAACAGCGCCAATTTTTGCCAGGACGGGGTGATGTCCAGCATGCGTAAGTCGCCGGCTTGAAACTCGATCGCCCGCTGGTCGTGGTGATACAGCTTACGGTGAATCAGCTCCTGGCCGTCGCGCTGCCACAGTTCGCCCAAGCCTAGTTGCGGTCGTTCGATGGTGATCTGCTGGCTATCGCGCCAGAAGCGCCAGCTGACTTCTGGGGGCAGTGCTTCGTGTTCTTCGTGTTCGTGCTCTTCGCCAGTGCGGGTGGTGACAAACTCGGCGGCTACCGCCGGCAAGTTTGCCGCAGATAGCTCGATAATTTGGGTGTTAGCGGCATCCTTGGCCGGCACATGGCTGCAAGCAGCCAAAACAATCAATAAACCCAGAGCAAATAGTTTGGGTAAAAACTTGAAAATAGTGTTGAGCATGGTTCCTGCACTTTAACGGTATTCAAAAAAATGTAACTATTCAGTGAATTGCAAAACTCTGTAAATCGCCGAGAAATTGCTCCCTCTACTGATGGAGAGGGTTGGGGAGAGGAGAATTAAACTAGCAAAATACTTTGTTTTCATCCCCTCACCCTACCCTCTCCCGCTGGAGAGGGATTTTCGTACTTCGTAGTGAATAATTACAAAAAAATCAGGGACGGCTAGCGTCCCTGATTCGGCTTTGGGAATGGTTCCCGGACTATTTGCGCATGCCTAGCGCATCAGCCATCACATGATAAATCACGTTTTGTTCCAGCGTACCACGGACCAGATAAGCACCCGGGCCATCCGCATAGATAGCCACGTCTTCGCCGGCGTGGGTTTCCGCGCTCATCGGTACTGTAGCTTCCTGCATGTAGTTAGGGTTGGCTGTATCAACCGCTGTTAAATCAGGACGCAGTTTGCTACCCGTATAAGCGGCGGCCACGGTGCCTTCATTGGCAGGATTAAATTCCTTGCGTTGCAAGCCGCCGGTCCAACCCGGACCGTTAGCATACGACAAGGTAGTGTAAGGCAAACCCAAAGAATCCTTCAGGGTAACGCCGTCCACGGCGGTTTGACCCAGGATAGGATTACCGCGCGACGGATAGCCGGCGATGGTGAACACATGGCTATGATCGGCAGTAACCAGGATCAAAGTATCTTCGTCGCGGGTCAGTTGTTTGGCTTTTTTCACTGCATCCGACAGCGCCACGGTATCGGTTAGCGCCCGGTAGGCATTGCCGGCGTGGTGAGCATGGTCGATCCGGCCGGCTTCCACCATCAAGTAATAACCTTTGCGGTTTTTTTCAAGAATTTTGATGGCTTTTTCGGTCATCTCGGTCAAGGACGGTTCGCCGGCGGCGTCTTGCGCGCGGTCGGCTTCATAGCGCATGTGCGAACGTTCGAACAAACCCAACAAATGATCGGTAGACGCCGGGTTTATCGCGTCGAACTGGGCTTTGTTCCAGACATAGTCGGAATTATTGTATTGCGAAGTCCATTCCAAGGTCAGATCGCGGCCATCGGCGCGGCGACCTTTTTGGGTGGGGTATTCGGGGTCGGCAACAGTATTGGGCATGAAATAACTACGTCCGCCGCCCAAAGCCACTTCCAGACCATCGCCGTAAGGGAATTCCAACAATTGGCGGGCAATATCCTTTACGGTAGCACCAGCCGGCAGATTGCTGTCGGCTTCCCAATCGCGGTCGGCAATGTGCGCGTAGTTTACGGCTGGCGTAGCGTGGGTAAAACGGGCGGTTGTGACGACACCGGTGGACATACCGCGCTCTTCGGCACGTTCCAGGATGGTTTTGACGCTTTTAGCGGCATTCACTTCCGCGCTTTTTTCAGTGCGGAGGATACTTTGCTCGACTGAAATAGCGCCGTCATTGGCTTTAATACCCGTGACCATCGCTGTAGCGGTCGGCGCGGAATCGGAGGTTTGTTGATTGGCGCTGGCCGTCACTGAATGGGCCATATAGCCAAACTTTTCAAAACCCAGACGGTTAAATTCACCATCGCGCCCGGCCATTTGGCCTTCCAAAATCCGCGCGGCGGTGACAGTGGATATACCCATGCCGTCACCGACGAACAAGATGACATTTTTGGCTTTGCGCAGTTGCTCTACGTCTCGTTTATTGACCAATACCGCTGCTTCGCCGGCTTTGAACCACTCTACGCCGGATGTCGGTACTTGGCTGGATTGCGCGGGATTATGATGATTGTGGTGATCGCGATCCGCATGATCGTGGGCTACCGCGGCTACCGATAAGGTAAAACCGAAGGCGCCGACAGCGACTGCGGCCAATTTTTGTGGATGTGTTTTTTTCATGTGTTGCCCCTAGAGCGATGTTCGGAGCCGCAACATTAACGCGCGAATATGACAGTCACGTGACCATTCCACCATCTAAAAGCGTTGTTTAAGCAACGCTAAGTCCTAATCAAGTCTCATCGAAACTGCATACTTTTGAGTAACAAATAGGTCAGGGATTGACTCGATTCCATATTTCAACTATTGTTGAAATATGGAAAACAAAACTGCTGTTACCGCCCTGGCCGCACTGGCCCAAGAATCCCGTTTGGCTATTTACCGCGCCTTGGTCCAGGCTGGCCCGGCAGGTCTGGCTGCCGGAAAAATTAGCGAAACCACCGGCATTGCGCCCTCTTCCCTGTCGTTTCATCTGAAAGAGCTGACTTATGCGAACTTGGTCAGCTCACGCAACGAAAGCCGTTTCGTGATTTATACCGCCAACTTTTCGGCGATGAATGAGTTGCTGGCGTTCCTGACCGAGAACTGCTGCAACGGTAATGCCTGTTTGTCGCTTTCCGTCTGTTCCGAAAATGACGTCCAGCCCACCGATTCTTTACCCTCAAACCCGACCGACACTCCATCATGAACGTATTATTTCTATGTACCGGCAATTCCTGCCGCTCCGTCCTTGGCGAGGCCACTTTTAATCACTTGGCGCCGGCGGACTGGCATGGCCTGAGCGCCGGCAGCAAACCGACCGGCAAGATCCACCCCCGCTCGCTGGCCTTATTGGCCAGAGAAGGCATTTCCACAGAAGGTTATTACAGCAAGTCCTGGAACGATCTGCCGGTAACGCCGGACATCGTATTAAGCGTATGCGGCAATGCCGCCAACGAAACCTGCCCCGCCTACCTGGGCCCGGTCATGCGCAGCCATTGGGGAGTCGAAGACCCCGCCCACGTTGAGGGTACTGACGAGGAAATAGACGCGGCCTTCATGGTCGCTTATCGCATTCTGCGCCACCGCATCGAACAGTTTTTTGACTTACCGTTGGAAGAGTTAAAAAACGATCCCGAGCGTCTAAAAGCCGAACTGGATCGCATCGGCACTTTGTTGCCCTAATTGTTAAGGAGTGTCCTCATGACCAGTATTCATGTGTTTGACCCGGCCCTGTGTTGCAGCACTGGCGTTTGCGGCGTGGAAGTCGATCAGCAATTGGTGGGCTTTGCCGCCGATGTCGATTGGGCCAAACAAAACGGCGCCGACATTGAGCGCTTTAACCTGGCGCAAACCCCGTTGGCATTTGCCGAAAACACAGTGGTTAAAGCCTTTCTGGAACGCTCCGGATCCGACGCCTTGCCGTTGATTTTGGTCGATGGTGAAGTCGCCTTAGCCGGCCGCTACCCCAATCGCGCCGAATTGGCACGTTGGGCGGCAATTAGCGTAACGAAACAGCAAGCACCGTCGGGCTGTTGTAGCGGCAGCAGCTGTTGTTAACTTTTATTGATGATGCCGTGAACAGCGATTGCAAATTTCTCGAGCAAGCACCGCGTTTTCTATTTTTTACCGGCAAAGGCGGCGTAGGCAAAACCTCCATCGCTTGTGCCTCGGCGATGCAATTGGCGGATGCCGGCAGACAGGTGTTGTTGGTCAGTACCGATCCGGCCTCGAATGTCGGCCAGGTATTTGGCATAGCCATCGGCAATCGGATCACCGCCATTGAGGCCGTGCCCAACTTGGCGGCATTGGAAATCGATCCGCAAGCGGCCGCGCAAGCCTATCGCGACCGCATCGTCGGCCCGGTGCGCGGCGTGTTGCCGGACAGCATCGTCAAAGGCATAGAAGAACAACTGTCCGGGGCCTGTACCACGGAAATAGCAGCATTCGACGAATTTACCGCACTATTGACCGACTCGGCCTTGACTGCCGGCTACGATCACATCGTGTTCGACACCGCCCCGACCGGCCACACTATCCGCCTATTGCAATTACCCGGCGCCTGGAGCGGCTTTTTAGAGCAAGGCAAAGGCAACGCTTCTTGCTTAGGCCCCTTGGCCGGTTTGGAAAAACAGCGCAGCCAATACAAAGCCGCCGTCGACGCCTTGGCCGATCCGCAACGCAGTCGTTTGATCCTGGTCGCCCGCGCCCAACAATCGACCTTGCGCGAAGTGGCGCGCACCCATGAAGAATTAAACGCCATCGGTTTGTCGCAACAATTTTTGGCAATCAATGGCATCTTGCCGGAGAGCGCAACCGCACTAGACCCTCTAGCCAACGCCATCTACCAGCGCGAGCAACATGCTTTGGCCGATATGCCAGCAACGTTAAGAAGCCTACCGATGGACCGCATTGAACTAAAGCCCTTCAATCTGGTTGGACTGACGGCTCTCAGACAATTGCTTAGCGATGCCGCGCCGCTATCAATGCCTGACAATAATGTTATGGGGGCCATACCCACGCCTAATCTATCAACGTTGGTGGACGAGATTGCCGCCGATGGACATGGCTTGGTGATGCTGATGGGTAAAGGTGGCGTCGGCAAAACTACCATGGCCGCGGCCTTGGCGGTGGAACTGGCGCGGCGCGGTTTGCCGGTGCATCTCACTACGTCCGATCCCGCCGCCAATTTAACGGACACACTGAACGGCGCTTTGCCGGACCTGACAGTCAGCAAAATCGACCCGCACGCGGAAACCGAACGCTACCGCCAGCATGTGCTGGCCACGAAAGGCGCCAAATTGGACGAGGCAGGCCGGGCCTTGCTGGAAGAAGACTTGCGCTCACCGTGTACCGAAGAAATCGCCGTGTTTCAGGCTTTTTCCCGCATCATCCGCGAAGCCGGGAAGAAATTTGTAGTGATGGATACCGCGCCGACCGGCCACACCTTGCTGTTATTGGATGCCACCGGCGCTTACCATCGTGAAGTGGCGCGGCAAATGGGCGATTCCAAAACGCATTTCACCACGCCGATGATGCAATTGCAGGACCCGCGCCAAACCAAGGTGCTGATCGTCACCTTAGCGGAAACCACGCCGGTGTTGGAAGCAGCTCATTTGCAAGACGATTTACGCCGGGCCGGCATCGAGCCATGGGCCTGGGTGATTAACAATAGCGTGGCCGCTAGCACCGTGCATTCAGCGCTATTGCAGCAACGCGCCGCCAATGAATTACCGGAAATCGCTGCCGTCGCCAATCGGCATGCCAGCCGCTATGCGCTGGTGCCATTGTTGCAGGACGAGCCGACCGGCGTCGAACGCTTGCTGGCATTAGCCGGTGGCCATAGCAAATAAACACTAGTAAACAACGCTAACAAAACAGAACACCTTTACCCACTTTCACCCGGAGTAAACGCGATGAAGCGCCTGCATATCCATCTCGCCGTCGATGATCTGGCGAAAAACATCGACTTTTATAACGCATTGTTTCAAAGCGCGCCGACAGTCCGCGAAGCCGATTACGCCAAGTGGCTGCTGAACGATCCGCGCGTCAATTTTGCGATTTCCAGTCGCGGTCGTCAGCCCGGCCTGGATCATTTGGGGATACAGGTCGAGTCCGGTGCGGAACTGGAAGCAGTCCAGCAAAACCTGGCTGCCGCCGAGTTACCGGTCGCGGCGCAAAAACAAGCCAACTGCTGCTATGCCCAGTCCGACAAATACTGGACCGTCGATCCGCAAGGCATCGCCTGGGAGGCTTTCCATTCCTTGCAGACCATTCCCTTATTCGGCGACGATCAAGTCGTGCAACTCGCACCCGCCAGCAGTTGCTGTAAGCCATCATCAATCGATAGCGCGGAACAGTAAACAGCTGTCTTGGAGATTTCAATGAACACCCCACAATGCCCCAATGCCCGCTTATCCTTTCTGGACCGTTTTCTGACGCTATGGATTTTCATCGCCATGGCGCTTGGGGTAGGCATCGGTTTTCTGTTTCCGACCGAAGTAACCGATTTCAACGCGGCGGTTTCCGTCGGCACCACCAACATCCCGATTGCCATCGGCTTGATCGTGATGATGTATCCGCCGCTGGCCAAAGTCCGCTATGAAGAACTCGGCGATGTATTTCGCAACTGGCGTATATTGGCCGTGTCCTTGGTACAAAACTGGCTGCTCGGCCCGGTGTTGATGTTTTTATTGGCTATCGTGTTTCTGCGCGATTATCCCGACTACATGGTCGGCCTGATCTTGATAGGCCTGGCGCGTTGCATCGCGATGGTCATCGTCTGGAACGAACTCGCCAACGGCGATAACGACTATGCGGCCGGATTAGTGGCGTTTAACAGCGTATTTCAGGTGTTGTTTTACAGCGTGTATGCCTGGCTGTTCATCACCGTGTTGCCACCCTTGTTTGGCATGCAAGGCAGCCTGGTCGAAATCACCATAGTCGAAATCGCCAAAAGCGTATTCATCTATCTGGGTATTCCGTTTCTGGCCGGCTTTACCACACGTTTTCTATTGGTTAAAGCCAAAGGCAAAGATTGGTATCAGCAAACTTTCGTCCCCAAAATCAGCCCACTGACATTAATCGCGCTGTTATTTACCATCGTGGTGATGTTCTCGCTGAAAGGCGATTTGATCGTGCAATTACCTCTGGACGTGGTGCGCATTGCGATACCGCTTTTGATTTACTTTGTGGTGATGTTTTTGCTCAGTTTTTTAATGGGCAGAGCCATCGGCGCCGGCTACGGCAAAACCACCACGCTGGCATTTACCGCCGCCAGTAATAATTTTGAATTGGCTATTGCGGTGGCGGTAGCGGTGTTTGGCATTAACAGCGGTGCGGCGTTTGCCGCTGTAATAGGACCATTGATTGAAGTGCCGGTAATGATCGCCTTGGTCAATGTTGCCCTCTATTTCCGCAAGCACGGATTGATTCAAAATTGACATGCGTTTACCCAACGACTCTTTTACCTAACCTTACAAAGGAACACTCTCTCATGGCTGCCGATAAATCGAAAAACGACAGAAAGAAAATTGCGGTGGAAGAACCGACTTACGACCAACTGAAAAACTTTTCCCGCTTTAACGGGTTAAAGACCCGCACGGTGGTGGCGTCTATGGTGGATATCATGCTGCAAGACGAGGTTCTGAGCCGCCGCGTCGTCGAGCAGTGTCTTACCGCCGATGCCGAGCAAGCTAATTAGCGTACGCCATATCAAAGTCACCAACAATTTTAAGCTGCGTTGATTGAAATCAAAGCTATCAACATAAGCACACGCAATAATTCAACCCGGCATGTTCAATCGCACATGCCAACGCCGGTTTTCGACTCATCAGCGATTAAGTCAGGTGATTACAATGGACAATGACATTTTAATCGATCAAGCCCGGCAGCTTTATGCCGCATTACACGCCAGACAGACCAGCCTGCTCCCTCCCAACCACAGTGCATTGGAACGCCTGGAACGCTTGGTCTCCAATGCTTATGGGCGTTACCAGCGCCGCTTAAACCGTTGCGTGCTCTGTTATCAAACCCGCAAGCACGACTGTATCCGGGAGTCCGGTAAAAAACGTATTCCCTGCCAACGCCGCAAGCCCTTCGTCCCGATTGCCGCGTTTTGATCGGCAATATTTTGCTGTCCACACCCGGCTAATTTGTTTAGTATTGCGCCATGGATGACGGCGAATTTGCGCATCTTCCGCAGCGAGAACAATAGACATTGCGCTGCTGAGTTGTGTGTATTGACGCATAGAGAGACAAGGCAGGCACTTTCGCTTGGCAAGCGGAATGTATCGACTCCCACAACTAATCTTGTGGGGCGCTCTTCCAGGTAGACTGCCAGTGAACGATTTGAAAAATCTAGCGCCGATTTAAGAATGGTGTGTGGGGTGGCTCATGATTTTTCAATTGCAATGGGACACGACGATTCAACATAACTGCCCAGTAACTCGACGATGAATACTTTTATTGAGTCCGTACTGGCACAGGCGGACTATAAACCCGAAAGGCTCTTGCAGATGCTAAGGGCCGTGCAGGCTCAGTACCTGCATGTTCCCAAGGCGGCTATCGAACAATTGGCCTCGGCTCTGCATATCCCCCGCATCCAGATTATTGCCGTCGCGGAATTCTACAGTTTCCTGCACCTAACGCCGCAGGGCCGTTACGACATTCATATCAGCGATTCGATTACCGATAGAATGCTGGGTAAGGAAAAATTGTTGAATTACCTGGCGGAAAAACTGAAGGTCAAAGTCGGCCAAGTCAGGGCGGACGGTCTGGTCAGTCTTAACAACACCTCCTGCACCGGCATGTGCGACCAAGGCCCGGCCGGCTTGGTTAACGGTTATGCGTTGACGCGTCTGGATTATTCCCGAATCGATGTAATCGCCGAACTGGTCGAACAGCAAGCGCCATTGACTGATTGGCCGACCGAGTTCTTCGCGGTTGACGAGCCGATCCGCAAACCCGGCTTGCTGCTGAACCAGCCGTTCAATAACGGCGCGGCGCTGTCAGCCACTTTTGCCCGCGGCTTGGCGGAAACCCTGGCGGAAGTGGACTGTTCGAACCTGCGCGGCCGCGGCGGAGCTGGCTTTAAAACAGCCTTGAAATGGCGAACCTGTTCCGTCCAAGCAGCTACCCCACGCTACGTGATTTGTAACGCCGACGAAGGCGAACCGGGTACCTTTAAAGACCGGATGTTGCTCGATCTTTACGCAGACCAAGTGTTTGAAGGCATGACCCTGTGTGCGGCGATCATCGGCTCCGACCAGGGTTTATTGTATTTACGCGCTGAGTATTTATTTCTCTACGAGCAATTGCAGCGTGTGTTAAAGCGCCGCCGGGATAGCGGCTTGCTGGGTCGTAATATCCTTGGCCGGGACGGCTTTGATTTCGACATCGAAATCCGCATGGGCGCCGGCGCTTACATCTGCGGAGAGGCGTCCGCGCAAATCGAGTCATTGGAAGGCAAGCCCGGCATACCTCGGGTTAAACCGCCCAACTCGGTGATCTGCGGCTATCAACGCAAACCCACCGTGGTCGATAACGTCGAAACTTTTTTCGCGGCCACGCACATCGCCATTCAAGGTGGGCAATGGTTTGCCGAGGTGGGCACCGCACAATCCACCGGCAGCAAACTGCTCAGCATCAGCGGCGACTGCGCGCGGCCCGGCATTTACGAATACCCTTTCGGCACGACAATCGAGGATATTTTGCAGGACTGCGGCGCGGAGGATGTGATGGGTGTGCAAGTGGGCGGACCGTCCGGCACCTTTATTTCCAACCGGGAGCTGCAACGCCGCGTGGCCTTCGAAGACCTATCCACCGCCGGCTCGTTTATCGTGTTCAACAATAGCCGTAATATTTTCGACATCGTCCAGAACTTTACCGATTTCTTTGCCCATGAAAGCTGCGGCTTTTGCACGCCGTGCCGGGTCGGCACCTCGCTGTTAAAAAATCAGCTGCAGAAAATTGTTGAAGGCAACGGCGCCGCGGTCGATCTGGAAGAGCTCAGCGAGTTATGCCTGATCGTCAAAAACAACAGCCATTGCGGTCTAGGCGATTCCGCCGCCAATCCGATTTTAAGCACCCTGGCCAGTCATCCGGACCTGTATTTGAGTCAGTTGAAACAGAGCAGTTTTACACCGGGCTTTGATTTGGACGCTACCCTGGCGGTAGCCCGCCGCATGGCGCAGCGCGACGACGACGCGGCGCATTTATCGCAAGTGGAGAACTGACATGAGCGGCACCCTTTGCATTGACGGCATCACCGTGCCGTTCAGCGACGGCCAAACCATTATCGAAGCAGCGCGCAGCGCTGGCGTGTACATTCCTTATCTGTGCCACCGGCCGGGCTACGCTCCTTACGGCAGTTGCAAACTGTGTACGGTCAAAGTCAACGGTCGCACCAATACCGCCTGTACCTTGCCGGCTGCCGACGGCCAAACCGTCATCAGCAACAGCCCTGACCTGCAATACGACCGCCAGCGCATCACCCAGATGTTATTTGTGGAAGGCAACCATTTCTGTCCATCCTGCGAGAAGTCCGGCAATTGCCAGTTGCAGGCCGTGGCCTACCATCAGAACATGCTGGATAACCACTACCCGCATTTTTATGCGCAGCGGGAACTGGACGCCTCACACCCGGATATCTTGATCGACCACGACCGCTGCATTTTCTGCAATCTATGCGTGCGCGCCAGCAAGGAAAAAGACGGCAAAGAGGTATTCGGCATCGCCGGGCGCGGCATCAACAAACGCCTAATCGTCAACTCCCCCAGCGGCAAGCTGAAAGACAGCGATATTAGCGTCAACGACGAGGCCGCCCATGTCTGCCCGACCGGCGCGATCCTGGTCAAACGCAGCGCGTACCTGGCGCCGATCGGCGAACGCATTTACGACCAGCATCCCATCAGCGAGGTCGCCTGCGAAAAAGCAGCTATCAAGGCCGGCGAGGCACGCGGCTATGGCAGTTGCGACCCGACGAGGCTACCTAGTCCTTCGCAGCAAAATGGCGGACCCGATTCCCATTATGCCGCCACCATGCCGCCCGCTCCGGACATCAAACATGGCCGCTAAGATTAAAATCGCCACCACGTCCTTGGCCGGCTGCTTCGGCTGCCATATGTCGTTTCTGGATATTGACGAGCGCTTGCTGAAATTGGCGGATGTAGTCGAATTCGACCGCTCGCCGCTGACCGACATCGAGCACTGCGGCCCGTGCGACATTGGCTTGATCGAAGGCGGCGTTTGCAATTCCGAAAACGTGCATGTGCTGCGCGAGTTTCGCGCTAACTGCAAAATTCTGGTCGCAGTCGGCGCTTGTGCCATCAACGGCGGCCTGCCGGCGCTGCGCAACTTTTTTAAGCTGGAAGATTGTCTGCTGGAAGCCTACCAAGACGGCATAGGTGTGGACAATCCGCAGATACCCAACGATCCGGAATTGCCTTTATTGCTGGATAAGGTGCGGCCGGTCCACGAAATCGTCAAAATCGATTACTTTATGCCCGGTTGCCCGCCGTCCGCCGATGTGTTCTGGAGCTACCTCAGCGCATTGATCGAAGGCCGCGACCCGACTTTACCTTATGAATTAGTCCATTACGACTAGTAGGGAACCGCTGTGTACGAACACCTTGAAACCGCCGATCCGGCCTTAGTCGCAGCCGGCAAGTTAAAACGGGTCGCTGTCGATCCGGTCTCCCGTGTCGAAGGCCACGGCAAAGTAACCCTGCTGCTGGATGAAGACAATAAAGTCCAGCAAGCCCGTTTGCACATCGTCGAATTTCGCGGCTTCGAAAAATTCATCCAGGGCCGCCCTTACTGGGAACTGCCGGTGATGGTGCAGCGCTTGTGCGGCATCTGCCCGGTCAGCCACCATCTGGCGGCTGCCAAGGCCATCGACCAATTGGTCGGCGTCGATCCCGCTAACTTGCCACCGGCAGCGGATAAATTACGCCGCTTGCTGCATTTCGGTCAGGTCTTGCAATCGCATGCTTTGCATTTTTTCCACCTCTCCAGCCCGGATTTGCTGTTTGGTTTTGAAAGTGAGATCGGCAAGCGTAACGTGATGGCAGTGCTGGCCGATTATCCGGATATTGGTCTGCAAGGCGTAAAACTGCGCAAATACGGCCAGGAAGTGATTCGCATGGTGTCCGGCAAGCGTATCCACGGCACCGGCGCGATTGCCGGCGGTATGAACAAAGCCTTAACGAAAGAAGAGCGCGACTATTTAAAGCAAGACATCGCGCAAATCGTGATTTGGGCGCAAGCGGCTTTGCAACTGGTCACCAAAGTCCACACCTCCCACCTTCCCTACTACGACAACTTCGCCACCATCCGCAGCAAATACCTGAGCCTAACCAAGCCTAACGGCGCACTGGAACTTTATCACGGCGGGATTCGGGTGAAAGACGAGCAGGGCGAAACCCTGGTCGACCATTACGATTATTGCGATTACCCGGAGCTGATCCGCGAAGAAGTGCGCTCCTGGACCTACATGAAATTCCCCTACCTGACTTCGCTGGGTAAAGCCGAAGGCTGGTATCGGGTGGGACCGCTGGCACGCGTCAACAATTGCGATTTTATCGACACGCCGCAGGCGGAAGCCGCCCGTGTGGAATTCAAACGACACAGCGGCGAAGCCATGGTGCATAGCACCCTGGCCTTCCACTGGACCCGGATGATCGAATTGCTGCATTGTGCCGAAAGCATACAAAGCTTGCTGGACGATCCGGATTTGCTGAGTAACGATCTGGTGGCCAAGGGCGAAAAGCGCCAAGAAGGCATTGGTGTAATCGAAGCGCCGCGCGGCACACTATTTCATCATTATCAAATCGACGAAAACGACATCGTCACGAAAGCCAACCTGATCGTCTCTACTACCAGCAATAACACCGCAATGAACGAATCTGTGCGGCAAGTGGCAGCGGAATATCTGTCCGGCCGGGAATTAACCGAACCTTTGCTGAATAACCTGGAAGTGGCGATCCGCGCCTACGATCCGTGTTTGTCTTGCGCTACGCACGCGGTCGGCAAGATGCCCTTGCAGTTGGAACTGGTCGATGCCGACGGCAAGTTGGTGGATAAACTGATTCGGCATAGCAGCGGCGAATTTATTCACGGTAGCGAATGACCAAACCCATTCTGGTGTTCGGTTACGGCAACCCCAGCCGTGGCGACGATGCCGTTGGCCCCTTGCTACTGGACTATTTAGCCGACCATCTCGACTTGAGCACTATCGAGCTGCTTAGCGACTTTCAGTTACAAATCGAACACGCGCTGGATTTGCAAGACCGCGAGCTGGTGGTGTTTATCGATGCTGCGGTAAATTGCCCGAACAGCTTTGCGTTTACTCCGTTAAGCCCGGCCCAAGACCACACCTACACCAGCCATGCGCTAAGCCCGGCCGCGTTGCTAGCGGTCTATCAATCGGTCAGCAAGCAACCGCTTGCTCCTTGCTATTTGTTAAGCATCCAGGCCGAAGCCTTCGAACTGGGCACCGGGTTAAGCGAACGCTGTGCGGCCAATTTAGCAAAAGCTTGTCGATTTTTGGAAGAGATTCTGAAACCAACGCATTTCCGTGGCAATTAAACCGAAAAGTAAAATAGCCCCAAGATGTAAAAACTAAAATTTCTTTTTAACCAAAGGTACACAGTGTTTTAGCGCCTGGATGAAGTGCCAGGCAGATGAGTTCCCTCAGTTGGATGGCTCTCAGACTTTAACCCATCATCGATTAAAGGAATATCCGTTACTTGCGAGTTACCCCGCATCGCCGCTAATAAATCTGCGGGCAGTTTTTCGGCATCGGACGCACGGTAGGCTCGGCTGGCACAATTGGCGTTGAACTGGTTGCTTTCAAGGCTCAACGCGTTCACCTTACCGTTATAATCTTCCGATTGTGAATTGTATTGGGAAATCACGTCTCGATTTTGTTCTAGGCGACGGTTGAAATCGGCGACTTTTTGCCGGCTACCCACATCGACTTTCGAACGTTCCACTTCCAGCTCTTCGACTTGCCGTGCAATGTCAGCTTTTTTGGTGATCAATTGTTTACTGATTACTTTCAATTGCGCCGACTCCTGGTTCATCGCGACCAAGCGCTTACCACACGCAGTCAATTCCTCCATGGTCATCGGCTTCAATCCGAACGCGGAACCCGCAGCTTGTCGACCACCAACACCGGGCATCATCACCAAATCGGCATCCGGCTTTTCTGTTGCCGTGGGAGACGGTTTGGGCGTGTTTTGACAACCGACCAACATCAAGCCAGCCAAAGCCAAACAATGCGTTACGGGGGATTTAGGTATCACTTGATTTCTCCGATTCACGATTTTTATGGATACACCGAAAATAAAGCCGCTTGGGCAGATTCAATTTAACCGAATAGCGCATCAGTCGAATAAGGGGTACGCTTTTTGTGTCCAAGCGGAATAAGATCCACTGCCTAAACCGCCAGGTAAATTGAGTTTCAAAAACCGCATGGATTGGCAATTTACCCTTAGCCACTTTGAATCGGCCTGGGAACGGGGCCAAGCCGATCAATTAAGCATTTAGGAGCATCTCCATGATATTTTCTGCCTGATTTTCTGGAAAACCCAAGGCGATAATGTATTGGCGGAACACCGCTTTTTTGTTCCTGCCTAATTTACCTTCCGCCGAAATCACGGTCGCAATCCCGGTTAGTAAAATATTCCTTTGTTGATCGTTGAGATTACCAGCGACCGCCTTAATATAAGCGATCAATAACTTTCTTGATAATTTCCCTGAAGACACTGCATCTGAGTTAAGCGTAGCGAGCGAACTATCGTGAAACCCCAGTCTTTGCATAATAGCTAGTATCGCCTGAGGTTTATTTGCATCAAAATTCCGATCCATCCGCGCAACATCAACTAACACCTCGCGCAATAGCAGCACAAAATTACCATTTAACACTTTATCGACTTTAGCGACGACACGACGTTGCTGCTTATCGGACACAAAAGTCACCAAGGCGCCAATTAGAACCAAACCAGCCAAGATAGCCAGAGCCCAAAGCCACTCGCCGCCGACAGTTTCATCCACTGGCACCTCCAGCGGCGGCATGGGGTTTGGAAGCACGCCAAACTTCTGCAATGTTTGAATGGTAGTGTCGTCTAAAGCCCAATATTGGCTAGAATTTTTTTTATAGATTGCATAGCCGATTACTTCTGTGCCGGTCCGAACAACCAGACAGTGATCCTGTAAATGAATACCAAATTGATGCTCACTTGAAGTCCATTCGACCGGCATACCCGTTTGTTTGACTTGCTGATCCGAGACTTTTAATTCACCCAAATCGTAAAAATGATCAGTCGTACCAAAACAAACGCTAACACTTCCTCTTCTGGCTTCAGCCGAAGCACTGGTGACTAACAACAAAAGAAAGCACAACTTCATCAGAAGCGGCACATATGAGTCATTTCGGGTTAATTGATCCATAGTAAATCGTGAGTCCAAGATGAAAGGCTGATAGCCCGCAAAATACTTAGAAAAAGTTAAGGCGATAACGCTACTATTTTTCTACGGCGACCGAAAACCAAACTAACACCGGAAATAAAAACCATTGCAGCGCCCGGCAACGGTACGGGTTGAATGTAACTTCGAGACAAATCGAAACCGGCTTTTGAAACAAAACCGACCTGATTGCCTTGTTCATCCGTTGCATCCATACCAACCCAATACAGCGAGTGGCCGGCATCCAACGTGATCCAGGCAATATTGTCTTCCAGAGTGGAGTCGATTACGCACGCCGGATCGTACATGACACAACCGGGATTTTTGCTGGCGTCGGCTTTGGCAGACACATCCAAACCGACGCGAATCCGAAATTCTTCGTCGTACCCCATCGTGAAGGCAAACGTTATTGGGTCAGCGTTTAGGTAAGCGCCTTTTGCGTTCGGACTTAAAACACCATCGCCGTTTTCAACTATCGAAACAGCTTGGGTACCGGTAAACGGTACATTGATAGCGGGCGCCACTGATTCATAAGTATCGGCGATCTCGAATTCAAAATCCGCAGCGCCCGTATAGCCCACATCCGGATCTTTTCGTTCCAAAGCCACCCTTAAGGACAAAAACGAGTTGATTGAACAACAACTGCCATTGGAGCCGGCGATACCGGACAAACCATAGTCCAGAGCCGATTCCACAACCACCTTGCCTCTAACAGTTACTCTATCGCCAATGCCCCCACCCCCTCTGATCAACACTCCGCCTCCGACAATTTCCACCATCGCGCTGGCATCGGCTGCTTGAAGTCCGGTATTGATCGCCGTTGCACTCGCCATGGCTTTTGCCGAACCGGGTCCGGCTATCGCCAAGGCATCGGCCCAAGCCGTCGCCCCGCTAATCGCATGCGCTTCGGTACATTCTTCCCCACCGAAACAACTGATGTTCCGCGACGAATCGGAACCGGCAGTTGCTGTTGCCGATGTAGCAGCAAAAGCGTTGTCTAGCCCAAACAACAAAGCGGCCACAAGTAAAAGTTTGTCGTATTTTATAAAGTTCATTGTTTTGCTCTCCATGAAAAGTCCGCTGTTAAATTAATTTATACATTGGTGTGGCTTTTTAGCCTTGGCGAATTACCTATCGGCGAGTCCATTGCCTTACTGCCTTGTTAGCAGATTGGTGAAAAACCATATTTTTCTAGAGCCTAAGCTCCAGCTTAGGCGCTATGGGCTCGGAAGCTATTGCTTCTCAAGCAAACGACTAAAAGCTCGAGCTTTCAAGACCTTGCTCCCAAACTGGAGTTTGGGAGCAAGGCAATATTTTTGGACACAGAAATATCAAGATAAAAATCATTGAGCATTAGTTTTCTGGCATTTCAATGCAAACTCCTTAAAAGCATTCATAAAGTCCGGTAAAGTATTTTCGCTAGCGAATAAGAGAGTACGTCAAAATCGGATTTGGGCCCTTTCAGTAATCCTTCCGTTGAGTGTCTCCACCTAACGTAGTTATTTCAATCTAGGGCAGCGCCAAATACCGCTTTGGATTCGTTTCGGCGATTTGTCTGAACAAGTCTTCTCCTAATGTGGCGCGTAGCGACATGGTCAAGCGGCGTTCCGGAAATTTTTCCTGTTCGACCATGTAAAAATCCGAACCGAACAGCATCTGCGTTTTTACCCGCTCGTCTTGCAGCAACACTTTCAAAATCTGCGCGTTTTCTTCAATATGGAAGATGGTGTAGGAAATATCGGCATAGAAGTTGGGATACTGGCCGGAGCATATAATGTCCAGAATTTTCGAAAGCCAGCTCATCTCGGATTTTGGCGCACTGCCATCCCAAGGCTGGTCAAGATACTGTTGCCAATCCTGGTCGCCGCCCGCATGCCCCATGCAGATTTTCAGGTTAGGGAATCGATCCATGATTTCCCGGTAATTATCGGGATCGGAAAACTTTGCAGCTTCGGTAGCCGACAGTTTTTTATTTCTCACTCCACCCCGCGAGCAATGCGTCATTACCGGTAGATTGTTCGCCTGTGCATATTCGTAAATCGGAACTAGGCCATGATCATTAGGCATGTAACCTAGCGGCGGATACAACTTAATTCCCTTGAATCCCTTGTTTTCCACCCAACTTTTCAAGCTTTCGAAAACACCCGGACGGCGCGGATCGACGGCAGCAAAAGGAATGATTTGCTGCGGATACTTTTGCACCAGGCGGGCCAACTCGTCGTGTTGACCGTCGATTTCGACCGGCACTTTTCCTGCTCCCATATACGCCATATCCATCGGCAGCACGACAAATCGCGTATCCAGGGGATAATAAGCTCTGACTACCTCGAATACCTCTCGCTGCGATTTGTTGGTGGAAATGCGGACGAAATTGGCATAACGCTCAAATAAATCGCGATTGGAAAATGGGTTCAAATTGACCAGCAAGAAGCGTAGTGGCGTTTGCAAATAGGGTTGCTTCATCAGTTTCGCCAATCCCAAGGGGAGGAAGTTTTCCGGCACATGATCGACGGTGAAGATGTGCATGTGGCAGTTGTGGATATGCATGGTTTACCTCATAAACAGAAAGTCTTTCTCGAAAGCCATCTTGGCTCTAACAGAAAAGCTATTTAGCCAATGTCTTGATAGCCCACACAAAGGCAACAAAACAGAGGATCCAAAGCGTTACTGGGCCTGCCGGACCACTAAAATCCAAACCAAACGCTTTGAAAGCAAGCTTTTCTGTTTCCTTGGAATCAGAGGCCAATTCAAGCATTGAAACAATGCCAAATGATGCAATAGCAGAACACGGTAGGCCAAAACATAAATAGGGTGCTTTCTCCCATCCAGTCTTGATCTGCGGCCACATACCGTAATGATATATACCAACAATTAAGCCGCCATATACTAAAACACCTAACATAAGAATTGTGACTGCCAGCACCTTGAGAATCGACAACATTATTTCCCCCTTGTATTTAAACCTACGAATTATTGATGATCCTATCGCTTAAAAGCCGTAGCGTTTCGCATTTAAAAAACCAATCATCCAGCGTATTTTCTGCGTTTCAAGCTAAGCAAGCCGATCAAGCCCGTGCTCATCAGCCAGACTGCTGCAGGTACTGGTACAGCATTAACTTGTCCGGGGGCGACTGCCCATGCATAGTAAGGCATCACCTTTAGATCAACTGACTGCTCGCCAGAGCTGGTCGCGAAATGCCACCCAACATTGGGATCAGATGCGTGTTCCATATTGGACCAGTATCCAAGGGTTTGTACCTTGGTAAAGGGTCCAACAGAACCTGAAGTTTCGAACGAACCATCGCCTAATATGCCATAGTCATTGCCGTTGGTCCCCGGATAAGGCAAGGCGCCAAGTTCGTTATAGTACAACTGGCCCAATTCACTGCCGATTTGGTTGATTCCAAAATCTGGATTGCTGCCGGCACTCGGCAAGCGCCATTGGTTGCTGCCGCCGTAATTGATACTATTCAAATAAAAGGTAAAGGCTTTGGCACCGAACCAGCTGACAGCGCCGATTCCTGAAAAGTCTGAGGCCGTTACAATGTGATACCCACTGTAGTCAGGTGTGTCGAAACCGTTGGGCGTATCGTAGATGATAGGGCTTGCCGCGATAATGGCGTTGACCGTATTGCTAAAGCCCGTGCTACTTAGCAACGTGCCCAACAGATTGGCATCTTTCGTCCAGGTCACGTTACTAACGCTGCTGTAAACCAGATCAACGCCGTTGGCATTGTAAGAATTCAATGTCGCATTGGCGTTAAACGTAGCGGCGCTCAATGCCAAGGCAAGGGTGACTAGCGGTTGCTTAAAACTCATTTCCTTACTCCGTGTTTTATTTGAAAAGTGAAAAATTCAGGGTTAAAGAGGCATTTCGTTGCGAGTTTTGGACTCCTTCATGAACAAAACACCGCGCTAATCGGGCTGGATTCCAAGGTTTCGAATTAGTAAAACCGACCTTCGGTGTCTTTGTTAACCCGCTTGCCCACGCCATTTCAGGCCAAGCAAACCGATCAGACCGGTGCCCATCAGCCACATCGCTCCAGGTAGGGGGACGGCGGCCACTTGTCCGGAGCTGACTGCCCATGCGTAAGACTGATAGTCCTTACCGTCGTAGCCCTGGACACCAACGGTGGTAAAAAAGTCCCAAGCGCGACCATCGGGCGTATACTCAGTGCCCAACCAGTACGCAAAAGTATGGACATTACTAAATGGGCCAACGGAACCGGTAGTGTCGCTAAATGTACTGCTCCCCAGAATACCGTAATTGCTTTGCGGACCTTCGCCACTGGTGTTGACGTAGGCTGTTTTACCCAACTCTGCGTAATACAGTTGGGCCAGCTCGCTGCTAGCAGGGTTGACGTTGTAGCCAAAATCAGTGCCGCTAATGCCATATTGCGGACCGGCCGCACCGGTGTCGGTCCAATTTGGCAAGCGCCATTGATTGCTGCCGCCGTAGTTGATGCTGTTCAGGTAAGTTACGTAGGCTTTGGCACCAAACCAATTGACTCTGCCGGTTGTGGTGTTGAAGTCGCTGGCGGACAGGGTGTGATAGCCACTATTCGCTGGAGTATCCCAATAATTTGGTGAATCGTTGATCTTCCCTTCCGGCACCGAGGCAATAACCGCATTTAAAAAAGCTGAGGTGCCACCGGCATATCCATCAGCCAGGGTTTTGAACAAATTGCCGTCGGCCGTCCAGGTAACGTTACCCAGGCTACTGTAAACCAACTCAACGCCATTCGGGCTATATGCAGTCAACGCCGCTTCCGCCGTCGCCATATTCAAGCCCAACGCCATGCCCGCCATCCAAGCTACTTTTCCTACCGATTTCATTTTTCCTCCAATTGTCATCAAGATTTCATAATTCTGTTGCACGCTCGAGAAGCTAAAATTAGCCATGTCAAGCTAAATTTTCATGGCCTAGTGTGATTCAGTGCGCAAATGTTTGTCATCATGCATTTGCATGAAAAACGAAAATTTTTTCTTTGGATTTGGATAGCCAAAATGGCGGACGATGAAAAACTATCGCAGTTGATTGGAGTGCTTTACGAGACGGTGATGGCGCCAGAACGTATGACTGAAACTTTGGAATATTGCTCTGATTACATCGGCGCCAATGGCGCGCATTTATTGATAACCGATAAGGCTACCGGCAGGATACGCAAAGAATTTTATGGCGGCAGTTATATCGATAGTCAGGATTTTACTGCCTGGGTCAATGGCTATCTACTTGAAGACCCGCGCATGACATCGGGAATGATGGCTAATATCGGTGTTAATGAGTGGCGATTTTGCCACACATTCCTGGATGATGGCTTCGTGGCACGTAATCCGCTTTACCAGGAATTTTTAATTCCAATCGGCGTGCGTTATACGTTAGGCGGCTTAGTCGACGAAACGACTGACAGCAAGATCATGTTAGGCTTTTTTCGAGCGCAGGAACAATCGCCTTTCGGCATTCAAGAGCAAGCAGCCGCAAAGCGCATTAGCCCCCATCTGCAACGGGCACTCAGGCTAAATTCACACACGCAACACCTGCAAGCCAAAGCCGAACTGGGGGTGACTGCCATTGAGGCCCTGGCATGGCCTTTACTGATTGTCGATGGCGATGCTTGCATCCTGCACTTGAACACGCGAGCGGAACAACTTTTGACGGCGCATTTTGGCGGCTTGTCGTGCCGGTTTGGCCGCTTGCACTGCTTTGATCCCAGCGCCGCTGACGAATTGGCGGCTTTAGTCCGCCAAGCAACAAAACATCCGGCTCTCGGCGGCGGCATGTGTTTGCATGCCTTGCCGGGCGCCCGAATTTTGGTGGCACCGCTGCCAGCAGCAAGCCAATGGATCAAGGATTGGCAGAGGCCGTTGGCCTTGGTGCTGATTGCCGAGAATTCCGAGATGCTGAGCGGTTCCAAGCCGTTTGATCTGGATTTTGGCGATTGGTCCAAACTTGGCGTGGCTAAATGCGATCCGGTTGCCGGCTTTGCCAAAACGTATCAGTTGACGGGGCGAGAAACGGAAGTATTGCAAGGCTTGACCGACGGCCTATCGCCCAAGCAAATCGCGGAGCGTGACGACGTCAGCCGCAACACCGTGCGCACCCAGCTAAGCAGCTTGATGCAGAAAACCCATTGCCACAGTCAAAAGGATTTGATTCGGCTATTTTTGATTTCCAATAAGCTTGGATGACCGGCCGTCAGATATCTAACGGCTTTGGCTACTTGCCGATGCCTACAGACACAAATCCTGACTGGGTGGACATTGTTCCCGGCCTTTAATATCGTCGCTCCCGCTCAGGCGGGAGCCCAGTTTCTAAGCTAGATTCCCGCTTTCGCGGGAATGACCGCCCTGGGGGATTTGAGGGTTGGCTTAATCAACCCTCGCCCACCCGAGCTATGGTAAATAACTTACGCCAGTTTCCGGCCTCTTCTCCGCAAACCATTTACGCCCATGCCCAACAACGCAGTGCCGAACAACGGAAAAGCCGCTGGCAGCGGCACGGCCTTTACTTCGAAGGCCAGGAACTGGGTAAATTGGGTAGCGGAAAAGTTATTGTCCGAGGCCAGGATCAAGGTTGGATTGCCGTTGAAGGTTTCACCCCAGGTAATGGCTTCGATATTGTCCAAAGCCAAAGCTGTGCCGTCGCTGTTGGTCAGGGTGCTTAAATCTAGCAACAACTCCTTAGTCATGCTGGTGTAGACCGGCGCGTTGTCAAGATCGTCAACACCTATCAGGTTGCTGGCGTTGCTTAAACTGGTCAGGTACAGACGGATGTTGTTGCCGGTGCCGGGAATTCCCGCCGAAAACGAGCGTTCGACGGCAATAAAACTATCGCTCAAGCCCGGTATGTTCAGTAACTCGACTAAACCGTTGGTGGCAAAATTGGTGACTGGGTTTGGTACATCCACCACAGCGTCGGTCGTATAGACGTATTCACCAACCGCACTGCCAGTTGCGCGGTCAAACGCCAATACTCTGCTCTCGGAGCCGTTCAGAACGGTCGCCGGCAAGGCATCGTCTTGGGCCAACGAGTTTTCGGTAGCGGTGTACAACGTTTTACCATCGTTAGAAAAAGTCAGACTTTCAAACGCCAGGTTGTTGCGGATACCGGTATCGCCTGCATTCAGCGCGCTGACACTGCCACTGGGATTGTAGTAACTTGGCACGGCGAAATCCCGCACATAACTGCCGTTCAGATTCATTTCCCGGACGGTGGGGTTTTGAAAACCTGCTGTCGCCCGCTGACCCTCGTTGGTCCAGAACAAACTACCGTTATGCAAACGCATGGATTCAGGATCGACGGTGTTGGTCGCAAATGTGCTGCCGCTCGGCGTCAAAATATTTGTGACACCATTAAATGTCACGCCGGCCGCCCCCGGCGCCGAATTCTTGTTGAACTGAGCCAGGTTCAGGCCCAAGTCGTAGTATCTAGCTGGGTTTAAAGCCGAGCGATCATCGCTGATCGCCAAATATCTGCCATTGGCGCTGTCGTAATCGATCCCCGACAAACCGCCCACTGTGGTGCCGTTGAACACGGTGCCGCTGGCGACGATGTTTTGACCAATATAGTCCAAGGAAAAAGGTGCGGCTTGAGCAGTGTTGCCGAGCAGCGCTGCCAGAACGGCGGATAGGGTATAGCGAAGTTTCATATTGTTTCTCCGGATTAAATTAAGTTGGCTATTGATCTAAAAATTTCTCAATCGGCTGGCTGAGGAGGACTCCGATTCCGTTTAGTTAAGGCGCTTGCCCTTTTTAATGGGACCGGAGGATTTATTTATAAAATCTCCCCTGGCCCCTCTTTTTCAAAGAGGGGAAAGAACTGCGCAAACGTTTAACGAATAGACATACCCAGCCAACCGTCTAACTAGGCTTTTTTGCGCTTGCCGAACACCAAGCCCAGCAACGCACTACCAAACAACCAGGCCGCGCCTGGAACCGGTACCGGCTGCACGGGGGTCGGTGTAATTCTGAATTGGCTGACGATTTGCGGCGTGCGGCTGACGATGCCGGTCAAATCGTTGGCAATATCGCCCACGTTGTAGGCTGGAATGCCATAGGTGGTGACCAGCAACTGCTGAGTGACCTGATCGATTTCAAACTCGGTCCAGCCAAAGGTGTGCGTGGCGACGTAATCGCCTTGCAGCAATTCGGCTTGGATTTTGCCATCGGCGCTAGCCAGATTGGCATCCAAGCCCAGCGGGTCGTAACCCAGCGGCGTCAAAGCGCCATTGGTTACCGACTTGATGAAACTGTCTTTGGCGGCGATGCTGGGCAACGCGTCGTAGAAGGCTTTTTGTTGCGGAGTCAGTAAACCTACCGCAGCCGCCAGTTGCGCAACCGTTGGGCCAAACGGCGCGTCATAGGCTACGGAACCGGTGGTGATTTCGAAGGCATTGGTGGCTTTTTGCTCGCTAAAAGGCGTGACTTGGTAGGTCAGGTTATTCACCAAGGTGCCGTGGATGTCGGCGGACAGGAACACGACGTTATCGATTTTGTTGTCATCGATAAATTTCAATATCTCGGTACGTTCGGCGGCATACCCTTCAAAGCGGTCGCCGGCGCCAACCACCCCCAAGTTTTGCATCGGTTCCGGTACGGCGATGAATTTCCAGGTGACGTCATTTTGCTCCGCTGACAACAGGTCGGCTTTCAGATCGGCGACTTGCTGCTTGCCCAGCATAGTCCGGCTCGGGTCAAACGCATTTGCCAAAAAGCCGCCAACCGAAGCTTGACTTAACGGGTTCGCATCGGCCAATTCCTTGTCGCGGAACGAGCGCGCATCCAACACCATCAAGGCAGCATCATTGCCGAAAGTTTGGTTGCGGTACAACTTTACTTCGCCGGCAGTGCGAGCGTCGCCGGTGGCACCGTAAGTCTCGTTGCGAAGCGGATTGTATTCCTGAAAAGCCTGGATACCGTTATTGTACAAGGTACTGTCATTGATCAAGGTGCCGGCCGGATCGGCATTGAAACGCGCGTCGGTCGCTACGTCAGCGCCGCCGGCGAAGTCGTTAGTCACTTCGTGGTCGTCTATCGTCGCGAACACGGCGGTGGATTGGCGCAGATCGGCCAAGCCGTTCATGCCACCCTTGGCGCTGTATACTTCGGCATGCTTGTTACGATAGTCGGCCAGGGATTGGGCTTGTTGTTGACCGCCGTTGGCGTTGGAGGCCACGTCACCGTAAATGGTATCGCCCATCGCCACGAAAAAATCCAGGTTACGCTGACTAGCGTTTTTCACGGCTGGATAAGGCAGCAGTTCGCCGCGCCAATCGCCGGATACACCAAAACGCAGACCAGTAGTGTTTCCCAATGCCGCAGCGGTTTTAAACTGGCCGCTGGCGACCGCTCCAACACTATCAGTAGCGCGGTAGTAATAGGTGGTATCGGCGGACAATCCCGAGACATCCCATTTGACCGGCGCCAACGGGTCACTCACCGTTCTAAAACTGGAACCGATGACCTGGGTGAAAGCACTATCGGTCGCGTACTGAAAATTTAAATCGCCGATGGTATCGGACCGGCCCCACAGCACGGCGGAAGTTTGGCTGACATCGCCGGCAGCCACACCGTTAGGCAAGGCCGCTTGAGCTTTACCGCCCAGAACGACCAGCGTCGCGACGACGGTTAATCGAACTACTTTGAATTTCATGATGGTCTCCAAGGATTTAAGACAAAAAAACGTGACAGAGTTGGCAACTCCGGAGTCTAAAACCGCTCGGTGACAATTTGATGAATGGCGCAACCCTTCAAAAAGCCCGAGTGTGCTTTTATAACGACCCAAAATAGTCTGAGGACGCAATTGTGCTTATCTTTCAGTTGAATAGATTTCTGTAAAAACGGTATATACGGTTTATACTGTTAACCTCCCTCACCCGATAGGAAACCGTGATGAACACCAAGAAATCGAAGTCGGATAATAAAGCCAGTCAATCTACGCCGACAGCAGCCATTATTGAAGGATCAACAATAAATCCCGAACCCGAACTGATCGCCGAAACCATCGGTAGCGAAGAAAAACCTTTGACTAAAAAAAGCAAACCTCAAAAAACCAAAGTCATTCGAGATAGTTTTTCCTTCCCGGAACACGATTATCGGAAAATTTCGGAACTGAAAAAAACCTGCCTAGCGGCTGGAATTCATGTGAAGAAAAGTGAAATTCTCCGGGCTGGCTTGTATTTATTGACGCAGGCCAATCCCGACGAACTCAAAAAAGCCATAGAGAACGTCGAGAAAGTACCTACTGGACGGCCAAGTTCCTCGACCGATTAACAACCGGATTTTAGGAACTTACCGCCCACCTTGTCGATAGCAGCGCAGAAAGTGCCGATGCATATATACCAAGCACTTTTTGACCCAAGCTAACATTTAAGGAGCGATGTTTTTCTTAACAATGTGCTCTTCAAAAGAAAACACATTGGGATCGTGTCTATCGATATTAGCTTTCACCCAATGCGAATTAGGGTTGCCGAAGGTTTCGACACGGGTAAAGTTTTGCAGTCTTGGCGCGCTGGATTCCCAGGGCATGATGAACGGGAATTCACTGTCTTTAACTTCAGACGGCAATTTCGACGGCAACGGTTTGTCGATGCGGAAATAGTGACTGTCGCCATTGACCAGCACCACCGGCTTACCGAAAGCTTTGGTTTCGGCTGCCAAGGCCACGATGAAATCTTCATAGCCGGTCAGATTGGCGGCGGGAATAAAGTCCCACATATTAGCCTGCACAAACAACATCACGCCGGCGGCATGCTGTTCGGCGGCCAAGGCGAAAGAGTCTTGCAACCATTGCAGATTGGCGGCGTTACGTTGCGCATACTCTTGCTCGGCGGTCGCTTTAAAGTCGGCACGCGTGCTCAGACCGTTGTTGCTGCCAGGCACGTGTAGACCCACAAACAAAACGCCGCCATAGTTCCAGCGGATATTTTCCGGAAATTCGGCGCTTTGGCGTTCCAGCGGCAATTGTTTTTGCCCCATGCTGCGCTGATCGTTGGGGGAGAACAGGCTGCGCAGATAGCTTAAGCGCTCGAACGGGTTGTAACTGCCGGCAGCGGCTCTATGGCAATCCGTCCATTCGTTATCGCCGAACACGTAGAAAAACGGGTGTTTCGAATCGTTAAATTGCTTCACGCGCAATTGGTACAAATCGTCCTTACAAGGCACGCTGCCGCCTTTGAAATCGCCGTCATGCACCGTAAAGGCGATCTTGGCGTGATCCAGATCGGCCATCAAATTCACAAACTCGGGTTCTTGGGCCGGGGAATACGGCAGGTCGCCGATCAAGGCGATGGAAAATTTATCGGCATGCGGCGCTTCCCGGCGCTCATGGCGATTATCCGCATCCGCCATAACACAATTCGTAGTACCGAAAATCAGCACACAGCAGCCGAGTGCTTTAATAGTCTTCATCACTTACTCCAGAAACTTGTTTGTTATTGACCATCGCCACCTTAGCCAGGTGACTGCGACGGCTTATCGGGTAGCATCGGAGCAACATGACTCGCGCTACCCCAGCCAAGTTTATAAAGAGCGTGTGTAAGTATCGTGACAGCAGGTAAGGCCAAAAACTTGGGTTAACCCAGTTTGGCAAATTCGGCTTGTAACGTGGCCAGAAAGCTCTCACGGGCGACTTGGGCAATGCCGATTTGATGCTGAAGCCGTTGAATTTCGGCATCCACGATTTGCAAATTGGTGATTTGCGCTTTAGCGATCTCGCTAAGGCTGTCGATAGGGTGAGTTTTATCGCCTATCGTTAAAGTGGGGACTGTTGGGGTTTCGGTGGTCATATCAATTTGTGTTAATTACGCTTAAAAGAGCTTCTTTTTTAGGCAGCAATACCAATAAGTTCGCATAACCAGCGATTTATCTCTTGGGCTCTCTAAACTTTTAGGGGTCCCCATATCAATAAAGCTTTAACTTAAAGTTTTGTCTTCCAAAAGAAGCGGTGATGCTTAATCATGGAGGCAATTTTACCCGGCAATTGTTACAGTTTTTTAACAACAGCAACCAGCCTCACTACATAACTTCAGATCAGATAATGCGTTATTTTCCTTGCCGAATTAGATCCTGATCCGCAAGCTTGTAGGGACCAAAATACAGTACCTAACTCGAATAAATCAGACCAAGCGTTCGCTTAAAAAACAGACGCATCAACGCCCGTCGTTACCAATATTTTTTCAAAGGCCTTCGTTGAAATAATCAAGACACATTCTTCTCCTAGTATGTTCGCGCGGCATGGTGACGAATTAGCCGTAATCAAGCTGGGTTTGATACTAGGAGATTTAGATGCGTTTTCCTTCACTATTGTTATTCGACTTGGGCGGAGTATTGATAGAAAGCTCCATGTTCGAGCATTTGAATCGATTGCTGCCCAAGCCTCTCGAAAACTCAGCACTTAAGACGCGCTGGTTACATTCGCCAGCGGTCCAGCAATTTGAGCGCGGCGAAAGCACACCCGAGGAGTTTGCGGAGAGATTCATCGCCGAATGGGGACTACGGGTTACGCCACGGATATTTCTGAAAAAGTTTGCATCCTGGCCCCGGCAGTTTTTTCCAGGCGCGCGAAAAACCCTTAGCGATTTACGTACAAACTACAGGGTGGGCTGTCTAAGCAACTCGAATCCGCTGCATTGGCAACACTTTGGTGTGCTTGAGGACGATTTTGACATCACCTTGTTTTCGCATTTGCTCGGCGCTATCAAGCCCGATCCCGAGATCTTTGCATTGGCCTTAAGCCAGTGTGAGGTTGAGCCTTCTGAAGTCTATTTTTTCGATGATTGTTCCGCCAATGTCCAAAGCGCGCAAAACCTTGGCATCACGGCCTTTCATGTCGATGGCTTCGAATCGCTCCAAGACGTGTTAAATGTTCAGGGTTTAATGCCTTAGAGTCTGTTGGGTACGCCTTGAATTGACACCTTCCATACCGGCATAAGCAAACCATCTCGCGGTATAAGACCTGTTAATTGACATCTTTAAAAATGTCTTCCTCTGCATAGAAACGATTTTCAGTGATCACATCGGCAGAAATCTTCTTGGCAATTAAATCGTGTACATCCGCAGCAATCCGCTCGATAATTTCCAAGGTTTCACCTTGTTGTAAAGACTTCAGCAAGGCATTGCCCCAGATTGATACATGCCGGGTATTTATAACTCGGGTATCGTTATTTTTTGCCCATTCGCGAGAAATAGATAATCCCAAATCATCCATTTTTTCTTTCACTTCGCCTGCCAAAACCGGGTCTTTAATTCTCAGCAATAAATCTTGTTTAATATTATTCCAGCCACTGGGGTAAAGCTCCCACCCCTGATAAAAGCGTTTCACCCAGGTTAAGTATTGATCCAGTGTTTGACTATTAGTATTTACTACGTCCCGCTGGTATTCATTAAAAAAATAAGCATACCTGGGTAAATCATCCGGCCAAATCGGGTCTTTTGCCGTTAAGGTTCCGCAAGCCGGCAAGACCATAATCATTAAAATAGCCAAAAACCGTATTTTCATATGAATTACTCAGTGCCTGCGTCAAAAACTTGGTAAACACCAGCTCTATTAGACGCCATCTCGATAAAACAACCGCGCTTTGAGATGGCTTTGCCAGCGTGATTTTATTTAACATGAAAAATATTTCATCTATATTAAATAAATCACACCCCACGGCTAACCGAAGAATTTTATGCAACCCAACACTTAAAATAAATCGAATTTGGCAAAATAACCAAAATGGTCGGAAACGACAGGATAAAATTCATCATTAAAAATAATATCCATGGATTTGATTCTTAGCGGATGCCCATTTCTTTTAAAGATATAGTCGATTCGCTTGGGAGGGCTGTGTTTCCAGCCGTCTATCCTGCCGTGATAGCTGGGCTGGTAAAAATGGTGTGGATGCAATTCATAAAATTGATCGATATATTCCGCATTGCCTACGATATGGTTGTAGGCGTGCTCCCCGGCGGGGGCATTGAAATCGCCCACCATTAAATCGGCTCTAACACCGAAATAGCGGCGAGAATCGACTAGTTGTTTGAGTCGGGAATATTCCTGGAAAAACCCGTGATGCGCCCAACTCAAATGGGCGTTGGCGACATGCAACAAGCCGAACCAAGGCACATCAATGCAAGAAACGGTGACATTGCGCGACATGTAATTGTCTTTACGCCAATCGTCCGAGACATAGGCCGAATAGTTATGTCGCATCGGGTATCGACTCATGATGGCGGTGCCCTCCCGCCAGCGATGAAAACCGATATGACTCCAGTCTTGATGAATGTGGTACCAATGCCCCCACCCACGTAATTTCTGACAAATCCGGAAAGCCATATTGGAAGGCGATTCGCCATAGGGCTGAGTGATGGGGTCGTGCAAATACTCGCCCACCTCCTGAAAACATACGACATCCATTCCCAAGTGAGCTATCGCTTCAGCGATGATATGCACTTCTCGCTCATGCTGATGCATGGTGTCGAAACAGCAATGTCGGGGATGCTGCTGATAGGTGTGCAGGTTGAGAGTTAGCAGCGAGAGTTGCATGGCCGATCTATCATTCTTGATTTGTTGATCCGCCGAGATTGAACCTAAAGCCTTATCCTAGATAAGAGAAACCTGACTACTGACCGGCCAGATTTTGGTAAGGATAAAGGTTCGTTGACTCGCCGGAGCGCGGCTAATCTGCTCTAGCCCTATAACCTTCGTGATACGAACTCTGAGGCAGTCGATCAATTCGTCGATGGTAGCCGCTTCGATTTCAAACTGGTCGAATAGACTGCTGGTGGCTATCCAAGCAGCTTTATCACTATTCCATTCCGCTCTTATCTCTATAGCTTGCATATGTTCCGCTTAAAATGACTTTACCGGCCAAATTGCCGGCCAATACAACACATATCAACACCGTCGTCGGCTGCGACTAAACATCTACGACTTTTCTCGCTATTGATTCAACAAAAATATCCACCGATTATTTGGGTAGATTATGACGCGATGATGACGGGCAAATTTTCTGACTCTGCTATTCTTTTTCCATATTCTCTTTTTCCGAGGCAAGTGCTATTACCCGACTGCTGAGATATTCATCACTTAAGACAATATCAACCATGGAATCAATAACCAAGCGCAGCTTTACTGCGTTTAACCTGGAAAACGCATTCAATGTTTTACACGTTTCTTTATTCAAAGAAACTTTTTTTCTATCATCTTTTGTTTTTTCCGCCGACATACCAAGCTCCTGATCAAAGAAGAATATTACGTGAAAGTATCAGTAAAAAAATTAGTGGAGCAAGCCTGGTGTTTGCAAGAAAGCATCAGGCGATTAATTGAGCAAAATTGCAATCGTTGCAACCAAAATGGATTCTGCACCCCTCCAATACTAAAAGACCGGCTTAATCGGCTATTTGAAAAAGCCCACACTCGCTACAAGCGTCGGCTGCAAAAACTATGGTCTTAACGCAAAACCATCAACCTGATTTTTTCCGAGCGCGCGCGATACTTAAACATTACTCCCGGCTGAACACCGGTTGGAACTAATAAATTGCCGGTGCCACACACTAAAATCATTCCCCGGCAAAGGCTTGGCAAAATGATAGCCTTGCACCTCATGACAGTGATGACTGGTAACACATTCCAGTTCATCGCTATTTTCCACGCCCTCCGCGACAGTTTCCAGACCCAGGCTTTCCCCCAAGGCAATAATGGCGCGCACAATTGCTTCGTTGGCCGGTGTATTTTTGATATGTCGAATAAAGGACTGATCTATTTTGATTCGATCCAAAGGAAATTTGCGTAAATAGCTTAGGCTTGAATACCCTGTGCCGAAATCGTCAATCGCCAGTTTGACGCCCAAGGCCCGCAAATCCATTAAAGTTTGCACTGCGTGCTCTGCCTGCGTCATCACGACGCTTTCGGTTAACTCTAATTCCAGATACTGCGGGTCTATGCAGCCCTCTTCAACCAAGCGCTTTACCAGTGTGCAAAAATCCCGCTGCTTGAATTGCACGCCGGAAATATTCACAGCCATGCGCAGCGCCGGCAAACCCTCTTCTATCCAACTGGAATGCTGACGGCAAGCTTCCCTAAGCACCCATTCGCCAATGGAAATAATCAAGCCGGTTTCTTCGGCAATCGGAATAAAAGTGCTCGGTGGGACCGCGCCCAATTGCGGATGATGCCAGCGTAGCAAGGCCTCCACACCCACCACCGCCAGCGAGGGCAGTTTGATCTGCGGTTGATAAGACAAGGACAATTCGCCATTGTTTAGCGCCATGCGCAGTTGAGTCTCCAAACTCATGCGTTCGACTTTGCCATGATCCATTTTGGCGTTGTAAATCAGGAATGCGTTACGCCCGCGCTCTTTCACTTCGTACATCGCCGCATCGGCTTTACGAATCAAGCCATCAATGGTTCGATCGTGGTCCGGAAAAAAAGCCATGCCTAAACTGGCGGTGATTTGTATTTCGCGCTCGAAAATGGGCATCGGCTCCCGAAGCTTGTCGACAATCCCGGTCAACACGACAATGGCATCAGCTTCGCTTTCGAGATTCTGCAAAATAAGCACAAATTCGTCGCCTCCCAATCTGGCGACGGTATCGCTGCGGCGGATGCTTGCCGATAATCGCGCGGCAACTTCCAGCAATAGCCTATCGCCAAAGCTGTGCCCCATCGTATCGTTGATATATTTAAATCGATCAAGATCAAAAAAAACCAGGCCCAACATTTTGTGGTTACGCTGCGCATTGCGGCAGCCCTGCTCCAAACGATCATTAAATAACAAGCGATTCGGCAAACCGGTCAGTTGGTCATAATGTGCCAGTACGTAGAGATCACGCTGGCGGCGATGCGTAATATCTTCCAGTAGCGCGTGACCGGTTGCCATGCCGACATAGACGTCGTTCTCCAGTATGATGAAGCCGTTGACCATATGCCGCATGCCGGCGTCGATAATGATCTGCGCGACATCGTCGATGCCCGCGTTAATATCCACGATAATCGGCTTGGCATCCATAATCTCGACGACACGTTTGTTGTGCAACAAATCGCGGGAAAATGGTCTGAGGAAAATTTCACTGATCAGCCCGCGATCCACGATGCCAACCGGGGTCCGCTGATGATCGACAACCGCAACGGCCAGTAATTCTTTATCCTGAACAAAACGGTCCAGCACATCGATACAGCGTTCTTGGGTAACAACGGGCGCAACATAATGCAATAAGCGCCGAACCGATGGTGTTTCGGCATCGGACAGCTCTTTCATCGCCTGTAACTGGGGGCTGGCAACTTTAGCGTTTGCTTCTAGCATCTTGTCTGGCAAAAACATCGTAATGAACTGAATTAATGCAATGTAGGCGAATATGGCAAAACGCGTCGGAAAGTCCTTGCATAGCTTATCTAAAGATATATTTCTAAAGTTACAGTAAGATGACCTCGTTTAGCGCCCCTGAAAAAGATCACTCTGTAGTTTAAACAATACGCCGGCGATTCAGCTGGTAAGGCTTGAGAGGGAAATATTCGGAAACGCGCCCAGCGAATAAGGTACCTACGATGACACCTGAAAATAATGTCTTAGCCATGCCCCATATCCTGAAACACGTCGATGTCGAGCTTGACCGGCTACATCACTCAAGCGTGGATATGCTCAGCTTGATTTTGGTGCAATGGGAGTTGGTCATGGAAGCCATGGATGAGGCAAATTTGGAATCAGCGCTTGAGGTCATCGCCCTCAACAAAGAAATTCGCGCACGCGAGAATCAAACCCATCAAGCCATTATGCACTTACTTGCCCAGGAAAACCCGGTGGCTCGGGACTTGAGAGTGGTCTTGTCTATCTCTAAAATTTCCGGAACCCTGCTCTATTTCACGAATGAAACGCGAAAAATCGGCAAATTGATTCTGGCTCTGTATGAACCCCGAAGCGGCGTACCCAATGCGCAACTGGTCAGAGATATTGTAAAAATAAGCGATGACATCCGCATAGCACTGGAGCATCTGGTGTATGTGCTGAACAACCTGGACGCCAACAACGCTCACAGGCTACTGAAAGGCAATATCGACAGCGAGAATGCCACATGGGAAGCTGTCCGGCACCAACTAGGTTTTATCAATCAGGATCCACGTCAAGTCGGACCGGGATTAACCGTCCTGCAAATTCTGAACGCTCTTGAATCATGCCGGGACCATTGTAAAAACCTGGCCGAGTACTGCATTTTCATGATTGATGGTCAAGATGTCCGCCATACAAACCGTTTAAAAAGCTGGTCATGGGGCGGGATTTCCGACAAAGCCTATATGGGTTCGCCCTTGTAGAACTGATGCATCATGACTAATGCTTTACCCACTCATTCCTTCAACAAAATTGCGTCACCAGTCTCGGTAAGCGATTGTTCCGGCATATCATCTTTAAGAACCACGCCTGACAAGCCGCGTTGCAAGGCCTGTTCGCTCAAGTAAGCCAGCTTGGCTGCGGCCGCGTTATAAGATAGACCCGCCGGCGGACGAATGTTGGAGATGCAGTTGCGTTCGGCATCGGTATTGCCTGGCTTGGGTGCATAGGTTAAATACATCCCCAAACTATCGGCGGCACTGAGACCCGGCCGCTCGCCAACGATAATCACAGCCAGCCGCGCACCCAGCAATGCCCCAATTTCATCCGCCAAGGCCACCCGGCCATTAGACACCAGACAGATCGGCCCTAGCCGCAATCCGCGTTCGACATATGCCGTCACCACGGCTTGAAGCAAGGCCAAGCCATGCTCGTCCACAGCAGTCGAGGATAAGCCGTTGCTGACAATCAAAGCCACGTCGATAGCCTGGGTTGCCCGCGCGTCAAGTATTTCATGGCCGGATTTTGTCAAACAACGACCAAGATCGGGACGTTGCAGATACTGCTCGCGACTTACAACCGGCGTCGCCAACATCAGTGGTTCCAGCGCCAGCTTTTCCACTTCCCCGGCAAAAGCCGTCACATCCCAGACTTGTTGTACCGCATCGCGAGCGCTGGCATGCGCGAGTTGAAAATCCAGTAGTGCCTTGGTCGGCAAACTGCACCCTGCCCTACCTTGCGCAATTCTGGCTTGAGTAAATTGCCGTAAGGTAATCCACGGATCGTTCATCGTTAAGCCCTCGGCAAGCCATGAAAGTTGCTCAGCAATGGCGCAGCGTTGCGAGCAACGGCCAAGCGGTTTTGACTGTCGAAAATACCCATTCGCTGCAACCAGGCCTCGAATTCCGGCGCCGGCCGCAAGCCCAATACTTGCCGCAGATACAAGGCATCGTGAAACGAGGTACTTTGGTACGCCAGCATCACGTCGTCGGCACCTGGTATGCCCATAACGAAGTTGCAGCCGGCCACACCCAGCAGCGTCAGCAGGGTGTCCATATCGTTCTGATCGGCCTCGGCATGGTTGGTGTAACAAATATCGCAGCCCATCGGAAGACCCAGCAGCTTGCCGCAAAAGTGGTCTTCCAGACCGGCGCGGATGATTTGCTTACCATCGTATAAATATTCCGGGCCGATGAAGCCGACCACGGTGTTCACCAGCAACGGATCGAACTCCCTGGCTACCGCATAAGCCCGTGCCTCGCAGGTTTGCGCATCGATACCGTGATGGGCATTTGCCGACAAGGCACTGCCCTGCCCGGTTTCGAAATACATCAACTGGTGGCCGGCATTCCCGCGCCCCAAGGCTTCGGCCATGGCTTTCGCTTCGCGCAGCATTGCCAGGTCGATACCGAAACTGCGATTAGCCGCTTCGGTGCCGGCGATGGATTGAAACACCAAATCCACCGGCGCACCGCGCTGCATCAGCTCCATGCTGGTGGTGACGTGGGCCAGTACGCAAGACTGGGTGGGAATTTGGTATCGCGCAATGATCTCGTCCAACAAATTCAACAAGGTGTGGACGTTGTGCAGATTGTCGGTGGCGGGATTGATGCCGATCACCGCATCGCCGCTGCCGTACAGCAAACCATCCAGAATACTGGCGGCGATACCGCGCGGATCGTCGGTCGGATGGTTAGGTTGCAAACGGGTGGACAAGCGGCCCGGCAAGCCAATGGTGCTGCGAAAGCGGGTAACGATCCGGCAACGGCGGGCTACGGCAATCAAATCCTGGTTGCGCATGATTTTGCTGACCGCGGCCACCATTTCCGGCGTCAGCCCGGCAGAGATTGCCGCCAAATCGTTATCCTCGGTTAACAGCCAATCGCGAAATTCGCCCACACTTAAATTCGCAATCGGCGCAAACCCCTGCGGATCATGGCGCTCCAGAATCAAGCGGGAAACTTCGTCTCGCTCCGGGGCCAGCAATGGCTCTTCGATAAATCGCCGCAAGGGTACCTCGGCCAAAACCTGCTGCGCGACCGCACGCTCGACTTCGGAATCCGCCGCCAAACCGGCCAATTCATCCGCTGCCCGGCGCGGCGTAGCCTTAGCCAACAAGATACGCAAATCGCGAAAATGAAAGCTTTTGCCTTGTGCGGTTGCGGAATAATTCATCAGTCAGGCAGATTACGATGGGAGAAAACCCGAGAATACGACAAGTTTGTGACTATTATGTGACGCGGCAGGCAGCAGACGGTCAGTTAGGTTCGAGTCACTTGCCTGCAATATTTAGCTCGTACCGTAGCGAGAATTGGCTGCCGATTCCAATGGCTAAGCGGCTTGCAACCCATAAACACGCCGAGGCGACGCAGATGACTACCCTATCCCTCAAGCAACTCAACCGTTCCATCTTCATTGTTTTGGCCCTGTCGCTGAGCCAGCCCGCCGCCGCCTTACCCGCCGAACCGCTTACCGCCGATGTGTTGATCGTCGGCGCCGGCCTATCGGGTTTAAGCGCCGCGTATCATTTAAAAAAAGCCGGTAAATCAACCGTGATTCTGGAAATGAGTCCACATATCGGCGGCCGCATCCGCACCGCTGCTTATCCGGACGGTACGCATGCCGAAGTGGGTCTGGAAGAATTTTGGGAAAATAACCCGGCTATCGAGATTTTCCGGGATTTGCATGTGCCAATGGAAACGGCTTACAGCAGTTTTTCCAGTTTTTATTACCAGGGCAAGCTGTATCCGTTTACGCAAAGTACCAATCCGGAGTTTCTGGCCTCGGTGCTGGATACCGACGAATTGCAAGCCTATCAACGCTGGGACGCAAAAATGGCCGAGCTTTATCGGCAATTGGCTTTGCGGCCCTTGTCCGAGGATATGCTGGCGCTGCAAGAAATTTCCTTCGCCGACTGGATCGAAAGCACCAGCGGCCTGTCGCCCAAAGCCCAAGAATTGGTGCGCATTGAAACCGAACCGGAATACGCTACCTCCTGGCGAAAAATCAGCGCACTGGACGGCATTGCCGAATGGCATTATTTTTCCGGCAATGGTCTGGCACCCCGCCATGTAGTCGGCGGCAATCAACGAGCCGCGCAAGCGCTGGCCAATTTTATCGGCCGGGACCGCATCCTGCTGAACCAGCAGGTCACCCACATCACAGCCACGGACAATAATGTGGAAGTGCTTACGTCCGACCAAGGTAGCTTGCGGCAAAAGATATTCCGCGCCAAGTACTTGATCACTGCGATTCCATTATTCCGGCTCAACGACATTCAGTTCGCTCCGCCGTTGAGCGCCGAGCGAAAACAGGCGATACAAACTCAATCGGCCGGCGCCTACTTTACCGCGCACGTCACAGTGGATAAGGCCGCCAGCAGCTTCTGGACCCGCGACGGCGACAGCATATTGCCGATTATGACCGACAGTCCTTTAGGGGTGATTTATGAGGGTGGATCAAAATCCGGCGGAGATGCGCTGTTGAATTTATTGGTCAGCGGTGCGGACGCGGAGCGGTTTAACTCGCGGATGAGCGATCCGGACCAGATTCGGGAAGCTTTGCTGGCGGCGTTTGACAAACAGTGGCCGGGTTTCCGGCAATCGGTCAAACGGATGAGCTTTTACCGTTACCATCCGCGCGCGATAGCGTCATGGCCCGTCGGCCGGTCGCGCTTCGATAGCCTTTCCGAGTCGTTGAGAAAACCGCAAGGCCGCGTCTATTTTGCCGGAGATTTTACCGAAGATACCCACTCCAACGGCGCGAGCCGATCGGCAATTCGCGCGGTTAAGGACATTTTGCAAAAACACGATTAACCCGCGCCTGGCAGTGTGGCGCCAGATAACATCAGCAACACATGCGGTTGGCAAATTGCCGACGGTTTCTACACATGCCGTAACGCTGTTATACAATATGTAACAAAACCGTCACAATTAAGGAACACCATGTTCTCTCTACAAACCATCTTTGGCAAAGGCGATAAATTTTATGGCTTGCTTGAAGCTAGTGCGGAATCTGCACACGCTTCGGCCAAGGCCTTGATAGAACTGCTAAGCACGCCCACCACCCAGCAGTCATTAGAAAAATTTAAACAGGCGCGGCGCCGGGAAAAGAATTTATTCGGCCAAATCAGCGAGGAGTTAGTCAACACCTTCGTGACTGTATTGGACCGCGAAGATATTGAAGCCCTAAACGGCGCGCTGTATAAGATTCCTAAAATCGTCGAAAAATTTGCCGAGCGTTATACTCTGGCATCGGAGCGTATCGGCGATGTCGATTTCAACAGCCGCGCTGTCATGCTGGAACAAGCCTGCCAAGTTTTGGAACAAATGGTTGCCCAGTTGCGTAAAGGTATGGATTTGGACGAAGTCAAAAGACTTAACGATCAACTGCAAACTATTGAAGCGGAAGCCGACGATCAAATACTTGAGTTGTATCGCGACGTCTATGCCAACGAAACCGATCCGATCCGTTATCTGGTGAAAACCAATTTGTTCGAAATCCTGGAAAAAGCCATTGACCGCTGTCGCGATGCCGGCAACGTGGTTTACCACATCGTATTAAAAAATTCTTAGTGGCTCCGTCATGCTGACATTGCTTTTGCTGGTCATTCTGGCGGCACTGATATTCGAGTTCGTCAACGGTTTCCACGACACTGCCAACTCTATTGCTACGGTGGTTGCCACCAAAGTACTAACGCCGACTCAGGCGGTGATACTGGCTGCGGTAACCAACTTGGTCGGCGCCTTGTCCGGTACCGCCGTGGCCAAAACCATTTCCTCAGGGCTAGTCGATACCGGCATGGTGACGATTACCTCAGAAGTACTGATCTGCGCGCTGACCGGGGCGATTATCTGGAACCTGATTACCTGGGCCTTGGGTCTGCCCTCTTCTTCCAGCCACGCCTTGATCGGCGGCTTATGCGGCGCGGCTCTGGCGGCGGGGCACAATAATCCCGATGTGTTGATATGGTCGAAAACCGCTTTAGTGTGGACCGAAAACAAAGGCCTGCTCTGGAAAGTGGTGATTCCGATGATCAGCTCCCCGATTGCCGGGTTTACCTTGGGCATTTTGATCATGGGTTTGTTGATGGCGATCATCAGCGGCATGAATGCCGCCGGAGGCCTGTTGGGGCAAATTTCGCGGCCGAAATGGATCAACGCCTTGTTCGGTAAGGCGCAATTGGTATCGGCCGGTTATATGGGATTTGCCCACGGCAGCAACGATGCGCAAAAAACCATGGGCATCATCGCGCTAGCCATATTTACGGCAAACAACGCCGGTACGCTGGATCAATTGCCGGGTTGGGCGGAATTCCTGCGCCCGGACGGCGGAGAAAAAGATATAGACACCTGGATCGTTTTCAGTTGTGCGTTGATCATGGCGCTCGGCACCTCGGTGGGCGGCTGGCGAATTATCAAGACCCTTGGCCACAAAATGGTCAAGCTACACCCGATAAACGGCTTTGCGGCGGAAACCAGCTCGGCAACCATTCTGTTGGCCGCCGCCCATTTCGGCATGCCGGTTTCCACGACGCATAGCATCTCCACTGCGATCATGGGTGTAGGTTTTGCCAAAAATCCCTATACCCTGAAACTTTCCGTGATCGAACGGATTGTTTGGGCCTGGATTTTGACGATTCCAGCCGCCGGCGGTATTGCCTGGGGCATGGTGAGTTTATTGCCGCTGTTGCAGTATTAAGTCCGAACTCAAATCGCTGATTTGAATGACGGCTATAGTGAATTTGACGATCAGGTTAGTAATTGACTATGGGCATTCCCAAGGTAGTCTGTTACATGAGGGACACTAATGTTGCAAGAACCCATATCCTTTTAGCACATCCAAATAATCATTAGTCACCTCATTGAAGTAACAAGGCTTTTTCCTAAATTAAAGGTAGCTGAAATGATGAGAGAAATACTGGAAATCGTGATGTTGTTGGGTTTGATGGGCGGCCTGTTTTTCGTGAAACACGAGTTCGAGAAAGACAAGCAAGAAAGACTGAGCGACGGCAAAACCGAACCGAGGGAATGAGTTAATTTAGGGCCTGTTCTATTAACAGCAACTAAGTTTGATTCAGTCAACATAATCGCAAAGCAATAAGTATGACTGTCATAAGTTTATATTTTGTCAGCCGTAGATCTTAGTTGATAGTAATTTAGCGGCAGGCTAGCAAATACCTTCGCGGCGAATAGGCGAGTGCTTCAGTGTGTTTGCCTGGAGCTTGAACGAGCCCGGCTTTAGCGGCAGAGACGATCCCCGGAAACTTAAACGCAGAGTTACGTCAAAAATCATCAATGACCGTCTTGCGCAACAGATACCGCATTTTGATCATGAGTTATCTGTGCTTGATTCGGGGAAGCTTCATCCGGATCCTTGCAACGAATCCCCCCGAATCCCAACAAGCGGCTCAGCGATAAGACTGAGATTCATGGCGAAACTCGTTGAGTTGCCGTTCGTGGTAGTAAAGATCATCCCGAGCGCGATCTCGGTTACGCCTCAAGTGGCTTATATCGTTACGAATTCTGGCCCGGTCTTTGTCGTTTAACTTGTTATCCCCCAAGCTGATTTCTTTGCTGGAAAGTTCATTATCTATCCTATCCAGTTCGGCACGTTCTTTATGCACAGCGTAAGCCGCTGCGTGGTACCGGCTAAATACACCGTCAATAGATGGCGGGCAAACATGGCGATAATCGTGCCCTTGCAAACCCTCTTCAAAAGCGTTATCGATCCGACAGTATTCTCTTATACCCTGTTCGCGGCCAGCAAAATACTGCGAATCATTCACCGCGACGCCGTATTCCGAACATGCTTTCTGGTGATCATTTAGCCTATCACTGGTCGCACCGGAACGGCCGTCTTGAACCCCCAAACCAAACCAATCACCCCGCTTGCAGTCTTGTTGGCTAAGCGTTGCACAGCCGGTAAAAAAAACAGCAAATAGACATCCCGTTAAGCGCTTTACCATGATTTTGCCTTCCCAATAAAGATTCACCATACAGCAAGAAAAGCCGCAATTGCTTGAAGCTCCACACACCCTAAAACTATTTCAATTAGAACCGGAATCGCTGGAAATTATAGTCAACGTTGGAAATTAAACGAGTCAATGCAGATAATCATCAACCAAGCTGACTCTGGTCATACCGGACCGATTAGATGACATGTTGGCCGACGACAAAATCGATTTATGCAAAAATGCCTGGGATAACTTTAATCAGCCCATGGAAATTAAATTTCTGGAAAAATTGAAATGACTGCTCGGGAAAGTTGGGAGGGACAAGCCAGTCAAAACGATCAACTGAAACCCATAAAGACGATACTAAAAAACATTCCTGATTTAAGGAAACTGCAACACGCCATGGCCTCTGTCGTGATGCGGGAGCGGCTTTTCAGTGCACTATAAGAGCTTTTTGCCAACGACGGTTGAATGTCCTACCGCAAATGGATAAGTGTAATCGACGGCGCTTGATAGTTACGACGCCGGATTCATCGCGATGGTAGCCGAATCGAGGATGCGTAAGGTCCTCAAAAAAGACATGGTAACGTTTAAGTTTGTACAAGTTAGAGCTCTGTCGGCAATCCCCCCATTTTGAGTTGACCACTACAGAGGCCTTATCGAAATTGTTCTATTTGGCCCTGATGACTATCAGTCAAAAATGGACGATGCCATTGCATGACTGGAAAGCGGCTTTGATTCGGTTTGACGACAAGATGCCCTACCGATAATTAAATCCCGTTTACAAAAAAAATTCAGGACACCCTCCTTTTGCCTGAATTTATCTTGCTATAAAGCTATCCGCCAGTATCTCAAGTCTATTCCTTTACGGACTCGATTTTCTCAGCCGTTGCCCTTTAAATTCTTCCCTGAAATTTGCTGACTTCCTTTGATTTGGGCTTTGCAACTTTTATCGAGTACTTAAGTTATGCAACAAAGCCCAATTTAGGCAATTGGCAATCCTTATTCAATCCAGATCAACTCGACCCGGCGATTTTCTGATTTACCAGCTTCCGTCTCGTTATCGGCAATGGGTTGGGTTTCGCCATAGCCTTTTGCGGACAATTTGTTGGAGACGCCTTTCAATTTCAGATATTCAACGACTGAATGTGCCCGGCGTTGCGAGAGCTTCATATTATAGGAATCGCTACCTTCGCTGCTGGCATGACCTTGCACCTGAATTTCATTTTTCTGCGGGAATGCGATCAAATCTTTGGCGACACCATCCAAAAGTTCTTTGGCGTTTAAACTCAATTCAGCGGAATCGTATTTAAAATGCTGACCTTTCAGTATCAATCGAACCGCACAACCTTTCGGATCAACCATGGCGCCTTTGATGGTACCAGGGCATTTATCCAAGCAATCGTTGACGCCGTCGGCATCCGCATCCAGTACGCTGCAATCGGGTTTAGATGCCGCCACGATCGGCGGCGGTGCCATGCGAGCGTCGGACTTTGCCGCATATTTAGGTTTGTCGCCAAACGGAATCACCACACCCAGATTGACCGTCATATCGTGAAATTCGTCGGTGCCCGGCTGTACATGAGCATTGAAATTATTGTTGTAGCGGTAACGTACATCGCTACGTATCAATAAATTATCGTTCACCTCGTAAGTGGCACCGACGCCGGCTTCGCCGATAAAACCGATGCCGCAGTTGGCGGATGCGCAGGTGTTCATACCGCCCAAGCCTAGTACTGCATATGGCGAGAATTTATCCCGGAACAAATAATACTGCACATCGGCACTACCACCGGCCAAATCCCAAGGGCCGTTATCGCCGCCAAAACCTTGATAAAAACCTTTTAACTCAACGTTAAAATGTTGATCGATGATTTTACCCACACCAACACCGCCGCCCCAACCGTCGCTCGCCCGTCGGTCGCCGCCGCTATTGATAAACGTCGCGAACGGTGCGACATACCAGCGATTATCTTGCGATTGATCAGCGGCTTGGGTTTGCGGCACCATAGCCAGACCAGCTAAGGCGGCTATCGGCAATACATGTCTGTTAAGCATAATTATTCCTTTATGGTAAAGATCGAAATGGGTAACTAACACCAGGTTGCCGCAAGGAGAACTAGCGCGAAACGGATGGCATTGTTGTAAATAAGCTCATAAGTAGCTTATTCGCAACAGCAACCCTCCGTCGGTGCGGTAGCACACATAAGCGGCAAACAGATAAATTTCCCGGTATGCGTTATTCGGCTGCCAATCCCATCTTCTGCAAAGGCCGGCGTTAGCGGTGTATGTACGCTAACGCACCGACTAAGGCTGGCTTTGTGCTTATAGTTCATTCAAGGTTTCACCACCTCAGCCCCCGCCTTTACTTGCCGCATATGCGCGAGTATCCGTTAGTCGCCTAAACCGCCACGCCGGACTCGTCCGATTTACGCTTGCAAGTATTCGCCAGATTACGGCTAAGCATTAGCCGCACAGCCTCATCTTATTTTTAGTCCGGGAGAATTACCTATGAAAAACCTCAGCCGATTGTTTGCCGCATTTATTGTGGCCCTCACTTTACTCGCTGCCTCCGGTTGCGCATCGACGCATAAACACGAAGGCACCGGCGAATATGTCGACGACAGCGTCATCACTACTAAGGTGAAAGCAATGTTATTCGACGAACCCAACCTGAGATCCGGCCAGATCAACGTGGAAACTTTTAAAGGTGTCGTGCAATTGAGCGGCTTCGTCGGCAGCCAGGCCGACATCAATAAAGCCGTGGAAATTGCTCGCGGTGTCAAAGGCGTAGAGTCGGTCAAAAACGATATGCGTCTTAAATAACCTAGGAAAACATTATGGAAACCATTGATAAAGCCTCCAACTTCGCCCACGAAGCGGTCGATAAAATCGCCAGTGCCTCTCACCAAGCCGCTGAATCGCTTGACCAAAAAAGCGAACAGCTAAAAACCGCCGAGCAGCGCATCGTGAAAAACTGCCAGGTCTATATCCGCGACAATCCGGTAACGGCATTGGGGATTGCGGTAGCCAGCGGCTTTCTGTTGAGCCGCCTGTTGAGCAGCCGCTAACTGCCCGTTGTCCATGGACCCGAATGCGTCCACAAGGACCGAGGAAAGCGCGGGGCAGTCCGCCACGCATGCCGAGCCGTCCGACGACATCGGCATATTGGCGGACATTCAACTGCTGTGGGAAGACTTACAGGGTTTAAGCCATGATCGCTTCCGGCTTGCCGCGTTGGAAACGCGGCGGGCCGGCCAAAGCCTGACTACGATGCTCGCGGCCGCTGTGATGCTTGCTTTGCTGCTGAGTACCGCCTGGTTAGGCTTAATGGCAGCCGGAGTACAGTGGTTTATTGAGCATGATCTACAGGCCAGTAGTGCCATATTACTGGCAGTAGCAGGCAATTTACTGCTGGCATTAATCCTGTTTGGCGTGATCCGCCGCCGTAGCCGCTATCTACAATTCCCGGCCACACAGCACAGCCTTAAACCCGTGTCTAAAGACTATGCCAGTAAGGACCTTATCTGATGAGGCTGGCCTGGAAGCAACGAATAAAGCCTGTCGGCTCTTTGAATGCGCAAATCAAAATTGCGGAACGGCAAGTGTTGAAGCGTCGCCAGTCGCTCGGAAATCGCACCACATCCCTGCTGGAAAATATCTACAAACAAATGACCGCGCCCGCCACCCTGGTGTTCGCAAGCGGCATAGGATTTATAGCCGGCGAACTCAGTAAATGCCCGACGCCGCCCCGCACGGCCCCACTGCCGGAGCCTATTGAAAATCGCAACGTCCCGGCAAGCACACATTTACGCACTGTTCTGAGCCTGCTGCTTTCGGCACATTCGTTATACAACGCCTTGCCAATAACCTGGCTGACGAAACGCTTTCAGCAATCGCGAAGCAAACCTGCTGTTGCACGGCGACATAATCGCGAGACTAGGACTACCAATAAAGCGGGAGACCCGGGCTAACGTTTAGCGGCTTTTGGCAAGCCCGCCACGCTTGCCTAATTTTTCCTACTTGCCGCAAACAATAACGCGCTACCCACCGCTATGGTCGCTATGCCTGCCCAAACCGGCACATTGACAGTCTGAGTATCTTTTACCGACAGTTCGAACGGACCTAACGTGGCCTGCTGCGTTTCCTTGGTATAGCTGAAACCACCGTAGATCAGGCCCAATACCCCGGCAATAATCAACAGCGTGGCCATGATTTTGACTGCACTCATGTTGTTCCCTCGTAAATGATTTTGGATAAGCCCGGCTTGACCAGCCGTATCAAAACTCTACGACTAGCCATTCCAAAATTAGCTCTGGCACAGAGCCAAACCAAACAATCGATAAAAGCAAACACTTGCTTCGCAATACTTATAAAGCCCTTCGACCTTGAATTATGCGAAGCACAATCGCTATAAGCGCGATTACTAGCAATAGATGAATGAATCCGCCAAGCGTGTACGCAGACACCAAACCCAACGCCCAAAGGATGATAAATAGTACGGCTACAGTTTCAAGCATGATCGTTCTCCCCTAACTGCCAAAATAAACTCAGGATGGCGCGCAAATGCAGCGGCTTATAGCTCGTCTTTAATATCTTGCTTCAGATCGCCGAAGCCGGACTGGGCCTTACCCAAATTTTTCTGGACATTGCCTTTTAACTCCAACTCTTTGTCGTCCAATATCACGCCGGCAGCTTCTTTGACTTTGCCTTTAACTTCTTCAACGCGGCCTTTTACTTGATCTTTATTCATGATGATCTCCAACTGGATTAGCCATGAGCAAAACGCCATGACCAAGCGCGGAAGATTCTCCCGCTGCTTAGTAAGAACAATATCAACAAACCCAAGCAAAGTCGGTGCGGCAACGAACATAGATTGGAAGCTAGATATACAGCTTTTTGAGGCCTGAAGACAAAACAGAAGACTTGTCCGACTCACGCCCGGCCCGAGCCGAACGCTTACCCGATTAACTCCAGAAATCCTGAAATTAATAGCGCATGCCGCCTGAGGTCAATGACAGCCCGACACTGGACGCAATTCATTTTTCTAATGTTGGCTAACGTACCGACGCCAGCGGCGTTATTGCTTAAACTCCTACCATAGGTTTAGCAAATCAAATCCTAAGCAGATTATTCAAATACTTACCGTTAACCACGGCCATTGGATTTAACACTTTCAATGTGCCGCGCACCGCGCCCGTTCTTCCGACAAATCGCAACCCTAAGAACGGAAACACCCCTCTTAACGTTCCAGCCGCCGCAATCGTGTTGACCGCTCGGGTTACACGATCCTTATCAAACACTAGCACCACGATTTTTAACCGCCGCGAGACTATCCGGCAGGTAGCTCTCCCCTTGCCTATCCGCTGGATAAGTGAGGAATACAGACTGTGCGGATGTCGACCTCTCCCATACAAACGGTCGAATGAACTCTGTGAAAGCCGGCGTTTCCTGGTAAAGCCGGCTGAGGGTAAGAGCCATTGGATGGCGCTTTGTTAACTTAAACCTATTGAGAAATACCTATGAAAACGATCCCTTATTTAAAGACCTCGCTCGCCATTTGCCTATTGGCGGCTTCCAGTGCTAGTTCTGCTGGCGTTTGGGCGCCAAACGACGGCGACGTTAATTTTCTGTCGTTTAGCCAGTCCTCGTTCCCCTTTCCTTCTCTCTCCGATACCTTCGGTATTTTCGAAGATACGGCCGTTATCGGTGCGGCAGCACCTGTCGTCGCGTTTACCGGCGTCGGCGCAGTGTCATTTACGGCTAACGGCGCTAACTACACTATTGGCACCGGCACTTCATCCGGGACTTTGCTGGGTTCCAGTAATTTCCAAATTGGGATGCTGTCCGACGGAGTTTGGAGTGCTGCATTCGGCAACGTTGATTTAGGCTCGGACGCTAACTTACTGGCATTTGCGGATGCCTCGGAGTTTAACAATCTGCACTTTTTGTACGCGTTCGATATTAGCCCGTCACAAGCGAGCGGCGACGGACCGGCAGCAGTGCCGTTACCGGCTTCAATATGGATGATGACCAGCGCCTTGCTGGGCGTCTTATATGTTGGACGTCGTAAATCCACGGTTTACGCCTAAACCCTAGATAAGTAGCCGGCGCCGTGCGACATGCATGCGACCGGCTATTTTTTTGCCTATTCTTAGCGTCAATACAGGCACAAAAAAACGGCAGGGAAATTCACCTGCCGTTTTTCTTGAAATCGCAGAACTGATTGGCCCTATTGAGCGGCGTTCAAATGTAGAACAGCTTCTTCTGCCGATTTTTTCGCTAATTCGCTGTGACCTTGTTTAGCATGCGCGATAGCCGCATCCAGACTCGTGACACCGGCTTTTAAATGCTCGTCGAGCACTTTGATATGACTCTTCGCTGCATCCGCATGATTCACGATGGTTTTTGCGTCACCGGACTTAGCGGCTGTTTGTGCATGCTCCAGCGCCAGCGCGATATGACTTTCCGCTGCATAAACATGGATAGCACTAACGCTCAACAGCATGCCGGCGCATATTACGGTGATAATATTCATAGTTGTATCCTTGGCGTAGTATTTAGATTGCGCGTTCAATAACGGTCGTTTTTATCGCCTTTCTTCGCTTTGCGCCGGAGAGCGACAAAACCGACCCGATCTTTGCCGGCACTCATCTTCAGGTCGTCTTCGACTTCCATCGTCTTGTCATCGGGAGTATTTCCGGTAATTTCTCCAGCTTGGCTTTTCCCGGTTTCGACCGAGTCTTTCTTAGGGACTTTATTCATGTTGATCTCCAAAATGGTGGACCACAACTGAATTAGCCATGACCTAAGCGCGGACTATGTTTTACAACGCTCAATCCTTACCATAGCTGCAAAGCCAAGCGCAGTCGGTACGGCAACGAACAGAGTTGCCGGCAAAAGCGCTAGCTGCCAAGCACCACCGACACCTGATGTGATTTTCCGTCATCCAACAACCTGATACCCTCGCCAGGCATTTGTGCCACACCATCTAGTGTCATGCTGGCAATACCTCGGCTCACACCATTCGGGTTATCAATGCTGATCTGGTACACACTGGCGCCATGCCGATAAGTCACGCTGTAACTCTGCCAGGCACGGGGTATGCACGGTTCGAACAGCAAACGGTCGCCGCATACTTGTAAGCCCAAAATGGATTCCAAGCCGGCCCGATAAAACCAACCGGACGCGCCGGTGTACCAAGTCCAGCCGCCTCGGCGGGCGTGCGGGGCTTCGGAATAAATGTCCGCCGCCAGCACATAGGGTTCTACCTTATAGGCATAGACCCCGGTACGGCTGGTAGTGCGCTTAATTGGATTCAGCATGCGCAGCAATTCGCCAGCTTGATCGCCTTCACCGAGCATGGCATAGGCAATCACCGACCAGATGGCCGCATGCGTGTATTGCCCGCCGTTCTCGCGGATGCCGGGCGGATAGCTTTTGATATAGCCGGGATCGCGCTCGGTCTTGTCGAACGGCGGCGTGAACAACAACAGCAGATCGTCGCCGTAGCGCACTAGATATTCGCGTACCGACTCCATCGCCCGCCGCGCCCGTTCCGGGTCGGCGGCGCCGGAGATGATGCCCCAACTCTGTGCAATAGAATCGATGCGACATTCGGAGTTAGTCGCCGAACCCAACGGCGAGCCGTCGTCGAAATAGGCGCGCCGGTACCAGGCGCCGTCCCAGCCTTCCGTTTCGACGGCACTCCGCAGTTGTCCGGCATGCTCAAGCCAACGCACAGCGCGTTCGTTGTCGCCACGTGTTTCGGCTATCACGGCAAACTCTGACAGAGTTTTGATCAGAAACCAGGCCAGCCAAATGCTCTCGCCCTGCCCGCGATTGCCGACCCGATTCATGCCGTCGTTCCAGTCGCCACTACCGATCAAGGGCAAACCGTGCGCGCCGGTGGCCAGACTTAAATCCAACGTGCGCGCGCAATGTTCAAACAGACTGGCTGCTCGCAAGGTTTCGGTAGGATGAAAATAGGCATCATCCTGTTCCGCCACCAACTCCGGCCCTTCCAGAAACGGTAATGATTCCTCCAGTATCAGCGTATCGCCGCTGACCTTGAGATAATGCGCCACCACAAAGGGCAGCCAAACCCGGTCGTCGGAAAAACGGGTACGTACGCCACGACCGGTAGGCGGATGCCACCAATGCTGCACATCGCCCGGTTCAAACTGGCGCGCGGCTGCTCGTAGAATATGCGCGCGGGTTAAATCCGGCCTGGTCACCGCCAAGGCCATACTGTCCTGCAATTGATCGCGAAAACCAAACGCACCGCCCACCTGATAGAAGGCAGCCCTGGCCCACATCCGGCAGCTCAGGGTTTGATACAACAGCCAACTGTTCAACAGCACGTCCAACTCGCGATCCGGGGTTTTGACTTGTACCTTACCCAGTATGGTCTGCCACGACTGCGTGACTTCGGCAAATGCCCTGGCAAGGTCAACCGCACGATGCCGACGAATCAATTCCACAGCATGTGCTTTGTCCTTGCCCTGCCCCAGAAAAAATACGATCTCAATCTTTTCATCCGCCGCCAGCTCTATGCTGGTTTGCAAAGCCGCGCAGGGGTCCATGCCGGCACCGACCCGGTTTTTCAGCGGTTTGCGGTTCAACAAGCCGGCCGGCGCGTCCAGACTGCCGTTGCGGCCGAGAAACTCGCTGCGATTGGCCGTCCAGGCAGTCTGCCGTCCGGCCAAGTCGGCAAAGGCAATCCGCTCGCCAAACTCTTGATCCCAAGGGTTATAAGCCAGCATGGCGCCGGTTTCCGCATCCAGTTCCGTGACGATATGCGGCGCGGTGACGCTACGCGAGGCGCCGAGCACCCATTCCAGATAGGCGGTCACGCTCAAGCGGCGGCGGCGCCCCGAGACATTGGTCAAGGTCAATGCAGAGATTTTGACCGGATCGTCCGGGCTGACGAACTGCAACAATTCGCTATGAATGCCATGCGAATGATGCTCGAAGCGACTATAGCCCTGGCCGTGCCGAATCAAATAGCCGGCATTGTCGACGCGGATCGGCAGCGCGGTCGGTGTCCACAATTCGTTGCTGTCCTCGTCGCGTATATAAAATACTTCGCCCGGCGCATCGCCGACCGGATCGTTCGACCAAGGCGTTAACTGGTTTTCCCGGCTATTGCCGCACCAGGTACAGCCGCTACCCAACTCGGACACCGTGAAACCGAACTCGGGATTGGCGATGACGTTAATCCAAGGCGCGGGTGTGCTCTGGCCTTTATCCAGCACGATGACATATTCGCGGCCGTCTTTCGCAAAACCGCCCAGACCGTTGAAAAACTCCAGCGGCGGCACGGCCAAGGCCGGTGCTTCGACAGCCGGCAGCAATAATGGCTGCTTGCTAATGAAGGGCATGGCTGGTCGTGGATGCCGTAACAATTGTTCGGCCAAGGTGCCGCGATTTCCGACCAACATAGCTCTTGCCGATGTTTGCAATAAGCGCCGATCTTCCAGAGATAACAACCTGGCCTGCAACACAAAAATAGCACCCTGCTGCTCGTGCTCCGCGGAGGCCGAACGCGCCTGGTTTTCCCGCACCAGCGTTTCCAGCAAATTCTGTAAATCCTCGACGTAAGACACTTCCTTTTCATTCAGAATCAGCAGATCCACGGCAAGGCCTTTAATCCGCCAATATTCGTGCGCGCGCAGCAATTGCTCGACAATACCGCGATCTTCCGGCTCACCGACCCGCAGCAATAAGATGGGTCTGTCGCCGGAAATACCGTAGCGCCACAAACTGGTGACATTCAGCGCATTCAATTGGAGGAACTTACCGGCTGGCCGTAACGACGGATCCGCATAGAGCAAACGATTGGCCAGCATTTGAAACAACTGCGCCTCGTCGGGTTTGGTATGTAAATGATGCAGTTGTACGTGAGCATGGGTCCAGGCCAAGGCCGACGCCCGTTCCCAGGCCATTAGATTGTGATATTTGTCAGACAAATCTGCCGCCGCCTGTCTTGACGCAGCCACCAGCGTGGTGAAGGTCAAGTGCTCAGTCGCCCCCCCTGCGATTTTAATGCGGGTGCGCAAACTGAATATCGGGTCGAGTACCGAGCCGACGGTGTTACTTAACGGCCTGCCATCCATCACCGCCAATGGTGCGCGCAGGGATTGACCGCGGCCGATGAAACGGGCCCGGTCGGTTTCGTATTGCAAACCATCGCCGGTTTGCCGGTCGGCCAGCACATGCGCGGCCCAGAATTGCGGGTCTTCGGCGGAGCGTTGCCGGCGATGCGCGAGTAATGCCCGGGTCTGCGGCAGGTATTCGGTCTGCACAAATAAATTGGAAAACACCGGATGAGCTATATCGGCCTGCATCGTCGTCAAAACGATTTCTGCATAAGAGGTTACTTCAATTTCCCGCTCATGCATGCTGTTATTGGTCAAACTTAGCCGCCTGATTTCCGCATCGTCTTCCGGCGATACCACAATTTCCAAAGTGGTCACTATCGAGCCGTCGGTACGGGTAATCCGCGCTCTATCTTCAACAAATACCACGTCATAGTGTTCGGGGGTAGCCGTAGTTGGTTGATAGCCGGCCGACCAGACCTGGCCGCTATCGACATCCCGCAGATATAGATAACTACCCCAGGCATCGCGGGTAGTATCTTCCCGCCAACGGGTGACCGCCAGGTTCCGCCACAGGCTATAACCCGAGCCGGCAGCGGTAATCATCACCGCGTATACCCCATTCGACAGCAGCAGCGTGGACGGTACGGAGGACATCGGCGACGGTACTCGGCGCACCGGCGGTTGCACGGTTTCTTTTACATCGGATAGTTCTTGCAACAAGGGCAGTACACTGGTGTCCGCGCCGTGCGGGATACGTTCTTGTAACAACAAGTCCGCCGACTGAATCAGCGCGGCGCGGTGAAAGCGATGCCGCATCGAACCGTCGTGCACCACATTCGCAAACGCCACCAGCGACATGCCTTGATGATGCGCCATATAACAGCGCACCATGGCGACGCGCTGACCTTCCGCCAATCGAATAGGCGTGAAATCCAGCGCTTCATAGAAGCCGTATCGCCCCAGTGCTCCCTCGAGTTCCAGACGGGCGAAGTTCTCTACGGCGGCATGCGGCAGATACATGGCCGCCAGGGCCGTGGCGTATGGCGCTATCACCAGCTCTTCGCCAAGTCCACGCTTCATGCCTAGTCCAGGCACGCCGAACGCGGAATATTGATAGGTAAAATACAAATCGCGGCCATTGAACGCCGATTCGGACACGCCCCACGGTACGCCGCGTTCCTTGCCGTAGGCAATCTGCCGCTTTACCACCAAGCGGCAAGTCTGATCGAGCAGACTATAGCGCGGAGTAAAAGTCACCAACGACGGCATCAGGTATTCGAACATCGAACCGGACCAGGACAGCAATACCGTACCATGTGCAACGCGCGTCACCCGTCGGCCCAAATGAAACCAATGGCTGCTGGGTACATCCCGTTTGGCGATGGCGATAATACTGGACAGTCTGGCTTCGGAAGCCAGCAAATCGTAATAACTCGGATCGATAGCCCCTTCCGCGACCCGGTAACCGATGGCAAACATATGCCGATTGGTGTCGTACAAAAACCGAAAATCCATGTCCCGGAACAAGCCTTCCAGCTGCTCAACCATAAACTCAACACGTTTGTGCAAAGCCTTGGCTTGTTCGCCGGCCCGACGTAACAGCACAATCAGGGCTTTTTTATCGGCTGTCGCTGCTTCCGGTTGTGAATATTCTTCGTGATTTGCCCAAATCGTGTAACTGCCGGGCAGATTGCATAGCGGCGTTTCCAAACCGAATTGTTGACTGAGTTCGGCACTTTGCGAACATAGTGACGGGTATTGCTCGGGAAAATGAATCCACGGTATCAACGTAGCCACATCGCGGGCATGCGAACGAATGTCGTCGCATAAAAAGGCTGCCCAGGCCAACACTTCGTTGTCCAGGCTATCGCCGCGTTCGACGGCATGCGCATTGGCCAGATCAAGTAAAGCATTAGCGCAAACGGTCAATTGCTGCCACAGCACACTCCAGCCGGCCGTGTCGACGGGCCGACTTGCCAGCAGTTCGCCAAGGATGGTGATTTTTTGTCGTAGTTCTCGCAACGTAACAGTCACGATGCGGCGGTCATCGTTGATGTTGGCCAACGCGTTGAGCAATAAGCGATGCGTATCGGCCAGTCCAAGCAAAGCGTTGTTTAAATCCAGCGGCTTGCTGGCTATTTCCCGGCAGGCTTGCGCCAACGTCAGTAAATGGCCGGCCAGATTGCCGCTATCGACGGTGGACACGTAGCGCGGTTCCAGCATCTGCAAGTTGCGGGTGTCGTACCAATTGTAAAAATGCCCGTGCAGTTTAGGTAAGTCGGTCAGGGTGGCCAGCGTCGCTTCCAGACGCTCGACGGTATCGGTCAAGCCCAACCAACCGAAATCCCGCGCGGATACCACCGACAACAAATACAGGCCGAAATTGGTCGGTGAACTGCGGTGGGCAATCACCGCTTGCGGATCTTCCTGAAAATTATCCGGGGGCAGATAGTGTTCTTCGGCGGTGACAAAGGTGGTAAAAAACCGCCAGATGCGTCTGCCATACAAACGCAATTGTGCGCTATCGGCCGGCAACAATGCTTCGGCAATATCGATTTTGGGCGGCAGGCTCAAGGCCCGCGCCACCACCGGCGCCAGCCACCACAGCAGTAAAAACGGCGCGGCCGCGACTATCGCGTCCGGGTTGCACAGCACCACCAACGCGCCGGCACCAAACACCACCGAGGATGAATGGCTGAGCGGGCGGATCAAATTCTTCAACGCATACCCTGCCCCTGACTTGGCCTGCAACGCAGTCACCCACTTCAGCAGTTTGCGGCGGGTGATGAACAAGCGCACCAGTGTGGTAACGATAGCGTCGGTCATCAACCAGGCTTGTTGGGCCAGCATGGTCAACGCCACCAGACTATTGCACAAGGCCCAAGCTACGTCTTCTAAGGCGCCGCGCAGATGGGTCGCGACGGAAACCCCGCGCCGGGGTGCTGTGAAACCGGCAGTAAATGCCAAAACCGCCGGAAAAGCCAGCGCGGTCAGCACAAAGCCGACCAGAATCACTAGCGGCGCCTGCGGTATGGCCCAACTGACAACCAGCGCAGAAAACGCCGCCGGCGCCGACAAGGAGCGGCGCAGATTATCCAGCATTTTCCAGCGGCCTATCAGTGGCATGCCTTTACCGCGCGCGCCGAAAATCCACGGTATCAATTGCCAATCGCCACGCGCCCATCGATGGCCGCGCGAGTCTGCGACTTCGGTGTGCGATGGGAATTCTTCGAAAAACTCTATGTCGCTGACCAGGCCGCAACGTACATAAACGCTCTCGAATAAATCGTGACTGAGCTGAGTGTTGTCCGGCACCCGCCCGGCCAGCGCAGCCTCGAAACTGTCGACATGATACAAGCCCTTGCCACTATAGGTGCCCAGCCCAAACAGATCCTGATACAACTCCGATACCGAACTGGAATAGGCATCGGTGCCGGAGGCCCCGGCGAAAATTTGATGAAACATCGAGCGTTCCTGGCGTTGCGGCAAGGTAGGAGTGACTCTGGGCTGCAAGATACCGTAACCGTCCACGATGGCCTGGCTGTCGGCATCGAACACCGGCTTATTCAGCGGATGTGCCGCCACCCCAACCAATTGCGCGACCACACCCATCGGCAGCTTGGTATCGGCATCCAGAGTGATGACGTAGCACACGCCGGGCGGCGCGGCGGCAGGTTGACCAGCAATCGGCAGAAACGAGGTATCGGTGGCGCCGCGCAGCAGACGATTAAATTCCTGTAACTTGCCGCGTTTACGCTCCCAGCCCATCCATTTGCCTTCACTGGCGTTCCACAAACGTTTACGGTGAAACACAAAAAAGCGCTGCTGAGCGTACTTGGCGTTCAAGGCATTGACCGCCCCAATCGCCACGCTCAACAGCTTATCGTCGTTAGCTTGAGTTTCCTGCTCGGCATCGGTCCAATCGGACAACAGCGCGAACCGCACCGCACCGTCCGGGTTGGCCAGATAGCGGATTTCCATTTGTTCGACTTGTTGTCTAACCCCTGCTTCGCTGACAAACATAGTCGGCACGACCACGAAGGTGCTCAAGGCTTCCGGCACACCCTCTTTAAGTTCCAGACGCGGTAAATGATTGGGCGGCAGGCCGGCCACAATGAAATGATTCAGCAGGCCAACGGCGATATCCGATGCCGGAAATACCAAGACCAAAACCAGTAAGGCTAATTGAAAGCCGTTCAATCCGGCGGCGCTGGATAGGCTCAACGGCAAGGCCAATAAACACAGCGTCATTAATCCCAGGCTGCCGACATAGGCCAGCCCGGCATGACTGACATAGGTGCGCAACAGCCTTTGTTTAAAAGGCGAACGGTAATGCACTTTTGCTTCGAACGCATAACGGCCGGCACCGATCAGATAGTATCCCGGCTCCATTTGCCGTTCGTCGCCACTGTCTTGATCTATGGCGATTTGCACTTCAGCGATGGCCAATTGTGCAATCTCAACTTCGGATACTGGCGAGCGCTTGGCAAGTTCTTCTATGGCATGCCGGTAACGGTCGCGCGTCAGAAAGTCCATGGCCGCATAGCCGTCATGCGCGCGTAAACAGGCATCCACCAGGCTGACGTCTTCGACAAACTGCGGCCAATCGAACGCGGAGATGGCGCGCATGCTGGTAATGATATTGCGTACCGTCATGTTGTCGGCGATTTGCGCAGCGTGTTCCCGGTGCACAATATCGTCTAGGCTCAGGCCTTGCTCGCCGAGCCAATCGCTGAGGAATTTCAAAGACAAGGCAATCGCCGGATGCGGATCGTGCGAGCGCTGCAAAATCTGCACGGCATAGGCTTGGCGCAACTGTTCGGCCGGCAACACGCCAGCCGGAATGACTGGATCCGGACTATCGCTGCGGGCGACAACTTGTTCGACGTGATCGACAAACTGGTCCGCCAAGCGCCGGCCGTTTTGCGAACGCATGATGCTGACCGCCAAGCGCCGGAGATTTTCGACCAGCAACACCCTCAGCGTAATCGGGATGGCCCATAGTTCGCCCAAGGTTAGCGGCTCGACGCTTTGATAGGCCTTGACGAACAGATTCAGCAAGTCCGGCGCGAAGCGGCTGTCGGTATGCGCCACCAAGGCCCAGGCGATGCCGTAAACGCGCGGATAGCCGGCCAACACGCCTTCGGCCAGTTTGGGTAGTTCGCGCGAATAGCTTTCCGGCAGATCGACATGAATATCGCTGACCTGCTCTTCGATGACATGAAAATTATCCAACAGCCATTCCGCAGCGGGCGTGATGGCATGCTGCTCGCGTACTGCCTTGGCCACGGATTTATACGCTTCCAGCAAGACCAGGGCATTCTCGCGTACCCGAGGAATTAACTTATGGCCCTTCTTCAGCGTGGTGATTTTTTGGGCTTTTGCCAGACTGACCGCATGCTGCTCCAAGCGCTCGGTATTGAATAATTCAAAACGAATCGGTGCTTCCTCGCCGCCCGGATGCTCGCTTCTAACATGCCGCCGTTGTTCTCGCCGCTTGGCCATGGATTAGTGCTCCGTTCTGATGAATGTGGTGACAATCGCCTGTCGGCGAGGTTGATTGGGCCTCGCTGGGAGGCGGTTGGCAAAAAGACTGGTTGGGCCGAAGGGAATCGAGCCCAACGTTTCTTTGGAGAGGTGTAACTAGATTCTGCCGAGTACCAGTAGAATCAATATGATGATCAACACCAAGCCTAAGCCGCCGCTGGGTCCATAGCCCCAAGATCGGCTGTGCGGCCAAACCGGGATTACGCCCAGCAACATCAGGATCAGTATGATGAGTATCAGTGTGCTAAGTGACATGGTAGTGCTCCTTAAGGAGTGAGGACGTTAACGTGAAACTGTGCAGAACAGCTCGAACTAAGCATGCACCTAGCGGTGTATCAACCCCAACACTCCCACGACAATCAAATAGACCGCCACGAAATAATTCAGAAACCGGGGCACGACTAAAATCAAAATGCCGATCACCAGCGCCAGTAAGGGTTCGATTGCCAGATTCATGATAAACCTCCGCGAATAGTGGAGATCAGAGCTTAACCCGATGATCTGGCAGGGTCTGTACGCTATCGCACACACCTGTTTGGCGCCGCTCAGCGATGGGCATCATTCAACCTCGCAGGTATCGGCCCGCGTCTGGTTGTTCGTAAAATATCCCGATGCCAAGCATTCCCGCGAAACACCGAACGTCGTGAGTAATTAACGTTTGTGGTGTGATTAACTATATAATTTTTTTTAGCGCGCATACCTGAGGACGCAATGTTGTTGTCGATTGAGCAAGCAAGAATACATATATCCGGCAAAACCGAAGCGAACAAAAAGTCTCAGTTTGGTCAGTTTTTTACGCCAGCCAAAACCGCAATTTTCATGGCTGGTCTTTTCCCGGCCCAGACCGTGTAAAAACGCACAAATTGAGATTGTTCGAGCATGGATAAGGGATTTTGGCGCTCTAAAGCTGACGCGGGCTGAAGGAGAGAGCTTAGCTCGAGACAAACAAGAATTTACCATTTCCAAAATGGAACCCTGGAAAGCCTTGTTGACAGATGGGCTTTACACAACCGTACTCTGAAATAGCCACTAACCGGCTATGGCTGATTCACTAGGACGACACAATGCCATCTTGGCTTTTATACCGTCAATCAGCGCTTCAAGACCTATGATATTGATCACTCGCTTCAAATTATAGGCCAGCACATGCAGGCTCATTTCGGTGCGAACGTGCGCCAAGGTTTTCATCAAAAAATGAGTGGCGCCCATCCAGGCTTTGAGCGTGCCAAAAGGATGTTCGACAGTTTGCCGGCGAATACGCATACTCTCAGGCGCTAGGTCCAGGCGAGTTTGCATGGCGTCCAGAATACCCTCATGCTCCCAACGCTTGACACGCCGTTGTGGGCTGGGCGTACATTGTTCCTTGAGCGCACAGTTTTGGCAGGCCGAACTCCAGTAGCAATGTAATTTCAAGCCTTTCTCAATAGTGGAAAAGCGCCAAATCAAAGCCTCCCCAGCCGGACAGCGGTATTCGTTTTTCTCGGCATCAAAAATGAAATCCGCTTTGCCAAAACGGCCATCGGCTGTGGCGATTGATGTCACGGTCTTGGGCACAATCGCGGTAATGCAGGCTTCGTGGCAGGCGAGGATTTCTTCGCTTTTGAAATAACCGCGATCGGCGATGACGGTTAAATCGTCAACCCCCATGGCACTGCGGGCTTTTTTCGCCATGTTTGAAAGCTGACTACGGTCCACACCCTCATTGATCACCTCGTGCTCCACAATCAGATGATGCTTAGTGTCAACAGCGGTCTGAGCGTTATAACCCACGATGCCCGTCCCCCGCGTTTTCATGGAACGGGCATCAGGGTCGGTCAGGGAAATCTGTTTATCGGGTGTCTGATTAAGCTGAACCTCAATGTCTTTCAGGGCTTGCATCTGCGCTTTTAAGGCGGCGATTTTGTCTTGCAAACGCTCGGTTTTCGCCTGCGCTACAGAGGGTTCTTGACGGTCGGCGGTATCCAGCGCCGTTAAATAACGATTGATACTGGATTCGATTTCTTCCATACGTCGTTGCAATTTGGCGCTAGTGAAGTTGCGGTCGCGGTTATTAACCGCTTTGAACTTGCTGCCGTCTATGGCCACCAGGGCTTCTGAAAATAAACCCAGCTGCTGACAGAGCATGACAAATTGGCGGCAGACATTACGGATGGCTTTACCGTTCTCTTTGCGGAACGTGGCGATGGTTTTGAAATCCGGCATCAAGCGTCCGGTTAACCACATCAACTCGATATTACGCTGCGTTTCTTTCTCCAAACGACGGCTGGATTGGATGCGATTGAGGTAGCCGTAGATGTAAATCTTCAACAAAACGGCTGGATGATACGCGGGTCTGCCGGTAATGGCGGGTTGAACACCTTCGAAACCGAGTTGCTTAAGATCCAATTCATCCACAAAGACATCAACAACACGAAGGGGATTGGTCTCGACCACATAGTCATCCAGACTTTCCGGTAGCAAGGTAATTTGAGTACGGCATTCACCTTTAATGAATCGATTCATCGGCTGGCTCCCATCAATAAATCCTGAGCCAAATTATACCAAAGCTGGCGTTTTGACACAGTCTGGGCCGGAAGTGGCCATTGCCGTTTGCTCGATGCCGGAGCAGGCATTGGCTGCCTTTCTGATGCGTTTCTGGAAAGGTGGCGATCGGGCGGCTTTCAGTTCCAAAGTTTAGAATTCCCCCCGTGTCAGAATAGTTGTCGTCTCAAATCAATGCATTCGTTCACACCAGTCCATTGCCCTATACATCCAGAGTGTTTAAGTCAGTAAGTGAGGCACGCAATTGGTGCAAGGGGCCAAAATTCAAAAACCCTTGACTAAACAACCTGGCTTAATTGGTCGACGCCGATCAATTTAGGTTTCTGCTGATGTTAATGGCCGAGTTGATTCGGATAATCAAATCTCGTGGCGAAAAAGGTTTCGTAATGTAATCATTGACGCCGACTTCAAACGCGCGAATCCGATCATTTCTTTCCGCGCGTGCCGTCAGAAGAATAACGGGTAGCGCAGTGAATTTCGGATCGTTTTTTAAGCGCCGCGTCATTTCGATACCACTTATTCCCGGCAACATCCAATCCAGAACCAGCAAATCTACAGACATCTGTGCTAATGATTGCTGCGCCTCTTCGGCCGTTGCAACAGTGGTTACATTCATTCCGGCATTTTCCAGCACCATCAGTAGCATGTCCCTGATGGATTCCTCGTCGTCAACGACAAGAATATTTAAAGTTGGCATGATCTTTCATCGTGAAGTTATTGCAGGTAGCCCAGAGTTTCTGGCTAGAACAATACAAACAAGTAATTGGATAAGGAGGGGCGAATTGATAGGTGTTTACAAAATTATGTTTCTGCCACTAATAGTCGCAGAGGGACGTATTCTTGAACCAACGCCGCTGCGATCATGTCAAGCATACGTCTAATATGTGACGATAATGTGACAATTCTGGCGTGCATTGGCAAACAGCTGAAACCCCCAACCATTAACGATTTGTGAATACGAATAGAACCCGACAATCACCATTACGGACACTAGATCACAGATTACCGGACAATAAAGATGTAATGTCAGCGTTTAAAATCATCAGGAAACGACCATGCCCCTAAAAAAACATATGACCCTGACCAACAGATTAATCACACCTTCTTGGCGCCGAAGGGTTACGACGGCTACCTCAATATGCAATCCCATGATGGTCAAGGGATTTACGATTCATACATTCGCCATAGCAAACACATTGCATCCGGCATCACCCAGCAAAACTTCCAAGTCAGTTTTGTCAGCAAATTCGACAGAGCCATTTGAGTGGCTCCATCCCCGGCTACCGCATTTTATAAAAGCTATTTCTTGATAGATGACATAACCGTCTAATAACTAGAATCTTTCTTAAGACAATTTTAAGAAACGCCCTATAAAGTTAAGCTCTCTCAATTCCCCTACACGGCAGTAATGGACACCACTCCCGCATACTTAGATCACCAATTCAAATCATCTAAGCACAATAAACGGCTGTACGTTGCGATAGATGGATCGATAAAGTCTTGCGTGACGGGGCCCTTGTTAGAGTTGCCCATCGACTTTAAAGAATGGCCTCAGTCGGACACCCGCAACGTCGTCTTGTTTGCCAGCAGAGCCGCCTAATATCGAAGTTTTTTGCGATCACAGGGGGGCCAGAATGTTCGTCCGTAAATGGACAATCGCAATCAGTCGACGCCGGCTTCAACGCGATGACATAGTCAATGTTCGGCGGGTATTCTCAGAATGTCCTGGTAAGAAATCCGGTGTGTTGGCGAATACTGTCAGCATATGCCATTAAATCATTAAATGCCTGAACACAATCTCGGTGATAGGGATGTCTGCTGTTATTTAGCGGATGGGTTCGGTCTTCCGTCAAATCGTTTATCACCCGCTCAATCTCCGAAAGCTCTGTCGGCTTCTTGTAGAAAAATTCGTTCATTTTTGCTGACTCATATTTTCATTTGTTTAAAGCGTTAGCTTACAAATGCCCTATGACATCAATGTGACAAAAAGCCCTCACTGATTTGTTTGTTGGATGCCCGACCATAAATAACAGCAGAAAAGCCTTCGCGATTTACACCCTAAGTGTGCCAGCGCACCGACTTTGACACAAAAAATCTCTAGGCTGGGTCAGTATCAGTCATCACTCGGAAAAATTGCCATGAGTAAGTCCCCAAAAAGCAATAAAGAAGACAAGAAAAAACCAGCGCACACTCAGAAAGAAAAGAAGGCTATTAAGAAATCTAAACAAGATTCACATAACAGCAGCGGCGGGTTATTGACGGGAAAATAATAACGGTTCCGAATTGTCATTCATGCCGAACCGGTGACTTCTGAAATTATCGTCAGTGGCGACCGCATTAGCCAACCCATTGAAATCTTACGAAACCCAATACCGACCCGGAGACTCCCGTTCGGGCAAAAAAAAGCCCCACATTTGCATGTGAGGCCTTAATTTATTTGGCTCCCCCGGACGGGCTCGAACCGCCGACCTAGTGATTAACAGTCGCTAAAGACCATGTTACCACGTATTTCTGCAGGTTGCAGAACATTCCTAAATGCCCGATTATATTGAACTTTATCACATCTTCCGTTCATGGTTGTTTCATTCTGTGACCTTATGTTGCGGAATTCAAGTGACCACAAAGTGACCACGAAATTATGTTTACTGACAAATCGATCAAAGGACTTAAGGCAAAACCGTCGGCATATAGACTTTATGAAAAAGGGCCCGATAAAGGCTTTGGCGTCAAAGTGACGCCAGCTGGAAGCGTAACCTTTTTTATTCAGTATGCAGGTCCAGATGGTAAACAAAAATTCGCAAGCCTGGGCCGGTATCCATCGATTAGTCTATCTGAGGCAAGAGATAAGTGTCGTGAACTGAGACGGGAGATCGATCGCGGAGTTGACCCACAATCCCGCATTGAGCTCAGACTTGGCAGCGTAGCTGATTTGTTTGATTACTACATCAAGCACATGGTTGATTCAGGAAAGCGAACTTTTGAAAAAGTCGAGGCCGATCTTCATTACAACTGTAAAGACATTTTGGACTTACAAGCTAAAGACGTAACTCCAGCCCATATAAGGAAAATACTTTACACCATTATTTCGCGAGGCTCGAATGTTCAGGCTAATCGGATTCGGTCTTACTTAAGAAGAGCTTTTGAATTAGGGGTTTATCACGATAATGATCCAAAAAACCTATCAAATGATTTTACCTTTCAAATACAAACAAACCCTGTCGATGCAATTCCAAAAGACACAAGTGCCGAAGTCGCCGGAGAAAGAGCATTATCATTTTCAGAAATCAAAGTGCTTTGGAACGAAACATGCCTTCATGAGCAATTCCATCTAGCCACAAAACTACTGCTACTATATGGCTGCCGTTCTTGGGAGCTCTGCGGCGCAATGAAACATGAGTTTGATTTTGAAGCCATGATTTGGAGCGCCCCACCAGAACGCGTGAAAAACGAACGCTGGCTGATATTGCCTATTACTCCATTAGCAAAAAAATTACTTGCTGAATTATGGCCATATTCTGGAAACTCTGACTATCTTTTTCCAAGCCGATATAATGAAGAAAAACCGATACACAAAACATCTTTGGCGCACGCAATCACTCGAATAAGCAGCATAGATACTTTTACACCGAGAGATTTAAGAAGAACAGTAAAAACTCGTATGGGAGAAATTGGCATAGAAAAAAGCATCAGAGATAGGATACAAAATCATGCTCTAAATGACGTAAGCTCAAAACATTATGATAGATATGATTATTTACAGGAAAAACGAAGCGCCTTATTAAAATGGGAAAAACATTTAATCGAGTTGAATGCTCATAAAAATACGTTCAGTTGATTTTTATTAGATCGACAATAAATTAGCCATTAATTATTTTTTGATTTAATTCAATCAATGAGTTTTATTCCTTTTTCCTGCCATACCGAAAACTCCAGAGGACGCAAGCCGAAACGGATAGCATTTCCTGCATGTAACGTTTTGAGTTCGGTTTGTATCAAAATAATGAATTTCTGCTTGTCTTCCTGGGACACAGAATTTGGAATGCCTGCCAAGATTGATGCTGCATCTGTCGCCAGTCCATCCCGGACAATGGCTCTTATAACCTCGGCCAGTTCGTTTCGGTAACGTAATCTAACGATGTCCGGCGGCACGAGCTGCTGTTGCACGGCGACGTATTGCTGACAGGAACGCTCGTAAGCCCAAATATAGACATCTCTCAACAATTCAATTCGATTCAGCTCATAGACACCGAGGACCGCGTCCACGTAAGCCTGTTGAGGCACATCGATAAAGGACAGTGGACAAAGATTGTGTTGAATCAGCGGGATATTGGCCGCCAAGCGCGAAACCCGTTTGTTGACGTCTTCGAAAGGCTGCAAGTAGGGCAAATGCACCATCAGGAAAAACGATTGTTCAAACGGATCGGCGATTTCCGCCGCCATGGTCATGACAATCCCGAACAACTCTTCAATCCGTTGCGGCATCGCAATAGGCAAATATACACTACCCCCAATTTCGACCGCCCGATTACGCAGGCGACCACAACTCATTGGATCCGCCAACAAACCATCCGATAAAAAAGCATGTAAGGCAACGATGGTTTCGGCCGTAACACCGGCATGCTCGGTATCGCGTACCAAATATTCAATGGCCGACTTATGATTGAGGATCATCTGGGTTTCCATGACATCCTTGCCTTCAGCCGCCTGACCGAACTCAATCAAGCGTTCAGTATCCAGTCGACTGTAGGTATTGCCTTCCAAGCGGGAAGAAGCCCAAGAAAGGTCGATGAGCAGGCGATTCAGAATGTCACGGGCAAACGTTCCTGCCGGGGTTTGCTCAGACGGCGACCTGCCCAAGGTATGTAATTGTTCGCGTAAACCAGCTGATAAGTAATAGGTGTGGTTTGGATAGTACTGCCCCAGGAAATCCGGTTGGTAGCTGACGGGAGGCCTTTGAGTTCGTGGTTGACGAATAAAGAACTTGATCTCTTCGCCTTCAAGCGAAATGGGAATGTAAACTTCGTCAACGCCATGCCGGTTTGAGTCATCCACACCATCAACTGTGGCGATACCCGTACCAGGCTTTACGACTTTATACTTCAGTGCTCGTCCATCGCCTTCGCTAACAATGCGACGCTCTGCCACCAATGTGGCCAATCGACGTTGTAAAGTGCGGCCCTTAATTTCGAAATCTAGCCATTGCGCAATGTCTTTCGCGCCAATACCTTCGGGATATTGAGCAATCAGCTTTTCGATTCGTTCCAGCTCTTCTGATGGGACTATTTTTGGCATGATTTGATTTTTGGTGTCGCGATTAGTTTTAATGCGCCATTTAATATGTCATTAAACCAAAAATCGCGCCATAAAAACATCCTGGTTGCACATTTAAACTTAATCCAACTTCAGTCCGCTCCAGTCATCACGCTCCGTACCGACCGCAAGATCAAGCAAGGCCAAATTCAGAGGACCAGCGAAAAACCGCGAAAAGAGCGGTTTTTCGAGCGTATAGAATCTTTGGCAACGTCGTAAACTCGCATCAAGACCATTACGGCGAGCTTGCGATGTGCAATATTCCTTCAAAAAATCTTAAGCTTCAGTTTCCATTTCAAAATGTTGTTAAGCATTTTCGGATTGGCATGATTGTCGGCTTTTGCATCATCAGCCAACCCATGGAATCAATGGCTAATGGAGCCATTCAAATAAACAGCAGCAACCAACAGTCTCCTGGTTCAAAAACCACATTACGGAACACGCTGTGGGGCCAAGTTGCTCGGAGACATGGCATTGACCCCTACATTCTCTATGCCGTTGCGCTCACCGAATCGCGAAAAAACGATGACCAGAATAAAGTCATACCCTCGCCCTGGGCCATCAATAACGCTGGCAACGCCTATATTCCTGGCAGCCAGCAGGAAGCCGAAGCATTGCTCAATCAATTGATGGATCAAGGTAAACGCAATATCGACGTTGGCATGATGCAAGTCAATCTTCGGTGGCATGGCCACCGTGTTGCGAAACCAGAGCAACTCTTGATACCAAGCACCAATCTCGAAATCGGTGCAAGTGTACTCTCCGAGGCCATCCAATCAGTGCCTGGCAATCTTGCACATGGCATAGGCCGATATTTCAGTTGGAAAAATGAGCCGGCAGCCATCCAGTACGGACGGAAAGTTATTGCCCTGGCAAATCAAATTCGCGCAATTCTTTAGCCAATCGAGGATTGCAGAATGGATGAGAATCTCTACAAACTCAATCTCGACTACCTCATTGTCGCTCAATCCTTAATTTTTTCCGGCAGCGAACAGAAAGCCATGTTCTGCTTAGGCTTAACGAACGAAGCGGTTTCGTTACTCCGAAAGATGCCACTCGCACAATTAAAAAGCTTGGCTAGAAGTGATTGCCTGACCTTTGTCCCCCGTTTCAATCCCCATAAATGGAGCAAATTTCTAAACGTCGAAAAAAATGAAGATCCCAATGCACTCGACGCACGAACCATCGATCTTCTGATGCTCTTGTCTGCCCACCCGCCTGAGTCATGAGCAACCATTGCCCATTTGCTACTCGGCTTAAAGATCAGTATTGGGCTTATCAATTGCTGAAACGAAGATTACGCACAAAATTTGCCGGCCGGGTCATCAAAACCCTTCGACAGAAAGACTTATGTAATCTCTACTTTTCCCTACACGGAGAAAGTCCGGTTGCTGGCCTAGTCCCTAGCATCCTAGCTATGCCACAGTCACGTGAGTCGTTTCTTTACATGGCGCTATTTGCATCAATCTATCGAAGCGCTTGCTCAAGTGCTATCTCCGCCGAAATGGACCTAAACGCCCTAGTGTTTGCCTGGGATACTTTTTGTGCATTCTATCCAAGCCATATCCAAGAACGCCGACCGTTTGGCCGCATACGGCCAGCAAATTTCGATGAAGCCTGGATTATCGCCGAAGCACTGAGAGACGGACTTGCAGAATTGCCTTACTGTACGACCTGTCATACCCCCTATCTGATCATTCATGGCTGCAAATACCAGCAGGTCTGTCAAATGTGCGTGCTAAACCAAATCCCTAAGACCAGAATGATTACCTAAGAATTGATCCTAAAAAGAGCGTTGTCGTGGCCGCATTGGGGGCGATTCATTATCCGGGCAACTCATCATCCAGGGAGATAACTTTATGCACCCATTTCAATTCAGAGGACTATAATCCACCCATTCAATCTTCCTATGTAATCAGGCTATGAAAACAGTGAATGTCAGCGGTCTAAAGAACAACCCTAGCGAAGCGTTGCGTATGGCTCACGAGGATATGGTCCTGGTCATGAATCGAAACGAACCGGACGCGTTGATGGTCGGCCTCAAATCCACCAAAATCATTGGTATGCCGGGTGTGCGCAAAGCCTTGGCGACAGCCTTATTCAAAGACGGAAACTTATCCCTTGCTCGCTCCGCCAAACTGGCCGATATGCCTTTGGCCAACTTTATCGCGCACGTCTCGCGTCTGGGCATTCCTGTCATCGATCAAACGGCCGATGAAATTGAGGACGATTTGGATACTCTGGACCAGTGGCTCAACCAAGCCTGATTTCCAATGACCAAGAAAGTAATTGTCGATGCCAGTCCATTGATCGGACTGGCGTTGGTGGAGGGTTTAATCTGGCTGCCCCAGTTATTTCGTCAGGTTTTCGTACCCGAATCGGTTAAACAAGAAGTTTTACCCGGCAAATCGGCACCTGGTGAACAATCGCTGGCTCACGCATTCGATTCAGGTTGGTTAACGGTATGGCATGAATCCATCACGCCTTGTTTGGACATTGATCTGGACGCTGGTGAAACGGATTGCATCAACATCGCGCTATCGTCACCCGAAAACTATTTGCTGATCATGGACGAACGTGCCGGCCGGGCAGTGGCCAAAGAATATCAACTGCAGGTCGTCGGTACGGCCGCCGTTATTGGCCTAGCCAAGAAACGAGGTTTGATTTCGTCTGCTCGAGCCGCGTTTGAAGTCCTGCATCGATCGGATTTTCGAATTTCGGCTACGGTAATCAACAAAATTCTGGCGAGTGTTGACGAGTAATTGAATCAATATCCAGGCTAATTTTCTTTTCATTATTGATCCGGCCCCGTGATGATTGAAGTCTCTCGGCTTACTTTTGGCTATAAGCCTTGTTACAGAAGGACTTCATCAAAGCCAACCCAGTAAAAGTTAAAACTTTAGAGGGCCGGATCTATATGGAAATGGCTTTGATATAAAAAACCGACTTGGAACGTTAGTTCATTCGCGATAGGATTATCAAAACGCTTTAAGCATGGAGAATACTATGCCGACACAGTCATCACTCTCAGATCGGTTCAAACACCCCAGCCAGTCGATTCAATCTCGATCCAATCACTCAATGTTTAATGGCCGTCATGGAACTGTCGATTGCCCCGAATGCCATCGAATCATGGTGCCGCGCGTCATTACCTATTATGGACAACCAACAAAATCGATTTGCCCATTTTGCGGCGCAACGTTTGCGCGGTTTCCGAGTGGATTACAGAAGTTTTTGCAGCGTTTTCATACCCGCACATTAACTACAAAGCACTTTAATTTTTTTAGCTTGGCAGCTGGATTATTTGGATTAACATTCATGGGCAGTTCAAAAGACATGCTGCCTGAAACACTTTCTACATTTGCCCTTTTTGGTTTCGTTACTTTTACTGCTCTAGCATTAGCAGAATTAGTTTTTCAGTGTATTGAACAATTGGCAAATCGTCTTTCCCATGAAAGTAATTACTATTGGGCTACCTTAGTGTTTGTAGCCTGGGTACTGGGGAGTATTAACAATGAACTTACCGTACCAATTATTATGCTCTCATTTGCCATGATTCTGCGAGGGCTTATTGTTGGTTTTGGACAAATTCTTCGCAACAAATAATTCATGGTTCTTAATAATTAATTAGTCCTCTAGCTCGATTAAAGCTACTAATCTGATCTATGAGATCCATGCGATTTTGGCCGGCTGCACTCATCAATAACTTTGAAATATTGTTGCCATCAATGTCTCCTTCCTCTTTGATCAATTGTTGTTTTGCTGCGGCCAAATTTCCGCTATATCCTCCACCAACTGATATTCCAGCGAATGCTTCAAACATTGCTGCTCGGTAATATGTTTTTTGACTTGGCGTTAATTTGTCACCGATTTCATTAATTCTTTGGTCTGCCCAAGCCTGGGTAGTTTGAATAAAACCGGAGTAAGATTTAGAGGCTCCGTATTTTACGGAATCCCAAAAGCTTGCTCCGTTCGAGTAAGCTTCTGTAGTATTTGAAGTAAATTCTTTAATGCTTTCAGCACCAGAAGAACCCACGGCTTCGATATTCTTGGCGGTATTATAAATACTCCCTCCCAGGTAATCGTATGTTGCCTCCGCTACCGAAGGCGTGTCATTGGCCGCTGCCGCAATCGATTGCCTAAAGTGCTCCGCTTTGACATTCGCCAATTGACCGAAACCTTCTCTTGAATTTTGTTCACGCTCTGCCAAATTACGATCATGTTGTGCGTCGATATGGGCTTCGCCGCCGGCAATTTTTTCCGTCGCTGAACCAATATGCGCCTGAGCACGCTGATTTAGCGATTCGGTTTCAGCGCGTGGGTCTTTGAGATTGGCCTGTTCGACTGATGCCTGAACCCTGCCAGCTTCCGGAGCGCTGGCTTTCAGGGATTCATTCCGGCTGGCATTCCAGCTTTGATCGGCTTGCGGCGCATTAAAAGCATCGCCGAGCAGTTGATAACCCGAGAGTTGCGCCTGGTGCGATTGCTGATCGTCCAGCGTGCGGTAACTGGGTGAGGAGAAGCCGGTCAATAACGACATGCCGGCGGCGGCATAGGCCTGATCGGCATCGCTAATCCAACCGGCGGCTTTCCATTGCGAGGCCAATCGCTGTGTATCGCCTCGCAAGCCGTATTGATCCAGCGTGCGATCCAGACGTTCCATCAAGCCAGAATCATGCGCGATTTTGTATCCCGTTTCCGCCGCACCGAAACTGGCTTGTGTTCCGAATCGTTGTTGGGCCGATAGGGTTTGTTGATAGGATTCGCTGGCGGATACCGCATCAGTTGCGTTGTGTTGCAACGAGGACAACGATTGATTTTGCAGTCCCATTGAGGCGACGTTTCGGGTACCGGTTTGTGCATCCATCGCCAGGCTTTTGGCTAAGCCGGCTTGGTAGCCTTGGCTGTCGTTGACCGTTTGGCTGATGTCCGCGGCAATCGCATCGGACTTGTCCTGACTGACTTTGAAATCGTTCTGCAAGCGGCCAGATATTGCGCCGCTGAGTTGGTCGCTACCCAGCTTGGCCCCAGCATTGGCACTGCCGGCCACCAACGCCGAGAATTGATCGGCCGATACACCGGTATCGGCATGCTTCTTGGCGAAGGCTTCACCGAACTGACGGTTATAGGCATCGGTATAACTGGAACTGCTGGCGATTTGATTGCCCAGCGACCGACTGTCAAAGGCATCGCTGGTGATGCTGGCCGATTTCGAGGCCGTGGATGACACGCTGTGCATGAAGCTGCTGGTGGCTTGTTCCGATGCGGAATAGGCCGACGACACTGCCGTACTCATATCCTTGCCGGCGGTAAAGGCCGGCAGGACCTTGTCGACTCCGGTTTGGGTGACCGCCGACAACGGACTGTATTGATGTTGCGCCTGGGCATTCAAGACTGGCGCCGGGCTGATCACATCCGGCGTGGCGATTTTTTCGTTCACGTAATCGCCGCCATCCATTCGTCCCAGGAAATGGGTGGCAGTCACTGCCCCGCGATAAATCAGCATCAAGGTAATGGCCGGCGTCGATGCGGCCAACATGCCGCCAATCGACAGCCATTGCTGCAACTCCATGTCCAGTTGGTAGATACCCATCATTGACGGTAGGTTGTAGGTGGCCGTGGTCAGCGCCGCCATTTTACCGGCGGCCGACATCTGGATGAACAGATTGATTACCGCCAGAATCGGCATCCACAACTGGATCCACAGCAACATCGAGAAGTAACCGATATTCATCCGAATGCCAACATTGCCCAGCATCACCACAAACGCCATGATCGGCGCGATGGCATAACTTAGCCCTTCGATGAACGCCATCATCGGCCGGACGATCTTGGCAAACAGCGTTTGTTCGGCAGCCCATTGGGTATTGCGTTGCTGAATGGCTTGCTCGACCATCGCCGCTTTGTTCCAATGCAAGCCGTCTTCATGCCGGCCGATGACGCCTTTCTCGAACATTGGCATGATGGCCGACATCAGCATGTAATCGGCGGCATCGACTACACCTGGCCCCGCCAGGGCATCGAAGGCGTCCTGAATTTTCGGCACCGTGTCGGCTGCCGCCGGCACACCAAGTGAGGGCTGCAGTAAACCTTCCAGCGCCGTCGCGAAATTACCGGTGGCCACCCCACTCAAGTCGGCCCAGGCATCCGTGCAGGTTTTGGTTTGCGGTTGGCCGCCGACATAGATTTGCGTCATGTAAATGTCGGAATCAAACCTGATCGCATTCAACGGATCAGCATCGCGTAAGATGGCGTCCACCGATTTTTGATTCAGATCGACACCGGTCAACGTGCATTCGCGCACGTAATTGGCGAACGAGGTTTCCATATCGCTGCTGGCATTCGGTACGTTAGCCGCGCCTAGATTCACCCGCGACAATAGATTCTTCCGTACCGCGGTCAAGGTCTGCAAACTGTCGGCAAAACCATTGCCGGTCATCGACGGTGTGCCAAAGCCTTGTTCGAACAAGCGTGTCGTGCGATAGCCCATGTTTGACATCACGCTACCGACAACCGCTGGCCCCAACGGAACATTGTCGACCACTACAACGCTGCCGGTATACGCATCCTCGATCGACACCCGCACCGACGGCGCATAGAGCATCAGCCACAACACGTAGGCCAATAATAAATCTTGGTAACGAATGCCGCGACCATCCCATTGCAACAACGCCCGCAGCATGACGATGATGACGCCGATCAAACCACCCACGGCTGCGGCAGTACGGTAATCGCCGGTACCGGAAATCATCGCAATGGCATTCAGTACGGCTTGCAGATAGGCGGAATCGCCCACGGAAAAGATTTCAAACATGGCCGATTGCCTTTAAAGAAATAGGATAAAACCAAGACACGCCTACGATTGATAGAAAGCACTGGTAAGCGAGTCTTGTAGTGCTATTCGGACAGAGCCTCATGCGGTTGACTCCATTAAGGCGTTGGCCAAGCGGTGCCAGACGCCGGCAATTGGGCCACGGTGCCGTAGTGTTTAGGCTTCACGGTGGTCATCAACTGCTGGTAAAACGCCATCAAGGTTTGCGGATTGCCGTAGCGGCCGGCGATGGTGACGTATTCATCCTGGATTTGCTCCCTTGCATCCTTCAAGGCATCCATCAGCAATTTGGCGTAGGCGTGGTCGTTCATGTGCGCGGCGGTTTGCACGGCATTGAGCAAATCGTTGACGATCAGTTGCGCCAGTTCCAAGGCAATCACCGGTGCCGCTTCTTCGGCCCACAGTTTGGCAATGCCGGCGTCTTCCCGCGCCAGGTTATGAATCATGCCGCCGATGGCATCCGGCACGGTTTGCATGAAGGCTTTTTCACTGTCGGTGATTTGGCCGCTGTTGGTCGAGAATTTGTAGATCAGGCCGTTGCCGCTATTGGCCGATCCCAACAGGATGTCCATGACCCGTTGCTTCAAGCCGATCAGGTTGACGTTCTGGACAATGGGTTTGAGACACTGATCGGCATCGTGGCCATCCGAACAGGTGTACATCCTTACAGTTTGATAGCTGTTACCAGCGTCATTGCCGTACATCAAATCCTTAATCCGCAACACCGGCGGCGGTGCGCTGATGGCATTGTTTTCGCCTTTGCCATCGGGTGCGGCCTGGGGCGCATCGACGATCACCGTACCGGATATGCTCATCGCCGCTTCCAGCAAACTATTGCCGCCGAACCGGAACCAGCCGCCGGCGTTCTGATTGACCAAGGCTCGCCAGACCAGATTGCCCTGGATCACCTTGGTCATGTCGGTAGGATCGTTCTGCTTGATTTGCTGTACCGGATCGCCCAAGGTGCTGGTATTGGTCCAACTGGAAAACACATCTGAAATGCCCTGGGTAAACGCGGCATTGGACAGATTGGTTTTGCTTTGCAGATCGAAGGCTTTGACCGTATCGTTGACCAAGCCCTGCGCCAACCGACAGGAGTTGCTGAACATCTGGTTCATTTCCTGGATTTTCTTTTGCAGGTCGGTCATCACCGACGCACACCAGGGACACATGGCGCCGACCGCCAGTTGAAAGGCATAGCCTGAAGCATTGGCGGCCACGTTACGCATCAATTGCACGAATTGGTTGAAGTTGATGAAACTGAAACTACCGGCGAACAAATCGATACCACCACAACCGGCACTGAACGACGGCGGTACGAACGAGACCAGATTGGTGTTGGTGATGCCATTGCGCGCCACCAAACTGCCGCCGGTTATTACGCCACGGCGTTGCCCCAGATGCGCAGTCGGTGCCGAGTAGTTGGTCATTGTGCCGAACATGCTGTCCATTTCCTGTTGCAGGTCGGCGTAAGCTGGAACTGAACTCTCAACCAACAAAATCAATACAACGACTTGTCGATAGCGTAATCGAAACGAAAATGACGTCATGGTGTACTCCCCAAATGCGCACTGCGTTGCAGTGCCTGGATCAGTGACAGTGGATCTTGAGTGACCGCAGGGCTGATACTGCCAGCCGTTGGTAACAGCATCGGCGTATTGCGAATACCCTGAGTGGTTTGATATTGCGAAGCATCGATCCAACCCGCTTCCTTGGCGGCTAGCAGAATCCGACCGGTGATTTCTTCCAGCGACAATGCGCCTTGCGCCAACGGTACAATTTGCTTGGGCGGTTTCATCAGAAACAGCGCCGGGGTTTGCTCAACCCCCAACATCGCAGCCTGACCGTTATCACGTTTGAACTGACTGAAAAAGCCGTTCGGCATCGGTAAACCATCGAGCGACACGGGATAGATTTTGAAACCGTAGGCGTTTTCCAGCATGGCCAGAATCGGCGCCTGCACATGGCAATAAGGGCAATCGGACCGGAAGAAAAACAAAATACCGGCTTGGGCGGCAATCGCTTTCAAAGCCTGTTCGGCGACCACACTGGCTTTATGATTGGCTTCGTTAGCCGCATAGGTCGCTACCGGACGGCGCACCGTTTCATCGAGTTGCGGATCGGACATCACCACGTAACGGGCCGCGTTGGTAAAACGCTCTGCTTTGTCCATCATCACACGCTGCAGGTAATAAAACGCCGCTACATTCTCGGGACTGGGATCGTCGATAGCCTGGTTCAGGTAATGCTCCAGGTTTTGCTTCAACCAGGCCGAGGACATTGGTTGGGGTTCTGCAGAGGGCTTGGCTTGTGTTTTTGGTTCAATTTCAGCCTGAACGACGCTGGGCGGTTTGATGTCAGGTTTGGGCTTTTGCTGATCGTCTTGAATTTCGGGTTGGGCATTTTTAACCGGCTCAGGCAACACCTCATACCAAAACCAGCCGCGCTGCTTGTCGACGAAATAGGAAACTTCGGACGTGTCGTCCTTACCCATCGCCAGAGAGGCTCTGAGACACAAGCTCAAGATGATCGGTAAAGAAATGGCATTTCGGTTCATCGCGCCATTGTCCGTCAGATCTTCCCAGCGACTTTTGCAGCTGACGACGAAAACGCCATCAGCTGCAAGATGGTTCGAAAAGCTATCGCAGAATCCCACCGTAACGGCAGACGATCGCAAATTCGGCGTCAACTGCAATCGGCATCCCATGTCGGTTGCCTAAAATGCCGGCGTTATTGCGAACGGGCGATGACCCGTAAATCCCAACAGGAAATCGACTTTCGATTTGCCTACGCTAGTAGGGAAACGAGGCAACGGTAATCGGCCTGAAAGCCGAAGTTATTTCCTAGGTAGGCATGAATCACGCCGTTTTGCCAAGGCAATGCCTAAATGAACCATCGGGAAAATGACAGTGAAATGCCTACTGCGGTAGGGATTCAATGTGCATATGGCTATGCAGTAAGGCGCTTTCCAAGGTTCGCAATGAACAGAAAACTCCATTAGGCATTGTCCATGTCTATCCCTACAGTTAAGTAATAGGAAAATTCATGTCCAGCGAACGACCCGTCAACGCTCAGTCCACTCTCACCGAACAAGACATATTGCATTGGATCGAAACCCGGTGCGATCATCTCCAGGCGCAAGCCAAAGTATTGGTCGATGATTATTGGCGCCAATTGAAAAGCCAGCGCCAGAAACACAGCAAAAGCGAATCGGGCCGAATCGGCGTCCGCATCCGCTGCCGGGAAAACCAACGCGCTTTCAGCATTGAGTGGTACCGCATGGCCACGTTGCGGCAAAAGGGTCAAACCAAGCCCATTGCGCAGTACGTTAAGAAAGGCCGTGGCTATCGTTATCAGCTTGGCAATCTGCTGAAGGGCGAACCCACCTGGGAAGCGGAATTAGTTGAAGAACTGGAAACCGAGTTTGCCCATATCCGGCAACAGCTCGATCGATTGGGAAAAATTCGAGATGCGGTGCAACGTTATTGCAGGGTAATTGAAGCCGAAGCCAATAACAAATTCATCGGTTGAGATTGCAAGATTACGAGCATTGTTCCAATGGGCTTGCTAGAAAGATAGACCCCGATACGGCGATTACCTGTCGGTCGGGATGGCCATTCAATTTCAACGATTAATACATCCTGTAATCCATTCGAATGTCCGGAATTCGGCGAGCAAATTGAAATTATCACTGTGTCATAACGGCCGATTCTGTTGAAAAAGTCCCCTGATATACGGTTCCTAAAGTAGTAAAATACAGCGAACAGCCACGCAATCATGAGGTGACGCCATGATGGGACAACAATCCGGGATTCAGGAGCAGTTGTTTTTCTGTTTCAGTCTCGAAAACCACATTCCCAAAGATCATCTGCTGCGAGGCATTAACCATTTTCTGGACTTGGGTGATTTTCGTCAGCAATTGGCAGAGTATTACAGCCCCATCGGTCGGCCATCGATTGCTCCCGAACTCATGATCCGCATGTTAATCCTCGGTTATTGTTTTGGCATTCGTTCCGAACGTCGCCTGTGTGAAGAAGTACATGTCAACTTGGCTTACCGTTGGTTTTGCAAACTGGATTTAGACGATCCGGTGCCGGATCATTCCACCTTTTCCAAGAATCGCCTGGGCCGTTTCCGGGACAGTCAGGCTTTTCGGCTCGTATTTGAAACGGTCTTGAAACGATGCATGGCGGAAGGCTTGGTGCGTGGCGAGGGTTTTGCCACCGACGCCAGCATCATCAAAGCCGATGCACAACGGCAGCGTCGAGTAGAAAATGGTGACGACATTGACTGGGGCGATCCCGCTCAAGCAGAACGTCCGGTCCGTGAATATCTCGCGGCACTAGAAGAAACGAATAACCCCAAAGAGCCCACCCGGACGCTTTCACTGACTGATCCAGCGGCTACCTGGACGGCGGCACCCGGTGGCCCCGCATTCTTTGCCTATTCAACCAATTACTTGATCGACTTGGAAGCCGGCATCATCCTCGACGTAGAAGCCTCAGCGGTTAATAAAGCCGCCGAAGTGGAGGCGACTCGGACCATGATTGATCGGGTAGAAGAGACGTTTGGTCTGAAGCCCGAACGTTTGGTGGGCGATACCAATTATGGTTCAGCTGCCATGCTCGGATGGTTAGTCGATGAAAAAGATATAGCACCACATGTACCCGTATTCGATAAGTCAGAACGCACTGATGGCACCTTCGGCCGCTCTGACTTTACTTATGAGGCGGACAATAATCAGTATATCTGTCCAGCGGGTAAGTGTCTGAAACCCGCTTGGCGTAGCAAACAGAAAAACCCTTATCGCTATCGCGCCAGCCAATTGGATTGCCAAGCCTGTCCGCTCAAATCGCAGTGTTGTCCTAACATGGCTAATCGTCAAATCGATCGAAGCCCCCATGAATCAGCCCGTGATGTCGCTCGAGCCATTACCAAAACCGATGCTTATAAGCAGTCACGCAAGGAGCGCAAGAAGGTGGAAATGCTGTTTGCCCATCTCAAGCGCATATTGAAGATGGACAAACTACGTTTACGAGGCTTCAGTAATGCCAAAGATGAGTTCCTACTGGCAGCGACTGCCCAAAATCTAAGGCGAATGGCGAAGAGGTTGGCCATCAATGAGCCAGTACCCCAATTAATACCAGCATAACGGCAATATAAGCCGTATTTACGCACCAGAAAGCAAAAAACTCACCTGCCAGCTTCTGCAAAACTACGGCAATCAATCAAAACGCCCTTCCGGCTCACACTCAAATAACCGCCTTTTTCAACACAATCGGCCAAAACCAGACATCCAGAATAATGAAGAATCAATCTGTTGAATGGCCGCTTGTGATCTAAGTTCGGACTTTCAAGAATTTACCCTCCCATATCAGACAAATTTCTAAACGCGTCTAAAGGCACCAGGTGCTACCCCAATATGGCGTTTGAAGGCTTTGCTGAACGCAGGCACCGACTCGTAGCCGCTCCTTTCCGCTACGCGCTCTACGGTCATGTTCGGCTCCATTAACCAGTGCGCAGCGATTTGCAAGCGCCATATCGTTAGATATTCGATGGGCGAATGGCCAATCAAGGCGGCAAATTTCTCCGACAACACTGACTTGGAAACACCAGCCTGGGTGCATAATGTGTTGAGCGTCCATGCTTGCCAAGGCTGCTCGTGAATCAAGCTCAGCGCTTTGGCTAGGCGCTTGTCCTGCATGGCGGCAAACACACCCTCGCGCACCCAGTCTTGCTCGATACAATGCCGAATTGCCAAGACGAACAAACTATCACATAAGCGCTCCACGACCGAATCGCTGCCAAACCGCGGTGTTGACGCTTCAGCTATTACTAGTTCGAGCAATCGCGTCAGGATCGCTCCAGCTTGGCTTTGCCGTATGACTATTTCGGCCGGCAGCGCCTGCCACAACAGGGATTTTGGCGCGGCCAGTTGAATTTCGCCACAGACGAACCCCACGTCACCCTCAGCCCAAGGCGCCATTCGGGTGTCGCAATCGTTATCCGGCAAATCTTCGGCGCTATACGACAGAAAATGCCGCGCGGCATGCGGCAAAAACAGAATCAGATCACCCACATCCAGCGATAAGGGTGCAGCCCAGTGCGGCGAGTGGACAAAGCCGCGTCCCTTACTGACTAAATGAAACCACACCGAGGTTTCCGAGTTATGGTCCATCAACCAACGCCCGCACACCCCACCGGAATAGACCAATTTGGCGTGCAGATTCAATCCATTAATCAACGGGGTCAAGGCATCCATCGTTTACTCCCGGAATATCGGACAAGTACGCCGGAAGTGTGCGCATGGGATGAAGCAATGGTTTTTCTTAACCTATCCCCGTCGAAACGAATTCGCATCGGCATTACACCTCATGTTTTTAAATTAAAGGAGAGACATCATGTCCCAATTTCAAATTCATTCCATCCTGACCGCCAATGCCACGGCAAAACCTTTACTGGAAGGCTCGCTAAAAAAATACGGCTTCGTGCCCAATTTGCACGGCGGTTTGGCCGAAGCGCCGGCGGCTCTGAAAGCTTACATCGAGTTGACGGCTTTGTTTGACCAAACGTCGTTTAGCCCGACCGAACAGCAAGTCATTTTGCTGGCCATTAGCGCCGAGAATAATTGCACTTATTGTGTCGCCGCGCATTCGATGATCGCTAAACAGATGGTCAAAGCCGATTCGGCTATCGTCGAAGCCCTGCGCAACGGTAAACCGCTGCCTGACAGCAAATTGGAGGCATTGGCTGGATTTGCCCGTGCAGTGGTGAAAAACCGTGGCGTAGTTTGCGGTCAAACCTTAGACAAATTTATCACGGCAGGCTACAGCCGGGCGCAGGTTTTGGAAGTGGTGTTGGGCGTGGCATTCAAAACCCTCAGCAACTACACCAACCACATTATCAATATCCCATTGGACACCGCATTCCAGGCCGAAGCTTGGGACGAACCAGCGCAATGCAACAGTCGGCAGTGTGCTTGATCGATTGACTCATCAATAGGTAAACACCATGAAAGTAAAACAAACCGCAGTGGTTTTATTGGAACTGCAAAACGACTTTCTCACAGAAGGCGGCAAACTATACCCGTTATTGAAGCCGGTATTGGAAACCTACGATGTCAAAGCCCACCAAAACGAGTTGATCCGGGCGGCACGGGCTAGCGGTATGCTGATCGTGCATGTGCCTATCGGCTTCTCGGCCGATTATCGGGAAATGGGCGATGAGCCATACGGCATTCTGCAAGCGGTAAAAAATGCCGGTGCGTTAATCAAAGGTACCTGGGGCAGTGCCCTTGCCGAAGGCATCGACATTCAAGCCGACGATATTGTCGTTGAGGGTAAATCAGGCATCGATGCCTTCGCCGGCACACATCTGGATTTTGTTTTGCGATCACATGGCATCACCACCATTGCCCTGGCAGGACAGTTAACCAACATTTGTATCGAATCCACGATGCGCGCTGCTTACGACAAAGGCTATCGCGTGTTCGGAATTACCGATGCCAGCGCCACTATCGGCTTAGAGCAGTACGACGCTTCAATCGAACACAACTGGCCAATGTTCAGCGAGCCTATGACCTATAACGTATTCCTGGATCGAGCGGCAGCATAAGCGGATACCAGGGGATGCGTCACTTCTTTCGAGTTGGCGCATCGTAGTTTTTATACTCAATCATTAAATCAGGAGTAACACTATGCCACTTGTACAGATTAAAGGCATTAGCGGCTATTTGTCGCTAGAACAAAAACAGGCCATCATCAGCAAAGTCACCGATGCTATTGTCTCGGTGGAAGGCGAAGGCCTGCGCCCGGTCACCTGGGTATTGATCGAAGATGTCGCGTCAGGCGAATGGGGCGTTGGCGGACAACCCGTGACCACCGACGCCTTAAGGTCAATGAGTCGAGGTAATCCGTAAATTCAAGGTTTTGGGCGCGGCGGAGTCTTCTGCCGCCTCAGCCATTTACCAACAGTAAGTAGCGTTGCCAATCTTGGTAAATATCTACGTCCCACTGACTGTCCAGTTCGCCAAGGTTCAAGCCGATGTCCTTGGCCCGGCGACGGGTGGCCGACATGACCTGGTCATGACCCCAGCTCATGTCGCCAAACAGTCCCGGTTGCACCTGGTTTAAGCCGATCATGACGTAACCGCCATCGTCAGCGGGTGCAATGACCGCATCGTGTCCTTGGTTTAACGCCGTCAGTGCCCAACGCAGGTCGTCACCGGAAAGACTAGGACAATCGCAACCCATCAGCAATGCATGCCGGTGTCGGCCCAATGCATCTTCGAAGGCTTGCTGCATGCGTTCCCCTAAATCGGAACCGTGCTGAGTCCTGAGTGTGACCGGGTAGCGGCATGCACAATCTTGAAAGAAGGCATGGCTGGTATCCGGCGCACAATGAAGTTCGACTGGACACAAAGACTGCTGAAAGGCCCGATCCAGGGTCATATAAGTGAGCTGCCGATGGGCTTTAGCCGCCTTTTCTGCGCTCAAGGCCGGTTGTAGCCGGGTTTTGACTTGGCCGGGAATCGGTGCTTTGCAAAAAATTAGCAGGACGCTGTCGGGAAATTGATAAACCATAGATCAGCGCTTCCGCAAAGGTCGAAACGGCATGGCTAATAACTGGAAGAAACCCAGCTCTTGTCGGTCTTGAAATCCGTTCAAGCCAATAGTCATTTCGGTTTGCGGTTGCTGTGATCGATGACAGTAGGTCTTGAACAGGCGGTCCCAGCACGACAAGGAAAAGCCAAAATTGCTGTCGGTTTCCTGTTGCCGGGCGGAATGATGAATCCGGTGCATGCCCGGCGTAACCAACAGATAACGCAGCATCCGCTCGAAAAGCGGCGGCAGGCTGACATTACCGTGATTGAACAATGCGCAGCCATTCAGGATGATTTCGAACGCGATGACGGCCAGAGGATCGGCACCGAGTGCAATCACCAGCAATACTTTGTAAGCCATGGACAGCATGATCTCTAAGGGATGAAAGCGCACGGCGGTGGTGGTGTCGAAATCAAGGTCGCTGTGATGGACTTGATGCAGACGCCAGAACCATTGCCAACGATGGGCCGCGACATGTTGCGCGTAAATCGCCAAATCCAGTAAAAGCAGGCTTAGCGAAATGTTTAGCCAATCAGGTACGGGTAAGTTGTTAAACAGGCCAAGCTGTTGGTCGACGGCCCAGTTCGCTGCCAGCCAGGCCGCCGCACCGATGCTGATGCGCATCACACCCGCATTCAAGGCCGCCAAACCAAGATTGATGCTCCAGCGTTGACGGCGTGGGATGCTTAAATACCGAGTAGGACTTAGCAATTCCCAACTCGCCATCAACACTAAAATACCGATAAACACGCCAAAGCGCAGCATGGCTTCCATCACCGTCTCCCGTCATAACACATGGCCAGATCATTGGGATCGGCACCAAAAAAATACGCCAAGCGTAGCCACCACATCAGTAGGATGGTTTTGAATAGTCCATGTTGTTGCCAGCGCCGTGCCGAAGTCAGCACCTTGGCCTTTAAACTACAGGGTTTACCGAGTATTTTCAGCTTGCCGCTGATGGCAATATCTTCCATCAGGGCAATCTCCGGAAAGCCGCCCGCCGCTGCAAATGCTGAGTGGGTTATAAACAAAGCTTGGTCACCGGTGGCAATGCTGGTCAACCGTGAGCGCTGGTTCATCATGAAGGCTATCAGTTTGAAGATAGGTTTAGGGCTGTCGAAGGCCACATCGAAACGACCCCACTGAAAACCTTCGGCCATGGCCTGGTTGATCAAATCAATCGCATTGTCAGGCAACCGAGTATCGGCATGCAGAAACAGCAATACCTCGGCTTCAGCTTGCGAAGCGCCTGCATTCATTTGTATGGCACGACCGCGAGAACCGAGTATGACCTTATCGACCAGAGGCTTGGCAATTTCCGGGCTATCATCGTGACTGCCGCCATCAACCAGCAGCAGCTGGCAACGATCACGCAGACCTTGCAAGGCATGTAATTTAGCAGGGAGTTGTCCGGCCTCGTTGAGAACTGGGATGACGATACTAAGCTGGTAAGTCATGTCTTGAATTTGTCCCTCAAGCCTTGCGCCGCCAAGCATGATAACGGCCCAGCCATTCCAGCAATACCATGGGCGCGTGATTGCGTTTCCAGACGCCCGCTACATATTTATTAGCTTCCGCCATGGTTGGATAGATGTGAATAGTGCCTAAAATCTTATTCAGACCAATGTTGTGTTTCATCGCCAGCACACATTCAGCCAGTAAGTCGCCAGCATGTTCGCCGACGATGGTGACGCCGAGTATTTTGTCCTTGCCCGGCACAGTCAGCACTTTAACGAAGCCATGCGCTTCGCCGTCGGCAATCGCCCGGTCCAGATCGGCTATTCCGTAGGTCGATACTTCATAAGCGATATTCTGCGCTTGCGCTTCCTGTTCATTCAGACCGACGCGAGCGACTTCCGGGTCGGTAAAGGTCGACCAGGGGATCACCGAATAATCGGTACGAAACTTCTTAAAGTGTCCGAATAAGGCGTTGACCGCTGCGTACCAAGCCTGATGCGCGGCGGTGTGAGTAAACTGATACGGTCCCGCGACGTCGCCGACGGCGAAAATATTCGGATAGTTGGTTTCCTGAAAGGCGTTGGTTTCCAGGGTAAGGCGCGGTGACAAGGCAATGCCCAGCTCCTCGACACCATAGCCTTGCACATTGGCGGTGCGGCCAATGGCGATAATCACTTTGTCGAACAGGATTCTGACGATTTGCCCGTCAGTTTCCGCCAGCAAAATGTGTTCGCCGTTTTCGACGACGAACTCCTTGGCAGTGTGATTGACGCGTACATCTACGCCTTCTGCGCGGAAACGGGCCTGGACGATGTCCGACACTTCGGCATCTTCCCGCAGCATCAGACGCGGCGCCATTTCCACCTGTGTGACCTGGCTGCCCAAGCGGGCGAAGGTTTGCGTCAATTCGCAGCCTATCGGGCCGCCGCCCAGCACCAGCAGGCGCTTGGGTAATTCGCGCAAGTTCCAGATATTATCCGAGGTCAGATAATCGATGTTTTTCAGTCCGGGAATCGGCGGTACGAAAGGCCGGGCGCCGGCGGCGATGACTATCGAACGCGTAGTGATGGTTTTCACACCTTCGGCGGTAGCCACTTCCACCGCCCAGGGCGAGACGATTTTGGCCGAGCCTTCGATGACCTCCACGCCCAGCTCGGTATATCGTTCGACGGAATCGTGCGGCGCCACAGTTTTGATCACCTGTTGCACCCGCTCCATCACGTCCGCAAAATCAAATTCAACCTCGGCTTTGGCGATGCCGAACTCGGGCGCGCGTTTGATATGCGACAACAACTTGGCCGAACGAATCAGCGCCTTGGAGGGTACGCAACCGGTGTTCAGGCAGTCGCCGCCCGTTTTGTGCTTTTCGATCAAGGTCACTTTAGCTTTCACGGCAGCAGCTATATAGGCCGACACTAAACCACCTGAGCCGGCACCGATCACGATTAGATTGTTGTCGAAACGGTCGGGTTTAGGCCAGTTCGCGTAAATTTTGCGTTGCTTGAAAAATTCGAGCATGTGTTTGGCCACCCAAGGAAATACACCGAGCAAGGCAAACGAACCCAGCAAGCTTGGAGACAGAATAGCGGAGAGTGAATCGATTTTCGCCAACTGGGTACCGGCATTGACATAAACCACAGTACCGGCCAGCATGCCGACCTGGCTAACCCAGTAAAACGTCCTGGTCTTGATCGGCGTCAAACCCATCGCTAGATTGATCATGAAAAACGGAAACAACGGCACCAGACGTAAGGTAAACAAATAAAAAGCGCCGTCGCGACTCACGCCCTCATCTATGGCCTGCAAGCGGGCGCTAAACCGAGATTTGACCCAGTCGCGCAACAAAAACCGTGCGGCCAGAAACGCCAGGGTTGCGCCGATGCTGGAAGCAAACGAGACGATCAAGGTACCCCATAACAATCCGAATACCGCGCCGCCAGCCAGGGTCAATATCGTCGCCCCCGGTAATGACAGCGCAGTGACCGCGATGTACAACGCGGCATAGAGTGCCATAGCCAGTACTGGGTGAGCCTGACGGTAATCGGCGTTACTGGTCTGCTGTGCCTTCAAGTTATCCAGCGTCAGATAGTGCTGCAAGTCCAAGGCAAAAAATGTTGCCACCAATGCGGCAATACCCAGCAATAACAAAAGTCTGGAGGTTTTCATGCCGACCTACCAATTCTGAGTGGGCTAGGCTTCGAAGGGTGTTGGCGGTTTGTCTGGCTAAACATTTATGTTCCTTAAGTACTATTGGGCTTGCCTGTTAGTCGTGTTTGCCAGTCATTCCTGACAACTATCTCGGCAAATTTAATTTCACTGGTTTAATAGACATCATCGCCACTTAGTAGATCAAGATTCTTTCAGGCACTCCTGATAGGCAAAATTTGTGTTCGGTTAGTGCAATACCTACACTATGTGACGTCTACCTTATATTTTGTCACCCATTATGCGCCTGCCGCCTAAACACCAGCGCGATGTTCTTAAAATCGGTGAATTGGCCGATGAACTTGGCACCACGCCAAGAACCATTCGGCTTTACGAGGAACTTGGACTGATCGCTCCTGACCGCACCGAGGGCGGCACCCGTCTTTATGCCCGGAAAGATTTGAAGCGCATGGCTATCGCGTTGCAGCTTGGTCGGGTCGGCATCGAGCTGGAATCGGTGCAAAAACTCGCTCAAACCCGACAGCGATGTGCTTCCGGCAAAGCAGCATCAGCCGCGATGAGGCCGATCCTGCATGACTTGCGCACCAGAATCCGGGGCTTGCTGGAGGATTTGGAAGAACTGGATCGCGATCTGGAACGGGCGGATATGCTGATCCGCCAATGCGGGAATTGTCAGAATCGCCCCAATCGCCAGGATTGCCCGGACTGTCCGGTGAATAAAAACGTCGATTTGACCAACATAGGGCGCCTGGTTTGGGATCCAAGTTGTCCGTGACCAAGTTGCCGGGCCATTTCAAATATTACGTTAATGGCATTTATTGCTGTAGAGCGTAATACGAAGGAACTCAATTGTCGTAGCCTTATTCCGCCGTATGGATTCGTTTAACATTCGGTGCATTACCCCTTAGCCATTACGCTTTGTGGCCCGTTCGAACCGCAAATCGCACCGCATTCAGCTATTCAACACCTTGGTAGCCATTTCCGTACCAATGACGCGGGCTTTGATTTTGGCGAATGCCGTGTCCCGCCCGGTCGAGGTGTCGTCTTCGAAAGGCGAAAAACCGCAGTCGTCGGTGGTGCCGAGCTGATGCAGCGGGATGTATTCGGCTGCGCGCAATACACGATCTCGCACTAATTCCGGTGCTTCCACGTCGGGGTTCAGCACGTCGATAACGCCAACAAACACCCGTTGGTTAGGACGAATATTGTCCTTGATGATGGCTAAAACATGTTCCGGATCAGGTTCGCTGGCCATTTGCATATAGAAATTACCAGAATCGAGCTGGAACAAACTCGGCAGCAGGTCGGCGTAATCGACATCGGCGCTGTGTGTGGAATCATGGTCGCCGCCGGGACAGGTATGCACGCCGATGCGTTGGCGTTGTTCCGGGGTAAAGTGTGCCAATACCCGGTTGTTCAGGTCGATAAAGTTCCGCAGCAATTGCTTGGACGGATCGAGTTTGACCGACAAGCGGCCTTCGGTGAAATCGATTTGCACATGGTGTGCGCCTTGGTCCAAACAACCGCGAATATCCGCCACCGTTTCCTTGATCAAGTCATCGATAAAAGCGTCCCGCGAGTAGCCGTCTATGCCTTGTTGCGGATAAAGCAGGCTCAAGGCGGAAGCCGAAATCACCGCCTGCTTGAGTGGGCGCGTGGTGTAGCGTTTGGCGGCCTGCACAAATGCGCCGGCATAGACGCCGTAGCGAAACGGTCCTGCGGTTAATCTGGGTAGTTGCCGGGTGTGGCCGTCGGCAAAAGGAATCACGATGCCGTCCTCGGCGATGTTGTGCAAACCTTGTAATGGGTAGGTGGCGAAGCTGGACTTGGTCTGTTCGCCATCGGAGATCACCGGTGAACCCGTGTCCGCAAGACGTTGCAATGTGTCGCGTACCGCTTCGTCGTAGCAGGCATCGAGACGTTGTTGCGATAGGCTGCCCGCGCGAAAATCCCGCAGTGCTTCGAGCAATTGCGGCGGACGGGGAATACTGCCTATGGATTCGGTGGGTATGGACATGTCGCGTTCCTGTATGGCGTTAAGGGAATGGGGCTAGGTAAAGTGAAGTGAAGTGAATGGTTGGCTTTACGGGTCTGTCCGCTGATGAGCAATTGCGGTTAAAGCGCCGTAAGTGGCCACCAGAAAAGGCACGCTATAGGTTAATAGCGCCTTGACCACATCGAGTCTTTGCATCGCCGGGTAATCCAAACACAGCAGGCCGAACACTGCTTGCGGTTGGTTGATCAAATTCAACAGGGTGCCGACGACTAAGGCGACCTTGCCGGAGCGGCGGTATATGCCTAGCCGGGTGGCAGTTCGGTGCAGATCAAGTAATTTTGCAAAGCAACTTCCTACTGCGTCATTGCAACCCATCCACTTAAACATCCAGGATCACCTCTAACAAAAATGTAGATTTTGAGCGCGCTGTACGGCAAAAATCAATGCGCATAAAGCCATGCAATTAAACGCTCTCGACAAAAACGCTAAGTCACGCTCTTTGTTCAAAATATATCATTAAGGTTATATTTTGTAAATTCTCGCACGTTTCATTCAATGCACAAAACCATCCAAGCAGGCGCTTTTAATTGCTTGCTTAAGCCCGGATAAGGCCAAACTCAGAGCAAAGCTCCGCCGCAGCTGCTGCCTTGGCCGGCGGTGCAACCGTAACAATGGGCGGCGGTGGCTATCGGTGCGTTTTGCAGTTGTGCGAGGGACAACTCGCTGATATGTAGTTTGGGTTTGGCTGCGGCGCCCAACGGTAAATCCAGCATCTGATTGAAATCGCAATCGTAGACAGTGCCTTGCCAGTCAATACTGAGGGTATTCAGGCACATCAGGTTTTCAAGGTTGTCGGCGCGAAAGCTGTCTTTTAGTAAAGTCAGATACGATTCGAAGCGACCATGGCTGATCAATGTGCTGCCGAAGCGCTGAATCGGCATGTTGGCGATGGCAAACAGGCGGTTGAAGACGATGCCGTAATGGTGTTGCAAGTGCTGTTTGTAAGCTTGTTCCAGTTGCTGCTGGTCGGGCGGCAACACAGCATCTTGCGGGTTGAAAACCAAATTAAGCTGTAAGGCGCTGTCCGGTTGACCATAACCCAAGCGGTTCAGGCGCTGTAAGGCTGCCAGACTGTCTTTGAACACGCCTTTGCCGCGTTGTTTGTCGACATTTTCCTGCAAATAACACGGTAAGGAAGCAACGATCTCTACCTCATGTTCCGCTAGAAAATCGGCCAAAAATCGATAACGTGGGTCTTCCAAAATGGTCAGATTGCATCTGTCTATGACTTTAATACCCAATCGGCGCGCAGAACGAACCAGATACAAAAACTGCGGATGCATTTCCGGCGCACCGCCGGTCAAATCCAGCGCGTGAATGTTGGAGGCTTCGGCCAAAGCCAGCACCTGATCAACGGTTTCCCGACTCATCATCTCGGTACGCTTGGGGCCGGCGTTGACATGGCAGTGCACGCAACTCAAATTGCACAGGTAGCCGAGATTGATTTGCAACACTTCCAACGGCTTGCGGAATAGGGCCGGAAAGTCGCTGTCGATCAGCAGAGGTTTGGTGTCGTGCATGCTTAATCCTTGGAAAACCAGATGTCGCCGTAAGCGGCGCTAGCCTGTCCGCCGCTGTTGTCAGTATCGGTCATGATGGCGACGGCATCGATAGTGCTGATGTCTTCACCGAATAGTTTCTTGAAATCGGCCCGGATATTACGCTTTTCGGTTTGCCAAACATTCAGTGAGGCTTCCGGCCCACGTAAAGCCAACATCATCGCATGATCACCGGCAAAGGCATTGGGCCAGACGGTATCCTTTTTCGTGTTGCCGGCCCAGACATAATTGATGGCCTTGGTTTGCCAAAACGCCAGACCGCCTTTGACTACCACATACACCCGCGCCGCGTAATCGTCGCCGGGTTTGCTTTGTTCGTTCAAGCCAGCCAAACGCTTGCCGATGCGCCACGACCAGTTCAGGAACGGGGTTTGTTCCAGATCGATATGCTGCTCTTTGAACATGCCGGAACCGGCGGCACGACTATCGGCCGTCAATACCGTCACGCCATCGATTGCTTGCAGACGGTATAGGGTTTCGCCTTTGAAACTTTTATGCTCCCAACCCTCCAGGCGATTTTGGCTAAATTCGCCGATAGGCAGTTTATTATCGGCAACCGCCGCGTGATTCATCGGTAGCATCGTTAAAAATATCCAGCAGAATTTTTTCATGTTTAAGCTGCTGTGCGTTGTTTCAACCAAGTATCAATAGCCAAGCCGCCACTGCCACTCAACAGCAGCGAACCGAGCATGAACAAATAAACCAACGGCAATTTGTAATTTCCATAACCTTGATCGGTAATAGCATAGCCTTTCCATAATTCGGCCAATGTGTGCCATTCGGCGGGCCAATGTACGGCCGCGATGGCCACCACGGTCAACACCATTAGCGCCGCGCTAAAAAAGCGGGTCATGAATCCCAATATCAACGCAATCGGGGCGATGATCTCCAAGCCGGTGGCCAAGGTCCAGCTAAAATCCGTGGGCAATAAGCTGAACGGAAATGGGAAGCTCACATCGGCAAACCAGTTATCGCCATGGAGTTTTTCCAGGCCGGCTTCGCCGAACTCGTAAGCCAACAACAGACGTAGAAAAATTGGCGCCAAGCCCTGTAAATTACTGTCGAAACAGCGAGAAAGCAGGCTGGGCATAGTGCATAGCCGCTCGATGCAGGAAGGAATCAGACAAGCTGTACAAGGATCTTGGGCGGATTTAGCGAGGTCGTTCATCAGTGAGGCTCCAAAGTTCAAACCGGGCGAATATCGATGATCGCGCCCTGGCTATGTAGATCGGCCAGAATCTGCTGACCGAATTGGGTGAGTTCTAAAAATTGCGCATCAGGGAGTTCGCTGCCTCTCATTGCTTGCAAGGCCTGTTGCCCAGTCAAGCCGTTATTTAACAGCAGGATCAGCTTGGCCGTGGCCAGATTCAGGGTTACAAACTGCACTTGATCCTCGCTATCGCGAAACCCAAGGACATGGGTAGCTGTTTCGGGCGGTTCACTCGGCAAAAAGTTTGGACCGATGTCCTGCACAGGCCAGTGGTAATGCAGCAATTGCATGACCGGTGCAAACACAGGCACATTGGCCAGCAATTCGGCATCAGACAACTGCTTTCGCGTGACCAGCTCGGCCTCGGCAATTGACAACTGTAATTCGATCCATTCGAACTGCGCCAGTTCGGCCAGAAACGGCCAATCATCGGGATGCTCACGTTCCTGTTGAAGATACTGCAAAAATTCGTCGGGAATCTGCCGGTAATAGGGTGTCAGGCAGCGATGTTTTGCAATGAAATCCAGCAGCAACGCCCGCCAGTCATCTTTGGATAAGATGCTGTGAATCACCGGAAAACAGGCCGTCAGGCTCTCGTCGAATTTGTTGTAGAGCAGGTCGACATACACGGCCAGCCGCTCAGGGGCGAAGCCCACAGGTAGCTGCGCTGTTTGCGGTTGCCGCAAGTAATGCAGAAACTGCCGTTGCTGTTGTTGAAATGCGGGTGGCTGGCTCATGCCGCTACCTCGCTGATGCCTTGTGCGCTTCGGCCATGCCGATGGTTTTTTTGCAAGGCACGAATTCGTTCCACTTCGGTCAGTAACTCGGCCAATGGCGGAATGTTACTGTCGCGTTCCACCAAGGTCGGAAACTCGCCAAAGCGTCGATAGGCCTCGGCCAGCAACTCCCAAACAGGTTCGATGGTGTTCTGGCCGTGGGTGTCAATGATCAAGCCCGAAGGTTCCAGGTCGTGACCGGCCACATGCCCATAAACGATGCGCTCGCCGGGCAAACCGCGTAAAAACGCCACCGGATCGTAGCCATGGTTGACGCTGTTGACGTAGATGTTGTTGACATCCAGATGCAAATAACAGTCGGCTTCGCTCAATACCGCATTGATAAAGCTTAGTTCGTCCATTTCCGCCTGCGGCGGCTGCACATAGTAAGAAGCGTTTTCCAAAGCAATAGGCCGTTCCAGAATATCCTGAGTCTGGCGGATACGTCCGGCGACATGCCTGACCGCCTGCTCGGTAAGAGGGATCGGATATAAGTCATAAAAGTGTCCCTCGTCACTGCAAAAGCTCAAATGCTCGGTGTACAGGGCAAAATCATGATGATCGAGAAACTGTTTCAGCTCGGCTAAAAATACGGTATCGAGCGGCGCGGGACCACCCAGCGACAAGGCCAAACCGTGCGCCACGAAACGGTGACGCTCGGTCAGGCTGCGAAACTGCTTACCGAGATGACCACCGACGCCCACCCAGTTTTCCGGCGAAACTTCGAAAAAATCTATACTGTCCGGTACGCCGGTTTGCAACGCGGGCAACAGCGCGCGCCGCAAACCTAAACCGGAACCTATAAGACCGAAAGGATTGGAAGTGGTCATTGGCGGTCCCTCTGGCTTATTTTGCGGTTTTACCGCTGCAACCACCTTCAGGCATCTTGGCGCTACAGCCACCTTCAGGCATTTTGGCACTGCAACCGCCTTCGGCGCCTTTCATGTCCTTCATTTTGTTGGCACCGCATTTACCTTCGCCGCATTTACCTTCCTTCATCTTGGCGCTGCAACCCCCTTCAGCAGATTTGCCGTCCGCCGCCGCCAATTGTTGGGCAGGATGGATACTGGACATGGCAAACGGATTTTCGCCGGCTTGAATGATGGGGGCCGCGCTCAGTAAAGTCGAAGCCAAAGCACTGCTCAAAGTCAAAGATAAGGTTTTTTTGTTCATGGTGTTCTCTCCAGTGGATTAATGAATAATGAGGACAAGCAACAATGCCTTCCTGCTCCATCAGTCGGAGTCAGTTTGAATTCCTTACAAATTTTTTTCGATGCTTTCTTAGCATAATGCCCGTGCCAAGAACCCCATGCCCGGCGTAGGCTTGCCAAACTCGTGCCTGATGTTTGTCTCGTGTTCCCGTAGTAGCATGAACCCGTTTGCATTTAGTAAGTCTGTGAGATAGCGGTTACTGTGACTGTAACGGCCACTGGTATTGAGTTGATAACCGAGTGGGACCTCAACCGAGCTAGTCTGTTCGACGGTGAAGCAAAACGTCCCTAACGGCGACAATGCCTGTCGGACCAATACGAAAATCTCGCTTAGGTCGCCAAAATAAACCAGGGTGTCGGCCATTGTTATCAAATCAAACGCTTGCTGTTTCCTTGTCAGATAACCCGTCAGTTCCGACTCTACCAAATCGTCGTAAAGCGCTCTTTCCGCCGCCTTGCCAAGCATGCGCGACGAAATATCTACGCCCGTGAGCAGACGTGCGTAAGGTTTTAATACTGGCGCGCACAGCCCCGTACCGCAGCCACCGTCGAGCACCGACAGATTTGCATTCGCCATCAAGCAGTCATTCAGCAAGCTACAGACCATATCGGGACCGCAATACCCGAGATTACCGACCAGTTTGCTATCGAAATTTTCAGCTATGTCGTCAAATAGACTGATCAGATAACGATCCGAGGCTTTAGTCGGGATGTCTTGACCGGTGCATGCGACAAGGTGATGTCTGGCCAACGGATTGTCGGGTTCGGCATCCAACCAGCTTCGATAACAGTCGGCGGCTTCGGCGACAAGTCCCAGCCGATAGTAAGCAATGCCTAGCATCTTCAAGGGTTTGTCGGTCAGAGGTGGCTGCACATATGCTCGGCAAGCGAAAAAAGAAGACTCTTCCACTTTGTTTTGTTCCGCCAGCAGCGCAGCCAAGTTGTTTAGCGCGGGCACGAAATTCGGACTATGACTGACTGCATGTCGATAAGCTGTTTCCGCCTCGGGCAACTCATTTAGCCGGTGCAGCACCGACCCCAAATTGTTCCAGAGATTGGCATCGGTAGCGTTCAATTCAAGCGCGGCGGAAAACGCTTGGCGCGCCTCGGCGAAACGTCCGTTTTCCGTGAGAATGTTCCCCAGATCGTTGTAACGTTCCGGGCTGGATGCATCTAGTTGCAGGGCACGCAAAATCATCTCGATAGATTCCGCTGTATTTCCCTGCTGATGCAAGACTACGCCGAGATAGTGCAAAGCTTCTACATGATCCGGGTCGGCGGCAAGCATTTCACGGTAAGCGATGGCGGCATCGACAATTTCACCGGCCACGTGCTTTGCCAATGCTAAATCAAAGACTGTTTGATTTTTCAAGAGACTTCACCCAAGTTTGATGCGCTATTAATAAAAGAAGTAATCCTATCGCTGGAGGTTTAACGGATTAAGTTAGCAACAGGGCATCTATCAGTCGCATCCCGGTCAAAATCCTTACACAGGTCGTATAAAACCTGTGTAAGGAAATCATCCATTCTCACGACAAAGAAAAATTTACTGAATACAGTATTGCCAAACAGGAGATGCCGATGAAATCAATACAAAATGCAAGTCACACTCAAAATTTGCTGCACACCTTGTATAGCATGGCGTTTCTGGTGGAAGCCCGCGATCCTTATACCGGCGGGCATTTATGGCGGGTGTCGCAGTATTCGACGCGATTGGCATTGGCGTGCGGGTTTTCCAAACAGGACGCTGTGGTTGCTGGGTTGGGCGGCTTTTTACATGATTTGGGCAAAGTCGGCGTGCCGGACAGTATTCTTAATAATCCCGGCAAGCTTACCGATGCGGAATATGCCGTGATGAAAACCCATCCGGCCTTGGGCGCTCAAGTGTTAGAGGGGCATCCTTTGGCGCCGTTGGCAATGGATGCGGTGCTAAGTCATCATGAGCGCGTTGATGGCCGGGGCTATCCGTCCGGTTTAGGCGGTAGAAAGATTCCTGAATCCGCGCGTATCGTTGGGATTGCAGATGCCTTTGACGCGATGACCAGCACCCGGCCTTATCGGAAGGGTATGCCGGTGACAGCTGCCATCGAGCAGATCGAGATGAATTTGGACCAACAATTTGATCTGCATTTCGGTCGCCATTTCATCGAGTTGGCAAAATCCAATGAGCTGGATGGCATTATCGGACATAGCGATAGCGGTATTCCGATGCGCGAATGCCCGGTGTGCGGACCGGTTGTAGTGGTGCATAAACACCAGAAAGCTGGTGACCAGGTGTTTTGCCGGGTATGTGGTAACGGCTTTGCTCTGGAAAAGCAGCAAGGCAAACTGACACTAAAACCAACGATGCAAAAAGGCAGTGCAGCGGATTTACAAGCGCTGATTGATCATGATTTGCTGGCAAGACTACTGGATGAATCGCTGCCGTATTTGCCGGTCGATATTGGCAACGGCAAAAGCTGGCTGCGGCGGTTACGTGATCGGTTTTGAATGAGGTCAGGATCAGCCACAACACCCGGCCTGCTTGCCGTGCAACTGTATCGGCGGACAAGGGACGTCCCCATAGGAACAAAATACGCAACAATCGCCGGGCTTAGGTTTTAACAGGCTATGACAGCCCTGGCATTCGTAAAACCACTGGCAGGCATCGCTGGGCATGACTTCGGTTTTGTGATGTCCGCATTCCGGGCAGGTTAAAGTGGATTCCCAAATAACGTTATTCATGGTCTTAACTCTTTGAGTGTGGCGGGATAGCCCGCATCGTCGGCGACGCGTAGCAACACTTCGACAGTGGTTTTAGCCGCGTCGAAATGCACAATGGCCTGACGACTATCGACGTTGAATGTCATGCCTGTGACGCCCGTGATCCGATTCAGCGCCATTTTTATCGTGACCGGACAGGCTGCACAGCTCATGCCGGGGATTGTGAGTACGGCGGTACGAGATTCGGCACAAACCGGTTGGATAACAGCGACAGCCATCATCAACATAGCAAAGTATCGTTTCATGATGGTTGCCTAATAAAACCAGGGAAGAAGATAAGGAAAAATCAACGCCAGCAGAATCAACGTCGATACGACCCAAAACAGGACAATGCTCTGTTTATGTTGTGGCGATTGAGAGCAGGATTCGCTGGCCTGGCAAGCGGGCATCGACCGGAAGATGCGTTGTCCTGCAAACAAAAGGGCAAGCAACGAAAGACCGATAAAAAAGGGCCGATAGGGTTCCAGCACCGTCAGATTGGCTAACCAAGCACCGCTGAAACCCAGTGCCACTAACAATAGCGGTCCCAGGCAACACAGAGACGCCAGCGCGGCACCCAGTCCGCTAACGAACAAAAAGTAACGGCTGTAGGGCGATTCGGGCATGGATTTTCCTGGTTGATGAAACTGGGGTAAGCTTATTCCCGTAGTCAAGTACGGAGTCAATAGTAATGAACAAAACTCTGGACAGTCTGACAATTGGCGGATTAGCCAAAGCGACGAGGATTGGTGTGGAAACGATACGCTTTTATCAGCGTCGGGGATTGTTGTCGGAACCAGATAGGCCGTTGGGCGGTATCCGGCGTTATGGTGCGACGGACGTTCAGCGGATCGTTTTCATCAAATCCGCGCAACGGTTGGGGTTCAGTCTTGAAGAAGTGGCCGACTTGCTAAAACTGGCGGACAGCCAACATTGCGACGAGGCACGTACACTGGCAGAGCATAAACTCGAAGATGTCCAACAGCGCATCGCCGAGTTACGCCGTATGGAAATGGCCTTGCAGGATTTGATCGGACGTTGCCAAACCAATCGGAACGAGGTGAGTTGTCCGTTGATTGCGGCGTTGCAAGTAAAGTACTACTGAGACGCGGCATAGCATCTATTCAGCGACCATCATTCAAGCCTGAATGTGACACTCAGTTTTTTTTATCCAAGCGCTTTTGCAATTGCACCGTATAACCAAGCGCGGCTTTGCGGATGAACTGGGATTGACTCTGGAAGTTACGGCAGCGGGAACACATCATCACATGCACTCCAATCGCCAGGCGTTCGCTAACGCTGAGTTTCTTGTCCAAGCCCTGTGACACTAGGGCGGTAATATCGCGACAACTACGCATGATTATTCTCCTTTTTTGACTGATTGAACCAGCGAACTTCCAGGCATTCACGCAGCCGCAATCGGGCTCTATGCATGGTGACCCAATAATTGGCGTCGCTTAAGCCGGTTTCTCCGCAGACTTCGGATGCTTCCAGACCGACCAACTCGCGCAACATGAATACCTTGGCCATTTTCGGCGGTAGATTGTTTTGACAAGTTTCATAGATGGCCCAGAACTCCTGTTGCTTGAGGGCCGCCTCGGGATCGTTCCAGGTGGTCGGGCCACCAATCCAATGCCCATTACTCATGAAAAAATCGTCTTCGTCGACTTCATCTGCGTCGTTATCTATTTGATCGAACTCAGCGGTGACGACTTCACGTGCACTGCGCCGCCAGTGATCGGCGATCTTGTGTTTCAAAATGCCGATGAGCCAGGTGCGTAAGCCAGCCTTGCCTTCAAAATTGGCAGACGCTTGCCAAGCGGCCAGCAAGGTTTCTTGCACGGCGTCATCAGCCAGTTCAGTATCTTTTAGTTGCAGCAAGGCATAGCGATATAGCACCGGCCGATGTTCGGCCAATAATGCTTCGCTCAATTGATTGGATGTGTTCATCTCGGCGCTCAGCAACATGCGCTATCAGCCTTGGCCGATTCGCTGCCGGGTCTGGGCGAGCAATCGAACAGTCCGAAATGCCGGGATTTGTCGCCCAACACTTGGAAGTGATCGCCATAGCGGCTGCCTGCCAGCATGTCGGCGGTGTTGCCGCACACCCTTAGTGGCCGGCCGGTCTCGAAATGATGATGATCGTCCAGATCGAAACTGTGCGGGTGTAGGTCGATAGTGCCCAAATAGACGGCGACTTGGCCGAAGTCTTCGCAACGATCTTCCAGAGGCATTCTAAAGGCGCGCACCGTGACTGAATCGAAGTTGACCATGCCGATTTTGGCGAACACCTCGGGGTCGTCGATGCTGATGGGATTTTGCTTGACCTTGCGGACATCGGGGCAGCCTAAGTCCTGCAAGATGCGCCGGAAGTCTTCCCAGTACAAAGCCCCGCCCAAACACTCGCCTAACAATACAGGGTCTTGGCGCAATTCAATCGGGATACGGCGGTCGGCAAACACGTCGGAGAAATACAATTCGCCGCCCGGTTTTAACACTCGGAAGATTTCCGTCAACACTCTAGGCTTTTCCGGCGACAGATTAATGACGCAGTTAGAGACCACCACATCGATACTGTTATCGGCGATACCGACCGTGTGCAGGTTTTCGATATGACCATGTAAAAATTCAACGTTGGCAAACCCGAAGCGCTCGGCGTGCCAGTCGCGATGACGCACAGCGACTTCCAACTGCTCGGGCGTCATATCCACGCCGATTACCCGGCCTGTCGGTCCGACCAGTTTCGACAGCAGATAACAGTCGCGGCCGGTGCCGCAGCCCAAATCCAGCACGGTCTTACCTTCCAGGGCCGGCGGCAACGGCGAACCACAACCGTAAAACCGTTCCAATACTTCCGGATGCAGGCCGGCCAGCAAGGCTTTTAAATAGCTTGGCATGGCGTCGATACTGCAACAGGCGCTGGTTTTCAGGTCGTCGCTGGATTGCAGTACCTGACCGTAATAATGGCGAACCGATTCGCTGATTTCGATACTGGTAGTCATGAGAGCTCTCGTATTATTTATTATTGAAGATAGGCGCTTAGGTAGTATGAGATTGCGGCGGAACAGACAGCCGCACACGGCAAGGTCAACAGCCAGGATAAGGCAATCGACGTGATCACGCCTGAATTGGCCTTGCCGCTGACCAAACCAATGCCGAATAATGAACCTACCGAAACATGGGTAGTGGAGACTGGCATGCCAAGCTTGCTGGCAAAAATGACTAACAGTGCGGTGACCAGATTTGCCGATAAACCCTGTTCATGCGTAATGGTGGTGATTTTATGACTCATGGTTTCCGCCACCCGCCGCGCATTGAGCACGCCGCCGAGCAGCATGGCCAACGCCACCAGGATGATGATCCATTGCAAATCAAAACCGGGGGCCAGCAATAACAAGGCGGCAATTTTCGGCGTGTCGTTCAGGCCTCGAGCAAAGCAAACCGCGCCGGCGCTGCAAAAATGGAGTCCGTCTCGCAGGCGCTCAAGATTAAAGCCCAAAACCAGGCTAGATTGTCGCTCGGCGCAAGCCTCTTGACGATCAAGCGTTAGAGACGGGACGATTGCCGAATTGATTGCCAGGGTCATATTGACGTTACTGGCCAGCGCCAGACTTTCCGGGTTTTCAATGCATAAACACAGGTTGTTAGTTAGTTGCCTATGGTTACGCCACATACTCAGACCTCGATACAACAAGCCGGCCAATAATAACGCCACAAACGGACTCAATAGCAATGGCAGCACGAAGTTGCTCAGCAACGGTGCCAGACTGATATTGCCGGATGTCGCTAATAAGGTGCTACCCGCCATCGCGCCTAGTAAAGCGTGGGTCGTGGAAATCGGAAAGCCATAACGCGTCGCCAGAATCACCGTCATTCCAGCACCACCCGCGACGGCAATCATGAATGGCAGAGAATGTATCAATTCGTCCGGCGTCAAGCCTTTGCCGGAAAATTTAACGAGCAAAGTCTGAGCTAAGAACAGGGCAGTAAGCGAACCGGCCAATGTCGTTAGCGTCGCCCAGGTCAGTGCTTGCCGAAAGTTCGCGGTGCCGCTACCGAACAAACTCGCCACACCCTTGAAGTTATCATTGGCACCGTTGGCATAGGCCAGAAAGCAAACGCTGATGAATAAAATACTGGTGAGCATGAAAAACCTCCTGGATTACGTCGACTAGTTGATCTAAGTCGTTAGGAGAGGATCAAACCTTACAAAAAATATTCTGTAATCGAGAAATCAATGATATGTCCTGATGATCAATAACATCGTTGGTTGCATGATGGGTTGGCATTTTCCGAAATTGGCTAGACCTCGCCAATGAACGGCGTTACCGATCTACTGGTAACAATGCCCCCAACTGTCCGGTTTCAAGGCCCTAAGCACGTTAAATCTTAGTTTCGCCCGCGAGCAATCGGTTTACGAATGTCGCAGGCAATCTTGCAAGGATTTTTACAAGGACTCCAAACTGTTGGTTACAACCCTAAATCACTCAAACTAGCATGATCGTCGGGTCGGCGGCCCAGTGGCCAGTAGAACAAACGCTGTTCTAACTTGATCGGCAGATCGTTGATGCTGGCAAAGCGCCGCTGCATGAAGCCTTGTGGGTTGAATTCCCAGTTCTCGTTGCCGTAACTGCGGAACCACTGGCCGGAATCGTCACGCCATTCGTAGGCAAAGCGCACGGCAATGCGGTGATCGGTAAACGCCCACAATTCCTTGATCAAGCGATAGTCCAATTCTTTGGCCCATTTGCGTTGCAAGAACTGACGTACTTGTTCGCGGCCTTGTGGAAACTCGGCGCGGTTACGCCAGAGCGTGTCTTCGGTATAGACCAAGGCGACGCGGTCCGGATCGCGCGAGTTCCAGGCGTCTTCGGCCATGCGCACTTTTTGCGCGGCGGTTTCAGCGGTAAAGGGCGGGACGGGGGCTTTGATTTCTTGAGTCATACGATTTCTCCGTGATGAGGGTGATTGAGTTAAGCCTGCCACATGCCGGGCATGGTCACGTAACCGGGCAATGCGCGAATGCGTTGGAACCAGGCGATGATGTTGGGGAAGGCCCCGATGTCCAAACCGCCTTCCGGCGCCAACGCCAAATAGGGGTAGACAGCGATGTCGGCAATGGATACCGAATCGCCGACCAGCCAGTCTTGGTTTTGCAGATGGCGGTCGGTAATGTCCAGCACCTTGTCGGCGGTTAGTTGCGCCGCTGCCGTATCGATAGGACTACCGAATTTATGGTGTACGCGCAGTTTGGCAGGACCGTTGGCAATTTCGTTGGCGGCGGTCGATAACCAGGCGGCAATCTGCGCCAGTGGGTAGGCATCGTCCGGCCACCACTGTTCCCCGCCGTAACGTTTGGCCAGATACACCAAAATGGCCTGGCTGTCGCGGATGATAAGGCCGTCGTCATCCAACACTGGGACTTGGCCGAAGGGGTTGCGTTGCAAATGGGCTGGGCCGCGCTGCTCACCGCCGCGTAAATCCACGGCTTGGATTTGATAGGGCAAATCCAGCAAACTCAATAGTAAGCGAACTTTGTGGCAGTTGCCTGATAGTGGTATGTCGTACAGGGTGATCATGTTGGACTCCTTCGGTTAACTGAAACTTTCAAATTGCACCCGTTCGTCGGCAATGCCGAGCCTGCGGGCGGTTTGGCGTACGCTGTCGATCAGGCGGGTTGGACCGCAGACATAAATGACGGTATCGGCTGTTGCATTACCCAGTAAGCCTGGAACGTCCAATCGGGTTGGGTTTTGCACTTGGCTGAAATAAAATCGGCAACGCTCGGGAAACTGCCTTTGCAAGTCTTTAACAAAAGCCATGTCTTGCGGCGCTCGGCCGGTGTAATGCAGTTGAAAATCCGCACCCCGTGCAGCCAAGGTTTCGGCCATGGCTTTGATGGGTGTGATGCCGATACCCCCGGCAATTAACAACGCAGGGCGGTCGTCATCGTGCAATGGAAAATAGTTTTCCGGCGCTTCGACGTTGATGCGGGTACCCACTTGCCAGTCGTCGTGCAATGCAAGAGATCCTCCGTCGCCGTCTTCCACTCGCAACACCGCGATACGGTAGCAATCCGGATCGTTCAGTACAGTGGTAAGAGAATAGGCCCGGCTGGTGATCGTGCCGTCGGGCAGCGTGATTGGCACACGCAGATGCGCCCCAACCTGGTGAGGCGGCAGCGATTCACCATCGGCGTGGCGTAATTCGTAAGCGCGAATGCGCGGCGTCAACTGGCGAATGCCGCTGATGGTCAAAGGCAACATGCCATTTCCCAGCGCGGCGGGCACGTGTGTTGTGTTCACCACCGGTTCTAGTTGACGAGCCTGAGCCAATAGCGCTTCGACTTCGCGTTGGCTGTAACGTGGTGTGATGTACTTGGGACAATTCCAATCAAAGGCTTCGACTCGGATCACGATGCCGCGCTCGACTGGGCCGCGAAAGTCCGTCGGTTCCAGCTTGGCCAGTAATTCCGGCTCGCTACGTTCGTTGACCACCCGTGCCCGGCCCCAGATTTTTAAGCGTTGCCGCCCTGGATAGTCCATCAGCAGTAAGCTCACCCGATCGTCTCCGCGTAAATTGCCCACTGAAATGTATTGGCGATTACCGCTGAAATCGGCGTAACCGATGGTTTGTTCATCCAATATTTTCAGGAATCCTGCCGGGCCGCCGCGATGTTGGACATAAGGCCAACCGGATTGGCTCACGGTGGCTTGATAAAAGCTGTCGCGTTCGGCGATGAAGGCTTGTTCGAACTCGCTCAACGCCACCGTTTCGGTGTCGCCCAGTTCGACTGTCCGATAGGCCGTGCGACTGCCCATTTCGGCTTGTACCGCTTGGACGTTGGGGGTGAAGCTGATCTTGGCAAACGCACGGGCCATGGTCTTTACTCCGGATGGTGAAATGTGGATGGCTACTCTGGCACAATCATCAGCTCTGCTGAATAGTCATAATTTGCAATACCTTATCCCACTCAGCGCAATAAGCCGGGCCAAACGCCATCTCTGCGCTTCGCCCGGTTAGGCTTTAAGCGGCTTGTTTTAACTCGACTTTCGGGAAGTCAATGTCGACCCGGCTGGCTTTGCCCAAGATATTAGTCAGGATATTCATGCCGACATGGGTGATCACCTCGACGATGTCAGCCTCGTTGAAGCCGGCGTCGCGCATCGCTTGCAGTTCGGTATTGGTCACCTCGCCTTTATGCTCGACCAGGGCGCGGGCGAAATGGACCGCGACTGCCGCTTTGGCGTCGTGGCTGGTGCCGGCCCGGTTGGCTTCGATTTCCGCGCCATTCAAACCGGTTTCGCGGCCGATGGCGGTATGGGCGGATAGGCAGTATGCGCATTGGTTCTGCTGTGCCAGCGCCAATGCGATCCGTTCGCGGGTACTGGCATCCAGCGAGCCGTGATTGGCGATGTGATGCAAGCCGAGGAAGGCTTTTAGCGCGTCCGGCGAGTGGGCGAATACACGCAGAAAATTGGGTATCATACCCAATTGACCTTGGATGGCTTCAAACAGGGCACGTTGTTCGATATTAGCGGTTTCGTTGCTGACAGTAGTAATACGGCTCATGAGTGTTCTCCAAATAATGAAAGGGGTTTTCGTACGCCTGAATGAAATTCACCAGGCGGGTACAGTGTGATCTATTGCGAAAAAATAAAGAATACCTAAAATATTCAATTAACTATTCCGATCAGTGGAATTACAAATGGACCGATTACATTTAATGAGCGTCTATGTAGCGGTGGTCGAAGCCGAAGGCTTTGCCGGCGGCGCGCGCAAGTTGCAGATGTCGCCACCCGCCGTGACGCGGGCGGTAGCGGCATTGGAGGAGCGCTTGGGCGTTAAATTATTGAACCGCACCACCCGCTACGTGCGTATGACCGAAGCCGGGCAGAAGTATTACGAAGACGCCAAACGCATCATTGCCCTAGCCGATGAAGCGGACGACGCTGCACTGGGCGTCAACGCCGAACCGCGCGGCCAACTCACGGTGACCGCCTCGGTATTGTTTGGGCGTTTGTTCATCATGCCGGGCATTGTCGAGTATTTACGCCGCTATCCAGTGGTGGAAGTGAATGCGTTGTTTGTCGACAGGGTCGTCAATATGCTGGAAGAAGGTGTGGACGTGGCAATTCGCATCGCCGATTTGCCCGATTCGTCGTACCGAGCACTGCGGGTCGGCTCGGTGCGGCGGGTATTGTGTGCCTCGCCGGAGTATCTGGCCGAACACGGCATACCGCAAACGCCGGATGACTTAACCGAACATCGCATCATTCTGGCACGCGGCCTAAATCCGCACAACGAAATGCGCTTTCAGTACGATGGGCAGACGCAGACGATCAAATTGCAACCGGCATTGAGTGTCAGCGACAACGACTCGGCGGCCAGCGCGGCCATGGCCGGTTTGGGCATCACCCGCTTGCTGAATTATCAAATCGCCGCGCCGTTACAAAGCGGCAAACTAAAAATCGTGCTCGGCGAATACGAAAGCCCATCGGTTCCGGTGCATATCCTGCACCGCGAAGGCCGCCACTCGTCGGCGAAAATTCGTTCGTTCGTCGATCTGATGGCTACCCGTTTAAGGGCCGAATTGTCGCTGAATTAATCAACAGAATCACTACCATATCACGATACCTGAGCAGGTAAAGCAGGATGATCCCGTTAATGGGTTTGATCGAACTGAATCGGCCATACAAAGCTGGGCTTGTAGCCAGAGCTACTGAGTTTAATCGGCGATGGCAATACCGCTGGGACTAATTAGCCATTTGCAAAATTCCCAGAATGTCAGCTTTGGCAAGTTCTTGAGACATTCGACTTGGTGCAGAGCTTGTGACGGCTTAGGGTCGTTCTGATACGGTCGCCAAGGACTGCTTTGTAGGCAGCCCGTTCCAAGAATCTGGTTTTGGCCGACTGGCCGGAGAAACGCGACAGTCAGATATGATCGTCACAAGACAACCAAGGCGATTCCATATAAGCCCAGTGACAAACGCCTCACTAGCATTCGTTTCAAAAACGAAATTTTTGCTACCACCAGTCCCTTTATATAGATTAAATAAAGATTATATATAGATTAGCACCCTCGATTTTCAGTCTAAAATAATCGCTGAAGCCAACGAATATCAAGGCCTGCAGCGATTTTACAATTTGCTCTAAGCGTCGGTCTAATGCCGTGTCAAACGTCGGCCTAATGCCGTGCTTTTTGTCGGTCTAATGCCGTGCCCGTCGGTCTAATGCCGTTACCTTGTCGGCCGAATGCCGTGCCTCCGTCGGTCTAATGCCGTATCCGCGTCGGCCTAATGCCGTATCGAGAGGCTTCGACCGACCCAAAATAGCGTCGGTCTAATGCCGTGCTTTTTTAGTGTTGTTTATCTTCCAAAAAACGTTGCTGACTGGGCGTCGGTTGGCGTTTGATCTTCACCATATCGTCAGCGAATTCAAAGCTAGCCAAAGTGCCAATACTTACCAAGGCTTCCAACGCTTTACCCAGCCGATATTTGAAATCGCGCAGGGTTTTTGAGCCACTACCGCTGAGTCGGTGAATGGTGGTAATTTTCATCGGAAACGGGGCCGCATGGGACGACAAGAAGCCGTGCAACCACAAGGCCAAGGGTTGCTTGCGCAATTTCTGCCGCTGTTCGAATTCAATGTAGGTGTAGCCCTCTTCGAACAGGCGCAGCATGGATTCGGTCAATTCCACTACGTAACGCTGCGTCCGTTCATCACGGTAATAACGCAAGAAGCCTTTTTCACCAAAAGCATCCCGGCCGTGAAAGGTGATTTCGACAAAGGCGCCTCCCAGGCGGGCCATAGCTTCTTTCAACCATTCATGTTGGCTTCTACCACTGCCGCGCCCCAATGCCGTCAACAGGGCATGGGCGCTGAAGGTCACGCTAAATCCCGGTAATTGTTGCCGGGACAAATGCACGATCTGCATCCAGACATCGAGGTCCGATTGATTGAGCTGTATGCCGAGGTAACGAACCTCAATGCCATCGACCGCAGCCAACAATGTTCGTTTTTTGTAGGCAATGCGCTCCTTGCCTTGGATGCCGGCGAACAATGCGCTCCGTAAGCAAGCATTGGGCGTACCGCGTATCGCCGACGGCCAATTGGGTAGTGAAGTCATGGGTTCGACGACCCGCAATTTGGCCTTTTTCCGCTCCGTCAGAGATTGAAAACGTTCGGTGAGATTATCGAGCGAATGGTTGGTGGTATTTCTGTCCATGACAACCACCTCACTTCTTCAAGCTGCCTGGATGACAACCATGACTCAGAACGTTGTGCGGAATTGGCATGGTTTTGACTAACGCCTGCTCCTCCGATGTCATATCGAGCTGATGATGGCAATATTTTCGCCAAGCACGTTCTATGACCAGTGTATCGTCATCCTGGCGATCGGGAATGTGCGACGCGCTGACATCGAGAACTCGATCCGATGAGTCGTCACTGGCCACGTAAACGCCAAGCGGCTGATCGACTTGCCTGACAACGTGTTCAATCGATGCAGACCGTAATACCGAACCGCCCAATCCTCCTGTCTGCCAAGCATTATCCAGGCGCCAGGGTTGTTCGGGTTGAACCGTCACAATCGATTCGATAACGGTCTCGCTTACGGCAGCATCGGGATGAATTAGCGAAGTACATGCCGTACCGCACACTGCGGACACAAGACACTGGATTACGAGCGATTTGGATTTCATGAGAGCTCCAGGGGTACTTAAAGGGAGCTCGTTACACTAAACACTCTTTTGCGAAGCCTGCTTGCAGCTGACGTCGAATTCGTCGTCAGCTGCAAGCGACGATTGAGAAATTCGCGGCAAGATGCGGCGTTATGGAAAATACGCCTTCGACTCTCATTGCTCGCATCCGCCAACGTCTGTTTGGCGTCGAGTCCGCGCCTGTCGGTTCGGTTGCGACAACGATGGATGAGGACGTGCCGCGTTATCCGCCGTTCATGAAGGGTCTGCCGGCTGCACCTGTGGAACGCATCCTGTCCAGTCAAACGGAGTTGATTGCGGCCATCGAACAGGCGCTGGCCATGCCGGATAGTCTGTATCAAACCATAGCTGCGCCGGTCATACGCCGTTATGCCGGCTTCAGCCACTTATTGCCGGCTTCGGAATCTCATCATCATCGTGGCGCCGGCGGCTTATTTCGGCACGGATTGGAAGTCGCCCATTGGGCGACCTTGGCATCCCAAGGCAGTTTATTTGCCACGTCAGCATCACCCAAGGAACGAAAAGCACAAGAATTACGCTGGCGTCTGGCGGTCTGTTTTGCCGGGCTGTTGCATGACATCGGCAAACCGGTCGCCGACATGGCTGTGGTCGATGCACAGGGGCAACATACCTGGAACCCTTGCGATGAAAACATCACCGACTGGGCTATGCGACATCAGATCGACCGATACTTTCTGCGCTGGCGGGATAACCGCCATAAACGCCATGAACAGTTTTCTGCCTTGGTGATCGAGCGCGTCCTGACCCGCGAAGCCCGCACATTCATTCTGGAGTCCGGCCCCGACATCATGCAGGCCATGCTGGAAACCATTAACGGTTTGGACCGCGGCTCCAAAGTTTACGCACTGGTGATAACCGCCGACTGCAAAAGCGTGGAACGGGATTTGAAGGCGCACTACCAAAACATCGACTCGGCCTTGGGCATGCCGGTGGAAAAGTACTTGTTCGACGCCATGCGCCGATTGGTCAAGTCCGGACAATGGACCGTCAACGAAAAAGGCGCTCGGCTATGGCGTTTTGAGGATGGCCTGCATATCGTCTGGCGTGCCGGTGCGCAAGACATCGTCACATTACTGGCCAAGGACAAAGTTCCCGGCATTCCGCGTGACGAAGACACCTTGGCGGACATTCTGATCGAACGCGGCTTGGCAATCCCTAAGTCCTGGCCGGATGGCCGGCAATACCGTTATTGGCAAATGCAGCCTGAAGGCTTGGACAATCCGCTGTACCTGTTGCGTTTGAAATCCGCGGAACTCATTTTTAGTGGCGAACATCCGCTCGTGGTCACAGCCCGCGAAGTCAACGAATCGGATGCGACCATCGTAAAAACCGAACCCGTTACCAATCCGGTACAACAAATCAGCAAACCGGCAAAAACCAAGAGTGTCGCGGCTCTGAAGCAATCCCAACGCACTGATAATCCTGCGTCAGTTTTGCCGGAATCAGCCTCATCAGAACCCGCGCTTTACCCAATCGCCCTACCCGACCCGCTGTTAACCGAATCAGCACCAGGCATTTCAAATTCCTTGCCATCAGATCCCGATCAAGGACTGTCGCAATCCAAATCAACCGATGACGCCTCTTCGTTGTGTCAGACAAAACAACCGAAAAACAAAACGCCAGCCAAAACGCCCATCACAGAAAAATCTGATTCAGCGGCAAAACCCGATCTCGCCACGACGGATACGAAAAGCATTTCTAATCCGGTCGACAGCGCCAAGTGCTGGTTCGAAAGCCACGCCGATGCCGGCCAATGGCTAATGGACATCGCCAGCATGCTCAATCAAGGCCAATGGCAGTTAGGCAGCGATCTATTGGAAGTCCAGGATAAATATTTGCTCCCGTTTCCGGCGACGGCTGAAAAACTCGCCATCGATCCACCTCAGTTCATCAAAATCCTGGAGGACAAAGGTTGGCTGGTGACCGACGTCCTGTCGCCGATGCGCAAGGTACAAACCATCCAATCGGTTCGCGGCGTCCTGCTGGCATTGGAACCGAGTTTGGCTTTGAAGGCATTATTGAAATTCCAAGCCAAAGCCACGCTTACAGCGTCATCTCCGCAATCTCCTAGTAGCAATACTGACAAGACCGGAGATCAACTTAAGGCTTCTCAGTCTCAAGACGCGACGCCTCTGGAGACTAAGCCTGTCCAGCCCAAATCAAAAGCGATCGGCAAGCAAAAATCAATCAGCGGCAAGGCGTCAGACAGTTCGGTCAATTCCGAACCTGATAAGGCAAGCGCTCCCCTAACAACCCCACCGGCAAAACCCGGAACAATCGACTTGCTGATAACACATGTGCGGCAACAAAACATTCCGCCCAATGAATCATCGCCAGACGGTCACTGGCACACAGTGTCCAATACCGCGCTGGAACAATTTCTAACGCAACATCCTACGATCAAGCGCACTCGCCTGATGCTGGATATTGCCAACCATCCAGATTGCCGCTCGGTGAGTGCCACAGAAGGCATCCAGGTTCGGTTACACCCATGAAATCCGATTACGACTACCAGTTTCCCTGGCGGCCAATATTCGAGGTGTATGCCATATCGGGCTGGCTAGGCGGTGCCGGATTGGCGCATTTCACCAGTCGCTGGTCGGGCTTGCCGAGTGAACCCTTCGATTGGCTGATGACGGCATGTGGAGTCATGGCGTGTTGGCGATTGTCGCCGGCATTGAGTCTCTGGTACCGCAAACGCCGGTTGCGTCAGTTTCGGTTCCAATACCTGGATGCCGAAAAGCTTGTAACCCTGGTGAAGCATCATCCCGAGGCCTTGTGGTTTGGCTGGGGATTCGATTGGGTGCAAAAGCATGCGCAATTGGCCTATGAGATTTTGAAACGGGATGTTTCTACACTGATTCCCAGCGATCATCAACGCATGGGCTCGGCCTGGATACACGGCCTGGAAGTCTCCGAAAACGACATTCGTCAGCCTTTGCAACATACCGCCGGCCATACGCTGCTGGTCGGTACCACTGGTGCCGGCAAAACCCGCGCTTTTGACGTGTTGGTGACGCAAGCTGTGTTGCGGGGCGAAGCGGTGATCATCATCGATCCTAAAGGTGACAAGGATTTGATGGCCTGCGCCAAACGGGCTTGCGCTTTGGCAAAGAGGCCGGATCGATTCGTGTATTTCCACCCGGCGTTTCCCGAAGACAGCGTGCGACTCGACCCCTTGCACAATTTCAACCGGCCTTCGGAAATCGCCAGCCGCATCAGCGCCATTTCGCCCAGCGAAAGCAGTAACGATCCGTTCAAGGCATTCGGCCAAAAGTCGCTGGATAACGTGATTCAGGGCTTGATGGTGATCGAGGAACGGCCAACGCTGGTCAAATTACGCCGTTACCTGGAAGGCGGACCATCGACGCTGGTGATTCAGGCCTTGGAACGCTATTTCGACAACAACCTGGGCCACTGGCGGCAAGAGGCGCGGCCTTACCTGAAAAACGCCAAGGACATTGATTCCAAGGCGGTGGGTCTGGTGCGATTTTACCGGGAGGTCGTGCAGTATCAATTACCGAATTTGGATTTGGAAGGCCTGTTGTCTTTGTTCGAGCATGACCGAGCCCACTTCAGCAAGATGGTCGCCTCGCTGATTCCGATCATGAACATGCTGACCTCGGGTTCCTTGGGGCCTTTGCTGTCACCGAATCCGCATGACGTGGATGACTTGCGTCCCATCACCAATACCGGCCACATCATTGAAAAAGCCCAGGTCGCTTACATTGGCCTGGACTCCTTATCGGATGGCATGGTGGGCAGTGCCATTGGCTCGATTCTATTGGCCGACTTAGCCGCCGTCGCTGGCGATCGCTACAACTACGGTGTCTCGGACCGACCGGTGAATGTGTTTGTCGATGAGGCCGCTGAAGTCATCAACGATCCTTTCATTCAGGTATTGAACAAAGGCCGGGGCGCCAAGATTCGTCTGTTCATCGCCACCCAGACCTTTGCCGATTTTGCGGCCCGCACGGGTTCTCAGGACAAAGCCCGCCAAGTACTGGGCAACGTCAACAACCTGATCGCGCTGAGGATCATGGACAGCGAGACCCAACAGTACATCACCGACAATCTGCCGAAAACCCGTTTGAAGTACATCATGCGCACCCAGGGCGTGGCCACCAGTGCGACCAATCCCACGGTGTTTTCCGGCAATATCGGCGAGCGCTTGATGGAAGAAGAAGGCGATTTGTTTGCACCGCAGCTACTCGGACAACTGCCGGACTTGCATTACATCGCCAAGTTATCCGGCGGCCGGATCGTCAAAGGTCGCTTGCCGATACTGCGATTAGCACAAGATTGCCAAGTCGCCGGCTCATGACGCGCAATTTGTTGTTCAGTCTGATGCTTTGGTTACTGGAAGTGATACTGGTGGCCAGTTTTGTGTCTGATCGGTGGACGCGCGAACTGCAGCGCGCCGAAGATCAAATGATGATCGGCTATTTTGGCGCCGATAAAGAATCACAGATCAGCAAAACTGCAAAACGCTGGTTTGATCGCTTGTTCGTCACCACCGGCATCCGAGAAAGCGTGTTTCGTTATTTCATCCCGACCGAGCGCGAACGGCAGATGTCCAAAGGCTTTGAGGATGTTGGGCGCAACGATGTGTTTCCCTTCATCGAAAGCCGGCTCAACGTGCTGTGGGACACGATTTTTCAAATGATCAAGCGCCTGACCACCGCCTGCATCTGGTTGCCGTACCTGGCAGCCGCCTTGCTGCCGTTTGTCGTCGACGGACTGGTGCGGCGCAAAATCAGCCAGACCAACTTTGATTACCCCAGCCCCATGGCGCATCGCTACAGCCTCTACCTGATTTTGGGCGCACTGTATCTGCTGCTGGTCAGTTTGACCTTACCGTTTCCGATTCCGCCGCAATCCGTCCCGGTAGGCGTCTTTGTCGTCGCCTACGCAGTCAACGTGCTGTTGGCCAATACGCAAAAGCGGGTTTAGCCATGCCAAACTGACATTCAAAACCGCTTCATCTAAGCCCCGTGACAAGCTCTCAAAGCGCAATTGTTAAAACGGACTCGAATGCTGTTATCAGTTATTATCTACACAACTTTTCAACATGTGACCAAGAAGGTGCAACGTCTAATACAGGCATCAACTTCCCGGCATCCAGTAGAAAACTAATGATGCACAAATTTAGTCTGGCAGTGCAATTTCCCAGGGAGTTTTAATCCGAGAAGACAAGACAGGGAACCTTACAATTAAAGGCAAACCCACAAAAAACAATTAAAAATCTGTTAAGGAACCTCTGATTAATACTCCGCGAGCAATATAATTCAGCAATAGCATTGTTTTCGAGATGACGCGCATGGAACAGTATCAACAGCTCAGTTTTGCCGATGTGGAATACGCCAATAAAGGCAAACTCACACGGTGGGAAAAGTTTCTGAACCAACTCGAAGAACTTCTGCCGTGGTCGGTCATGCGAGCGGTGATTGAGCCGTATTATGCATCCGGCAAAGGGTGCGGCCGCAAGCCGTTTGCCTTGAATGCCATGCTGCATGTGCACGTAGCGCAGATTGTCTACAACTACTCCGATCCCAGCATGGAAGACGCGCTGTACGAGATTGAGTCGCTGCGGCGTTTTTGCAGTATCCGCCTGGAGGCGGTGCCCGACGAGAGCACGATTTTGCAGTTTCGGCATTTGCTGGAGCAGCACAGTTTGACCGAGCAAATCTTCCAAGCCATCAACCAATCGCTGAGTGAACGCGGGCTATTTTTAAAAGCCGGCACCATCGTCGATGCCAGCCTGATTGCCGCGCCGACCTCGACCAAAAACCAAAGCCAGTCACGTGACCCGGAAATGCATGCCAGCAAGAAAGGCAATCAATGGTTTTTCGGCAGCAAATTTCACATCGGCGTCTACCATAAAACCGGCTTGGTGCATACGCTCAAAGTCACGGCCGGGAACGTGAGCGACGTGGCTGAAGCCGGCAATTTGCTGCACGGTGAAGAGCAATTCGTGCACGGTGACGCCGGCTATCAAGGCTTGGACCAACGTCCCGTGATGCCGACCGAAAATCCACCCGCGTGCGTTATTGCGATGCGTCCAGGCAAGCTGACCAAGTTGACCCAAGACGAGAGCGCAGAGGCCAAAATACTGCGTGAAGCCGCCAGAGAACTGGCAAGCCGCCGAGCCAAGGTCGAACACGTGTTTCGGGATATTAAAATCCGCTTTGGTTATGCCAAGAATCGCTATCGCGGTTTAGCCAAAAACGCCGCCCGATTAACCTTTCTGACCGCAATCGCTAATGTGCTTCGCGGTGATGCGTATGAGCGTCGATGCCTCATTGCGTCTTAAATTTGAAAATAGACCCAGAAAAGGGCTTGTTTTCGAAAGCAACCGGCTGTTTTGATAAAAAAACGGTCGATTATTGTAATCTTTGACCAATCTTAGAAATTACTGTTGCTCAAAACAGCAGTTTTTCAGAGGTTCCTTAACGCCCCGCTGATTCAATTAAGGTTTCAATTTTATTCACTATTTGTGAAATACCCGCAGGTTGATTATCAATAACTGAAACGCACTTCTTATATTCACGTAGTTGCACACAAACCTTTTTACTATCTGTAGCAGCAAGCTCTTTATTGACAATAGTAGTTACAATTCCATTATCCTTGAGTACTGCCTTTTTTTTAATATGAAAAGTATCAGGAATCTCAAAAAAATGCACCGAATAGAAGTCATTTAGCAGTTCAATCAAAGTATCGGTTGAAATTTTTAATGGTTGATTTTCATTGTTTTTAGCTAAAAAACTGTTTCCATTTCCCTTTAATGAGACATGATAGATATCTGCATTTCCACTAGTAGATTGACTAGAAACTGTTATTAAAATTTTCTTGACTGGAAACTGCGCCGGCAATATCGACGAATAAGGCTTAGCCAGAACATTATTACTAGCAAAAACGCCTAACAAAATTGAGAAAATCAATAAATTAACTTTCATAACATTATCCTCTGTTTTTTAAAAATTCGGCTAGGCAATAATTTTTCAAACAAAATCCTCAGGATTTGCTGAATCCCGAGTTTGAAGCAGTTTTTTAAACTACCGAACCGCTTGTATTAAAGTATCAAAAAGACTTTTAGCAATCGAAACCACATGAGCTGCAGCCTGGTAGGAATGCTGATACTTAATGAGGTCTGCAGCCTCTTCGTCTAAATTCACGCCTGACGCACTTTCTCGAGCGCCTTTCGCTCTCTGAAACAAGACATGTTGAGCATCGCGGTTTAATTGGGCCGAATGCGTTGTTGTACCAATATCCGCAACCAATTGACCGTATAGCTGAGTAAAAGTCGCCTTGCCATTTTGCATGATTGACTGTGTCTCAAGCTTTGCTAATTTCAGAGCATTTCTATTATCCCCTGAAAACCCCGCCATATCAGCCGCTGCGACTTGTTTCGGACTGGTAATGGCATTATTGATACGAAGTGTGCGGGCTGCATCGATAGCTGGGTCGATCTTAAAACTATCCCCAGCATTTAACACGCCACTTGGAAAGCTAATACTAAATCCGGCAGCTGCGGTCGCATTTGCCAATGTGATGTTATTCAAATCATTGATCGAAGTGCCATCGAATAGATTGGTCAAATTGTATGTGACGTCGGGAACCGTGGCAGATACATCTAAACGATAGGATGCAATATTTGCCGCTGACGGCGGGGCTGAAAAACTCGCTGTAACCGTCAGGTTTGAATCCTTCGCAACACTTTTGACGCCTATGCTAGGTGAGCCCAAATCAAACAGCGCTAGCCCAGGGTTACCGTTCAGGTCGAAACCGCTCTGATGAATAGCATTAAATTCGATAGCTATTCCCATCGCCAGAGAACCTAATTGCTGTTGAGCAACATCCAGTACCTGATCGCGAAAATGCAGATTGCCATAGAGCTCACCACTGGTTATTTGCGGTGATATATCTTGCCCGTTAAGCAAAATTGATTTGTGTGTAGTATCCGTTTTAGACGATTGCACCGAAAGACTGGAAGCATAACCACCCAATACCAGTGGTTGGCCTTGACCAATAAAAACACTGACGGCTCCATCCGCCTGATTAATGACCGATACATCGACTTTCTGGGCAATATTGCTTAATAGCCAATCGCGTTGATCCAACAATTCATTCGGCATTTGCTTGCCGGCTGAACGCCCCATATCGCTCACAATTTTGTCATTCAACTTGGCAAGAGCATTGGCAAAGTTGTTTAGATCACCCACGATAGTATCGAGTTGACTATTGACCTGTTTACCCATTTCATTAAAACGGGAACCCAAATTGTTAAATTGTTTCGCCATGGAATCGGCTTCAGCCAACATCACTTGTCTGGCAGGCACTGAGCTAGGATCATTTGCAACGTTGTTAACCGCGTTGAAGAACGATTTGATAACAGGCGATAATCCTGTGGCTTCATTAGCCAATAAATTGTCGACTTGCGAACTCAATTTCTGATAAGTATCTGCAGCTGCAAAAGCAGAGGTGCTGAAACGTAACTGATCGGTTAAAAACTGATCGTAGCTACGAACGATATTGACGGCATCAACCCCGCTACCTATATATCCAGAACCGGTGTATTGTTCCGATCGAGTCGCTAACTCTACTCGCTGGCGGCTATATCCTTCCGTGTTGACATTGCTGATGTTATTGCTGGTTGTTTCAAGCGCCCGTCGAGAGGCTGCCAGTCCCGATAATGCCGAGTTCATAATATCCATAGTCATTACGATCTTCCGCTAATAGAGGTAGTTATCAACAGGCGGCAAACCTTTGCCGCCGAAAATGCCCACAAGGGTAAATTTCTTGCTCAAATAAGCATCTTCCCCAATAATCAAATCTTTCATTAGCTTGGAAAGCAAAAATTGCACCTAACGTTATTGGGTTGCCCCAGAGTCGACAGTGTTTGTCAGCAAACCGGCTACTTTCAGAATGTCCAGTTCAGCCTCAATTTCCGCCTGCATCAAATCCAAATGTGTCAATTCAGTTTCGGTCCTAGAACGTGAGGCATCGAGAAGTTCCAGCAAACTACCTTTACCAAGTTGATAGCTAGCTTCCCCCATCTCTTTAAGATCAACCAGTTTTCCCATCACCTCCTGTTCAAATTTGATGCGTGTAGCTCGGCGTTTGCTCAATTGATCCACTGCACGTTCCAAGGCGCTACGAGTTCTGGCATTCGCCAGGCCTCGCGCTAGGATAGCCGCTTGTTTTTCGGCATTCGCGCGAGCCACGCCACCTTGGCCTCTATCGAAAATCGGCAGATCGACGGATACGCCGGCAAAACTGGTGTTGCCGTAGGGTTTGTCGGTGAAAACCGAACCGACTTGCAGCGACGGAATTGGCCAACGTTCTCGCTCGGCACGTTCCAGCCCCGCATCTGCCGCTATTTCGCCTCGCCTTGCTGCCTCAAGCTCGGGATTCAGACTGATGGCATCCATCCACAATTTTTCAATATCGGTCGGTACATTGAGGTAATCCAATTTACCCGCCGCTTGTGGTTTCCAGCCGGATAAGCCCAGCAAAATGCCTAAGTCGCCAGCGGTTGACGAGAGATCATTGCTGACTGTTTCGAGCCGGGTTTGCACTGCCTTGGTTTCGATTTCGATGCGCAGTAGATCGTAGCGACTGGCATTGCCGGCCCGAGCGCGTCCCAACACGATGTTGGCCAGATGTCCCATATATTGAGTGGTTTCATCTAGCACCGCGATTCGTTGTTTATCCGCCAATTGTTTGACGAACAAGCTCCATTCTTGATGAATCAAATCGGCAACCTCGGCGTCAATGTCAGCGGCAGTCACTTCACGACTCTTTTCCGCAGCATCGACGCGGGCACCACGCTGCCCCGCTATCAAAACCGGCACCTCCAAGGTGACTTGTTGCTGAATATTGCCGTCGTACATGGTGTTCTGTTGCGTCAACAAGTCGTATCGGCCGTAGCTGATTCTGGGATTGGGCAAGACTCCAGCCGCCACCACTTCGGCATTGGCGGATTCGATACGTTGCCTCAAGGTGGCAAAGCGGGGGCTTTTTTCCCGAGTAATCTCCATTAACTGCTGGATAGTGACTGTCTCAGGAAGCAACGTCGAATCCTCGGCAAGCACGATTGAAGAACTCGAAACACCACTCACAAAGCAAAAATAGATTATTGGTAGGACAAGGTGATTTTTCCAAGCTGTGTTTTTCATACCGTTTCCTCCGTGAGTTCGTCCGCTTCTTCCGGAGTAATCAGCCGTTCGGGGGTGATGTAAGAATAAATGACCGGCAACACCAGCATCGCGATCAAAAACGTAGTGAACATGCCGCCGACAATGACCACGGCAAAAGGTTGTTGGGTTTCGCTGCCAATGCCTGTCGAGACAGCCATCGGCAACAAGCCCAGTAACGCCAGCATCGAGGCCATGAGTACCGGCCGCAAGCGGTCGGTGGCACCGTTCAGAATCGCATCCATGACAGACATTCCCTGATGCCTACGTTCTTCGGTCGCGCTGAGCACCAGCAGTCCCATCAAGGATACTTGCCCCAATAGGGCGATAAAGCCAATGGCCGCGCTGACCGATAAGGGAATGCCGGACAGCAGCAACACGAATAGACCGCCCGTCATCGCAAACGGTGCGCACAATAAAATCGCCAGCGCACTACGCGCCGACTGCAAGGCGCCGTACAACAAACCCAGTACGATCAATACCGCGATGGGCACCACCACGCCGAGCCGGGCCATTGCCCGTTGCTGGTTCTCGAACTCGCCGCCCCACACTAAAAAATGGCCATCGGGCAGTTCGATTTTGCCTTCCACCGCGTCCATCGCATCATGCACTACGGAACCCAGGTCGCGATCCTCCACATTAAATTTAAGCGCCAGAAAACGGCGGTTGGCTTCGCGTTCAATCGAGGTTCTGCCGCGTTCGGTCGGCAGCGTAGCCACTTCTCGCAAGGGGATACGCGCTCCGGCCGGGGTCGGCAGCATTAGATTGGCAATTTGTTCAGTATCGCTGTGCTCGATACTCGGCAGGGTGACCCGCAACGGTACCGGCCGTTCATCCTGCCAGAGTTCGGTAACCACCTTGCCGGCCAGGCCAGTTTCGATGGTATCCTGGGCAGCATCGACGGTGATGCCTTGCCGTGCCAGCGCGGCACGATTCAGTTTGATTTGTAATTGTGGGACGATGGATTCACGGTACAAATCCAGGTCGATGACGCCGGGAATGTCTTTCAGCTTGACTTTTGCCTGCTCCAGAACCGCGCGCATTTTTTCCAGATCGGTGCCATAGATTTTCAATACCACCTTGCCGCGCACCCCGCTAACCGCTTCCTCGACATTGTCCTTGATGGGCTGGGAGAAATTGAACCGCACGCCGGGAATGGCTGCCAAAGACTCACGCATGGCTTCCACCAGTTTCTCTTTTTGCCAACCGGGTCGCCACTGCTCATGCGGTTTAAGATGCACAAAGGTTTCGCTCATGTTGACACCTTCGTTGTCGGTACCATCCTCCGAACGCCCTTGTTGACTGAGAATACCCTTGACCTCAGGGAATGCCAACAAGCGCTGACGCATATCCAGTAGTACATCTTGGCCTTTGCCCAGCGCAATGCTGGCCGGCATTTCCACGAACACATGCACGTCGCCTTCGTCCAGTTCCGGCAAAAACTCCGTGCCCAAACCTTTTGCGGCGAGAGCGCCGGCAAGCAATAATCCGCCGGCAGCCGCCAAGGTGGCGGACCGTCTCGCGAGCGCCACGCCCAAAATGCGTCGGTAAAGTTCTCGCAGACGCAGCAAAAATCGCGGCTCTTCTATCATCGCGTGCTTGGGTTCAATCAGTGCGGCACACAGCGCCGGCACTAAAGTCAACGCGAAAACCAAGCCGCCGACCAAGGCAAAACTGTAGGTCAAGGCCAATGGGCGGAAAATGCGGCCCTCAACTTGTTCCAGCGTGAACACTGGAATTAGCGCGGCAATGATGATCAGCATCGCATAAAAAGTCGGCTTGGCAACGTCGAAAGCGGCATTGACGATCAGGTGCACCATGTCCCGATGATTTTGGGGGCGTTGGTGGTTGGCTTGGTGAATGACATTTTCCACCAGTACTACGGCACCGTCCAGGATGATGCCGAAGTCGATGGCACCCATCGAGATCAGATTGGCCGGCAGGCCCAATTGGTAGAGTCCAAAAAACGCCACCAGCAGCGACAGCGGTATCACACAGGCCACAATTAGCGAACCGCGGATACTGCGTAGAAACAACCATACCACGCCGACCACCAGCAAAAAGCCGTGCAGCAGATTGTCGTAAACGGTATGCAAGGTTTTATCGACCAGTTCGGTACGATCCAGGAACGGCACCAACTTCATCCCCGCCGGCAGGATACGGCTATTCAGTTCCTCGACTTTTTCATGCACCGCTGCCAGCACGCGAGAAGGATTTTCGCCACGGCGCAATAGCACAATCCCTTCCACGACTTCTTTCTGGTCATCCATGCCAACGGCACCCTGGCGTGGCGTATAAGCCTGCACCAAGCGGGCCACATCGCCAACGGTGACCGGCGTTCCGCCTTCGCTTTTCAGCACAATCTGCTTGATGTCCTCGGCGGAACCCAGGTAACCGACACCGCGAATCACCATTTGCTGATCGCCGTGGCGCAGGAAACCGGCGCCGACGTTGCGGTTGGCGCTGGCGATGGCTTGGTTGACTTCATCCAGAGTTAAACCGAAAGAATCCAGCCGAACCGGGTCGATCTCGATGTAAATTTCCTTGTAATAGCCGCCGAAGGTCAGCACGTCGGCCACGCCCTGCACCTGGCGCATCACCCTCGATACAGTCCATTCCATTTCGGAACGCAGTTCATATAAGGAATGGCGATCGCTGACCACAACAAACTTATAAATCTCCCCCAACGGGGTGTAATCTGGCGCCAACACCGGTTTTATCGTTTCCGGCAGCTCGGCCCCGGTCATGCGTTCGGTAATCAGGGTGCGGGAGTGAAAGCTATCGACATTGTCGTTAAAGGTAATGGTGACTAGCGATAAACCGAACAAGCTTTGACTACGCATTTTCAACATACCCGGCGTACCGTTCAGCACCCGTTCGAGCGGCACGGTGACCTGACGTTCGACTTCTTCCGGCGCATAGCCTGGCATCAGGCTGATGACGGTAACCTGGGTGTTGGTGACATCGGGATAGGCTTCTATCGGCGTTTCCAGATAGGCATGAACGCCGAACAGGGCAATGACGCCAGTCAACACCATGGCAGCGACACGGCGATGGACGCAGTATTCGATCAACATTTTTAACATCGGACGCCGCCTATAGTAGTAGAGAGGCTTCGCCGTCCAGCAGCAAAGCGCCGCCGACCACAACCCGTTCGCCGCCGGACAGGCCTTTTAATACCGGCGTCATGCCGCTACGCGCCTGACCAACCTGCACAGAACGCGATTCGAACGTATTGGGAGCAGTTTCAACGTAAACCACGGTTTCCCGGCCATCCTTGATCAGGATGGCCGCCGTGGGCAGGATGATTCGATTGGGGGTGGAAGCTTCGATGGAAACCCTGGCGTACATGCCAGGCCGTAAGGGAATTTTCGGATCGTCGGCTTCGATAAATACCGATGCGCGCCGTAAATCGGTCTGAATCGCCGCGCTCTCGCCAACCACATGCCCTTGAATGGGTTCCGGCAACGAGGCCAGTTCGATGACGACTTTGGCGCCTTTTTCCACCAGCAGCAAATCTTTTTCGAACACATCCGCGATGATCCAGGCGGCGGAGGGCTCACCTAAATCGAATAACGGTGAACCAGGTTCCACAGCCGCTCCAGTCGAAACATGTGCTTTCAGAACCATGCTGTCCATCGGTGCCCGGATAATCACTTCACCGGCAGCACCATCACCTAATAAACGCAGGAAATCCAGACTACGTTCCAATTCCGTGCGGGCTTGCTTGAGTTGGGTTTCGGCTTCCACACGTTCGATTTCCAGGCCGACGCCGGTTCTCTGCATTTCCAGTTGCCGCCGGCGACGATCCTCGGCGCGACCGACTTCGGCGGCAGCCCGCGCATAGTCCGAACGCATTTGCGCCGCTTCGGCACTGGTCAGGGTCGCTAGCGGTGCACCGGCCTTGACTCTATCGCCAATCTGAACATAGACCTTGGTGACTCGACCGGCAACCACGGTGCCCGCCGTCGAGATTGCCTGCGAGCGAAAATCGACTCGGGCCGGCGCGGAAATCGTGCCCGCGAAAGCCTCCGGTTGGATTTCCTTAATCGTGACATAGGGCAACGAGTCCGGGCGTAGCGAAACGCTGTGTTTGGCGATGGTCGAAGCCGGTTCCTGGGATTTGGGTTGAGCCGAAGGCTCTGAGTCGTGCTGATCGCAAGCGGATGCCGACAGGAACCCGACAAGACATAACAAATGGATAAATCGCATGGCAAAGTTGCTGAAAGCTCTACAGGTTTTAAGGAGTACTCGGGTAGGATTGCCATCCTACCGATTCAACCTTTCATCTACCTTTCAGCTTTGCTGCAAAATCGCTGGCGTTGGATATCGTCAAGCCGTGCGGTCGACTTTAGAAGGTGAAGTATGAATTCATCCATTGCCGGACAAGTGTCAACTCAATATAATACCCTTAACTTATTATAATTAAGCCATCCTTTCCGTGCATTCTAAATTCGGTTTCCTCAGCTACGAAATCAGCCATATCATCCGCCAGCGTTTTAACAAGGCGGCAGAACCCATCGGCCTTACCCATGCCCAATGGCGGGCTTTGGTACATTTGTCTGAAAATCAAAATTGCCGGCAAATCGATCTGGCCGAGATACTAGAAATTAAACCGATTACCTTGGTCAAGCAGATCGATTTACTTGAAGAGTCCGGCATGGTTGTGCGTAACAAAGACACGGACGACCGGCGCGCCTATCGTTTATCTATTACCGACAAAGCCGTCGCGATCATTCAAGAACTCTGGAAAATCGCCGACGCCGTCGAAAGCGAGGTCCTGGCGACATTGAGCGAGGAGGAAAGACGCCTGATGACCGCCTTGCTGGATCGAGTCAAAAGCAGTATCGCGAGCTGCGGCAGCCCACCTTAACGTCTCCCTCATCGATCTTTTAACCCGCTCCTACCTTTGGCTATGCCCTGCATAGCCTTTTTTTTACTCGCTTAAACATGATTTTTTTATCGAAAAAACAAGATTGGCTAGGCAATATCCGCGGCGACCTATTGGCCGGTACTGTGGTGGCGCTGGCTCTGATTCCGGAAGCCATTGCCTTTTCCATCATTGCCGGCGTCGATCCCAAAGTGGGTTTGTATGCCTCGTTTTGTATTGCGGTGATGACCGCCTTCGTCGGCGGTCGACCCGGCATGATCTCGGCGGCCACCGGGGCGATGGCCTTGCTGATGGTAACCTTGGTCAAAGACCACGGCTTGCAGTATCTGTTAGCCGCCACTTTACTGACCGGTGTTCTTCAGATCATCGCCGGTTATCTGAAACTGGGCAGCCTGATGAGTTTTGTGTCGCGCTCGGTGGTGACCGGCTTCGTCAACGCGCTGGCGATCCTGATTTTCATGGCGCAATTGCCGGAATTGACTAACGTCTCCTGGCATGTGTACGCGATGACGGCGGGCGGACTGGCTATCATTTATCTGTTTCCCTATCTACCCGTGATCGGTAAATCGCTGCCATCGCCCTTGGTGTGCATCGTCAGCATGACCGCTGCCGCCATTTATTGGCAAATCGACATCCGCACCGTCGGCGACATGGGCCAACTGCCGGATACCTTGCCGGTATTCCTATGGCCGGACGTCCCGCTCACCCTGGAAACATTGAAAATCGTTCTGCCGTATTCGCTGCCATTGGCCGTGGTGGGCCTGCTGGAATCCTTGATGACCGCCACCATCGTCGATGAATTGACCGACACCAGCAGCGATAAAAACCGCGAATGTAGGGGCCAGGGTCTGGCCAACATCGGCGCCGGTTTGCTGGGCGGCATGGCCGGTTGCGCGATGATCGGCCAGTCGGTGATCAACGTCAAATCCGGCGGTCGCGGCCGCTTGTCTACTTTGGTGGCCGGCACGTTTTTATTAATCATGGTGGTTTTTCTGGATCAGTGGATTTCCAAAATTCCTATGGCGGCCCTGGTGGCGGTGATGATCATGGTTTCGATCGGCACCTTTAGCTGGCGCTCGATCATTAATCTCAAGCACCATCCGCTTTCGACCAACATCGTCATGCTTGCCACCGTGGTCGTGGTGGTGTGGACGCATAATCTGGCGCTCGGTGTATTGGTCGGCGTGTTACTGGCCTCATTATTTTTTGCCAACAAAATCAGCCATTTCATGTACGTGGAATCCGGATTGGCAGAAGGCGGCGGCAGACGAACCTACAAGGTCGTCGGTCAAGTGTTCTTCAATTCGGCGGACAAATTCGTCGCCAGCTTTGATTTCAAGGAGGCACTGGAGAACGTGGTGATCGACCTGACCCGTGCGCATTTTTGGGATCTCACTTCGGTCGGCGCGTTGGATAAAGTCGTGATCAAGTTTCGCCGCGAAGGCGCCGAGGTTAATGTTATCGGCATGAACACAGCCACCGCCACGATTGTGGACCGCTTCGGCGTTCACGATAAGCCCGAAGAAATCGAAAAAGTCCTGGGAGGCCATTGATGAATACGCTCCAAAACCTGGTACTGGCCGGCATCGACGGCTCGTCGTTAACCAACGCCGTCTGCGACTATGCGGCCTGGATCGCGCAAAAAGTCGATGCACCGCTGAAGCTGCTGCATACCATAGACCACCACCCGGAACATGCTCATTCGACCGACCTCACCGGCAACATCGGCGTCGACAGCCGCGACCATCTGCTGGACGAACTGACGCAATTGGAACAGCAACGCAGCAAATTGCGCTTGCAACAAGGCAAGCAACTGCTACAGGCTGCCCGTGAACGAGTGATGCAAAGCGGCGTGCCTGACCCGATTACCCATCAACGCCACGGCAGTCTGGTCGAATCGCTGATCGAGCTGGAAAACGCCATCCGGGTACTGGTGATCGGCGTGCGCGGCAAGGTGCACGAAAATCAGCCGGACAAAATCGGCGCCAAGCTGGAATCCATCATTCGCTCACTGCACAAACCGATTTTGGTGGTGAACGCCGAATTCAAGGCGCCCGAGCGCATCATGCTGGCCTACGACGGCAGCCCCGCCGCCGAAAAAGCGCTGGAGATGGTCGCCAACAGCCCTCTGTACAAAGGCTTGGCGTGCCATCTGGTGTGCGTCAGCCAGGATGAAGGCAAAGGCCAACTGCTGGACGTGGCCGCCAACAAACTGCAGTTGGCGGGCGACATTGAAGTGATTGCCAAAAAACTGGTCGGCAAACCCGAGCTGGTTTTAGCCGAGTATCAAGATCAAAAAGCGGTAGACATGACCGTGATGGGCGCCTTCGGCCATGCCCGGATTCACGACTGGTTGTTGGGGAGTTTTACGGTGAAGATGCTGACACAAAGCCGCAAGCCCTTGTTGTTGCTGCGTTGAGGCTGAAAAAGCGCTACATCATCGCAACATGCGGGCGCCCATGAATGGATGTTTCAAGTGCAATTGGCCCAATCGCTTCATGATGTCGAGTTCCCGCTCTGAAATCGGTTTGGGCAGGTAGTACACGATCTTTCACTTAATGGACTGTTCAATTTTTTGGGGCCATCTTTCTATGGCTGTTGAGACCCGTGTTTAACTGGTGGAGGTGGGGTATAACGGTGATCAAGTCTGTTATCAATTTTGACGGCCAAGCCTTCCACTGCCTTGATGGTAAGCTCACTGTTTGGGCCTTTCGATTCGGTGATAAATTTGTCCATCCATCGTCCATCGCTAACTTTGACCAAGTTTCCCATATTATAAGCAAACAAAAAACTGGGTTTGTGCAATCTTCCTACCACAACATAGTCGGCACCGAAATTTTTACCGAGTTGTGCAGCAACATCGGCATGATCAAATAGGTAGCCAACTCCGCTGTTGGCGGCATGTTGCGCTTGCAATGGAATATCAACGATGTGATAACCAGCCGAACGCAATTCACATTCTAGCAAGGGCTTAATAGAGGCGGTGCGTTTAATTTCTGCAGGAATGCCTGGTGCTAGCGTCATATCTTTCAATTCAAAATCGAGGATAGCGACACGAGTATCGGCTGCTGCTTTAAAGCTTAAGACACACAAAAGCAACGTTAAAAATCTCATTATTAGACCCATATCACTTCAGTATTGTACAGAGGCGCCCTGGTAGCTTTCGGCTAATTCAATTGAGGTTATTGATGCTACATCGGGCAGTGATTGCTCAACAGGCGCCGGATTATGCCGCGCACAACCTGATGCCAACATGACGGTAACGAGACATATTAATTGAATAACGTGCATTTCAGTTCGGTGAAAATATTAATTTTCATGTTTTTGTCTGAGAAGACTGCATCATAAACAAATAACCTTTCACTAACCTTTCAGCGGCTCGAAACCATGTGCGGTTTTAAGTCGCGAATCGAGATTCAAAGACAACATCAATCCGGGTGCCGCAACCGGCATAGCCAGGGCCAATGATAATCCGAGCCGCATGCAGATCGGCAATTTCCTTAACAATGGCCAACCCCAATCCGCACCCCTCTCCGCGACTGCCTGGAATGCGGTAAAAGCGCTCGAAAATCTTGTCGATCTCATTTACCTGGATACCGGGACCATCGTCTTCAATGATCAGGTTCGGTTCCGGGGTGGCCTCGATTTTTACGCTGATATGCCCCCCCGCATTGCCGTAACAAATCGCGTTGTCCAGTAGATTGCTGAGCAATTCTCGCAGCAGGGTTTCATCGCCCATGACTCGAACCGGGGCTGCCGGGGCATCGAATTCCAATTCGATATTGCGCTCCAATGCTTTCGGCACCCAGTCCATACAACAGTCCCGAGTGATGGCAACCAAATCTATCGCGTTAAACTCTCTGGCGCTTTGAGATAGGGATTCCGACCTGGCCAGCGCCAGCAATTGCATACTTAGATGGGCGACGCGATCCACCGAATTTTTCATATGCGCCATGGCTGGTTTCATGGTCTCAAGATTATCCGTCTGCAATGCCCGCTCGGCCTGTACCTTCAACCCGGCTAAAGGCGTGCGGAGTTGATGCGCCGCGTTTTCGATAAATCGCTGTTGGGTCTTGAGATTGGCGCCAAGCCGATGCAGTAAAGCATTGATGGTGTGGGTCAGTGCACGGACTTCAAGGGGAACGCCGACATCCGCAATGGGATTCAAGTCTCGCGCGGAACGTTGAGCAATAAGTTTTGCCAAATCGTTCAGCGGACTGAGGCCGCGATTGATACCGGTCCAGATGTGAAAACCGGTAATCAACACCAGCAAAAGCTGAGGCAACACCACCGCAAGCAGAATTTCATTCATCATGCTGCGTCGCTTGTGGAGAGTTTCGGCGACCGAAATCAGCACATCGTCAGTATCGTCAGCAGTGGGCGTGGTCAGCACCGAAACGATGCGAACTTTTTGGCCTTGGATTTCACCATCGGAATAAATCGCTTCGTCCCGACCTATCGCCGTAATGGAGGGACTCGGAAGCCCCTTGTCGCCGGCGATAATCCCTGCGGATAGGGACTCCACCTTGAAAAAGGTCTTATCCATGGCATCCCAGCGGAACACTTCGACTGCGATGGGCGGCAGTTCAAAGGTCACTTTGTCCTTTTGCGCCTTGACCTCTTGCGCCAGCGATTTTGCTGAATCCAGCAGCCAGCTATCGTAAGCCTGATCGGCATAATGCAGGGCCACGTAGTATGACACCGAGGCATCCAGAATCACCACGATAAGCAAAGGTAAGGTCAGGCGTGACAGAAGCTGTGCCCGGAGACTTTGAGGTTTAAGCATCGGGGATTTGCTCCAACAGATAACCGAGCCCCCGTACCGTTCTGATACTGATACCCAGTGGTTCCAGGCGTTTGCGCAGTCGATGCACATAGACTTCGATGACATTGTCAGCCAGCTCTTCCGATCGAGCAGCAAGACGCTGGGCGAGACTATCCTTGCTAACCACTCGCCCTTGTTGCAACAACAGGGCCTCCAGCACACCATATTCACGCGGCGGCAATGCCATGGGCATGGCATCGACCATAATCTGCTGACTGCGGGTATCCAAGCGCAGCCGCCCAAACACAATGTCGTTGCTAAAACCGCCATGACTGCGACGCAGTAAAGCTCTCACGCGAGCCTCCAGTTCCCGTAGCTCAAAGGGCTTGGTCATATAATCGTCAGCTCCCAGCTCCAGGCCTCCAACCCGATCATTCAGTCCATCGCGGGCAGTGAGTATCAATACCGGAATGGCCGATTTTCGGGATCGTAATTGCCGTAATACATCACGCCCATCCATGTCCGGCAGCCCCAGATCGAGGATAACCATGTCGTAGGGCTGTGTGCATAAGGCGCTGTCAGCGTAGCTGCCAGTCACCGCCAGAGTGACATCGAACCCCCAGTCGCCGAGACTTCGGGAAAGACCATCGCCTAATACGGCATCGTCTTCGACCAATAAAATTCTCATCGAAACGTTTGCCTTGTTGAAAGGTTTATGAAAGGTTGCACCGCTATTATTGCTCTTAGTCTGCTAATAAAAAATACGATAAAAACTGGGATCATGGCATGCCATGTCGTCTGCATTTTAGGATGACATCAAGAGTCACACCATGGACTTATCCAGATTAAATTAGCACAGCGAAGGCCGGCTAACCCCATTCGCACAGGATTCATAATGGTATCACTACCCTATCCAGTATCAGCAGGCAATCCGCAACGGGATTCTTGCTGCGGTTTTGCCTTGATGACCATCTTCATCAAGCACATGCCGGTCAATCCCCAGTTTCCACACAAAGCGGCTGTGGTTCGGATTAAACGACGCGACGGAGATTGGTGTTTTCCTGTCTGGATTTACCTGGGCAATCGCCGATGGACGCTGTTTGGAACACACCAGTCTTTGGCTGGGCAGTGCGAGGAAATCTTATGACGACGCTAGCTAGAATACAGGTGTTACTCTGGACGCTGATGCTATCGTCTCCTCTATGTTATTCCGCTTCAGATTTTCTTAAAGTGAATGGAAAAGATATCAGGGATAATTATGGCAAGGGTAAAAAGGTTCATCTTTACGGCACAAATCTGGGCGGTTGGAAAATGCATGAACCCTGGATGTCGCCATTAACCGGGGCGTCAAACGAGTGGGATGCGCGAAATATTCTTAATGACCGTTTTGGTAAAGAGGCTGTCTGGGATTTGTACAACACTTACTGGGATTCCTGGATCACGGAAATCGATTTCAAGAACATCGCCGATGCCGGTCTCAACTGTATTCGCTTGCCGATATATGCGCTTAACCATATGGATGATGAAGGTAACTGGAGGCTGGACGATACCGGCGCCATTGATTTATCCCGCATTGAATGGACCGTAAACAAAGCGCTGGAATATGGACTCTACACTATACTTGATCTGCATGGCGCACCTGGCTCACAAAATGGAACCCATCATTCAGGCCGGCAAAACGGCTCTCTGCTTTATTCCAGCCCTCTCTATCAGAATCAACTGGTAGAATTTTGGGAAACCCTGGCCAGGCGTTTCAAAGGCAATGCCGCAGTCGCCGGTTATGACCTGCTGAATGAACCCTCGGAGACCTTTCCGGGCCCCATGGGCTCTGAGGTAGTCAACATTTACGACCGACTGTATCACGCTATCCGCAAGATAGATCCCGACCATATCATCATAATGGAAGCTATTTGGTGGTGGAATACACTTCCGAATCCCCGAGAGAAACATTGGCACAACGTCGTCTACTCTCTGCATTATTATCAATGGCAAAACAATGAAGACTTCGCGGTGATGAAAAAAGCAGTGGATGGTTGGATAAGGGACGCTAAAGTATGGGGTACAAAATATAACGTACCGCATTTTGTCGGAGAATTCACGCTGTTCGGAAATGCCGAATCCTGGAATTACGGACTCCAGAAATTCACAGAATCTGGAAGCCACTGGACAACTTGGTCTTATAAGGTGTTGGGCCAGAATAACTGGGGCATGTACAACACATCTATACAAAACGGCAATGTTGTCAATATTGATACGGACGATTTAAACACTATCAAATACAAATGGAGTCAGTGGAATACACCAGAAATTTTTTCACCTAATCCTATAGTCATCAACGCCATGAAAAAAGCAACTAAAGGCCGAAACCTGAAACGGCCGACTCAACCCTTTACAGCTACATTAGAAAAACAGGCTGAACAAAAAATTGTTGGCAAGGCAAATTAGCAGTTTGGTGAAAAACTTCCCTAAAAAACTCCATTTCTCCAGCATGTATGTCGTGCCGACAACGCTCGCCAAGTCAGTAGTGATCATACGGCAGAATTGCTAGTGGATTCTGCCTTACGAATTATTCGCTCTCGCTTTTTTAAAGCAAAGGCAAGCGCCGATCAACATCGCCAAAATAAAAATTGCGATATTCACTTCCTGGATAATCAATACGATTTTTTGTCCATAGTGATAATAAACACTGAAATACACTATTACAGACACCGAGCAGGCCAAAAAATCGGCTGCCGCAAATTTAACCGCATTCATTCGACCAAGTCCCGCACTCAAAAACAACAGGTTACGGACACCGAACGGTACGAATCGCCCAAATACCAGCGTCAATAGGCCATGGTTTCGATAATATTCGGATACCTTGTCGATTTTATTCTTATCCATCAACTTCGAAAACAAACGCCAATGACTCAGGCGTACCCCCAAAATTCTCCCCAAACCGTAGCAAATTAGATCCGAACCGTAAGCCCCGGCATAAACTGCACCCAAAAAACACAGCAAATGTTCTGGGTTTCTTGCCGCGAAGGTTGCCGCCACGAACAGCATGCCGTCTTCCGAAATAGGAATATTAAAACCGGCAAGCAATAATAAACCAAATATTATCCAGGGAGCATATTCAATATGGTTTTCTATCAAGGCAATAATATCCGTCATTGGCATGCCTCGATGTCAACATTGCTTGAAATTGAATGACATTGCGCAACTATTTTTTATTCCTTATTGTTGAAGTCCTTGAATGCAAGATATCCCATGATTGAGCCCCATACTATCATGTACAAGCCGTGAAAAATGATTTCGAAATTAAGTCTATAGGCTTCTATAAAGTAATCATACAAATAATCAAAAAAGGCTATGGCTACTATTATTTTAAGCGCGCTCGTGAATTTTAACTTGTGTGCATAAAAGGCGTTGACACCTAAAATAAAAAAGCCCAGAAAAAACCGAAACGCCGCATGTTTCCCCCAGTCCCAATTCAAATACGGCATTTTCAGCATAGCCATATTAACGAAATAAAGACCTGTTAAACCTACAGTAAACACCACCCAGAATATTTTCATAAAACAAATCCCACCTTAATTCGATAAAAGAACTGGTGTAGTTCAACACGTGCATCGACTCTTGAAAAATAATCTGCGGTTGGCCGAGCGCCACGTAGGTTAGTAGCCAAAGAATTTGCTTGCCTCACCAGTGCCGTACCAGGAGTTTTTCGATACCGACTGTTGCATAGATCACGATACCTATACCAATAATCAGCAACCACTCATCATAACCAATGGCCGCAGTACCGAACAATTGCTGCATGGGCGGCCAGTAGGTAAATAGCAGTTGCAGCAGGGTCATGCAGCACACACCGAATATCACCCATAAATTGGAAAATACCCCGACGTGAAACATCGAATAGCGCAGCGAACGGCAGTTGAACAAGTAAAATAGCTCGCCAAAGACAAACACATTGACTGCCACAGTACGGGCTTTTTCCAGTGATTCACCATGCGACAACTCCCATTGGAACAAACCATACGCGCCGATCAACATCAGGGTGGCAACCAAGCAGATACGAAACACTAGGTGTTTGGTCAAAATCGGTTGCTCGGGTTCTCGCGGTTTGCGTTTCATTAAGCCGGATTCCTTTGCTTCAAAGGCCAGCATCAATCCCAGCAGCACTGCTGTGGACATGTTGACCCAGAGAATTTGCACCGGGGTAATCGGCAACGACACATTCGCGAATATGGCGACAGAGATGACCAAGCCTTCGCCAAGATTAGTCGGCAAGGTCCAGACGATAAATTTCACCAGATTATCGAACACACCGCGGCCTTCTTCCACGGCAGCTTCGATGGTGGCGAAATTATCGTCGGTGAGCAGCATGGCAGCTGCCTCTTTGGCGACTTCAGTGCCGTTCAAGCCCATTGCCACGCCAATATTGGCTTGACGCAGCGCCGGAGCGTCGTTGACCCCGTCGCCGGTCATCGCAACCACATGACCTTGAGCCTGCAATACCCTTACCAATTGCAGTTTTTGTTCCGGGGCGATGCGAGCGTAAACGGCACAATTTTCCACCCGCTCGGGAAGCAGGCATTCGTTAATATTCTGCAATTCGGCGCCACTGATGACTTGCTCTGTGCCTTGCATGCCCAATTGCCTAGCAATCGCCTGCGCGGTGATAGGGTGGTCGCCGGTAATCATCTTGACTTGAATCCCGGCTTGGTAGCAGGCTGCGATTGAGGCAGCGGCTTCTGGTCGTGGTGGATCGATCATGGCTTGGAAGCCCAGAAAAGTCAGACCACTCGTCACTTCGTCATGCTGCACGGCGTCATAGTGGTGATCGGCACGGGCAAATGCCAACACTCGTAATCCCTGGGCAGCCATGTTCTCCGCGTGGCGTTGCAACAAGGTTTTATCGATTGTCAGCGGCTGCATATTACTATCAAAAACCTTATCACAACGCGCTAGCAGACTTTCCAGGGAACCTTTCAAATACACGTGGCGGGCATCGATTGTCCGATTGTGATGCAGCGTGGCCATAAATTGATGCTGTGATTCGAACGGAATAGCATCCAGGCGGGGATGGTCAACGCTGACGCCGGCTTGGTGCAATCCAGCCTTGTGCGCAGCGACTAGCAATGCGCCTTCCGTGGGGTCGCCCTCAATCCGCCAACCGTCGGCTTCGGCAAGCAGGCGAGCGTCGTTGCATAACAACCCGGCTTTCAGACATTCCAGCACGGCGGGATGCTGTCGGGGAACAATTGGCGTCCCGTTGCGGCATATTTCGCCCTCGGGCGTGTAACCGCTGCCAGTGACTTCAAACAATTCTCCGCCCGCAAACAGCGCTTGCACAGTCATCTGATTTTGCGTCAGCGTGCCGGTTTTGTCTGAACAAATCACGGTGGTGCTGCCCAGGGTTTCCACTGCCGGCAGTTTGCGAATAATGGCATTGCGCTTCGCCATCCGGGAGACGCCGATCGCCAAGGTAATCGTCAAAGCGGCGGGCAAACCTTCGGGAATTGCACCAACCGCCAGCGCTACGGCGGCCATGAACATGTCCAGCATGGCATGACCGCGCCAAACTCCCACAGCAAAAGTTACAACGGCTAGACCAATAATGACCCACAACAACAATCGACTGAACTGGCTGATTTTTTGGGTCAGCGGTGTTTCCAGATCGGTAGCGCTGGCAATCATGCGATTGATCAGACCGATCTCGGTGCGGTCGCCGCTTTCCACCACCACGCCCAGGCCGCTGCCATACGTCACCAGTGTCGAGGAATATGCCATGTTGCAGCGATCGGCTAGCACCGTGGTCGCCTCGAGCGTAGCCAGACGCTTTTCCACCGGTACCGATTCACCGGTAAGTGCCGATTCGTCGATTTGTAGTTCGCGGATTTGCAATAAACGCAAGTCGGCGGGCACCTTATCGCCGGATTGCAGCAACACGACATCACCGGGCACCAGTTCATCAGCGGAAATGGCGCGGCGTTGACCGTCGCGCAACACCGTGGAAGTAATCGTTAACATTCGGCTCAACGCATCAATCGCTTTCAAGGCGTTGGCTTCCTGAATAAAGCCGATGATGGCATTGACCAGGACCACGCCAAATATCACGCTGCTATCGACCCATTCCTGCAAAAAAGCAGTGACGGCTGCGGCAACCAGGAGGATATAAACCAGCGGTTGATGAAATTGCTCAAGCAGCAAGCGCAACGGGCTTTTTCCGCGTCGCGGAGTCAGACAATTGGGACCGTATTGGTCAAGACGCCGCTGTGCTTCAGTTTCCTTCAAACCTTGCTGAATATCCACATTCAGGTGTGTCTGCAAGGCTTCAGGTGAAAAATGGTGCCAGGCTGTTTTGGGGGGATTCACTACGAACTCCAAGCAGTTACGATTAGAAGAATTCTCTTGAAAAGTGTTTCGGATCAATAAAAAGTTGAAATCCTTAATACAAAGTTTCTACATGATCAGGCTTAGCATAATCGACACCGACGCTCATCACAAAACTCGACACTTCTTCAATATTCATTGTCGACTGAATGATCTTATCTTAATGAACCGGCACGGTCTGATTTATCGTATTGAAAGGTTGATGAAAGGTTGCATCGCTATCATTATCAGGTTTGTTAAAAATCCAGGCATAAAGCATAAGGCCAGCACTGGAGTCGTCATGGTGATGCGTGTTATCCGCATTTGGGGTGACATGATGACCAACACCATGGACTTATTCAGAATAATTACAACGTAGCGGACGCACATCCGCCTCATTTGCCACAGGACATATCATGGGATCACAACTCAATCCAGTGCCAGTACGTAACCCGCAACTGGATTTTTTTCGTGGCTTTGCCTTGATGGTTATCTTTATCAATCATATGCCAGCCAATCCTTGGTTCTGGTACACACCGTCACGTTTCGGATTAAGCGACGCAGCGGAAATTTTTGTATTCCTATCCGGATTTGCCTCTGCCTTAGCTTATGGGCGTTGTTTCGAACGTGCCGGATTGTGGTTAGGCAGTGTCCGCATCATGCATCGCTGCGGACAAATCTACGCCGCTCACTTGGGTTCGTTTTTGTTGATGGCTATGATCTGCGTAGTTGGTAACCGCTGGATACCCGAGACAGACGATATTCAACGCCTCAACATTGGCTATTTCTTCGACAACACCCAGCAGGCGGTATTTGATTTATTCAGTCTGGCCTATGTCCCCAATTATTTCGACATCCTGCCGATGTATCTGGTGTTGATCATGTGGGTTCCCTTGGTATGGGTATTGACTCAGTTTCATAGCGCTCTAGCAATCAGCTTTTCAGTTTTGATTTATGGTGCGGCTTGGTATTACGGTTGGGAATTGACGGCAGACCCGACGACGGGCCGCCCTTGGTATTTCAACCCGTTTAATTGGCAATTGATGTTCTTTAGCGGCTTTGGCTTGGGTGCCGGCTGGCTGCGAATACCCGGCAGGCACTGGTTACTATTGCTGGCATGCGCCTTGTTTGTGCTGGTGTCCATCCCGCTGGGACATGAAGCGACCTATCGTCAGGTGGCATTCTGGGGCGCATTGCGTACGCCATTGGAACCGCTACTCGACAAAAGCCATCTGGGCTTGTTGCGCTGGGCTCACTTGTTAGCACTGGCTTATCTGATGAATCAATTATGCAAATGGAAACCACAGTGGCTAACAAAGGGCTTGCCACGTTTGATCATCAAAATGGGACAGCAATCCTTACCGATTTTTCTGTGCTGTATGGGGCTCTCCTATATCGGCGGCATCGCTTTGGATTGGTCTGGGCGCGACGCTGCCAGTGTCGCCTTGGTTAATCTGGCGGGACTGGGGCTGATGTTGATCATGGCTCAAGTATTGGCCTGGCTGGATAGCAAACCCTGGAAATTGCCGGCCAACCATAACATCTCAAACGCATCTTCATCCGAAAGTTCGCTTATTACGATCAACGGCCTATCTAGCACCTGGGGCAAACAAGCTTTGCTGTTGCCATTATTGATCGGTTTGGCCGTATTGCCGTTGCTGATGGTTCCCACCGAAACACCTGTCGACCCAAGTTCAGCAGGCGTGATCGCCCAATCGCCAGTTGGCGATGACTTCCAAAAAGTCAATGCCGTTGTGCCTGCTGACGATTCCAATCGGACGCTGGAAAACCAACAGCAGCTTTAGTCGCCGTTGCACAGGACATAACACAGTGGAAGCCCAAGCCGTTCATCAATTTTTCTTTCAGTTGATGGTCATTTTGCTGACCGCTCGACTGTTGGGCGAACTATTTGCGCGCATGCAAAGTCCGCCGGTCGTCGGTGAATTGCTGGCTGGCGTGATTCTTGGCCCAAGCTTGCTCGGCTGGATGGAACCCAGTCAGGTTATCAAGTTATTGGCGGAGATTGGCATCATCCTGCTGCTGTTCGAAGTTGGTCTGGATACCGATATTCGCCAGTTGGCTAAAACTGGTTTGAAGGCACTGTTCGTCGCGGTCAGCGGCTTTGTTTGGCCATTTGCGCTGGGCTTTTCGATCAGTCATTTCTTGTTCGGGCTTAGTCTGCTGGAGTCTCTATTCATCGGTGGCACGCTGACCGCCACCAGTATCGGCATTACCGTTCGTGTTCTCACCGACCTGAAGCGGCATCACAGTCACGAAGCGCAAGTAGTGTTGGGCGCAGCAGTCATCGACGATATTTTGGGCGTGGTATTGCTGGCCGTTCTTTACGACTTTTCCAAGGTTGGTCAAATCGATCCGTCCCACGCCGTTCGGGTCATCGGTTTCATCGCGATGTTCTTTGTTTTGGCACCGCTGTTTGCCAAAGTCATTTCGCTGATGATTCGAAAATTCGCCAAAATCAGCCAGACCGAAGGCCTGATTCCGACGTTAATCGTTTCGTTGGTGCTGTATTTCGCCTGGTTGGCCCACGAAATGGGGGCGCCGGAATTATTGGGTGGGTTTGCTGCTGGGCTCGCGCTCTCCAGGCGCTTCTTTCTGCCGTTCGGTTTGGCCTTGCATGAGGACTCCGATTTTACCGGCCGCATCGAAGCCCAAATGCTGCCTATCGTTCAACTGTTCGTGCCGATTTTTTTTGTGACAGTCGGACTTTCTCTGAATTTACGCACAATCGACTGGACTTCGCCATTCATTTGGGGATTTTCCGCCAGCCTTTTCGCAGTCGCGGTATTAGGCAAACTGTTAGGTGCATTATTACTGCACGACCCTTGGAAGGAACGCTTGGCGATCGGTATTGCCATGATTCCACGAGGCGAGGTCGGTCTGATCTTTGCAGAACTGGGCCGCACTTCGGGCATTTTAAATAACGAAATTTATGCGGCGCTGATTATCGTCATCGCGATGACCACGCTGCTTGCGCCAATTCTATTGAAAGGATATTACCGTTGCCTGCATATCGATTGAAACCAGCCTACAGGGTTGCCATTGACTTGAAAACCCAAGGCTTTTTTGGAATATGTGATCAACCGGTATGTCCGGTATTACTGAGATGGATGACTGCATGAAACAATTAACAACGATTTTGCTCGGCTCATTAACAGGTGCGGGGCTGTTTTTATTTCCAAGCCTTGTCCTAGCCGAAAGTGTAGCGCAATCCATGGATTTAAGCGGGCATTGGGTTGGATTTTTGGCCTTAGGCTTATTTACCGTCGCCTATGTATTCGTAGTTTTGGAGGAAGTGCTCGAACTGCGCAAATCCAAGCCGATGATGGTCGCGGCCGCGCTGATTTGGGTGGCGATAGCCTTGGTCTATAAGGATCGAGGGCTGTCAACGGTGGCGCAGGCTGCGATTCGGCATGATGTTCTGGACTATGGCGAACTGTTGTTGTTCCTGATCGTATCGATCGCTTACATCAATGCCATGGAAGAGCGGCGCGTGTTCGACAGTTTACGCGCATGGTTGGTGAATAAAGGCTTGAGTTATCGTCAATTGTTCTGGGTAACTGGCATCCTGGCCTTTTTCATATCCTCGGTATCCAACAACATGACCACCGCTATGCTGATGTGCGCGGTAGTGATGGCGGTCGGTAAAGACAATGCAAAATTTGTTGGCGTGTCCTGCGTCAATACGGTCGTGGCGGCCAACGCGGGCGGCGCGTTTTGTCCGTTCGGCGACATCACCACGTTGATGGTCTGGCAAAAAGGCATTATTGAGTTTTGGACGTTTTTCAAACTGTTCGTGCCCTCGGTAGTGAACTTCCTGATTCCGGCGGCTCTGATGCACTTTGCCGTTCCCAAGGAACAACCGGCGGCGATTCGCGCCAGAACTGCCACGCGCCGCGGTGCAAAACGCATCGTCGTTTTATTTCTGATGACGGTGCTGACCGCGGTTTTATTCCAAAACAATCTTCAGCTACCCGCCGCGGTGGGGATGATGGCCGGTCTGACTTACCTGCAAATGTTCGGTTATTTCCTGCATATCACCCACCAGAACGAACCGGAACTGGGCGTCGATCCTTTATATGGCGACAATAACGCCGAGCCGGACGATAGCGACAGTTTGCGCTTTGACATTTTTCATCATTTAGCCCGCATGGAATGGGATACCTTGCTGTTTTTCTACGGGGTGGTACTTTGCGTGGGCGGTATCAATTTTATCGGCTATCTGCATCATTTATCCGGTTTCCTTTACGGCGAACTTGGTGCAACGCCGGCCAACGTTTTGGTGGGTGTCATTTCCGCCTTGATCGACAACATCCCGGTCATGTTCGCGATCCTGGCCATGCATCCGGAAATGTCCGAAGGCCAATGGCTGTTGGTGACCTTGACCGCCGGCGTAGGCGGCAGTTTGTTATCGGTCGGCTCTGCCGCTGGCGTGGCGCTAATGGGTCAAGCCAAAGGCATTTACACCTTCATGACACATCTGAAGTGGGCGCCGGTGATTGCCTTGGGGTATTTGGGCAGCATCGGCGCGCATTTCCTGATGAACGGCGGACTGTTTTAACGTTCGAGCAAATTTCAACCGACTCAACCTGATGAGGGCTTAGCAATGAAAGAAACCATACGAAAATTTTTCGACTATTTCCTGTTGGGCACGCTATCGGTTTTACCGATTCTGGTCGTGGTACAGATCGTAGTGCTTATCGAGCGACTATTGCGCGACGTTTTTCGTGGTGTTCACGGTTACTACGAGAATTACTGGATCACCGCCTTGTTGTTTGCCGTCACGATTTTAGCCTTGGGATTCCTAGGCTACCGCATTCGCAACGGCAAGACTTACATCCTGACTTTGCTGGAAGTCTATCTGGAAAAACTGCCGATTCTGAGCACGGTTTACCGCGTCAGCAAAAAATTGATCGGCATTTTTTCCGGCGATGGACAAAACGCCCCTCGGGAAGTGGTTTATGTGGAATATCCCAAGGATGGCGTCTGGGTACCGGCCTATGTCACCAACCAAATGGGTGATCTATACGTGCTGTATGTGCCGACATCGCCCAACCCCACCTCTGGGTTTACCGTCATGGTACATCGCTCCAAGATCGTCAAATCCGCCATGACATTCGAGGAAGCCTCCAGCTTCGTCATCAGCGTGGGTGTTGACTTTTCCAAAGTCGACGATGCGGCCACCAAGTTAATTTCGCAACAGCCTCAATAATCACTCACTCTTTAATAAGGAACCCAACGCATGTACGACGATGAAATCATGACTGAAGCCAATCCCGGCAAGCGACATTTTGTGATTGAACAAGTCGTGTTCATCCTATTGATTGTGTTGTCGCTGGCTGGTATTTACATCACCAACTTCAATCCCGACGACGGCTATGGTTATTGGTTATTGATGGTTTTTGTGTTTGGACTGTTATCGGTTTTCGTTGCCTGGCTACAGTCAAAAAGCAGCGAGGCGAATTTTGGTGCAGTTCTCAAGGCGCAAGGCATGCATTGGCTGCACACCATCATTGTCGTGATCGCCGCATCCTTTCTCAATAAATCCGGTCAAATGACAGGGGTCGCGGCTGATTTGGTCATTTTATTGGTATTAGGGTTATCAGCTATGCTCAACGGTTACCATGTCGGCTGGGAGTTTAGTCTGCTGGGCTTTTTCCTGGTGGGATGCGCGATCATCATCGGCTATATCCCTGCTTTTATATGGGCCAGCGTCATACTGGCCATTGTTATCGTCACAGCGTCTTTTATGCGTGCATTCTGGTTTCGCGTAGAAGATGACTAGTTCGAAGGAGGTCATGCTATGAAAGCCATTTTTAATTGGTTGGGTCAACGGGACCTTAAAAACCGCATCGCCATCGCCATTTCAATATTGTGGGTAACGGTTGTGCCATTTTATCTCGTCCCTTATGGCGGAGAATCCACCGGCCCGGTTGAACATTTTCTATGGTGGGGGTTGTTTCCGTTGTTTTTGTATTGGGGCCGCCGGTTTTGGGTCAGGAAATGGTTTTGAGTAAAGGATTACAAAAACAACTTCAGCAACTTTTTGTCGTGCAAATGCCTACGATGCAAGAGATATTCGGTTAATAAATAATCATTTTCGCAGCTGAACGCAAATTCGTCGTCAGCTGCAAAAGCCCTTCTTAAATTCCCCTTCACAATAATGGCCATCCCAACCGGAGGTCATTATGGAACCCGTTGCCATTCCCCAATCAATCGACGATCCCATCCACATTTTGCTGTGGAGCGCGGACGAGATTGTACCCTTCATGGTTAGCATGCTCACCGGCATGTTGATCGATCAATTTATTCCTGGCTTGGCGCTAGGATTCATTGCGGTCAAGTTTTACCGGCGTTTCCGCGACAACCGCCCTGACGGCTATACCTTGCATGCGTTGTATTGGCTGGGTTTGTTGCCGAGTCGCGCCCATACCATTCCCAATCCCTACATCCGCCGGTTTCTGCCATGAGATGGTCGGATTTTCTGCAGACCTGGGACGGACAAGAGACCGAGAACCGGTTTAGCCGCGTCGTCATCATTGGATTGCTCGTCGTGTGCGTGATTACTTCGCTGGCCGCCTGGCGCACCGAGCGCAGCATCATTCTGGTGCCGCCGAGCTTGACGCAGGAAGTCGAAGTCACTCGCAGCCAAGCATCCAGTGAGTTCAAGGAGTCCTGGGGCTTGTTCCTGGCCGAATTGCTCGGCAACACTACGCCGGCCAATGCCGACTTCCTGAAAACTGCGGTCGAGCCGCTATTGGCGCCAGATATTTACCGCAGTGTCCTGGATGCCATGAGCGATCAAATCAAGGCCATCAAAATGGACCGGGTCGCGATCAGTTTCACCCCGCGTCACGTCGATTACGAAGCCGAGACCAACAAAGTCTTCGTCAGCGGCGAACTCAAAAGCCAAGGCCCCAGTTCCAAACCCGACGTCAAACCCCGCACCTACGAATTCATCATCGCCATCAAAAACTATCGCCCCCGGCTGGAATACATCGACGTGTACCCGGATTCCCCCAGAACCTTGGATCGTCTCAAAGCAATGCAAGGCCAAACCCGCGAGGCTCGACCATGAATCGCTCATTCCCGCCAATTTTGTTATTCCTGACCGTTAGCACTGCCTTGTCTGCGGATGAATTACCCGTGACAGTGTTACCACCGGCAACCACTGTGGCCGAAGATTCTTCCTCATCACAGCCAGTTGTCCCGTCGCAGCCAGATTTTGGCATTGAATTACCCCCAGTCGATGCCAGCATCTTGAAAGCAGCCAAACAGCAAGCGGCAGCGTCAAACTCAGCATCAGCCACTTCAATTGGACCACAGCACATTGCGGTTAAACCCGGCATCAACGAACTGATGCCGATTGCCGTCGGCCACTTGAATCGCCTGGTCACGCCGTTCGAACATCCGGTAGTCACGACCACCAGTCAGGCGACTACCAGTACCAAAGGCAAAATCGTTTATGTCGCCACCGCCGACGAAACGCCGGTCACGCTATACATCACCCCCGGCGACAACCAGGACATCGCACTATCCCTAACCCTGATCCCCAAACGCATTCCGGCGCGGGAAATCCACCTCGATCTGGATAAGGACAGCTACCAATTGCTGAACCAATGGCAACGCGCCGATTCCGCAAGTCGAACCTCGAGTCAACAGGAACAAGCCTACATCAGCCAACTGAAAGCGCTGTTTCGGGATTTGGGTTTGCAAAAGACCCCGGCCGGATATTCACTCCGCGAACCCAAGCCCCAAGAACAAATTCGCTGCCTGCAAGACCGCGTGCAAATTAAAACCGGCCAAGTTCTGGAAAGCCAGGATCGGCTGATTCTGGTGGGACTTGCCAAGAATACCGGCGGCGACATGCTCGAGTTCGACGAACGCAGTTGCGCGACGACGCAACAGGACGTGCTCGCCGTGTCGGTCTGGCCCAACGTGGTGTTGAAACCACAGGAAGCCACCGAATTGTATGTCATGGTCCGACAATCGCCTGAGGCGTCATCCAGTTTGCGGCCTTCGTTACTGAGCGGAGGTCAACCCTAATGGCCAGTGTCGATACCTGGTGGACACGCTTGAGTCCAACCGCCAAACGTAATTTAGCTGTCGGCAGCATCGGTACCGTGCTGTTGGCCGTCATCATCGCGCTGGCCACCATCACCCCGGAAGTCGGCAAGCCACTGAGTAAACAGGCCACCATCCAACACATCCTGACCGATAGCGATCCGCGCTCGCTGGGGATCGACGGCATTTCCGCGCAATTGCGCGATCTGCTGCAGAAAAACGACGAACAAGCCCGCCGACTAGCCTCAATCGAAGAACAGCAACGGCGCGAACAGCAATCCGACGAAATCCGCTTCAAACAATGGACCACCGCTGAGCGGGAAGCCTATGAAGCCAAGCTTCAAGCGGTCACCGGTGAAGTTGAGACGTTGAAGAACAAAGCGTCTACAACGGCAGTGGCTGGCAACCCTGGCGACGCCAATCAACCTGCTGTGGAGCCAACGGCACCGGGAAGACCGTCATACGGCCGCCCGAGCAATCCGCCGTTCGACAACGGGCAAGACGATCTCAACCGCGTGTTCGAGCAAGCCGCTATTCCCGCACCGACTGCTAGCAATACCGGCGTCTCAGGAGCACGAGCCAATAACCAAGCGCCGGCGGCTATGCAAATTCGGGTTATCCAGGAAGGTACTGACCAATCCAACGATAAAGACAAAGACACGACTCCGACTCTGGATCGCAGACACTCGAACCATGCCAACAACGACGTTTTCATCCCGGCCGGCAGCATATTGACCGGGGTGTTGTTGAACGGCCTGGATGCCCCGACCGGCAAAAAAGCCAAGAAAGAACCCATGCCGGTACTGTTCCGGATCAAGAAGGAAGCCATTCTGCCCAACCGTTTTCATGCCGATGTCCGCGAGTGCTTCCTGCTGGCCGCGGGCTTCGGCGACCTGAGTGCTGAGCGGGCCTACTTTCGCGGCGAGACCTTTTCCTGTGTCCGGCAGGACGGTGGCGTGATCGAAGTACCGATGAATGCGTATGCCACCGGCGAAGACGGCAAAAACGGGGTGCGTGGCCGCGTCGTTTCCAAACAAGGTGCACTACTCGCCCAATCCATGATGGCGGGCTTTTTACGCGGCTTTTCCGATGCCTTCGGCCGCAACCAGATCCCGGTGCTGATGACCGGCGGCCTGGGGGCGCTTTCAGGAACTACACCGTTTCAAAGCGCGTTTTCCTCGCAGTCGATGGAAGGTGGTGCGTTGAAAGGCGCCGGTTACGCCATGGAACGCCTGTCACATTTTTACATGGACATGGCCGAAGAGATTTACCCGGTCATCGAAGTCGATGCCACCCGCCAGGTCAACTTCATCGTGCAAAAAGGCACGGCGCTGAAGCTGAAGTCGCCGAGCTGATTCTTTAACCCAACTCCAAAGGTCGTTATGACGCTACGCAAAATTTCTTTATTGATAGCCACGCTACTCGGTACATCCATCGCCCTGGCCGCCAATCCGCAAAAGCAGGCGGTCTCGGATATTGCCGCCGGTTTGCTATCGATCAAAATCGACGGCATGCAGGACTTGCCGATCTCGGGCCTGAAGATGGTCAAGTCCGGTGAGCAGACGGTGTTTATCTCCAGCAATGGCCGCTTTGCCTTTTACGGCGGCAAATTGATGGACATCTGGACTCAGCAAGAAATCAAGGAACTGGCGGATATCGACAAAATCGCCAACCGTATCGATCTGTCGCGGATGAAACTCAAGGCCGACGATCTAGGTGCGGTGACCGTCGGCCACGGCAAAGCCCAGGTACTGGTGTTCATCGATCCCCGGTGCCCTTACTGCGGCAAGGTCATGAAAGACCTGCAAGCCTTGCAAGACCAATACACCTTCAAACTGGTGATGGTGCCCATCCTCGGCCCCGAGTCGCAAAACATCGTCGTGCAACTGGCCTGTCAGTTAGGCGCGAGCGATACCAAAGCCAAAGACGCCGCGCGCGACCGCTTGTTGAAACAGGATTACGCGGGCTTGCCGACCGAACCACCGGTTCAGTGCAACAAAGAGCCACTGCAAAAAGCCGTGGTCACCGCCAAGTTATTCGATTTGAAGGGTGTGCCATTTCTGATCGCCCCGGACGGCCGCACCCACAGTGGCGCACCCGAGGTATTAGCCGATTGGTTGGCCGACAAACCCAAACCGTCGCCCAGTCTGGCAACGACACCCGCTACCAACGCCCAAAACACCAAAGCACAGGAGAAGCAGCCTTGAAATCCATGCATTCGAATTCCTTGACTTTCAGCAGCCTGTTGCTGATGGTGTTAACCACCGGATGCGCCACCACCGAATACGGCTGTAAAGGCATGCCGGACGAGCCCAGCTGCCTATCGACCACTCAGGCTTACCAGATCACCAATACGGCGATAACGGAAGCACCTCCGGAAAATAACCAAAGTTCGGAGTCACCCGTTAAACCGACACTCCCGCCCCCGTTACAACAACCCGTGCCCAAGATCGACGATCCCACACCGATTCGCACGCCCTCCCAGGTCATGCGCATCTGGATCGCGCCTTGGGAAGATGCCGAGGGCGATTTGATGGTGTCCAACTACGTTTACACCGAATTGGAACCCCGGCGCTGGATGATCGGCAAGGCGGCACCGACAGCCAATTCGTCGTTGATTCCTTTACAAATCGAGCAACGTCCGTCCGAGAAACGGCCGACCGTCGATACCCCTGAAGATGACAATCCGGAAAACCGATTAGGCAAACAATTGCCCTGATCCATCATCCCTTTTCACCGCAGGCCACACCCCCTGCGAGAGTGAGCGGGCATCCGCTTAACAAGCGCCGGAATTGCATTTCCGAGGCCGGACGGGCAACTGTTCTTTTCTAAACAATCGAGGTCGTTTGAATGAAATCGTCCACTCGAACCGGGGTCTTGGTGGCCCTGGCATCGTTATTTTTTATGTTGATGGCATCCGACGCCATGGCCGGTGCCGGCGGTACCGAGTTCAATAACGTCTGGACCTTGCTGACCGGCTGGGTCGAAGGCTTGCTCGGCCGCATCATTGCCATCGTGTTCGTCATCGTCGGCCTGGTGGCCGGTGTCGTGCGCGGCAGCATCATGGGCTTTGTGCTGGGGATTGCTAGCGGTGTCGGCCTGTTTGCGGCGCCGACCATCATCACCAACATCGTCACCGCGACGATTTAAGGTTGTCCATCATGACCGGTGACTTATCGGATACCGAGACTGCGATGGGCAACCGTCGCCCGTCGCGCTGCCGCAAAGACGGCAGAACCGTTCAGGTTCAAGCCGCCAATGGCCACCCGCTCAACCCCTGCCATCCAGCCAGGGCGCGAGAGTTGTTACGCAAAAAACGCGTGATTCGGGTTTGCCGACATCCCTTTACGATTCGCCTGCATGCCGAGCATCAGACTGAAACCATGCAACAACTGTATGCCGAGGAGACCACCTCATGACCACCGCGCAACCTCCTCGGGCCGATCAGTTGTTCCCGGTACTAGCTTATGAATACGACCATCATCTGTTTCTGATGGCCGATAGCAGTATCGGTTTCGGCTTTTTGTGCCGGCCGATGACCGGCGCCGATGCCAACGTTTCCGCGCGGGTCAACGTATTACTGAATCAGGACTGGCCGCCCGAAACGCTATTACAAGTTTCACTTTGGACCTCACCGGACATCGAAGAGTCGCTGGCGATCATGCAGACCCGGCGTTTGAAGCAGCAAAAGCCGACCTATAAAACCATGACCCAGGCCAGCGTCGAGTTTCTGCGGCGCGGCACCACCAAAGCCCCGGAAGCCATTTCGGGTGCACGTCTTAGGCGTAGCCATATTCTGGTCACGGTCAAATTACCGATGGCATTCCCCCGGCCGAGTGAAGCTGACATCCGCCGTGCCTGTGAATTGCAAATGGCCACCCAGCAATCGCTGGCGACCATTGGCTTATATCCTGAGGTGTTGGGTGCTGATCAGTATGTGCGCATCCTGAATACACTGCTCAATTGGCAGCCGGATGCCGGCTGGAAAGACCGGGTGGTACCCGAGTGTGATCCGACTCAACTGATCCGCGATCAATTATTGGATTTCGATAACGCCATTCGAACCGACGAGAAAGGCATTTGGCTTGGATCAAAACGGGTAAAAACCCTATCTGCCAAACGCACACCCGATCATTTTTACTTTGGCAGCGCCAAGAGTTACTTGGGCGACATTCTGTCCGGAACCCGAGGCATTCGGCAAAATGCCTTGCTCAGTCTAACCCTGCATTACCCCGATGCCGAATCGACGCGTACTCGGCAAGAAGGCGTGCGGCAATTCATCACCAATCAGGTCAATACGCCAATTGCCCGGTTTTTGCCGGTGCTGGTACAACGCAAACACCATTTCGACGTGTTGTTCGACGCTTACCGCGACGGCGACCGGCCAATCCGGGCGTATTTTGGCGTACTGCTGTTTTGCGACGAAGCCGAAGAAGCGGCGGCCGTTTCGAATGCGCGGGTGTATTTTCGGGAACTGGGTTTTCAGCTGTTGGAAGACAAGTATTTCTGCCTGCCGTTATTCCTGAATTGTTTGCCGTTTGGGCCTGACCGTTCTGCAATTGCCGATTTGAAACGCTACCGCACCTTGGCCACTCGGCATGCGATTCCTTTATTGCCACTGTTCGGCGATTGGGCCGGCACCGGCACGCCGACCTTGAACTTTGTGTCACGTAATGGCGAACACATGGCGGTATCGCTGTTTGATACCACCGGCAACTACAACCTCTGTATCGCCGCCGAATCCGGCAAAGGCAAATCTTTTCTGACCAACGAGATCATCGTCAGCTACCTGACCGAAGGTGCGCAGATCTGGGCCATCGATGTCGGCCGCTCCTATGAAAACCTCTGTGAGGTGCTGGAAGGCGATTTCGTCAAATTCACCCACGGCTCGAGCATTTGCATGAACCCGTTCGAGATCGTGCAGAACTTTGAGGAAGAAGCCGATATGTTAGCGGGATTGGTCAGCCAGATGGCCGCACCGACCGAGAAACTGACCGACTTTCAAACCGCCGGTCTCAAGCGGATATTGAAACAACTGTGGACCGATAAAGCTCAGTCCATGTCGGTGGACGACATTGCAAAATGCCTGTGTACCGAAGCCGATCAACGCTTGAAGGATGTCGGCGAGCAGTTGTTTCCCTTTACCACACGAGGCGAATACGGCCGCTACTTCAACGGTAAAAACAACGCCAAGTTCGCTCGCGACTTTACCGTACTGGAACTGGAAGAACTCAAGGGCCGTAAGCATTTACAACAGGTGGTGTTGCTGCAGCTGATTTACCAGATTCAGCAAGAAATGTATCTCGGCGAACGCAACCGGCCCAAGATCGTCATCATCGACGAAGCTTGGGATCTGCTCACCGAAGGCGATGTCGCCAAGTTCATGGAGCATGGCTACCGGCGGTTTCGGAAATACGGCGGTGCGGCGGTGACCATTACCCAGTCGGTGAACGACTTGTACCGTAATGCCGCGGGCCGGGCCATCGTCGAGAACTCGGCCAATATGTATCTGCTCGGTCAAAAAGCCGAAGTCATCGAAGGCATGAAGCAGGACCGACGCTTACCGTTATCGGATGGCGGTTATGAACTCCTGAAAACCGTGCATACCTTACCCGGTGCGTATTCCGAAATTTTCTTCATCACCGAGATGGGCTCCGGTATCGGTCGACTGATCGTCGATCCTTACAAACGCATTCTGTTTTCCACCAAACCTGAAGACGTCAACGCCTTGAAGCAATTGCGCCGACAAGGCCTAAGTCTGGGTGATGCCATTCAACAACTCATCGACAGTCGTAGCAGTAAGCCTAAGGAGATCGGTTATGGATCCTAAGTCCCAATGGCTCAGTACCGTTGTCATCTCAGCCTGTTTGGGCGGTATAGGCGGTTGGGTGGCTGCACAACATCAACTAGAACAACCCCTGGCACGCCTGAATCTGGTCACGCCAGTTTTCGTACTTGACCGGGGCAAGTTAATTCAATCGATACCGCCCAATGCCAGCCAGGAGCAAATGGCCAAAATAGTCGATGACTGGCAGGGTCAAGCCAAGAAACTCAGTGATGCGGGTTATCTGGTCATCGATTCAACGGCGGTGGTGTCTGCCCCGGCGGATGTTTATGTTCAGCATCACACCCGGTGAGTCTATGCAATCCAATCATTCGAACGTTGCTATCGCAAGAACATCTACTACCAAGCACAGACCCTATCAAACCCGAGCGTCATTTCTACGGTTTATCGGGAAAGCTTTACCGATCTTGTTGCTGGCACTGGCCGTCGAACGCTACATCGGGGAGCGCTTTCTGATTGGCGGTGATGATCAAGTCGATCGCTGTCTGCCGGACAAATGGATTTACCTGATCGATACCCACAACAAGGACATCTGGCGCGGCGATTTGATCGCTTTTCGTGCCGAACGCATGGCGCCTTATTTCAAAGATGGCCAGATCATTGTCAAAATCGCCGCCGGCGTCACGGGTGACACCGTCCATGTCGATCAACAGCACACCAAGATCAACGGTGAACGGGTTATTGACGGGCTAACGTTGGCCGAAAAACTCAAAAAGCCGGCCAACAGTTTTAAACGCCATGAAACTATACCAACTGCTGCCTATTGGGTGACCGGGAAAACCGACAAAAGCTTCGATTCACGCTACTGGGGCTATGTCTACGACCACCAAGTGATTGGACGGGCCTATGCGTTGTTTTGACCTCCTTCAGTTTCCTTGGCGGCAATCGGTGATCTGTCTGCTTTGTTGGGTTGATATGCACCCGGTTCAGGCTGAGGAAGCCTGGCTGCAACGTTCTCAGGCTATTTTGCAAACCTTGGAAGGACAGCCTCGACCCGACTGGTTGACCGGTCAGTCTGAACAACTGGACATGAAACACCAAGCGCAAAAAGTGTTGGAAGCGTCGCAGGCGATTCGAGCAGAGACGCTATCGACACAATCAACAACATTGGCAAGCGGTCCGCCAACAACGTCTTCGAACAAACCGCTCACGCTATTGTTTGTCTCCTTCTCGCTGGGTGAGTCCCTGCTGAAAAGTATCTTTGAAGAAGCCTCAGGTCGGGACGACGTGTTACTGATGTTTCGCGGGCCAAAGCCAGGCCAAAAGTTACCGGCATTGATGGCCGACCTGAAACGCTTGCTGAAAGGCATTGAGCCATTGCCGAACATTGTCATTGATCCCACCCGTTTTCAACGCTGGTCGGTGTCGTCCGTACCAGACATTGTCGTCGAACAGGAAGGCAAATCCCGTTTGCATGTTCGAGGTGTCAGCAGTCTGTCTTGGCTGAACGAGCAACTCAAAGCCGGCAAACAAGGAGAGTTGGGAACCTTGGGCGATGTCGGCGAGATTGCTGAAATCGACTTGTTGGAAGAGATCAAACTCCGGATGGCCGCCATCGACTGGAAACAAAAGCAGCAACATGCCATCGCTCGATTCTGGGAACAGCAAAAATTTGAAGACTTACCCGCCGCTCAGGCCGATCGTGATCGGATTGTGGATCTGACCATCACCGCCCCACGCGATCTAGTTGCTCCCAACGGTCAGCTGATTATCCATGCCGGACAAACCTTCAATCCCTTGGACAAAATGCCGTTTGGCTTATGCCTGATGGTATTCGATGCCACGGTGCCTGCTCAAGTTGAGCTGATTCAGCATCAGTCCTGCCAGGACAAACAATCTCGCGTGATGTATCTGGCCACATCGCTGTCTCGTCATAAAGGTTGGGAGATTTTAAAGCGTTTGGAAACGACGTTGCAGGCACCGGTGTATTTATTGACACCGGATGTGCGCAGCCGCTTTCAATTACAGCATGTGCCGGCTGTCGTTGAACAATCCGGCAATCGTTTGCTGGTTCATGAACGAAAACTGCCGGCCGCAACGGGAGAACGATCATGAAGCGGTTCGTTTTCCTTTGGGTGTTGGGCGGTTTGATAACCCTGGCAACTCCGTTGTATGCCGAGACCACCACCAGTAGCGTCGATCCGTTGTGCTCGGACGCCGAACTGTGGTCCGGCAAACTGATCACCGATATTTGCTGGAGCTGCCTATTTCCGATTCGAGCGGCCGGGTCGTCGCTGGGTGGTGGCAACGTACCGAGCATCGCCACCGACGAGAAGTTCTGTTTTTGCACCGATCCGATGGGCATTCCGGAGCTGGGCATGACCATGGGTCTTTGGAATCCGGCCCGGCTGATTGAGATTGTCCGCAATCCCTGGTGTTCACCGGCACTGGGCGGACATAAATTCAGCGCCTCGAATGTGCGCTTAATCGCCACTACCGGCAAAGCCGATTTCGATGCCAGCGAGATGTCCTTTTTTAACTACCACTACTTTGCGTTTCCATTGACCATTTTGCTGGACCTGTTCTGGGACGGCCGTTGCAACAGTGACGGTTATCGTGATTTTGATTTACTGTACGTCTCGGAATTGGATCCGACCTGGAATAGCGACTTATTGGCTTTTTTTACCAGTCCGGAAACGGCGTTGTTTGCCAATCCGGTGGCCATTTCAGCGTGTGTCGCCGACGCGGCGGCGGCAGCCACCGGCAATCCTTTGGACGCCTTGTTCTGGTGTGCAGGGGCTTGGGGGCATATGTATCCCTTATCTGGGATTTCGCCGACCAGTTACGGTACCGATCCTCGTATCACCAGTTTATTGGCCACTCGCGCCACGGCATCCTTGCATCGGCGTGGGCTAGCCTGGAAAACCTCGGGCAACGATGCTTTGTGCGGTGGTTACATCTATCCATTCATTCCCAAGTCGCAATACCGACTATCGATGTTTTATCCCGTTGCCGAAACCGAATCCAATCACGCTATTGGCGAAACCACGTTCAAGTGGGGTGCGGGCCGCACATATCCGGGGCCGGGCGAAGATCATCTCTACCTGCTGTGGCGTTGGCAGGACTGTTGTCTATTCTAGGGCGAACTGTTCACGATAAATCAGTCTAACACATTGATTAAAAATACAAATGTGAGATCAATTATGAACAGAGTATTCATCAAAGCAAGTGGTATCAACCCGATCATAAAAGTGTTCACACGATGGCCTTATCCATTGGTCAGCCGGGATTGTCCAATGAACATCTGTTCACAGTCATTTGTCGATCAGTAGGTGCACCGTGAACACTATTGTCCGATCAGCCATTCACCTTGATCAGCATCCGGCCATGTCCTCGGAGGTATTGGTATCCTGTGCGTTGCCAACGGGCTTTTTATTTTTGGTTGACGATGATACGGGACGTGTCATAGAGCCGGTATTACTGTATTTAATGGATCGATTCCTCATTCGTTACGGCAATACCAGGCCCAATACGTTGCGGGCTACAGTCTACAACCTGAAGGATTGGTGGGCATTTCTGGCGGAGTTTGCCAAACCCTGGAACGAAGTCAGTGAGGATGATCTTCGTTTTTACCGGGATGCCATGCTGCAGACCGTGTCACCCAAAACCCATCAACCCTATGAGGTCGGCACTGTCCGCCGTCGACTGACCACGGTATTACAGTTCTATGACTGGGCCCGACGGGCGGGGTTTTTCGGAGTGATTTTCGATTCGAAATCCACTCGCCAAATCGTCAGATCAATGGATCATGATGCGTTGGCGCATTTGCATTCAAATCCCGTACAGCGTACCACCTCTGATTTACTGCCGTTGCCGCGTCGGGGCGCCGATGATGCCGTTCACCCATTGACTGAAACGGAATATCGCGCGGTTGCACATTGTCTTGGGCCGCTACCGCCTGGCAGCACGCGATCTAACGATGATTGCCGTCCAACTTTGGATCGGCTGATTGCCGAAATTTCCCTCCATACCGGTATGCGTCGGGATGAAATTTCATCACTGAATCGTTGGCAAATTCTAGATCTGCGACCTGATGCATCCCAACCTTTCGGTGTGCTGAAACTACGGATCAGTAAAACCAAGGGTCTCAGGCCGCGTGTCGTGTTCATGCCCAATTGGCTGGTAACGGCATTGCACTGGTATATCGATCATGAGCGGAAGGACGCGCTGCATGCCGCCAAAAAGCAAGGCCAAATCAAAGAACCGAGCGCACTGTTTTTGAACGGTATCCATGCCGGACGTCATGTTGGAAAACCCATTCAAAATGGCAGTATCGATGCGCATTTTCGGCAGGCTCTGTTTGCCGCCGGCCTGACGCATACCGTACATAAAACTGACCCGGAAACAGGGAAACCGTATGCCACGCAAGAACCCCGTCATGTTTTCCACGACCTCAGACATACCTTTGCGACCTGGCTGTATTGGTTTGAAAAGTCGCAAGGTAATGCGGAACCCTGGAAAAAGATTCAGGCACGCTTGGGGCATACCTCGTTGGCGACGACCACCAATCTCTACTTGCGCGCCGTGACGGATTTTGAAGCTCAAGTCAGTGATACCACCATGAAGTTTTTCGAGGCGATGCGTCATGGCTGAGTCATTTTCTGATCGTCGCTCCCCACGCCCCAGTCGCTACGCACAACTCGTAGGTACGACGGTGGCGGACCTCGACGCTGTTCGCCGGGAACGCCTATCCTCGATTAGCGAAGAAAGCGATGGGGATGGCAAACGTCGGTTATTCATTCGTTTCCCGACACCGCACAGTCGAGAATCCATTCAAACCTTGGAGGTTTCAAACTGGATGATGGCGCCCGAGTTGGCCGTTGCCTTTGCCGAGATGGTCGTCGTATGGGGTGGGGATAAATCCGAACCAAGTCGGCAAACGTTTATCAACGATCTGAACCATGGGTTTTTCCAGTATCTGACTCGCATCGATAGGCCAACGCCCAGTCTGGAAACCCTTAACACGGCATTCATCAATGGTTTTATCGAATGGCTGGGACGTATGGAAGACGGCGCCTATGTGCTTGCGGCTTACACCCGTTTGCATTACCTGGGTGTAGTTCGCAGCGTGGTTTCTCACCTGAAAAAATCTAAGCAGTACCGTTCCCAATTAAGCAAGGATTTACATATTCGCCGCAATCCCTGGCCAGGGGCATCACGGCAAATCGCACATCCGACAAAAATCATCGAGCCGGCGGATTGGGTTCATCTTCATAGTATGTGTATCGAAGCATGTACGAAAATCATGCAAACCGTCGAAAAGGGCTGGATGATGTTGGCCGAAGAATCCCCCGAGCCCAATAGTCTGGAAAGCCATTTGCAAAGATTGGACGCGCTGTTTCCGACAGTGATTGGGTCTTTCGTCAAACTACAGCAACTCGACGCGTCATTGGCCCACCAAATTGGCACGCCGGAAGCACTGGCGACACTCAGAACCTACCTTCACCCCTCGCCAAGGGATCTGGTGCCGTTCCTACTGTTATTGGCCATGGTGAGCTTTTTCAGTGGCGAAACCCTGTTTACAACCCGCCGAAGCGACGTGTCCTATATCGAAATCCAGGGCACCAAACGCTTGGTTTGGCGTCCCTATAAATCGAGAAGCCGACGCCGACAGCACCGTAGTTTTCCTATCTCGGATGCCCCAGACAGTCCGACGGTGCTGATTCCGTTTATCGAGCGTTGGACAGCACGGATTCGTCCAGCAGCAACGCCGCGCCTGCAAGAGTGGTTGTTTATCTGGATTCCCGTGAACAAACCCTCTGAGCCTCATGGTTTCGAATCAAAATCGGGAGGCAGCAAAGGGGCATGGAAAAACCATTTGTCAGACTTTTTGATCGAAAACGAACTCCCCCATCTGACACTCAGGCAAGTTCGTACAACCGGCCTGGACAATGTCCATACCTGGTTTGACGGTGATCTGCTGGCACTACAAGCGGTCAGCGGCCATCAACATCCTGAGGTCATCCTATCGCATTACACGTCCGATGCAGCACGCAAACGCCAGGATGAGCGACTCGGCGATGTCATGACCTTGCGTAGCCGTTGGCGAGAAACCGATGGCACTATCGACCCACGCACATTGCCGCCTAACCAGGACTTGGCAGCCGCGACACCTGGATGGCGCTGCTTTGATCCCTATGACAGCCCGGTGCTTGGTCAGGACAAAGGCAAATTGTGTAGTGCTTACGGTGCTTGTCCAGGCTGTGCGTTAGCCCATTTGAATCTTCAGGACGGCTACGCGCTGGCCCGTGTCCTACAGCTCAAAGTCAAAATCGAACAGGCCCAAACCCTATTACCGGCTGCACGCTGGTTGACGGCGTGGGCACCGAGACTGCAACGCCTGATCGAATACTGGCTCCCGCGTTTCCAGGATGAAACGGTGATCCGCGAAGCCGCCCAATGGGATTTGGACGACCTGCCTGAACTGGAGTAATCGTCATGACATCACTCAATTCATTGACCAAACCCCAGATTCATTTGCTATCGGCCGATGATCTGAGCTCGCAACGCGTTTCACCCATCAGCCTCTGGAGTGACGCCCAATGGCGCCTGGAAAATCCGACCCCAGGACAACCTGATCATCGCGCCACCGTGAACTGGAATATCAAACTGCCGCACGGACAAAGCCTACTGGATCCGCAATGGGCCGGGTTACTCGACAGCTTAAGACGCTTTGTCTGGAGTTTACTGACCAATCCCCGTGAAGGTAAAAGCCTGAAAACCACGTCGATGGCGACCATTAGTCGAATGTTGGCTTATCTGGTCAACTGGATGGCCACACAGGATTTTCGAGCTATCCATGAATTGGACAACCATGCCAGTTGGGAATACGTCGAACACGTCGCCATAACGGGGAGCGATAAGCAATATTCCACCTTGCATGAAGGTTGGGTCTGGCAACGGCTCCATATTATGACTTTGCTGTATAAGCAAAGTGGCGCATTGCGGGAATCCGGCGTCAGCCCGATGCCGGAGCCGCCATTTGATGGCCGCAACCCCTTCGATGTTGCCAAACGCATCACGAATCGCCAGCGTGATTTCATTCCGCCCCTACCGGATGCAGTGGCATTGCCGATCATGACAGCAGCAGAGCGGTTGATCGGGGTACCTGCCGATGACGTCATCAAGCTTCAGGAAGTTTATCTTGCAGCGTATGCACAAGGCGGACCTGGCAATCACAAAGGGCCAGGCCACAGTTTGCCGGTTAGAACCGATGCCGCTCGCCGGGCTGTCAGTTCATTCCAGTTTTCGATGCTTGCCGGTGAATCATTACCTTGGCATGACGTCATCGACACTCAACCGCGAAGAGGCGCTGGGCAAGTTGATTTCGTTGCCGCCATCCGATTGCTGATTATGGATATTCGGATTGCCTGCATCATCGTGCTACAAAGCCATGTCGGTTTACGCATCAGTGAAGTGATGGGCCTAAAAGCCGGTATCGATCCCGATAGCGGATTGCCGTCCTGCCTGCATCAACGCCCGTCAAAAACGGGCTTGAATACCATTTTTTATCTCAAAAGCCTGGCCGCCAAAATCCATGGCAGACCGGTGGAATGGATCGTCGGCGCTCGCCCGGCCGACAGTCAGTATGTTCCTCCCCCGGTCAGAGCGTTAGTGGTACTCGAACGATTGTTTCGCCCGTGGCGTCAGTTAGGCGATTGCCAACATCTGATCGTGTCGTTTTGCGCTAACCGCGGGCTGCCGAAAAACCAGCGATCGGTTGGACGCCCTTACAGTGATAATGTCAATCTCGGCCAAAAGGATTTTCTGCGCCGCTATGTCGATTGGCAAGCATTACCGCCCAGCCCCGAACTGGACGCGTATCGGGATGGGCGCTCGCTACGCACGCACCAGTGGCGGAAAACCTTTGCCCTGTATGTCATCCAGGTGGATAGCCGTATGCTGCCGCACATTAGCCAGCATTTCAAACACCTGTCTCTGGCCATGACCGAGCAAGGCTACATCGGTCGCGATCCTGAAATCATTGAAGCCATGTCCGATGCTCGGGCTCGTTTGACCGTAAGGTTGCTGTATGAAGCCGCAACGGGTGATGCGACCTATGCCGGCAACATGGCGCCATGGCTCGAAGCCCATCGAAAATCGGTTAGAGCATCCATGCAGGAGAAGACACCGGAACAAATCCTTAGCTACCTGGAACACGAAGTCGTCGAGCACGATTTTAGAATTTGGTTCGCTGACCACGGGAAATGCCTGATCGAGCTGAAACCGGAATCGGCACGTTGCCATCAGATCGCCGGCACTACACATTGGGAGGACTCGAATCCGAATTTCCAATACCGCGAACCGTCGGTTTGCGTTGGCTGCGAATGTTTCCTGATCGACCGGGAAAGCGCAGGGTTCTGGCGCAAGCGCTATTTCGATAATCAACAAGCCGTGGAGAATGCCGAACGCATTAGCCGTGGTGACGAGTTTTATGTTGCCCGTCAGCGGGCGCGGCAAGCGGCGGCCATTCTGCACGCACTCGGTGAAGATATCGAGGAGAACGGCCATGACGCGTAACGCCAAAACACCACCGCCCATCGACCCGATCGAGCAAGACTTCCTGGACGCACTTGAGCGTCTGGAGGGCGGTGCACCGCTAGACCCAAAGCTCGCCAAACAAGCCCAGTTAGGCACGCTCAAAATCAACGTTTCGGTGGTTGCCCAGGAAGCCGGTCACAGCCGAACCCTGATTGGACACGACGGTTGCAAATACCCTCGCATCAGGACACGCATCATGGCATTGAAAGCACCAGTTGCGCCAACAACAAACGCCGAAACGGTCATCCGGCACCTGCGCGAAGAGAACGCCGATCTACGGAGAAAACTGGGTCAACGCGACACGGAAAATGCTGCGCTGATAGTCCGGCTCCGTCAATTGGAAATCGACACCCAACGGGCGCTGCGCAAAGCCGAACGCATGGCCAACCGATCCGAAAAACCATCAGATCAGCTTGCCGGCGCGAGCATTCCATCTGAACGCGGCGAAATTTTACCTTTTCCGACACCCCAGGAGGAGTGAGTGCAATTATTTATCTCATGTAAAGCATCAACCGGCTTCCGCCGGCACCGATCCACCGGCTATCATCGGTCTCGGCAAGTTCCCATGTTGGGATTGGCCCATGAACAGTTTAGATCCGGCACTTACTGCTGTAACCCATGCTCTGCAAGGGATACAGGTGTTTCGTGGACACCTTCGTCCAATAGAAACTGCTGCGTGGGTCTGTGATGGGCGTCAGGGAGTTATCCGAACCGCAACGTCGGTTTACGCAGACACTGTCTGTGATTTTGTGTGTGACCATGGCCTGGACACCGTTTGGTGTGTCCTGGGCCGATGCGATTCAGGTGGCCGGGCGTGATGGCCAACAACTCGGTCAGCAAGTTCTGGGTGGTTTTGCGTTTCCGCTCGATACCGGCAACGGTACGCTGACCTTAAATCCAGGGACGACTCAGGAGAGCGCCATTTCCATAGGCACCCTGTTTCCAGATACGAATAGCCCGTCATCCACGACCAGCGATTTCGCCAATCTCTACGGCAATAACCCAGGCACAATTGCTGCTGGATTGAGCGCGCAGACAACCTTGAACGGTGAAACCAGCTTCACCGGCGAAGCCTATCGCACCCTGATCGACAACGCCCACCAGTCGCATCCGGACTTACAAGCCGATCCGATCTGGCAGAGTGGCGATCAGGTATTCAACGACTTCACGCCGTGGGCACAGTCCTTTTCCGACTGCACGACCACGACGCTCCAAACCGAAACTCAGCAATCGGTGCGCGTGCCGGATTATCAGCTTTGCCTACGGCAACCGACGGTACCGCAAAGCTGCACGGCCACCCACCAAGTCAATGTCGAGCCCTTGATTCGCTTCGTCGGTGGGGATGGCGGGTTTTCCAGTTGCGGGCCGGGGTGCATGGATTTGTATGTCGGCCGGGTCGGTGACAACTATTGGTCGGCCGGATGCGCGGTGTTTACCTGGCAAGTGACTTATAACGTCCTGCATCCGGAAGCGATCGTCAGCGCGACACTGGAGGATGTGGAATTCGACGACCATGCCAGAGTCTATTACGGCGGGAATCTGATCTATACCGGTTCCACCGGCTGGGGTGGCTCATGTGAGCTCAGCAATAGCTGGGTCGACCATCCCAATCGCGACGTCACCTATGCCTTCAACAGTACGGGCAACAAAGTCTTTAAACAGGAAACCATGGTCGGTGGTAATGGTGAGGGTTATTCCAGGATTCGACTACGCTACGATTTGTCGAAACTGATCACCCAGGATCAATGGAGTTGGAGTGGTCCGAATTGCCAAAACTTGGCCAATGCGATTACCGATGGCATTTGCCAAGCCGGCAGCCAATTGAGTTGCACGAGCGATCCGGCCAATGCTTCAGGTTGTTACGTCGATCCAACTTCGCAGGTGATGGTTTGCGGCACGGATTTGGCACAAGCCCCGGTGGCCAGTTCGACCGGGATTCGTAATACTTGCATGAATATTCAAGCCTCAGGACGCTGCGATTTGAATCAATACGGCCAATGCTGGACCGACTCAGCTGGCACCCACTGTTTAGAACCGCCGGCGAACGGAATACCCAACAAAACCTGCGCGTCGTTGGAAACCCAAGGCTGCTCGTTCATCAAAAGCCAATGTACCAGTGCGTTGGCCTCCGGCACCTGCTGGGACAGCGTCGATACTTATGACTGTGGGCAAACGGTGGGCATTCCCGGCATTCAAAGCAACACCCAACAGCAATGTGCCGGGCCGATTCGGTGTATGGGCGAAGATTGCATCACCATGAACCGCACCCAGAGCCAGGACTTCAGCAAGGCGGTCGCCTTACTCAACAGCGCTCAGCAAATGGCGATGGACTTGCATTGCGACTATGCCAATGCCGATCTCCAGCAAAAGGATCCGACTACCTGCCAGGTATTTCAGGGTAAACCGGCCAGTTGCAAAATGGTTGGCGGCGCGTTGAGTCTGGTCGATTGCTGCGAAACACCCTCTGGCGCAATGGGGCTGGGCCGTTACATTGATTTGCTGATCGCCACCAGTCAGATGGACAGTGCGGTCATGGCCATGGACAGCACTTCCGCCATACGAGGCGCTTGGGAAACCATGCGTACCCCGTTCACCTTGGCTGGCGATGCCTGGAACAGCTTTCAGGCGGATTTTGCCTCGACGGTGAACGACTTGGTAGGCACCGACATGCTCAGTACCAGCGACATTGCCTCGCAAGGCTTGCTCGATTCTCTCAAAGGCGAACTGATGAAATCGGTGGCGGAATGGATCGGCCAGACCTTTGGCGAAGCGGCCGGAAATGTGTTATTCAGCGCGGGTGGTCAGGCGGCATTCGATTCAGCGGGCAATTTGACCCCGGCGGCCCAATCGGGCGGCGTCGAGTTGGGTGGTGGCGCCGCTGTTGCCGGCGAACTGCTCAGCACCTTGATGACAGCCTATACCGTGGTGATGATCATCATCATGATTATCCAGATAGTCTACTCCTGCGAAGAGCCGGAATACGAACTCGCCGCCAAGAAACAACTGAAAGTCTGCACTGACCTTGGCACCTTCTGCGAAAGCAAGGTCGCTGGGGTGTGTTGGGTGCGTAAGGAAAGCTATTGCTGCTACAACTCGCCGCTAGCGCGCATTCTCAACGAACAAATCAAACCGCAGCTGGGCATGGATTTTGGCACGCCGGAAAGTCCCAGTTGTACCGGCATCAAAGTCGGTGATTTGGACCGAGTGGACTGGACACAGGTCAATCTGGACGAATGGTTGGCGATTCTGGCTCAGACCGGGCATTTGCCGACCGCCGCCAATGCAGCATCCATGCTGAATCTCGATCAACTCACCGGAACCGGCAGCCGACTCAATCCGCAAAAATACGGAGCGACCGCGACCACGCGCCAAGATACCTTAACCCGCACCCAAGGCCGGATGACCGATCTGGATGTGCCTACGGTCAAACGGCAGTCTGAACTGGAAGGCTGGGGCATGGGACCGCAATGAGCGGCCTAAACCTTATTGAACCGCGTCTTTCAGGCCTTTGCCGGCTTTGAAGGATGGCAATTTGGCGGCGGCAATGGTTATGGCCTCGCCGGTTTGAGGATTGCGGCCAGCGCGTTCGGCACGCTCTTTCACTTCAAAGGTACCAAAGCCTACTAACGCCACCGAATCCCCCTCTTTCAGTGCGGATTGGATGGATTGAGTGATGCCATCCAATGCGCGACCGGCGTCGGCTTTAGTTAGATTGGCGTGGCTGGCGATGGCGTCGATTAGGTCGGATTTGTTCATTAAATAATTTCCTAAGGAATATAAAAATAGATTTGTTCTTACATTAATTTGATAGGCATTTTTACCAAAATTTGCAGTATCTACCAAACAAAAACGTGCAAAAGAGCAAAACTCCCGCTATCAAAACTTCCACAAATACTAAGGCGTTTTTCTGTTGTTTATAGCGTTTGTCGAGTTCTCCATACATTGGCATTAATTTAGTAGCCAACGCAGCATGTTCAATCGTTAATTTATCTTTTAATTCACTTATTTCATCATTAATCGCTTTCAAGCTATGACGCTGATTCCTTAAAAGCATATTCATAAAACCAGTAAATATTAGGGCACCAAACCAAAGAGCCCAATTTTTTAAAGAATCTCCCGCATTTTCGTCCATCTGAGATCCCACTAACAGCAGAGCCGCAGGGACGGCTAATAGCTGATTTTGAATCTCCGCAAACACCTTGTTCAATTTCAAGGTGTATTCCAAGCGGTTTTCCTGAACTTCCTCTCGCACTTTCTCAAAAGAAAACCCGGCAACATAAAGTTGGTAATTATCGCGAGCCCGCCGTTTGAGTTCGTCAAACACGGTAAGTAGATGCTTAAACCTCTCATCACCGGGTACATTTTTCAGCATTTCCATCAACGCAGACTTGAGAATACTTTTACGCTGCTCTGTATGAGCATCGTCAACGATAAATTCGTTACGCAGGCAATTTAACTCAGAAAGCGCTCTTAGATCGGCTGCCCCATAATCGATAATTAACTCGAATTTCTCCTTGACCATGAAAACTAACGCAAGACGACCTGCACTAGGCTGAGAAACATCGGCTATCTCCTCCAGTAATTTTATTAAATCGACAACTTGAGAATATCTTTCGGCAAATTGATCCTGATTGGCATCGACAGAATAGAAATTTGTTTCTAAGACGAAATATGACCTCGGCTTAGCAAAACGAAAGTTATGATGTTGTAAAAACTCATCCCAAGTACTCGCAAAAAACATCTCGGGTAGACGTGGTAACGCAACCTCTCTAACTTTAAATGGCTGACCAAGCGCTCGCTGTTCATCAAAGTCTGTTGGCAGCATGTAATGGCCATCAGCATCTAATCTTTTCAAAACTGTGAGCGTTTCAGCCGTAAGACTATCGATGCAACCATGAAGTAGCGCATCCTCCACGATGGGTGCCGTCAATTCTCGGCATAGTCTTACAACCAAATCAAGTTGGGTCATCGTTTTCAGTTGCTGTCGGTTTTAAGCGTTGTTTAAATTCCAAAGGCAAATCTTTGATAATCAGCGTTTCCGCAATGTCATCATAGATGACACGTGAGCCTAGAATCGACTCTTCGAAATCCAATGTCAACTTTGAATCCTTAATCCGATGGCGTCGCAAACCGCGGTATATTCGACTATTCGGTTCAAAGCCATCGCCAAGTGGGTATTCTTTACTCGTGACAAATTCAGAGAAGCTAGCAGGCTGTTGGTCGTCGAGCCGCATAGACAATGCATCCAAACTAATGCCTTTCTTTTCCTTGGTGCATTCGACACAGTACGCATGAACCCTCTGGCGTATTTCTCGCGCCTTATCAACATCAAATTGCTTCTCTTCGCAATAATCCCTGACTACCTGGAGTAAAAGCTTTGTTTGCTCTGCCGATTCGGTTAATTCCGTAACGCCAAGAAAATCCCGAAAATAATCCGTAGCACTTTTACTATCTTCACCACTACGTCGTTTTTTAATAAAGGTCACGTATCTATCTTTTCCTTCCTTCCACGCCGTTATATTAATTCTGGCAGCTTCGTGAAGGTGATCAATGTCGAAATTGACCGTTTTATTAATTGTCAGTGTGGTGTCGTCGATGCCTGTACCAGCCTTTAATTTGAGCGACACAACGAACATGAAATCCTGGCCATTTTCCTGGTAACGAGCAAAAAATAGATAGCCCCCAGTGGCAAGAGACGCGCCGTCGATAGCTTTTTGGTAGCAGGTTTTCAGTCCCAGTGTAAATACCCCAAGTCCCTGTTGGTCTGCCAAGTATTTATCGAGCAAATCCGGAAAGGGGTAAGCAACATCCCCAATTATGAAGGCCCCATAACCACGGGTCATGGTTCGATTAAAAACATCACGAATCCCATCCACCAAATTTTGTAAATTATCTTCATTTGGCAAAACCTCATCCCGCATTTTGGCTACCGACGGTTTGTGTCTGTCCTTATCAAACCGATGGACGATCGCTTCCTGAATAATCATTTCTATGCTCCAACGAATATAAATTCCATTAACGGGATATTGCGTAAGTCTGCCCCAAGGCCACTATTGTCTTAGTTTCGCAGACCCGTCTGCGAATTTGCCAGACACTGTCTGGCGAAATTTATCGAAGTAAAACCAATCGCTGACCAATGCAAACACTCACAATCCAATCCCCGGCTGTGGTGGCACATTTGGCGGGGTTAGACCAGGATGATAGGTCGTATCAAACACCGTGTCCGTCAACCAGCGCTTAAAGTTCGGATTGTCGCTAAACTGTTTGAACAGTTCGGTATGATCGGCCAGTAGTTCGAGAATTACTCGATTTAACGCTTTGTCATGTTCTAGGCGAGCGTTCTGTTTGTCGGAGTGCTGCACGGCATTTTGATAGGCCTTGTCTTGAGAAACCCGATTCGGAATTTCCTCGGTAATCACCTTACGAATCTTGTCGCCATCCTTCCATTCGATATTGCCGAACAAGTCGTTAAAGGCTTTGATGATGTTGGACAATTTGTCGATTTCGGTAATTTTGCCACCGCCGCCAGCACTGGTCGGTGCCGGTTCTACACTGCCATCCTCATCTTCCATGCCCATACTCAATGCGGCTTTCACTTCGGGGCGATAGCTGTCCATGTCAATGGCGTCGAGCACACCCTTGGAAAGGTCTTCCTCTTTTGGTGCCGGTAGTTTCGGAATCAGGAAATTCAGGAAGATCGCCAGTTTTTCCCAAGCCGGGTGACCATAGGTCAAAATAGCCCCAAGAAACCCATAGCTGCGGACAAAAGCCTTGGCTTTGCCTTTGAACTCGACTTGCGCATCTTCACCCAATTGCTGTTTGTACTCTTCGACGCAAACATCCAGAATCGGGTCCAGCTTGTCGCGTTCCGCGCCTTTAACGTACAGCGCTACCAAGTCTTCCACCTGTTGCCAGGCATACACCTGATGGCTGTCCAGATCGTTTTTCAGGTCATGCAGCTTGTTCGGATCGGTTTCGCCGATTTGGACGGTCGCACGGTAATATTCCTGAAACGCCGCCTTCACCGCTTCGGCGTTGTCGGCAAAATCCAGCACGAAGGTGTCGTGTTTCTGCGGATGGGCGCGATTCAACCGCGATAAGGTCTGCACGGCCAACACCCCGGCCAATGGTTTATCGACATACATCGTATGCAGCAACGGTTCGTCGAAGCCGGTGACGAATTTATTCGCAACAATCAAAATCCGGTACGGATCCTGTTTCAACCTGGCCGGAATTTCCTTGCTGGGAAAGCCATTCATATCGGCCTCGGTCAGGTTCTTGCCGCCTACCTCATGTTCGCCGGAAAACGCCACGATGGCCTTGTACGGGCTTTTGATTTCCCGCAAGTAATCGCTGATCTCACGGTGATAATCGATGGCCCGCGCGATGCCGTTGCAAACCACCATGGCCCGTGCCTGCCCGCCGATCTTGCGCTTGCCGATCACTTGCGCCGTAAAATGGTCGATCATGATTTCGGCCTTGCGGCGAATGGCCTTGTCGTGCGATTCGACGTAATGGCGGATTTTCTTTAACGCCTTGACCTTGTCAAAATCCGGGTCGTCTTCCACGGTCTTGGCGACCCGGTAAAAGCTGTCCACCGGCGTGTAATTCTTGATGACATCCAGGATGAAACCTTCCTGAATCGCCTGTTTGGTGGTGTAAGTTAATTCCGGGGGCGAGCGGAAATGTACTTCTTCGCCCTCCTGGTACCGCTCGCCGAACAGCTCCAGGGTTTTGTTTTTCGGCGTCGCGGTAAAGGCAAAGTAACTGGCGTTAGCCAGCATCTTGCGTGATTCGATTAGTTTGTTCACCGCATCCTCGACCGACTCTTCATCGTCCTCGTCGTCGCCGGGCGCGGCGGACAAGGCGATGTGCATCTTGGCGGTAGTCTTGCCGCCCTGACTGGAATGCGCTTCGTCGATCAGCAACGCAAAGCGGCGGGAACCCAGATCGTCCAGTTCATCCAAGATAAATGGAAATTTCTGCACCGTGGTGACGATGATTTTCTTGCCCCTACGCAGAAAGCCGCGCAACTCCTCGGCGCTATCGGAATGACCAAAGATCGAGGCGACATGGTCATAGCCCTTGATGGTCTTGGCAATTTGCGTGTCCAGCGCACGGCGGTCGGTGATCACGATCACCGAATCGAACTGGGCGCTATTGGCATCGTCGGCTTGCTTCAACTCCACCAACTGATGCGCCAACCAGGCAATGGTGTTGCTTTTACCGCTGCCTGCCGAATGCTGGATCAGGTAACGGCGGCCCACGCCTTCGGTTCCGCAACGACGCAACAAGGCCCGCACCGTGCGCAGTTGATGGAAGCGCGGGAACACCTGCTTGCGTTTTTTCTTGCCGCGTTCGTCTTCCTCTTCGACGATCTGGGCAAAGTTTTCGATGATGTTGGCCAGCGATTCCTTGGCCAATACCCGCTTCCACAGGTAATCGGTTTTTAGGCCGTCCGGATTGGGCGGATTGCCGGCGCCGCTGTTCCAGCCTTGGTTGAAGGGTAAAAACCACGCCGTTTTGCCGGTCAGATGCGTGCAAAACGCCACCTCGCTATCGTCCACCGCAAAATGCACGATGCAGCGGCCCATTTGAAACAACAATTCGCGCGGGTCGCGGTCAGTTTGATATTGGATGATGGCGTCGGCCACGGTTTGCTTGGTCAGCGAGTTTTTCAATTCAAAGGTTGCCACCGGCAGGCCGTTGATGAAAATCGCCAAATCCAGCGAACGTGCGGTTTCATCGTTGCTGTAACGCAGTTGGCGGGTGATGCTGAACAGGTTTTTGGCGAAATTCTCCGCCGAACTGACATTACCCGGCGTCGGCAGGAATTTATACAAATCGACATGCACCGGGCCGTGGCTGACGCCCTTACGCAACACATCCACCACGCCGCGTTTGGCGATCTCGCCCTGAATGCGGTGCAGAAACTGGCTGCGTTTGATACCGTCCTGCGCCAACTCCAGCGTTTCGACGGTCTTGGGCTGGGTGGCTTGCAAAAAGCCCAGCAACTTGACCACATCCAGCGCCACGTCGCGGTTGTAATCGGCTGGCAGGCCTTGCTGATAGCCGCCAAGGCTGTAATAGCCCACGCTGGATTGGACCGCGTTATCCGCGGCAACGTCCGGTGTCGGTTGACCGGTGAGATGTTTAACGATCAGGGCTTCCAAACCTTTTTCGCTGGTATCGGTGGGCTTCATGCGTTGTCTCCCTTTTTCCGGCTCGGCAGCAACTCTTTGCGTCGGGCGATCTGTTCACGTGCGCTTTGCATCAGGGCATGGATTTTTTGCTCGAATACTGGCCGCTCTGGGAACACCGTCCAGTATTCGGCCACCATGATGTTGTCCTGATCCAGTTGCAGCAGCTCAATTTGCTCTCGGCTCTTTTCCGCGCATAGAATCAGGCCGATAGGCGCGTTTTCGCCCTCCTGCCGTTCATAGCGGTTGAGCCAGCCCAGATACAAATCCATCTGCCCCTTGTGCCCAGCCTCAAATTTTCCGATCTTCAGCTCCACCGCCACCAAACGCTTCAAGCGTCGGTGGAAGAAAAGCAGGTCCAGGTAAAAGTCATCGCCGCCGATGATCATGCGCTTCTGACGCGCGACGAAGCTAAAGCCACCACCCAATTCCATAATGAAGCGTTCCAACTCGCGCAGGATAGCTGCCTCCAAATCAGCCTCCAGGTAGCTATCGTGCAACCCGAGCATATCCAGCAAATAAGGGTCTTTAAAGGTATCGTGCGGGATGGCGCCGGTCTCGGACAGTTGCGCATTGGCAATTTCCTTGCGCTCGAATGCCTTGCGGGCGATCAGTTGGCGCAGCTCGCGTTTACCGAGCTGGCGGGAAGCCACCTCGCGGAGATAGTACAGGCGAGCCTCGGCTGTTTTAATTGGCAGTACTTCGATGATGTGTGACCAGCTCAATTGTGTCGCCAGCGGCGACACAATTCCGAAGTCCGGAAACTGCTCGGCAAACTGCATCATCCGGCGCAAGTTGCGTACCTCGAAGCTACGCCCGTAGTTGGCGCTCAATTGTGCCGACAGTGTCGGCACAATCTTTTGCCCGTACTCCGCACGCTGGTGGTGCAGAATTTCACTATTGACCTGCTGCCCAATGCGCCAGAACAAAAACACCGTAGCACTGTTCGCCTGACGCGACAGGGTCTGGCGGGCCTCCTCGATCAAGTCCGATACTAGGGTAAACAGGTCGTTTTGCACGGCAAGCGCGGCGTCGGCCGGTTTGGGTCCGGCGGGTTTATTCTTCGCCATCCTCGTCCTCCCCATTGGGTTCGATGTCTTCGTCGCCGCCCAGTGCCGCCAGGTCTTCCTCGGCCACCACGTCGTCCGGGCCGGGCAGCCAGTCGCGCACGTCGATTTGGCCGGTGACGACGTCGGCAATCAAGCGGTCGCGGTACTCGCGGATGAGGGCGATTTCCTTCTCGATCTCACGACGTACCGATTGCTCTTCGTTGAAGAAATCGGTGACTTCGCGTTGCAGATGCAGGGGCGGAACCGGAATCTTCTCTTTCAACAATGAGCGAGGGTTTAGCGGACGATTGCGTCCCGCTGCGCCTCGTGAATGGTGGTTCAGGAGCAGGTCGCCTGCCTTGCTCAAGAAGAATGTATAGAGATACTCCGGCGTGACAGAATCAAGCATGCACTTGGCAATTGGGTAGCGATGGGAGGCGATACAGCCATCATCTTCAGCATTGGCAACGGCAACAGCACCTTCCCAAGCGAACTGCCCGCTAAAAATCAGATCACCTTTTTCGATTCGTAAGAAAGTAGAATCCCCAAGATGCTTTCCTTCAGTTAACGGCTTGTGGAAAATGCCTCGACCACGGTTAAACATACCAATCGGCGTATATGTCTTCTCAGGATTTCTGGTAATTGGCTTCGTCAGAAGCGTGACGACTCGATCAAATCGAAGATATTGGGTTTCTGCAGATGAAATCGCCTGTTCTGCGAGCCCCCCCCGTTGCTCCGCCATCAGAACGATAAGATCGCGCTTAGCCTTGATGAAGCGGGCGATATGGGCATTTTGCACCCGCAGATAGGCGACGATTTGATCCTGCTCGGCACGTGGCGGCATCGGAATACTGAGTGACGCAAAGCGATCAGAATAAAGCCGCAAGAAACCAGAGGTTCCCGTCCCAAGCCCTTTCGACTCAGACCGGAATAAACCTCGCATTGGTGCCGATCGAAACAAGTGCCCCAGAAATTCTGGATTGTCATCTCGAATTAACCTGAACACCGCGTAGTCCGGACTAACAAGACCAAATAACGAACTACGAAAGAACATCGCATTCCCCGCTTGCATTCGGTTCAAAACCAGTTCGTTAGGATACGTTAGCTTGTAGCCGATCAGATGTTCCGCACCGATAAGCTTGTTAGAGACATCGTTGTGAGGAACCAGTCCTCGATGCTGGCGCATTGACAATAATTGCTCTTCACCGGTTGTCGAACGGTCATCTATTTCTCGGAGGAAATGTTTGGCACGTAACAACTGCCAATGCGCCGGCACACACGGCACCCATCTGGACGAAGTATCCTTATAGTCCGTGTAGGCTGATAGTTTATCCATCAACCGACTCCCACGATTTTATGCAGCAAGCCTTCGGTTTGCTGTTCCAAGGCCAGAATATCGGCGCGGATTTGCTCCAGCGTTCGCAGCGGCGCGGGCCGGTAGAAGTAACGGGCAAAAGAGATTTCATAGCCAATTTTGGTGGCGTCCATCGCAATCCAGGCGTCAGGGGCATGCGGCAATACTTCGCGCGCAAAAAAAGCTTCGATGCCGCCGGGCTCGTTCAGCGGCACTTGTTCAATGTCGCGCAAATCGCTGTCGGCTTCGTATTCCAGCATGTAGCGGTCTTTGCCGTCCTGCTCCAGATAAGCGCCGTCGTAGCCGGGTTCGAAGAAGTCATTGGCTTTGAGTTTTGTGCGTTTGGCGATCACCGGCGGCGAGGTTTCGTCTCGCCAGCTGACGGCTTTGTAAATGATCTTTTTATCAGAAGCGCTGGGTTTCTTGTCTAGCTGTTTCATGGCCGCATCGAAACGAGTGCGGAACTGGTTATGATCGTCGAACAGTCCTTCGCCAAGTTCCTGTTGTGCCAACCGGGCCAGTTCGACCAGGGCTTTGTCGCGTAGCCAGGTGGCGGGGTCGAGCAATTTCTTGCGCTTTTGAGACGATACGTTCCTGTACCGTCCCCCTTCGGGGTCGCCATCCGCCTCTTCGTCGCTATCGTCGCCTTTCAGCCAAGCTTCGATCTCGGGCCGTAGTTTGGCGAATTGATCGTACAGCGCTTCACCCCAGCGGCTGTATATTTCGCTACGCAAGGCTTCGTCGCCGGAGGCAAAGCGCAGGGTTTCGATAGCGCTACGTTTGAGCTGGCTCTTCAGGCGTAACGGCCGCTCGACGGTGATTTTCCAATAGCCGAAATCGGCGTTGTCGAACCACTTGGATTCCGGCGTTGTTTTTGCCGCATCGTCATCCGCCGGTGGCGATTGCAGGTAATGCTCCAGAATCCGCGCAATGTCAGGTTCGCTTAGCTCGCAGTTTTTCTTGCCCATGTTACGGCGCAAGGGCTGGAACCATTGGCTGGCATCGATCAATTGCACTCTGCCTTTACGGTGTTCGGTCTTGCGGTTGGTCAGCACCCAGATGTAGGTGGCGATGCCGGTGTTGTAAAAAATATTCAGCGGCAAGGCGATGATGGCTTCCAACCAGTCGTTTTCGATGGCCCAGCGGCGGATGTTGCTTTCGCCCTGGCCGGCGTCGCCGGTGAATAGCGCCGAACCGTTATGAACCAGGGCAATACGGCTACCCAACGGGGTGTTGTACTTCATCTTCTGCAGCTTGTTGACCAGGAACATCAGCTGGCCGTCACTGGATCGGGTGATGAGTTTATATTCCGGGTCGCCATCGTGAGTGACCATAAAGCGCGGGTCGCTAAAACCGGCTTTGCCGCCCATCCTTTCCAGGTCGGTTTTCCAGCTTTTGCCGTACGGAGGATTGGACAACATAAAATCGAACTCGCGCGCCGGAAACTGGTCGGCCGACAAGGTGGATTTATCGGCGCCGCCGACGATGTTCTCGGCTTCTTCGCCTTCGCCCTTTAGCAGCAAATCGGCTTTGCAGATGGCGTAGGTTTCCGGGTTGATCTCCTGGCCGAATAAATGAATCGAGACTTCCTTGTCGTGACTGGCAGCCAGTTCCAGCAGCGTTTCTTCGGCCACGGTCAGCATGCCGCCGGTACCACAAGCGCCGTCATACAAAGTATAGGTGCCGGACTCGATACGGTCGGCGATCGGCACGAACAACAATTTGGCCATCAGTTTGACCACGTCGCGCGGCGTCCAGTGTTCGCCGGCTTCTTCGTTATTGTCTTCGTTAAAGCGGCGAATCAATTCCTCGAAGGCGGTGCCCATGCCGTGGTTGTCCAGCCCCGGCAGTTTGATGCGGCCATCGCCATCCCGTACCGGTTGCGGCGACAGATTGACGTCGGGATTGAGAAAGTCTTCAATCAGGTAACCCAAGACATTGGCATCGACCAGGGTCTGAATCTGGTCGCGGAATTTGAACTTGGCCAGGATTTCCTGGACGTTGTGCGAAAAGCCGTCGAGATAATCGGTGAAGTTATCGCGCAATCTTTGGCCTTGGCCGCTGGCCGCCAGACGCGACAGGGTAAATTCAGAAGTGTTGTAAAACGCCTGGCCGGCGGCCATGCGTAGCGCGCCTTCCTGGTCAACAACGCTATGTTGATCGAGGAATTTTTTGCGTTCCAATACGGCATCTTTGCTGGATTCCAGCACCGCATCGAGGCGGCGCAGCACGGTGAACGGCAGAATTACATCGCGGTATTTGCCCCTTACATACACATCGCGCAGACGGTCATCGGCGATGTTCCAGATGAAGTCTGCAATCCATTTGAGTTGGCTTTGGTCCATGGTTTCCTATCGCCGGTTTTCCGGCTTAATCGTTAAATTCGGGTTGATTCAATTCCGATGCGCCCATCCAGTAACACAATAATGGTGCCGGCAGACGCATGATTTGGCTGGCAGTCTCGCCGGTTTGTGGCAGACCGGTCATCAAGCCGAAGTCATCGAGTGACTTGGTGACAACATAGCCGCGGGCGATTTTCTTTTGCTCGCACAGTTCGATCAAACCTTTCAATTCCCGTGCGCCGGTATGCTGGGCTCGGTACTTCACTTCGAAGGGAATCAACTGTCCGCCGATTTCCGCTACCAAATCGACCTCACGGTCTTTTTTCCCGTGCCAGTAGGTAAAACGCACATTCTGGGAATAATAGCGCGCAAATAGGTGTTTAAACACCGCCGTTTCGGTCGCCACGCCCAAGGCGGCGGGATCGTCGATGATACTTTTGCCCTTGAGTAAAACAGCGGGCGCGATGGCGGCATCGGCCAAATAGATTTTAAAGCGACCCTTGAGTACGTCTTTGCCGTAACCGAACGGCGGCAGGCGATAAATCAGGTGGCATGCTTCCAACAGCTCGATGAAATGCTGAGCCGTGGGGCGCTTGACTTCCAGGTTGCTGGATAAGTCGGTGATATTCAGCAAACCGCCGTCGTGCATGCACAGGTACAGAAAGGTATGTTCAAGATCCAGAATGCGACGCACACCAAACAGTGCGGTCATATCGCGCTTGAGGGCCTTGTCTATGATGTCTTCACGAAGCAGGCGCTGGGCCTGGGTGATGCTTTCCACTTGGGCGGTTTGCGGGAAGCCGCCGCGAATCAGATACTCGTGAAAATGGCCGACATAAGGCACGGCGATTTCCTGCGCCCGGTAAAATTGCGGGGGCGTCCAGTCGAACAGCTCGGTCAGGCTTTTTAAGGGTGGCAACGCCGGCAGTTGCAGCTGTTTGATTTGCAGGTATTCGTAGAACGACAGCGTGGTCAGCCGAATGGTATGCCAACGTCCAACACCAGATTCCTGGTCGGCTTCCACCAAAGGCATGGCCGAACCGGTAAAAACGATGCGGCGCTGCTTGTTGAAATCGATCTGGTGTTTGACCCAGGTACCCCAATCACGAATAAACTGGGCTTCGTCGAGAAACAGGTATTCTGGGCCATCGACGCGCGGCTCGCGCTCGCGCCAGGCTTCCAACACAGCTTCGATGCCGGCCAACTTGAGCACCGGATGGTCAAAAGTGGCGTAAAGAATGTTGGCTGCTGGGACGGTCTGCTTTAATAGCGCGTCGATTTGTTGTTGCAACAGTGTGGTCTTGCCGACCTGGCGTGCGCCGGACAGCAAAATGGCGCGATGGACCGGTGGATGATTAATCCAGCGATTTAACTCGCGCGAAGCAGCCCGCTGCCAATCCGGTAAGTCCGCAATTGGCTCACCTCGCCACCAGGGATTGAATTGGGCCAATACGGCAATTAGTTCTTCTTTTGAGACTCTCATCAGTCAATATTAGCATTAGAATGATTTTATTGTCATGTATAGATAACAATAAATACAGCTTTATGCTGCTACTGCCGAATTTTTATAGATTCGTGCATTCTTCCGCCAGGATGCATGTCGTCAACTTTCAACAACACAGGTTCAATCCCACTCATACAAGCTTGTCAACTGCAAAGCAAACCTTAATTGTCTGGTCAAAAAACGACATCAAGACACTTTTGTAAACCTAATTCAAACTCCGATGATATTGCAGACTAACAATATTATTATGAATAGACTCATCAGCTTTAACGCCAACCAACTTATCGATAAGTTCAGGTTTTACAAACATCAAATCGGCAATCATTTTTCTGGACATACCGCATTGCTCGGCCAAAACTTTCATGCTGTCGAAAATAACTTCAGGCTTTTCCTGAACCATATCACGATCTTCATGCTCCTGAAGCGCTTCCCCGTGCCGACGTAATGTAATAACACCAGACCGATATTGCTCTTCCGAAAACACTCCAAGCTGCCGACCACGATACAGAATTGCCGCTTTTGAGACCCCCCAACGCATTTTGATGTCGGACAGTGCTTGCCAATTAAGCCGAGTGCCGCGTAACGCTTTTTGGCACTCCTTAATAAAATACGCGCGAGGCATTAAAAACGCGCTCGCAAATCGGTTGGCTTGGGATTCTGTTGCTCTATCCCCCGTTTGGACGCCAACGTGAATGGTCAAATGTCCAATTTCGTGCGCGATTCCAAATCGGGTACGGCAAGCCGATTTCCCTTCAGCATTTAACGTAATAACCGGCCGCCGAGTGGCAAACGAAATGGCGTCGATCTCGTCCGCTAACCCATCCGTTTTAACCAATACCGCACCAGCATTCTCAGCAACGCGGCTCATGTTGGCAATTGGTCCTAAGCCTAGCCCCCAATGAGACCGGCTTATTTCAGCAACGCGTTCAATCTCTTCGGGCGTTGATACCTCTTCATGCAGAAAATCGTAATTCGGAAATTCTAGATTCTGGTCAAGAACGGACACCAATCTCTTAAACAACTCGCCCTGAGCACGGGCGACCTGTTTAAGCGCAACTTTCGTGGTCAGCTGTTTACGGAAATGGCATTGCTCGTCCGAAATCGGCATCGGATCAACTTCCCTAAAAAATCGGGGTAGCACGTCCAAAGCTTCAGCTAAAGCTGTTTCCAGGTTTTCATGCGGAGGCTCTAAGCCTGATTCCAACCGGCTAAGATATTGTTTTGACTTATTGACTCTATCAGCCAAATCCTGCAAAGAAAGCCCGTGAAACAATCGAGCAAGCCGAAGGTTTTGCCCAAGGAAATCAGCGGTCATAGCCGATTGGCCTCGTCTGCGGATTCTGCGACTGATTTTTTCGGTTTGACGGCAGGTTTGCCTATCTCAACAGCTTCAGGAACAGCAACCGTATTAACGCTATGGAAAGTTCTGATCACGCCAGACTCCCATTGACATCTCACAACATCAGTCGCATCGAATCCGAGAAAAACAACTGAAGGCTCAGCATCATCATTGATGCCTTGATCAATGATGAAACAGTAACGGCACGGTTCCTCGTCGCTATCAACATCATCAAAAAATGACATTTGATAACGATTGGCCATTAAAACGGCTTTTTTCTTTGGGCTGTTCGGATCGTCACTACTGAATCGACAAGGCACGCTTCCAATTGTGAAGACCAAATCATTGGCGCTATTAATGATCTGTAACCAAGGATAGGTTTTCGCCAACGCCAACCGCTTAATCCGGTTTTTTTGCCTTCCGAATGCAGTACAGCCGCGGGTATAGTTATCATCTGTTTCAGAAGAAAGATCGTCGAGCGTTTTGTAGTGTTCATCTAGTAACAACTCTGCGACGATGGATAAACGTTCGTGAGTCAAATCCGAGTGGTAATGTATAGGTTGAGGAAGCATTCGCTCTCCAAATTGTGCAAGAATTGAAAATCGTCAACCTAATAATTGTGCATTTCTACTATTTTGTCAACTAAACAATTCGGATTCATTTGAATCCTCAGCCGAACTTTCGGTTAGCTTCTTCTCAACGGGATCGTCGGTTTGTTTCCTAGCGTGGGTCATAGCTAATGGTAACCAAGTTCCCTCTGACCTTTAGCGCAGCCGCATGCATTCGATAAGCCTCGTCATCATCGACCGCATGACTGCGAAAATCAGCAAATCCAGTTCGCTTTAGAAATTGCGCCAAATCCCACGTCTCCTGTTCGGATAACGAAACGCTCAAGCATATTTCATTCGGATTGGCGGTCATTGCACACCTGCTTTATCCGAGTCGGTCTCATCAACCACTGAATCCTCATCTTCGGAAAGTCGCTCTGGCTCATCCAACAGCCCTGATTCCTGCCGCGCTAACCGTACCTCATCACCATGCCCTTGAGCATACGCCGCCTGATGGGCATACCGTTCCATCGTCACAATTTTATTCGCCAGCCGCTGTAACCGCTGCTGCCACTCTAGGCGGGCCGCAATGCAATGTTTGTTGGAGATGATCTGGCACAGCCACAAGGTATCCATCACGATCATCAACTGATCGAGCAAACGAATCAACTCGACGAATTGCGCTATCTGGGGCGAGGCAATTTTCGCCACAAATTCCCTGGGGTGCGTATACGTGGGCGTTTCGCTGATGCCGTTGTCGGCCTTGAGTTTTTCCAGCCGTAACTTTTCCTGCTGAAGTTGCTCCGCGCATTCGGCAATCATCTGACTGACGAGGCTTTCGATTTCATCGACGGTCTCTTCCCGGCCGATGATGCGCAAGATCACGTCGATCGCATACAGGGACACCATTAGCCGGTGATAGCTGTTACGGATAACACGTATGGCTTGTTCGCTGTTGATGCTAAACGTACGTTCAAATATCGGCCGACTGATGGCGCGACGCTGGGCTGGTTTGGGCAGTGGAGCTACTTCGGACATGACCGTTTCCTGATGTGGACGAATGGTTCATGATCGTAAGCCAGATTCTTTTTAGCCTATCCGCAGACGATGACGAATTCGGCATCAGCTGCAAGAGCCCTTCAAAAAAATTCTGCTTCAATACCCGCCAACGGAATTGGTTGGCCATCGGCCTTCTCTTTCTCCCCAGACTTTCTCGGCTGGTCTTTCATGACTGCCTTGATCCGGCTTCGGTCGGCGTTCCGTTTTTAAGCGGCGACGGTGGTTTTCCATCGGCGTGTCAGGTGCGTCAAGCCTGATGTGAGTATTAATTGTTTAACCCTGCCGGGCGTATCGATTCCCCCAGGGATTCGAGGCGCCGGCATGCCCATCGCCGCGCCGCTGGGTATTGTTTTCGTTGAGTCGGGCGCGGCCGACAGGAGGAATGTCATCATGGCCAATCGCGGCGTGAACAAAGTCATCTTGCTGGGCCGCCTCGGCGCCGATCCGGATGTTCGCTTTATGCCCAATAACGGCGGCAAAGTAGTCGCCGTCCGTTTGGCAACCAGCGAAGTCTGGAGCGATCCAAAAAACGGCAAACAGGAGCGGACCGAATGGCATCGAGTGGTGTTTTTCAAAAAACTCGCCGATACCGCCGAGCAGTATTTGCACAAAGGTAGCCAGATCTACATCGAAGGCCGTTTGCGTACCCAGCAATGGGGCCAAGCAAATGACAAGCGGTACCGTACCGAAATCGTCGCCTTTGAATTGCAGATGCTGGATCGCCCTAGTGCATCGGCAGCCGCCAACAGTTCGTCATCATCGCCAGCAGCCCCTGAGGACGCCGATTGGGATGACGAATACAGCGATATGCCGATTCATTAAACCCCGGCGCGCCGATTATTGGCGTTCGATGGTTTGACGGTTACACCGCCGACCCTTTTCAGGTTTCGGTATTTCAACCCCCTGGGGAACTCCATTCCCCGGCGGGCAATGGCGTTCCCTTTTTTTATTGAAGGAGACCCACCATGAGCCAAAACAACCGCAACAATTTACCCAAAACTCGTGACTTGCCGATGCCGGCTGTTGTGCAACAAAGCTACGGTCTGTCGGAACAATCCTGGAAAGTACTGACGGAAGTGACCTTCCCGACAGCCAAAACACCGGAAGCCATCCTGATGGCGCTGGATTATTGCAAGGCCCGCAAGCTCGATATCTTCAAAAAGCCGGTGCATATCGTGCCGATGTGGAGTGCCGCTTTAGGCCGCAATGTCGAAACCGTCTGGCCGTCCATCATGGAAATTCAGACCACCGCATCCCGAACCGGTGTTTGGGCCGGCATGGATAGGCCCGTCTGGGGTCCTGATGTTACCAAGACTTTTACCGGTCGCTATAAGGACGACAACGAGCAATGGCAGGAATCTAGTGTCACCGTGACTTTTCCCGAATGGGTGGCGGTTACTGTGTATCGGATCGTCGGCGGCAAACGATGCGCCTTTACCGAGGAAGTCTACTGGCTGGAGGCTTATAGCACGGCCGGCGGTAAAAACTCGCAAGTGCCGACCGCCATGTGGATCAAACGCCCCAAGGGGCAATTATCCAAATGCGGTAAAGCAGCGTCGCTCAGGGCAGCCTTTCCGGAGGAATGCGGCTATGCCGCCGAGGAAATGGATGGCAAAACGCTCGACGACCTCACCGACGCTACCGTCATTGATGGCGAAGCGACTGTGTGGGAAGGCGATGCAGGGGATCGGTTTGCCGAATCACCCGAGCACACGCCTCAGGTGATCAACTTGTCGCAAATCCATCCCAAGGTGCAAAAGGCCGTAGCGGAATTGGTACGTCGTACCAAGGCGGCAGGTGCCTGGAAAGCAGCCTACGACTATGCCCACCAGAAGTTCAAAGGCATCGACCTGACCTTTGCGTTGGCCGAGTTGGACAAGGTATCGCAAGTTGAACCCAAGGCAACACAAGCCCTGGAACAAACCGAAAACACTGGCATGCCACCCTTGTCCGCGAAAGACATGGCGATGAATCAGGCCCGTCAAACCCTGGGGCACGCGGCGTAGAAACGCTGCAATCCTAAATTCTTTAACCACCCACGAGGGCGTCATGATTCGCCCATGGGGTAGGACATGGCGCTCTTCATTTATCAGGAGAGGTCATGAACACAAACGATCAATCATTAAACCGCGTGCCCTGTCATACCGACTGGCAACGTTACGATTCACCCACGGTGTTACGCCGTCACGGCCGTGGTTTTCTGGAACGCCTGTGGCGACCCCAGGCCAACGAACCGAACCCGCAGCCCTTGAGCCAACCGGAACTGACAACGCTGGCCGAGAGTTTTGGCGGTGTGTGTCTGCCGGCGCAAGACGAACTGCTGTTGCTGTTCGGCGATGGCCATTGGGCCCGGCGTTGCCAGACCCAGTTGCACAAGCTCGGTATCGAGTCGGTGCGCTTCGGTTGCCAAGTGCAGTTGACCGGATCTTCGCGATGAAGGTCATCGACGTTTCGCAACGTTCAGCCGCCTGGCGGCAATGGCGTTCACAAGGCGTCAGTGCCAGCGAAGCGGCCATCGTCATGAACCGCTCGCCATACAAAAGCCATTGGCGGCTCTGGGCGGAGAAGATCGGCTTGGTGCTGGAAGCCAGCCTGGACAACAACCCGTTGATCCGGGCCGGCATCCAGCAAGAGCCCGAGGCTTTGCAACGCTTCGAGGATAAACACGATCTGATGTTGTTGCCGCTGTGCGGCGAGTCGGAGCAGTTTCCGTTGATGCGGGCTTCGTTCGACGGCTTGTCCGAATCGAATGAGCCCGTGGAAATAAAATGTCCGCATGAAACCACGTTTCTGGATGTAGTGTTGAATCGGGAAGCTTCCGAGGCCTATCAACTGTATTGGTGCCAAGTCCAGCAACAACTGCTGGTTTCCGAAGCGCAACGCGGTTTTCTATTCTTCTACCACCAAGGCCAGGACATCGAGTTCGAAATTCAGCGCGATGAGACCTTTCTCACTGAACTGGTCAATACCGCGATGGACTTCTGGTCGGCGGTCAAAACGAAAAAGGAGCCGAGTAAGGATCCCGAACGCGATTTGTATTTACCCAAGTGTGATGCGGAACAGCAATGGCAACAACTGGCGGCGAGTTATCGCAATCGTGCCGTGAAAATCGCGGATTTGAAAGCTGAGCTAGCAACCTTGGAGGATAGTCAGGCGGCCATTGAAAACACTTTGGTGTTGCTAATGGGCGAATACGTGGCTGCCGAACACTCGGGGTTGCGTATCAGCCGGTTTCAAAGCCAGGGTGCCATCGATTACAAGGCGGCACTCCACGCCTTGCAACCGGATGTTCAGGCTGCGGTGCTGGAAGTTTATCGAAAACCGTCGGCCACGCGGGTCCGCGTAACTTGCCGGGACGATGACGGCAAACATGCCGAAGTGCCGTTCGATGCCCAAGCCTTGAAAGACCTGGCGGGCGTGGACTTTTGGTTTTGAGTTTGGGCGCTTCGTTTCACGACATCCTGTAACCCTGGCGGTTGCAGGGTGTCGCTTGATGGACAGGAACATACATTCGGTGCCGGCGTGTCGGTTTTAGGCTGGATTTTCAAAAAAGTCCAACCCAAAACCCGCATCGTTCAGGCATTCCCTTCGTGGAATCCCGAATCCGGTTTCGACCGGCGTTCCGTTATTAAGCGGCATGAGCGTTTGCCTCGTGTGCCAGGTGCGTCAAGCCTGGTGTTTTTGTTTGTCCCGTTGGGGTTCATCACCTTTGCGGGATTCGGTGACCCCTTTTTTTGATTGAAGGAGGTCATTATGAATCACGACTTTTGGAAAACATTGCATGGCTGGTTGAACGTTGCCCACAGCAACGACATTCAGGCCAAAAAGCGTTTGTTGCTGGAAATGCATCGTCAAATCTCGGACCCCGGTTTGAGAAGCGACATTCAGCGTATTGTCCGTTTGATGGATCGGGAGCTGTTGGCCCGCGCCGAATGGGCGATGTACTGCGTGATGCAGTTGCGTTAACTTTTTATCCGCCCTGGTTTGCCAGGGTTTAAATCACCCGTTGGGGCTCATTACCCCTCGGGGCGGTGTGCCCCTTGTCATTTGAGGCTAGTCCTCGAGGAGCGCATCATGTATCAACAATATTCGATTGCCGATACCTTCGGCATTGCAGCCCCGGCGTCCATGAAAGTGGAAGGCTTTGTCCCAGGCAAAAATGCTTATGTACCGGCGCAAAAAACCTATGTGTTTCGCAAGGATCACTTGCGAGATGTATTGGCGTTTTTAGGTGCCCACAATGGCGACGGCTTATACCTGACCGGGCCGACCGGTTCCGGTAAAACCTCGTTGTTGGAGCAAGTCGCGGCGCGTCTTAATTGGGGCGTGCATTCGGTCACCGGCCATGGTCGGCTGGAACTCAACGATCTGTTGGGTCAGTACATGCTGGTCGACGGCGGTGCGATGAAGTGGATCGATGGTCCATTAACCCTGGCGGTTCGCCTGGGTCATGTGCTATTGATCAACGAAATCGATGCCATTGACCCGGCAGAACTGATCGGTCTGAATGAAATCGTCGAAGGCAAGCCGTTGACGATTCCGCAGACCGGCGATGTGATCACACCGCACCCCAAATTTCGTTTGGTGGCCACCGGCAATAGTGCAGGTAGCGGCGATCAATCGGGCTTGTACCAAGGCGTGTTACGTCAGAACTTGGCGTTTCTGGATCGATTTCGGCTGATGGAAGTCGGTTACCCGGAGCCGGAAGACGAAATGAAACTGTTGGCCGATGTGGTGCCGAGCATGCCGGAAACGGTACGCGAAAGCATGATCAAAGTGGCCAACCAGATTCGTAAGGTGTTTATCGGCGGTGCGGATGGCAGCGGCATGTTATCAGTCACGTTATCGACGCGCGGTTTAGTGCGTTGGGCGTCATTGGTGGCCACTTTCAAAAGTGCGCCCAATGCCTTGGCCTATTCGCTGGATAGGGCCTTGACCTTTCGTGCCGAACCCGCCGAACGCGAAGCGATTCATCGCATCGCCAAGGATGTGTTTGGCGATGACTGGCAGGTCTAGTCATGGCCGCCTGGAATCTCTATCGTCATCGTAACAGTGACGGCAGTTCCAAGGACTGGGCAATCAGGAGTAATTCGGATGGATCAATAACGACGCGTTGGGGCAAAACGGCATCCTGTTTACCAGGCGTCAGCAACCGTAGTGGTGTTAGGCAATTCGACATTGAACGGCAAAAACAGGCTAAGGGCTATGTGTTTGTCGCAGAGGTCGATATTGATGGTGACGGCAATGTGGTGTTTCCGAGTAAGAGTTCGGTAAATACATCACAAAGGCCGCCTGAACCTGACGCAACTCCCGAATCTGTGCCAACACCGCCAGTCGAGGCACTGTATTGGACCATTGATTGCCATGCAAAGCAGTCTATCCGTGTGGAATTGGGTATCGAGGTTAGGCGACTGATCGGCGTTATTCAATCCGTATCGGATCAGCAATCTGAGCCTGAACAGGACTGGGATGGCTGGCAACAATTCATTGATGCCACCCTCAATGCCGAAACCTTTGAACTGAGCGGCCAGATTAAATCAGCCCACGGCGTTTTGCCCTGGCTGTTTTTACTGGCGCTGAAAGCAAAAGGCTTCAAAGGCATAGAGATTGATATTGCCACCGAAACCGCCCGAGACCTTTCGGTCGATCTGAAAGCTGAACAGGACGTGCTGGCATTGTTTGGCACCGATCTGGACAGCATCCGGGACACCGCAGAAGTCTTAGGTTTGCTCAAACCCCGATTAAATCTGGCAGCGGCTATGTCCGACACGGACGACTGCTGGTTTTAACCGGTTTGTACTTTTCATTTAACCCTAAGGGGCACATCGGCCCCAGCGGGGATAGGTGTGCCTCTCCTTTTAGGAGGTTCCCATGTCGCATGAAACGCAAGTGATCTTAGACCGCGTGGTCTTGGTAAAAGTGGACGCCAATATCTACGGCGCCCGCAAGAAACTGAAAAAAGAAGACCTGGTGCTGGCCGATGGTAGCAAATTGCCGCCGGAGGACTTAGCCAGCTTAGGGTCTAAACGTTTGCTCGATCCCGATAAGCTGACCGTATTCAACCGCCTGAAGAAGGAAGCCGAACGCATTTGTTTGCGCGTTGGCACCCGCTTTCTGGGGGGCTTTGCCGTACCGATTGAATCGGCCGCCAGTATTACTAATGAACTTGAGCGTATTGCGGTGGATTTTGCCGCGGCAAAAACCGAGTTTATTGCCGGTTACGATGCGGCAGTGACGGACTGGGTGTTTCGCCATCCGGAGTTTGCCGGCATCATCGAGCAAGCGGTAGATTCGGTGGAGTTTGTCTCGACGCGGTTGTCGTTTGATTTTCTGGTGGTCAGTGTCGGATTACCCGAGAGCTTGCCGCCGGCGGATGTCGCGCGTCTGGAAAGCAAAATCGGATCACTCAGCGAGCAGATGTTCTACGAAATTTCCGTGGAAGCCAATCAACTCATCGAGCAATCATTGCTGGGCAAGGAGCAAGTCACGCGTAATGCGTTACGGCCGATTCGCCGCATGCGGGACAAGCTCGATGGGCTAGGCTTTCTGGATCATCGAGTCGCGCCGGTCGTCAGCACCATTGACGATCTTCTGGCCAGAATACCCAACAAAGGCGCCATTGAAGGCGGCATTTTGCAGGAGATTCTGGCGACAGCGATGCTGTTGTCCGATCCGGATAAAACCCGGCGGCACGGTGAAGGCTTGTTGGTAAATCAAACACCCGTTGTTGAAGAGACGGACGTTGATGAAATCGTCGAACACGCGGAGTTAGAGCCTCCAACGGTACCAACAGCAACAACAGTCGCAGCCGAACCAACACCACTCATCGCTGAAAGCGTTTCAGACAGTCCCGATTTTACCGATCTGTTTGACGGCATCTTCGACGACGAACTCGAAGCGGAATTGGCGGCCGATGACTGGGCGCTTGAGGTCTTGCTGGATAAAAGCCAGGCCGAACTGGAAATCGGTAACCAAAACGATGAATCCAACCCGTCTGAACATCCAGCAGAACCGGAAACGGTGACTGCGGGAGACGATGAGGAGGCGGACGATTCCGACCAGGATTACTGGTTCTGAATGATCTGACTTTAATTAACTTTTCACCCACTGGGGCAAATTCATGTCCCACTGGGGTCATGGTTTGCCCTTAATTTAGGAGCACACCATGAAAAATATAACCTTACACAACGCATTTCCCATCGTCGCGGCCGCCATCGGCAATCGCTTTGGCGTCAAAGTCAGTGTCGGCGGTGATAAAGCCGAAACCGATGGGCAAACCATTTGGCTGCCGGCCTATGAGGGTGATGATCCGGATTACCAAGATGTCGCCTGGGGGCTGTTGGCACATGAAGCGGCGCATATTCGTTATTCGGATTTTTCGCTGCGCTATGGCAGTTCGATATTACGCCGGCGCTTATGCAATGCAATCGAGGATGTCCGTATCGAGCACGAACTGGCCAAAGACTTTCCAGGTACCAGGCTGACTATCCGCAAAGTGATTGAAAAGATGATTGCCAAAGGCGACTTTCTGGCCAGCAATATCGATGATCATCCGGCCAATATTCTGTACAGCTTTGTGTTGAAGAGTCTACGAGCCAGGGTGCTGGGTCAATCGGCGTTATTGCCATTGGTCGAGCAAACCGAAGAGGCATTGAAAGCAACGTTTCCGAAAGGTGCCGTAACGCGGTTGAAAGGCTTGTTGTCTGAAGTGCCTCTGGGTTTGCAAACGGAATCAGATTGCCTGCAATTGACCGATCGCATCCTGACCATGATTGAGCAGGAATTTGAGCAACAACGACAGCGTAATGAAGCACAGCCATCGGCAAATGAGGAAAACACGCCTGAGCCGGATGATACGGATCAGGATGCTGAATCAACCGATTCGGTTGATTCGAGCGGTTCGGATTGCCAGGAAGAAATGGGAACCCATGAACGATCACCCAACGACACAGACGACAATCCGTCTTCAGAGTCGGCGGGTAACGATGATTCGAATTCGGAAAATCCTGACGATGAACCGGCAACACCATCCGGCAGTTCCACATCCAGCCCGCACGGTAAAGATAAAGAAAACGCGGATATTGACGATCCGATGGGCGTCTTGCAAACCTTGTTGTCCGCTGGTGACAGTGACATCGAGCAGGATTTCTTCGAATCGCTGAAATCGGCGTTGTCGTTGGCGGCGGAAAACGTTTCGGAATTACTGATGCCCAGTGGCCACGAGCCACCGATGAATGATCGAGCCGGTGCGTTTTTGCTCCGTAAGGTGCAAAGCGAATCGGGGAAAATCCGCGCCGCGTTGCAAGGCTTGGTGCAGTCACAAACCCTCAGCCACTCGCAACACGCGTGTCGTGGACGGCGGATGGATGGCAAGCGTTTACACCGATTGCCGTTAGGTGAAACCAAGGTGTTTCAGCGCAAACAGACCAAAGCAGCACCCAATACGGCAATTCATCTGTTACTCGATAAATCCGAAAGCATGGGGTATCAGGTCACCGATAGTCAGAGCCTACCCATCGGATCGCGAATGCCGATTGCGTTGGAAGCATCTTTGGCATTGGCGATGGCCTTTGAAGGTATTCCAGGCGTCAATCCTGGCGTGACTGCGTTTCCTGGCCATCAAGATGACTCGGTATTTCGCTTGCTGGAACATGGCCAACGCGTGATTGCTCGCACCGGTGCTTTTTCGCTGGCCGCTGCGGGCAGTACGCCGATGACCGAAGCGATTTGGTTTGGTGCGGCATCACTGCTGCGATGCCGGGAGCCGCGCAAAGTGTTGATGGTCATGACCGATGGTCAACCCAATGATACTTTGAGCACGCTGGAACTGTTACAGCGCTGCCGGGATAGCGGTATTGAAACGGTCGGTGTCGGTTTGGGATTGGATGTTAGTCATCTGTTCCCGGTTGCCATCACCATTAACGATCTTTCAGAGCTCAGAGCGCAATTGTTTGAACTCTCGAAAGCGGTGTTGTTGGCGGCATAAATCCCAGTCGGTTATCCGTAGCCCAATCTTTAGGTATTAACCTGGCGATTGTGGCTATGGGTAGCTGATTGCAACCGCAGTTTGTCGAATGCACTCAATTCATGGAGCCCATTCGACAAACAGACATTTCATGCGTTCTTTCCAGAATGCTGAATCCGACTTCGGTCGGCGTTCCGTCTTTAGGCGGTGAGCACGTTAAACCGTGATCGTGTCGGGTGCGTTAAGCCCGATGTAAAGCGCAGAGATATTACTCTCTGCAAATTCTAAACCCGCTTCGGGCGACCATCGCCCGGCCGGGTGCTGTTCATTCGAAGTGTTTTCTTAAATTTTTAAAGGAGAACTTCAATGAACTTTATTTTCGGCGTCATCCTACTGGCTATGTTCATCCTCGCCTTGCGGGTGATTTGGGCAACTGCGTTGCAACTGCTGAGCGCATTGAAACATGTGTCTCAAACGTTTCACCGCTATCGTGCGCAACGATTAGCGCGAAACCGGTTACCGGTGATCATGTCCAGCATCCGTCATGAGGTGGATTGGTTGGCTATGTCGGATTCGGTGCGCCAGGAAATTCATAGTCGCAACGCAGGCTCCAATCGGCAAGTTGATCGATTGGACGTGGAGTTGCAGGTAAAAACCAAAACCATGGAACTGATCAAAGCCGATATTCAAATCGCCAAGTTGCAACTGGAATTGGAAAAAGTCAGACCAATGGCAGCTTTAGGTGAGCCGAAAGCCGGTAAACCGACAAAACGCTCGAAAAAAGCTTCTACGGTGATGGATGATGATTTATCAAAATCATCCCATCCTGTGCGTCAATTACGGACTGCTCTCAAGTCCGGCAATGGCCTAGTGATTCAGGCTGATGAGCTTGCCCGCCATTGAAAACCGACCACTGAGCACCCGTTTGTGTTTTGACGATACGGACGGGGTTTCTGTTGATTCGTTGGTCAAATTGAGTCGGCAATAAGTCTGATGGCAACAATGCCGAAAGATCGTGTTGGCTCTCTCGCCTGAGTTGGCGAATACGACTTAATAGTGTCCAAGCGATTTCTGGATCGTGAATATCGTTCAAGACTTCCGCTTCGGCGGCGTCCAAATCAGCAAATAATTTTTTGCAGATTGGGGTGGGTTGATCGTTGGAATCCAACGGAATCGCCATCGGCTTTCGACTTGGGTACTGCTCCTTGGTCTGCTTAGGACTGAGGAAATCAAAAATGCGCAAAATATCGTCAAACATGGCTATTTCTCTGCTTTTTAATGAGTTATAGCCACCATATACCGATTTTTTCGCGAATTCAACCCCGCTGTATGGGCCAATTTTTGGCTTTAATCAGCGTTCTTTACCTGCAGGAATCTCATCCTGCCGGGTGGTCGTTCCTGCATTTTTTGGAGGACATGACCATGACATTAATCGAACAACCAAGCGTTACCGCAATGCAGACTGCCGTCAGCACCGTTCGTTATCAGAATCAGTACCGCTGCCCTTACTGCAAAACCGAATGGGAGGATATATGGGATTGCGGCTGTAACGATCGCTGCCCGGACTGCAACAAGGAGATCGAGCCTTATGAAAGCGCATTGATCGAGGGTGAATCGGCGGAAACCGAATTGCCAGTTGAAGAACCTGCCTCAGCCAATATCACGGCGGAGGCAGAGGGTGTGAATCGGCTCTTCGTAGTCTCCTACGAAATCGACTATGTGCATCGCGTGTCGGTAGGTATCACTGCGGACAATCCCGAAGCGGCACAACAGCTTGCTGAGCAGGCATTCGACGATGCCACCATTTGGGATGACACCGCTGCTATGCCGTTATTGTCGGATGAATACCTTGAGTCGGGCGATGAAAGCCTGATATGGGAATGCGTGGCCGTTGAACAACTGCCGGAACCGGATTATTCGGTACGGCAATTGAAGCAGGAACAAGCGGCCATGCGGGTTTGTCGGGGATTGGTTGAAGCCTATCAACAAGGCGAAGCCAATGGCGGCAGTATCGATTGGGTGGATTTAGATCAGTTAATCCCTCTGGCATTAAAAGCCTTGGGAAAAACAGCGTTGGAAATCCAATCCTAAAAACTGAGCGCGGTGTTTAAGCGCGCAATTTGTAAAAGTCTGAGTTAGCCAGGTCATTCGATTCGGCGCTCATTTTTTCCACCCACACGGGAATATCCAATTCCCGCTGGGGATGCGTGATGTTTCCGTATTTTATTGAGGACAGCATCATGAACTCACACATCTTTGAACACACGTTCGGCACGGGTCATTGCATCCAATATCAGCGTTTGCCATCCGGCACCTGTTATCACGCCGATACACCAGAATCGGTGGTCGAGTTGCTGGAACAGTTGCGGTACAGCCGACGCAAAATCCGATTGTATTACGGCGATACAACTACCGGTCAATCCTGGCTCGATGAGCATGACGTCATCGGCTGGATTGGTAGGTCGACCGGCACCATCAAAGTGCCGCTATTGATCGAACCCGGCGATGTTGGCGGCCCGGCATTGCTGGACCATTGCATCGTTCGTGTAGACAGTCCCCGCCAGGTACTTTACCAACATGACGACTTTCGAGTTGGCGAGGTGGAACTAGTGAAAGGTGAGCTTAAACGCTTGCCCTGGGAAATCTGGATCGACGGTGCAGTGCATGCCCGTTTTAAATCCAAAACCGAAGCCAGACACTTTGAGAGCTTTATTCAAGGTAATCGGTTTTCGTTCATTTAATCCCACTTGGCTGGAAGCTGTTTATCCTGCCAAGGTTCCAGATCCAGCCTGCAACATTTTCTTGAAGTTTGATATGCAATCCGATTCTGAACCAATCTTGGGGCGTAGTCAGCTCAGTTGAATTGATCCAGGCACTTGATGTCGTGGTCAATTTGGCAGAAGGCAATTGTCTGGAAACGACTGACCCTTTTATCGCAAGCGATCCGGCATTATTGCTAGAAGCGCACTGCCAATTGAGGGTGTTAGAGACCGTTAACGCATTTTTAGCAAGGCTAGCCGACAAACCAATTGCTCAAGCCTAAAACAACATGATTTAACCACTGGCCTAACCAGAATTACCCGCCTCGGGGAGATGAACGATTCTCCGCAAGGGGTTAGTCTGTTTCATGTCCTCGGGGCTTTTTTATACCCGGAGATAACGCATGAACACAGAAACTAACGAAGTCGCGATGAAAGTCAACCAAGCCAATTTGGTTAAAAGTCTACGCTTCAGCTTCACCAACAAAACCACTGTCCTGGGCGAGCTCATCCAAAATGCCCGCCGAGCTAATGCGGCCATGGTGGTGATTAACTTTTGCCCTGAAACCAAAACCCTTCAAGTTTTGGATGATGGCTGCGGCATTGAATCGATGGCAACATTACTGACAGTCGCCGAATCCGGTTGGGATGCGGACGTCATAGTCAATGAGCATCCGTTCGGGCTCGGCGTGCGACGTGAAGTCGCATAAGTAACTGTTTCGGCCGCTTCGGCGGCAATGAAACCTGCCATTCCCTTGGCAGTAGCCTACCGCCACATGCGGTTCTGGTAACAGAGCGGTGTGAAGCTGGCGGGACAATGAAACCCATCCTCGATATGAGGTAAACCAATCCCGCGAGGGGGAAGTGTATCTGCGAGCACAACGCGGAAGGGGGCTAGGCTTGGTGGTACGGTTAACATATGTGAACTGTTGATAAACTCCGTGACGAACATAAGCCAAATGTGCTGATAGGCTTTAAACCAAAATGGTATGTGGCTGGTTGATCTGTTTCCGATTCAGATCACAGGGACATCAAGCCATCGGAGAAAAGACAGAACCTAACCCACTGTTGTTACTTATGCGGAACACGGTAAACCCGACTCTTCGCCAGCGATGGCAAGCCGACCGCAAGGAAGGCTGATGGAGGGCGGGCATAGGATGGCGGAAAAAGCGAATGCTGCCCTGTAATGGGGTAGATAGGGATTGAGCTGCAAGGCAACATCATCCCGACCGGCAACGGTGCAGACTTCCGCTTGGTCTCTCGTCACGAGAGAGGTTTTAGAACCTTACTAAAAGGAGGAAAAGCAAATGAACGTCGTTACATCAGCGTGTGCAGCCTCCGGCTTTGAAATTGACTGGCACAATATCAATTGGGGCCAGTGCCATCAACAAGTCAGGAGGCTGCAATCGCGTATCGTGAAGGCAATACAGGAAGGTCGCTGGGGCAAGGTGAAGGCCTTGCAATGGCTGCTGACCCACTCGTTTAGCGGCAAGGCCATTGCCGTCAAGCGGGTGACTGAAAACAAAGGCAAGAAAACTTCGGGTGTGGATGGGGAAATCTGGTCAACTCCGAAGGCCAAATCTCGGGCGGTGTCATCTCTCAGAAGACGCGGTTACCAACCGTTTCCGCTGAGACGGGTCTATATTCCAAAGAGTAACGGGAAAAAAAGGCCGCTGGGTATCCCGACGATGAAGGACCGGGCTATGCAAGCGCTATATCGGCTTGCCCTGGATCCCGTCTCGGAAACCACGGCTGATCCGAATTCTTATGGATTTAGGCCTGAACGATCCACGGCGGATGCAAGAGAGCAATGCTTCACGGTATTGAGTCGTGCGTATGCTCCGCAATGGATTTTAGAGGGTGACATCAAAGGCTGTTTTGACAATATCAGTCACCAATGGATGCTTGAAAATATCCCCATGGATAAATCGATACTCCAAAAGTGGTTGAAGGCCGGATACGTCTACCAAAATAAGCTCTTCCCAACGGAAGCGGGTACCCCGCAAGGCGGTATTATTTCGCCGACGTTGTCCAACATGACTCTGGATGGGCTAGAAACCTTGTTAATGAACAGATTCGCCTTATCGAATAGAACTTGGCGGTTTAGTCATGGCATGGCAGCAAGGCATCAGGTCAACTTGGTTCGGTATGCGGATGATTTTATCATTACCAGTAGATCGAAAGAATTACTGGAAAGTGAAATCAAGCCCATGGTTGAAAACTTCCTGCATGAGCGCGGCCTACTGCTCTCGGCGGAAAAAACCAAAATCACGCATATCGACGAAGGCTTTGATTTTCTCGGATGGAATGTACGCAAGTACAAAGGGAAATTGCTCATCAAGCCAGCAAAGAAAAATGTGAAGGCTTTTCTGGATGAAATCCGAGCAACGGTAAAGGCTAATAATCAAGCAAAGCAGATAAATCTGATAAGACTCCTGAATCCAAAAATCAGAGGTTGGGCGAATTATCACAAAGCTGCGGTCGCAAAGGTTATCTTTTCCAAGGTAGACAATGAGATTTGGAAATTGTTATGGCGATGGGCAGTGCGCAGACATCCGAAAAAGAGTGGCGTATGGATTAGGCGAAAATATTTCAGTCCAAACGGCAGTCGCGGCTGGGGGTTTAATGCAGCCTTCTTGGCATCAGACGGAAAACCGAAGCGAATGACACTGGTTAAGGCCACTGATACCGCTATTCGGCGACACGACAAAATCAAGAAGGACGCCAATCCCTATGATCCGAAATGGGAACCCTATTTTGAAGGCCGACTTGGTCTAAAGATGAAAGGTAGCCCGAAAGGAAAAAGGCAGCTGCTGATATTGTGGCTGGAACAGGCGGGAAAATGTTCCATTTGTAGCCAGCGGATTACGAAGGAAACGGGATGGCGAATCCATCATATCCTCTCAAAATCCAAAGGCGGCAAGGACAATCTATCCAATCTGACCCTAATTCATCCCAACTGTCTGTATAAAACCAAACCTAACACCGATAAGTAAGCTGTGTCACCGGTTTCCGTAAGGAAGCTTTGTAGAGGCTTGAGCCGGATGAAGGGAAACTGTCATGTCCGGTTCTTAGGGGAGGAAGCAGCAGCAATGCTGTTTCCTTACCCGACTTTCTATCGGCACTGTTTGCCAGTCGGCGCATCAGCGTCATCAGCAAAAGCGGATCAATCGACGTCGAAACCGACCACATTTTGGCATTTAAACCGGTGACGATCACGCCAATCCACGACTGGAACGGCATCACTAGCATTACCTTGCAGGATGTGGATATGGAAATGGGTCAAATTGCCACCACGCTGAAACGCTTGGCGCGCGGTTTCCCCATTCCAGTGCTGTTCAACGATCAATTGCTTGAATGTTCCTGCGCACTGGATGGTGGATTAACCTTTGTTGACACCGAGATTGGCGCGATTTATCTGCATGGCATGGATCAACCCAATGGGGCGCAATATGAGTTCGATGTCTATCTGCAAGGTTTGCCCATATATTCCTCGCACAGCTACACATCGCATCGCCATATTATTCATCTGGACTCTTCTCGTTTTCACGCCCGCTTGCCGGATCGTGACAAACTGGTAGACGAAGCGGATGTCATCAAGCGGATTAAAGCGGTTCTGGCACAAACCATCGAACAGCGCTTTATCCAGATGAAAACCACTCTGTCTGATGAAGAATTTGTTGGTTTTTATGAAATGCTGCGGCATTGGGAACTGCTGAAGTTACTCAACGATGTGCCTGTAGTACCGCCCGAGGCTTTACGCGAAATCATTGCTTATCCAGTCTGCGATACCGAAGTTTTTGATAACTTTGAGCAGCAACCGGATAAAGCCATGACCCGTATAGAAATTTTGGCTCGCGGCATTGTCTCGATTGACGATGACATCAAACAGGACGGCGCAGGGCGCTATTTGTTCGCCTGGAGCCGGGATTATTTGCTTTACCAAGGCAGGTTGGATAGCGGGCATTGGCTTCATAGTCTGGTTCGGCATCTCAATGATGAAGACCTGATAATTGAAACGGTCAATGAAACGCACCAGGCTCAATTCCAAGGTGATTGGTGCTGGGTTAGCGTGCGTTTTTGCGATGCTTACCAAATCCGACTAGGACAGGATGTTGTTGAAATCACGGCTGATGCTTGCTATCAAGGCCAGGAAAACGCCGATGACATCATTGTGCCCAAAGGCGATAGCTCGGCTCAGGTGTTGCAACAAATGGCCAGCTTCAGAAGCGAATACGATGATTTTCAGGAATCGACCTTTGAAAGCGATTCGGATGCCTTCGTTGCTTTTGTGGTGGCCAATACCGCCAGTGATCCTGCCAATGCCATGCAACGCTTGTTGCCGGATTTTTGCGGCTGTCCTGCGCTGTACGGCAAAGCCTTCGTGGTGGAGTTGGATCAGCAAGGTAAACCGGCATCGGTGATCGCATATCCCGGAATCGGGTCAAATGCAGATCCTTCAAACCAGCATGAATAGCTAAAACTTGATGCGTGAGCGCATTATCCAACCGGATAATTGCGCTCATTTTTTTACCAAATATGAAAATAAGCCATAGTCCCATATCCGCCAAAATGTGCATATTCCACGTCAAACCAGCCCCCATTCCGATAAGATTACGCTAGTGATGAATGACGGCTTTTGGAAATGGCGAATTGTCGTTATCGACCCAAAAGAGCCGGTCGCGTTTCTCCATAGCGGCCAGTCAGCCAAATCCAGATTCTGCGACGGGAGGTCTACAAAGCCGCCGTTGGCGACCTCACCCAACCGGCCAATAAAAGTCACTCACGACTCTTTAAACTCTCTTCTGTGACGGTCCGCACGTCACCCGTTTTTTGACACTCAATATTCAGTAACGTCCTTCAACTTTTTCACTGTAGGGTTGCCATACCTGCAATACAGGGAAGGCATCAAAAACAGATTCAACAACGTCGAGGTAATCAAACCACCAAGTATCACCACCGCCATCGGGTATTCGATTTCGTGGCCGGGTACATTGCCTTTCAGGATCAGCGGTAACAGCGCCAGTCCGGCACAGGCAGCGGTCATTAGAATTGGTGCCAGACGTTCTTCGGCACCACGCATCGCCAATCCTGCCCCAAATACCTGGCCTTCTTGCTGTTCCAAATGTCGATAGTGGCTTAACAGCATGATGCCGTTTCGGGCAGCAATACCCAGCACGGTGATGAAACCGACCAGCGAGCCGAGCGAAAGTACCCCGCCACTTAAAAACGCTCCCACAACGCCGCCGATCAACGCAAACGGCAAGGTTAATGCCACTAAAAGCACTAAGCGCAACGAGCGAAAATCAACATGCAGTAACACCAGGATGCCCAGCAATGAAGCCAAACTCAACCACGCCAGCCGTTCGCTAGACGCTTGTCGTGCTGCGTATTCGCCCAGAAACTCCGGGTGATAGCCTTGCGCAAACGTCAGGTTTTTCACGCGGTTTTCAATTTCCCGTGCCACGCTACCTAAATCGTTGCCACTGACATTGCAGGTAACGTCGATTCGGCGCGAGGCGTTTTCTCGTTTGATTTCGTTCGACGTAGGTGCAATGTAGATGTCCGCCACATCGCCCAACGGCACGCGTGCCCCGGATGGCGTATCGATAGTGAGTTGTCTGAGTGCAGCGAGATCATGACGGACCCGCTCAGCACCCCAAACCGTCACGTCGATGACTTTTTGGTCACGGTAAATTTCGCCGACCTTACTGCCTTTGATTAGCGTGGCTGCGGCCCGGCGCACTTGACCGGCTGTCAAACCAAAGTTGGCCGCCACGTCAGGCTTAAGCCGTATCTGTATCTGCGGTACCAATATTTGCGGTTCCACCTTCAGGTTGGCGATGCCGGGCACATCAGTGATGGTTTTACTGACTTCGGCTGCCTTATCTCGTAGTACATCCAAGTCAGGTCCGTACAAGCGCACCACCACGGTCGCACTGGCGCCGGTCAGCACTTCCTTGATCCGTTCGCGCAGATAGGTCAACACATCGCGGTACAGACCCGGATAACCTTCGACGACGGACTGGATTTTCGCCACTGTACTGTCGTAATCGACCGCTGTATCCAAACTAATCCATAACTCGGTAAAGTTCGGCCCTACCACTTCGTCGGCGACTTCAGCTCGGCCAATGTGCGAACCGAAATTGCGTACACCGGGAATCGTCCTTAGTTCCTTGCTGACCTGTATCGTAATGCGACGCATGGCTTCCAGCGAGGTACCGGGCTTTTCGACCCAGTGCATCAAAAAATCGGTTTCCTTGAAGTTGGGCAGAAACGACTCACCGAGTCGCGGTAATGCGATGGCTGTCGATATAAAAGCCATCATCAGGAAACCTGTTGCCCATTGCGGACGGCTGACGATAGCCGGCAAGAGTTGACGATAATGCCGCTTTAAAACCTGCGTTAGCGGCGCTTCGCTTTGGCGTGGCTTGGCATTCGGCAGCAGCATCAGGCACAAAGCCGGCGTCACGGTCAGCGCCACCAGCAGCGAAGCCAAAATCGCCAATAAATAGGAAAACGCCAGTGGCCTAAAAAAGGTGCCGGCCAAGCCGTCCAGGAAAAACACCGGCACGAACACCAGTGCGACGATTAAACTGGCAAAAACTACTGCGCTACGCACTTCCAGCGAGGCTTTTAAGACCACCCGAAAAGTTGATAGCGGATGCACTGCCTCTCGGTTCAACCGCAACCTGCGCATGATGTTTTCGACGTCGATAATGGCGTCATCCACCACTTCACCGACTGCAATCACCAGGCCGGCCAGTACCATGGTGTTAAGCGTGCCGCCGCGCAGATAAAGCACCGCTGCTGCTGCCAGCAGCGATAGCGGAATCGCCGACAGGCTGATCACGGCGGTTCGCCACTCAAACAAAAAGGCGATCAGAATTACAGCGACTAGCACGCAACCCAATATCAGTGCATCACTTAAATTATTTAACGAGCGTTCGATGAAGGTTGCCGGACGAAAGATAGTCGGATCGATGTCGACCTCGTGCAGACCGGGTTGCACAGCCGCCAAGGTCGCTTCGACCTTGCGAGTCACATCCAAGGTATTGCCCCAGGGTTGTTTTTCGACGATCAGCAGCAAGCCCGGCCCATCGTTGATCACCGCATCGCCAATAGGCGGCGGGTGACTTTCAACGATTTCAGCCACATCGCCCAAGCGCAATGGCGCACCGCCAGTGAACTGCACCACGGTGCGGGCCATATCGTCCGGTGTTTGCAGCGAAGACACATGTGTCACCGGCAGGCGTTGATTGGGTAGATCGACAAAACCCCCAGCCGATACGGTGGCCGCATCGCCCGCCGCACGCACCACCGCATCCAGCGTCACGCCGTTGGCGGCCAGGCGATCAGGATCGACCCGCACCTGTAACTGCCGATCACGTTGCCCCCAAATGGCTACGTTGGCCACACCCGGCACCGCCATCAACCTTGGGCGAATGGTCCACAATGCCAATTCGGACAATTCCATCTGTGATAGTTTTTTCGATGAAACGCCAATCTTCAGCGCCCGACTGGTGGACGATAATGGCGATAACATCACCGGTGCGCGAGCCACGGCCGGCAGGCGTGGTGTGATGGTGGCGACGCGTTCCTGTACCAACTGCCTGGCCCGCATCAAATCAGTGCCTTCCTGAAAAATACAGACCACTGACGACAGACCCAACACCGACTTGGAACGTAGGGTTTTTAGCCAGGCCGTGCCGTTTACCGCGTTTTCCAAGGGCACGGTGATCAGGCTCTCCACTTCCTCTGTGGACAATCCGGGTGCTTCAGTCTGGATTTCAACCAACGGCGGCGCGAATTCCGGGAACACGTCCAACGGCATTTGCCGGGTGGCTTGCACACCCAATATCACCAGTACCACAGCCAAGGCCAGCACTAATAGGCGTTGACGTAGCGCGACGGTTATCAGCCAGCGCATCATTTGCCGACACCAAATTCGGTGCCGAACAATTCGGCCACGCCGGTAGTAACCACTTCGATACCCGCCACGATGTCGCCCGTTACGGCGGCTTGATCGTCAAACACCCGCAGTATCTGTACCCGGCGGCGCTGATAGACGTTGGCTTCCAGCGCTTGATATATCCAGCTATCGCCATTTACGTCATGCACAATCGCCGACCACGGTACGACGAGATTTTCGTCATCGCTACGCAACGGGATTGAAACACCGACCCGCTGACCGGGGCGTAATGAGGTATCCGAATTTTTCACCGCATAGAACAGATCGACCGTGGCGGCAGCCGGATTGGCGGAAGGCGGCGCCGCGACCGGCACGGCAGGACGAGAGACATTTTCAGGCGAATCTTTCAGCCCGCTAACACGGGCTTGGGCGGCGGTGTTCAATCCCGATACATCATCGACATAGACCGGCACCCGCACCCAAAACGTGCTGCGGTTGTTGACGTCTAACAGCGCTGGACCCAGCAAATCGCGGCGTTCGTACGCGGTTTTTAGATTGGCCTCGGCCAAGCCTAGCTGTATTCGCGCATCATCGACCGAGCGTTCGGTGCCCACCTTGTCGCGGCGCATCTGTTCGGTGCGATTCAAGGCTATCTGCGCGGCTTGCACTTGCACCTTGGCCTGCTCCACCTGACCGTCGGCATCAATTTGCGATTGGGCCAAACGTACTAACTCTGCCGGAGCCAGCGATGGCAGGATCGTATAAACCGATTGGCTGTTACTGTTTGCCGAACCATTCAGCGCCGGCAGTGTGATCTCGCCGCCGAACAAGCGCGTTCGCGTTAGCGGTCGTTTTACAACCTTTGTGGTGACGATGCCGAGCCGGTTGACTGCTTCCGCTGTCAAGACAACTTTGGTCAGATCACTTTCCTTAACGGGATGCTCGATTTTGGCAGGCGGCGGCGATGTGGATTCGGCGGCCGATAGGTTGCTGGCTAATAGTAGTAAGGCTGATAGCAAAAGCCGATACGTCGATGGCGTGTGGTTTGGATACGCGGGTTTCATAGAGGCCCAACCGTGGAGTCTAATAATTAGTGAATTAAGCAGGCTTCAGACGCTGGCCGACGCTGCGTTCCAGTTCTGCGCGGGCGCGGCGTAAGTCGGCGGCCGCTTGCGCGGTTTTCAATTGCGCGTCCAGCCAACGGCGTTGGGTTTCGAGCACGAAGAGGTAGGTGACATTACCGGCCGCATAGGCGTTTTCAGCATCCTGTATGGCAGTTTGAAGGGGCGGCAGGATAGTCTGTTGCCACTGTTTCAGGCTTTCGCTGGCCTGTTGCAATCGGGCATGGGCTTCTCGGACATCCAAGGCAATCCGTTGTCGGGTGGCGACATATTGCCTTGCAGCTTTGTCAAAACGGGCCTGCGCTTGCGCGATACCACCTTGATTTTGATTAACGATAGGCAATGTCACGTCTAAGCCTGGTCCTGCCAATAAGGGCCCGTTCACTTGCTTGGCGTTGAGGCTGGCGGTGAGTTTAAATACCTCAGCCTTCGCCAAGCCGATACGTTCGCCTGCTGATTCGACGTTGATTTCTGCGGCACGCAGGTCGGGACGAGCATTTAGAGCTTCGGTCAGCAGTTTTTCAGCATCGAACTTATTACTATCGGGTAACTTTTCCGCACTAATGTTTTCAGGCCACTGTTCCAGACTCAACCCAGCCAAATTACGTAACCGCTCTTTTGCTATCTCGCAATCGTGCCGGAATCGACCTTGTTGTTCCTGTGCTTGAAGGGCATCGACTTGGGCATTGGTGACTTCGAGTTCACTGGCGTCGCCGGCTCGCAATCGCGCATGAGTCAGCTCGGCTATGTTCTGATTCAGTGTAACGGAGGAGTGAGCCAATTTCAGGCGCTCCTTGGCCAAGGTCAATTCAGCATGGGCGACCCGCACATCGCGGATCAAGTCCAAGCCTGTCTGAACCAAACGATGTGCGGTCTGTTCAACATCCAGCTTTGCCGTTTCGATCCGTTGCGGGCGTAGCCAGAAAATTTCCAGCGGATAAATCAATGTCATTTCTAAAGGTTTGGCACCAAACGGCATCAGCATCGAGAGGGTGGGATTGGGCAGCATCCCAGCTTGCACGAGATCGGCGCGATACAGGCCTAAATCCGCCAAGGTCGCGCGAAAGGCCGGATTGTTCCATAGCGCCAAACTGACCAACTCGTCATCGGATAAGCCGTCATTTAAAGAGATATTGGCGGGCCATGCGGTTTCGTCGGCACCGGTTTCGGCAAAATGCTGACCTGTACGTTGTTCCAGATCGTTAGCGACGTCACTCAAACCCTTGCCTTGCGGGGTACAGGCAGTCAACGACAAAGCGAGAAGCGTTATTGGAAAACGACTGGAAGCAAAAGGCGTCATGCGCTCGCCTCCGGGAACGTCACAATCACCTTGAGGCCAATGCCGCCATCCCCATCGGCCAGCCTAATATCAGCCTGATGCTGCTCGGCTATTCGCCGCACAATGGATAAGCCAAGACCACTGCCTGATTCGGCGCTATTCAATACGCGGTAGAATCGGTCGAACACGCGAGCCCGCTCATCCAAGGCAATGCCTGGCCCGGTGTCGTTGACTTCCAGACGAATCGCAGTGGCTTCGCCGGTGACACTGACGTCAATCCGTGCATCTGCTGGTGAATAGCGGATGGCGTTATCGAGCAGATTGCCGAGTAGAATGCGCAGCGCCTCTTCGGTGCCGGCAACCCTGACATGATCCGCGTGCGACAGGCCGAGATCGATGTGGCTATGGGCGGCTTGTGGGGCAAAATCGGCTACCACGTTCCGCGCCAAATCATCCAAAAATAGCGGCGTGAGCGGATAATCGCCAGCCTCCGGATCGAGGCGAGCCAAGATCAGCAATTGCTGAACCAGATGACTGGCACGGGCTATACCTTGTCGTAAAGTTTGCATAGCTAGATCACGCTGAACGGGTTCAGTGGCACGCTCGGCCAGTTGTGCTTGTAAGGACAGTGCAGTGAGCGGACTGCGCAGTTCGTGCGCCGCATCGGCAGTAAACTGGCGCTGTGCCGTCAGTGCCTGATCCAATTGACTCAGCAGCGTGTTTATTGCGCTGATTAAGATGCTAACTTCTTCCGGTAAGCCCTTATTCGGGATCGGATCTAATGAATGAGGATTGCGACACGCCACTGCTTCAGCCACTTGAGCCAATGGCGCTAAACCCCGACCAATCGCCCAGCCAACCAATAACGCCAGCCCCGGCAGTAAAATCAGCAATGGTGCCAGTATATGCAAGGCAACTTCGTTGGCGGTTTCACGGCGTTCTTGCGTCGTTTGAGCGACCTGGACAAATCCACTATCGGTTTTTAAATTAAATACTCGCCAGTCCTGGTTCTGCCAGTTAAGCGTGTCGGACCCCAGTTTTCCGCCTTGCGGTAATGGCGAAAACGGATGAGATCGAAACAGCATTCGACCATCCGGGCCACGGATCTGACTGACTAAATCAATGCCATCGCTATTTAACCCAGAGCTGTTTGTGTTAGGTTTAACATCTTGCAAGCTGTTTGAATGGGACAAGGAATAAGCGGCTTCACGCAACACCTTGTCGAATAGTTCGTCAATTTCTTCGTGAACGTTCAGCCACGTCGGCACGGCAAACGTGATACCGGCAACCAGCAAGACGGGTATTAACCAATAGGTTAGCCGGCTGCGAATAGAAGTATTCATGGCTTCACCACTTTAAAACCGACGCCACGGACATTAAAAATAATGTCAGCACCGAGTTTACGGCGCAGATTATGCAAGTGGACATCGATCGCGTTACTCGCCACTTCCTGGCCCCAACCGTACAGGCGCTCTTCCAATTGCGAACGGGACAGCACAGCGCCCGGCTGTTCCATCAAAGCATGCAGCAATGCAAACTCACGGGCAGATAAGTCGATTAAGGTTTCGCGTAACCAGGCCTCGTGACTCGGCGGGTTAATACGCAAGGCGCCGTATTCAATGTCTGAAGCGCCGCGTCCGGCACTTCTGCGTACCAGCGCATGAATACGGGCAACGAGTTCTTCCAAGGCAAAAGGTTTGACTAGATAATCGTCCGCACCGTTATTAAGACCGGCGACTCGATCACTTAGCCCATCGCGTGCTGTTAGGATTAACACCGGGATGGCGTTGCCGGATTTACGAAGTTCGACCAGCAGCTCCTGGCCCGATAGGCGTGGAAGCCCTAAGTCAAGCAGCAATAAAGCGTACTCGCTCGCCACATGAGATAAGGCTTGTTTGGCTTGTTCCCCGTCTTGTACCCAATCGACCACGAAGCCATCCAGCTGCAATCCATCCCGGATCGACTGGCCGATCATCGGATCGTCTTCCGCTAATAACAATCGCATGTTGACCTTATAGTTTCTTCATCTGGCCAACAGTGTAAATGATGAAGATTTAAGTAATAGTTAAGGCGCTTCGAATGTTCGGGAAGGTATCTATAGCGGTCGTTCGTTATTGGAGTTGATCAAGGACGGCTTGGGGGCGGGTGTTGACGGTCCACTCTTCAGATTCATCGCCGGAAAGCTGGCATTGAATTCCGATTTCTGAAAGCTGCCATTCTTCACCGAGTTTACTAGTACCACAGCTGATAGTTAAGATTTAATTTGCTGTGACAGGATCGCTAGACACTTCGATACATTTCGTTGACTCTAAACTCAGGCAAACCATGTTCAACATCCCTCCCCAATTGCCCACTTTCTAGTCTGGGGCATGCAAGTCATCTGGCATTTCACTATGACAGCCAATACCAGGAACTAATAAACACCCTCGCTAATCTAGGCTGTGAACTTAATAACTTGCGTAAAGCGCCGCATCAGCGACAGTAAACCACTAACAGCCAAACAGAAATAAGGAGCATTGCCATGATTGATCTCAAAGAAATAGCAAAAGTGGTTTTATTGGCTGGGGGTTTATTATTGGGGCATGCTGTTCAAGCGGAAAGCACTGTTAGTCCGGCCGTTCCATATAGCGAGAGAGCTAAGACTGCTGCAATATATGGGCTTGGCGACAGTGGCCCCCAAGGGGGCAAAGTCTATTATGTCGATGATACGGGTGAGCATGGCCTGGAAGCGAAAGCAGCCGATGAGATCAATTCACTAAGTTGGAGTGACGCTGTTACAGTTGCAGGCGCTTATGGCTCCGGCTGGCATTTGCCGACAAAGACTGAGTTAAAAGTCTTATATGAACACAGAAACGTGGTGGGCGGTTTTGCTAAAGACGATTATTGGAGCGCTACGGAGCAAGACATCAACAGCGCCTGGATCCAGGGCTTCGGCAATGGCGACCAGGATCGCTACAATAAATACAGTAAGCTTAGCGTGCGTGCTGTCCGGTCTTTTTAATTTGTTTATCCAACCAGGAAAAACAGCGTCTACCGGTAAAAATCAGATCAAGGAATAGCTTTTATGAATACACTGGTTGCAAAAATGATTAGTTTTCTAAAGACTGATCGATATGCTGATAATCCGATCGACCTTGCTGAAAAACCAATCAGCACAGCTGCCTTTGCTGTAAATAAAGAACCCGAGCAACTTCACAAAGGCAAAAGACGTTTAAAGGAAAACTACACAAGTCACTGGGATTTGGATTATCTGCCCAGAAAAGAAGTCGATAAAATATTGGCTGAAATTCAAAACCGTAACCCTTAAAGCTAACTCCCTTTAGGCCAAGAACTTTGATGTAACATTAACACCTATCCTTTCGGTCAGTTTGATCGTCCACAAACCGCGGTTGAGACAAACCTTTGCGCTCAAGGAGGGGGTATCTCAAACTTTGATAGACAGCTTTCGGTTTTACTGCTGCCAAACTCTGAAATTGTTAAATGTCGCATAGTGGCCGGGCGGGCCAAAGAAGATGTAAGGTTACTTGCCAAAAAGCTGCCATTCGCTGAACTTAGGAAAGGAAGATTTCGCTAGCGTCCTCGATCGCCGATTTTGGCCGATCAAAGCCGCTCAAAATCTGGCTGAATTTGTATCGGAATATGCAAAATGGCTGAGATGAACTTTGGAAAGGTTGGTTATCTATCTACCAGTAACCGCCCGCAACGCGTGATTCGATCGAAACTAAACACATGCTCTCTCGGGCTTTCGTAGCAACGTCCCACCAATCTTCGTCTGTAATCCGGCTCGCCTTTTTCTAGATAAATAGTGGCACCACAAATGGGACATGCCGCCGAATACCGAACCAACCGAATCACTCTTAAATCGCCGTCTCGTAGCAGTTCGAACTGAGCTGATTGCTCATGGATTTTTATGAACAATTCATGCGCTAAAACAATTCGATCATCGAACAATAAAACCCAAGGCTTGATGATAGCGCCCCATGCTCCGTAAGGAATCACAAAAATACTTATCAGTAGTGTCAAATCGCGCGTTGTCACGGACCTGGGTACCGATAACGATAGCCATCCGGCATAGGCAATTAACACTGCGAGTCCGCCAATTGTAACCAACCACCCCAATACAACCCATACATGCCATCGACTCAATGCGATTTGTCCGTGCCGAAACAACCATCTGGCAATCCAACTCGTTTGAACCTCACCCAATTCAGTAATTTGATAGTAGGCTTTCAACTCGGCTGCAATACTGCTATCTAACCGAACCTCATCGATAGCGCTATCGTCATCCATGACTTCTGGTACCCGCTCTGCTTTTATATAAAACGTTGTGAGCCTACCCGGACCACCCTTGGTACTTTTTCGTTCCGGTTTCGGGTAATGCTGTAGCCCGCGCTTACGAGCATATTCAACAATTTGCCCCTCCCGCGTTTCGCAATATTTTTTTAGTGATCCCGACCAATCGATCCACTTTTTCGGATCAGCACTTCCTATCGAGTCTCCAACCGCTGCGACAATTTCTTCGGGTGTGAACCGTCGCTTCGACTCATCGAAATCCGCTTTCTTTAACGATTCATGGGATAACGCGCGCAATATGCGGTGGCCTTTTTCATCGCTTGTTTCGCTGTCCAGCCAATCTATCAGACATTGGATTACCTCACGCATAAACCACCCCAAACCAGGTAACCGGTAGTTGCAGGCTGGTTTGCGCTTTGTCGATTCATAACAATGTCCTCCATAACAATTCAAGGTTTGGGTAATACCGAAATGATTTTTAACTATTTGAATTTAATTGGTGTACCAGAAAAAGCACCTTCCGCAACAGCAAGCATCGCTGGAAGCCGGAACGAGAGTATAAGAGTTTCGGAATCATTCAATGGATTCATGTACTCGTTTTACGTTTCCGCATTGATCTGGCGGTCCAGTTCGGAAAAAAGAACGTTACGACTATTAATCATTAACTGCTGCAATGAAGAGCCATCAAGGCTTCCAGAGGTTTGTGACCCAAAACAGGTCACCTTGCGAACGGGACATTTCTGCTTTGACCTCCTAGCATACCGACAACAGCCATTAATCAACTAAGAGGCGTCTATGTCAACACTGGATGAAGATCTTGCCCGGTTAAATTTCGAATATCTGATGCTAGCCCGGGAATGCGCCCGTAGCAACCCGGCAGAAACAGCATGGCGATTTGGCTTGGATAAAAACCGTATAGAAAAACTGGCGGACATGACACTGGAACATCTTCGGGATCAAGCTGAAAGTAGCCGAGCGGTTATTCAACTGTTGCCGGTCTTCGTTCCAAGTGGCGTCTCCATGGGCACCTACGTGGATTTACTTCAACCCTTCATTGTGGAGTGGACCGATGAAAACAGTGCGATTTAAAAAGGCATCGAATTTTGCCAACCACTTGGTTTTAGCTGAGCAATTGATCCAGCTTGGCGCTCGCCCTCCTATTGTGAGTCAACTTTGTCAATTGTCTCGGCAGCAGAGTATCGACTTGTATAAATCAGTAAAAGGATGCCCACCCAAACAAGGCATGCTTCCTCATGATTACCAATGGGTTATTCAGTCCACCTGCCGTAATATTCACGCGTCGTTATTTTTAGGCATTCTCGATGATATTCGGCGGCGATTATCAATTCAGCAATCTTCAGCACAGGTATTGGTTGACGCCTATAGCATTTATAAAAACATCGCATCAAACATATTCATCGAGCCTAAAGGAATATCTCTTGGAGCAAAACAGTTCTCGTTAGACATAAACAGAGCATGGTCTTTAATCAACATGCTCTTGGCCGGCGATTTGATATTCACTGTTTGCGCATGTTGCAGAGCACGCTTTCTCAGCATGATTCACCCTAATGCAACCTTTAGCCAGTGCCCAATCTGCACTGTTTGGACTGATCGTTCGGGACGACGACGCTGGGTTTCTGCAAAGTCCAAAAAACCGATTTGATTACATCACTCAGCCTGGAGACCATCCATACGCTACTAAGGAGAAGTCGCATGCATATTGCTGTCATTACAGCCACTGAATCCCAAATACATCAGCCCGTTCATGGCAAAAATCTGGCTCGGCTCGCACGCGAGTGCTTTGCCAATCAGCAGATATTGACCATTGATTTTAAGGACGTCAAGACAATTACCCAGGGATTCTTTCAGGAATTATTTTTTCCTTTGATTACTGAGTTTGGCGCCGATTATTTGAAATCGAAACTTATAGTCATTAACTTGAGTGACACAAATAAAATCCAAATGCAATCTGCATTCAAAAACTTGGACGACTATTTCGATAAACTTTCAGCGATCAATCACCAAGGGTGCGATGAAGAGATTTACACGATGAATCAAACTTGGTTGATCAAGGCCAGAGAAATCGCGCGGGAAAATCCAGTATTGACAGAGTTAGTGCTGGGGATAACGGATGACACCATGCGAACAGCACTCGGTCATTTGTCCTTGGAGGACATTCAGTTCATCGCTCGCTCCAATTGGCTTTGCTTCACTCCTCGGTTTTCCAGTCAGTTCCTGATGAACATAAATAAGGAACAACCGCCGATAGTGGAGGCCATGCTCGGTTTAACCGGTTCTATATGCTGAGAGGGGGGGTCTATGCTGAAAAAATATCAACAGCAAACGTTAGCCATTGAATTGCTGAAACGCCATGCCAGGGTGAAAATCGTGCATCAAGTGACCGGCATTCCCATCAAGCCATTAAGGCAAACCTATCGACAATTGCATGGTCGTTCTCCTACCCCAGGTTCAATCAAGTTTTCAACACGCGGGTTGACTGGAAGTAGACGCAAATATAAAGACGTTACGCTGTTTGCGGTTTGCTATCGGGTGGCCGCGAGTAAGTTGGCCGATGATCAAATTCAAGCAGTGATAACCGCCTTTGATGCCTATAAACATTCCTACCCATTCGGAAACCTTGATTTTTCAGCGGCGTGGGTTGTTTCTGAGGACATCAAGGATAAAAAAGTGCAGGTCTCAATATGTCCACATTGTCGTGCTTGGGTACTGTTGAATGCAAGAGAAGACCTGGTTGAACGATGTGGCGTATGTAACAACTATTTGTAATCAGGTTATCCAGTGAATATTGAATCCGAGCAAAATTCGACGGCAAAAGAAAAGGAATTCCTGAAAATTAACGACATGGTTGAAAAATTGGGCGTGACTCGGACCCAATTTTGGCGAATGAGGAAGGCAGGTGAGGTTCCTCCACCGGTAATTCGAAATCCACAAATGTGGCTTGCAAGCCAAATTAAAGAATTTTATGAAAGGAGGGTAAAAAAAGAAGATGTCGGAACACTTTGATGCTTTACAACTGCATTCAAACCTTATTTGTCGTTTGGTGCCGTATATTTTTCGATCAAACACGAAATTTTTTTCGGATTTGAGTGAAAAACAAAGTGACCATAAAAGTGACCACGCAATAAAAAAGGGCTTAGACATTTCTGCCTAAGCCCTTGATTTATTTGGCTCCCCCGGACGGGCTCGAACCGCCGACCTAGTGATTAACAGTCACCCGCTCTACCGACTGAGCTACAGGGGATTAATATTTTGCTGTTCTCGATATGGCGCGCCCGGAGAGATTCGAACTCCCGACCGCTCGGTTCGTAGCCGAGTACTCTATCCAGCTGAGCTACGGGCGCTTATCTGAGCCGCTTATTATCTTTTTTTTAGAAACCTGTGTCAAGGTTTTTGTTTAGTGGCGGAGAGAGAGGGATTCGAACCCTCGATGCGCTTTTGGCACATACTCCCTTAGCAGGGGAGCGCCTTCGGCCTCTCGGCCATCTCTCCTATAACTTATTCAGCCCTCCGTACTCCCTGCTTCGGACTGCTCTTTCTTAATTCTCTCGTAGATTTCTTCCCTATGAACAGATATATCTTTTGGTGCATTTACGCCAATTCTAACTTGATTTCCTTTTACCCCGAGAACTGTAACAGTCACATCGTCACCAATCATCAAGGTCTCTCCTACTCTACGAGTCAAGATAAGCATACTATCTCCCTACACTATTAATGCGCTTTGTTACTGCAACATACTCGAACCGACGATTATATCCGTTTTTGAGAAAAAATAAAGATATATTTACTAGCCTTAAAGAAAACCTCACGTACAGCTAACACATCTGAATAGACAAATTCTTGTGTTTTTCTGAACTATCCCTTAGACAACCACTCATGGCGCATTGTATCCAGACTCTGCATCAGCTCATCTAATGCTTTAACCGATTCTTTGTGCAACGGATGAGCATGATTGTGAACCGGGTGCTTGGTGTCGTTCATTAGTTCATCAATGAAACGCTCTGCCTCCATAATATCTTGTGGAAGCGAATCTGATTTTTCGGCCATCTGAATAACAAACAGGTTTATGGTAATTTGCGCATAAAAAAGCCCACTATTAAGTGGGCTTCGTCCGGTGTTATTTTTATGTTTTTTGGACGCCTGATATCTGTGATAACAGGTTAATAGCTTGCGCTTTTATTATTGTTGTACCGTTACACGGTCGCATTCCCTCCCCCAATAGATACGAAGCTTTTCGGCTCGTATTGACCTAAGTCAAGGTGGGCGCATTCTAGTGTACTTAAATCGCTTTGTCCAGAAAAAGTGCGACGATTTGTCGCAACCTTAAAACACCGGCATGTCAAGGCTTTCGGCAATCGGTCAAACAGATGAGTTTTTACCGTTATCATTCTCGCGCCGTCATCTCCTGGCCGGTCGGCCGCTCGCGTTTTGATGAGTTATTGTTCCGGCAAGAAAGCAACGTAGACTGCATATGGCTCCCAAACACTAAATCCGCGCGAGATACCAATAATTCATAAAGCCGGGTTATGATTTGTCGTCGAATCCCGGTGTTAAGCAAAGCACATATTCGACTACAAAAAGCAAGCGGGTTCCAATACCGAACTGAACGTCCAGATACTCGTCGCTTCAGCTTAAATCCCCCGGATTCGTCATTCCAGAAAATGGCAGCCGCTAGACCGAGCAGCGAATTCGTTATAGCCGCTTGCTTTATTAATCACCTTTCAGCTAGGTGCCGGAAAGGTTGACAGCCAAACCTAACTGTAAAACGGTGATCTTTGGATTACCGATCTCCCGACTATCGGAATAGCTCGAAAATAGTGATCGATGCCTGTCGATGCTCTTATCCCGGCCGGCATGATGGAGTTTGTGATTTAGGGGATGCGGCTAATCTGGATTTTTTTACATTAAACCTGCTGTCTCGCAGCTTATCAAAACAACGGAACAACCATGAACGATTTACCTAACTGCCCAAAATGCGGCTCTGAATACACCTATCACGACGGCACCATGAATATTTGCCCGGACTGCGCCCACGAGTGGTCGACCGATGCCGCCGGCGACAGCGACGATGAGGCGAAAGTCGTCAAGGACGCCAACGGCAACCTGCTGCAAGACGGCGATACCGTCACCGTGATTAAAGACCTGAAAGTGAAAGGCTCTTCACTGGTTGTCAAAGTCGGCACCCGAGTTAAAAACATCCGCCTAGTGGACGGCGACCACGATATCGACTGCAAAATCGACGGCATCGGCGCGATGAAATTGAAATCGGAATTTGTAAAAAAAGTCTGATCCCACCCACTAATCGCAAGGTGCATGTGGTTCTAATAACCCGGCTCTTAAATACCGTTGAGTTTATCGAAGGGAGCACCAGCCTGAGCTTCGACGAGCTCAGCCCGAACGGAATACCAGTGGTAAAAAGGGCCGGGTAGCTAAGATGATTGAACGCCAGCCACCCGCGATTCACAGACACCCGGCGAAGCGGCCTGAACCCGCTTCGGCAATTTGATATTCAGAGCCAAACCCATAAACATTTGGGGGTTCCGAAACCGCTTCGCCGGCTCATTCTGCATGCCCGCCAAACAGCAGGATTGAATACTTCGGCATAATCGGTGCTATCATGTAGCTCGTGCAACGCTGCACCTTCTGCTCCCTTCAACAACGACGTTGGAAATAGGCTGACTCACGTTCAGCTAAGCGATTTACTCGTCTGTTGTGCCTGCCTTCGCTCGTTTCAGGACACCCGCGCTTCATGAGTAAATAAGCCCATTTCAAGGGGAGCAATAGCTTGTGCATGCAAGCTGATTGATACGAATTTCCAACGCCAGACCCGGCCAGCGGAATTCATTTTGTTCCCTACTTTTCAAAGGTAAGTTATGTCCTCGAGCAAACTCAATCTTTTTAGCTTCACCGGCAAAATGCAGATTTTGCACATGAGCTGGCTGGCGTTTTTCATTAGCTTTGTGGTGTGGTTCAACCATGCGCCGCTAATGTTGGCGATTGCCGAGAACCTTAAACTCAGTCAAGCGGAAATTAAAACCATCTTGATACTGAACGTGGCGTTGACGATCCCGTCACGGATTGCGATTGGTATTTTGGTGGATAAATTTGGCCCCAAACGCACCTACTCAAGCTTGTTGGCAATCAGCAGCATTCCCTGCTTCATGTTTGCCGCTGCCGACGACTTTCAGCAATTAGCCCTGGCGAGATTTTTGATGGGTTTCGTCGGCGCCGGCTTTGTCATCGGAATCCGTATGGTCGGCGAATGGTTCCCGGCCAGACAACTCGGTGTTGCCGAAGGCATCTACGGCGGCTGGGGCAATTTCGGCTCAGCCGCTGCCGCCATCGCCTTACCGTCATTGGCCTTGGCATTCGGCGGCGAAAACGGTTGGCGTTATGCGATTGCCTGCACCGGCATCATGGCTTTGCTCTATTCGGTGATTTATTTTTTCAGCGTCAGCGATACACCCAAAGGTTCGACGTATTTCAAACCCAAGAAAGCCGGCGCTATGGAAGTAACCAGCATCTGGGATCTGTTCTTCTATATTTTAATGACCATTCCCTTGTATGCAGCGCTCAGTTTGCTGACCTGGAAACTATCGCCAACGGGCATGAAGCTGTTATCCGGTGACGCCACAATCGGTCTTTACATCGGGATTTGGCTATTGTTTCTCTACAACTTGTACAAAATCGTGCACGTTAATCAGGAACACCTCACCCAACCCATTGAAGCGATACACCAATACAAATTTAAACAGGTTGCCATTCTGGACCTGGCATACCTGGTGACCTTCGGCTCCGAACTCGCAGTCGTCTCCATGCTGCCGCTGTTTTTCCACGAAACCTTCAAACAGACTGGCATCACCCCAGTGCAAGCGGGCCTACTGGCATCCAGCTTCGCGTTCATGAACCTGATCGCCCGGCCTGGCGGTGGCTGGCTGAGCGATAAGTATGGTCGCAAATTGTCGTTGAGCGTTTGCGTGATCGGTTGCGCACTGGGCTATGCCGCCATGTCGCAAATCAATTCGGAATGGCCGATTGCCCTGGCGTTTACCGTGACCTTTTTGTGTTCATTTTTCGTCCAGGCGGGATGCGGCGCGGTCTACGCAATGGTGCCGTTGATCAAACGCCGCATGACCGGGCAAATCGCCGGCATGGTCGGCGCTTACGGCAATGTGGGCGGAGTCACCTTTCTGACGGTATTGTCTTTCGTCACACCGGAAGCCTTTTTTCTCACCATCGCTGGCACCGCCGTCGTGGTCGCACTGGCAGTGCAATTTATCGAAGAACCCGCCGGCCACATGGCAGAAATCATGGAAGACGGCAGCGTGGCCATGATCGAATTAGTCTAACCAGCAAAGCATCCCTTCGTCATCTGCCGAAGATTGTTACAGCAATTTTTAACATTTAGTTATTTGGAGAAATACCCATGATCGAAGCATTATTGGCCGCCTTAACCCTGACTTTAATCGTTTGCTGGCGTTGCGCTTGCCAAACATCCGCCAGAGAACACCACGCGACTGAACAGCTCGCCCAGTCCCAAAGCAACCCTTTTTTGCCGGAAGATGCCGTTCTGAGACGGCATGTCATTTCCCTGGTCCACCACGAAATCGAAGCCACCCTGTCCCCGCGCCCCAGCGACTCGGTGTTACTGCGCCATCATCAGGCCTTACTGATGACTAAACTGGAGCAGCGCCTGGCGGAATTGCGCCGTTACCGCGCCTGCTAAGCCACACACAACTTCAGTTATCCGCAGCCTATGGCCAAAACCTTATCGATCAAGCTCGGTTCGCACAGCGACAAAGGAGTGAAACCCGAAAACGAAGATTGCTGGGGCGCTGTCGTCCCTGCTGAACCGCAACTGACCCTAAAAGGCATCGTGGCGGGTATTGCGGACGGCATGAGCGGCAGTGAAGCCGGCAAGGAAGCCAGCCATTGCTGTATCACCGCGTTTCTGGAGGATTACTACAGCACGCCGGATTCCTGGTCAGTAGCCAAAGCCGGACAAAAAATCCTGTCGGCTACCAACTCTTGGCTGCACAGCCAGGGACAAATACGCTATGCCTCGGTAAAAGGCATGGTGAGCACGCTCAGTGTACTGGTGCTTAAATCCAACACCGCCCATATTCTGCACGTCGGTGATTCTCGGATTTATTTATGGCGGCAACATGGGCTGGAGCAACTGACGCGCGACCACAGACTTTGGGTGTCCAACGACAAAAGCTATCTGAATCGCGCGATGGGTATCGAACCGCATTTGGAAGTGGATTACAAATCGCTGACCGTCGAAAAAAACGACTTATTCTTGATGACTTCGGACGGGCTCCACGATTTTATTAGCGAGCACCACCTAAAAACGCTGCTCTCGCAGGATTCCGATCTGCAAACCCTTGCCGAAGTCTTGGTCAAAACCGCCCTGGCTAACGGGAGCGACGACAATGTGACCTGCCAACTGGTTCGAATCGACGACTTGCCGCAACTACGCGAAGACGAAATATTGCGACATCATGGGCACTTGCCTTTTCCACCGCCACTGGCACCCGGCATGCTGCTGGATGGCTACCGGATCGAAGCGGAATTGCATGCCAGCAAGCGCACCCAAATTTACCAAGCCTTCGATACGCTGCATAACCGGTGGGTCATTTTGAAGACGCCGTCGGTGCTGTATAACGACGACACCCATTATATTGAGCATTTTTTGCACGAAGAATGGGCTGGTAAACGGATCAACCATCCCAACGTCTTAACAGTACTCGAATCCGACCGCGCCAAAAGCTGTCTTTACTACGTAACCGAATTTATCGAAGGGCAAACCTTAAGACAATGGATCAGTCAGAACCCCAAGCCGGAGATCAAGCGGGTTCGCACCCTAATCGAACAAATCGCCAAAGGGCTGCGCGCTTTTCATCGTATGGAAATGCTGCATCAGGATTTGAAACCGGAAAACATCATGATTACCGAGCAAGGCAGCGTTAAGATCATAGACTTCGGTTCGGTCAAGATCGCCGGCATCGCCGAAATCACCCCTCTCGACCGGAATCAAGCCGAGAATATTTTAGGCACGCTGAACTACACCGCGCCGGAGTATCACTTAGGTCAATCCGGCACGGTGAAGTCGGATTTGTTCTCCTTAGGCGTCATCTGTTACGAAATGCTCAACGGCAATTTGCCATTCGCCAACATGCCGGAAAAACCCAACCGCAACAATCTCGAGCGCCTGGTTTACATTCCCAGCATCCGCCGCAACGAGATGGTGCCGATCTGGATAGACGGCGCCTTGAAAAAGGCCACGACGATTTCGCCACGGTTTCGGTATGACGAATTGTCCGAATTCCTGCACGACCTATCCACTCCCAACCCGCAATTTCTGAAAGCGGAAGATAAAATCCCACTTATAGAGCGCAATCCGCTGTTGTTCTGGAAAAGTACGACAGCGCTGTTCTTTCTGATCAGCGTCGTTTTACTGTTCTTACTGAGCAGGCAATAAGCTCATAAACACCGCCATCGCTGAATTTGTAACCGGGGGTTCACACCGGCCAACCGATTGCATAACCCATTTTAGCGATGTTCATAGAGCCACTTTCGATATTTGGCCTCTACCGCTTGACCACCACTTTTACTTTGGCAAAAAAGTCTTGTACGGCTTATTAGTGCCGGTTTGTTTTAAAAAACCGCCTCTCTCAGCTCGACGGGCCGCCCCATGCAAAGCCGTAAATAGACTCTGGCGATGGCAATGCCATTGATCACAAAGGATACGGTAATCGGCGCGGCAAACCAGGGGTGTTGGCTACTGGCATGTGACAACAGCAAATCCTCGCCCAAGAATGCCGGAGTAATCGGAAAGCCAACCAAGCCCAGGAAGCTCAAAAACAGCATCAGCGACCAACCGGGGCGAGTTTCTGCGAAGGCCCGGAATACGAAAGGCTCATCGGCAAAATGATAGTGCCTCAGCAACACGCTCAGCGCCCAGATGCCCAAGATCCAGGATGGAATAATGCCGCTGAAGAACAAAACCACATCGGCCCAAGCCGAAGGCACCATCAACCACACCGCCACGCCGGCCAAAATGCTGCTCAAGGCCACGCTATGCCAAACCTGGAACGGGCTGCGTTTGTTGCTAAACGCGCTCAACGATACCACGGCCATCGCCAGCGAAATCGGCATAGACAGGTAAATTCTGGCGACGCTGCTGACGCCGGATGCGGCGATAGCGATGATCGCCAGCAAGGCAAGGCCCGCCAAAATTTTGATCCACAGGCTCACCGCGTTCAGTTGCCGACCCAGGTTTTTGAGCGGCTCCCATAAAATCTTCTTCACCAACAGTTCCAAATGCCCTTCCTGCAGGGCAAATACATACAAGGTGTTTTGCAAAACGTCAGGCAACGAATCGCGAATCGACGCCGGCAAAAAAGTCAGTTGATCATTGTTTTTGATATAAAAATCGCTATCGACATTCCCTTCAACCCGCAGTAAATGCGCGACAATGGATGGCGACACCAGTAATTGATAGCAGCGCAAAAACGCGTTGCCCATAAAGTGCAGCAACACCAAGTCTTCCAGGCCTAATGCCAGTTCGACGAACATAATCCCTACTTGTGCGATGGAGGCGTAAGCCACTTGACCTTTGATATTGGATTGGGTTTTCTCGGCCAAGGTGGCGACAAACACTGTCAACACGCCGATACTCAGGACGATCAAACGCGGTAGATAGTGATAACTCCAGATCGGCATAGTCCGCAATAACAGAAACACCCCTAAATGAATCGACAAGGCTCCATAGAAAATCGCACTTGACGGTGTTGGCCCTTCCATCGCACGCGGCAACCAAAAACTGAACGGAAACTGTGCCGATTTGCCGGAGGCCGCCAAAATAATCAGCCAGGATAAAATCGACAAGGACGCATACCCTGCCGGCGGAATATTGTTGGGATCGAACATGGTCAACAACTGGCTAAAATGCTGACTTTCGTGAAACAGCAAATGGCTCATCCAGGTACCGACCAACAAACCGACATCGCAAAAACGGTAAATCGTGTAGGCACGCAAGGCGTTACGTACCGGTTGCGGCCGATGCCGATAAAAGGCGATCAGCAGGAATGAGGATATGCCGACGATTTCCCAGCCGGCAAACAGCATGTCGATACTGCCGGACAGTACGATCAGATTCAAGCCGAAAGCAAACCCAAAAATGGCCTGAAAGAAGCGTTTGTACCCCGCTTCCCGGTGTAGATAGACCCGACAGTATTTAACAATGGCCGAAAACACCGCCCACACCACAAATAAATACGCCGCACCGACCCTATCCAGAAAAAACAGCAAGGGGAACTGGTAATCGTCGTGTTGATACAACACCAGCCATTGATATTCAAAGTTAGCGAAGCCATGGGCGGCCCATGCAGCCAGTAAACCTAGCACCGCTACGCCCTTGATCCGAGTCATCCACAGGCTGATCGCGGCAATTCTATGTTCGTTGTCCGGGCTGAAAAAAATCAGCAAAAATCCAATCAATGGCAATAACACACACGCCAATAATAAAGTACTCATGCCTGCCTCCTTTCCAATTGGTGGACCGGAATCGTCCGATTTTGTCCGACAATAATTTTTTCCGAGCGACTGGCAATCGGCAACGGTCTGCCAGTCGCTGGTTCGGCCACCTTCCAGCCATCGCTACTGTACAAATACATGGCGCGGCTCACGGGATCGCAAGCCACCAGGCGTATCCACTCGTTATCCAGCCATTCCCGCCAGCCACCCAACATAGCAATGGCCTGATCGGCAATCGCGGTCGTTTGTTCGACCACCATTAACAAGCGCGCCGGCTCATGCACCTCTATCATTTGCGACGGCAAGCCGGTGCGTAAATCGCCTTCCACGCCGTTGGCGACGCCCAACAAACCGATCACGTTATGCGGCAGTTTGGTGCCGGCACCATAGACCGAATTGTCGATGCGTGAAAACAGATACTCCAGATTGATACCACCACAGACCGGAATCACCGCCGACAGCACCTTGACCAATATCGAGCCGTCGCTATCGCTGTGGGGGTCGTAGGATTGCAAGAACGCCCTTCTATCCATGAAGAGATGGCGGGTCAAGTCGCGCCGCCCCACCACACAATACAGATTATTCGAATGATTCAATTCCGGACGCGGCTCGAAAATAGACGAGGCCCGCGCCACCACATGACTATGCGCTTCGGCGTTGCTATGAGATTTTGGCCCCAACTCAAACCAGCGACAGCGTTCGCGCGCGTTGCGCTGCAAGGCATGCTGCATGCTGTGTTGGAAACTGTGAAACTCGTGACGCGCGGCTTTATCCAGTTGCTGCTGATCGAAGTAAGTGATCTCATCGCGACTGGTATTGTGCAAAGCGGGAATAAAATGCGTACCGGCAGGAATGTCTATCCCCCGCTCACGCAAGATGTCGCGAACTTGCGGGTGATTGGCCATCCAGGCGAAGGCTCGCGCATTCGGCGCGCCGGGCTTACCGGAGCACGCACCGCAATCGTAAGCGGCGAAATGCGGGTTATTGACGCTGCTGGAGCCATGCGCGACCACGACAATCAAGGGTGCAAACTGTTTGGTCAAGCCGATATTGCGCAGCAATCCACCTACTCTGTCGGCCATTTCCGTTAACGAAAAACCCAGCAAGTAGCCGTCTTCATTGGGCTCGTCGCTCTCCCGCAATAAGTGTAAATGGCTATGGGCTGCCACTTCACTTAAGCTTTGGATGCCCGGCAACTGGCCGCCGGGGCGCAATACGCTCCATCCCAAGCGCAACGCATATGCCAAACCCAGCGTTTGCGTGTACAACCACCCGCGCACCATGGAATGCGCGCCAAAATGCAGGGTTGACAGCGATTCGCCCTTATCGGATTTGTCGGGCTGCGGCGTATCGGTCGATTCCAGAATCAAATGTTTGGGTTTAATCACCACCGGACATTGCGCCACCGGATACACATCGTCCAAACCTTGGTAGAGAAAATCGATACCAAAAAATCCCGGCGCGCCGAAGGTTTCAATCCCTGGATCCATTTCTTCCAGGTAGCGGCGCAGCGAACACTCCCTATCGTCTATGCAAAATAGCGCCTGGACTTTGGGCGCTTGCTCAGGCGTTCGAACCACCGGCGCCTGCTCGCGCAAGGCCAATAGCAATTCGGAATGCAGCGACCACTCCATTGCCTCATGCCAGACCCGCATTTTCAAAGGCACTTGCGGCTTGGTTGCATCACGCTCCAATAAGGGAATTTCATGTAAATTAGGCAGTTGCGCGATCTGTAAAAAACGGTGCCCATGCTTTTTATCGATAAACGCCAACTCGCAAGCCAGTTCAACCGCTAGTAATTCTTTCAGCGAGATTGCCCGAGGCGCCAGCAACACATTGGGCTGGGTTTCGATTATCCGCACCATCCCAGACCAACCGGGATGTGCCAGCAATACTTCCAATAGATATTGCCCGTACAAGGTTTCATCGCCGACGATTTTGCCCAGGCAATTCAAAATCACCCGATCCGGACCGGCATCCAGCATCTGCCGCACTACAGGCTGATGAAACGGATACAAAGGCAACAGGCTGTTTTGCACCAAGCGTAAGACGCAATCCCAAAAACGCTCGTCCGGTTTCGGCATTGCCCAACGGCTTATGCCCTGATCCAGAAAATTACTTAACAATCTGAACATCACCGGATGCACCATACCGTTCAAGTCGATTTCCAGGCGATTTAACCAGGCGCTGCGAATGCCGTGGTTAGCCAAGGACTGCGGCGGATAATGGCTATGATCATCCGGCTCAAACAAAGATGACCGCAACGACTGCTCTTGATAGACACTGCAATTGGTCTGAGCAATCGCCCATTCCAGTGCTTGATCGCTGATCCGGCCTTCGTCATAGCGTTTCAGGTAATCGGCCAAGGGCAAATAGCTTTTCGCGCCATACACCTGAGCCGCCACCGCCACCCCTTCGTGAAACGGATAGTCCTGCACGGCATGCAAAGTATTGTGATGAATAAAATCCTTGATTGGTCCTTGGCTGGGCAGCCAATGAGCGATGTGCTCGATAGCCGCATCCAAATCGAAAGCAGCGTTGTGAACATTTTGATGGGCAGAAGCAGACATCTGTAACTTAAACCTCGCTAGTCAAACAGAAGTTGAGGCACACAGCCTCTTATGCTTCACTCTGCATAGTGCGTGCCAAATCCCTAAAACCTGACATACCGCCGTTTCCAGCTTATTATTTAAATCCCAAGTCAAGCACCATCGGTGCAAATAAACCACCCAACTGGTTGAAGCGGACGAATCAACCAGGCCAGCGAACCAAATCTACAACAATTTTAAGGCTAGCCACTGTCACAACCCTTGATATATCAGCCCTGACACAGTTCGTGCAAAACTGGCATGTTTCTCGCTGTGCTTTGGTTTTCCTTGGCTTCTTGAGAAAAACCATGACCACATCAACTCCAGTCATCCTGCCAAAGACCGGACTACCCGGTTTGATTGAAAACTGGCGTAGCGATTTGCTATCCGGTTTTTTAGTGTTTTTGATTGCCTTGCCGCTATGTCTGGGTATCGCAATGGCGTCGGGCTTTCCGCCCATGTCCGGCATCATTTCCGCGATAATCGGCGGCGTTTTGGTATCGCGACTAAGTGGTTCCTACGTGACCATCAACGGTCCCGCCGCCGGCTTGATCGTGGTGATTGTGGATGCCGTCCAATCCCTAGGACAAGGCGATGCGATGGCCGGTTATCGCTACACGCTGGCCGCCATCGTCATTGCCAGCGTGTTGCAAGTACTGCTGGGCGTGTTCAAGGCCGGCAAGCTCAGTGCCTTTTTTCCCTCATCGGTCGTGCACGGCATGTTGGCCGCCATCGGCATCATCATCATGGCAAAGCAGATTCACACCTTGCTCGGCGTTAAGCCGGAAGCTAAATCTTTGTTGGGCACCATTGCCGAGATCCCGCATTCGCTGATGGAAATGAATCCGGAGGTATCGCTAATCGGCCTACTCGGCTTGCTGCTATTGATACTTTGGTCGGTGATCAAACATCCGACCTTGAAAATGATCCCCGCCCCGCTGCTGGTGGTATTGTTGGGCTTGGCCTTGGGTCAGTATTTTGATTTGGATCATATCCATCAATATCTGTTTCTGCCGGATGCAACGATTCTGCCGCATCACGAATTCAGCGTCGGCCCGTCATTTCTGGTGGCAGTGCCCGAACACTTTCTAGCCGGATTCTATCTACCCGACTTTGGCAAGATTGCCACCGGCGAATTTTGGCTGGCGGTATTAACCATTTGGCTGGTCGGTAGTCTGGAAAGTTTGTTGAGCGCCTCGGCCGTGGATAAACTCGACCCGTATAAACGCAGCTCCAACCTGAATCGCGATTTAACTGCGGTCGGGATCGGCAACATGGTCGCTGGCATGATCGGCGGCTTGCCCATGATTGCCGAAATCGTCCGCAGCTCCGCAAACATCAATAACGGCGCGAAAACCGGCTGGGCCAACTTCTTTCACGGTCTATTTTTGCTCGTCTTCGTGGCGCTGTTTCCCAAACTGATTCACGAAATCCCGCTATCGGCCCTGGCCGCGCTGTTAGTCTTCACCGGTTTTCGCCTAGCCTCACCCAGAGAATTTGCGAAAACCCTGGCGGTGGGTGTCGACAATTTTGCAGTGTTCGTCATTACAATCCTCGGCGTCTTGGCTACCGATTTATTGGTTGGTGTAGCGATAGGCATCGCGGTGGAACTGGCGATTCACGTCAGCCGCGGTTTAAAACTGCGTAACGCATTTTCAATGGCTTTTAACGTGCTCCAAGCCGATGCAGACACCTATCACATTGAGGTATCCGGCGCAGCGGTGTTCTCCAACTTCATCACCTTAAAAAGCTTGCTGGCCGATTTTCCGCAACGCAAAATCGTGTTTTTCGATCTGACCGAAGCGAATTTGATCGACCACACCGTGATGGAATTCATTCACCATTTTGCCGAAGACTACAAGCAAGCAGGCGGCCGTTGCGAAATTGTCGGCTTGGACGATCATGAAAGTTATTCCGACCACCATCTCTCTGCACGCCGCAAAATTGCGCTCTGACCGGGTAACACCGTTACTCCGAGCGGTCGAACCGCCGGAGTGACGCTTTGCCATCCATAAGCTCTTTGTTTTAACAACACCGACAGAAGACCCTCATCTCCCGATAACGCAGGGAGATAAGCCAACTATTACTTAAATTTTGGGGAAACTTTATGCACAAGCTATCTGGAAAAATATTTTGTTTGTCGTTTATAGGCTGCCTATCGCTAACAGTAATATCTGCGGACGCTATGGCCAACGATCTGACAGAGGACTCCGGCGCCTGGTTACAAGCCGTGGCCGAAGGCAGCATGAGCTTTATCGATCCTAGTCTGAAAAACGGGCGCATCTGGCTAGAAGGCCAATCGCGCTTCGATGGCGATTGGGGCCATTGGTATCAGGGCATGGTTCGCACTGCACTGGGTTATTCCTTGAGCGACCGCGCCACCCTCTGGGCCGGATATACCTGGCTGCCGACTCAAAACATCGGCAAATCTTATGTGTCCCAACAAGACATTTGGCCGGCATTCCGCTATGTATTGCCCACGGAGATAGGCACTTTTACCTTCCGCACGATGTGGGAAACCAACTTTCTGAATGGCGACCAGTTGCGCGAACGCCCCCGGCAAATGATCAGATTCTTGCACCCGTTCGAATTCGAACCGCGCTTGAGCATGATCGCCTGGGATGAAGCTTTTTACCGGGTCAATTCCACCACCTTTGGCGGTAAATCCGGCTTCGATCAAAACCGGGCGTTTGCCGGTTTCGGTTGGAGCTTCAACAAAAATGTTAGAACCGAATTGGGTTACATGAACCAATATGTCGATAACGCCAATCACAGTGCGGCGACGATGCGGCATTTGGGCATGGCGTCGGTGTTTGTTAATTTCTAATTCGGCGGCTATAAACGGTGTATTGCGCCTTTTCTTGCTTAATCAACTAGATTGTTTCGTACTATCAGCAGATGCCGACGTGCAATTTGCGATCGACATTACCAAATATCACTGAACAGGCAAATGACATGACCCGAATCATCATTATTTTTATAATATTTTTCAACGTCACGTCTTGCTCCAGCGACTCAAGGCTTGAACCTCGCGTCACACAGCAATCATCCGACACCCGACCGGCAGCAACGAAAAGCAGCAAAACCCCCGAGCCGCCGGAAACCGGCGAGCCCGCCATGCATGCGATTCAAAATAATCGCTTGCAACAAGTGATGCAGCAAATCAACGAACTGGTTTACGCCCAACTAAGCAGCGAAATCAATTTAGGTGAGCAACGTGAGTTGAAAACTGCCGAAATCGCCAGAATCGCCAACGAGCTGGCCGCCAGCGAAAAATCCATTGTAGAAACGCTACCCTCACTAAATCTAAAACCCGACGAACAAACCACCTTTCTTGCTTTGGCGGACAAACTGCGCGTGAGCGCCGAGCATATGCAAGACTTGGCCAGTGAAAACCAATTGCGAGAAATTCCGGCAACATTGGACACCATCACCAACACCTGCATCTCCTGTCATGTGTTGTTTAGAAAGAGCCGGAGTTTGTTAGAAAAATGCAAAGACCCCCGATACACTTGCTAAGAAGCTTTCGACGCTTGGCCGGCCTTTAATTCACTTAACAATCGATGGTTTTTAATCGCGCCATGAACCACAACTTCACGCTGCTCGCCTGTTTAGCCGTTTTCAGTCCGATATTAAACCCCATTAGAGCTTTCGCAGCCGACGGCCATGCCGACCCGCATTGGACTTACGAGGAACAAGAACGCTGGGGCGAATTAAAGGACCAACTCTACAGACCGCCTTTTCCGTACGCAGAATGCGGTATCGGCCAAAAACAATCGCCGGTAAACATCGAAGCGGGCAACACCGTAAAAGTCGAAAAGATTGACGAGCTACAACCCAATTACATGGAAATCCCGCTGAGTCTGACCAACAACGGTCATACCATCAGAGCCAACACCAGCAAAGGCAAGTTAAACTTCGGCAATAACGAATACGATTTGCTGCAATTTCATTTTCATGCACCCAGCGAGCACTTGCTGAATGGTATGACCTACCCTCTGGAGATTCATTTTGTCAACGGTACTGCCGACGGCAGGATGGCAGTGCTGGGCGTACTGGTCAAAGCCGGCGCACACAACCCGGCATTCCAGGAAATTCTTGAACAATCGCCCAAGCAGATCGGGGATACTGCCAATCCGCCGCAGATGATCCGCCCCGCGCGCTTACTGCCTGAACATACTCAACATTTCTATACCTATGCCGGCTCGTTAACCACCCCGCCCTGCAGCGAAGGCGTGCAATGGTTTGTTCTCCAGGACATCTTGGAAGTATCCGAACAACAGATAAGAGATTTCAGCAGCAAGTTCTATCATGACAATGCTCGCGCCGAACAAAAACTAAACGGTCGGGTATTGGACGTTCATTAAAACTAGCATGCCCCATGAGAACTAACAACAACGACCTATCCCTACACATTTTGCCGAATTCGGCCACGATGGTAGGTGTTTGTATTATGGTCATCAGCATCGTGAAAGGTCAGCCTTCAGATATGGTTGGCTATGTTATCGACAAGGCGCTGGCGATAGACAGTTTGCTATTCACCATCAGCGCACTACTATCGTTTTTATCGATTCGGCTGGAGCGGTCAACAATAGGGTTGGAACGCTGGGCGGAAGTGCTTTTTATAATTGGGCTGGTGTCGATGACAGCCATTGCCGTCATTTTTTCCTTTGAAATTGTTTGATCTATTTTGACTACCAATCCGCGAACATTGGCCCCTTTTGAAAGAGCTATTTAACGTGATTTTAATGTGGAATTAACATTGAGTTCATGACCGACCGATAAATTAGACCTCTCTAATTAATCTAAAGGCGTATGGAATATGAAAACGATAAAAAGCTTGTCAATAAATCTATTGGCAATTATCTCGGTGTTGTCCTCAATACCATCGGTTGAAGCGGCAACAAACGTCCAAATCGGCCCAAGCGGAAAAACCTTTGCATCATCCATGGTTCAGTGCGCCGTAAACCCAGCCACCGGCTTGCAGGCCGCAACCGTGCAAACCGGCTTATTCAACCCAAAACCGAAAGATAAGGCCACGATCACTCTCAATGGAGGAGCTATAGCCAAGGTTAGTGCCGCGCAATCCTCCGCCAACGTCTGGCTTTATGACGGCAATAACACTGTAGTGGTCGCGCTGTCCGCCAGAACAGCCGACACTTACACTTTTACCGTACAACCGGGCTTCTGCAATTTACCGGATACGTCAGGTAACACGTTCAGCGCCGACAGCACCCTAGAATACGCCGCCAGCGGTAAATCCTATACTCTTACGACCCCTGGCTGCGCCTTGAATCCCGCCACCGGCAATACTCAGTTTTTTGTCAACCTGTTCGATAACGGTAGCTATTTGCTGAATGTATCAATCAACGGCACGCCGTTAACTCAATTGAACGGAACCACCCGAAAATCAGTGCCTATCTTTCTGGGCGCGGGTTTAAACGTAATTTCGGCCGCCAATGGCACACTGTCCACCGACTACTACGTTAGAGACGGCGGAAACGGCACTTGCACCTTACCGTAAATCGGAATTCGAATTTACGGCGAGAATTAATTATCTCTCGATTCGCTGCCAAGGATTGGCGGCATTTTTTAAAGCTAAAAATTCCGACTACCCGGCGAGCGCGTAATCCGCTTAGCCTCCCCCAAATGCCCGCTGCCGAGTGCGCCTGACCACACAGCAACAGTTCCGCCATAAAATCCAGCAAACGTTCAACACGACTTGCTCCCGCCACCCGGAATGCTTGCCTGAACGGCTGGGCTTTTCCGGCCAACCCCCGAAAACTACTGGTTCAAATAAACCAACACTACTCTAAACAACCACTACTCAGCCTAAACCAGATGACCAATAAGGTTTAAATAAACCGAATTTTGGCGCTTTCCAGGCATCCAGACACCTTGGCAAACAAATTGCCTTTAGAGGTTACCAACCTCATTCAACGGTGCGACTGCGGTGATAAACAATGCGAAATAAACGTTTCATCAATATAGCGGCGCTCGGCTTGCTGGGTTCTGTGATGGCTTTTCAGGCTCAAGCACAAACCGTCCCCTTGTCCATCGACGAGGCACTGGCGATTTTTTACCAGCGCAATCTGGACCTGATCGCCGCCCAATACAATATCGACCAATCCCGCGCCGACGCCGTTATCGCGGCAGCCATCCCCAATCCGACCTTGGGGGTACAAATTTCGGAAATCAGCAACCGACCCAACATCGGCTCGAACGCCAGCGGCTGCAATCACGATCCCAATGTATCCTGCGGTCCGGCGGAGTATTTCTCCTTCAGCCAATTAGTCGAAGTGGCAGGAAAGCGCGGCCTGCGCATCGAAAGCAGCGGTTTTGCCACCCAGGCGGCGGAAAGCGATTTTCGGGATGCGGTGCGCATCTTTTCCAATCTGGTCAGAGACGCCTATTACGACCTGCTGTTAGCGCAAAAGAATCGTTGGCTGGCGCAGGAAATTGTCGATCATTACCAAACTATCACCAAAGCCAATCAACTCAGAATGAACAGCGGCGATATCGCCGAATCCGATTTTCTGCGGGTAAAAATGGAAGCCTTGCGCGCCCAATCGGATTTAGATACAGCGCAATCCTCAGAGGAACAGGCGCAGGCCGGTTTGGCGGTGATCTTACGCTGGCCGAAAGACGGCCTGGCATTTGAAGCCAAAGAACAATGGCCTGAGATCAAAGACCTTGGGCAGAACGGCTCGATTGATGCCTTAATGCAGACTGCCTTACAGCAGCGCCCGGATTTACTGGCCGATAAACAACGGGCCGCCCAAGCCGAAAAAGAACTGGAATTGGCCAGGCGCCTGAAATACCCGGATGTTACGGTCAATGCCGGCTATGCACGTGATCCCAGCAACAATGCGCTGAATTCGTTTTTTGTGGGCGTGAGCGTACCGGTACCGCTGTTCGATCAGTACCAAGGCCAATCCGACAAAGCGGCGGTGTCTTTAAACCAGAACCAACTGGCGGTGGAACAAACCGAGTTGCGCATTCGTAACGAGATCACCACGGCCTTAGCGACCTGGCAAAGCGCGGACAAAATCGTACAACGTTTTCAAAGCGGCTTGCTGGACGATGCGCGGGCGGTACGCAACAGCGCTGAACTCGCCTACAGCAAGGGCGCCACCAGCGTCTTGGACTTTATCGAGGCACAACGCAGCTACAAAAGCGTGATGCGCGATTACAGCCAGGCCCTCATCAGCCGCGCCAATGCTTATTACGATCTGGCCAAGGCGCTGGGCGAGGACCTGGGAAATAACAGCGTCGCCAACGACCAGGCCAGCGAACGCGCACAGACGCACATTCAATAGCAGATTGGAACAAATTATGGACATCAAAAACCCCATGAAATCGTTGCTCAAACTCACATCGGTTTCCTGCTTGCTGCTGGCTATGGGCATACTGACAGCTTGTTCCGATGGCGCCGACCATGCGCCTAAACCGCCAAAGCCGGCCATTCCGGTCGGTGAAGTCGTCCTGGCGCCGGACTCACCGAAAAAAGCCTACGTCAAAACCGCCAAACTAAGTCTGGCTCAACATCCTTTACTGGAACCTCTGGCCGGTAAAATCGTATACGACGAGAGTTTGACCTCGCGCATTAGTTCGCCAGTGGCCGGGCGAGTGATTAGCAAGCCAGTCGCCTTGGGTACAGCCGTTCAAGCCGGATCAACCTTGTTGGAACTGGACAGTCCCGATGTCGCCGATGCCGAAGCCGATTTTGCCAAGGCCCAAGCCGCTGCCACCTTGGCCGGGCACAGCTTGACGCGCCAGCAAGAGTTATTCGCCGGCAAAGCGATTTCCCGCAAAGAATTGGAACAAGCGCAAAGCGACTTAAGCAGCGCCCGCAGCGACCTGCAACGCGCGACAGACCGCCTAAAAAACCTGCACTTGTCGGCCCGGCAAGCCGACGGCCGCTTTGCACTGCGCGCGCCGCTTGCCGGGGTGGTGGTGGAACGCAATGTCAATCCGGGCTTGGAAGTCAGGCCGGATTTTGACAAGCCCTTGTACGTGGTCACCGATCTGCAACATCTAACGGTGTTAATGGAGGTATTTGAAATCAATATCGGCAAAATCAAATTGGGCCAGAAGGTAGCCGTAACCGTACCCGCCTACCCCGGCGAAATATTTCCAGCGACGGTGGAATACATCGGGCAAGTACTCGATGAAACCACGCGCACCGTGCAGGTGCGCTGCAAGCTCGATAATCCGGAGGGTCGGCTGATGCCGGGGATGTACACCACCATCACGGTAGAAAGCGCAGCCGATGATTTGGCTTTCGTGATTCCACTAACCGCCGTGTTTACCGAAGGCGACGCCGATTATGTGTTTATTGCGTTAGACGACAATCGTTACCGACAACGCCGCGTCGATATAGGTTTGCGTTTGAAAGACCAGGCGGTGGTCACCCAAGGACTGGACGCCAACGAAATGCTGGTGACCGCAGGGGCGTTAATGCTGCGCGCCGAAGAAGAAGTCGAAACCGAAAGCACCCACCAACCCTAACGCCTTACCCAGGACACTGACATGATCGAGCGTCTTATCGCGTTTTGTCTACAACAACGGCTGATGGTCATCGGCGTCACCCTGGCCATCGCCGTATCGGGCATCATCGCCTTTGAAAATCTCCCGGTGCAGGCCTTCCCCGACGTGCAAAACGTTTTTGTGCAGGTGGTTACCCAATTTCCCGGCCAGGCACCGGAAGAGGTGGAAAAGCAAATCTCCCTGCCCATTGAGCGGGAAATGAACGGCTTGCCGCATTTGCTGAATATGCGCTCGGTATCGATTTTCGGCCTGTCGGTGGTAACGCTGACCTTCGATGACACAGCCGAGGATTATTTCTCCCGGCAACAAGTGCTGGAGCGCCTGCAATATGCCGACCTTCCCGACGATACCAAACCACAATTGGGGCCTTTATCGACGGGTGTCGGCGAAATCTTGCGTTACGTGATCGATGCGAAAAATCTACCTCTGGTCGAGCAGCGCGCCTTGCAGGATTGGATCATCGAACCCCGGCTGCGCTCAGTGCAAGGGGTTGCCGATGTCGTCGGTTTCGGCGGCGGGGTAAAGGAATATAAAGTCGCCGCCAAACCTGACCGCTTAAAAAATTATCGCGTCGATCTCAATCAAGTGTTCGCAGCCATCGCCGCCAACAACACCAATACCGGCGGCGGCTATATCGAACACGGCGATGAGGCCTTGGTGATGCGCGGTACCGGCTTGTTGAAATCAGCTGACGAAATAGGCGAAATCGTCGTCGCTACCAACGACGGAGTGCCGGTGCGCATCAAAGATGTGGCGGATATCAACGTCGGGCCGCAACCACGCAATGGCATGGTCGGCATGAATCAGCGCGATGATGTCGTCGAAGGCATCGTGTTATTGATCAAGGGCCGCGATGCGGTGAATGTGCTGGATGGCGTTAAACAGAAGATCAAGGAACTCAACGACTTCGGCCTGCCGCCCGGCGTCAAAATCACTCCTTTCTATGATAGAACCGAACTGGTGGGTCACACCATTCATACCGTCGAACATAACATGATCGAAGGCGCGATCTTGATCCTGATTATTTTGTTGGTGTTTTTACGGCGCTTTGTCGCAGCCTTGCTGGTGACCTTGATCATCCCTTTGTCTCTGTTGTTCGCATTCATCCTGGTGGATCTCGGCGGCATCTCCGCCAATCTCATTTCGCTAGGCGCCATCGACTTCGGCATCATCGTCGATGGCGCGGTAGTACTGGTGGAAGCCGTGATGGTGCAAGTGACGCTGGATTTGCAACGTAATGCCGACATCCGGCATTTGCGGCAATCGCTACTCACCACGGCCACCGAAATGGGCCGCCCCATCCTGTTTTCCAAAGCCATTATCATCATCGCCTTTTTGCCGATTTTTACCTTCCAGCGCGTGGAGGCCAAAATCTTTTCGCCGATGGCCTACACCCTGAGTTTTGCCTTGGTAGCCTCCATGCTGTTCAGTCTGACCTTCGTACCGGCGATGCTGACCTATCTGTTGGGTCCGAAACTGGCTGAGCAACACAATCCGCTGGTGCACGCGATGGAAACTCGTTACCGTCAGTTGCTGGAATGGGTATTGCGCCATGCGCGGGCGGTATTTATCACCGCCATCACCGCCTTGGTGTTGAGCTTTATGTCGGTAAAACTGATCGGCACCGAATTCATGCCCAAACTCGACGAAGGTAATATTTGGCTAACCATCACCCTGCCAACGCCGGTGTCGTTGACCACAGCCAAACAACTAGAGCGGCAGGTGCGTGAAACCCTGGAGACCTTTCCAGAGGCCAAAACCATCATCACCCAATTGGGCCGACCAGAAGACGGCACCGACCCCAAAGGCTTTAATAACCTGGAGGTGCTGATCGACCTGAACCCAAAAGATACTTGGCGTTACCCACGCAAAGACGATTTGGTGCAGGCGATGGACAAGGCGTTGGCCATTTTTCCGGGCATACTCACCAACTTTTCGCAGGTGATTCAGGACAACGTCGAAGAAGCCATTTCCGGCGTGAAAGGCGAAATCGCCATCAAAATCTTCGGCAGCGATTTGCAAACCTTGCAGGACAGAGCCGATCAAGTCACGCATATTCTAGCCGGCATTCAAGGCGCCACCGATGTCGCCGCCGAACAGCAAGCCGGCCTAGCGCAAGTCATCGTCGATATCGACCGGGCCAAGGTGTCGCGCTACGGTATCAATGTCGCCGACGTGGAGCGGGTGATGGAAATCGGCATGGGCGGCAAAGCGGCTTCGCAATTTCTGGAAGGCGAACGCCGTTTCGACATCACCCTGCGTTACGAAGACAGCGCCCGTAATTCGGTAGCCAATCTGGAAAATTTGACCGTACAAACGCCAAGCGGCCAGCGCATTCCACTATCCGAACTGGCTACGATCAAAATTAATCAGGGCGCGTCGCGTATCAGCCGCGAAGACAATATGCGGCGGATTGCCATCAAATGTAATCTGATCGACCGCGACCAGGGCAGCTTCGTCGCCGAAGCTCAACAAAAAGTGGCAGCGCAAGTTGATTTACCGCCCGGCTATAACATCGTCTGGAGCGGCCAATTCGAGAATCAGCAGCGGGCGATGAAACGCTTGTCTGTGATCGTACCGATCAGTCTCGGACTCATTTTCGTGTTGCTGTTCTGGGCGTTCATGTCGATCAAAAATGCCTTATTGATCGTCATGAACGTGCCGTTCGCCATGATCGGAGGCTTGCTGATTTTATTAGCGACCGGCATCAACCTGAGCGTCTCTGCCGCGGTGGGCTTCATTGCCCTATTTGGGATTGCCGTGCAGAATGGCGTCATTCTAGTCTCACAATTAAACAAACTGCGCCGGGATGGCCAAAAACTGCATGACGCGATAGTCAATGGCTCCGTAAGCCGCTTACGACCGGTGGTGATGACCGCCTTAATGGCCATGCTGGGCTTATGTCCGGCCGCGTTATCGACCAGCGTCGGTTCGGAAACTGCCAAGCCGTTCGCCATCGTCATTATCGGTGGTTTGATCACCGCCACCATTTTGACCTTGACCCTGCTACCCGCGCTATATCGCTACTTTGCCGAACCTGACGAGCTATAGAGGACCACCATGAAAGAAATTCGCGCCTACGTGCAACCGCACAAGCTCAGCCAGATCACCATGGCCTTGATGGAGATACCGGGCTTTCCTGGGATGTCGATCGTGGATTGCGAAGGCTTCGGTCGCGAGCGGACGGAGCACAGCCAAGACTACAAGCCGTTTCTCGTGAAAAAGCGCCTGGAGATTTTCGCGCCGGACGACTTAGTGGAGATTATTTTCGAGACCATCATGCGTAGCGCCCACAGTGGGCATCATGGCGACGGCAAGGTGTACATCCTGGACGCGCTGGAAGGCGGCCGCGTCAGCAGCGGCGAGCGGGACAAGGATTTAGGCTGAACCCTATGTGCCATCTATCTCTCCCGACATGTTCCTACGGCGCGCTGTTGGCGCTAACACTTAGTTTTGCCAACGCTGAAGCCACGGAACACCCATCTGATGGGGAAGACGCTAACTTTTCGTTTATGCAATTGCTGGCCGACCACGCTCTGCACGATACGGTCGACGAGCGCTGGAATGCTTATGGCCAAGCCACTTATATTTCCAGCTGGAAACCGGCCGTCCCGGCTCAATACACCAACCTAAATGGTACGCCGCATTCGTTGTTGCCGAATGCCGAGCGCAGTTTCACCGGCACAGTCACGGCGTATTTCGGCTTGAAAGCCTGGCAAGGCGGTGAAATTTATCTAGCGCCGGAGATGATTTCCGAACTGCCCTTGTCGGACTTAAAAGGTCTCGGCGGCAGCATCCAAAACTTTGAATTGCAAAAATCCGGTTCGGTCAGCGCGACTTGGTATAAATCGCGTTTCTATTTAAAACAGACTTTCAATCTGGGTGGCGACAGCCATTCGGTGAGCTCCGGGCCCATGCAATTGGCCGGCAGTTTTAATAGCCAGCGCCTGGTCATTACCGGCGGCAACCTCAGTGTCCTGGATATTTTCGATAAAAACAGCTATGCCGCCGATTTGCGCCAGCAGTTTCTAAACATGGCCTTTCTAACCAATGCCGCATACGATTTTGCCGCCGATGCCCGAGGTTACAGTGTAGGCTTGGCGGCAGAATATTATTTTGACGACTGGACCTTCCGCCTGGGCCGCTTCGCTACCCCGCAAAACCCCAATGACTTGCCGCTGGATTTTCGGCTGTTCAAATATTACGGTGATCAAATGGAAATCGAACATCGGCATAGCCTGTTTAAACAACCCGGCGCAGTCAGGGTGCTGGCCTATCGAAACCGGGAACGAATGGGACGCTGGGACGACGCCATCGCCGCCTACCAAACCAATCCGGCGCAAAACGCCGCCAATTGCTTAAGTTTCAACTATGACTCTGAGAACAGCGGCGCTCCCGATCTATGTTGGGTGCGTCGAGCCAACGTCAAAATGGGTATAGGCATTAATCTGGAACAACAGTTATTCGACGGCGTCGGGGTGTTTTTGCGCGGTATGTATAGCGACGGCAAAACCGAAGTGTATTCCTATACCTCGGCGGATCGCTCGCTATCGTTTGGCACGTTAATCGGCGGCGATAGTTGGGGCCGACATTACGACGCACTGGGGGTGGCCTATGCCACGAGCTGGATTTCCGCGGGCCATGCCGAGTATTTACGCCTGGGCGGGGTGGACGGTTTTATCGGCGACGGCAATCTGCGTTACCGGCCAGAACAAGTAGTGGATATTTATTACAAACTGCGCTTGCTGCCGTCCGCCTGGATGACGCTTGATTACCAGCACATCGCCAACCCCGCTTACAACGCGGATCGCGGACCTGTCGATGTGTATGGTGTCAGGGCGCATTTTGAGTTTTAGTCGAGCCCGCTCACACAGTCCGCCCCGGAGAAATAGTCATGCCTAAAACAAACACAACAGAGATTCATTGGTTGCCCGATGTCGAAGAACATGATTACCCGGCAGCCGGCTCTTATCTCAGCATTCTTTACAGCGACGACAAGGTAGCCGAGATGATAGCCCGATTAAGAGGCGCTGCCGTGGTGCAATTCAAGGCCAAGGACCTCTTCAGGGCTTCACAGCTGTCATTATTGGGCGTCAGCAATTCGCACGTAGAGAAGGATATAAAGAAGATCCGGAAACAGAAAAGTCTTTCCCCTTTACTACTGGTCCGAGATTCACAAAATGGCAAAGTGATCATTGCCGATGGCTACCACCGTTTGTGCGCCATTTACGAGTTTAATGAGGATGCATTGATCAGTTGCAAGATTATATAAGCCTGATTAGCTCAATTAGTCGATAAACCAAGAGATCCGGCTACCTCAAATGTGAGGCAACAATTTTAATGAAGCGCATATTGCAGATGAGCCGAGTATTTTTACTGGTCTTCTTTTTCTCCGTTTGGATTTGGTTAAGACCGATGTCGGGAAATTTTCTGAATTACCTAATCTGGAAAGCGACAACCAGCACCCAAACGGTCAGTGGCGACATTGAAAATCAGGGCGCCCAAATTCGTTATGTCGCTTACGGTCAGGGCGAGCCCATCCTGTTACTGCATGGCGGCTTGAGTAATAAACTCAGCTGGTTTTCGCAGATACCGTGGCTAGTAGAATCGGGGCGACGTGTAATACTGATCGATACGCGTGGCCACGGCGAGTCGACACCCGGCCATTCTGCGCTGACATATCAGGTTTTTGCGGAAGACACCTTGTTGGTGTTGGACCGACTCGGTATTCAACGTACCAATATTGTTGGCTGGAGCGATGGCGGCATTATTGCGCTGATATTGGGTCTGGAGTCCCCGCAACGCGTGGGGAAAATCATCGCGATAAGCGCCAATTTCCACCCCTCTGGTGTAATCCAGGCATCCGACAACTCTCAAGTTGATGCAATAAGCCCACCGCAACATAAGTTACTCGATTGGCTACGAGGCTGGTGGTCTGGCGCGGGAGAAAACCACCCGGCTCTGGAAGCGGAGATTAAAGCCCTGTGGCGCGTGGCACCGCAACTCAAGCATACAGATTTGCAGGAAATTACCGCGCCGACCTTAGTCATCGCCGGCGAAAACGACATTATCGATCTCCCACACTCTGGCGAATTGGCGCAAATGTTGGCAAGAGCAAAAATAGAAATTGTCTTGGGCGCGGGCCATGCGGCACCGGTTACTCACGCACGCCAGGTTAACCAGTTAATTGCATCATTCTTGGACTTAAACCAATGATGCACTATGCCTTAAGCGCTTTTTACTGGGTCAGACTATGAAAATCAAAAGAGTACTCTTGGTGTTTCTGACTTTAGGTCTCATGTCGGCAGGTGTCTGGCTAAGTGTTCAAAAAAGTCCGCTGCCTGTAGAAAAACAGCTCACTACCGAAGGTTTCGGGGATATCAATGTCGCCGAACCCCTTTGGAACTCTCACGGTATGGGAATAGTGTTTGTCGATAGCCAAAAGTATCCCCCAAGAGCCTTGGCACAGCGACTGGCGGCAACCGGCGTAACTGCGGCCGTCATTGATACCGCCACGATCTTTAAACGATTTCATGTTGAAAATAAGGAATGCCTGGATGGCCACTTTATCGCCACTTCCATTAGTAGTTTGATAAAACAGCTGCCTCGCCCAGCGATTAACCGACTAATAGTTGCGGGGGTTGCCGAAGCGGCATTGTTACCGTTTCTGAATGCTCAAGACCCTATCGGGAACGAAACCATCAATCTTTCTATCGGTTTTTCGGTGGTGTTACCGGCTGATATAGACTTATGCCCACCATTAAGCAGCTCGCAGAAGAATCAGCAACGCTTGCTGATTTCCGCGCCAGCCCCCAAAGGCAACTGGAGATCGGTGTGGACCGATCAACCATCTGACGAAACCGCAGTGTTTATCCGGACATTAGGCGATGTCGATACCCGAATTGCCGCTTACGACACACCGTTGGACAACTTATTGATCGAGGCAGTCAAATCAGCGATTGGTCAAAGCAGTCAGGCGTCCCCACCAATGCCGGTGGTGGAAGTGCCTGCCGCCAAAGCCAGCGATACGGTGACGCTGTTCTATTCCGGTGACGGCGGCTGGCGCGACCTCGATAGAACTGTCGCCGGCGAGATGGCGGCGCAAAATTATCCGGTAGTCGGTGTCGATGTCTTACGCTATTTCTGGGAGCGTAAAACGCCAGAACAGGCCGCCGCCGATCTGGCCAGCACCATGGCGTACTATCGAAAAAACTGGGGCGTAAAGTCTTTTGTGCTGGCTGGATATTCGTTTGGCGCCGACATTTTGCCGCCCATATACAATCGCCTCTCCGCGCCCGATCAAAACAGCGTATCGCTGCTGGTATTGTTGGCATTGGCTGACCACGCCGATTTTGAAATCCACGTGACCGGCTGGCTCGGGCAAAGCGACGGGGAACACGCTTTGGCACCGGAACTGATAAAGCTGCCGAAACAGAAAATTTTGTGTATTTATGGCAAAGACGAAAAATCCGAGACCGCCTGTACGGCCTTGGCCAATAGCGATGCCCGCATTCTGGAACTGCCTGGTGGCCACCATTTCGACCAAGATTACCCCAAGCTGACCCGGCAAATTCTGGACGTTTACCAACAGCATGGTATCCACTGATTTCATCCCAACTTATATCAGCCCATGACTCGCAAAAGCCTAAGTCACTTCTTACAGTGGATCAGCCATTGGCTGCCGGTGGCCTTATTTGCCTGCGCGCTTTACATCGCTCATCGGCAGTTAGCCATGCACGATCTAAGCGACATTCTAACCACACTGAAAACCACACCGATGCTTATCATCGGTGCCGCTTTGCTACTGACCGTGATTAACTATCTGGTATTGGCCGGTTATGACTGGCTGGCATTACGTTTCACCGGGCATAGCCTAATTCCGCTAGGAAAGATGATCCCGGCGGCTTTATTAAGTTACGCGATTAGTAATAACACCGGCCATGCCTGGGCCTCTGGCGGCTCGATCCGCTATCGGTTTTACTCCGGGTGGGGCGTGCACGGCTGGGACATTTTAAAGATTTCCTTGTTTCAGACAGTGACCTATCTGCTGGGCGCGCTGACCTTGGGAATGGTGGGCAGCTTGATATTGCCTCGCTATTTATCCAGCACTATTCAAGAACCATCGGCCATTCATTGGGTCAGTCTGATTTGCGCGATTAGTTTGCTAGCCTATTGGGGTGGGGTTTTTCTATGGCGTAAGCCCTTATTGATTAAAGGTTTCGAATTACATCTGCCCTCACCCCGAATGGCATTTTGGCAAACCCTGGTTGCCAGTATCGACGTGGTGTTGTCGTCGCTCGTGTTGTGGGTGCTGTTGCTAAACCAGGTGGACATTGATTTCGGCGCATTCCTGGTGGTGTTCGTGGTGGCCCAGGTGATGGGCGTCATTAGCCAGGTTCCGGGCGGTATAGGTGTGTTTGAAAGCGCATTTCTGTGGCTGATGGCGGACGTTGAAGCAACGGATCAGCATCTGATTTTGATCAGCGCCTTGTTGTTGTATCGGGTCATTTACTACTTCGTCCCCCTGCTACTGGCGGGTGTAGGTTTGCTGAGCTACGAACTATACAGCCGAAGTAGCCTTCTAGCTGAAAGCAGTGAGTTGATCGGCAAGATTCTTAGTGCGATCTTGCCACCTCTTTACTCACTCCTGCTATTGGTAGCCGGCGGCCTCCTGATCGTTTCCGGCTCCATCCCCGCCAACTCAGAAGTCATGGATTGGTTACGCGATGCAATTTCATTGCCTATTGTGGAGTTTTCGCATCTGGCCGGTAGTTTAATCGGTTTACTGCTGCTGTTTTTGGCGCGAGGCATTTGGTTGCGGATTGATGCCGCGTGGTTCGGCAGCCTGATGCTGTTGGGACTGGGCATTATCGCCTCCTTGCTGAAAGGATTCGATTGGCCGGAAGCACTGGTCTTGGCAATGATCATGCTGTTGTTATTGCCAACACGCAATCACTTCCAACGTAGCTCGTCGCTGTTGCGCATGTCGTTTTCGGCCTCCTGGATAGCCACCGTGATAATGGTACTGGCCGGCTCAACCTGGCTAGGATTTTTCGCTCATCGTGATGTCGAATACGCCAATGAGTTATGGTGGCAGTTTTCCTACGAAGACGATGCACCTCGATTTCTGCGGGCCTTGTTATTGATCTCCGTGGTGAGCGTGTCTTATGGGCTGTCGCGTTTACTCAGCGTGGCTCCGCCAGAGGATTTGGAAAAACCGACGGCCGAGGAAATCGATGAAGTAAGGAATCTACTGACTCACTGCGATGATACCCACGGCTTTTTGGCGTTACTGGCGGACAAGTATCTGCTGTGGAACCCGCCACGCAACGCGTTCATTATGTATCAAACCACCGGCCAGTTCTGGATCGCAATGGGTGACCCCATCGGCGAACCGTCCGCCATTGAAGATCTGCTGTGGGAATTCCACGAACAGGCCAATCTACACGGTGCGAAAGCCGTGTTCTATCAAGTGGGTCCAAGCTTATTGCCTTACTATTTGGATTTAGGCATGTCCTTGTTCAAATTAGGCGAGGAAGCCCGGGTGGACCTGACTACTTTCAACTTGCAAGGCAAACAACGCGATTCTCAGCGTAGCGCCCGCAATAAATTTGGCAAAATGGACTATCGCTTCGAAATTCTCACGGGTGATGAAGTCACAGCCGCCCTGCCAATTCTGAAACATATTTCCGCTGCCTGGTTGGCGCACAAAAACACCCGCGAGAAAGGTTTTTCGCTAGGCTTTTTCGCTGAACCCTACATTCGACTTACCAATGTCGCGGTGATCAAAGACCCATCCGGTCAGATCCAAGCGTTTGCCAATCTCTGGCAAACCCACAATCGACAAGAGCTATCCATCGACCTGATGCGTTACGATCCGGAAAGCCCGAAAGGCATCATGGATTTTCTGTTCGCCGAACTGATGATGTGGGGCAAGGCAGAAAATTACCAATGGTTCTCGCTGGGGATGGCACCACTAGCCGGGCTGGAACGCCGTCCCTTGGCGCCGTTGTGGCATAAGATCGGCACCACCATTTTCGACTTGGGCGATCACTTTTACAATTTTGAAGGGCTTTACGAATACAAGGCTAAATTTGCCCCAACCTGGCAACCGCGCTACTTGGCGGCGCCGACCGGTATTTCGCTACCGTTTATTTTAATGATCATCACCCGCCTGATCTCCGGCGGTTGGCAAGGTATTTTTAGCAAGTAGTCATATAACAAATGTCCTTGCCCGTAGTCACAACCGGCCTGACACCCCAGAAACCAGAAACATCAAGGAGTCTCAATGCATTCATCTTGTCACAGACGCTACCTATGTATTTGCCTGCTATTGCTGGCAACGCCTATGTCTGCAGTTGCGCAACAGACTATGGAAATCGGTAAAGGTGAGCGCCTGTTGGTACTGGCTCCACACCCCGACGACGAAACACTGAGTTCTGCCGGCCTGATTCAGCAGGTATTACAACAGGGCGGCAGCGTGCGTTCGACGGTAGTGACGTCTGGCGATGCTTATGTCGGCGCGGTGATGCAGGACAGCGGCAAACGTAACCCATCGGCGGCAGACTATCTGGACTTTGGCGAAAAACGTCTGGAAGAATCGCGGCGCGCCGCCGAGGTTTTAGGCAAGGGCTTTGTGCATCTGGATTTATTGGGGTTCTCGGACGGCAGCATTTATTCAGCACTGGTGTCGCATTGGCGGCGTAATAATCCGATGCGCTCCGAATTCACCGGCTTTGACCACGTGCCTTACCGGGACGCCAAAGATCGCGGCTTTGCCCAAGACGGTCAGGATTTGCTGAACGAACTAGTCGCCATTCTGCAGGACACCAAACCCACGATCATCGCTTTTCCCGATGTGATGGAAAACGACTCCGACCACGCCGGACTGGGCATGTTTACCTTGCTTGCAGTACATAAATGGCTGCTACAAAATCCCGTTCACCGCGCGCAACCGAAATTACTCGCCTATTTGATTCACTGGCAGCACGGCTGGCCGACCGGTTCCAACTGGGGCATGCCGCAGGACTGGAGCGACCAGCCGCTATTATTGCCCGCTGATTTGCCGCTGCGCGGCCATAGCCGGGCTTGCGTCAATCTGTCGTCCGTGCAAATCAACTTGAAGCGGGCTGCGCTGGCCGAGTACAAAACCCAACAACGCATCATGGGCGATTTTCTGTCGGCCTTTGTGCGCAGCAGCGAGTGTTTCACCCTGCTCAAGCCCGAGGACGGCAACCGTATCGAACAGGTTCTGGCGCATTGGCGGCAGGTGCGCAAGACATTTGATAATCATCCCTTGAGTCGGCGTAAAATTTGACCGGATATGCACCCCACAACGCGGTACTTGGCTTGGCCGTCAACAACGAGAGATCTCGAACATGTTAAAACTTCTGCTACGTCCGGTCATTTTCGTCACGATTGTGATGAGCATCCTGGTGATAGGCGAGTTACTGGCCATTGGCCGCCTGACCTGGCGCAACCACGAGCGGATACAAACCATAGAAACCGATATTGGCAAAGGCCGCTATTTGGAGGAAACGATTTTTGAATTGTTGGAACTGCAATCGCAACTGGCGTTGCACCGCAGTAATCCTGACGTAGCCGCCGAGCAGATCAACGACATTCAAGACCGGCTGCTGGATTTATTACAAACGCACAATAAAAGTTCTGAATTCGCGTCCGCAGTCGATCTAAACACCTTACAAACCAAATTTGCCGCCGCCAGCAACGGCGACGCGAAAGCATTAATCGATTCGGTGAATATGATTCGGCAAGTGCTGGACCGGCAGACTAACGAAGAAGAGAAAATGCTGATCGGCGTCGAGGACGACAGTCAACTGGAACTGCAATTGGCCGTTATTCTGCCTTTGCTGCTGTTTTGGATCGGCCATTATTTTTTTCGAAATAACGTGTTGGAACCACTGGATGCGCTGCGCGATTTATTGTCCGGCCTGGCGGAAGGTGTTAAGCAGCCTATCAGACGCGAGACGGCAGATCCGATTTTGCGCGACTTATTCGACCGCTACAATCACTTGGTCGACCATTTAATCGAACTGGAACAGGAACATTTACATTACACCAATCGCCTGGAGCAACAAGTACGACAAACCAGTCACGCATTATTGGAGCAAAGCCAGCGCCTGGCCAAAGCCGAGCGCTTGGCGGCCTTGACCGAAATGGCTGCTAGCACCGCCCACGAACTGCGCAATCCGCTGGCGATTATTCAAGCGGCCTTAGAGAACTTGTTGTGCGAAGCCAGCGACCCGGACCTGCGCCAACGCATCGGTCTATTGCATAGCGAAGTGCAACGCTTGACCAACCACCTTAATGACCTGCTCAGTTCGGCGCGCCATCGCAACAAAATTGCCCAGCCTACCGATGTGAATGCGGTGGTCAACGACTTGATCACGCTATTCAAATACCAGGCAACCGATAAAATCCAATTTACTGTGCAGGGAAAAGCCGACAGTTCCTTGATGTTGCCGGAAATCGAATTCCGGCAAGCGCTATTAAATCTGTTGCAAAACGCCGTGCAGGCAATCGGCACCCGCAGTGGCAGCGTGCAGGTGCATATTACTCAAGACGCTCAGCGCCTGTCGGTGACAGTGATCGACAGCGGCGACGGCTTTGGCGAGGCGTTTTTACGGCAAGGCATCCGCCCCTTCGTCAGCCTGAAGGAAAATGGCAGTGGCTTGGGGCTGGTCATGGTGCAACGTTTCGCCAAAGATCTGAGCGGCCAACTTAAACTCGACAACGACGCCGCCGGCCACGGCCGAGTGAGCCTGAGTATTCCTTTGACTTGAACTGACTTCCCTGAGCAAAAATCAGCGATGGACCGGCGAACTCCGGTAAGTCGCATACAATGCCGTAACTCGCAAACCAGCCACGACCATGATGACCAATACCCTATTAATAATCGAAGATGAAGCCCTGTTAGCCTCCGAATTGGCACGCTACTTTAGCAAGGGTGGCTGGGAAGTCAGCATTGCCCACTCCCTGCAACAAGCCGAACAGTTTCTGAGCGGACAAGCGCTGGACCCATTGGTGGTGTTATCGGACATGAACCTGCCGGATGGCAACGCCCTGGACTTGCTGGAAAAACTTAAACCGGAAATCGGCAGCAGCGAATGGGTATTTCTCACTGGCTACGGCAGCGTTGCCGATTCGGTGCGGGCCGTGCGCCTGGGCGCTTACGACTTTATCGAAAAACCTTGTGCACTGGACCGATTAAATCTCTTGGTGGAAGGCGCCGCCCGCAGCGCTCGCGCCCAACGCCGCCTGGAACAACAAACGGCCTCGCAGAACCATCAATACAGCATCGACAGTTTGATCGGCTCCAGCCCGGCCATGACCCAATTACGGGCCATGCTGAAACAAATCGCCAATGTGCCTTTCTCCAGCCTGATCGTCAGCGGCGAAACCGGCACCGGTAAAGGCATGATCGCCCGTATTCTGCACTATTCCGGCAGCCGTGCTGCCGCGCCGCTGGTGGAAATCAACTGCGCCGCGCTACCGCGCGAACTGCTGGAAGCCGAGTTATTCGGTTACGAAGCCGGTGCTTTTACCGGCGCGAAAAAACGCCATCGCGGCCTGTTCGAGCAAGCGCACACCGGCACGCTGTTTCTGGATGAAATCGGCGAAATGGATCTGGATTTACAGAGCAAGCTGTTAAAAGCCGTGGAAGATTTACGCATCCGCCGGGTGGGCGGCGAAGCGGAGATTAATATCGATGTACAAATCATCGCCGCCACCAATCTGGACCTGGTGGAAAAAGTTGCCGAAGGCTTATTTCGCCGCGATTTGTACCATCGTTTAAACGTGATCAACATCCGCATGCCGGCCCTGCGCGAACACAAACAGGACCTGGATCAATTGGTGCCGCAATTCATAGCCGAATGCAATCGCAAATCGGCCAAATCGGTCAGCCATATTTCGGAGCAAGCCTGGCAGGCGCTGAAAAGCTACGATTGGCCCGGCAATATCCGTGAATTGCACAATGTACTGGAACGTTGCGTGTTGTTGTCCAACGATCATAATTTACCGGTGGAATGGTTGCAGTTACAAGCCCCGCAAGCCGCCGCTGCGCATCACAATGCCAAAGTCAATCAGGAAGGCGTGTTCATTCCGCTGGACGGCAGCATCAGCCTGCACGAAATGGAAAAATTCATCATCCAGGAAGCCTTGAACCGCAACGACGACAACGTCACCGGTGCCGCCCGCATGCTAGGCACCACCCGGGAAACCCTACGCTACCGCGTGCAGAAATATCATTTGAAATGTAAGTTTTGAGCGAGCAGGCTGGTAGCCGGGAGTACTTTATCGCGGACAAAAAAATGCGCCCTGACCACCCGAATTACTTCGACCAACCAGAGCGCCACGTCCACACATGAGAACAGGTAGGAGTAACAACACAAGCTAAGTATTGCAAGGTTGATGCCAAATAGCCGATTCCTTGATTTTGCTGGATTTGTGATGTTTATGACTGATAAAAGACCGGTAGATTTGCACCAGATGCAACCGGAATTTGTCTGAAATGCACCAGGATGGCTCAGATAAAAAGCACATTTGAACAGCCAACAAAACCCACTGTGGATGATTGCGTCCGAGAACCGCAGCGTTCTACAAAATTTGTCGGACGTTCCCGTTCGGAGCTCGGCGATTGGACAAAATAACTCCAATGTTCGAGCTCACCATGAGAATGCCCGAGTTATTTTGCAGAGTAGTCGAGAAAAAAAGCTCGGCCGTTCTACCAGCGAACTCCATTGTTCTACAAAATTTGTCGGACGTTCCCGTTCAGAGCTCGGCGATTGGACAAAATTACTACAATGTTCGAGCTCGCCACTAGAATGCCCGAGTTATTTTGGAGAACGGTCGAGAAAAAAGCTCGGCCGTTCTACCAGCGAACTCCATTGTTCTACAAAATTTGTCCGCTGTTCCCGTTCTGAGCTCGGCGATCGGACAAAATAACTCCAATGTTCGAGCTCACCGTGAGAATGCCCGAGTTATTTTGGAGAGTAGTCGAGAAAAAGCTCGGCCGCTCTAGACCCACGTGCGACTGGGATGGTTTTCTTCCCGTATGCCGCGCCGAGCACCGGAGCTTTTGAACGGATTTGCCCGCAGGGGTGCGGCAGGGATGCGGCGCGTTGCCGAAGGGGCAGGAAGCCCCTTTCGGTAACCCCGTTCAAAAGCGAGGAGCGCAGGGAACAAGCGGCATCCGGGTGTCTTTTCTTTTGGGTACTTTTCTTTGGACAAGCAAAGAAAAGTATCGCGGTTGTCGGTCCGCGAACCGACATTAAAACCAGCCGTCGCGTTAGCGACACAAAACGCAAAAGCCTATTCACCGCGTGGGCACAAAAACCGTGCCCACCCTACCCGGCTACAAAATTGGGATGGTCTTGCTCCCGTATGCCGCGCCGAGCACCGGAGCTTTTGAACGGAATAGCCCGTAGGGGCGATGCAGGGATGCGGCGCGTTGCCGAAGGGGCAGGAAGCCCCTTTCGGCAACCCCGTTCAAAAGCGAGGAGCGCAGGGAACAAGCGGCATCCGGGTGGCCTTTTCTTTGGATACTTTCTTTTGGCCAAACAAAAGAAAGTATCGCGGTTGTCGGTCCGCGAACCGACATTAAAATAAGTCGTAGCAAATTCACACTATGCGTACGATTACGCGACCGCCAATCTTACCTACGCGGGCTCTCGTTGGAACGGTTAGGCCTGCGTGCTTGCATCGTACTGACCAAGAAAAGCTCCAACTTCTTCGGCTGATGCTTCGGACAGGCCGAGCAGCTTCATCTCCTGAAACCACGCAGCGACCGCTACTTTCTGCGTGTCCATGGGTGCACCTTTCACCGGAAGAAGATGCTTTTGCCAAAGTTGGACCTCTTCGGTTACAACAGTCTTCGACCTTCCGAAAATCTGCGCCATCTTCACCAAGTAGGGCGCCAAAGCCTCGAGATCCAATTCCGCTGGCGACGACCACTTGGCATCTTTGAAACAATCTGCGTAGATGGAGAGTTGCTTCAACTGATCCAGGATGTCCGGGTGATCAGAATCTGAATCCACCAGTGGACGAAGTTCGTCTAAGGTCTTTGCTCCACATTGAACTAGGTCACCGAAGATCCAGAGAGTGTTCTTCTTGGTGTGGCTTCGATAGGCCTTCCACAGTTCCGCCCACTCCTTTTCCTCACAAGCGGTGACCATCTGGCGGAGGATGGTCACTTTCCCTGACTCTTCGATGCTCAGTATTGCGAGGGCGACAGCAGATGGCACGCGTCCGGCTCTCAAGAGTGATTCAGCGTCCTCAGCTAGTCGCTCTGCATTCTTAAGGGCGCGTGTCATGCCTTCGGCAATTTGCTCCGGAGTCAACTTACTGCGGTATTGAGGAAGTCGAGCCATGGGTAGTTCGCGGGCCTAACAAATGATTAATAAGTTTCTGTATACCATCCCAACAATCTCCCTACACTACCAACCTCGGCACTGCCGCCAACAACTTCTGAGTATACGGATGCTCCGGCGCCCCACAAACCTTCGCAGTCAAGCCTTCTTCTACAATCTTCCCCTTATACATCACCACCGTCCGATCACTGAGATACTCCACCACCCCAATGTTATGCGTAATAAACAAAAGGGTCAGATTCCGCCGCCGCCGAATATCCAGCAGCAATTGCAAAATTTCCGCCTGCACCGACACATCCAGCGCGCTGGTGATTTCGTCGCACACCACAAACTCCGGATTCAAGGCCAAAGCCCGCGCCAAGCCAATACGTTGGCGTTGGCCGCCGGAAAACTCGTGCGGGTAGCGCCACAGCGATTCGCGGCTAAGTTGCATGTCTTCCAGCAGTTGCCCGGCCAGCTCGATACGCTGCTCTTGATTGGCACCGATGCCATGCACCTTCATGGGTTCGGTCAGAGTAGTTTCCACCAGTAAACGAGGATTGAGCGAGGATTGTGGGTCTTGAAAGGCAATCTGCATCTTGCGACGCAGAGGCCTAAGTTCACGCGCAGATAGACCGGTGAGCTCCTGGCCGTCGATCCGTATACTGCCGGCAGTGGGCCGTTCCAATTGCAACACCGCGCGGCCCAAGGTGGTTTTGCCGCAGCCGGACTCCCCAACCAAGGCGACGATTTCACCGCGCGGAATGTCCAGTGACACTTCGTCCACTGCTTTTACATAATCGACTGTTTGCCGGAACAAACCTTTTTTAATCGGAAACCAAACTTTCAAGTCGCGGATTTGCAGCAGCGGTTCTCCCAGCTTCGTCACTATCTGGGGGGAAATCTTATCGGTATCCCCATCGACCCGAGCCGGACTGTTAGTCTCCTCTCGCCTTTGAGGAGGCTGTCGCAAAAGCTCCCTCTCCTCGCGGGAGAGGGTTGGGGTGAGGGGGATCGAATCAGGTAAAGCATCGATTCGCACGCCCTCACCCTGCCCTCTCCCGGCGGGAGAGGGTTCGGTTTTGGCTTCTACGCCGGGCTCATCTGGCAGAGAGCTATCATTCGAAACATTTTGCGTTGACTGTAGCCTTAAGCCGGCGCGCTCCAGTACGGAAAGCAGTTTTTTATCGCTCTTACTCAGCAACTCATCCGACAGAGGGGGCGAATAAGGTGACGCATCGATTTGCATCCCCTCACCCTGCCCTCTCCCGGGGGGAGAGGGTTCTGCTTCCGTTTTTACGACGGGCTCCTCTGGCAGAGGGATATCTTCCTCGCTTGGCGATTCGGCGGTTTCGGGAGCAGACGGATTCACACACCTAACCGCCCGGCCCGGTTTGGCCAGATTTTCCGGCACCGCAGCCAGCAATTGTTGGGTATAGGGATGCTGAGGATGGCGCAGTACTGATTTGCACTCGCCAACTTCCACCAGTTTGCCTTGCTGCATCACTCCTACCCAATGCGCCATTTGCGCGACCACGCCGAAATCGTGGGTGATGAACAGCATGCTCATGCCGGTGTCGTCCTGGAGTTTGCGCATCAGGCGCAAAATCTCAGCTTGTACGGTCACATCCAGCGCGGTGGTCGGCTCGTCGGCAATCAATAATTGCGGCTGGCAGGCCAGCGCCATCGCGATCATGACCCGCTGGCGTTGACCGCCGGAGAGTTGATGCGGGTAGTCGGCAAAACGGCTGGAAGCGTTGGGGATTTGCACCTGTTCCAAGGCCTTGATGGTACGTTCCATCGCTTCCGCGTCGTCCATATCGGCATGATGCAATTGCAAGGCCTCGGTGATTTGCTCGCCGATGCTCATCACCGGATTTAAGGAGGTCATCGGCTCCTGGAAAATCATTGCGATTTGTAAACCGCGCACGGCACGGATGCCCGGATCATCCAGGGTTAGCAAGTCCTGCCCGTTCAGCAAAATCTCGCCGCTGGGGTGTGAAGCCACGCCGTCCGGCAATAAGCGAATCACCGATAAGGCGCTGACCGACTTGCCGCTGCCGGATTCGCCGACCAAGCAAAAGGTTTCGCCTTTGGGGATGCTGAAACTGATGTCGTCCACCGCCCGCACTTCGCCGCCGCCGGACCTTAAATAAGTACGCAGATTGCGCACTTCCAACAAGGCCTCGCTCATGATTTGACCCCAGCCTTATCCGACAAGCGCGGGTCAATCGCATCCCGAAACGCTTCGCCGATCAGGTTGTAGGCAAACACCGTCATGAAAATCGAGCCGCCGGGAAATACCGCCATCCACCAGTTAAACGTGGAGGATTTAACGGCCTGATCCAGCATCGCGCCCCAGGATGGGGCATCGACCACGCCCAAGCCTAGAAAGCTTAAGGTTGCTTCCGACAGAATCGCTCCGGCCACCCCAAAGCTGACTGCCACCAATAAAGGCGCGACGCCGTTGGGCAGCATGTGGCGGAATAGGATTGAGGTTAAGGGCAAACCACTGGCGACCGCCGCCTGCACGTAATCTTGTTTGCGCAGTTTCAAAAATTCCTGACGCACGTAACGCGCGTACCCAGACCAACCGGTGACGCCGATGATCACCATCATCATGTACAAACTGCGACCAAAGAAGGCCACGAAAGTCAGCAGTAGAAACAGCGTGGGAATGTCTTCGAAAATCTCTACTAGGCGCATGCCCAGCATATCGACGATACCGGAGAAATAGCCCATCAAGCCGCCGACCACGATACCGATAGCCAAAGCAATGCCGGAGGCAATCAGGCCGATGCTTAAGGAAATTCGGCAGGCATGGATCATTCGGCTTAACACGTCGGCACCATTTTCTTCCGTGCCCATCCAATGGGTATGGCCTTCGGTGGCGAATGGCGCTTCCAGGCCTTTGCTGCCCAAGTCGCGCAGATAATCGACCGGCGCATAGGGGATGGGTGGCATGATTTTCCAATCCACTTGCGTGTAAGCGCTGCTGCGGAAGTCGTCGTAGATTACCAAGGCCGGCGGTTTGACAAACATATTCACCGCTAAGGCAGCCAAGGCACTGCCCAGTAAAAATAACAAAATCTGCTTGCCGCCAGCCAAGCTAAGCCGATAAACCGCCAAAGCGATAAAAAAGCTGGCCAAAATCCAGGCATCTTCGACGCTTAGGTACTCCAACACCGGCGCGGAAATCACGCCATCTTTGCTCATCAGCAGCGGCATGGAGTTGGCCAGAAACGGTGCAAAAACTGCGCAGAACACCAACAGCGCCACCCAACCCAAGCCAAATTTGACGCCGACGCCAGCCAGGGTTTTGCGCCAGATACGCGCAGAAAAAGATTCGCGGCTGATCACGGGCTTAGTCATAACTCACCCGCGGATCGGCCAGGGTGTAACAGAAATCGGCGATCAAATAGCCAATCAGCGTCAGAAAACCGCTAATCCAGGTAATCGACAACACCAACTCGCGGTCGCGGCCTTTCACCGCTTCCACAGCCAATTGACCCATGCCGTTGATGCTGAAAATATTTTCGACGATCAAGGAACCGGCCAGCAAACTGGGCAGTAGACCAGCGGAGACGGTAATCAAGGGCAGTAGGCTGTTGCGGAATACGTGCTTCCAGAGCACATCGTTCTCAGCCAGACCTTTGGCGCGCGCGGTGCGGGCGTAATCGGCATGCAGATTTTCCAAAATCGAGGTGCGGGTCAATTTGGTCAGCGCGGCAAAGCCGCCGTAGGAGAGACAGATCACCGGCAAAATCAAATGCCAGATTCTGTCCAACAAGAAACCCCTCACAAATCCGCCCTCCTCCCAATGCGGCAGGAAAGGCATGTCTTGCGCTTCCAGACTACTGATGCCAGCAGTGGGGAACCATTGAAAATGCTGGATGTTGGCAAAAAACCCTAGCAGCAACACCCCGGCCAGCATGGTGGGTATCGACCACAAAGCCAGCATCGACATCCCCGCGCCGACATCGAATGCACTACCGCGTTGGGTAGCGGCCTTCATCCCCACCATGATGGCGATGATATAGGTAAGCGGCAACGTGACTAGATTTAGCAACAAGGTGATCGGAATTCGTTCGGCCAGAATGTCCGACACCGGCCGGCCATACTGAAAGCTGGTACCTAGATCCATGCCCTTGCTAAACGAAAATTCACCGCGCTGGCCTTGGGCGTCGGTAACGAAACCAATAGGTGAGACATTATTCAGCCAACGCAGATATTGCACCGGTGCCGGCTGATCCAGGCCATAGCGCTTATTGTAATAATCCAGCAGAGCCTGCTTTTCCTGCGGCTTCATGTCCATGCCGCCGATTAAAGTCTGCGCAGTGATGCCGCCCGGCGACATCGCCATCACGCTGAACACCAACACGGTAATCCCCAACAGCGTGGGGATCATCAACAGCAGGCGCCTTAGTAGATAAGTCAACATCGGCGAGTCCTTGGCCTATTGGGTGTATTTTTGCTGCGCCAGTGGTACGTAGTTTTCCAGCGGCAAGGAGCCGAAGTTCAAACCCAGTTTGGTCATTTGCAGGTTGTGGATGCGCTTGTCGACGAACAGCAGGCTCTTGCGGCGCATTAAAAAGGTGTAGGGTTGGTCTTCGTAAAGAATATGCTCGGCTTGCTGCCAGAGCGGCATCCGTTTGCTTTCATCGACGGTGCGACGGGCGTCGTCGATTAACTTATCCAGCGCCGGATTTTTGTAACTGACGTAGTTATCGCCTTTACTGACGGCTTGCGAGCTATGGAAGATTTGGTACAAATCGGTTTCGATACCGCTGGTCCAGCCCAGGGTAATCGCATCGAAGTCTTTTTTATCAAGATTTTCCAGCATCACCGGCCATTCTTGCGGAGTCGGGATCATCTTCACACCGGCGCGGGCGTATAAGTCTTTCAGCAACAGGACCATGCGTTTGGTGTCTTCGTTGGCTTGAAAGTAGGTCAGTTTAAATTCGAAGGGCTGGCCCGATTTGTCTTCCAGTACGCCGTCGCCGTTTTTATCCTGATAGCCAGCGTCTTTCAGTAGCGCCTTGGCTTTGTCCAAATCCGCTTGATATGGTTGTATGGCCGCATCGTGCTGTTTACTTGCTTTACTGAATGGACTGACGGCCGGCTCGGCATAATCCAACATCACATCCTTTATTACCCGACTGACGTCGGTCAGATAAGTCATGGCCTGGCGCACGCGTTTATCAGCGAAACGGGTTGGCTTGCCGCCGCGCTCTTGGTTCCAGCCTATGTAGCTGTAGCCGACGACCGGCGGCATGTATTCGAAGTTTTGGCTCTTGGCTTGGATTTGCGGATCTTTTTTCAGCTCTTGATATTCGACCGGCCGCGCCGAATAAGAGTCGATGTCGCCATTACGAAAGGTGGTTAAGCGAGCGCTATCGTTTTGGATGATTTTCCAGAGAATCCGATGATAAGACGGTTGCACGTCGCCCCAGTAACGTTCGTTGCGTACCAGTTCTACATTGCCCTTGTCCGGCGTCCAGTTTTTCGGATCGGCCAGCCGATAAGGGCCGCTACCCAACAACAACCCTTTGGATTCGTTAAATTTTTGCGGCTCTTTCAGATAAGGTTCGTAAAAATGCTTGGGCATGATGCCGATGCCACCGGCCAAAGACAAGGCTTCGAAATACGGCTCTTTGAAGGTAAACACCACTTCGTATTTACCGTTAGCTTTGACGCTTTTGACTTTTTCCAGGTAAGCCCGTTCGCGTGGCGCCTGGATCGCATCGGTCATGATGAAATCGAAACTGAACACCACATCGTCGGCAGTCAGCGGTTGACCGTCCGAGAAACTGACGTCCTCGCGCATCCGGAAGCTAATCACCAAGCCGTCTTCGCTGATGGTCCAGTCCTTAGCCACCAAACCTTCCCATTCCAAGGTGTCTGGGTTACGGGTAATCAGACTCTCCAGCACATAACTTTGCACATTGGAGGCATAAGCATCACTGGACACCAGCGGCGTGATGGTTTTTAGGTTGGTCCCAAAGGCTTCCACGCTCCAGTCGCCCTGGGCGTAATCCGGCATACGACTCGCAGCATGCGCGCGTTGAAAGGCCTGGGCGATGTCACCGCTCGCGGTGGCGTTCACGGAAGGGTTGGCGGCGGCAATCGCTCCGGAAGCAATCGCCCCGCGCAATTCGCGCATATCCTTAGCTTGCTCAGACAGCGCGGCTTGCATTTCGCTCAATTTCAGCCATTGCCGGTCGATTTGATACATCGCCAACACGATCAGCAAGATAGTCAAACTAAGTAGCGAGTAGAGAATCCAGTCTCGGGTAGTTGATTGTGTTTGCATGTTTCCAGTGTTTCGCAGAAATTAAACAGAAACTTGAGCGACGCTTTTGCTTGATGGTCAGAGCTATCCGGATAGCTTACGGGGCTTATCGATAATCCGCCTTTGCAAAAACGTCAGGTGTCCTTACTTTTAACCCGGTGGGTAGCCGCCGCGCTAGCCACCGGGGTACAACTCTATAGCAAATTGGCGATAGGTGCCTCGGGATTGACGTCGGCATCATAATCCACCCCGTCTACCTCAAAACCGAACAACTTCAGAAACTCATGTTTGTAACCGGCAAAATCGCTCAATTCGTTGATATTGTCATTGTTGATTTGTTCCCACAAAGCGTTGACTTTGTCTTGCACTTGCGGCTGCAGTTCTTTCAAATCGGCGCGCAGGCGACCGGTCTCGTCCAGGCTGGGATTGACACCGTAAAGACTGTCGCGGAACAAGCCGTTGACCTGTTCGATACAACCTTCGTGTGTACCCTCTGCCTTCATGGTTTTGAACAGCAAGGCCAGATATAAGGGCATGACCGGAATCGCTGCACTGGCTTGGGTAACCACGGCTTTTAGTACCGACACCCTAGCGTCGCCACCCAAAGTAGCTAACTTGCTGCGGATATCGATGACACGTTTGTCCAAGTCCTTTTTCGCCGCACCGATGGTGCCGTGCCAATAAATATCCCAAGTGATTTTTTCGCCAAGATAGGTATAAGCCGTGGTTTTAGCACCTTCCGCCAAGACGCCGGCATCGGCTAACGCATCGATCCACATTTGCCAGTCTTCACCGCCCATTACCGCAACGGTGTTGGCGATTTCTTCCTCGGTGGCCGCCGGCAGGGTAAATTCCTTGATGATCTCTTTGTCGGTGTCGATACCGTTTTGCACCAAATCCTTGCCGATTGGTTTTAACGTAGAGTTATGGGTGATACCGGTTTTAGGATTGGTCCGGCGCGGGGCGGCCAGGCTGTATATCACCAGATCGACTTTGCCCAAATCTTGTTTGATGGCATCTATGGTTTTTTGTTTGATCTCGTCGGAAAAGGCGTCGCCATTGATGCTTTTGGCATACAGGCCTTCCGCTTCCGCAAATTTATGAAACGCTGCCGAATTGTACCAACCTGGGGTGCCTGGCTTATCGGCGGTACCTTCCCGCTCAAAAAACACCCCCAGGGTTTTCGCGCCTGAACCGAAACCAGAGACAATTCGCGAGGCCAGGCCGTAACCAGTGGAAGCACCCAGAATCAGCACATTCTTCGGGCCGTCCGGAATGGTGCCGAAGCTTTTGACGTAGTCGATTTGCTGTTTGACATTGGCTTCGCAGCCGACCGGGTGGGTGGTGACGCACATAAATCCGCGTACGCGAGGTTTGATAATCATGTTGTTCCTTACATCGAGCTAATAAAAATTAAGACGGGAGCTGCTTCAGCAAGCTTTTTTAGTTATAGATTTTAAAGTTTATCCCATGAGTTGACCGAACAGGAAAATAATATCGATACGTTCCGGATCGAAAAACCACCGTATTCGGCTTTCTGCGGCTATGTTAATAAACGTCAGCCTAAAAGCCAATGCGGGTTGGACGCTGCCAGCTGTTAACGCACCGGGCAACGGTTATAGCGGGAGTCTCAAAGTCCCTGCCTACAATCCGCAACAAAATCATCTTTGGTAAGCAGCTAACCGCTTAAACAAGCAAAAAAAAGGGAGCGCTAAGCTCCCTTTTTGCAGGTCCACCTTACGGTTTACTGTTTTTGCGTATTGATAACGATCTCAGCTTTAGTTTGCAGCGCATTCAATACTGCTTCCATCTGCGCTTTACCGAAGGCAGTAGAGATGTTTTTGGCAATCAAGGCTTGTTTACTTTTGTCGCTGTCCGACATCACACCCTCGTTGACACTGTTAACGCTAACCACCAATTTACCGCCCTTGGCTTCGTCGATTACTGCCACGCTAGGCTGACCTGCCTTAGGTTTGGCAGTTCTAAAAATCTCCTGAGTGACGGCCGCCGGCAAATCACTAGCAGTACGCGTCAAGCCATTGATTTTTTTGGTTTGCAAATGCAGCGCTTCGGCAATTTGCACAAGCGTTTTACCGCCAGCCAATTCCTGCTTAATTTTATCGGCAGTGGCGATGGCCTGTTGTTTTGCTCTATCTTGCTGAATCGCAGCAATGACCTGCGCTTTAACATCCTTGAGTTCCCTGCTGGCGGCAGGTTGATGCGATAACATGCGCAACACCACGACTTTGTCACCGCCAATTTCCAGCGGTTCGCTGTTGCTGCCTTTTAACACATCTTCGGAAAACGCAGCCGCCCGAACTTTCTCGTCGGTAGCGATACCTTCACCCGCCGCGCGAGTGAAGGCTTCGGTCTTGCTGGTCGCACCACCCAACAATTGCGCAACCGCCGCCAAACTATCAGGATTTTCGTAACTAACTTCCGCAACTTTCTCGGCCAAGGTGTTAAATTTGGCTTCGGCCTGCGCTTTTTGATAAGCCTTGCTGACTTCTGCTTTTACCGCTTCGTATGGCTTCACGTCACCCGGTATCAACTCGGTGACTTTAATCAAATGATAACCAAAAGCCGATTTAACGGGTTCGGAGACTTCGCCCAGTTTTAAACTGCTAGCGGCATCTTCAAAGGCTTTTTCCATCACCCCGACGTTGAATAAACCCAAGTCGCCGCCATTTTTCGCGGTTAGCTTATCGTCGGACACTTCAGCGGCCAGGGCGGCAAAATCCTTGCTTTTCAGTTCTTGTTTCGCCTTCAGTGCTTTTTGCAGCGCAAGCTCGTCAGCCGTTTTATCCTTGCTGAACGCGAACAGAATATGGCTGATTTTTCTACGCTCTTTCGTGGTGAATTGGACTTTTTGTTCTTCGTAATAAGCTTTTAACTGCTCTTCGCTAGGTTTAATCTCCGCGGCCAGTTTATCCAACGATAATTCCACGTATTCGATAGCCACCTGCTCGGGAGTCTGATAAGCATCCTGATGCTGCTGGTAATAAGCGGTAATTTCTTCTTCGCCAGGCTGTTGACTGACCGGGGTTAACGGTACGGTCACATATTCGACATCGCGGGTTTGGTTCTGGATTTTAAAGAAGTTATTGATTTCCGCCGGCGTCACGAAGCTGCTATCCACCACGGCGCGTTGAAACTGCTCCATCACCAAGGCTTTTTTGATGCGATTGACGAACTCGGCGGAAGACATACCCTGTGAACCGAGCATGGTTTGGTATTGAGTCTTATCGAATTTACCGTCTTTTTGGAAATACTCCAGGGTTTGAATGAAATCTCTGGCCGTCTCATCGCTAACCAACAGGTTTTGATCCTGAACGTATTGCAACAACACCTCGTCGCGAACCAGCTTTTGCAAAGCCTGTTTTTTTATCGTCTCTTCGTCGAACTTCATCCCTGCCAGATTTTGAGCGTATTGCTGATATGCCTGACTGACATCGCGCTGAAAAAACTCCTTATCGCCGACAGACACCACTGGCGCTTCTTTACCGCCGCCAAGATAGTTTTGGATGCCCCACAATCCGAAAAGCACACAAATCAAAATCAATATGATCGATGCAAACAGACCGTGCACCTTTTCTCTAATCTCTAAAAGCATAAACGCTGTCCTTAAACAGTATTAAACCCGAATGCTTCAGGCCATAAAATTAACAGGCAAAAAAAAACCTCGGACCATACGGCCCGAGGTTTCTGTTTTGGCGGAGCGGACGGGGCTCGAACCCGCGACCCCCGGCGTGACAGGCCGGTATTCTAACCAACTGAACTACCGCTCCAAAGTCTGGTGGGTGCTGAGGGGTTCGAACCCCCGACCCTCGCCTTGTAAGGGCGATGCTCTCCCAGCTGAGCTAAGCACCCGACTAAAGAGCGGCTAGTTTACAGCATCTTTTAAAGATTTGCCAGCTTTAAATGAAGGAATTTTCGCGGCTTTGATAGTGATCTCTTCGCCGGTTTGCGGATTACGGCCTTTACGTTCTGCTCTTTCTTTAACATCGAATGTGCCGAAGCCCACCAAGGCAACGGAATCGCCTTGTTTCAAAGCATCTTCTACTGCTTTGATAAAACCATCTAAAGCACGACCTGCATCAGCTTTAGTTAACTGTGACGCACTGGCGATTGCATCGATAAGTTCCGATTTATTCATTTATTTCCCCTTAGGATGTCGTTGTATTAATTATGCTCAGCAAACAAATGCTTGGATTTGCCCGCTAACCGGTTTTCCACCAACCCGATTTACAGCCTCCCCTGGTGCGAGAGGCCGACATTTATATCAATCGCCTGCAAGCGATGTCAAGCACTGAAGTCGGCGGAAGCCACGATCCTGATGGTTTCCGCCGATTCGACTGTACTTTTAATGCGCAACAACACCCGGCTTTTTTACCTCTGTCTTGGTGGCGGCAGTTTCGCTAATTTCAGCCACCGGAATAGCAGCAATCGGGGTCGGCATATGCTGTAGAGCTAAATCCAACACTTCATCTATCCAACGGACACACTTAATCGCCAAATTGCGTTTGATGTTTTCGGGGATCTCGGCGAGATCCTTTTCGTTTTCCGCGGGAATCACCACGGTCGCAATTCCCCCGCGATGCGCAGCCAACAACTTCTCTTTTAATCCGCCGATCGGGAGCACCTCGCCGCGCAAGGTGATCTCCCCGGTCATGGCAACATCCGCGCGCACCGGAATTTTGGTCAGCGCGGAAATAATGGCGGTACACATCCCAATACCCGCGCTAGGCCCGTCTTTTGGCGTCGCGCCTTCCGGTACGTGGATGTGAATGTCATTTTTCTGAAACACATCGCTGTCGATACCCAAAATATTGGCTCGACTCCTGACTACCGTAACGGCAGCCTCGATCGACTCTTTCATCACGTCACCGAGCTTACCGGTCGCCAGCTGCTTGCCTTTACCCGGCATTACTGCTGTTTCGATCGTCAGCAACTCACCGCCGACTTCAGTCCATGCCAGACCAGTGACTTGACCGATTTGATCGTTGTCTTCAGCCATGCCATAGCTAAACCGTCGTACGCCAAGATACTTATCCAACGTTTTTTCAGTAACCGAGGTTCGACTTTTCCGGGATTTCAACAATAGATCTTTCACGACTTTCCGGCAAATTTTCGAGATTTCCCGCTCCAGTCCGCGCACACCCGCTTCACGCGTGTAGTACCTGACAATGTCCTTAACCGCTGCTTCGGAGATAGAAATTTCCGACTCCGCCAGACCGTTGTTTTTGACCTGCTTCGGAATCAAAAAGCGCATGGCGATGTTGATTTTTTCATCTTCCGTATAACCGGCCAAGCGGATGATTTCCATTCTATCCATCAAGGCAGGCGGGATATTCATCGTGTTCGCGGTAGCTACGAACATTACATCGGACAAATCGAAATCGACTTCCAAATAATGATCGGAGAAGGTATGGTTTTGCTCGGGGTCCAGCACTTCCAACAGCGCAGAAGCCGGATCACCGCGAAAATCCGCAGCCATTTTGTCGATCTCGTCCAGCAAGAACATGGGGTTACGGGTTTTGATTTTCGACAGATTTTGCAGGATTTTACCGGGCATAGAGCCGATATAGGTACGCCTATGCCCGCGAATTTCCGCTTCATCTCTAACCCCGCCTAAAGCCATCCGTACGTACTTGCGGTTGGTAGCCCGTGCAATCGACTGGCCAAGAGAGGTTTTACCAACCCCCGGAGGACCGACCAAACACAGAATAGGCCCTTTCAACGCTTTAACGCGTTGTTGCACCGCGAGATACTCGAGTATCCGCTCTTTTACTTTATCCAGGCCGTAATGTTCGGCTTCCAACACCTCTTCGGCAACTTTTAAATCGTGCCTAACCTTGGTTTTCTTTTTCCAAGGTACGTTGACCATCCAATCGATGTAATTGCGCACCACTGTCGCTTCCGCCGACATCGGTGACATCATTTTCAACTTATTCAGCTCGGCCGTAGCTTTGGTTTTGGCTTCGGAGGACATACCGGCAGCGGCAATTTTTCGCTCCAGTTCTTCAATCTCGTTGCTGGCTTCGTCCATCTCGCCCAGCTCTTTTTGAATAGCCTTCATTTGCTCATTCAAATAGTATTCGCGCTGATTTTTTTCCATCTGCTTTTTAACGCGGCCGCGAATTTTCTTTTCCATCTCCAGAATATCGACTTCGCCTTCCATCAACGTCATCAAGTTTTCCAGGCGCTTGGCGACATCGACCATTTCCAGCATCAGCTGTTTTTCTTCAACCTTCAGGGCCATATGTGCGGCCATGGTGTCGGCTAAGCGACTTGGATCATCAATGCCCGCCAGGGAGTTCAATACTTCAGGCGGAATTTTATTATTCAATTTTACATACTGATCGAACGAGTTAATCGCGGTTCGCTGCAAAACTTCCGCTTCCTGTTCGGAGATATTTAATTCGTCGCTCAACTCGACCACGCTGGCCGCGCAATAATTATCAACTTCTTGGTATTTTGTTACGGAGCAACGCTGACTGCCTTCAACCAACACTTTCACAGTACCGTCCGGCAGTTTCAATAATTGCAGGATGTTGGCCAAGGTCCCGACCCTGTATAAGTCATCAAAACCCGGCTCATCGACATCGGCCTGCTTCTGGGCAATCAACAACACTTGTTTGTCTTGTTTTATGGCGGCATCAAGGGCATCGATCGACATGCCTCTACCGACAAACAATGGAATCACCATATGCGGATAGACCACCACGTCCCGTAACGGCAAGACAGGAATTAATTCATCTTTGGTTTTTAACTCGGTCATTTCATTTGCTCCCTTGAGCAGCTCAAAACATTGGATGTCATCCTATATGAGGATGAACTCCCAGAAAACAAGTATCTTTAATTTCAGGCAAAAAAAAGGGGGCTTTATTGAAAAAGCCCCCTTCAATTTGATTATTTCTCTGCGAAACCGCGAGGACAGCTCAAAGTCCCATACTTAAGAAGCGTCTGAAGCCACCAGCTTTTGCTCAGCTTCGTAAACCAAAATGGGCTCCGAATTACCTAAAATGACGTTCTCATCAATCACGACTTTCGATATTTTATCGTTGGACGGCAATTCGTACATGGTATCCAGCAACACGTTCTCGACTATCGTGCGTAAGCCTCTAGCACCGGTTTTTCGTTCCATCGATTTGCGGGCAATAGCAGCCAGCGAGTCGTCCCTGAACTCCAACTCTGCGCCTTCCATTTCAAACAAATGCTTGTACTGCTTGATCAAAGCATTTTTAGGCTGTGTCAAAATTTGAATCAACGCCGCTTCATCCAACTCGTCCAGCGTGGCGATAACCGGCAGACGACCGACAAACTCCGGAATCAATCCGTATTTAATCAAATCCTCGGAACGCACATCGGCAAAGATCTCGCCGACATTGCGTTTATCGTCCTTGGTTTTAACTTCCGCGGAAAAACCGATGCCGCCCTTCTCGGTGCGATGTTTAATGACCTTATCCAAACCAGCAAAGGCCCCACCGACGATAAACAAGATATTCGCAGTATTAACCTGCAAAAAATCCTGCTGGGGATGCTTACGACCGCCTTGCGGCGGGACAGAAGCAACAGTCCCTTCGATAAGCTTCAACAAGGCCTGTTGCACGCCTTCTCCGGACACATCGCGAGTGATGGACGGATTATCGGATTTGCGGGAGATTTTATCGATTTCGTCGATATAAACGATCCCGGTCTCCGCCTTTTCCACATCGTAATCACATTTTTGCAGAATCTTCAAAATGATGTTTTCAACATCTTCACCGACATAACCGGCCTCGGTCAGTGTGGTGGCGTCTGCTATGGTGAAAGGCACATCCAGCAATCTAGCCAATGTTTCCGCTAACAAGGTTTTACCGGAACCGGTAGGCCCGATCAGCAAGATATTGCTTTTCGCCAACTCGACTTCGTTCTTTTTGCTGTTGCTGCGCAAGCGCTTGTAATGATTGTAAACAGCTACGGCCAGAATTTTTTTGGCATTTTCCTGACCGATGACATAACCATCCAACTCTTGCTTGATTTCCTTCGGCTTAGGCAGCGCACCGCCGGCCACGGACATTTCATCTTCCAGCAACTCATCTCTGATAATGTCGTTGCACAATTCCACACATTCGTCGCAAACATAAACGGATGGACCTGCAATCAGTTTCCTGACTTCATTTTGACTTTTACCGCAAAAAGAACAGTAAAGAAGCTTTTCATCGTCTTTACCTTTCTTGTCTCTACTCATAGACAGACTCCACCGTGATACATTGCCTCGTCATGGCGATGAAATATATCAAAAACCAACATTCAAATCACGTCGCACTCTTGACGAAGCGACGCGACACTTATCAGGCAATACGACTAGTCAATACTTTGTCGATCAAACCGTAATCAACCGCTTGCTGAGAACTCAGAAAGTTATCTCGATCCGTATCTTGCTGAATTTTTTCCAACGGTTGCCCGGTATGATGAGCCAGGATTTTATTCAATCGATCACGAATAGCCAAAATCTCCCGAGCGTGAATATCAAAATCCGAAGCTTGGCCTTGAAAACCACCCAAAGGTTGATGAATCATCACCCTGGAATGAGGCAAACAATAGCGCTTGCCCTGGGCACCGCCCGCCAATAATAGAGCCCCCATACTGGCAGCCTGACCGATGCACATGGTGCTGACATCCGGTTTGATAAATTGCATGGTGTCATAAATCGACATACCTGCTGTCACCGAGCCGCCGGGAGAGTTGATATACAAATGTATATCTTTATCCGGATTTTCAGATTCCAAGAATAGCAATTGCGCTACCACCAGATTCGCCGAGTAATCTTCCACTTGGCCAACTAGAAAAATTACCCGCTCTTTCAGCAAACGGGAATAAATATCGAACGATCTTTCCCCACGGGCTGTTTGTTCAACCACTATAGGCACTAGACCGCCCGCCGCTTGCGGCGCCATCATTTCGCTCATCACATTTTGGTTAAACACGTTTAGCCCTCATTCGTTACTGTTTTTCCATGACATCATCAAAACCAACTGTTACGTCGGTGATTTTAGCCTGGCTGACAATCCATGCAACAGCTTGATCTTCTAAAACCATCTGCTGCACATCATTCAGCCTAGCCTTGTCGGCATAATACCAGTTCACAACGTCTTCGGGGCGCTCATAACTCTTCGCCATGTCATCAATTACCGCACGAACTTTATCGGCATCGACCTTGATGTCATTCTTTTGAATGATTTCACCCAGAATCAAGCCCAAGGCCACGCGGCGCTTGGCCTGACCTTCAAAAGCATCCCTTGGCAAATTCAGGTCTTCCAGCTTCAAACGCATGTTTTTCGCGCGTTCGGCGTAAGGCTTCATCAACGCTTGAATTTCTTGATCGATCAATGCGTTAGGCATCGCTATAACAATGTTTTCGTATAACGCATCCATCACTGCATTTTTTAACTTGTTTTTCAGGCCTTGGTTCAGCTCTCTCTCCATGTTAGCCCGAACATCGCTGCGGAAACTTGCCGCATCGCCGTCTTCAACACCATAAGCCTTGATAAATTCCGCATCGACGACAGGCAAAACCGGCTCTTCGACTTTAACCAACTCGATCTCAAATTCGGCAACTTTACCGGCTAATTTTTCGCTGTTGTATTGCTCTGGGAACGTCACTGAAAAGGTTTTGCTGGCACCGGCGACCAAGCCTTTCAATTCGTCTTCGAAACCGGGAATCATTTGTTTGCCGCCGATTTCCACCTGGTAATTTTCGACCTTACCGTCGGTAAAATTCTCGCCATCGGCCACGCCGGAGAAATGAATGGTTACCCGGTCAGCATCCTGCGAAGCGCGCTCGACAGTGTTCCAGGTTTTCTTTTGCTGACGCAGTTTTTCGATCATGTTATCGACATCGGCCTCTTCCACAGTTGCAAAAGGACGGTCCACTTTCAATTCGCTAACGCTATCCAGTACGATCTCCGGATAGACTTCAAACTCGGCGATGTATTCAAATCCCTCGGCTTTCTCGGTAGGCTGGATATGCGGATGACCGGCAGGGTTCAAATCCTGTTGTTGCAGCGCTTCAAAATAAGTCGATTGAATCAAGTCGCCGGTTACTTCGTTTCTAACTCTATCGGCGTACAGCTTTTTCACCATGCTCGCCGGCACTTTACCCGGACGGAATCCGTCCACTTTGACTTCGCGAGCGAGTTTTTTAAAGCGAGTTTCCATTTTCTCCTGAACCACGGCATCAGGAATGCTAACAGTCATTTTTCGGCTTAACTCTGATGTCTTCTCGACAGAAACTTGCATTGCATTACCTCAAAAAATTAAAAATACGGTTTTATATTTTGGGAGACCGGCCGGCGATGTTTAGATCTGGGGAACTTAAGGTCGTATCGTTACGAATAACGCAGGATATGGTGCGAGCGGGGAGACTCGAACTCCCACGGGGTTACCACTGGAACCTAAATCCAGCGCGTCTACCAATTTCGCCACGCTCGCTAAATAATTGAACGCGGCATTATAATCAGCCGCACTCTCAAAGACAACCTTATATTACTGACACTCCGTATGCACTCTTATCTTTCCCGCACAATTTTCGGCATTGCTTTTCTTGCGGCACTCAACAGCGCTGGGGCTTCAGCAGACGCGTTTACAGAGTTCAACAACCCAATCACATTTGTAGCTCAACAACGTATCGTCTACGCGGCCATCGCCGCTAACGAAAGCGAACGCGAACACGGACTGATGTTTCGCCAGACACTTGCCGAAAACCAGGGCATGCTTTTTGTCTATCCAGATCAGACTCAGCGCGCAGTGTGGATGAAAAATACCTTACTGGCTTTGGATGTGGTGTTTTTAACCGGAGACGGCCGGATTGCAGGTCTGTTAAAAAATTTACAGCCCTGCCCCAAAGATCCGTGCCGGATTTATGATTCCGGAGTAGCAGCCAGATACATACTGGAACTGCCAGCGGGCTTTATCGAGAAACACGCAATCCAGGTCGGGCAAACAGTGGCATTTCCCTAGACTCAAGCCGGTCCGTTTGCGTCATCTGGATCACCCTCGTAAGGCGTGGCGTATTTGCACGCTTTCTGCGGACAGACTTTTTCGGTGCCGCGGCGCTTGGTGGTTTTCAAGGTCAAAATCGGCCAATTACAATCAGGGCAACTTTCCTTGATCGGCGCATCCCACAAGGCATAATCGCATTTTGGATATTCCGAGCAGGAATAAAAAATCTTCCCGCTACGCGCCTTGCGCTTCAGAATCGCGCCATTTTTGCATTGCGGACATTCAACGCCGGTATCGCTTGGTTTTTCCAGAGGCTCGATGTGCTTGCACTTCGGATAGGCGCTACAACCGACAAACTTGCCATACTTGCCAGTCTTTATAACCAGCGTCGACTCGCACTTCGGACACACTCGCCCTTCCACCACCTCCGGCTCGGCCGATGCGGCACCGGCGTTGTCATCACCCAAATTTCGAGTGTAGGAACAGGTCGGATAATTGGTACAACCGATAAAGCGGCCATTCCGACCCAAACGAATCGATAGCGGACTACTGCACTCCGGGCACTGCTCGTCTATGCTTTCCTGCGTGACATCCTTGCGTTGCACGCTTTCTTCCTTCTCGCTGATCAACTGCGTGAACGGCCGCCAAAAGTCGTTCATCAGCGGAATCCAATCTTTCTCGCCGCGCGACACCGCATCCAGATCGTCTTCCAGATTGGCGGTAAAGCTGTAATCGACGTATTTCGTGAAATGCTCGGTCAAGAACTTGTTAACGATACGCCCGACATCAGTCGGATAAAACCGCTTGTTATCAATGGTCACATATTCGCGGTTTTGCAAGGTCGAGATAATCGTCGCGTAGGTGGAGGGACGGCCAATGCCATGCTCTTCCAGGGCTTTGACCAGACTCGCCTCGCTGTAGCGCGGTGGCGGCTCGGTAAAATGCTGGGTGGCTGCAATCTCATTCAACACTACTGGCCGCCCTTCTTCCATAGGCGGCAACAGACTGTCCTGATCGTCCGCCGCTTCCTTGCTGTCGTCCACACCTTCCAGATACACCTTCATGAAGCCCGGATTAGTCACCGTGGAACCGGTAGCGCGAAAGACGTTTTTATCGCTACCGCAATTCAGATCGACCGCCACTTGGTTCAAGGTGGCGTGGATCATCTGGCAAGCAACGGTGCGTTTCCAGATCAAATCGTAGAGCTTGAATTGCTCGGCGCTGAGCCGATTTTTCACCTGCTCAGGCAAACGCTGTACGGACGTTGGACGTATCGCCTCATGGGCTTCCTGAGCGTTTTTAGATTTAGTCTTGAAACGGCGCGGTTCTTTTGGCACATCGTCGGCACCGTATTTTTCGGCGATCAGCGCGCGAATATCGGCCAATGCTTCTTCAGCCAGATTGACCGAATCGGTACGCATATACGAAATCAACCCTACGGTCTCGCCGCCCAAATCGATGCCTTCGTACAACTGTTGCGCGACCATCATCGTGCGCTTGGTGGTAAAACCCAGTTTGCGGGCTGCTTCCTGTTGTAAAGTCGAAGTGATGAACGGCGGCGCCGGATTTTTGCTGCGTTGCTTTTTCTCCAACTTGGCAACGATCAACTGACCGTCGGCGGCATCCAGCAAACTTTGTTTGACTTGATTGGCCTGCACTTCATCGGTAAAACTGAACTGATTCAGCTTTTCACCATTGAAATGCGTTAATTTGGCTTTAAACGGCAGCCCTTGCGCACTGGCTTCGGCGGTATGCGACCAGTACTCGCGGGTCTTGAACGCCTCGATCTCCATCTCGCGCTCGACGATCATCCGCAACGCAGGGCTTTGCACGCGACCAGCGGACAAGCCGCGGCGGATTTTCTTCCACAGCAACGGCGATAAATTAAAACCGACTAGATAGTCTAAAGCCCGCCGCGCTTGCTGAGCATTGACCAGATTGTTGGATAACTCGGTGGGATGGGCGATAGCCTCAGTAACAGCTTTTTTGGTGATCTCATGAAACACCACCCGCAGCACTTCCTTGTCCTTTAACAGCTTTTTTTCCTTGAGATGCTCGAACACATGCCAGGAAATCGCCTCGCCTTCCCTATCAGGGTCAGTTGCCAGGTAAAGCGTATCGACGTTTTTGATAGCTTTGCCGATCTCTTGCAGATGGCGTTGGTTGCGATCAATCACCTGATATTTCATCGCAAAACCGTTTTCCGGGTCGACCGCACCTTCCTTAGGAATCAAATCGCGGACGTGGCCGTATGACGCCAGTACCTGGAAGTCTTTACCCAGATACTTTTCTATGGTTTTGCATTTTGCCGGTGACTCTACAATGACTAAACTTTTGCTCATGCTGTCCGTAGAAAAATCAATGTAAAGAAGTAGGTATCAAATCGTAAACTATGTCTTCCATTCGGGAGAAAGCGGCGCTATCGCCGGGTTGACTTAATAACACCATCAATACAATCCATTTCAATTTATCCAGAGTAATATTTTCGTCTTTCAAGGCCATCGCCCGATCAATCGCGATCTCGCGATTAATCGGCGTCAAGATGCCGCTGTGCTCAAGATACATCAAGAAATTCCTGCACTCCATATCGAATACGGAGATTTCCTGACCGCTAAAAATGCGGAACGACGAGGAAACCGCCGGTGTGATGCTCTCAATTTCGGCTAAAGACTCCAGCCAATCGAACGCCTTATTGACATCAGGCTGCTGAAAACCCGCATCCAGCAACTCGCTGGCAATGACGGCAGTATCCGGATAGTTATCGCTGTCGCCATCCAGATAATTTTCAAACAGATAAATGAGCACATCGAAAATATCTTCTTTCATTAGAACCTTTATTTGACTCGGAGGTAGCCACCACCGGCAAGCGCGGCAATGTAGCCTTGTAACTCCAACACCAGCAGCGTCGAGGAAACTTCTTCCGCCGACCAACCGCTATCTTGCACCAGAGTATCGACCGTTGTGGGACTGTACGGAATCAATTTCAATAGATTTTGCTGCTCCAGGTCAAGCGAAGTCTGCGGCAATTCCGACTCAGCGCGCATATACCTTTGATTATAATGACCTAATTCCTCAAAAATATCTTGTGCGGTTTCGACTAATTTAGCTCCCTGGCGAATTAATGCATTGCAACCGCGCGCCAAAGGGTTATGAATCGAGCCGGGAATTGCAAAGACTTCCCGATTTTGCTCAAGCGCCAAACGTGCGGTAATCAACGACCCACTTTGCTGGGCCGCCTCCACCACCAACAAGCCGACGCACAAACCACTAATGATTCGGTTTCGCCGGGGAAAGTGATTGGCTTTGGCGTTGGTGCCGGGCGGAAACTCTGAAACCAAGGCGCCATGTTCGACAATTTGCGTAGCCAGCTGTTTATGACAAGCCGGATAAACCCGATCCAACCCAGTACCCGCCACGGCTATGGTCTGCCCGTTTACGTTTAACGCACCTTGGTGACTGGCTGCGTCGATCCCTAATGCCAAACCACTGGTCACGGTAAAACCAGCCTCGGCTAGGGCCTCGGCAAATTGAATCGCGGTGCTGATACCAACCGGCGACGGATTGCGACTACCGACCATTGCCAATTGCGGCTCTTGCAGTAAGGCTGGGTTGCCTTTGACAAATAATATCGGCGGGGGATTGGCGATTTCTCGCAGTTGCGCCGGATAATCGGCATCTTCCAAGGTCAATGCATAATTACCGGCTTGCTCCAACCAGCGAATGTCGTCTTCGACCTTTTGCCAATCCGGTTTTTGCAGAGCGTCTATCAATTTCTCGCTGAAACCCAAGCCAGTTAAAGTGGCTCGCGACGCCGAGAATATCTGCTCGGGCTCAAAATGCGCCAGCAAGCGCTGAATGGCCTGACTGCCGACGCCGGGACTACGCAGCATCGCCAGCCAGTACTTGATTTGCGGATTGAGTGCGGATTCCAAAACAGCTTAAACGGCAATCCAGAGCGAGTTAAAGCCTACTGATGGCAGATAACCCATTAGGGCGTCTGCACTCTATCCAAGGTATGCATCGCGGCAGTTGCCTGCATCACCAACGCATAGCTGACGCGTTCGAACGGCCGAAACACCATCAACACACCAGCTAGCTCGTCCGGCATTTTCACCGCCACCGCTTCCTGAGATTGATACCTATCCACGATGACATGCCCTTTACGATACACATCCAAGGTGTGCCCCACCTCCAAACCGTCGGCAGTACCTTTGTCAATGACCACTACATCGTGTTGACCGATCTGCGACACGCCGCCCTTCACTTGAATGATGCTGCCCACCACCTGATGTTTAGGCGGCCTTGGAAAATAATTTAAAGCTAACTCTCCCTCTGAAGTAGGCATCAAGCGGTCGCCGCGTTGAATTTCCATATCGGATTTATTAATCAGCAAGGTGGCCGGATCACCCGGTTCCTGTAGCGTGGTATCAGCAATGTATTGCGCTTCGTAGCCCAAAATTTCCTTGGTAACCGGACTGACATAGGCCTTGCCTGCTCGATAAATGGTATACCCCAAGCCGGATGGGTTTTCGATGGCCCTGACGTAAACCCCGTCTCCGGCGCCGGCGATCAAATGTTCGCCGACAAACCCGATGACATAAGGTGCGTGCTGCAACTCTTCCGCTGTTACGACTTTCGGCGAATTCAAGAATTGCACGATGGCATCGCTGGGGATCATTCTAATGGCTTGATCAATCTCCGACTCGCGCACTCGCGGCAACAGTTTTTCGTCATTGCCGTCCGGCAAGAAACTCAAGCGCGGCACACCGTTCACGTAGGAAAAATACAAAGTGTCGCCCGGGTAAATCCAATGCGGATCCTTGATTTGCGGATTGTTATGCCATAGCTGCGGCCATTCCCAAGGGTGCTGTAAAAACTTCCCGGAAATGTCCCACAAAGTATCACCTTTAACAACCGTGTACTGATCGGGATGATTGGGGTTTATTTTCAGCTCATCGGCCCAAGCCACTGCGGCAAAAACCAGTGGTATTAATATTCCCAGTATCGCGCGAAAAAACATAATTTATCCTGCCAGAGCTTATAAAACCGTTCAAAATCCGCCGGACGAAGCGCCCAAACGCAAAATCGGCAAGCGTCTTTATCTGGTGCATGCCGCTTAGCCCAACTTGAAACAAATGCGTAAAAAACCAACCATCGATTTGCCGCACAGTTTAGATTAATTCGGGCATTATGCCAGCACGAGCCGATCCAACCTAAACCCAGCCCTATTTAGTCTTCACGTTCAAACCCTGGGCAATTTCGGATAAAATCCCACTATTACAGTTAGCAAGTGGAGTAATGGGTGAGTATTCTTACAATTCTGGAGTTTCCCGATAAACGGCTGCGCACGGTCGCCGCCGAGGTGGACACAGTCGATGACGGCATCAAGACCTTGGTCGACAACATGATCGAGACCATGTATGCCGCCAAGGGAGTAGGCTTGGCCGCAACTCAGGTAAACGTGCATAAACGCGTCATAGTAATGGATGTCAGCGAGAACAAGGACGAACCGATCTGCCTGATCAACCCGCAAATCATCGAGCGCGACGGTGTTGAAGAATCCGAAGAAGGTTGCCTGTCGGTACCCGGCTTTTTCGAAAAAGTCAGCCGCGCCGAACATATTAAAGTCAAGGCGCTAAACCGCGACGGCGAAAGTTTTGAATTGGAGGCCAGCGAATTACTGGCGGTGTGCATTCAACACGAAATGGATCATCTGGAAGGCAAGTTATTCGTCGATTATCTCTCGGCCTTCAAACGCAACCGCATTAAAGCCAAGCTGGATAAAATTCACAAGTCGCAGGGCTAATCAGGACATCTCATGAAAATCGTGTTTGCCGGTACGCCGGATTTTGCGGTTCCAACCTTGCAGGCCCTGCTGGATTCGCGGCATCAAGTCTGTGCGGTTTATACACAGCCCGACAGGCCAGCCGGACGCGGCCGCAAGCTGACCGCCAGCCCGATCAAGGAACTGGCCATATCCGCCAATATCCCGGTTTATCAGCCGGAAAACTTCAAAAGCCCGGAATCGATTGCGCAATTAGCGTCGCTCAATGCTGATTTAATGGTCGTCGTGGCTTACGGCCTTATTTTGCCGCAAGCGGTATTGGACATTCCCAAGCAGGGCTGCATCAATGTTCATGGCTCGTTACTGCCGCGTTGGCGCGGCGCGGCGCCGATTCACCGTGCCGTTATGGCGGGCGACGACAAAACCGGCATCACCATCATGAAAGTAGTAAAAAAACTCGATGCCGGCGACATGCTTTATAAAGCCGAATGCCCAATCAGCGCCGACGCCACTTCCAGTAGCCTGCACGACCAATTGGCGCACATGGGCGCCGAAGGGCTGGTTAAAGTGGTCGAGCAGATAGCCAATGGGTCGCTGCAAGCCGAACCGCAAGACGAGACCCTAGTCACTTACGCCCACAAACTGGAAAAGCAGGAATCGAACTTGGACTGGCAAAACTCCGCTGTACAACTGGATCGTCAAGTACGTGGCCTTAACGCCTGGCCGGTGGCACAAACCCTCTATCAAGGCCAAGTGTTGCGCGTCTGGCGCAGCCAGGTGCTTGATAAAACCGCCGAGCAAGCCCCCGGCACCGTCAGTTGTGCGGAACACGCACTGGATGTAGCCACGGGCGACGGCGTATTGCGCCTACTAGAAGTGCAACTCCCCGGCGGTAAACGCATCGCAGGCAAGGACTTTATGAATGCCCATCCGGCCGACCGCGTCATCCTAGGCCTATGAATCTGCGCGGCTGCTCGGCACAGATCCTCGCGCACGTCCTCAGCGATGGCCAATCGCTGACCGCCGCCCTGGAGCATGGCCTACCCAAAATCAAGGATGTCAAAGACCGGGCTTTCGTCCAAGCCTTGTGCTACGGGGTAATCCGTCATTTTTACGCATTGGATTTTATGCTGGGCCGCCTGCTCAGCAAGCCGCTCAAACAAAAAGACAGCGACATTAAAGCCTTGCTACTGATTGGTCTGTATCAACTGCAATATATGCGGGTCAAATCGCACGCCGCCGTCTCGGAAACGGTAGCCGCCACCAGCCACAAACCGTGGGCCAAGTCCTTGGTGAACGCGATACTCAGACAATATTTGCGCGACTCCGAAAGCTTGCAGCAAGCCTGTAACGGGGACACTCAGGCCCGCTACAACCATCCGCACTGGATAGTGGATTTGCTCAAACAAGACTGGCCGGAACATTACGAAAAAATCCTGCATGCCAACGACCAAGCGCCGCCGATGGCTTTGCGCGTCAATCTGCTGCAAGGTAGCCGAGCGGCCTATCTGGACGAACTCACCGCACAAGGCATAGCCGCGCAGCCGGTCGATTGTTGCGAGAGCGCGATAAGGCTGGACCAAGCCTTGGCTGTCGAGCAATTGCCGGCATTTACTCAAGGCCGCGTATCGGTACAAGACACGGCCGCGCAACTGGCGGCGGAACTGCTCGACGCGCAACCCGGCCAGCAGGTGCTGGATTTATGTGCCGCGCCGGGCGGCAAAACCGCCGCCATTTTGGAGCGCCAACCGGCCTTGGCCAGCCTGTTGGCGGTCGATGTCGATCAACAACGTCTGCAACGGGTGACCGACAATTTACAGCGTTTAAACTTGCACGCCGAGACCTTAGCCGCCGACGCCAGTCAGCCGGCGTTGTGGGCTAACAACCGCCAATTTGATCGGATACTGCTGGACGCCCCCTGCTCCGGCTTCGGTGTGATCCGCCGCCATCCCGACATCAAGTTGCTGCGTCGCGCGGACGATATTGGTGTACTGCAAGCTTTGCAAGCCAAGATTCTCGCTAAGGCCTGGCAATTACTGAAACCGGGCGGCATCTTGCTGTATGCAACCTGCTCTGTGTTGAAACAGGAAAACGAAGCGCAAATTGCCGCATTCCTTGCCGAACACGCCGACGCCAGCGAAATTCGCATCGACGCGCATTGGGGCATTGCGCGGCCACACGGCCGGCAAATCATCACCGGCGACCGGCAAATGGACGGCTTTTATTATGCCAAGCTTCATAAAGCCGCTTAGATACGGGATATTGATGCTTTGCCTGCAACTTGCGCCAGGCCTTGTTAAAGCCAGCGATTACGCCGCGCGCATCGATTACGCCGAGTTGCAACATACCGATCACGGTTATACCGTGCAAACTCATATCGATTACCGGCTCAGCCCGACCGCCAAGGAAGCGTTACACAAAGGTGTGCGACTGACCTGGGAGGTAACGATAGAGCTGCGCCAGCCCGGCGTGCTGTGGGACACGAGAATCCATAACCGCAAGCTGACTTACAGCCTACAATTCCATGCTTTGCTGAATCAATATGTGGTGCAAACTCCATTCGACCGCAGCGAAATGTTTTTAACCTTGAGCGCCGCGATGAATTTCATGGCGGCCGTGCACGACAGCACGCCAATTCCCGCCGAACTCTTGTCGGCAGATAAACCCTACCTGTTAGCGGTAAAAACCCAGTTCAACCGCGAACTGCTGCCGATACCGCTGCGTCCGGTCGCCTATCTCGATAACCGCTGGTTTCTCTCTAGCGTTTGGTACACATGGCCTATTCAAAAATAAAACTACCGGCCAGCGCCACCATCATTCTGCTGTTCGGCTTCGTATTGCTGTCGCTGCAATTGATGAGCAGCGCCACCCAGGAATCGTCGGAGCTCGGCGAAATGTATTCCTGGCTGTTGGTGATCAACACGCTGGGATCGGTAATTCTGCTCGGCTTGGTCGCTTTCAACGCCTATTCGCTGGTACGAGAGCTGAAGAAAAAAGAAGCCGGCTCCCGGCTTACCACGCGCATGGTGTCCTTGTTCGTCTTACTGGCTTTGGCGCCCGCCGCCATCGTGTTTTATTTCTCCGTGCAATTCCTACATCAAGGTATAGACAGCTGGTTTAATGTGGAAATCGATCGGGCCATGGACGATGCGCTGGAGTTGAGCCAATCCTCGCTGAATCAACGCATGACCTGGCATATCAAGCAAACCAAGCAAATGGCCGATCAACTCCGCGACAAATCGGAAGCTTTGATTGCCATGGAAGTCGGCTCGCTGTGGGCAGACTCCGGGGCGCTGGAGATTGCGGTATTTTCCAACCAAGGCCGGGTATTAGCGTCCAGCAGCGTCAATCCCAGCGATATTCTTCCGCATCTGCCGGACGAGCAAATCTGGCTGTTGCTGCGGCAGAATAAGGAGTATTTTGCTTTCGACCCCGGCGATAACGACGAAATGCTGGTGCGTATCATCGTCGCTATCGAAGCGGATCAAAGCCGATTTTTGCAAGTCTTGTTTCCGATTCCGGTACGGGTAACCGACCTGGCCGACTCGATAGAATTTGCCTTCATTCGTTATCAGGAAATGAACTTCCTGCGCGACTCACTGAAGACCAGCTTCTCCCTGATCCTGTTGCTAGTGTTACTGCTCAGCCTGCTGGCGGCCATTTGGGTAGCCTTTATCAGTATCCGCAACATCGTCGCACCGGTTAAAGAGCTAGTAAAAGGTACGCAAGCGGTCGCCGATGGCGATTATCAGCAGCAACTGCCGGTAATGAATCAGGACGACCTGGGCTTTTTAGTGGAATCTTTCAATCAGATGACTCGTCGCATAGCCCGCTCCCGTGACGAAACGCGCGCCGCCGGCCTGGAGGTGGAAAACCAGCGTGCCTATCTGGAAACCATCCTGGCAAATCTGACTGCCGGCGTGATCAGTTTCGACGCGGCCTTTTACATCCGCACCGCCAATCAAGCCGCCTACCGGATTTTGCATATCCCGGTCAGCCACTTTGTTGGGGAGACGTTGCCGACCCTGGCGACCATGCACAGCGAACTGGCCGATGTACTGAATGCAATCCAAAGCCTGTTGGAAAAAGCCGACGATATTTGGGAGCAACGCATCGTGTTTCTGGGACCCAATGGGCGCCAAGAACTATTGTGTCGGGGTACGCCGCTGTTCTCGCAGCATGGCGCCCGTACCGGCGCGGTCGTGGTATTCGACGATGTCACCGACCTGATTCAGGCACAAAAAAATGCGGCCTGGGGCGAAGTGGCACGGCGTCTGGCGCATGAAATTAAAAACCCGTTGACACCGATTCAACTCTCGGCCGAGCGTTTGCAGCACAAGCTCTCCAAGGAATTGCAGGACGGTTCCGCCGAGTTTCTGCAACGCGGCACCCGCACCATTGTCCAGCAGGTGGAAGCGATGAAACGCATGGTGGACGATTTTTCCGAGTACGCCCGCCCGTCCAAGAAACAGGTGGAAAAAATCAATCTGGTCGATTTGATTCTGGAAGTCATGGCCTTATACCTGCCATCGGGCATCATTTTCAGTACGGCATTCGCCAGTGACAGAGTGTTGGTCGAAGCGGATCCGGTCAGCCTGCGCCAAGTGCTGCATAATTTGATCAAAAACGCCCAAGAGGCCACCACGGCGCCCTGCCGCATCGAGATCAAAATCGCTAAAGTCAGCCGCAACAACACCGACTATGTTGAATTGGGCATCTACGATAACGGCAACGGCCTGAACGCGGAACAGCTTGAAACCATATTTGACCCCTACGTGACCAGCAAGGCCAAAGGCACCGGCCTGGGCTTGGCCATCGTCAAAAAGATCGTCGAAGAACATGGCGGGGTGATTTGGGTGGATACGTCTTATAATGGCGGCGCGGGGTTTTTACTCCAGCTGCCGGTTTTTGAATTTGGGAACTTTAAATGAATAAGCAAGCACCGTATATTTTGGTGGTCGATGACGAACAGGACATTCGTCAATTGGTGTCGGAAATTCTCGAAGATGAAGGCTACGACGTCGCTATGGCGGAAAACGCCGCAGAGGCCAAAGCCCTCAAAAATCAGCGCCCGCCTAATCTGATCCTGCTGGATATCTGGATGCCGGACAGCGACGGCATCACCCTGCTGCGGGAATGGGTTAGTGAAGACGACGCGCTGTGTCCGGTAATCATGATGTCCGGGCATGCCTCGGTGGAGTCGGCGGTGGAAGCGACTCGACTTGGTGCTTACGACTTTTTGGAAAAACCGCTGTCGCTGGCCAAGTTGCTGTTGATCGTAGAACGCGCGTTAGAGACCAGTTCCTTACAGCGGGAGAACGCCGGCTTGAAACAACAGCTGATGATAGGCGTGGATCCGGTCGGCAAAAGCGCGGTGGTGGAACGCACCAAGGACAAATTAAAACGCTTGGCGCAGCACGACGCCCGCGTGTTATTCGTCGGCGAAGCCGGGGTCGGTAAGGAAATGTTCGCCCGCTATTTGCACAACAACAGTTCGCGGCGCGATGGCTCCTTTGTTGACGTGTCAGTGGGCAGTATCTCGCCGGAAAACTCGGCAGTGGAATTTTTCGGACGAGAAGACAACGGTCGGGTTTATCGCGGCTTGTTGGAACAAGCCCATCGCGGTACGCTGTTTCTTGGCGAAATTGGCGGCATGGACCCGGAAACCCAAACCCGCTTGCTTAGCGCGCTGGAATCCAGTTCATTTCTGCGGGTTGGCGGCAGTCAGGCGGTTCGCGTCGATGTGCGCGTCGTCGCGTCTACCCGCATGTCCTTGGAGGAAGAAGTCAACAGCGGCCGCTTCCGCCAGGATCTGTATTATTTGCTGAACGTGGTGACGCTGGAGATTCCGCCGCTGCGCGAACACAGCGAAGACGTACCCAGCCTGTTGAATTTTTACGTCGATCATTTCGTCACCCAGGAAAAATTACCGTTCCGGCGTTTCTCGATGGCGGCGCAAAATTATTTGCGTAATTACAGCTGGCCGGGTAATGTGCGCGAATTGCGTAATTTGGTACAGCGCCTGATGATACTCGGTGCCGGCGACGACATTGAGCTGGACGAAGTAAAAACCGCCCTTGGATCGATTGCCGAACAACCCAAATTGGGACTGAATGTACCGGAGTTTTTCAATTTGCCGCTGAAGGAAGCTCGCGACCATTTCGAAAAATCTTACCTGGAATATCATTTCGAAAAAACCGGCGGCAGCGTCGCCAAACTGGCATCGGCTATCGGTATGGAACGTACGCATTTATACCGAAAACTACACTCGCTGAAAATTAAGCTTTAATGGGACTTGAAGTTAACGGGCCTATTAAGTACAATTCACGGTTTTTATAGCCTCAACAGACTAAAAAGCAAAGATGAAAACATTTAGTGCAAAGCCCGCAGAAGTTAAGCGCGATTGGTACGTGATTGATGCAGAAGGAAAGACATTAGGTCGCCTTGCTACTGAAATTGCACGACGTCTTCGCGGAAAACACAAACCCGAATTCACACCACACGTTGACACCGGCGATTACATCATCGTCATCAACGCCGAAAAAATCGGCGTTACCGGCAACAAAGAAAAAGACAAAATGTACTACCGCCACACTGGTTATGTCGGTAACATGAAGTCAGCTTCTTTGGGCAAGTTAAGACAAACTTTCCCTGACCGCATCATCACCACCGCCGTACAAGGCATGTTGCCCAAAAATCCATTGGGCCGTGCAATGTTCAAAAAATTGAAAGTTTACGCAGGTTCTGAGCATAATCATCAATCTCAGCAACCTAAAGTTTTAGAATTCTAAGCAGGTAGATAGTTTATGGCAGCTCAATACTACGGAACAGGTCGTCGCAAAAGCGCAATCGCTCGCGTCTACGCCACCATCGGTTCAGGAAAATTCACTATCAACAAACAACCTGTTGAACAATATTTCGGCCGCAAAACAGACGAAATGATTGCCAGACAACCCCTGGAGTTGTTGGGTAAGACCGGCGATTTCGACATCAACATCATCGTTACCGGTGGCGGCCCATCAGGCCAAGCTGGCGCTATCCGTCACGGTCTGACCCGTGCTCTGATGGTTTTCGACGAAACCTTGAGACCATCACTGAGAAAAGCCGGTTACGTCACTCGCGATGCTCGTGAAGTTGAACGTAAAAAAGTCGGCTTGCACAAAGCTAGAAAACGTCCTCAATACTCGAAACGTTAAGCGTTTCTTATTGGGAACAAAGAAAAGCCGCTACTCAGCGGCTTTTTTTGTGCCTGTCGCAACCGCCAAACTACTTAACGCTATCCGCGGCAAGCGTAGCCCTGATCTTTCCTGCCAAGGTATCGATGCCATGCTGAGTGACTTTCTGATGACTCCCCTTCAACTCAATGTCGTAACGCGCTACCGCCGCCCGCTTCTTCACGTCGATCAAATACACCCACAGATACGAAAACAAAAAGCTAGGCTTGCTGTGCTGACTTACCAGCACCCAATCAGCACCCTGTTGCCGACCTAAATCCGCTGCCAAATCGTGGAATCGGAACAAATAGCCGAAACTGGCGTTGGCGGCTTTCTGGGTAGCGGCATCGACAAACGCGATTTGATAAGTACCCGACCGGCTTAGCGCTCCGATTAATAAAGGCGCCATGCCGGAAGTGCGGATTATTTCCGCCGGCGTGTTCGGCAGCGAGGTGATGTCGTTCAATTCAAAATCCAAAACCGCTATCTGCGGCGCGGCATTGGCCGCCGTGGAGAAAATAGCCGCAGCCAACGACAAGTATTTTATTGATCGGACGCTAGTCATAAAGCCTCCGATGCCGAACTTGACGCTGCTGACTCCAGCAAATCCCACTCCAATCCAGCTACGCCGTCCGTTATAGCCTGATGCACAAAATCGAGCAGTTCCTGGCTTACAAGCTCCGCGTCAATCTCCACCATCCATTCCACAACGCTACCGCCATCAACCGTTTCCCCAACCGTCACCGTGCCCAGATAATGACTCACCCCAAACGGCGATTCGATGCGGTTGTATTGAAAACGCCGGTGACCATGATCGATTAGCTCGATTCTGTCCGTCATTTCCCCGCCCGCCGCCAACGTCAAAATTCGTAGTGCACCGACGCCATTTCCTATCACACGACAAGCGGCAATCACTGGAAACCATCGCTCCAGACCGCCGATACCGGCTATCGCCGACCATACTGTTTCAGCAGGCATGGCCATGGTTTTGCTGACAATCACTGTTTTAAGCATCTTTGATCTCCCAATTAAGTTGATTTAGAAGATCTCAGCTTAAGCAAGCCGCCGCAGCCGGTAAGCCGAAATTTGCCCGGCAAACTCGGGCAAATTGCCCGCGCCTCACCATCGCGCTATTCAGCACCATCTTAACTACCTAAAATGCTCTCCAAACAGGACTAGCCGGCTTTTCAGCACGCGACAAAGCGATCATGAATCTAAAACTGTATTTGTTAACCCGCATCACGGCGGTAGCCTTACTGTGTTTATTCGCCACCCTGACTTTTGTCTTGCAGCGCAGCGCCCAACAATCGGCAGCGCAAGCACAAAGCACCTTGGCCGCGCTAGGCAAACAACTGGAGTTTCAGTTACTGAAAGTAAGCGCCGGGGAAAAACCGGCCAATCCCTTCCCGGATTTTGATTTATGGAAACAGACCGGCAGCGAGCCGGGCATTTGCGCCAGTTATCTCGCCAATGACGGCGAAACGATGCGTAACTACTGCAAAGGCATAGACCTATCCACTCATCACTATCCTCAGCATTTTGCTGAGCTATACCGACAACTTTTCGGACCGGGCTTCGACTGGCAGCGACCGATAACCTACAACGGCCAAGTTTACGGGGTATTAACGGTTTCGGTTAGCGCCGAGTTGTCGATAGCCCGCGCTTGGGATGATGCTCGGGATTTACTGACATTGTCGGCAGCAACCATCACAGCGGTGTGCCTGCTGGTTTATTTAGCTGTCAGCCGCGCCCTGCTCCCAGCTCAGACTATTGTGGCAGGACTAAACCAGCTCAGCTCAGGCGATTTGGCATTTCGGCTCCCGAATTTCGACTTACTGGAATGGCGGCAAACCGCGACGGCAATCAACCAACTCGCCGACAATCAGCAACAACTCTTAGTGGAACGCCAAAAACTGGCAGTGATGTTGATGAACTTGCAGGAAGAGGAACGCCGCTATCTGGCGCGGGAACTTCATGACGAATTCGGCCAATGCCTAACCGCTATCCACGCCGTCGCCACCAGCATCGCCCAAACGGCGCAGCAAAATTGCCCGGTGCTAGTCATAGAAGCTGAGCAAATATCCCGCTTTACCCAAGCCATGCAACAAAGCGTGCGAGGATTATTGACGCGCTTACGACCGGCGGAACTGGAGGAATTAGGTCTGGACGCCAGCCTGCGTAGCCTGATAGCAAGCTGGAACCTTCTAGGCAAGACGCACTATAGCCTGCACATCATCGGCGATTGCAGAACGCTAACGGAGCCACTGGCGATCAGCCTGTTTCGCATCACCCAGGAAGCCGTCAGCAATATCGCCAAACATGCCTCTGCCAGCCAAGCCGATATTACGCTCGCAGTCGACAACACCGAAGCCTTGCTCACCATACAAGACGACGGCAGCGCCATCGCCCTGCCGTTTGCCACAGACCATGGCATAGGTTTGCTGGGCATGCGCGAACGCATAGCCGCCTTAAACGGCCGATTTGCTTTGCACATAGCCAAGCCGCATGGCTTGATAATCCAAGCCAGCTTGCCATTGGAACAGCCGGCGAGCACCCAATGACTAAGCAAACCACTATTAATATTTTGCTGGTAGACGATCACGCTATAGTCCGGGAAGGCTACCGTTCGTTAATCAGCAAACAAGCAGACCTAAAGGTCATTGCCGAAGCCTCGAACGGCGCTGACGCTTATTGTCTTTACAAGGAATGCCAACCCGACGTGGTCGTTACCGATTTGACGATGCCCGGCTTAAGCGGCCTGGAATTGATAAGCCGCCTCAAACAACGCGACCGCAAAGCCAGGATCCTGGTATTCAGCATGCATCAAAACCCCAGCTTTGCCCGCCAAGCCTGCCGCGCCGGCGCTTTGGGTTATGTCAGCAAAAGCAGTGCACCGGAACTGCTGTTGCAGGCCATACGAGACGTCCATCTTGGCAGGCACATTCTCAGCACCGACATCGCCCAAGCGTTGGCTTTGGAAAAACTCGGCAACGAAACCACGGCTCTGAATAGCTTAACTGCCAGGGAGTTCGAAATTCTGCGCCTGCTGGTCGAGGCCAACACACAGGACCAAATCGCCAAAACCCTAAACATCAGCCCCAAAACCGTCGGCAACTGTCACTATCTGATCAAAAACAAGCTAGGGGTGAACAGCGACATCGAGTTGACGCGGTTAGCGATCAAACTAAATGTGCTCAGCTTGCTGGACTTGGCGGATCCAGCGTAAACCGCCCTCAAATTAGCAACAAACTCAATCATCATTCAATTGATCGCATATTGCTCACTTGCTCCCAGCGCTTCCACCAACGCCAAATGCCCCATTGCATCGAACAATATGCGCTGTTCGGTGAAAAATTCGGTCGCGGCGTCGATGGCATCCAGCATCACCGCGACCACAAAGCGCTCGGCGTGGGTGGATGCCACCATTTTTTCCGGTACGGCGCATTCTATCCGCAAAGTCTGCGAGGCTTTATCGAACGAATGCAGTCGCAAGCCGTCGAAATCGGCTTTTTCCTGGCGGCTGGGTAGTAGAAATATCAAATCCAGAATCGGCGCCCGTTTCTGGATCGGCTCCTCGCGGAATCTTGCCAAATCGACGGCAGTTTTGATAATGGCTTTGGCGATTACACTCTCGTCAAGCGCGCGGTCCGGCATCATGGATGCAATGTGTATAGTCATATCAACCTCTCTGAGTAACCTGCTTTTTGGTATACTCAGCAAATACCATTCCAATATCCAGCTTTACAGTTAAGAAGCTTAAGTCAGGCCGACAATCAACGGTTAATGACAAATCAAGGGCAATGCGTTACTAAAAATTGAGTTGGCGGCATTAAGAGTTGGAACGGGTATTTGTTGTAAAGCCCACATAATCAGCAAACCCAACAACGATAGACGCGACAATGGACTAAACGCAAAAGCCGGACCACTCATTCATGCGAAAAACTCAATCTATTGGCAGCGCTAACAGCCGCAAATCGTAATAACATGCCGGCGTGACTAGCGCCGCGCGACTAGCATCATCAACGTCTAATTCGTGAACCAGCCAAGTGTTTGCCGAACCGTATTCTGGCGGAATGGCTAGCAACTGCCCGCCCTTTTCCAATTGAAATTCGCATTGTTCTATTCCCAAAGCAATTCCCCTACCCACCGCTTTGACGAAAGCCTCTTTTTTAGTCCATAGTCGGTAAAACACCTCAAACCGAGCGTCCGCCGACAATTGGCACCAATCCTGATACTCTTGATGGGAAAAACAACGCTCTGCCAGCCTATCGAGATGCTGCCGCGGCCTAAAGGTTTCGATATCGACACCAATACCGGCGAAATCTGCAACCGCTAATAATAAAGTATCGGCACTATGCGAAAGGTTAAAATGTAGCGCGTAGCCAATCAAAGCAGGCTTGCCATAACGCCCTGTTTCGAACGCCAGAGAAGATGGCTCTACATCAAGATAGCCAGCCAGAATTTGCCGCAATAAACCGCGCACCGCAAGGTAACGGTCCCGCAATAAGGCTGACTTGAATACCTCTGCTTTGCATCTCTCGTCATCTGTCAACAATCCGGTCAATTGTTGCAACGCCGTTGCCGGTACGCGCATATCCCCATGCCAAACATCGACAAAATACTGTTTCACCATTTCTCTCTTACTGTATAAAACTATCTATTTACCAACAATCCCAAGCAAAACCCTTGGTTTTCCTTGACGAAAAGGGTCAAAAACAGTAGCTTATCCAACCTTTTTTGTAAAATCTGCATTTCCCCGATCGATTAGTTTTTTGAGGACGTAAAATTGGAACTCAGTGGCGGACATATTCTTGTCCAATGTCTTAAAGATGAAGGTGTCGAATTTGTATTTGGCTATCCGGGTGGCTCTGTCTTGCACATCTATGATGCCATTTTCCATCAAGACGAAGTGAAACATATCCTGGTCAGACACGAGCAAGCGGCTGCCCATGCAGCTGACGCCTATGCGCGCGCGACCGGCAAACCGGGCGTGGTGCTGGTGACCTCGGGACCAGGCGCAACGAATGCCGTCACCGGCATTGCCACAGCCTATATGGATTCGATTCCGATGGTGATCATCTCGGGACAAGTTCCGTCGCCGGTGATAGGCAGCGATGCGTTCCAGGAAGTCGATACGGTGGGTATTACCCGGCCCTGCGTTAAGCATAACTTCCTGGTCAAAGACGTCAACGACCTGGCCGAAACCATGAAAAAGGCGTTTTACGTGGCGACCACCGGCCGACCTGGACCAGTGTTGGTCGACGTGCCGAAGGACATGACCGATCCGAACATCAAGGTGCCCTATAAGTACCCGAAAAAGATCAGCATGCGTTCCTATAACCCTGTGGTGACAGGTCATAAGGGCCAGATCAAGCGGGCGGTAGAAATGTTGCTGACCGCGCAAAGGCCGATGATTTATTCCGGCGGCGGCGTGATTCTCGGTGAAGCGCATAAAGAGCTGACCGAATTGACCCAATTGCTGGGTTATCCGATCACAAATACCTTGATGGGCTTGGGTGGCTATCCAGCTACCGACAAACAATTTGTCGGCATGCTGGGCATGCATGGTACTTACGAAGCCAATATGGCGATGCACGAGAGTGACGTCATTCTGGCGGTCGGCGCGCGGTTTGACGACCGAGTGACCGGTAAGTTGGCTGAGTTTTGTCCATACGCGAAGATTATCCATATCGACGTCGATCCGGCCTCCATATCCAAGACCGTTAAAGTGGACGTGCCGATTGTTGGCGATGTAAAACCGGTGTTGGAACAGATGCTGGAGCTGATCAAAGACAGCAAAATCAAACCATCCAAATCGGCATTGGAATCCTGGTGGCAGCTGATTCAAAGCTGGCGCGATGTACATTGCCTGGAATACGACCGCAACAGCAAGGTAATTAAACCGCAATATGTGGTGGAACAGCTGTATCAGGTCACTCATGGCGAAGCCTATGTGACATCAGACGTTGGTCAGCACCAGATGTATGCAGCGCAGTATTATCACTTCGATAAACCTCGGCGCTGGATCAACTCCGGTGGCTTGGGCACGATGGGCTTTGGCTTGCCGGCTGCAATTGGTGTGAAATTGGCGTTTCCGGAAGCCAATGTCGCCTGTATTACCGGCGAAGCCAGCATCCAGATGTGTATTCAGGAACTCTCCACCGCCTTGCAATACCATGCGCCGGTGAAAATCATCAACCTGAACAACCGCTACATGGGTATGGTGCGGCAATGGCAGGAGTTTTCCTACGAGAGCCGTTATTCGCAATCGTATATGGATACCATCCCCGACTTCGTCAAACTGGCAGAGGCCTACGGCCATGTCGGCATGCTGATCGAAAAACCCGAAGACGTGCGCGGCGCCCTGGAACATGCGTTCGCCTTGAAAGACAGAACGGTATTCCTGGATTTCATCACCGACCGTACCGAAAACGTTTACCCTATGATTGAAGCAGGCAAAGGCCATCATGACATGAAATTGCGCGTCGCACCCGGCACCCCGGTAGACAGGGAGTTGTCATAATGAGGCACATCATTTCTATCTTGATCGAGAATGAATCCGGCGCTTTGTCACGGGTGGCGGGATTGTTCTCGGCGCGCGGTTACAACATTGAATCGTTGACCGTGGCACCAACTGAAGACCCAAGCCTGTCGCGGATGACCCTGGTCACCAGCGGCAGCGACGAGATCATTGAACAAATCACCAAGCAGCTGAATAAGTTGATTGACGTGGTGAAATTGATCGACTTGGCGGAATCTGCTCATATCGAACGCGAGTTGATGCTGGTAAAAATCAAAACCAGCCACGATACGCGCGAAGAAGTGAAACGCATGGTCGACATTTTCCGCGGCAAGATTATCGACGTCACCGCCAACAGCTATGTGGTGGAAATGACCGGCCAATCCAGCAAACTGGACGCCTTTATCCACGGCTTTGAGGAAGGCAGCATCATCGAAGTGGTGCGCTCCGGTCCGACCGGCATCTCCCGCGGCGAGAAAGGCTTACACCTGTAACATTTATTATTTACCCAGCAACGAGAAAACCTATGCAAGTTTATTACGATAAAGACGCCGACCTTTCTGTTATCAGAAGCAAAAAAGTAGCGATCATCGGCTACGGCTCACAAGGCCACGCGCACGCCAACAACCTGAAAGACTCAGGCGTTGACGTCGTCGTCGGCTTGCGTGCCAGTTCAGCGTCAGTCGCCAAAGCCCAAGCCAGCGGCCTGACCGTAAAAGACGTACCAGAAGCCATCGCCGGCGCCGACGTGGTGATGATTCTGACCCCAGACGAGTTTCAATCCAAACTGTACAAAGAAGAAATCGAGCCAAACATCAAACAAGGCGCTGCTCTAGCATTCGCGCACGGTTTCGCAATTTTGTACAACCAAGTAGTGCCTCGTAAAGACCTGGATGTGATCATGATTGCGCCTAAAGCGCCTGGCCACACCGTGCGTTCCGAGTTTGTCAAAGGCGGCGGCATCCCCGACTTGATCGCGATTCATCAAGATGCTTCCGGCATGGCTAAAGCCATCTGCTTGTCATATGCATCAGCTATCGGCGGCGGTCGTTCCGGCATCATCGAAACTACGTTCCGCGACGAAACCGAAACCGATTTGTTCGGCGAACAAGCGGTATTGTGCGGCGGCGCGGTGGAACTGGTGAAAGCCGGTTTCGAAACTCTGACCGAAGCGGGCTACCCGCCTGAGATGGCTTATTTCGAATGCTTGCACGAACTGAAACTGATCGTGGATTTGATGTACGAAGGCGGCATCGCCAACATGAACTACTCGATCTCTAACAATGCGGAATACGGTGAATATGTCACCGGCCCAAAAGTGATCAACGAAGAAAGCCGTTGGGCGATGAAACAAGCCCTGGAAGACATTCAACAAGGCAAATACGCCAAGCAATTTATCCTGGAAGGCCAAACCGGCTACCCTGAGATGACTGCCAGACGCCGCCTGAATGCCGAGCATCCTATTGAGGTCGTTGGTGCCAAGTTACGGGGCATGATGCCTTGGATCAAGGCCAATCAAATCGTCGATAAAAGCAAAAACTAAGCTTTTCGGCTAGGATTAAAGCCCATCTACACGATGGGCTTTTTTTTGCCCGCAGGATTTTGCCAAATGCCTGATCATTCTCGCTTCAACCAGCTTTATCTCGGCATCATAACTGCGACCTTGGCACTACCCTGCTCCGCTGAATTCTTGCAGTGGAGCAACAGCGAGATCCAATACCTGCATGGCGGCAACTACCAGGAACCGTTCAACCCCAACGATGTCAGCCAATCCATCATCACGATAACCAACGCTCACGGCTGGACCTATGGCCGCAATTTTTTCTTTATGGATACGCTGTTTACCGAATCTGGCCAGTCCTCGCAAACCAACCTTTACGGTGAGGCTTACAGCACTCTCAGCCTGAGCAAAATTAGCGGCCTGGATCTGTCATACGGCATATTCAAGGATTTTGGCCTTACTGGCGGCATTAACCTGGGCGAAAACATGAACAGCCGGCGCAGTGGTTTTCGGGCGTGGCTGTACGGTATTACCCTTGATTTCAATCTGCCAGGTTTTGACTATTTCAATGTGGACTTTTTGCGCCAACGCGTTACCGAAACAGCGGACATTGGTACATCCTGGCAAATCACACCCGTGTGGAAACTACCTTTCGAGATCGCCGGCACCAAGTGGAGTTTCGAAGGCTTCGCCGACTTCATCGGCAAGAAAGGCGACCGCGCTGCGCGTCAGGCCTTGGCGCAACCGCAGTTACGGCTGGATATTGGCGACTTATGGGGCAATCGTAGCCATCTGTATCTGGGCATCGAATATCAATACTGGCACAATAAATACGGCATTAAAGGCCTGCACGACAACGTGCCGCAAGCCTTGCTTTTGTGGCAATTTTGAAGCCAATTGCCGGGTATTTAGTTAAGCAGCTGTCATATTCAGCATGTACAATGCCGCCAACTTTTCAACCTTTGTAGACACATTATGATCAAGAAGCAACCGCTTACGCGTCATCGTGGCATTTACCTATTGCCCAATCTGTTCACTACGGGCGCCATGTTTGCCGGATTTTATGCGATCACGTCAGCGATTAACGGCCGCTTCGAAACAGCGGCAATTTCCATGTTCATCGCGATGGTGCTAGACGGGTTGGACGGCCGGGTTGCCCGCCTGACTAACACCCAAAGCGAATTCGGCGTGCAATATGACAGCTTGTCCGACATGGTGTCGTTTGGCGCCGCTCCGGCTATTGTGATGTATCTCTGGACCCTATCCAGCATGGGCCAGGCGGGCCTGTTCGCCGCGTTTGTGCATATGGCCGGCGGCGCGTTACGGTTGGCGCGGTTCAATACTCAAGTGGAAGTCGCCGACAAACGTTATTTTCAGGGTCTACCCAGCCCAGCGGCTGCGGCCATTCTGGCTGGCGGCTTATGGTTCTGCGTGGAAAATGGCTATGACGTGGAAAATATTAAATATTTAGTATTGCTAACCACCATCAGCACCGGCTTGCTGATGGTTAGCAATTTCCGCTATTCCAGCTTCAAGGAAATCGATTTTAAAAACAAAGTGCCGTTTATCGTTGCCATCATCGCGATGCTGGTAATCAGCTTCATCTTGGCGCAACCGCAGCGGATGCTGTTTCTGTTATCGGTCGGCTATGCCGTATCCGGCCCCATCGTCACCTTGGTTTTGCGCAAACGTAAGCTGCAAAGCCGTAAAAGTTAGCTGATGCAAAATACTGGCGGCAAACTGTTGCTTGACGCCTTGGAAAGACACTGGCGCCAATATCGCAAACGCTTGAAAGCCTGCCGCCAAAGCGCCAACGAAGATAACGTCCACGAATTACGTGTCAGTACCCGGCGCTTACTGGCGCTGATCGAATTGCTGCAAGCCCTGGCACCGCAGAACACGCTGCTAAGAATTCGCAAATCCCTGAAAAAACAGCTCGACGGCTTCGACCAACTGCGCGACACTCAGGTGATGCTGTTCGAATCAGCCAAGTCCCTGCCTATCCTTCCCGAGCTAGAGCCGTTTTTAGCGCACATGCATCGCTGCGAACAGCGCTTATTGCTGGAAAACCAGTCGTTCATTGCCAGCTTGTACCAACCAAAACTGCGGCGCAAGCTGAAAAAAGCTGGCAAATACTTCAAAACTCAAACCGCCGACATCGATCTTGAACTGGCCGTGTCAAGCGCTGTTCATGACATATACGGCGTTGTCACGAATCGTTATCAAAAGCTGGATCCGGCCAACCCTGCCAGCATTCACCATCTGCGCATTGCAGTTAAGAAACTGCGCTACACTCTATTGGCAACACAATCCGTCGATTCAGAGATAGCAAAAACGGAGTTAAACCGACTGAAAAACTATTTAACTTGCATGGGTAACATTCAGAATTCGGTAGTGCTTTTAAATACTATGGAAGCATTTTTTAAACATAAAATACCTGTGACCATCAAGCAACATTATAGTCAGCAACAGCAAGAGCTAGTAAACACTTTCATAAATCAGCGAGAGTCTATTATAGAATTTTGGCCAACAATCTAAAGTTCCAAGAATTTATTTTAAGAAAAAAATTTCGTATTGATTGAAATTTTTTATTGGAAAATAGGCGCCTAATGCTATTTAAATAATCAACAAGTCTATTATGAATATTTTTCGGCATCAAAAATACAACCCTTTTAAACTACTAAAGCTATCATACAAAACACTGGTAGTTGAAAAAAGAATGCCTTGGAAGCTTCACCGTCTAATCACTCTAATCAAAATAAACGGAATACGTAGCATATTTACAAGCGTCAGATTTGCTCTAAATAAACCAAAATATAGAATCATGGTGTCATCGATTTATTTTGGTGGAGTTGGTGGCTCGGAAAAAGACCTACTATCTTTAGTTGAAAGCATGAATGACAGTGTTTTTTATATTTTTTCGGAGAACATAAACTCTGAAGGTTTTACTCCAAAATCCTATAATTATTATCTAAAGCCGTTATTTATTACAAATAAGAAATTTGACGCTTACTATTACTTTGCTGGCGGCGGACACGCCATGTACCACGGCGATAGCTATGATTTCAAAGTTAAAATAATAAATACGAATGCACGAAATATCAGCTCAATAGAAAACAAGTTCGACTACATTATTCATCAATGCACTGACTTTCCAAGATTCTTTAACAATCACGACAAGCACATTTTCACATTTCCAGATGTTAGAGCCACCTTTCCTAAAGATCGAACACCCATAGAATTACCTGAAAAATACTTCATAACCGTTTTCAACCCGTTTTCTAGCAAACAAAAAGGCTATGATATTTTTTTAAAAGCAGCCGAGCTCACCAAATACCCCATAGTCTGGTGCTTTAATAATAAAACTATTGTCCAGCACGACACTCTCCCCGACCATCCTAATATAATTAAAATGCCAAATTTGGCACAAGAAGAGCTCTTCTACGCTTATGAACACGCTAAAGCATTTATATCTTTCTCAACCTATGAAAGCTTTGGATGGGCGCTTGCAGAAGCATTTTTTTGCAATATACCTATTATTTCGGCAAAAACAGGCTTTTTAGATTACATCTACAATCAAAAGGGAATCCATATATATACAAACGAGAAAGAGTTATCAACCTTACTTGCAACCAATGACATCCAAAGCCCAGAATATTCTTACGATATATTCCTCAAAAATAGTTATAAAACCGTTATTGAAAAACTAATCGAACTGAGAATATAAAATGAATAACCCCCCTCTCATATCAATTATAATACCTGTTTACAATTCCGAAAAATACCTGGAGGAAGCTTTACAAAGTGCATTATCCCAGACATATAACAATATAGAAATCATTGCAGTCAACGACGGTTCCACCGATTCAAGCCAAGATATACTCAAAAAATATGCCGATAGCATCAAGATCTTATCTCAACCCAATTTAGGCGCAAGTGCTGCGCGAAACCTAGGTGTCTCTGTTAGCTCTGGAGATATTCTTGCATTTTTGGATAGTGACGATATATGGGATAAAAACAAATTGGAACGACAACTTGAAGTCTTGGAAAACCATCCTGAAGCAATTGGCTTGTATTCTGACGTTAGATATATAGATGCTCAAGGCAATCTAATAAAGGCGACTGATGCTTATAGAACAGGTTGGTGTTCCGGCAATATTTTAGAACCTCTTTTATTTGGGAAAGGCGTCTTCGGGTTTTCACCTTCTCTTGTAATAATTCGGAGAAAAAATTTTGAATTAGCAGGCGGCTTTCCAGAAGATGTCAGACAATATGAAGATTACGGTTTATGGTTAAAGCTTTCTTTGCAAGGTCCTTTTCTGTATTTGATCGACACATTAAGTAGTTATCGCCGCCACCCAGCGAGCTTAACCGCATCAAAACAGGTTCATGAAGAGCAGTTATATGGACAATATCGCGCTCTTTTAAGCTGTAAATCTCAGCTAGAGAATCATGAAAAGTTATCCACACGCACCCTTTACTTCAATGAACTCTATGAATGCTCGAAATCGCTTGGATGGTGGGCAAGAATCCGAGGAAACACAGCATTATCTATCGAGGCCTACAAAAACGCACTAGCTATAAAACCGTCTGATTTGAACACCCTTGCTAGGTTACTTTGGGTACTTTTGATATCAAGAATAAAGTCGTGATTTGTAAGTTAACCATACCTTAACAGTTTATTTTGCATTGAGCTTTATCACTGCATTCAATTACTAATTCAGATACAAAAACACCCCCTTAGTTTAAACATATGGCTACTTTTATATCTGTCATCATTCCTACTCACAATCGTCCCGATCTTTTGGATGAAGCTATTAGTAGCGTGGTTGACCAAACACTGTCTGATTGGGAAATAATTGTTGTAGATGACTTTTCGAATCCATGCGTTAGCCCGGAGCAACTCCAAGAAAAATTCGGACCCAAAATTCGTGTTCTACAGCACAGCAGTTCAATGGGAGGGGCTGCAGCGAAAAACACCGGAATCAAAGCTGCTTCTGGCAAATATATTGCGTTTCTGGACGACGATGACCTTTACGCGCCGACTTATTTAGAAAAAGCTGTTTCAACTTTACAAAAACATCCAGAAATTAACACGCTGTTCATGAGCGTCGCCTGGTTTGGCCCAAATTCAAAATGGACGCACGAATCCTACACTGACGCCATGAACAAAATATTGGCAGATCTGGCTGGAACGCAGGTTACGGAAACCCTGCTGGAATTTGACGCAGACCGTCTATTCAAAGCTTTACTAAAACGGGTCCCTATGGCATTTCAACGACCGGTAGCAGCCAGGGAACAAGTTATGCAAATCGGCCTATATCAAGAAGATTGCCTACTTTGGGATTGCGATTGGGCTTTGCGTGCTGCGCTGAATGGTCAATGCGGATTAGTGACAGAGGGTTTGTACCTGCAACGCAGCGCCGGCCAAGGATACTCGTCTCAGCCTCGCCGCCGGGTGGATCACTCTTTATCCAATCTGGAAATAAAAAAACAACTGATTAAACGGAATGTCAGACCTGATCTAGCTAAACTGATCAGGCTCAACTACATCCAATCCGCTCAAGATTTGAGTTGGGAATACATCAATCAAAACCAGGGCTTACTAGCAATTAGAACCATGTTGACTAGTTTCCGATACGGCATTCACTTTCTTCAGATTAAGTTTTTAGCGCATGCTATATATAGCTGGGGATTAAGTTTACGCTCTAAAGAACAAAAGTAACCTGCTCAGACCTCTGAACGAAACAAAAAGGTAAAATAGCTTACTACCACAGCATCGCAAACTTGAGCGTCAGTCGGCAATCAAGTATAGTTTCCAGCCATGAACAATCAGATAATCGTTTATCATAAAAATTTAGCTCCCATGCCAGCCATTGGCACATGGTTGTTCGGCCTGTCTTTAAGATTGCTGCCCTGAGGGGCGCAATCTATCCTCATCTAAATAATACAACCCTTTTCTGTTTCTCGGCCTCAGCGCCGAACATTTCATGATCGGAGTTCTCATGAAAGATAAATTAATTATATTCGACACTACTTTGCGCGACGGCGAGCAAAGCCCTGGCGCCTCCATGACCCGCGATGAAAAAGTCCGCATCGCCCGTGCGCTGGAGCGGATGAAAGTTGATGTGATCGAAGCCGGCTTTCCCGCCGCCAGCCAGGGCGATTTCGAAGCCGTGCAAGCCGTAGCCGATGCAATCAAGGACAGCACAGTCTGCGGTTTGGCACGGGCCCTGGATAAAGACATCGACAGAGCTGGCGAAGCTTTGAAAGGCGCGAAAAGCTCGCGAATCCATACGTTTATCGCCACCTCGCCAATCCATATGCAGAAAAAACTGAATATGCAGCCGGATCAGGTGATTGAATACGCTGTTCGGGCGGTTAAGCGTGCTCGTCAGTACACCGACAACGTCGAATTCTCCCCAGAAGACGCCGGCCGCTCGGAAGAAGACTTCTTGTGCCGTATCTTGGAAGCAGTGATCGATGCCGGAGCGACGACGCTTAATATCCCGGATACGGTCGGCTACAGCATGCCTCAGCAATTCGGCGCGACCATTGCCAATTTGATCAAACGCATTCCCAATTCCGACAAAGCAATTTTCTCTGTGCATTGCCACAACGATTTGGGCTTGGCGGTCGCCAATTCCTTGTCAGCGGTAATGAATGGCGCTCGGCAGGTGGAATGCACCATCAACGGCTTAGGCGAACGCGCCGGCAATGCTTCCTTGGAAGAAGTGGTGATGGCCGTACGCACCCGGCAGGATTTCTTTGGTTGCGATACCGGCTTGGATGCGCGTGAGATTGTCACCTGCTCAAAGCTAGTGTCGTCTATTACCGGTTTTCCGGTACAGCCCAATAAAGCCATCGTCGGCGCGAACGCCTTTGCCCACGAATCCGGGATTCACCAAGACGGTGTTCTCAAAAATCGCGAAACTTACGAAATCATGCGCGCCGAGGATGTGGGTTGGACCACCAACCGAATGGTACTCGGCAAACATTCCGGACGTAACGCGTTCAAGACCCGCATGGCGGAGCTGGGCGTAGACTTTGCCGGCGAAGCGGATTTGAACGATGCGTTTTTCAGATTCAAACAACTCGCGGACAAAAAGCACGATATTTTCGACGAAGACTTGCAGGCTTTGATTTCTGAACAAGGTTTCGAATCCGAAGACGAGCATATCAAGTTGGTCGCTTTAAAAGTCTGTTCCGAAACCGGCGAAGTGCCTAACGCCACCGTTACGATCCGCGTTGACGGCAAGGAAGTCACCGGCAGCGGGCAAGGCGGCGGCGCGGTGGATGCCAGCTTGAAAGCCATCGAAAGTCTGGTGAAAACCGGCGCGACTTTGGCGCTATATTCGGTAAATAACATCACCACCGGCACCGATGCTCAAGGCGAAGTGACCGTCAGACTCGAAAACGCGGGTAGGATTGTCAACGGCTCGGGTGCCGACACCGACATCGTGATCGCCTCGGCCAAGGCTTACATCAACGCGGTTAACAAACTGCAAACACCCGACCAGCGTCAGCATCCGCAAAAAGGCGATGTCTGATTGTTGAGCCACCATGGATAACGCGACCCGCTTGCAATATTTGGAGGCGATGGGCATTGATGCCTGGCTACCCAGGCATCAACCTGTCGTCATTCCGCGAGCGGCCGTTTATCTTGAAAATCCAGTCGAAAACGTAGAACGGCTTGAACAACCTGAAGGCCGGCAAGATGTGCCCTCCAAGCAAACGGTATCAAGCGTCATCGAAACCGTTAATGCCGAATTTCCGCGACATTCCGTTTCATCGCCATCATCCCACGCCAACGATCAAATATGGAGAGACTTGCAACACGAGGTTTCTTTGTGCCAAGCCTGCTCGCTGTGTAAAACCCGCACCCAAACCGTATTCGGTGTCGGCAATAAGCAAGCAAGCTGGATGCTGATCGGCGAGGCGCCAGGGCAGAACGAAGATTTACAGGGCGAGCCATTCGTCGGCAAGGCTGGCCAACTTTTAACCGAAATGCTGCGGGCAATTAGCTTAAAGCGCGAAGAAGTCTACATCGCCAATATGCTGAAATGTCGACCGCCGAACAACCGCGATCCGCAAACAGAGGAAGTTGCCGCTTGTAAAAATTTTTTACAGCAGCAAATTGAATTGATACAGCCAAAAATTATTTTGGCTGTAGGCCGCATTGCCGCACAAAATTTGCTCGACACGCAACAACCTCTGGCAAAATTGCGAGGGGTCCAGCATCAGTTGCACAACATCCCTTTAATTGTCATTCACCACCCGGCTTACTTATTACGTTCATTGCTGGAAAAAGCCAAGGCCTGGAGCGACTTGCAATTTGCACTGTCGGTCTATCAAAAACTAGAAAAATTGAACCATGTGGAAACTGTTACATAAATTGAAAGATGCTGTGATTTACGATGCGGATCGCGAGTTTTACGCCAAGGTGTTTCCCGATTCGGTAGATAGCAAAGACTTAATGCGCATGCGTAAAATGGACCATGCCGATTTGGCCAGCGTCCTGAAGATCGAAGAATTAAATTACGAATTCCCTTGGTCCGAAGGGATATTTAAAGATTGTTTCCGCACGATGACTTACACCAGTTGGGTTTGCGAAGCGCCGGATGACAACATAGTAGGCTACTGCATCATCAATGTTGCGGCTGGCGAAGCACACATTATGAACATCAGCGTCAACCCTGTCTTTCAAAGGCAGGGAGCCGGCCGCAAAATGTTGGAACACTTAATTGAATACGCCAGGCCTCGCGCCGAGAAAATATTCCTCGAGGTGCGCCCCAGCAATCCTGGCGCCATCAATTTGTACCGACAAACCGGCTTTCGCGAAATCGGCACCCGTAAGAATTATTATCCGGCGAAAAATGGTCGCGAGGACGCAATTATGTTTGCGTTGGATCTGGTTCCTATGCTGTAGCCGGGTTATGTCTAGTCAGTGTCGGTCTCAATTATCCCGCCAACACCATTCCTTAGAAAAACTGACCCGATTAGAGCAGTACATACGACGTTTACTAAGTTACAAAACCGGATATTTTTTCAATTTATTTTGCAATTGCTGAGGCCCTTGCTTCAACCAATTTTCTGTTTGGACTCTTAGGTCAATTTCGTAAAGATATATTGGGTTTGCTTGAAAACCAGCATCACGGGTTTTAAGCGAGTTGGATTTGCCGAATTTAGTTATCATCATAATTCCCTAATGTGCAGTTTATCTATAAAAGCAAAAACTTGTTCAAGTCTCATAAACAATTGAATTCGTTAGCTTACAAACACTGATCAAACGTGTATCTAGCTGTACCGGAATGTATGTCGCTAGCATCTGGCAATAGATATAAAGCAAATAACGCACCATTTTCTGAACACGGAATGACCTCCGCCTCTTCGAACGATCTGCGTAGATAAGACTATTTTTTGTCAGCGCAGTATTGCCATAAGTGACAGTCACCTGACATTTTTGGTCAGTAACGGAAACGATCGCTTATCTGTGTCCAATACGGCGATCAGCCACGGCCTAAGGCTAATCTATCAGCCCATTCAAGCTGATGAACAAATCCTTCGATTGCGCGAACACAGAGACACCACCAAGATATGGCAGTTCAAATGACAAAATCGATAACATTTAATTGACTTTAAGAAAGTGAATCAAGATTCTGTTTTGGAAGATTTTGTCTACTTTTTTGGAAGCACACCGTCTACGAGAGCGACCAAAACACTGTTGAGTTTTAGAAAAAAGGTGGCAGAATCGGACCAGCCGATAGCTTTTGGGAGGTCTTATGAAAATACTTGCAGTGCTGATACTCGCCGGACTTACTTATGGTCTTGCGTTATTCATACTTGGAATAATCAAAGAATTAGCGGAGTTCGCCGTTGAGGCATGGCGTGACGTTGAGATCGGAAGATAAGCCTATTCAAATCAGCTATAACAGAATAATTAGCTTCCAAAAAATCACTGAGTTGTCAATTAGATAAGCAGAGCCGGGAACAATACCCGGCTTTTTTGTGATTGTGGTTTTCTCGTGCGCGTATCTAAACTATAAACACGGGCAATCTTAACGGCTGCATGGTCTTTATTGGCACAGCATTTGGGACGAATGCTGCCTGTCGGACCGTCGATTTAGATAACAGTCGCCCGCATTCCATACAGATGAAACTCCCGGTTGGCGACCCGTAGGCGAATTCCATGGTCAAGGTCGGGTGGTCACAATAATTGCTGTCGGCATGGCTGGCTATTGGTATCGCTTTTATATTGTCCATAATTTTTTCCTTATAACCGTCTAAGCTAGATTTGTGTGTCGTTACTTTATTTAGACTTCCTTAAATCTAGATTATGTGCAAATTAAGATTTCATTATTAATGGCCCAAGCAAATCCGGCCAAACGGTAATTTGCCATGAATTTTTAAATTTGCCGACATAGCTCGGTTCGTACGCTTAACAAGTACCACGGTCTTAATGCCTTATCTTTAGCGTAGATTTGCGCTGAGACCCCTATATTCACAATTGGTGAGATTTTACCGCCCGGCCTTAAACTTCAATGCATGCGCCATCACTTGATAGATATAACTTTGCTCCTGTACGCCATGAAATAAATGCGCTTTGGGGCCAAACGCGAAAATCGCCACATCTTCGGCACCGTGCGTTTCGCTACCCAGCGGGACGACGGCTTCCTGCAGAAAATCGGGATGTGCAGTATCGACAACGCTTAGATCCGGGCGGCCGTTTTGGCCTCGATAGCCCGGGCCATTGGCATATCCCAGCGTAGCGTAAGGCAGGCCGTTGCTGTCCTTGGCAAAACCGTTCTCGCCGGCTTGTTTCACCAAGCCCATGATAGGATTGCCGCGTTGCGGGTAGCCGGCGATAGTAAAGGTATGGCTATGGTCGGCGGTAACGACGATTAAAGTATCTACAGGATTGGTTTTTTCCAGCGCCTTGCGCACCGCATTAGATAGCTCGATTGTTTCCGTCAAGGCTCTATAGGCATTACCGGCGTGATGGGCATGATCGATACGGCCCGCCTCCACCATCAGCACATAGCCTTTTTTATTTTTCGACAATATATCTATGGCTTTTTCGGTCATCTCGGTCAAAGACGGCTCTCCACCCTTGTCGCCAAGCCGGTCATGTTCGTATTCCATGTGCGAACGTTCGAACAGTCCCAGCAAATGCTCGGTTTGCTTAAAGTCTATGGCGTCGAAGCCGGCTTTGTTATAAACGTAAGCCGATTGCGGATATTGGGCTAGCCAACGCTGGGTCAAATCAACACCGTCTTTGCGGCTACCAAACTTGTCACTATCTTCCGGGTCCGGCGTCGTTTCGGGCAAAAACATGCTACGCCCGCCACCCAAAGCCACTTCCAGGCCGTTACCGTATTCGAACTCCAGGAGTTGCTTGGCAATATCGCGAACTGTGGCGCCCGCAGGAACTTGCGCATCAGACTCCCAATCACGTTCAGAGGTGTGGGCGTAACAAGCAGCCGGAGTGGCATGCGTGACTCGGGCAGTAGAAACCACGCCAGTCGATAGACCTTTTTCCTCGGCCTGTTCCAGTAAGGTTTTCACCTTGTAGGTATTGATGACATCTGCGCTTTTTTCCCGGCGTGCCACCTGCATCCCCACCGACAATTCACCATCGTTGGTTTTCACACCAGTGATGATGGCTGACATGGTCGGCGCGGAATCCGGGGTTTGCTGATTGGCGCTGTACGTTTTCGACAGCGCCACATAAGGCGCTGTTTCGAAACTCAGCGAATTCTCCTCGCCGCCACGATTGCCCGGTTTACGCTGCCCCTCCAGAATACGCGCCGCGGTAATGGTCGCGATGCCCATACCGTCGCCGACAAATAGAATCACGTTTTTGGCGAATGCTTTATTGGCTTTAAGTTGCTCAGCCGCCTTGATGCGGTTTTGCCCAGATTCCAACCAGAATGCAGGCGTTTCTAAAGCAGGTTCAGCCTGGGATGTTCCGACCGCAAAGGCCAGTGTGCCAATCAGGATTGCGGATTTACAGCGCGTAGGGATCATAAGTACTTCTGAGGAATGTTTTCTAAATCAATCGCCACAGTTCTAAACGGCTTCAACGCCTTGTTTGGAAATACCCGCACCGAACTTGCGATGCCAGACATACGTCACCAGTAGCAATACCGCCAACACCCCGAAAAAACCTTTATCACCCAAGATGACGTAAGGCGTAAGACCACGCATCGGAACTATATAATCGGTTAAAGTAGTCGTAGTAAACAAAGGCGCCTGCTTACGTAATGCACCGTCCGGACCTACAAACCCGGTCACACCAGTATTGGTGGCTCGTGCCAAATAGCGGCCGGTTTCCAGCGCCCGCATTTGCGCCATTTGCATGTGTTGATGCGGCTGTGAGGAATTGCCGAACCAGGCGTCGTTAGTCATGTTGACGATATAGCCGGCATCCGCAATCTGTCGGGCAACCAACTCGCCGAAGGCATCTTCATAACAAATAGTAGTGACAAACGCGTGACCGCCCGCCGTCAACAACGTTTGCCGGTCGCCACCGGCAGCGAAATCGCCCAGAGGTATTTGCAATTTATCCAATACCCAGCCCGATAACGGCTGAAGCGGTAAATATTCGCCAAAAGGCAGTAGGTGATTTTTGTGGTAAAGGGCTTGATTTTCGCCCAAGGTCATGACGCTGTTGTAATACTCCTTACCCTGCCCGCTGCTGGGTAGCCCAACAACCAAATCAACTCCATGCGCTTGCGCGGCAGTTTGCAGAGGATCGATGTAGAACTCTTTCACTTGCGACAGAAAGGCCGGAATCGAGGTTTCCGGCCAGATGATTACATCAGAATCCCAATGCTGTTCTGTGAGCTCTTGATAAAGTCTGAGCGTGTTGAGTTTCTGATTTTTTTGCCACTTCTGATCCTGGCCAATATTGCCTTGCACCAATGTTACCTTGATCGGCGCGCCAGCGGCTTGAGTCCACGACACGGTTTGCAAATAGCCACCGCCCGCCCAAATTAATCCTAAAACCAGCAGCCCCGGCAAAGCCCGCAATTTGCCACGCAATATCTCGACTAACGAAAAAGCCGATACAGCCAACAAAAACCCGACTCCATAAACCCCGGTCAGTGGGGCATAACCAGCCAAAGGCGTAGACAGTTGGCTGTAGGCAATTTGCAGCCAGGGAAAACCATTCAACAACCAATAACCGCGAAAGTACTCGACTGCTACCCACGCAATAGCGGCGGCTATTATTCGTAACCATGCCCCGGACCACACCGAGGTTTTGGCGATAAACCAGCCGGTCAAGGCCGGGAACAAAGCCCAAACTGCTACCAGCAAAGCCGTCAGCGCTATCGAGCTATACGGGTCGCCGCCGCCAAAATCGTGAATACTGATATACGTCCACCAAATACCTGAACCGAACAAGCCCAAGCCAAACAAATAACCACTGAGCGCCGCCCTCTTCGGCATCTGCCGCTGCCAAACCCAGTAAATGAAAACTAATGCACCGATTGCGGCGTAGGCATAATCGTATGGAGCAAAGGCCATGGTGAGCAATATCCCAAAAACCGGTGCGGCAAGTTCCCATTTACAATTCAATATTCGCGTCATTACTCTGCTGTGTTTATTCGATGGAATCGGCATTTTATGCAGCCGCCGGGGTTTCGTAAAATTGGCAGCTGCCTTTAGCCGCCAATCTGAACTAAACTGAGGTAATGTTTTCAACACAACTTAACTCGCAAGTACATGACCGATAACGCATCACTGCCTTTTGAGCTGTCAACGGAGTCCCTCGGCGCATGGATAAATTCATTAAGCGCGTTGCCGGCGGCGAACGCTGCAAATCAGTTGAATCTGGTCCTTAAACAACTGACTCGCAGCAACGCCCCAGCCGCAAACGTGTTGCCGATACTCGTCAATTTAACGCCACTGACATTGCATTTATCCAATGGATTAACCAATGCGGCGCGTTCCGAAACAGACCTAGCCACCAACACCAAAGCGCTAAAAATTGCGAAACTAGCCATGCAATTACTCAGGCACTTAAGCCTGGCTTTTTGCCGTACTGTCGAGACCAAACAACTCGATACATTGCTGACCCAACAAGCGATATTTTATGCTTTGCAACTCGTTGGGTACTGTCTGCGCAGCACGGCGCTGTTTTACGAAATGCCGTCTACAACCTTGTGGAAAAAGAGCGGCCTGCTTTACACCATAGCTGTTGAACTGCAACTGTTAAAAAAACCGATCTCTTCCAAACTTCAGGAGTTTAAGTTACAAAGCACCATTGAAGCAGTCGTTAAACGCAACGTCTTGTTTGCACTCAGCAAACCCAACCAATACTCAACAACTGAAATCAGTCAATTATTTCAGTTGGTCAATCAGCATCAAGATCGCCTGGAGCTCAGCAAAACTGCCAATCCGGATAGCGGTTTTTTTTGGAATCTGGGCAGCGAACCAAGTCCAATACCGCGCACGAACAGTACATTGCCGCGCGGCTCCGTGCACATCAGCTGCCTGAGACTCGGCCATGCCTTGCAACTTGGCGAAATCGAGACCGAACTGAATTCAAACATGCAGACCAAACTGGCCTTGCACTTGACTGGATACAGCAATATTTTCGCATCGGTGGCAATCGGCCCGCCGATGCCTGCACACTTACTCGAGGGCTTCGTTGCGGTCAGCGCCCATCTGCAAGGCGAAGAAAAATTATCGAAAATCATGAACCTTAGCTCGCAATTGTCGCGCGGTAGGTCCCTGGCCCGCGATATGTCTCTTGTGCCATTGGAACATGAAAAAAGTTTCTACAAACCGCTCAATGCCAGCATTGTCAGTTTCCCCGAACACGGCACTAGCCTGAGTCTGCTACGCAACGTCAGCAAACAATTCCTGGTGGCGGAAAGCCCCGCGCCCAATTGTTCAACCGGCGATATTGGCTTACTGTGTCGCGAGCAGCAGCCCGCCAAAGTGGTGATAGTTCGCCAGCAAACGCTATATGAAGATGTAACACTAATTTTGCTGGAACCCATTATCGGCAACATTACAATCCACGACATCGAAAATGCCGGCGACAGCAACAGCCAGAAAGCCATAGTCATCGGGATGGAAACCGAGCACCCCGAGGTGTTGTTAGCCAACGGCAAATACACGGTAGGCAGTAAAATCAGCCTGCTGTACGGCAACACCTTGTATTTGAAAGCTTGCGTGGAAAGCACCCCTTGGTTAGTGCGCTTCAAGGTCGGTGTTGATTTGTGACGCCATGCGGGACGTGGGCGGCAGCGATTTGATGGGACTCCGCGGAATCGCAATGGCCTTTTTGATCATCGAAGAAAATATCAGCCCCGAACGCTTTTAAAAACGCCCCCTTGGGCATGCCGCCTAAAAACAAGGCTTCATCAATTCTAATTCCCCAAGCCCGCAAGGTTCTAACGACCCGCTCGTGAGCCGGTGCGGCGCGTGCGGTGACCAACGCGGTGCGAATCGGCGACAAATCTTGATCGAAATGGGTTTGAATGCGGTGCAAAGCACTTAAAAACTCTTTCAACGGTCCGTCGGACAAGGGCTTATGCGCCTCGTTGCGCTCATTGGCGGCAAAAGCCGCCAAACCGTGTTGTTGATAAATCCGCTCCGATTCATCGGAAAACAGCACAGCATCACCATCAAACGCAATCCGCAATTGCGGGGACGGATTGGCTACCGCGCCGGAGACGATGGTCGCAGCAGCATAACCGGCAGCCAGAGCTTTTCTGACATCCTCGCCATTGGCCGACAAAAACAAATGCGCGCCAAAAGCCGGAATATATTCGTAGGGCGAAACGCCGCTAGTAAACGCCGCCCGGCTAATCGCCAGTTCGTAATGATTAATCGAGTTAAAGATACGCAAACCGGTATCCGCGCTATTTTGCGACAGCAGGATAATCTCCACCAGCGGCGCCCCGGGAAAAGCTTTGTTAATATCCAAAAACTTCTTCACCAAGGAAAATCCAAAACCCGGCGGCAGAATTTCGTTTTCGTGCTCAATCTGATAGCGACAAAACGCTTCCTTGCCCTGGGTTTCGAAAATCGCGTGCGATTCATCCAGATTGAATAAGGCCCTGGACGATACGGCAACCACAAGTTTCTGATTATCCATGGCTATTCTTTATTGCGGGTAACCCACACCGAATCGAGATTAAGGGTTTTCTTGATTTTCGCCGCATAAGCCGCCGCTTCGTACTGGGTTTTAAAACCGTCCACAAACAAACGGTACCAGTTTTCGCCCTTGGATTCGGTTTTGACTACCTTGGCCGGCACGCCTTTGCCCGCAAACTCTTGGGCCTTGCTCTTGGCATACCAATCCTGTTTAAACGCAATTAAATTGACCGCCCAATTTTCCTCGACCGGTACCGGCTTTTTCTTTTCCGGCTTAGGGGCCGGCGCGGCAGCTACCGCTCGACCTTTTTCCAAGGCGCTCACCTTGTTCTGCAAAGCTTCTATCGCAGCGCCGATTTGCATGATCTGGCTGCCGATTTCGGCAGAAGGCTTGGCCTGATCGCCGTTCGCTTTTGCCGCACCAGTATCAGCATGCCCCGCCTTACTTAATTCCGCAATCTGAGTGGCCATCACGCCATTGCTCACCGTCAACTCGTCCAACTGTTTGCGCAACATTTCCTTGTCCGCTGCATCGCTGGCAGGCGCAGCATTCACTTGTTCCTGCAGTTTTCCGATAATACTGACCAACTCGCCGACTTGCGACTTAGCGATCATGCCTTGTATTCCTAATCCGGTACCGATCAGCAGCGCCGCCACTGCGATGCCATTGGCCACATAGGCGGCTACCGGCTTTTTAGCCGCCAAGGCATCCAAGGCCCGCTTGGTTTTCTTCTGTTCGGTCTGTACGCTTTCCAGACTATCCAAACAACCAAGCATCTCATTTTTACCCGCCGCCTCGGTTAGATCGTGGCGCATCTGCTGCTGATGCTTTTTGAGGTCGACGATATTCCGATTCAACGCGGCAATTTCGCTACTATGATCGATGACTTGTATAGGCGGCACTGGGGCCGCTTGAACTTGCTCGACCGCGTCGGCAATCGGCACTATTTCCGGCTCATTGCTCTGGACGACGACTAATTCTTCCTCGTTATTTTGCTCACTGACCGCTGCCGCAAATATCTGATCCAAATCCGGCTCCGGTTCCGGCGCACTTGCTTGGACGCTGTTATCGGGTTCTTCCAAATCGGCAAAATCATCGACGATTGGCGGTACCGCTGGTGCATATTCGTCATCAGCCGAAATATCGAAATCCGCAATCAGAAAATCGGCATTGCCGCCAGCCAACTCAGCATCATCGGAAAACTCGTCTATTTCGGCCATATTCTCCAGCTCGTCCATCACGGTTTCCGGCAAACCCACTGCGGCGACCGGGGTGTCTTCGGGGAAATCGTCGATTTGACCGACCCGCTCTAACTCTGCTACTTCTTCAAATACATCATCAACCGGCAAATCTAAAGGGTTCCCCTGATTTTCGGCATCGACGATATCGGCAAACTCATCGTCGATAACTTGCTGCTCGCGTCCGGGATTAATGCCGATGTCGGCGTTGAAATCGTCACCAAACTCATCAATATCGTCGGCTAAACTCGATACTGCCTTAGGCTCATTTGCACTCAGCAATTCATCGATATCCGCGAACTCGTCAATTTCCTGTTGCGCCTCAGGCTCGAATGTCTCGTCGCCCACCAGCAAACGGTCAATGGCTTCGTCATCATCTATTGTGCCAACCTGTTGTTCGGAGGGGTCGCCAATATTGAGCATGGCATCCAGATCGTCGGCGAACGCATCCAAGGTTTTTTTGTTTTTACTACCAGTCGATTCAGCCATGTTTTTTCTCGTTTAAGCCGCACATAGTTCAGCAAATGCTGATTCGCAAGCACCGTAAGGTGTCATTTAAGCGCAGTTACCAAGGCATTGACCTCCATGCGTTGCTGCAAATCAATGTCCCGAAAACCGGCCTTAGCCATCTGCGCCAACGCGACGGATTCGCGCATAACATGATTTTCCGACTCGTCGTTAAACAGATGGACTATCCAATGCTCGAGTAAATCCAATCGGTTGATTTCGGTCAACACCTTAAAATAACCGCCAACTTCTTGCTGAATGCTGCGGGTATGCGCGCTGACATCATCCAAGGCATAACGGTCGCCGTTGACGAATTTTCCACCTGGCTTTAACACCCGATATATTTCAGTCAACACTTGCCGCCGGTAATCGCTATGGAAATTATGCAAAGTATATGCCGACGCCAAAATATCGACGCTGTCGCTCGCCAATGCTTGTAATGCCGTCAAGGCGTCCTCGCCGGAAAAACACAATCTGCCTGCTGCGACCCAGTCCCGCAAACTCTGCTTCGCCTGATTTTGCATGGTGGGTTCGTTATCGACACTTAATATACTTAGGTTATCCGCGGCAGACAGGATCGCCAACGTGGTGATACCGGTACCGCCACCGAGTTCAACCACTGTCTGGGGAGTGCTCTGCTTCTCACAGTAATCGCCAACCATTTCACCGACTAAGCGGCTCATTTCCGTCGCAAATGGGCATATCAAGTTGAGCATTTGATATTCTTTACCAATCACGCTGGAGAACATCGCATCGAAGGGTTTTTCTTCCGTCATGATTGCGCTTTCAGTTTTTGTTTTGCGTCGTACGCTGCCAGTTGCTCCGGAGTGGCTTCGCGTTGATATTTATCTTTCCATTCGCTGTAAGGCATGCCGTAGACAATCTGCCGTGCTTGCTCGTAATCAATGTCGATTGCGCGTTCTGCGGCGGCGGCTGCATACCATTTAGCCAGGCAATTCCGGCAAAAATCAGCGAGCACCATCAGTTCGATATTCTGCACTTCGGTATGCTGTTGTAAATGGGCTAGTAGTTGCCTGAAAGCCGCCGCTTCCAGTTCGACGTTATTGGACTGAATCATGAAATCCTCCTTTAAAACCGGCATTTTAGCAGCAAAGCCGTTAGGCTCATGTACAATTGCACCCAAAGATTCTACAATGAAGTAATTGATACTTGGGATCTAATCGCGCTTTGTGAACACAATACACAGTTCATCCTTGGCTTTTTATCCGGTCGGCTATAACCAGCCGAGAGCCGTACGGCCGGATAATAATCTTGAACAAAAGCAAAAGCCTAATAGCGACGAGACCGAGATACCTCGGCAGAATCCTGATTTACCTAAAACCTCGTCAACCGCTCAAATCAAGGCCGCTCTGGCGGACAACGGGTTGACGGTAAGCAATAACGACCAACCAAGTAATTCGCGTACCTTGAAAGCATTGAACGCCTACACAGAAAACCGCAATCAACCCGCCCAATCCCGGGTTGCAGAGATCATTTCCGGTATCGATCTTTACGTCTAACCTCCCTCCCATCTTTAAACGTCAATCATGAAACCGCTTTTAGAGTTTTTCCCTATCGTTCTATTCTTTGTCGCGTACAAACTGTACGACATTTACATTGCCACTGCCGTCGTAATCGCCGCCACGGTTGTGCAGGTCATCAGCTATTGGCTGCTCTATCGCAAAGTGGAAACCATGCAGTGGATTACACTGGGATTAATTTTGGTCATGGGTGGTGCGACACTATATTTACATGACGAGCAATTCATTAAGTGGAAACTAACCATTATTGAGTGGCTGTTCGGCGGTGCATTTTTGGTCAGCCAATTCGTCGGCAAAAAAACTTTTATAGAACGCATGATGGGCGCAAACCTCGAATTGCCGGATCGTATCTGGAAACGCCTTAACCTGAGCTGGTCCATGTTTTTTATCGGGGTCGGCTGTTTAAATTTATACGTGATGGCGAACTACAGCACCGACGACTGGGTCAGCTTTAAAACTTTCGGCGTTCCCGGCCTGATGCTTATTTTTATTGCCGTACAAATAGTGTTCTTGTATAAGTTTATTCCCGCACCAGAGGCTAAAGAGTAATGTTGTATGCCATCATGGCCGAAGATGTCGCGGACAGCCTGAGCAATCGTTTGGCCGCCCGTCCGCAGCATCTGGAACGATTAACTATATTGCAAAACCAAGGCCGCTTGGTATTGGCCGGGCCGCATCCTGCGATAGATAGCGAAAACCCCGGCGATGCCGGATTTAGCGGCAGCCTGATTGTTGCCGAGTTTGCCAGTCGGCAGGACGCCCAAGACTGGGCCGATGCCGACCCTTATATCTCCGCGGGCGTATATGCTCGTGTTACCGTTAAACCTTTCAAACAAGTATTTCCCCAATGACAGCCGACCATATCAGACAGAAGCTGGAAGAAGCTTTTAAGCCAGAATTAATCGAAATCATCGACCATAGCGCCGCACACGCCGGCCACGCCGGTAACAAAGGTGGCGGTCATTTCCATGTCACTCTCATATCCACTCAATTTGAAGGTAAATCTCTGGTGCAAAGACATCAGCTGGTTTATCAGGCCTTGGGCGACATGATGAAGGATGAAATCCATGCCCTGGGCATTAACGCTTTAACCCCCTCTGAAAACAGCTAAAGGAAATTCTTAAGATGAAACTGAAACTTATTCCCCTGATACTAGCCAGTAGCGTACTGTTACCCGGTTGCTTCGAAGAAAAAGCCAAGGAAGCGTCCGCACCAGCGGCACCGACTGTCAGCAAAGAGGACGCGGTTGCTTCGGTTAACGGCACCTATATCAGCAAGAAAACCTTGGAAACCTTGGAAAAAGAAATTGCAGAACGCAGCCAAGGCCAAACATTCCCAAAAGAACAGCTATTGGAAGAACTGATTCAACGCGAATTGTTGATTCAGCAAGCCGTACAAAAACAACTGGATAAATCGCCGGAAGTCATCGAACGGATGGCGACCGTTAGAAACTCCTTATTGTCGCAAGCGGCCCTACAAGACTACCTGAAAGCCAACCCAGTCACCGACGAAGAAATCAAAGCGGAATACGACTCCAAAATGGCTAATATGGGCAGTGAATACAAAGCCCGCCACATTTTGGTTAAAACCGAAGACGAAGCAAAAAAACTGATCGCAGAACTGGAAAAAGGCGGCGATTTTACCGCGCTGGCTAAAAAACATTCCATCGACCCGATGGGCTCCGAAGGTGGAGATTTAGGTTGGTTTACCGCTGATCGCATGGTCCCGCCCTTCTCTGAAGCAGTGGTTGCGCTGGAAAACGGCAAATTCAGCAAACAACCCGTGCAAACTCAGTTTGGCTGGCATGTGATCCTGCGCGAAGAGTCCAGAGCGCTAACACCACCGCCGTTTGATTCAGTTAAAGAACAAATTCGCCCAATGTTACAGCGCCAAAAAGCGCAAGCCATGATCGAAAATTTGCGCAAAAACGCCAAAGTTGAAGTCTTACTGCCGCCGACACCACCAAAGCAAGAAGAGGCTCAACCGGCTGATCAGGCTGCACCAGCACCTGCTGCTGAGGCCACTCCGGCCGAACCAGCCAGCGCCGCACCAAACGCAGACGTAAAACCCACCGAACCAGCGGCTACAGCTAAATAACGCGCCATACAGAACAGGGCGGTCCAACCGCCCTGTTTTTTTGCAACATACGTCTTATATCCCTATAAGCTCAGCTAACTAAATAACTATGCCGCTTGAGCTTGCATCTTCCGATTCTGCGTATTTTCATCCAGTAAAGCTTTAATACTGGCCGTGCATTTTCCACATACACCACCCGCACCCGTGCACTGCATCAGCTGTCTGCGATTACATACACCTTGACTGATTGCCTGCGTAACCTGTCTATCGGTGACCGCTTTACACACACATACGTACATAACACCCTCACTTAATTCATATGCGCATTAATGATAACAATTATCATTTAAAAGTAAAGCATCCACCATCACATTTTTTCCACGCGAACTTCCCAAACTAATCAGAGTCCGATGTTGCAATTACCTTGCTTTGCTTAGGAAATACGCGGGATTGAGGCACGAACCCGAATTGCAAACCCAGGTTTGTTCATGATTAAATAGGACGATAACCTTTTCGTCATTTATTACAGAGCCAATGATGCAAGACTATCAAACCCAAAAACCCACCGTGTTGGAAATACTGAACACTCATCAAGCAATGCCGGGTAATCTGTTGCCTATTTTGCATGGTATTCAGGACACTCTGGGCTACATCCCGCCGGCCGCCGTAGTAGACATTGCCAAGTCGCTCAATCTTTCCCAAGCGGAAGTCCACGGGGTTATTAGTTTTTATCATTACTTTCGGGAGACTCCGCCCGGAGAGCACACAATACGAATTTGTCGGGCCGAATCATGCCAAGCAATGAACGGTAAAGCGCTGGAAACCCATGTTAAACAACAGCTTGGCATCGACTTTCACGAAACCACAGCTGACGGAATTTTTTCACTAGAACCTGTTTATTGTTTAGGTAACTGCGCTTGTTCGCCATCAATTACCATAGACGACGAGGTGATGGGTCGCGTCACAACTGAAAAATTTGATCGTTTGCTAGCCACTTATAAAGGTGCCAAATAATGACACGCGTATTTATTTCCCGTGATTCCACCGCACTTTCCCTGGGTGCTGAACAAGTTGCCAAGGCATTGGAACAGCAAGCTAGCAGCAAAGGCTTATCAGCTGAAATCGTCCGCAATGGCTCTCGCGGATTGTTCTGGCTGGAGCCCCTCGTCGAAGTCGAAACCAGCCAAGGCAGAGTTTCCTATGGCCCCGTGCAAGTAGAAGATGTGGCACCTTTACTCGATGCCGGACTGCTGGATGGCAAGCAACATCCGCTTTATTTAGGCAACATTGAAGAAATAGCTTATTTCAAAAATCAAAATCGTCTTACCTTCGCCCGCGTCGGCCTAACAGACCCGGTCAACATCGACGAATACTTGGCTCACGATGGATACCGTGGCCTGAAAAATGCGTTGGCTTTGCAAGCCACCGAAATCGTCAAACAGGTCACTGACTCCGGTCTGCGCGGCCGTGGCGGCGCCGCGTTTCCCACCGGCATCAAATGGAACACGGTATTAAACGCCCCGGCAGATCAAAAATACATCGTCTGTAACGCTGATGAAGGCGACTCCGGTACATTTTCCGACAGAATGATCATGGAAGGCGACCCCTTTGTTTTGATCGAAGGCATGACCATAGCCGGCTTGGCTGTGGGCGCGACTCAGGGTTATATCTATCTGCGCGTCGAATACCCACACGCTAAGATTGCGCTGAATCAAGCTATCGAAGCGGCGTACAAAAACGGTTATTTGGGCGAAAACATCCAAAACAGCGGAAAAACGTTCCACCTGGAAGTACGCAGCGGCGCCGGAGCCTATATTTGCGGCGAAGAAACTTCCCTGTTGGAAAGCCTGGAAGGTAAACGTGGATTGGTACGTTTTAAGCCACCACTCCCCGCTATCGTCGGCCTGTTCGGTAAACCTACCATCGTCAACAATGTCATTTCGCTGGCCTCGATTCCTGTGATTCTGGACAAAGGTGGCGAATATTATAAAAACTACGGCATGGGCCGTTCACGCGGTACGCTGCCTCTGCAACTGGCTGGAAATATCAAGCACCCCGGTCTGTTTGAGGTCGCTTTCGGCATGACCTTACGCGAGCTGCTTTACGATTACGGCGGCGGCTCAGCGAGCGGCCGACCGATACGCGCGGTACAGGTCGGCGGACCGCTGGGCGCTTATTTGCATGAGGGCCAGTTCGATACACCGCTGGATTACGAAGCCTTCGCGGCCATTTCAGCGGTATTGGGTCATGGCGGCATAGTGGTTCATGACGATACCGTCAACATGGCCGACATGGCGCGTTATGCAATGGAATTTTGTGTGGAAGAATCCTGCGGCAAATGCACACCTTGCCGGATAGGATCAACACGTGGCGTCGAAGTAATAGATCGTATCGTCGAGGGCGTGCAAAAGGATAAAAACACCGTGTTGTTGCGCGATTTATGCGACACCATGACTTACGGATCTTTGTGTGCAATGGGCGGCATGACACCTTTCCCGGTGTTAAGCGCGCTGAATCATTTCCCTGAAGACTTTGGCTTACAATCCGCCAAAGCCTGATCGCGATTACCAGGAGATAAACATGTCTGACAATAACGAAATAGATTACGGAACTCCCGCAAGTTCGTCTGCAAATCAAGTCACTCTGGAAATCGACGGCCACAAGGTCACTGTCAATGCCGGCAGTTCCGTGATGCGCGCCGCCGCCGAAGCGGGGATCAGCATTCCTAAATTGTGCGCCACCGATAGCCTGGATCCGTTCGGTTCTTGTCGGATGTGCCTGGTGCAAATCGAAGGTGCGCGCGGCTATCCGGCTTCCTGTACTACCCCGGTGGCAGAAGGCATGAAGGTATGTACCCAGAACGACAAGCTAGCCAGCATCAGACGCGGCATTGCCGAACTATACATCTCCGATCATCCTTTAGACTGTTTAACCTGCGCCGCCAACGGCGATTGCGAATTGCAGGATACCGTCGGCCAAGTCGGCTTGCGCGAAGTGCGTTACGGTTTCGACGGCGAGAATCATCTGGATTCCGAAAAAGACACCAGTAACCCCTATTTCAGCTTCGACCCGGCAAAATGTATCGTTTGTTCACGATGCGTCCGTGCCTGCGAAGAGGTACAAGGTACCTTCGCATTGACCATCGACGGCCGCGGCTTCGATTCCAAAGTCTCTCCAGGGCAAAATCAGCCATTCATGGAATCCGAATGCGTATCCTGCGGCGCTTGCGTGCAAGCCTGCCCCACCGCGACACTGATGGAAAAATCGGTAATCGACCACGGTGTTCCGGAACACAGCACCGTCACCACCTGCGCCTATTGCGGTGTCGGTTGCTCATTCAAAGCCGAAATGAAAGGCGAACAACTGGTACGCATGGTGCCGGATAAAAACGGCCAAGCCAATCACGGCCACTCTTGCGTCAAAGGCCGTTTTGCCTTCGGTTATGCCACGCACAAAGACCGCATCACTACCCCTATGGTACGGGAAAACATTTCCGATCCTTGGCGCGAAGTCAGCTGGGAAGAAGCGATCAGTTTTGCCGCCACCAAATTGAAGGGGATCCAAGCCAAATACGGCAAAGACTCAATCGGCGGCATTACCTCTTCGCGTTGCACTAACGAAGAAACCTATCTGGTGCAAAAATTAATCCGTGCCGGCTTCGGTAACAACAATGTCGATACCTGTGCCCGCGTTTGCCATTCGCCGACCGGCTACGGCTTGAAAAGCACTTTTGGCGAATCATCCGGCACCCAAACCTTTGACTCGGTGATGCAGTCCGATGTGATTATGGTAATCGGCGCCAACCCGACTGACGGCCACCCGGTTTTCGGTTCGATGATGAAACGCCGCTTACGCCAAGGCGCGAAACTGATCGTGGTCGATCCACGCAGTATCGATTTGGTTAGCAATAGCCCGCATGTGAAAGCCGACTACCATCTGAAACTGCGCCCCGGCACCAATGTTGCGGTTGTCACCGCATTGGCTCACGTCATCGTCACCGAAGGCTTGGCGGATGAAAAATTCGCACTGGAACGCTGCGATGTTGAGTCGTTCAATAAATGGAAAACCTTTGTTGCGCTGCCCCAACATTCACCTGAGGCCGTCGCCGAATTAACCGGCGTACCCGCCGAAACCATGCGCGCAGCGGCTCGCTTGTACGCAACGGGCGGTAATGGCGCGATCTATTACGGTTTGGGTGTGACCGAACATAGCCAAGGCTCCACGACCGTTATTGGTATTGCCAATCTGGCAATGGCGACCGGTAACATTGGCCGCGACGGCGTTGGTGTCAACCCGCTACGCGGACAAAACAATGTCCAAGGCTCTTGCGATATGGGTTCGTTCCCACACGAGTTTGTCGGCTACCGCCATGTTTCCGACTCGCAAACTCGCGTTCAGTTTGAAACTGCTTGGAACGTGGCGCTGTCCTCAGAACCCGGCTTACGTATCCCGAATATGTTTGCCGCCGCTATCGACGGTAGTTTCAAAGGCTTGTACGTACAAGGCGAAGACATCGCTCAATCCGATCCTGATATCACCCACGTACATCACGCGCTACGTGAATTGGAATGCTTGGTCGTACAAGACATTTTCCTGAACGAAACCGCTAAATTTGCTCACGTGTTTTTACCAGGCTCCTCGTTCCTGGAAAAGAACGGCACGTTTACCAATGCTGAACGCCGGATTTCGCCGGTTCGTAAAGTGATGACCCCGCTGGGTGGCAAGGAAGACTGGGAAGTAACCCAGGATTTGTCGAACGCCCTGGGTTATCCTATGAATTACAGACATCCTTCGGAAATCATGGCCGAAATCGCGGCGCTGACGCCGCAATTCGCCGGTGTCAGTTACGAAAAAATCGACGAAATGGGCAGCATACAGTGGCCTTGCAATGACGAAACACCCGATGGCACGCCGATTATGCACGCCGACCACTTCGTGCGCGGTAAAGGCCGCTTCATGCTAACCGAATATGTCGCTACCGAAGAACGTACCAGCAGCAAATATCCTTTGATTCTGACTACCGGCCGGATCTTGTCTCAGTACAACGTCGGTGCCCAAACTCGCCGCACGGAAAACGTCGCCTGGCACGAGGAAGATCGTCTGGAATTGCATCCGCACGATGCAGAAGTACTGGGTATTAGCGATGGTGACTGGTGCGGCGTGAAAAGCCGTTCCGGGGAAACCGTGTTGCGAGCTTTGATTACTGATCGCATGCAGCCTGGCGTGGTTTACACCACGTTCCATTTCCCGCATTCGGGCGCTAACGTCATCACCACCGATAACTCGGACTGGGCTACCAACTGTCCGGAATACAAAGTCACCGCTGTGCATGTCGCCAAAGTTGCACAAACTTCGGCATGGCAACAGGAATACCAAGACTTTTCCGACAATCAGTTGTCTTTACTGGAAAACCGCATCGCGGTCAACGAGTAAGCAGCAACCGCCTTATGGATGCAGTCTCAAGCGAACTGGGCTGGACCAGCTATCGAACCGGTACGTTCGATAGCTGGCGCGGCCCGGTTCACACCGCGAAAGAGGATTATGTCGCTGAAGAAGTGCCGGTGGTGTTGGTTTACAACACCATTCCGCACGTGGTGATGCTGACGACCCCTCTCAATCTGGAAGATTTTGCATTGGGCTTCAGTCTGACCGAAGAAATCATCGGCCATACGTCGGAATTGCAATCGGTACGCGTCGTACAACGCTCCAAAGGAGTGGAAGTTAGGATGACGATCCCTGAAGAGCGTTTTGAGAAACTGCACGGCAAGGGAAAAAATATGACCGGCAGAACCGGTTGCGGTTTATGCGGAGCCACCACCCTGGAGCAAGCCATTCGGCGTCCGAATCACGTGGGTCAAGGTTTAGCGCTGAGTGCAGCGCTATTAAGCAGCGGTTTCGCCGATATGGCGCAAAAGCAATCTCTGAATTTGCTGACCGGTGCGGTCCATGCGGCAGCGTGGCTGCACCCGGAACGCGGCATCGTTACTGTAAGGGAAGATGTCGGCCGTCATAATGCACTGGATAAACTGATCGGTTCATTAGCCAAGGCCAACTGCGATTTTGAAAATGGCTGGCTGCTGGTCACCAGCCGCGCCAGTTATGAAATGGTACAAAAAGCGGCCAGTGTTGGCATCACCTTGCTGGCAGCCATCTCGGCACCTACCGCGTTAGCAATTCAATTGGCGGAAGAGTGCGGACTGACCCTGGTTGGCTTCGCCCGCCACGAAAATCATATGATCTACACTCACCCTCATCGTTTACAACATTACCAAGAATCAGCCGCATAAAACATGGATAACCATAACCTCATTAAAATGGCCAACAACATTGGCGCTTTTTTCAAATCCGAACCCGACCGGGAATTGGCCATTAAGGGCGTTGAACAACATATCCGAAACTTTTGGGAACCGCGCATGCGAAAAGCGATTGTCGAATATGTGCAACAAGGTGGTAAAGAGTTGATGGAAATAGTGTCGGAAGCTGTATTGCGTATTGCCAAGTAACTCTGGGCTAGTGCATCGGTTGCTCGTATTTATTGAATCAGTTTATCGACCATCGCTCTAAACTGGTCATCAGCCTAATTGAAAACTTCCCCCAAATAGAAGACATTTTGGGGAAGTCTACATCTCTACATAGCCTTAACTATTAATGATTGAGCGCCTTAGTCAGCGGAACTAAGCGGTTGAACTTCGGCTGGCAAAGTGGTACCCAAATATTTATTCAGTTGGCCCTTGCTCGCTAAAATTCGAAATTGCGAAAACAGCTCATCGTATTTAGCATTGATATACGAGCTTTTAGCAATATAAGCCTCGTTGAAGGTATCCAGCAAATCTAATAAGGTCCGTTGACCAATATTGAATTGCTGCTGATAAGCACTGATGGTCTTTTCGCTGGAATCGACGTGTTGTTTAAAAAACTCCAACTGGCTCTTCACGGTTTGATGAGCGACCCAAGACAAACGCATACTTTCAATCACCTGCCTATGCGTATTGTCGCGAATATCCCTGGCCTGATTAATTAACTGCGCGGTTTGCTCGCGGCGAGCGATGTCTTTGCCACCGTTAAAAATGTTGTAGCGCATACGTAACATTGCCGTCATATCGGAATTGGTGCCGCGGATACCGTCTAAGTTGTAGTTATGACTGGCACCGGCCTCAATATCAAAACGCGGAAAATAGGGGGCCATAGCCGTAGCATGTTGGGCAAATGCCGAATCGATATCGGAATTGGCAGATTTCAGAATAGGATGGTCGGCCAACGCTTCTTCTATCGCTTGATCCAGCGATTGGGGTAGCGCGGTTCCCGGCGATTGAATCGGTTGAATACCTTCCGGCAATATGCCGATGACTCGCAAGAAACTGGTCTCGGCATCTTTCAAATTACCGATTTCGGACAACACGTTCTTTTCCGCCAAGGCTACCCTGCCCATTGACTGGTCGACATCCGCCCGTTTGCCGACGCCGCGTTCGCTACGCAGTTTGATTTGATCGTTGGTACCTTGATGGCGTTGCAGATTTTCCTTAGCCAGATTCAACAACTCCTGACGCCGCAACACCTTAATATAGGCTTCAACACCATCGAGCGCGGTTATTTCCGACTGGCCGAATACGGTGTAAGCCCGAGAGTCGGTCCGAGCTTCCTGCCTCTCCACTTCATTCGGAGTAGCCAGACCATCAAACAACATTTGTCTGGCTAGAATGGCCCCTTCCTCTCTATGATAAAAAACCGATCCGTCACCGCGGCCACGGGTGGTAGGGTTATTCGATTCTTCCCAGCCGATGCCGGCTGTGACATCCACTGTTGGAAAATAACCGGCCTTGGCTTGACCGATTTCCTCTTCAACCGCGCGGCGTTCTGATTTGGCAGCTTGGATTTTGGGATTTTCATCCAACACTTTCTGAATAGATTCTTGCAAACTCAACGCCTGACTGCTTGATACGCAGGCCAAATGCATGGCTATTCCTAAACTCAAACTCCTGCTGACTCTCATGACATTCCTCTCTGATATTGGTCGATTTCTTTTAACAATATGGCTAGTCTTAAGCGGTCATCGACATTCAGTTTCCTAAAAATCGATGATAAATGCGCTTTTACAGTCCGCTCGGAAATATTCATCGCAAAAGCAATACGCTTATTACTTTCGCCCTGCCGTATCATGTCCGCCACTTCCACTTCGCGCGCGGATAAACTGGCCAGTTGCTTTAGCTTTAGTTCGGTATCGACGGTACTAGGCGTAAGTTGTGTACGTCTGGCACTGGTCAACACACCAATGACCTTGGGCACCAAGGCCCGACGAATCCAAATATCACCCGCCAAAATACAAGCTACCGCACGCATTAAAAGCTCCGACGCTTCGGATTGTTCGCAATAGCCGGCGGCACCGTTAATCAGCACCTCGATCTGCTTATGTTCCGGCCAATCGGAGCCGATGACCAGAAATCGGACTTTTTTGTTGGCAAAAACCGTTAACAAACCGGCATCGTCATCCAGTTTTTTTGCATCGAAAATCACTGCATCGGCGGTATATTCACTGCGGATACTGTGCAGCATACTAACGTTATATCCCGCAATCAGCGCATGAGTCCACTGCGCCGTCAGCTGAGGATTATTGGAATAAATCAGTATGTTAGCCACAAATGTAATTGTTGTTATGAGTTATCGTTCTCTTAAAGCCCTATCCCTGGCTTTCAATATCGGCTTCAAGAGGTAATCAAGCACTGTTTTTTTTCCGGTTAAAATATCAACTTCCGCGGTCATCCCGGCAATAATTTCCAAACGTTCGCCGCCCTTTTCCAGGTAGTTTTTCGCGGTGCGCAAACGAATCAAATAGTAACTGTCCTCATCTTTCTTCTCGCCGGGTATGCTGTCGGCGCTGATATGTTCCAAAGAGGCCTCCAGGCCACCGTAGATCGAAAAATCATAAGCGCTTAGTTTTACCACAGCTTTCTGCCCAGGGCGAAGAAAAGCAATGTCCGCCGGCCGAATTTTCGCTTCAATCAACAGCTGATCTTCCAGCGGCACGATTTCCAACAAATCCATGCCGGGTTGAATGACGCCGCCAACCGTAGCCACCTTGATGCGCTTTACCGTGCCTTTTACCGGCGACAACACTCTGGTACGGCTAACTCTATCTTCCAAAGCTACCGCAGATTCGGATATGCGATCCAGTTCCGCCTTCACTTCGTTCAATTCTTTCAACGCTTCGGTTTTAAAGCGAATCTTGATCTCCGCCAATTTGTTGCGCGCTTCGTCCAATGACGAACGTAGCCGCGGCATCGCCAAGTTTGCGGAATTCAAGTCGCCTTTCAAGTCATTTGCGGCACGCTGCAAGCGTAGTAATTCTACCTGCGACATTGCGCCATCGGCCACCAACGGTTCGGACATCTTTACTTCGTCCTGCAATAGTTTGTAGCTACGCGCCAATTGGTCGCTTTTCGACTGAATTTCGATAATTTCCTGCTCTTTCTGCCGCACCTGCTCGGCAAAAATGTCGCTATTCGATCTTATTTCGTTCTGCTTGGAAACCAGCAATTGCCTGACGTTGTCGGCGATTTGCGGTGCGTTCTTCATAACCTCTTCCGGAATCGCCAAAGGCGTGCCGTTGATTTCGGCATTTAAACGCGCGGTATTTGCCAACAACTCGTAATACTTTAACTTGGCTTCTTTAAACGAGGAAGCAAAACGGACTTGATCGAGTTGCAGCAAAACCTGATCCTTGTCCACCAATTGACCTTCTTGCACCAATATTTCCGAAACGATACCGCCCTCCAGGTTCTGCACCACCTGCACTTGACTGGAGGGTATGGTCTTACCTTCGCCGCGCGTGACCTCATCCAAGCTGGCAAACCCGGCCCAAACCAAGGATGCCGCAACAAAAGCCGCGGCAAACCACAGGATTAAATGACTTTGCAAGGGTAATTCGTAAAGATTAGCGGCGTTGACGTCGCTTAAAAAACGCTGATCTTCGGCTCGATACCGATGCTCGGCGCGCCACTCGGCTATTTTTTTCAACATATTAGATAGCCACCTTGATCTGTCCTTGGCGCAAGGCTTCCAGCACATGTTCCTTGGGGCCGTCTGCGACCATATGCCCGCCGTCCATCACGATCAGCCTGTCCACCAAGCTGAGCAGCGACATGCGATGCGTGACCAGTATCAGAGTCTGTTGCCCCAATTGCGCGGCAAACCGCTGTTTAAAGGCTTCTTCGCTACTGTTGTCCATCGCATTAGTCGGCTCGTCCATAATAAAAATCGACGGCGACAACAACAAGGCTCTGGCCAGTGCAATACTTTGCCGTTGCCCACCCGACAAGGATGCGCCGCGCTCGCCCACTTGCAAATCAAAACCGGCGGGATGTTTACTGACGAACTGATCGACGCCGGCAATCGCCGCCGCCTTTAACACCGCAGCATCATCGGCGTAGCGCGAACCCAAGACAATATTGTCTTTCACGCTACCAAACATTAAGGAAATATCTTGCGGCACATAGCCGATTTGCCGGCGTAAATCGGAAGGATCGATTTGGCGAATATCGGTGCCGTCTATCAATATCGAACCTTCTTGAGCCTGATATAAACCCAGCATCAATTTTTCCAGCGTGCTCTTGCCGGAACCTATTCGGCCGATAAAACCCACGCGCTCGCCGGCCTTGATTTTAAAGGATATGCCGTCCAAGGCCTTAACCGGCTGCTGCGGATAGCTGAAGCGAACGTGTTTGAACTCAATCTCGCCGTTAAAGCGCGGTCTATGCAAATAGTCCTTGCCGTTCTCGCGTTCCACCGGTAGAGCCATCATTCGGTTAAACGACCCCAGGGCGGTCACCGCCTGATGGTAACGGGTCAATAGTGCCGCGACCTGCCCGACCGGAGCCAAGGCCCGCGAGGTCAGCATGGTGCAAGCCACCAAGCCGCCTGTCGTCAAATCACCATCGGTAATCCGGTAGACGCCGGCCACCACCACCAACACCGATGCCAATTGCTGCAAAAATGCGGTCAAATTGACGGTCAAGCCGGCATAAAACCGCGACTTTAAGCCCAGCCGGGCGATTTCGCCGACATTCTGTTCCCAACGGCGCTGCAATTGCCCTTCCGCGCCGGCCGTTTTGATCGTTTCCAGATTGGACAACGCTTCCACCAGCGTGGCATTTTTTTCGCCGCCGAATTTGAACATGGCGTTGATCGTATTCTTCAACGGCGCCTGCAAGGCGATGCCAATCAACATTGCTAACGGTAAAATCGCCAATGGAATTAAAGCCAAATTGCCGCCGACACTATAAATAATGAGTAAAAACAAAAACAAAAACGGCAAATCTATCAACGTCACCAGCGTTGCCGAAGTCAAAAACTCGCGAAAGGATTCGAATTCGCTTAAGTTGTTCGCAAATGCTCCCACCGATGGCGGCCGGGCTTCCATGCGAATATTCATTAGCTTTTCGAAAATATTCGCCGACAAAATAATATCGGCGCGTTTGCCGGCTGCATCGATAAAATAGCTTCGTAGCAGCTTCATCGCCAATTCGAAACCAAACACGATCAGCACACCTACAGTCAGTACCCACAACGTTTCCAGCGCGTGATTCGGTACCACACGATCATAAACATTCATGAAAAACAAGGGCGCGGCCAAAGCGAACAGATTGATTAATAACGAGGCCGCCAGCACTTCCGCATAGATAGGCCAGGACTTATAAAGTACATCCCAAAACCAATGTTTGACCTTCGGCACAGCCGATTCCGCAGTGCGCCCATCAAAGCGGTGCTGCAACTGCACGAAAAAAGCCGAACCGCTGTAACTAGCTTGCAACTCCGCAGCGCTAACGCTCTTCTCGCCGCTCTCGGTTTCCGGCAACACTACCGTATAGTTTTCACCGCTCTTGGCAAGCAAAACGCAGGCATTACCGTCTTTCAGCAACAACACTGCCGGCAATACCAAATTGGAAATTTTCTCTAAGGGTCTGCGCAACAAGCGGCTGGTCAAACCAGCGCGTTCAGCGGCGCGCACGAACAATTCGGGCGTCAATCTATTCTCGACCAAGGGCAGCCCGGCTACCAAGGCCGTTGCGGTTTGCGGAATATGTAACAATTTGCAGACCGATAGCAAAGCCAACAATAGAGGATCGTCAAACGTGGAATCTGCTGGTCCGGATATCTGGCCGCTATCAGGCATGTAGGATGTAAGTAGAAGTTATGATTTTTATAACGCTTTAGGCGCTATTGTACTTAAGTATTATAAATACATGCGATTACAACCCAAAAAGCATTTTTATCAAAGCAAATTCAATCACCGGCACCAGATGCACCGCCAATTATTTCCCGTAACAAGGCGGTGGCATAGCTGCCGGCGGGCAAATTGAAGCTCAACTTGAGTTGATTATCCAGCCACTGCCACTCCAGATCTTGTGGCAATGTGCGTAAAGCGCGTCGATCAGCTTCCAGATCAAACGCAAGCAAACCGTCGGCTATGGATGCGTTAGCGGCAATCACGGCGTCTTCTATCGCACCAGCCTCAGCCGTGGCAATCTTACCGCCACGGCCCCACATGATCCCGGTGGGATGAATATCGCCCTGCTCGACACGAGCTGGCAGGCTGGCATCGTTGTTATCGCCGGTAAAACAGCTATTACTGCCGTCTAGCTTGAATACATCGCCGTTTATCGCACGCAGCCAATTGGCTTGCTCGACGCGCCGGGCCAAAATCAGATTGAACAAATAGGAGCGCGCCGCCGACAGATACAAGGAACGTTGTTCGCGTTTGACCTTGGCACCGGCAAACATCGCCAATGCATGATCGATATTTTGGCCGTGATGCCCGAAACGTTGTGGGCCGAAGTAATTGGGAAAGCCCTGGGCTTTAATCTGCTGCAGTTGTTTTTCGGCGGTTTCTTGATCGCCCGTCCAATTACGGATCAGTAACGTAAATCGATTGCCGGCCAATACACCACGCTTCAGTTTCCGAGCGTGACGAACCGTGTGCAGTATTTTCAGCTGATCGGTTTCGATAGCTGACCAATCGGGATATGCCTTACCCGGTAGCCACACGCTGAACCATTGCCGAGTGCGACCGTGCCTATCCTTAAGACCAGCATAGCTGACATCTCGCTGCCTGACCCCGGCATGACGAGCCAGCTGCCGCGCGACATATTCGGTGTTTTCGCCGATTTTTTCGATATACAGGAATATATGCTCGCCGCTGCCTTCGGGCTCGAACGATAGAATTTCTTCGACGACGAAGTCCTCGGGCTCGGCTTTAATATCGCCGGTGCCACTAGGGGCGCCGAAGGCGTAGGGCCAGTCGGGTAAACTAAAATCTGTCATTAGGTATGTAAAATATCGTCGGCATGTTGCCGCGATAGAGGTTACGTGAAATGCTGAGTTGTTTTGTCAGGGAACGCTACTCGCACCATGACCTACATGGATTATCGCTTTCAATCCATAGGTTCAGAAAATTAGCTTCGGTTGAAAAAGGATAAAAAAAACGCCTAAGGCAACAATGAAAATACCGGCTTTAAACGTAAGAAAATTCGAGTGATAAAACTCTTCCTCCTTGGTTGGCGGGCGTGAGTCATTTTGAGCGTCTAAATACCCTCTGACTCCTCTTTTTTGCCTGTCGCTTAACCAAGGAATCATCCCGGAACTAATAAGCATAGCGGTGCCAAAAAGAACAATTCCGAATCCTACGCCATGACGCTCAAAGCCATAGGCGATAAATTCGCTTATTGTGTCATTTAGACTCATTGTCAATTCCTTCATTTACCGAGCATCAATACTAAAGACAGTAATACTAATTGATGCCGTATGGTGCAATTTTCAAGATTACACTAGATGGTCGAGTATCGCGGTATCGCTCGTGATCTAACGCTGGCAACGTTTTTATTTCTCTATCAACACCACCGCCTGCACCGCGATGCCTTCCTTGCGGCCTTCGAAGCCTAATTTTTCAGTCGTGGTAGCTTTGACATTGATGAAATCGACATCCACGGCCAAGTCGGCAGCGATATTGGCACGCATAGCCGGCACGTGCGGCAGCATTTTCGGTGCCTGGGCGATGATAGTGACATCGGCGTTAACCAGCTTGTAACCTTTTTCCTGGACAATTTTGTAGACGTGGCGTAGCAATACCCGGCTGTCGGCACCCTTGAATTCGGGGTCGGTATCTGGAAAGTGTTTGCCGATGTCGCCCAGTGCTGCCGCGCCGAGAATTGCATCGGCCAAGGCATGCAGCACAACATCGCCGTCGGAATGGGCTTCCAAGCCCTTCTCGTACGGAATGGTAACGCCACCGAGAATGATGTGGTCGCCGTCGTTGAAACGGTGGACGTCGTAGCCTTGGCCGACTCGAATCATGCTTGTTGCTCCATATAGAATTGCGCCAGCGCCAGATCTTCGGGCCGGGTGATTTTGATGTTGTCGGGGCGGCCTTCGACGATTTTGGGTTTGTAGCCCAACAATTCCAATGCGCTAGCCTCGTCGGTAACGGCCGGATTGCCTTCGGTTTGCTGCAAGGCATCGCGCAGCATGCCGTACTTGAACATTTGTGGCGTCAACGCCCGCCAGACATGTTTGCGATCTATCGTTGCGGTAATCGTATCGCCGTCGACGTGCTTCAGCGTGTCGTGTGAAGACAGCGCCAGAATGCCGCCGACCGCATCGTTTTTAAGCGTGTCGATTTGCAGATGAATATCGGAGGCAGTCAAACAAGGCCGGGCGGCGTCATGTACCAACACCCAGTCCTCTTCAGCAGCCTGACTTTGCAAAGATTTCAGTGCCGAGAGTACCGAGTCGGCCCGTTCCTTGCCGCCCGGTGCGGTAATCACATCAGGATGTTTGGACACGTCCAATTCCGGCCAATACGGATCTTCAACTGAAATCGCCACCGCCACTGCCTGAAAAGCACCGGATTGCAATAAACGGTTTAAGGTATGTTCGATGACGGTTTTGCCGGCCAATGGCAGATATTGTTTAGGGCGGTCGGCTTGCATACGTTTGCCGACGCCGGCTGCCGGGACTACTGCCCAGCATTTGAGAATTTGCTTCATGCTCTACTCAAGCACTTGAAAGAAGGTTTCGTTTTCCTTGATCATGCCCAGCTCGTAGCGGGCGCGTTCTTCGATGGTTTCCAAACCACGGCGCAAATCCAGCACCTCGGCATATAAAGAATCGTTGCGTTCCTTTTTTTCCTGGGCTTCCTTGGTCAAAGTATCCAGGCGTTCCCGATAATCGCTAATCTGCGAGACGCTGGCATCACCTAGCCACAACCGATACTGGAAGTGAACGATCAATAGGATAATGATGGCGATGAGCGTTTTTATAGCGAATTCTCAACAATGTAGGTTGGGTTAGCTCTATCAGAGCGTAACCCAACATTTAATGCCAACGTGTTGGGTTACGTCCTTCGCTACCGCTAAGGGCTAACCCAACCTACGCTTTTTTTATTTCAGCATTTTGAACGCGCTGCGGCCGGCGTATTTGGCTTTGTCGCCCAACTCGTCTTCGATTTTCATCAGACGGTTGTATTTAGCAACCCGGTCGGAACGGCTCAATGAACCGGTTTTGATTTGGCCGGTGCCGGTGGCAACAACCAAGTCGGCGATGGTGGTGTCTTCGGTTTCACCGGAACGGTGAGAAACCACCGCGCTGTAACCCGCAGCAGACGCCATATCGATAGCCGCCAGGGTTTCGGTCAAGGTACCGATTTGGTTGACCTTGATCAGGATGGAGTTGGCGATGCCTTTCTCGATACCTTCTTTCAGGATAGCAGGGTTGGTCACGAACAAATCGTCACCGACCAACTGGATTTTGCCGCCCAATTTTTCGGTTTGATATTTCCAGCCGTCCCAGTCGTTTTCGTCCAGACCGTCTTCGATCGAGATGATGGGGTATTTATCAACCCACGCAGCCAGAAAGTCGACCATTTCTGTAGAATTGAAGCTGCGATTTTCTGCAGACAACACATATTTACCGTCGTCGAAGTATTCGGAAGCGGCTGCATCCATACCCAGATAGATGTCAACGCCCGCTTTGTAACCGGCTTTTTCGATGGCTTCCAAGATGACTTCGATGGCTTCTTCGTTGGAAGACAAGTTAGGCGCAAAGCCGCCTTCGTCGCCCACAGTGGTCGCCAAACCGCGGCTTTTCAATACTTTAGCCAGGTTGTGGAATACTTCCGCACCGTAACGGATCGCTTCGCGGAAGGTTGGCGCGCCGACAGGCAGAATCATGAACTCTTGCAAATCAACGCTGTTATCAGCGTGCGAACCGCCGTTGATGATGTTCATCATCGGTACAGGCAAAATAAATTCGCCGGATTTGTTCAGGAATTTGTACAACGGTACGCCGGCTTCTTGAGCAGCAGCGCGCGCGGCAGCCATGGAAACGCCCAAGATGGCATTGGCGCCAATCCGGCTTTTGCTTGGGGTTCCGTCCAAGGCAATCATTTTTTCGTCTAACGCAGCTTGGTTGTTGGCATCCATACCGACGACCGCTTCGCGAATTTCGGTATTGACGAAGTTAACGGCGTTCAATACACCTTTGCCCAGATAACGGGATTTATCGCCATCGCGCAATTCGATTGCTTCGCGTTCGCCGGTTGATGCACCGGATGGCACCATCGCGCTGCCGATGATGCCTGATGCCAAATACACTTCCGCTTCCACGGTCGGGTTACCGCGTGAATCCAGAACTTCTCTTGCCTTTACGTCTACTATTCTTGCCATTATTTTGCCCTATAGTGTGGTTTCAATCAGGCTGGTGGATTTAACAGCCCGGTCTATCGTTACTAACATTTCCAATAATTCTTTCATGCGGTGCAAGGGCCAAGAATTGGGGCCGTCGCTCAACGCTTCTTCCGGTTTGGGATGTGATTCCATGAAAAGCCCGGCAATGCCCACTGCGACTGCCGCCCTCGCTAAAACAGGCACATGCTCGCGCTGCCCGCCGGAAACATTGCCTTGCCCACCCGGCAACTGCACGGAATGGGTGGCGTCGAATACCACCGGGCAACCGGTGTCGCGCATCACTGCCAGTGAACGCATGTCCGAAACCAAATTATTATAGCCAAACGACACGCCGCGCTCGCAAACCATGATTTGTTGATTGCCGGTCGCCTTGGCTTTGGCGGCGACATTGGCCATATCCCACGGCGCTAAAAACTGGCCTTTTTTGATATTTACGGGTTTGCCCAAAGCGGCGACGCTTTGAATGAAATTGGTCTGGCGGCATAGAAATGCCGGCGTCTGCAACACATCGACCACCGCCGCAACTTCTTCTAAAGGGGTATCTTCATGCACATCGGTCAAAACCGGCACATGCAATTGTTGCTTCACTTTTTCCAGGATCTGCAAACCTTTTTCCAAGCCAGGGCCACGAAAACTGCCCAGTGAAGAACGGTTGGCTTTATCGAACGAGGACTTATAAATAAATGGAATATTCAACTCGTCGGCTATTTCTTTCAATTTACCGGCGGTATCCAGGGTCATTTGTTCGCTTTCGATCACACAGGTGCCGGCGATCAGGAAAAACGGCTTATCCAGGCCGACTTCGAAATTACATAATTGCATGTTTAACCTTGTTTCTTGTGTTTGGCGGCCGCTTCCACAAAGCCTGAAAACAACGGATGACCATTACGCGGTGTTGAAGTAAATTCCGGATGAAATTGGCAGGCCAAAAACCAGGGGTGATCGGGCAGTTCAATAATCTCCACCAAGCGGCCATCCAGCGATTTACCGGAGAAGCGCATACCGGCGGCTTCCAACTGTTTCAAATATTGATTGTTGAATTCGTAACGGTGCCTATGCCGCTCGGTAATCACGTCTTTCTGATACAACTCGAACGCCAACGAATCAGATTTTAAACGGCATTTTTGCGCGCCCAAGCGCATGGTGCCACCGATGTCGGAATCTTCGTCACGCTTATTCAATTGACCGGCCTCATCCATCCACTCGGTAATCAAGCCAATAATGGGATGCGGGCTATTCGGCAAAAACTCGGTGCTATGGGCGCCTTCCAAACCGACCACGTCGCGGGCGAACTCGATCACTGCGGACTGCATGCCCAAACAAATGCCCAGATAAGGTATTTTGTTCTCGCGGGCGAAACGTACCGTGGAAATTTTGCCTTCCACGCCGCGCTCGCCAAAACCACCGGGTACCAGAATCGCATCGACATCTTTAAGCTTTGCGGTGCCTTCGGCTTCGATGGTTTCAGAGTCGATATAAGTGATTTGTACTTTGTGGCGAGTGTGGATACCGGCATGAATCAAAGCCTCGTTCAAGGATTTGTAGGCATCGGTATGGTCGACATATTTACCGACAATGGCGATGTTGACTTCATCGGTCGGGTGAGTCAGACCATCAACCACTTTTTCCCAAGCAGACAGATCAGCCGGCGGCACATCGAGACGCAACTGGGCTACGACAATGTCGTCCAGTCCTTGTTCGCGCAACAATAGCGGGATGCGATAAATGGTGTCGGCGTCAATCGCGGAAATGACCGCTTTTTCGTTGACGTTGGTGAACAAGGCGATTTTTTTGCGCTCGCTGGCCGGAATCGGCTGCTCGGAACGGCAAATCAGAATATCCGGCTGGATACCGATAGTGCGCAGCTCTTTTACCGAATGCTGCGTCGGTTTAGTTTTAATTTCGCCGGCCGACTTGATGTAAGGCACCAAAGTCAGGTGGATAAATACCGCCCGGTCCCGACCCAATTCCACGCCCATTTGCCGGATAGACTCCAGAAACGGCAAAGATTCGATGTCACCAACCGTGCCGCCGACTTCGATCAAGGCCACATCGGTACCTTCGGCACTGGCATAGACGCGGCGTTTGATTTCGTCGGTAATGTGCGGAATAACTTGTACCGTAGCGCCCAGATACTCGCCTTTGCGCTCGTTGCGCAACACTTGTTCGTAAACCTGGCCGGTGGTGAAGTTGTTTTTCTTGGCCATCGTGGTTTTTAAAAACCGCTCGTAATGGCCTAAGTCCAGATCGGTTTCCGCGCCATCCTCGGTAACGAACACCTCGCCGTGCTGAAACGGGCTCATGGTGCCGGGGTCGACGTTGATGTAAGGATCGAGTTTGGTGAGAGTGACTTTGAGGCCGCGATCTTCCAAGATGGCTGCCAACGATGAAGCGGCTATCCCTTTTCCCAAGGATGAAACCACTCCGCCGGTGATGAATATGAATTTTGTCATGAACGTTTGGCGCCCTGTTAAGCAATAGCAAGGGGGTCGAAAAGCGGCAAATTCTAACAGTTTTATGGTGCAATTGCCTTTTTAATTGCCAAAGCAAGCTGAGCTGGGATCTCGATAATTGAAAAACATCAACGACATTCGGCAGTAAACACCAACTGATTTTTGCCGCGTTGCTTGGCCAAATACATCGCATCGTCGGCACATTTAATCAACAATTCAGCTTCGGAATGATCGGTGGGATACATGGCAATGCCGATACTGGCACCAATTTTGACGGTCTTTCCATGAATTAAAAATGCTTGATTGATAGCTTTTAACACATTTTGCGCCACTTGCTTGGCCGCCAACACCGAGTGCAGCGACGTTAGCACGAATACGAACTCATCGCCGCCCAAGCGCGCAACGGTATCGACTTCACGGCAACATTGCTCGAAACGCCGGGCCACGGCTTGCAATAACTCATCGCCGGCATCGTGGCCCATTTCATCGTTCACAATCTTGAAACCGTCCAAATCCAGAAACAATACTGCCAAAAATGTCGAATCGCGCTTAGCGCGCAGTAAGTCTTGCCGTAAACGCTCGACCAACAAACCGCGGTTGGGTAAACCGGTGAGCTGATCGTGAAACGCCAGATACATTAACTGCTTTTCCTTGCGCTCCTGTTCGCTGACATCGGTAATCGTGCATAAGCTGATCTGATCGTTAAATTCGAACAGGGTCTGGATGTTGATTTTCGCAACAAAGGTGGAGTTGTCGCGCCGCAACCCCAGCATTCGGACATTGTCCGCAATAATCAATTCTTTTAAAGGCTTGCCGATCAAAGCCTGATCGCTATATCCGAACAACTGATTGGCCGTCTTATTGGCGGAACGCACACATTCGTCACGACCATACAACACGATACCGGTCTCGATGGAATCGATGATATTGCGCAAGGCCTGCACATTGCCCTGCGATTGCTTGATTTGCGCCAGCAAGCGCTTGCAGACCAAGGCAAAATTCAGCAATGCCAGTAACAGCAAACTGGCTTGCAAGCTGCGCAGATAAAACACTTCCTTGGTGGCGTTCTGCTCCAATGCGGTAGTCAGTTCATTCATCAAACCCAGCAATTGCGAGTTATGCATCAACAAAGCATTCAGTGCCGGCCGCAAAACCTCGGCATCAACCCCGGCACCGCCCTGCTCAACCGGCGATAGGCGTTTGTGAATCAGCGTCCAAAGCTGGGACGCCGAGCCGATAATCATTTGCGTATTGGGGGCATCGGCGGCGGCCAGATAAACCGGTTTGCCATCACCGCTACTGGTCATACCGCCTTGCAAAAAACCATCTAAGGTTTTATCGAACAAGTCGACGGCATTGGAAAATTCGCTAAAAGCGCTGAGCTTTTCCGTATTGGTTTGCGCGACATGCAACATCAGCAAAGATTTGGTCATCCGCTGCGACAACATGCGTTGGCGGCCGGATAAATTAATCGCCACCGCGCTCTTTTCCAGCTTTGCGGAAATCCAAAAATTAAGCCCCAGCGCCACCGCATCAAACACGATGAACAACACCACCGGAATGAAAATCGCCGGAAGTTTGCCGCGGGTCTTTTCGGTCATGTCAGGATGCCGCTTAAAAACCCTGGTCTACGCCATTTTGTAACTTGGGCCACGAGCTAAATGCAAACACCCAAATCATGATGACGTTAAGCACCGGCACCAACAAAACCAGCGTCCAGCGCCCGTCGAATCCGGCTTTTTCCAAAATTCGATAGCCCAGCCAAAGGCAAAACAGCATGAATGCCGGCAACAACACGAAAAATAGTTCCATGACTAGCCCTCCTTTTTTGCATTCGGCCATTCTTGGAAAGCCAGTTGCAGAAACACGATCAGCAATCCAAAGACCGGCAAAAACACCAATGCCGCCCACGCCGGATTTAGACCGGCTTTTTTATAGATCAAGATCGCCGGAATCGCGATCATCATGCCCACGATCATGGCCTGGAGTATCTCGGGAAACATCAACATGACACCTCCTATCGGTTTTCGTTAGCTATCATTACATGCTTTCGGATGCGCGCCAATCCAACTGGTAACAAGCGTCCACCGCACTAAGCCAAGCCCATTCCGCAATCCATAAGCCTGCTACCGCAGCCAGACTACCATCCAAATAAATCAATGGCCGAATATCTCTTTCCCAAGGCGGAACCCCTGCTTCCTGGTAGAGTTTTTTTAAACAATGATGACCGACCCGACCAGCCAATTTAAGCTTTTCGCCGCCGCGCCGTGGCTCCACCGTCACTTTTGCATTCTGCCATAAATCTTTAGATAACCCGACCGATGCTGAATTTCTACGCAACACATAGCCATTGCTTAAAGATATTTGCTCCTGTTCTTGCGCCCAGCACTTTGCTTCAGTGTCCTTTCGTAGATTGAGCTCGGGGATGCAATACAATTTTTGCCGATATGTGCGGATGGAATGGCCTTGAATATAAATTTGCGGCAATGCATCGGCACGCCCACCAATTGACTGCTCGACCAGGGTTTGCAACACCGCCTGACTTGGCGGCTTCAATCCCATGCGTCCCAACCATTGCCGCAAAAGGCAATTCAACTGCGTTGCCGAGAAAGCTGATAGATCGGCGATATTGAAACTGCCATCGGTGGGATCGAAAACCGCCGGCAAGGTCTGATTCGCCCAAGCCTCAATCATCTGTGCCGCATCGCCACAGAGCTTGGCCGAACGCGCAACCGTTTTATCCAGCGACGGCCAGCGCTGTTTCAATGTAGGCAGGATTTCGTTACGCAGGTAGTTACGATCGAAATTGCTGCTTTGATTGCTGGGATCTTCCACCCATTGCAAACCGTGCGTTTGCGCATAGCGCTGGATATCGACCTTAGCCACGTCCAATAGCGGCCGCAGCAGCTGTCCGTTCCCAAAAGCACTCGCAATTGGCATGCCGGCCAAGCCTGACACGCCGGCGCCTCGAAACAATTGCAACAGTAAGGTTTCCATCTGATCCTCGCGGTGCTGGGCCAGCAGGATAATATCGTCGACAGCCAATAGTTGCCGCAGCGCCCGATAGCGCGCCTCGCGGGCCGCTGCTTCCGGGCTTTCGCCGTTGCTGGCCCGCGCATCCACCGTTAGCAATTCAAAATCCACTCCTAAGCTTTCTGCTTGCCGGCGACAATGTTCGCCCCATCCCGCTGACTCAGCTTGCAAGCCGTGATCGACATAAACGGCGACGATCTTGCCGGCGAGCGCAGGCAAGCCCACGCATAAATCCAGCAGCGCAGTCGAGTCCAAACCGCCGCTATAGGCGACGAACACTTTCCGGCACGTGGCAGGCAATAAAGCAGCAACAGTCTGCGGATTGAGATCGGGCATGGTTTACTCACAAAAAAGGCCGATTTGACTCGGCCTTTTATTGAACAACTAATTTGACTGACAGTTTTATTTAACCGGCTCTTCGATGTACGAACCAAAACGCATAATGCGCTGATAGCGTCTCTCCAGCAGTAAATCCATGTTTTCCGCCTGTTGCTGAAGATCGTTAAGGTGCCTGGACAATGCGTCCTGCAAATTGGCGGCAATTTTTTCGAAATTGCGATGACCGCCACCCACTGGCTCGCGAATCACTTCATCCAGAAAACCTTGCTCACGTACGCGGTCCGAGGTTATCCCCATCGCTTCCGCCGCCAACTGGGCTTTATCGGCGCTTTTCCATAGAATCGAGGCACAACCTTCCGGAGAGATAACCGCGTATGTACTGTATTCCAGCATCAATAATCTATCACCCACACCAATAGCCAACGCCCCACCGGAGCCGCCTTCGCCGATGACGGTGCAAATAATAGGCGTGCGGAGTTTGGACATTTCGAATAGGTTACGGGCAATAGCCTCACTTTGGCCACGTTCTTCGGCACCGATACCCGGATAAGCGCCCGGAGTATCGATCAAACAGATGATAGGCAGCTTGAAACGCTCGGCCAACTTCATCACGCGTAAAGCTTTTCGATAACCTTCCGGACGCGGCATGCCGAAATTACGATAAATTTTTTCCTTGGTATCCCGCCCCTTCTGATGCCCGATCACCACCACCGGCTGCCCCAACAAACGCGCCATCCCGCAGACTATCGCCGGATCGTCGGCATAGGAGCGGTCGCCATGCAGCTCGTGGAATTCTGTGAATATCAGATCGATATAATCCAAGGTGTACGGCCGGCCAGGGTGGCGGGATAATTGCGATATTTGCCAGTCCGACAAATCCGCGAAAATACTTTCAGTCAGACTCTCGCATTTCTGTTCGAGTTGCTTCAAGGTTTCGGAAATGTCGAAATTATTGTCCAGCTCTACCTTACGCAGCTCTTCTATCTTGGCCTGGAGTTCGGCAATCGGCTGTTCGAAATCTAAGAATTTTAAATCCATGTCAATCCGGCATTAGAATCAATAAAATGGCCGGCAATTCTAATGAAAAATGCCGTCATTGCCTATTTGTTTTACCGAGTCCCTGCAAATGAAGAATGCTACCGCCTTTGATAATACCGCCTATGCGCCGCTCGCGGCCAGAATGCGGCCAACTACGCTGGACGATTTCATCGGTCAGCAGCATCTGCTGGGCAAGGGCAAATCGCTGCGCGTGGCTATCGAACAAGGTGCGCCGCACTCGCTGGTATTTTGGGGGCCACCCGGCGTCGGCAAAACCACTTTGGCCAAAATCATCGCCGCCAGCGCGCATTGCCATTTCATCGAATTGTCGGCGGTGATGGCAGGCGTGAAGGAAATCAGGGCCGCGGTAGCCGAGGCGGAAGAGGTTAAACAGAGCCGCAATCTGAACACCGTGGTGTTTATCGACGAAATTCACCGCTTTTCCAAAAGCCAGCAAGACTCGTTATTGGCCCCCATCGAAAGCGGCGCGATTATTTTATTCGGCGCCACCACAGAAAATCCTTCGTTCGAGTTGAATAACGCCTTACTGTCCCGACTGCGGGTCTACGTGATGCGCAGCATCGAGACCGAAGATCTGGAGGCCTTGTTAAATAATGCATTGACTGACTCAGAACGCGGACTGGGTAGCCGCAATTTGCAGATCGACGCGGATGTGCTGACCATGATCGCCAAAGCCGCCGACGGCGACGCCCGCCGCTGTTTAAACATCCTGCAAATCGCCGCCGATCTGGCGGAAAACATCGACGGCCGGGAAACCGTGAATCGCGAAGTATTGGACGAAGTGCTGCTGGGCCATGCCAACCGCTTCGATAAGGGCGGCGATATTTTCTACGATCAAATCTCTGCCTTACATAAATCGGTACGTGGCACCGACCCGGACGCCGCGCTGTACTGGTTTGCCAGAATGCTGGACGGCGGCTGCGATCCTTTGTATATCGCCCGCCGAGTGATTCGGATGGCATCCGAAGACATAGGCAACGCCGACCCGAGAGGCCTGGAATTGGCGTTGAATGCTACCAACGCTTACGAGCGGCTGGGCAGTCCCGAAGGCGAACTATCGCTGGCGCAAGCCATCGTTTACCTGGCCTGCGCGCCGAAAAGCAATGCGGTTTACGTGGCCTACAAAGCCGCCATGGCGGACGCTCGCAACAGCGGCTCGCTGGAAGTACCCATCCATTTACGCAATGCGCCAACCAAATTAATGAAGGAACTGGGACACGGCGCGGACTATCGCTACGCCCATGACGAAAAAAATGCTTATGCCGCTGGCGAAAACTATTTCCCGGAATCGTTAAAAGCCCGGCAGTATTATTTTCCGGCGGAACGTGGTTTGGAAATAAAAATAAAAGAGAAACTGAATTTCCTGCGGAAATTATAAGAATTGAAAACTGGATGCAATCTTTTGGCGGCTATAATTTTAACTACAGCAAAACACCATTAAAAACTCGATTATAACTGGAATATATAGATAGCGGAATTAGCTGATTCGCTCTGCGCTTATGGTAGCGGGCAAAAAAAACTCCCATAAATCAAGGAATCTATGGGAGTATGGAAGCAAACGTATGATGGAAGATCGTTTGCAAGTCTCTGACTATAGGAGAAAACTTTCAATTCTTAACTGCTTGCGCACGATTATTTAATAAAATCGTGCTCCATACTGCCGCAACCCCAAACATCATTGTTGACAATATAAACTGTCCTGAAACAAAAGCGACTATACCTAAAAAAGATACAGAACCGATAAACATGTCTTTTTTTAATTCGTTCATTTGCGCCACCTAATATAAAAAAATAATAATTAAAACTGTTAATAATTTTTTAAATCATCCCAAAACTTCTTCAAAGCCCTGTTCGAAAACGTGGCATAAGTAAAACTCAAAATCGGATCATCCGCCACTGGCAATAGATAAATTTTGAATAGCACTCGCATTATTTAACTTTAGATATTATTGATATCCGCTGTAACCCTGATTAACTCTGGAGTTTGCTTGTCTATGTTTATTGCGTTTTAAAACCCAATGCCGAATATGTGAATCTATTCACAATCGAATGCTCGCGCGCTGTCTACCTGCTAAGAACCCAGCGACCAAGCCAAGTTGAACTACACCGACTCCAGCTTATAATGCGCTCACCCATCCAAGGAGCTTTTATGAAATACAGTTCGCGTTTTATGTTGTTTTTGTTGACGTTTGGCTTAGCCGCCTGTTCCAGCGCGTATTACAGCGGCCTGGAGAAAATCGGCATCCCTAAACGTGAAGTGATGGTGCATCGCGTGGAAAAAGCTCGCGACACCCAGGAAGAAACCAAGCAACAATTTAAATCGGCGCTCGAACAATTCACCGTGATGACTAATTTTAAGGGCGGCGATTTGGAAGCCACCTACAACAAACTTAACGGTGAATATGAGGCCAGCGTGAAAAAGGCCGAGGAAGTTAACAAACGCATCGCCGACATAGAAGACGTCTCCAGCGCTCTGTTCAGCGAATGGGAAACCGAACTCACCCAATACAGTAATGCCTCACTAAGACGAAATAGTCAGCAAAAATTGACAGCCACCAAAGCGCACTATCAACAACTGATTGCGGCAATGCGCAAAGCCGAAACCAAAATCGAGCCGGTGCTCAGCGTATTTCGGGATCAAGTGCTCTATCTAAAACACAACCTGAATGCACAAGCTATCGCCTCGCTAAAAGGCCAATTGGACTCGGTTAGATCCGATGTATCGGCCTTGGTAGTGGAAATGGAAAAATCGATTAATGAGGCGGACGCGTTTATCAAGACTATGGAAAAGCAATAACGCTTCGCCACCAAGCCATTCTGATTGAAGCAAAGACGGACTATTTTCGAACCGAAAACTTACCCTCTCCACAGAGAGGGTAAGACGCACGATTTTCGAATCTTATTCCTGATGAGCAAACCGCTTCCGCTCCTCGGCACTTTTACCGAGGGCTTTCGCCATCCAGGGCGGCGCGGCATCAAAAACCTTCTGAAACTCGGTGAGTTTTTCCACCGCGTCGATTACATCGGGTTCCTTGATCGGATAAATATCGGCACGAATCACCTTGGCCGCCGCCGGTCCGCCGATGGATTGCACGAACAGCACATGGCAATCCTTGATCATATTAGCCCGGAACAGATTTCTGTCTTCCGCACTATCGGCTTCCACAGTAGAGCGAATGTCGATCAAGCGCATATCGCTTTTGGACAATTGATAGACCAAAAACCGAATGCAGGAACCAAAATGCCCATTCAATAGCTGACCGCTATTGGAGGCAATCGCCACCCGAATCGATTCCGGAATATCGCCGTCTTTGTAAGGCATAATCTCCGGCAGACCTTCGTCTTCCTCTTCCTCGCCCCACAAATACCTGACTGCCAGCTTGATGTTTTCCAGACCGATGCCGATATCTTCGCCGTCTTCCTCGCCATCCAGACTACCGATGCCGGTCTTCAGGTTGGTGACAGTAATCGACTTCAGTTTCTCGTCGTCCAGCGGCGAGCCGACTTTCTCGTGCAACACACCGATCAACTTCGGCACATCCACTCCCGGCAAAATCCGCGAAGCCAATGCGATACGCAAAGCCAGATCTCGTGATAATTGTTCCATAGCGTCACCCTTAAAGTTTGTGCTGTTCTTTCCAATCGGCATAGCCGCCGGCCAAGCTGTAGACTTGCTGAAAACCGAAATCGCCGAACATTTCCGCCAAATGTTCGCTGGCATGGCCGTAATAGCAATAAATCAGCAAAGGCTTGGCCTTGTCGGCTTTTTTCAATAGCGAATCGCGCAATTGCTCGTGGACATGCATGGCATTTTCGATATGCCCGGCCCGGTAATCCTTAAGATCGCGGCAATCCAGAATCATCGGTTGCTGCTCCGCAATCAGCTGTTCGGAATCGGCCGTGGAGATAGTTTTGAAATTTTTCATAGCACTAACATCCTCACCAGGCTCAAGAAGCCAACCCTAAACCGGCCCACCGGCTAAATCTTTTTTAACTTCGATAGTTTGCGAGAGAGCAGCCTCCAGACTAATAGGCTCGGCTGTGATTTTATAGCCCTTAGCCGCCTCGTATGCGGTGATTACCTTGTCTTCGCCGGACTGGCCCTTCAGATCGGATTTTTCGATATATAGCTCTTCCAACATCAAGTTCCAGATCATGCCTTCCTGATGCGGCAATAAATTGAAAACCACGCCATCTAAAACGATTTGCATCGGCTTAGCGATATTTTGCACGTAGAACAGGGTGACGGTTTCCGGGGTCAACGCTTCTTTATATTTTTCGACGAATACCGGTAAGTCTTCCAATTGGAAAAACAGGCCGTTGATGAACAAAATCTTGTCGGCATCGGCCAATATCGCTGATTGATTAATCACCATCTCCGGGGTTTTCCGGTCACGGATGTTCGTCGACCCTTCACGCAACTCACCTTCCACTAACACCAAGTCGCCGCGAAACGCGGAAAGCCCGGCAGTGCTGGTTTTGCCGACTAAGGTGGTAATCCATAAAAGCCCTTGGCTGTCGTATTTTTCAAGTAGCATTTGCTTAAATCCCCAATGAAAGGTAATGAATGAAAAGTAGTTAACAGCTTGCAAGCAAAACACTTGCCAGGACGACTAAAACCACATCAAAGCCATGGTTGATAAGGTTTTTACTTAGTATCTCTTTGGAAAATAGTTCGCGGAAATAAGCGATTTCGCAGCGGTGCGATCCGACAATGTCGTAAACACGACAATCGTCAGCCGGCAATTATTTGAGCTTTGTAAGATTTAGCACGAAAGCTTGAAGGAGCCCCAACTAAGAAGCGCCGGTAGCAGCGAGCACGGCCAGAATCACCGCATTACTTTTAAACAGTACACCGGCTTTGCAGCCTGGTTTCAAATCCAGAGCCTCGACACTGGTTTGCGTAACCGTCGCGGCTATCGTTTCGCCACTCAACAACTGGAGAATCACTTCAGAATCGACGCCGTCGAATTGCACCCGAATCACATGACCATCCAGACGATTGCGCGCCGACAATAAAAAATGCTCGTCGCCACCGGCCACGAGAATATCCGACGGGTTGATCAACAATACTGCATCGCTACCGATATTGACGCCAAGATAATCCAATGACGGCAGCGTCACACTGACCACTACGCGTTCGCCTCCCTTCAGGGTCACATACACTTCGGCATTCACCGCACCAAGCTCTATCGCAGTAATTTTGCCGAATAGCTGATTTCTAGCGCTGTTTTTTACTACCTGCCGCCGCAGTAACAACATCACGTCGGGATCATCCAGCAAACTTTGATTGAGGTCCCGTAAAAACCGGCGATGCTGCACCTCCAAGCGAGTAAACAACTCCAATAAGGCGCGACCCGCCACAGTCAAACAGCTGCCGCCGCCCTTGCTGCCGCCGATGGCGGTGGAGATCAACGCTCGTGGCGCCAGATTATTAGCGCGCTCTATCATCTGCCAGGCTCCTTTGTAACTTAAGCCCACCTGCATGGCTGCACGGTTAATCGAACCAGTTTCATCTATGGCTCGCAATAAACCGATCATCCGGGTATCCAACGAGCCTATCAAGCGTAATTCACCCTCGATCCAGTCCCTGGAAAACACGTTATTCATCTATGGGATTCTCATCCGCCTGCTGGGACATCAACCCGGAAAACAGCGGCAGATAAGCCTGCGCGGTATGATTCACTGCTTCGGACATCTTCATATACTGATCTAATACGTGCTGTCCCAACGGTGTCAATGTGGTCCCTCCGCCATGCCGCCCACCCTTGGCCGCATGCACCAAGGGACCGGCAAAACTGTGATTCATCACATCTACCAGCAACCAAGCGCGCCGGTAACTCATATTCATGCTTTTCCCGGCCGCCGCAATCGAACCGGTTGACTGAATAGCCGCCAACAGCTCGGCCTTACCCGGCCCCATGGCGATTTCTTCATTATGAAGTAAACGAAGCGTGATTTTTAAGCGCGGAAGCGAAGCGTCGGATTCTATCTGTGTAGATTTCATACTTTTTCAACGAACGGTGACAACGAAGAATTAGCATGATACATCGACGGAAGCGTTTGATTGAAATCCTATCCTTTTGTTCTGCAATCGAAATGCTCACGAAGCAACCATCGAAAGTAATGTAAACCTTTGAGGCTAAAACTCATAAATCACCCTAAAATCGACCCGCTGCTGGCCGGGATCTACAGTACCTTGCCGGTAAAACGGATAACTCCAGTCCAACTCGGCCAGCAAATGCTTAAACCATTGCGTGCGCATGCCAATGCCGGCGGAGGCCAGGTGCGCGGAGGCCGGAGTCGGCGCGATGGGATTATCGGTCCAGATATTGGCCCAATCAAAGAAAGTCAGCAGACGCAGATTTTGGCTGTCTTCCCAGACAGTCGGCAATAAGTGCGGTGTTTGCAATTCCAGTGACAGATTTACGCCGTGATCACCCAGCAACTCGGTTTGATGGTAGCCACGCACACTAAGTGGGCCGCCCGCCGAGAACTGTTCGTTGCTGATCAAGGCCGACATGCTGGCCTGGCCGCCGGCTCGGGCTAACAGTCGAAAATCCAGCGGCAAACGCTGCTGGTGCTTCAGGTCGCCGGTTAAATAAAGAAAATTCGGTTCGGCATCGAGACGCTTGTTGGCAAACTGCTGCGCGTCGTTGCCCAGGCCACGCACCGAGAAATGCGCGGCGAGACTCAAGGCAGTGACGCTGCCTTCGTGACGCAGACTGCCGTCATAGCCGGTCATGAACGAGGCATAGCTGATCGGCGCACTTTCGGTCAGACTGGCTATCTGCTGATCAAAGCTTTTGTAATCAAAGCCAAAACTCAGGCTATGCAGAATATTCTCGGATGAACCCGGCAGAGGCTTGACCAGCCTGGCGCCGTAAATCGAGCCGGCGCCGACCACGGACAGGCCGCCGACGCTGACGCCGAGCTGGGTATTGGAACTGATGCCGATGCCGTATAAAGCCAGACGAGTATCGGCCCAACCGGTCGGCAGCACGTAGGTGCCGGACCAGACCTGGACTTCGTCGCTGATTTCCGGCGACACTTGATATTGCATGGACACGCTATGAAACTTCTGCCACAGGTTGTCGTAACGCAGGGAACCTAACAATCGGGTGTAGCTGGTATGTTCGGAGTTACGGCTGTTCATTTCCAGATTGCCGTGCAATGGCAGCTCGTCCTTGACCTTTAACTCCACTTCCATTTTGCCCGGCGTCGAGCCGGCCCGGAAAACTGGTGTCACGTTACGATCAGCCGATTGCTGCGCCAGGGTATTCATCTGTTCCTGAACCTTGGGCATGTGCGGCACTTGACCCTCGGCCAGGGCCGGTAGGCTGTCGCGGATCTTGCCCAGCGCGTAATAGCGCGAACCGCTGATGTGCAAAATCTCGATAGTGCCTTCCACCACGCTCAAGCGCACGGCCCCTCCTTCCACATTTTGTTCCGGGATTGCCACCACTACGCTCGGATAGCCGGCGTTGCGGTAGGCTTCTTCCAAGGAGGCCCGAGCTTTCTCTACGTCCTCGACAGTTTTGTCCGGCCCAAGATGCGGATACACTGCCCGTTCCAAGGCTTCGTCATCCAACACGCTGTTGCCTTCGATCTGGTAATCCAACACGTCGAAACGCGGTTGCTGCTCGCCTGACCTTTGCGCGGCTGTTTCAGCCGAACCACCCGAATTTGCCGAATTTTGAGGTTGCGCGGCAGGATTTTGCACCACATCCGCAGCATGGACGACAGCTGTTCCGTTCAGGATCAGGCTTATCGCGGTCAGTAACGCTTCACGTCTCAATGTGCGGCCCCGGAGGCGTTCCTGTTTGCAGGGCTCTGGTCGTCTTGAATCCCTCCAGTGTCCGGCACTGGTGTCGACGGCTCGACAGGCTCAGCCCCGCCATTCGCGGGAGTGTTGGACTTAACGACAGGCACAGTCGCTTCAAACGGGGTGATCTTCAACTGCTGCAATTTATAGCGATACTCTTCCGCCGCCGCCTCGGTTTGCACCTGACCGATACCGGTCAAGGGGTCCAGCTCGGCCAACTGTTGCAGCAGGCTTTTGTCTTTATATTGCTTCAATACCTCCAGATTGATAGTGCGCAGCTGTTGATTGACACCCGTGCATTGCTCTATCCACTGTTCACGCTCTTTCACGGCCTGTAATAACAAACTATTGTCGTCGCGAATGTCGCGGGCCTTGCCGACTACTTCGTTATGCTTTTGCAGCAAAGCCTGTTCGCGCTGGCGCTGCTGGCCCAATTGCGCTTCCAGATTGCTGCGCACCGTTTCCAGGCCGGATTTATAGCGTTCCACTTCGGCTTGCACGGCCTGCAATCTGCTGACCGCTGCTTCCAGGTTTTTCAGTTTGGTATCCAGCGCGGCTTTCTCGGTGAGCCAAGCGGTTTTTTCGGCCTCCAGCGCATATTTTTCTTGGCTGAGTTGGCGAATCATACCTTGGGCTTTTTTGATGGCTTCGCCACCTGGCGCTACGGGTTTAGGCTCGGCTCGACCACTTTCAATACCCGCTAGCATCACTAACAGTATCAAGCACGGCAAATAAATCAAAGTCGGCGTTTTTTGCTTGACCACGACTTATCTCCTTAGAAGCGTGCATTCAGATCGACATTCAAAGTGTCGATACTGTATTTCGGTCCATCAATGGCGTCGGAACTTAACCAGCGTAGATTCAGCCAAGTATTTTTGGCCAGGCCGTATTGCATACCTGCTACCCAGCCCTTGGCGTTGGTACCGCCAAGGTGGAAAATCGAATCGGTAAAGGCATCGAGTACCGCATCGCGCTGCACATAACGGTAGGCCAGATTGACGCTCCAATCGCCCCAACGCCGCACTTCCGGTTGACCGACATCGACGCGGATTTGATAGGCCGTGGTGCGCGGTTTGTTGCCCGTGTAGTTGACGATGCCGTTCAGAAACTCGGCGGCTATCCGTTGTTTATCGAATCCCAGATTCCTGGCGTAATCGGCTGTCAACAACACGTGCACAGGGTCGAAGCCGGCATAATCGAACATCGCAGTGGCATTGAACACTTTGAATTCAGAAGCTAAGCCAAACAAACAGCCCACCGTATCGTCGCATGTGCCGTTCAAGGTATTGAAATCGGTGATAGCCACCATGGAGTTGCCTTTTTGCACAAACTGCGGTGCAGTCCAATCGTAAGTATGACTACCAAGCGGATTGGGACGGGCGTTGACGTTCTGGAATTCGTAATAGGACACCGCCAGATTTAAGCGCGAATCGTTGAATACCAACCAGTCCGCACCAACCTGACCGGCGTACAGCCATTTGTCGTTGACCGAGACATCAATATCCTGCAACGGAAATACTCCCAACGTTAAAAACAGGGCATCCGGCGTTTGCTGACCCTGGTTGATACCGAACCGGGCTGTCGGGTTCGGCGCTTTGTAGCCGGCCAGCTTATTGCCGCCGCGATTAAACGGCAAACGAAAACTGCCGGCCACCCCTTCGAAACTCAAGTCCGGATCCAAAACTATGTCGGTGGAGACAAAAGGATTGATGATGCGCCCGGCGTACAGGCTAAACCAGTTGATTTTGCGCGCGTCCAGGAAATCGTATTGCAGATAGGCGCGGTCAATAGCAAACTGATAGGACTGCCCGGTGTTGCCCAGAGTCTGGTCATTGGATACCGGGTTGTTGATATTACTGGTAGCAAAACGCACCCCGGCTTTCAGGCCATCCGTCAGATTGGCTTCGAAGCCCAATCTAAACCGCTCGCGCAAGCGCAGACGGTCTTTTTGGGTATTCAGAATCGCTTCATTGGGATTTAAGGCTACCTGCCGATTCAAGCCGCCTTGCGGGGTATTGGCGGCGCGGTTGATGGACAACCAGTTGTAGGGGCCGAAGAAGTTGCCGTCGGCATCGATACCGACGTTATCGATGCCGCCTTCGTTGTTCTTGCCAAAAAAATCGTCGGCAAAACGGATGCGCATGTCAAAGCTGGGATGAATCGCCGCCACCCATTCCGGCAACGCGCCGGGAATACCCCAACCTTCGGTCTTGGCATCCTGTTTGACGTCTTGCAACACGTCCGCTTTCAGTTCGGCGCGGACCTGGTCGCGGATTTCTTTTTTTACAAACTCCGGCACATAGCCGACGTGCTTGATTTTGCCGGCTTTTCCCTTGGCCATAACAGCCAAGGTCTCGGTATTTGCTGCTGGAAGGCTCTCCGGAAGTGGTTCGCCGCCGCTTTTTGCTTGAGCAGCATTGCTTTTGGCCGCTTCAGCCGCTTCCTGTTCGGCGGCACTGACCAGACCTTGTCCTTCTTGTTTGTTAATCACACCGCGCTGCACCAACAAATCAACCAGATTGACCAATGTCGATTTCTTAACCGAAATCGTCTCATCGGCAGCTTGCGTGGCGCCAGTCATCGCCGCAAGGCTACCGAACAGCAGAACAACCAGGGATTTAGTTGGGATATTCATCGTGGTTTATTCGTTTATAAAGTGTCTTGAAATTTGCCGAAATTAAGCAAGGTTCTCGCAATGACGCAAAACCCTGCGCCTCTAAACCCTGGAGTTGAGTCTGATCCGAATCGGCTGCGGCATGTTTTCCGGCGGCGGCCTACCGATGCTCGCGCGCAAGCGCGGCAAGACGGCGCGAATTGCCAGGTCGACATCTGTCTTGCCGCTACCTCCGGACAGTTCGCTGCGGCTAATCCCGCCATCCGCACCGACCCAGACCTCCAAAATCACGCTATAACCGGCTCGGCTGGCGGCCGTGTCGGCCAACAAACCCTGTAAGCCATTCTCCACTTGGCGTTGAATCTGCCCGCCATACCAGAGGATGGCATTGCCACCACCCCCGCCTCCCAAGATAGAGCGTCCGCCCTTGTGCGCGGCCAGGCCAAAGCCGTCGCTGCCGGCCGTACCGTCGGCGTCCAGCCCCAGTTCTTCCGCTGGCGGCGCCTGATCCGATTCAGGCTCCGGCGAAGGCTCCGGTTCTGGTGCGGGCTCAGGGACATCAAGCACTTCTTCCTTTACCTCCTCCGTCTGCGCAGGCTGTTGCTCTGGCGGCAAAGGTGCCGGCGGTTGAATCATGGTGATTTGCTGCATCAGCCTTTTGGTTTGCGGTGGTTTATGGAATTTATCCTGCAGCAGCCAAACCGCTAGCAATATCAGCAGGCTCAACCCCATTCCCAGCAACACCGGCAGTCGGCGTAGCCATGCGTATTTATTATTCATAAATCTTTGATAATTCTGTTGCCACTGCGAGATGTTCCGCCTGAGCAAGTACCGCCGCCCTACTTCACCAACTTCTGCGTCACCAAGCCCAATTGACTGATCTGCAACCGGGTCACCACATCCAGCACTTCAATTACTTTTTGATATTGCACACTGGCATCGGCCTTCACGATGACCGGTAAATCCGGAATTGCGGCCTTGTATTGCGCCAGCCGGGTTTCCAGCTCCTGAAGCGATACCGTGTAAGTATCTAGATAGATACTGCCGTCCGGCGTGATGGAAATGGCCTTGGTTTTAGGTTTGGACAAGGACGGCGTGCTGCTGGCCTTGGGTAGGTTGACGGTGATGCCCTGCACGGTAGCAGTGGTCATGATGATGAAAATCAGCAATAGCACATAGGCCACGTCCAACATCGGCGTGATGTTAATGTCGTCATATATCTTGCCTTCTTCTTCTAATCTCATGACTTACGCTCCCAGCGGTTGTTGGGCGGCGCGCATAGACAACACGGCCAGAAATTCGTCACTGAACACCCGCATGCTGGCCGTGATGTCCTTAATTTTGGTTAACAGGTAGTTGTAGGCAAACAAGGCGGGAATCGCCACGGCCAGACCGGCCACGGTGGCCAGCAGCGCGGCGGCGATACCGGGGGCGATGGCGTTGATGTTGACATCGCCGCTGGCGGCAATCGCCGCGAAGGTAATCATCACCCCCACCACTGTACCCAGCAAACCCAGGAACGGGCCGCCAGCGATGGCAATGGTCAGCAGCACCATATTGCTATTCAGGCGCTGGCTTTCGGTAACGATTTGCGAATCCAGCTTTACTCGCAGATAGTCCCACGCTTCGCGGGTCACCACTTGGCCGTCGCCGCCTTGCAGCTTGTTCAATTCATGGATTGCCGTGTGATACAGGTGATACAAAGTCGAACTTTGGAAGTGGTCATGTTTGCCGACCAAAGCCGTGAGCAAGTCGGAGTCTGCCAGTTCTTGGTCTTCGGCGGTTTCCTCCTGGTCCAGCGTACTGAGTTTGTTGGGATCGAGCTGGCGATACTGGACTAGGAAGGCGCGGTTATCCTTGGCAATGCGGTTGATCACTAAGGTTTTGCTGACCATGACGATCACCGCTACCACCAGCATGATCAAGGTCAATCCGATCACCACCCAGCCGTCGACGGTGACGTTTTGCACGATGACCATGAAATGCCCGTCGCCGCTGCTGTTGGTTTCGTCTTGGCCGTAACTTAATACCGAGAAATCCGGGCTTTGGCTGCGAAAACTCAGTTTCAGCCAGTCGGCGCTGCGGGCTGTGGCGGCGATTTGCACTTCGTCGAGCAAACCGACCAGATTGCGGCCAATGGCGATAGCCGGGTTGACGGTAGTCAGCGTGATCGCGGCATTGCCGACCGGCATACCATCGACGTACAGTGCCAGTTTGTCAGCAGTGGCGGTGACGGCGATGTGTTGCCATTTGCCCTGGGTTAGGTTGACCGGGGCGGTAGTCACAGCGCCGGCCGGGCCGGTCCAGCGCGCCGATAATGCGCTGCCTTGTATTACCAAGTCGATGCCATTGCCGCCTTCGCGGGCTTCCAATAGATTCGCGCCGTTCTGCGGCTGGTCGAGCTTCAGCCAGGTGGAGAACGTCCAGCCGTGGTCCGGGGCAATCGCCAATTGCGGCGCGGGATTAACCTGTAGCGGCCCGGCACCTGTGAACCGGGCGGAGGCGCCAATCCAGCCGGCGGGTTGAATCGTGGCCTTGGAGTCGATCGCATGCGAGGAATAGGCTGTGGCGTCCCGCGGCAGCACTTCGCCATCTTTAAAGTGATACACCAGGCCTTGAGCGACATCGTAGAGATTTTTAGGATCCGAAGCGTCTGGGGCGTTGGCATTGCCGTAGTACAGCCAAAAGTCGTCGCTGGACACGCCGCCGCGCACTTGCGGCAACTTTACCCAGACCAGGCCAATTTCGCTCAACACGTCGATTTGCTCGACGTCGAACACTAGCGGGGTTTTGTCGTCTTTCAGGAAGCGCAAATCCCGGCCGCTCTCGGCCAGTTCAACAAAATAGCCGAAGTTGCCGGCATGCAGCCGCACCAGTACCGGCACATCAGCCAGGGTCTCTTGAATATCGGCACCTGTAGCGGCCGCATCCAGCGCGACTTGACGACGGGAATCCCAGTCATCATTCCACCAGGCTTGGCAGAGTGCGGGCAACAGAAGCAGGCATAAGCCCAGTTTTAACACATGAGGCATCTTGATTTTCCTGGAAAATTCGACAGCGTTTTCAAACCTTTATCGATGATGAGGACAGTGCATATCCATCGCGTCGTGACCATGGTCGTGCAATTGCGCATCGAACCAGTCGTGGACGGCTTGGATCAATTGCGGGTCGCTGCTACGAAAGCTCAGACTGGCGCCGGCCGCCTCGGCAACGTAATCGATTTGCAGCTGGCCGGGCTTGGCGCTGCGCAACATAGCCATTCCAGGCATATCGGTGCCGTGAATAAACTCCGGACCTGAAAAGTCGCCGTGTTTAAAGCTTTCCGCCAGTTGCTCAAGATGCTGTCTGATCAACCACACTTGTTCCAGATTTAAATCGTCCCTGGCAATTACCCGCTGAATGCCACCCGTTGCAGTTTTGCTGAATTGATGGTGAGTTTGTGCCAACGAGAACGGCATGACCTTAGCGCCACGCGCGGCCACTTCAGTTTGCCGGACATTGTCGTCTGCAGGCGCTGGCGGGCTTAACAAGCCCATCACTAGAATAATCAACACCGCGCAGCACAACAGCTTGACATCCTCGTTGGATAATTTCATATGTCGACCGCCTCTATAGTTAAGACGGCTTACGGTGTCTACGAAGCCCAAATGCCAGCAAGCCGCTGAACATAAACAGAACACTGCCCGGTAACGGTACGGTGCTGACCACAGTCAAGCTTGTGAGATTGGAAACATAGCGTCCGCCCTTGGCTACATCGCCGGGTACTACCAATTCCGCAAAGCCTTTATTGCCCAAGGAATTGCCCGGACCATCGGCGTAAGCGACCAAGACCGAGATATTCCCAAAATTGGGGTTAAGCTCGCCCAGCGCAAATACAGCCTGATAACCGTCGCTACCGGTAGCGACAACGTACTTGCCAAGAATGTCGTTTTTTACGCCAGGATTGGTCACGATGCCGGATAGATTCAGCAGATCCCACAAAGAAACGCCGGTAAACGACGATCCGGTTAATGGTGGCGTATTCACGGTAACGATCTTGGCAGGTAGCGCAGCAGCTAGGCTGGTGACATCGTAGCTAACGGCGTTGGCAACCTCACCGTTGACGGTGAATTGTCCAGACACGCCGCCTACTGCAGGTGCGTAATCGATATGACCAACTTGCAGACTGGACAGATTCGATACCCATCGGCCCGCTTTGACATCATCCGGCGCCACAATGCGAGCAAAGCCAGTGCCGATTAGATTGGCCCCATTGAGTTTGTAAGCGATGATGTCGTTATGATTGCCGAACGCGGCATTCATTTCCGCCAGCGAAAATACCGCCTTGTAACCATCCGTGCCGCTAGCGACCACATAGTCGCGCAGGATGTCGTTTTTCGGCACCGTGGTATCAGTTTTCAGAAAGCTACCGAGAAAGGCACTCAGGGACACGCCGGTGTAGACATCGCCGTTGCTCAATGTCACGGTTTTTTGCGCGCCGGAGTGAGTGGCTGCGTAATTTTCCAAAGCCGCCAGATCGAAGCTGGCGGGACTTCCCGGATTGAGAAAGCCGCCCAGACCAAACTGACTGGAAGTAACAGCGGCCCAAGTCGGCTGTGTCAATGCCGACAAACAGAAAGTCAGACCAAAAATCAGCCAATGACGAGCGGAAATTTTGCGTTGATACATGCGTATTGCCTTGTGTAGGAATGACAACGTGCCGATTAGGCATAAGAAAACCTGGGCATCGGCGAATGAAGGTGCACATCCCTGTGCCGTCCAAGCCTATTCAGTCCTTTTGAAAATCAACTTGAATATCCTGATTTGTTAACGCTATCGTGTTTGGGTTGGGGAAAATCTTAACCATCCATCGCACTGATAGGCGGAGATACCGCAGCCAACTTCCGATTTGGCTGCGGCGTGGAATTATCTTTACCGCAGTTCGACGGTGCCGTAATTTGGGTTGACTACAGGTATCGCGCAAGCATCGGGAGTACCAAATAGAGAACGTGTGAATGGCGTAACCGGATTAGCGGGATTCCAAGTATCGGGCGGTGTATGCCCGTTGGCGCTCAATGCTATGTAACCTGCTTGGCCCCAACTATGATTGCTCAAGGTGCCGTTGCGAGACGCAATCGTGCTGGGCAGGCTGCTGTAAGCAACCAAGGCATTTAGTGCGCTATCCTGGTTGCCACTGACACTGTTTTTCCAGGAAATCGCGTATTCGCCAACCAGCGGGTAATGGCCTAGGAAGACCTGCTCACCAGTAGGCAGCGCACCGTTAATTTTGATAAAGCGATAGTTGGCACTGCGGCTGGCATTACGCTCGGTAGTTTGTATACTAATCGCCCATTGGTTGCCGTGCGGAACACTGGTAGCCGGCGGATTGGGAAACGGCGCAGGATTGGTGGTGCCGAACCAGCCGTTGGTACCGTCGTTATAGTCACCCAGACATTTTTCTACCGCGCCTAAACTAGTGGCGTATTGCACATCGGCAAACCCGCCCGGTTGGGCCAAACTGGGCGAAGATGTGCCCAGGCAAGGGCTTTGCATCACGCTGGCCAACAAGGCCACCTGCTGACCGGCGCCGTTTTCACGGCGGCAAATATGCACGGTGGTATCCACCGGGTCAGACAAACCTGGCACCGCAGCTACTACGCCGTCGTGAACGATTTCTGGCAGAGTTTTATCTACACCGCCGACTTTCACTTTAAATGTGCTCCAGTCAGCAATCTGCCCGCTAAACAAGCTGACCAGCGATTCCTTGGACAAATTCGGTACGCAAGCGGGCGTTTCATTACCTACCGCACAACTGCCTGGCAAGGAGCCGTTCTGGATTTGCGCGTACTGCAATGCATTACGCAGCTTCAGCGTTACCGGAGTACCGATGATATGCCCGCCCAACGCGTATTTGTTGTCGAGTGTTGCGGCATCTATATCCGCTTTGCCAGGCGTTACGTTATCGACACCGTGAAACACATCCGGCGTCACGTCCGACGTCGCAGCAGTCGCCGCTATGCCAGGGGTGGCAGTGGTGCAGGAATAATTCCATTGAAAAGTCGCTCCCCCGGACGAATAGGAACCGTTGAAAGCGCTGCACACCGCCGTGGTCGGATCTTTCAGATAGGTCAGCAAGGTGCCGTTAGCCACCGCATCCAAACCAACAAATGACGCACCCAGCCGCCGCCGGGAGATCCACAACCTGGTGGTATGGTGCGCACCGGTCCCGCCGGTCAAACCGGGTATCTTGGTATCGTCGGTATTACAATAGATCGCAGAGTAGTTGTCGTTGACGGCGGCCGACGCGGCGCCGGCGGTATGGAAATAGACATGCGTGGTGGTACCCGCGCCGGTGGTGGTTGGATTGTCCAAACACAAGGCATTGGTCGGCGTGGTACTGTTGATCATAAAGCCGAAAGCCGGATCGTTTGATTGGGAACCGGGAATGTACAAACTCAGTTGCGGGGCGCCGTCCGCCGGGGTCAGCGCCCAGACATCGCCTATAGCAGCTATCATCAAGCCGGCCGCAACAAGCTTGCGGGATAAGGAAGAAAACATAATCTGCTCCAATAGAAAAAGGAAGTAAAGGGTTCAAGCAATCGATGCGACGCCGGAGCGTTTTTGCACCCGCAACACGGCCAGTATGCCGCTCAAAAACAGCCACACAGCGCCGGGAACCGGAACAGGGGCGACATTAGAGGTCCAGGTCAGTTTGGCGCTGGCGATATCCAGGCTCAGAAAACCGTCCAGTTCGTTGAATACCACTGGGGTACCACTCGCAACCGTGCCGCCTGGGGAATGAATGAAGAAGAGGTTCAGGGTTTGGTCGGGATTACCGCCGTTTCTGACCGTCGCACTACCTACCCAGCCTGAAATATTCATGCTGGTACCCCAAGCTTTATCGAAATAAGAAGATGCATTGGTCGTGGTCACCTCGCTGAGATCGGCGGCGTAATCCGTTGCCGTAGCGCCACTGTTCTGCGCGACTTCGGCAATATTCAAAGCAGTGGCTCTAGCACTGATTCTGGTTGTCACGGTTGCAAGCGCGCTCATACTGAAACTGCCCGGCGCTGACGCACCCGTTCTCCGGCTTAACAGCACACCATAGTCCGCGCTGTTGAGACCGACATATGAATTATTGCCTGCCACATTAAATGTCAGCGGGTCGCTGGTCGCCGCCGCCCAATTCACAAAACGCTGATCCAGATTCCAATAGGAGGACACCTGGCTGCCGGCCAGAAAGTCGCCTACCGTGACGCCCAAGTCGATACTGTAAGACGTTGCCGCTGCCTGATCCCACACGTTCAAGAACAACTCGCCGGCCACGCCGCTACCGCCTGGCTGAATCGTCGGCGCACCGTTACTGATAGCCGCTTGCGCCGAATTCATGCCGGCCACGAGACATATAGCCGCCGCCCATTGATAACCTTGCCGCTTCACCATTTTCATAAATTACCTCTAATAAATTTAATGAGACCCTTGTCCCGTTATGTGTCCATGGCGCAAAGGCTTGCCGGCATCAATCTATCCGCAGCGATTACAACCCGTGTTGATCGGGAACGAAGGTTTTTCGTTATACCCCGACGGACATAACGTAAGGCAAATATGTGAAGCAGGTCAAATATTATTCGGGAATTTATTATTTCTTATAAGGAAATAAAAGGCAAAAACATAGCGTACTAGTGAGTTTATGGTGAGAGCGCCTATTAAAATCCCCACAATTTGCCGCGTTGACAACGTTTAGGTCTTGCACTGGCGATATAAACGAGTAAACATAGAAATACCTTTCCATATTTTCGATATAACCGTATGAATACGCCGATCACCCCATTTACCGGCAAGGAGCCACTGCTTAGACTAAGCATTCGGCGAATTTTGACCGGCGGCGTGTTAGCAATCTCCAGTGTCGCCGATAGCTGGGCCGACGGCGGCTTGCCCGTCTCGATCAATGCCGGCGGCGCCAATCCATCCGCGCTTGCCGATCTCACCAGTGCCGCGCGGCACCCTGGCATCGATGTCGGCCACGCCTCAGCCAATTACAGCGCCGACGGTCAAAAACTGACCATCCACCAAACCACCGATAAAACCGTTTTGGACTGGCAGAGCTTTAATATCGATGCCGGCAAGAGCGTGCAATTCGCGCAACCAACCAGTTCGTCGGTCGCTCTGAACAACATTCACCAGCTGGATGCCAGTAAGATTTCCGGCACCCTAAGCGCCAAAGGCCAAGTGTATTTGGTCAATGCCAACGGCTTCGTGTTCGGCAACGGCGCGTCGGTCAACACCAACAGTTTGGTTGCCACCAATCTGAAAATCGCTGACGAGGTGTTTGCCCAAGGCATCAGCAAAGTAGTAGATGCCAACGCCAGTGCCAATAATACGGACGCGCTGGCGGCACTTGCCGGCGACGGCACTGTGTATCGAAATACCGGCAACGGCAATCGCGAGAAAATCCGCATATTGGTGGAACCCGGCGCGCAGATTAGCGCCGACTCCGGTGGTAGGGTGATCATGGCGGCGCCGCAAGTGGAAAATCGCGGCACGATCTCAGCGCCGGACGGTCAGGTGATTTTGGCGGCAGCCACCGACAAGGTGTATTTGCAGGAAACCGACGACGACAATCTGCGCGGCCTGCTGGTGGAAGTAAAAACCGGCGGTGACGTGAAAAACGTCGGCAAGATTCTTACCGAGCGCGGCAATACCACGCTAATGGGTTTTGCGGTGACCCAACAAGGCGTGGTTTCGGCCAGTACCTCCGTGGCGTTGAACGGTAGCGTCCGGCTGTTGGCCCGGGAAGGCGCGCACCTGGAAGCCGGCGACAAACGTTATCTGCTCAAGCCTCTCAGCACCGCCAGAGCTACGGCAGCGGACGACGGCTTGGGCACTGAAGCCAGCGTGACGCTGGAATCGGACAGCCTAACTACCGTGACGCTGGATGCCAGCGCCGGTCCTGCCGTTAATGGCCAAGCCCAGCCAAAATCCAAAATAGACTTGGAAGCGGGGCAAATCCGGCTGAAATCCGGAGCACAAATCGTTGCTCACGGCGGCGACCTCAGTCTAACAGCCAGCACCACGCCGTCCAATCCACTCAATGCCAGCTCTGCCGACAATACCAGCCGAATTATATTGAATGCCGGCAGCAAGATCGACGTATCCGGCGTGAAGAATATCGAATTGCCGATGTCGGCAAACATAGTGGATGTGGAACTGCGCAATAACGAGTTGCGCGACGCGCCGCTGCAAAAAACCGGCTTCCTGCACGGCAAAACTGTGCAGGTGGATAGCCGTACCGGCACCAGTTTGGCGGACATTTCCGGCGCGCTGGAGAAGGTGCAACATAGCATTGAAGAACGCAACCTAGACGCCGGTAGCGTTCATTTGCAATCGGAAGGCGACGTCATCGTCCAGCCGGGCGCGGGCATCGATATTTCCGGCGGCTCGATACATTATCTAGCTGGTAAGATAACCACCAGCAAACTGCGTTCCAATAGCAGTATCGTCGACATTGCCTCCGCCGATCCTAACCTCACCTATCAGCAAATCCTCAACAGCACCTATTACCAAAGCGACTATTACCAAGGCGGCGATGCCGGTAGCCTTATTATCAAAACCCGCGACCTGGGTTTATCCGGCAATATCCTGGCCGGCACCGTCAACAGCGTTTACCAGCGTACCGCCGATAAGTGGGCAAGCGGCGGCGCATTGCGCATAGACACCGCTTGGTCGAATCAATATCAGCAAGATCTGGTGTTTATCAACGGTGCCGGCTACTCCTACGGCGCCGAATTGGATGCCGCTGTGCCTATTTACCTAAGCAGCGGCTTGTTCGCCCAAGGTGTGAACCGCTTGACCATCAGCAGCGGCGGCAAACTGACCATACCGCAAAACACCAGTTTAAGCTTGGCAAAAGCAGGCAGCCTGTCGCTGCAGGCCGGCGAAATAGAGGTACTGGGAAATATCCAGACTCCGGCCGGCAGCGTAGAACTGAAAACCCGGCGCGGCCTGGATCCCACCCGCGATTTGAGCGGTCGACTGCATCTAGCTGGCGGCAGCGTCATCGACAGCAGCGGCAGTTGGATCAACGACCTAGTCGATAGTAAAAACGCACAAATACTTAAGCCATTGACGATAGACGGCGGGAATATTCTGCTCCAAGCCCAGGGCGATCTGCTGCTGGATGGCGGCTCTAAAATTACTGCCAACGCCGGCGCCGCATTGAATAACAACACTAAAACCAAAAATGGTCACGGCGGCAATATCGACTTGATCAGCGCCGGCCTGGAACCCAGCGTGTTAAGCCTGGGCGCAACACTGTCCGCCTATGCCTTGCAACAAGGTGGCGTGCTGAGCATTACCGCCAACGGCATCCAGCTGGGTGGCGCCAGTGGCGATCCGCATGTGCTGAACTTGTCGCCAACGCTGTTGCAATCCGGAGGCTTCAGCGGCTACCGACTGACCGCCAACGCCGGTGATTTAAATATTGCCGACGGCACCCAAATCCATTTACAACAAAGCAGCTGGCAATTAAAAGCCACGGCCATCAAGGCCGCCAGCGGCAGCGACTTAAGTACCCTGGTGCAATTGGCGGTCTTGCCCGACGACATCCGCGACGCCGTCGATCTGAGTTTAAATCTAAGCCATAACGCCAGCATAGCCGGCGGTTACGTCGCCGAGCGGGCCATTCGCATCGGCAGCCATACCGCGATCATCGGCGATCCAGGCGCCGATTTTTCGCTAAAATCGGACGCCAATATCTACATCGACGGCTCTCTGCTTGCACCGGCAGGAAAAATAAGCTTACAACTCAGCAGTCCGCCGAGCGCGCTGGATAAGGGCTACAATCCTAATCAGGCAATCGCCTTGGGCCATAATGCCATCCTGAATACCGCCGGTGCCACGGTTTGGACGACCAACGCCCAGCGATTGGCCTTGGGCAATGTGCTGGCCGGCGGCAGGATAGACTTAAATGCCGAGCGCGGCTACATCCTGACAGCCGCCGGCAGCCGAATGGATGTATCGGGAACCCAGTCGGCGATAGACATCGTTAATTCCAAAGGTAAAAGTCGGCAAACCCTTGCTTCCGCAGGCGGCTCGATAAACCTGACCGCCGCCGAAGGCATGCTGTTACAAGGCCAATTGCAGGGCCGGGCCGGCCAGGGCACTACAGCGGCCGGCAATGGTTCGGCAGCTGCCGGCGGCACACTGAATCTGGCATTGAACGCCCAACATCGCGGCGAACCGGAAGAGCAAATCTTCACGACTGGCGACCGGGTGATCCATTTTTCCGCTGAACTGTCCAACTTACCGGACGCCGCGCAACTGGCCGCCAACGGCATCCCCGATACATTTAACGGCCAGGCTTATATCTCTGCCCGGCAAATTCAGGAAGGCGGCTTTGGTTCACTGGGCTTGGCCGCATCGGTGATACAACCCGATCAATATTCCGCAACGCCCGTACGCCCCGAGCGCGGCGAGATCCGTTTCGAAGGCGACCTTAGTCTGACTCTGGCGCAAAACCTGAAACTGGATGCGCCATTGATCAGCCACGCCGGCTACGGCCAGGTGGCTTTAACCAGCAATACCTTCAGCCTGGGTTCCAGCTGGAACCGCGCCGCTCACGGCAATCTAGGCGCCGCAATCGGCAGCGTCGGATTGAGCATCAACGCCCAGCTGATAGATTTGTTCGGTTCCAGCGAAATTGCCGGCTTTGCGCAAACCAGCCTGAACAGTAGCGGCGACATCCGCTTAACCGGTATCAATCCCAACAGCGAAGCCGACCTGATCGGCGGCCTGAGCCTCAGCGGCAATCTTAGTTTGAGTGCCCGACAAATCTATCCCACCACGCTCAGCAAATACAGCTTGAAGCTGGATGCCGCACTAAACCCGAACGGTCTGATCGATATTCTGCCTGGCATCGGAAATTGGTATACGCCGTTGTCGGCAGCCGGACAATTAAATATCAACGCGCCAAACATTGTCAGTCATGGCGTTTTATTGGCACCATTCGGCAACATCGCCTTAAACGCCGGTAATTCGTTGACCCTGGCTGCCGGCAGCTTCACGTCGGTTAGCGACGACGACGGCATCGTGATTCCGTTCGGCCGCACCCAGGGCGGTCTGGACTGGATTTATCCGCTGGGCACTTACAACAATATCCAAAACGGCACACCGCAAAAAGCCATTACCTTATCCGCACCAGACATCAATCTGGCCGGCGACGCTGTGGTCAATTTAAACGGCGGCGGCGATTTGTCGGCTTTCGAGTTCATCGCCGGACCAGGCGGCAGTATCGATACTTTGGATCCCACATCACCCGGCTATCAACAAAATTACGCCGTATTGCCCAATTATCAAGCCGATTTTGCCGCCTTCGACCCGTTGGAATTCGCCAACTCCGGTCTAAATCCGGGCGACAGCATTTATCTCAGTGCAGACTCCGGTCTGCCTGCCGGCTATTACCTGTTGCTGCCGGCGCACTATGCCTTGCTGCCGGGTGCCTATCTGATTACCCCGCAAGCCAATACCAAAGATATGGCAGCCGGCACCAAGGCTTTACGTACCGACGGCTCGACAATCGTCGCTGGCTACCGTTACTCAGCCGGTACCAATATCGCCGACAACCGCTGGTCGGGTTTTGCCGTTGAATCCGGCGCCATTGCCCGCAGCCGTTCCGAATACCAGGAAACTACGGCCAACAGTTTCTTCGCTGGGGACTCGCTACCGCAAGACGCCGGCAATCTCAGCCTGCTAGCCGGCAACAGCTTGCAAATGGCGGCGCAAATCAGCGCTACCGCAGCTCCAGGCGGGCTGGGCGGCATGTTGGACATCAGCGCGGATAGACTGGCCGTGGTTAGCAGCGGTAGCATCGGCGTCGATCCCGGCACGGTGGTGTTACTTGCCGATGAATTGAACCGCCTCGGCGTGGACAGCCTGTTGCTGGGCGGTCGGCGCAATCGCGGCAACGCCCAAACTCAGCTAACAGTCGGCGCGCAGACAGTGAGCATAGCGGCTGGCAGTCGTTTGCAGGCCCCGGAAATTCTGCTGGCAGCGAGCGATACCGTTTCGGTAGCGGGCAACGCAACGTTGAGCAGCGCCGGCAATCTCAGCCGCACCGACACCAACCTTAAGGTCGTCAATACCGATGGCAGCAGCGACGGCGCCCTATTAAGGGTGTCGGCAGGTAGCCAGGCTAACCTGGTGCGCGCCGCCGATGCGTTAACCGGACTGCGCGGCACGCTGGACATCGCCGACGGGGCGACGCTGTCCAGTGCCGGCTCAATTCTGCTGGATGCCAGCAAAGACACCCGCTTCTCAGGCAATATCGCGATGAACCAGGGCGAATTGACCCTCAGTTCCAGCCGTATTTCACTAGGTGATACCGGCGGCAGCGATGGACTGCAATTATCCGCAGCCACCTTAAACGGCCTGCGCGTAGACAAGTTAACGCTAAACAGCTTTGGCGCGATAGACATCGCCGGCGCGATGAATCTGCAATTGAAGGATTTGGTATTAAATGCCGCGAGTCTTTACGGCTATGGCAGCAGTAATCAGATTGCCGCCATCAATGCCGAAACTATCACCCTTAAAAACAGCGGCAGCGCACCGACGGCATTTACCGCCGCCGGCACCGGCCACCTAAACTTGACCGCAAACACTATCACGCTGGGCGCCGGCGAATACGCCTGGTCGGGCTTCCAGCAAATCTCATTGCAAGGGCTCAACGCAGTCGTCAACAGCGGCACCGCAAATATAAGCGCCGACAGCGATGTCTCCATCGCCACACCCATTTGGACCGCTACCGCCGGCGCCGATACCTCGTTGAATCTAGGCAGCCATGATCTGACTACCTTGGCCGCCGGAACCGCCCCGCACAGTGACGCCCTCGGCGCCCGATTAAGCGTCGCGGCCGAACAAATAAACCATCAGGGCCACATTGAACTGGCTTCCGGCATCGTCAAACTGCAAGCCGCTCAGACTTTGTCGATCTCCGGCAGCATAGACACCAGTGGCCGCGACATCGATCTGGCCGGCCATCATGTCAATACCGGCGGCGGCAGTATTTTCTTGAAATCCGCCGGAGGCAATCTGACCCTGGATGCCGGTTCGCTGCTCGATGTGTCCGGCAGCCAGCTGGGCGGCGACGCCGGCACCTTATCGCTGTCGTCAGGATTGGGACATTTAAGCCTGGCCGGCGAGATACGCGGCCTGGGTTATCAAGGTGCGCGCGGCGGCAATATCAACATGGACGCCACAACTGGCTCCGGAGCTAACTTTTCCGTCTTGAATAACTATCTGACCAACGCCGGCTTTAACGGCGACTGGAGCATCCGCCAACGTAGCGGCGATCTAACAGTCGCTGCAAGCGATTACGTCAAAGCCGACAATCTTAATCTAAGCGTCGATACCGGTAAGCTGGATGTGTTCGGCACCTTGGATGTGGGCGGCCAGCAGGCCGGCAGCATCCGTTTATCGGCCGGCGACAGCATTAACATTCTAGCCGGCGCCAAGCTGAATGCGGCATCTACCGCTGCCGGCAAGCCGGGCGGCTCTGTGGTTTTAATCTCTATGGATGCTGATAACGAAAGCCATCAAGGTGTAAATGTCGCCGCCGGCGCCACCATCGATGTCTCCGCGGGTACGGATGGCGACGGCGGTAGCGTCGAGGCCGTCGTCAACCGGGTCGGCAACGACGACGCGGCGGTATCGATAGCCAGCGGCAGCGTGCTGGGCGCCCATACACTGAATGTCTCCGCGACCGCACATTACCGAGACATCCCGCTAAGTAACAGTCAAATTGGAATGTGGCGGGGCGAAACCCAGCAATACCTGAACGCAGCCGCCGCAAATGCCGATCTGCAACAGCGCCTGGGCGGTTTTAATTTACAACCGGGTGTGGATATAGTCAGCAGCGGCGATTTGACGTTGGATTTGACCGAACCGCTGACCGGCATGAACTGGACGCAACAGTCCAGCTCGATATGGAAAACCTCGCTCACCGATGCCGCCGGAGTGGTGAATGCCTTACAGCAAATCGGCAGCAACGGCGTGGTCCGCAACCTGACCGAAGCCGCCAGCAGTTCCCTAACTGCGGACGGCACTTATTATTTTGATGCCAACCCGCAATCGGCCACCTTCCGCACCCTATTTGTCAGGATATTTCCGAATGCCGGCGCCGCCAACATCAAGTACAAGCCCAGCAACATCAACGGCAGCCTGATTTCGCACAATGGCTGGGATCTGGCCTTTCCGGACTCGCAAGGCCGGAGCTGGCATTTCGATAACGGCAATAGTGTCGGCGCACTCAGCCTGCGGGCCGCCGGCAATTTGCACATAAACCAAACGCTGAGCGATGGCTTTGCCTTGTACGATTCCAGCCAACTGGCCGGCATGCTGGGTGTAAACGGCAATTGGCTGCGAACCCTGGTTTTGCAGACCGGTCAATCCTGGAATTATAACTTGGTGGCCGGCGCCGATTTAACCAGCGCCGATCCGCTTGCGGTGCAGTCCTCACTGAGCGCTGGCTCACTAACCGTTGCAGCCAATACCAGCGTCCGCACCGGCACCGGCAACATCAACGTCGCCGCCGCCGGCGATATTACCCTGAGCGATGCCACATCCACCATTTACAGCGCCGGCCGCGCCGCCGACACCGAGCGCTGGGGAAACTTCAGCAATGCTCTGGTCGCCGCGGCTTTTTTCGTCGAATATCCGTTCGACGGCGGCGACATCAGCCTAAACGCCGGCGGCAATATCATCGGTGCCGCCAGCCCGCAATTGATGTCCGACTGGCTGCAACGCACCGGTAACTGGGACGCCAGCGACGGCATTAGCGCCGCCGATAGAGCCACCGCGTGGGGCATCATGTTCGATGGCCTAGTTGTACAAAACAGCGCCAATGCCAGAATTCAAAACCTGAAGTTCGGCTTTAGAGAGAACATAGGCGCGTTGGGCGGTGGTGATGTGAACATCAAGGCCGGCGCGGATATTCACGATTTGTCGGTGATGTTGCCGACTTCGGCAAAACCGGTCGGCGTGACGGACAACGGCCTAGTCGTCGAAAACCGTTGGCAACTACAAGGCGGCGGTAATTTGGAAGTACATGCCGGCGGCGACATAGCCGGCGGGGTGTTTTACGTTGATAAGGGTACTGCCGATATTCGCGCGGACGGGGCGATCACCGGCGGCAACCAATACACGACCGGCCCGGTATTTGCGCTGGGCGACACTCAATTTCAGGTCCATGCCGGCAACGGTATCGACGTCGGCACAGTGTTGAACCCGTTTTCGTTGACGCCGGCCAAATTCCTGGACAAAACCTCATACTTCAGCAGCTATAGCGCTGACAGCGCGATTGAATTGCAAACCCTGGCCGGCAACTTGGTGCTGAATAACGATGTACAAGCTATCGCCCAAGCCTACAAAGTATTCGACCAAGCATCGCCCATGGGCCGGGCAATCTTGAAAAGCACCGACTATCCGCTGCTGACCTTGTATCCGGGCAATCTCAACGCTCAGGCACTCAGCGGCGGTTTAGAAATCGTCAACTCGATGACGCTATACCCTGCAGCGGAAAGCAGCCTGAATTTACTGGCGAACAGCGACATTAGTATCGGTAACGACAGCAGCGGTACCCGTGTAAACCAGCTGGATGTCGATCCGGCTCGATTGCTGTCTGCTGCCCAACCAGCCACAACAGTCGCCGGCGCAACCAAATATCTATTTACCACGCCTTTCGGCGGTGACGCTTCTACCTTACACGCCCCGCAACCGATCCACCGTAACGATACCAGTCGCAACCGCATTGTATCGGCCAACGGCAGCATTACCGGTGTCGGCGATGCGTTAGTGGCGGCAGCCAAGGCTAGCGAAATTTGGGCCGGCCAGGATTTGTACAATGTGAGCCTGGCGATCCAGAATATTAATGCCGGCGATGTCACGAGTATCAGTGTAGGCCGCGACCTGGTATTTCCGATCTTGCGCGACCCCACCACCGGCACGGTGCAAGGCTCGCCCGGCGGTATTCAGCTGGCGGGGCCGGGTTTGCTGAATATCTGGGCCGGACGCAATGTCGATCTGGGTAGCTCCGAGGGCATTACCACGGTCGGGACGCTGTTGAACTCGGCCTTGCCGCAAACCGGCGCCGATATTATTGTCATTGCCGGTAACAGCTTGCAGCGCGATAGCCGGCCACTGGAGGACTTCCTGAATTTTTATGTCGGTAGCGGCGCTTATAACGACAGGCTGAGCGAGCTAAACCGGCAATCCAGCACTGCCGGTCGTTTGGCGCTTGCATTGGATGTGTTGTTCACGGAAATCCGGGCCACAGCTGTCGTCGCCGCCAGCGTACCAGACAAGGAAAAAGCCGCCGTTTACCAACGCGGGTACACTGCCATCGCCCGCTTATTTCCAAACAGTCCGCCCGGGGATATCCGGCTATTTTTCAGTCGCATCCAGACCCTATACGGCGGCGATATTGATCTGTTGGCACCCGGAGGCATGATCAACGTCGGCCTGGCGTCGGCATTTACCGGGCAGAAAAGCCAGGACCAGCTCGGCGTAGTGGCGCAACGCGAAGGCGACGTCAACATCCTGGTCAATGGCGACTTACAAGTCAATCGTTCCAGGATATTTACGCTGGACGGCGGCGACATTACCGCTTGGTCTTCGGAGGGGAATATCGACGCCGGCCGTGGCGCAAAGTCAGCTATCTCGACACCCAAACCCAAAGTCAGCCTGGACGCTAACGGCAATCTGGTCGTGGTGTTTCCGGCCACTGTATCCGGCAGCGGCATTCGCGCTCAATCCGGTTTTAACCGCAAACGCATTGGTAATGTTTATTTGGTAACCCCACGCGGTTACGTTGACGCAGGCGAGGCAGGCATCGGCGGTGGCAAAGTCATTCTGCCTGGTCCGGTTAGAGGCGTTGACAACATTCAAATCGCCAATCCAGCGCCTGCCCCTGCGGCTCAGGTTAGCAATCCCATGATTGCCGGCGATGCCGCCGCTGCCGCAGCGGCGAAATCCGCACCCGGGAAATCATTTGGCGACGAGGAGGAGGAAACTATCGACAAACGCGCTAAAAAAGCCAGGAAAGTAGCGGTTATTGACACCCAGGTTGTCGGCTTTGGCAAATGCAGCATCACCGACGTGCGTAACGGAGTATCTGGATGCGGTGGCTAAACCGATTTTTAAGAATGGAAAACACTATTTTGAACGCGGATGCCAAACAGCCCAAGCCTTATTGTGCTGTCGCCGGCGGCGCGGTAATCGGCACATTGGGAGGATTGATCGGCCTGGGCGGTGCGGAATTTCGCTTGCCCTTGCTAATCGGTTTGTTTGGGTTCGGTGCGCTGGAAGCGGTGATATTAAACAAAGCCATGAGTTTGATCGTGGTCGCCAGTGCTTTACCCTTCCGTACTGCCGGTGTGCCGTTACGCGAATTGACTGTACACGCCGGCGTGATCGGAACGCTGTTGTCCGGTAGCCTGATCGGTGCCTGGCATGGCGCAAGCTGGGCCAGCCGACTGGAATCGAAATCTTTGCACCGGGTCATCGCACTGAGCTTGGTGGGCATAGCGGCGGCTTTGCTCGCTGCGCACGACTCTTCGGTGGCCACGGCTTGGTTGACCGGCTGGCAACAAACCGCAGTCGGCTGCATCGCCGGTTATGGCATCGGCATAGTCGCGGCGCTACTGGGCGTGGCCGGCGGCGAATTGCTGATCCCCACTATCGTCTTGCTGTTTGGCGTGGACATCAAAATCGCCGGCAGCTTGTCGCTGGCAATTAGCCTGCCGACCATGCTGGCCGGCTTCGGCCGTTACAGTCGCCATCAAAGCTTTACAGTATTGGGCCGGCAAAAAGTTTTTATCGCGCTGATGGCGGCGGGCTCGATAGCGGGTGCCTTTGTCGGCGGCCAACTATTACCCTATGTTGCCGTCACCACGCTATTGCCCCTGTTGGCGGCCATTTTACTGGTATCGGCCTGCAAGATCTGGAAGCACAGTGCATGAGCCGGGCGATAAACCCTTGGGTACGCCAGCCATTGTTTCCCCAAGTGTAATAAGCTCTTTGATGAATTCGTTATTTACTTTTATACACAACGAATTAAACTACGGCCAGGGCTACACAACTCGCGAACTCCATTTGCGACAATTGCTGCGCTGTAAATCCAAAAATAACCCGAGACGATTTGGTCATAACGATGCGAAAAGACAGCTTTAGATCGGCCAGCGTTAAATGCGCATTCGGCGCTATTGCCGCCACCGGCTTTTACTTGGACGCCTCCCCCACGCAAGCCGCTGAAGTTAAGGCCTACAGCAAGCCCCCCATGGCCGCCTTTTCCAGTCAGATGCCGGATGCCCTGCTGGGCAACGATAAATTCGAAAAGCCGGTCTGGAATCTACATGACACGCTGAATTTGCCAAAGTGGCTATTCGCCTCACTGGAACAGCGAACCCGCTATGAGACTATGGACGGCAGCTTTAAAGCCAACGGCAGAGGCGGCGATCAGCAGATTGCCTTGCAAACCGATTTGTGGCTGCAAGCCAATCTGGGTAAGTTAAGGCTCGGTGCCGAGTTTCTGGATGCCCGCGCGCTGGGCGCCGATAGCGGTTCCGGCGTAAATAACACCCACGCCGACACTGCGGACTTCATTCAAGGTTATGCAGCGTGGGCAGATCAAAATCTGTTTTACAGCGGTATCGGCGCTGAAATTGTGGCCGGCCGGCAAACGCTAAATCTGGGCAGTCGCCGCTTAATTGCCCGCAATGCGATGCGCAACGATATCAACAGCTTTACCGGAATAAAGCTGAGGCTGTTGGACTACGATTCTTGGCAATTTACCGGCTTTGTGACCATGCCGGTCAACCGCTATCCGACCGCCGCTGCGGACATTCTGAACGAGGTCCACGAGTTCGACGAGGAAGATACCCACACTTGGTTTTCCGGCGGGTTCTTGGAGCTTTACAACTTGGCCTGGAATATCAATAGCGAAGTTTATCTATACCATCTCGACGAGGGCGACAGCATTCGGAACCCGACCCGCAATCGCCGCTATTTCACCCCCGGGGTGCGCTTTTATCTGAAGCCCAAGAAGGCTAATTTCGACTTTCAAGCCGAAACCATCGGCCAGCTCGGCACCGTTCGCTCTAGTACCGCAGCCAATAATGGCCGAGACCTGGAGCACGCCGCCTGGTACCAGCACGCCGATGTCGGCTATACCTTCGACGCCCCATGGTCTCCCCGTTTCGCGTTGGAATACGACTATGCCAGCGGTGATGAAAACCCGAACGACAATCAAGACCAACGCTTCGACACTTTATACGGGGCACGGCGCTTCGAGTTCGGACCGACCGGTATGTATGGCGCGTTCGCCCGAGCCAACATCAACACCCCCGGCTACCGTATCACTGCGGCACCACGCCACGATGTGCAGCTTGGACTGAGTCACCGTTTTTATTGGCTGGCATCGGACAGAGACAGTTGGACCGCTGCCGGTATTCAAGATACCAGCGGTCGGAGCGGTGATTTCGTTGGCCAACAATTGGAATTGACCGCGCGTTGGGATTTCAACAGCAGTTTGAATTTCGAAACCGGCTGGGCGCATTTGTTCAAGGGCGAATTTGCCAAAAAAGCGCCGTCCGCACCCATTATTAAGGAAGACATCGATTATGTTTACGTGCAGAGCCAATTGAGGTTTTAGCCGCTGCCGATCAGCTTATCATTGAGGAGAAATAGCATGTCGTTTATCGCTTTAAATCGGATTGTTTTAGCTCTATCGCTTTTATCGAGCGCGTTTGCGCAGGCCGATACTACGCTGGTTGCGGTCGCCGCCAACTTTACCAAACCCATGACAGAGATCGCCGAGGCGTTCGAGAAAGCTAGCGGCCATAGTGCCAAGCTTTCGTTCGGTTCGTCAGGCAAATTCGTCGCCCAATTTGAGAACGGCGCGCCGTTTGAGGTGTTTCTGTCGGCCGATGACAAAAGCCCGCTGAAACTGGAGCAATCAGGTTTGGCCGTAGCCGGCACCCGCTTTACTTATGCCATCGGTAAGTTGGTATTGTGGTCTAGCAATCCCGGCTATGTAGACGAGCAAGGCCAAATCCTCAGCAAAGGTGACTTCAAACATCTGGCTCTGGCTGATCCGAAATTGGCACCTTACGGGGCTGCGGCAGTGGAGGTCTTGAAAAACCAAGGTTTATTGGAAAAACTGCAAGCCTTATTCGTGCAAGGCGAAAACATTGCTCAAACGCATCAATTCATCAGTACCGGCAACGCTGAGCTAGGCTTTGTTGCTTTATCACAAGTGATCGAGAATGGCAAAATTGGCTCAGGCTCGGGCTGGATCGTGCCGGAAAACCTGCATAGCCCGATCCTGCAAGACGCGGTATTGCTGAAAACCGGTGCCGAAAATCCGGCCGCGCAAGCTTTGCTGGCTTTTCTGAAAACGCCGCCAGCTTTGGCCATCATCGAAAAATACGGCTATGCCTTACCCGCAGCAAATTAACGTTTATTCAAACCCTTTATGTTAAGGGCGCGCCCATCCAATCAAGAGGAATTATCATGAAAGCAAGCGCACGTAACCAATTTTCCGGCACCGTCACGGAAGTCACCATCGGCGCAGTCAACGCCGAAGTGCATGTCGGTTTGAAAGGTGGCGAAACCATCGTCGCCTCGATTACCAAAGACTCCGTCGAAACCTTGGCGATAGAAACCGGCAAGAAAGTCATCGTGTTGGTAAAAGCGCCGCAAGTCATCGTCGTCACCGATTTCGGCGGTTATCGGATTTCGGCGCGTAACCAATTGGAAGGTACGGTCACTGACGTTAAGGCGGGCGTTGTGAACACCGAAGTGGATATTGCCCTGCCCGGCGGCGACAAAATCGCCGCTACTGTCACCAACGATAGCGTGGAAACCTTGGGGCTACGCAAAGGCCAAACTGCCACCGCGGTATTCAAAGCCGGCGCGGTGATTCTCGGCGTGCAGGGTTAATATCGTGATCGGCCCGGCCAACCAGGCCGGGTCGACTTTAACCACCGGAGGTGGTCATGCTGCTGGAAATGAATGTCAAACTGCGTCGCGGTCATTTCGACCTCAGCACGCAGTTATCGGTCGGCGACATCAGCGTCGGTCTGTTCGGACAATCCGGTGCCGGTAAAAGTACCTTACTAGGCTTGATCGCCGGTACCATTCAGCCGCAAAGCGGACATATTGCGCTGGACGGCAAAATCTTGTTCGATAGCCGTAAAGGTATCGTGATGCCGCGCGAACAACGGCCGATAGGCGCGGTATTGCAGAGCGATTGCGCCGACGCCACGGAAACCGTGCGCGACAATTTAACCGCCGCCTATTACCGCACCCTCAAACAGCGCCGACTGTTCAAACCGGATTATCTAATCAATTTACTGGAGCTGGGCACCAATCTGGATCAGCCTATCGAAAGGCTCTCGGTTGGCGAACGCCAACGGGTGGCGCTAGCCCGTTCTCTGCTGAAATCGCCAAAACTATTACTGTTGGACGAAACCTTCGCCGCCATCGGCCACGGTTACCGTTCGCAACTACTACCGATTTTGAAACGCCTGCAAGACGAATTCGGTTTGCCGGCACTTTATGCCAGCCAGTCGCTGGGCGAAATTCTGGAATTGACCGACCAGTTGATTGTGCTGGAACACGGCCAGGTGCTGCGCAGCGGCTCTTTGCGCGAAGTGGCTAAACAACAAGGTATCTTGCGCTATCTGGGTATCCGCCAAATCGACAACTTCCTGCCGATCAGTATTCGCAATCACGATGTCCAGGCGGGTTGCAGTATGGCGGATAGTTTCGGTCTGCCGCTGGCATTGCCGCTACGCCCGCAGTTTGCAATCGGCAGCCAGAGCCAGGTATCGATCCGCGCCAACGATATTGCGCTGTCGCGGGCCTACATCGACGGCATTTCCATTCAGAATCAGCTAAAAGGCCGGATCTGCGCGATCATCCCTAGCGGCGAAAGTCTGATCGTGCAGGTTGATTGCGGTGGTACCTTGTTGGTGGAAATTACGCCGGGGGCCTGCCAGAGCATGGCGTTGCGGGAAGGCGACGTGGTGTATTGCCTGATTAAAACTCACGCCATCGTCTATCTGGCCGAACTGGACACCCTACCCTACCAACGCATCGTCAGCCACGGCGACGGCTACTACTATTTGAATAATGCCGGCGCCGACACCAACAGTGTTTTGGAATACCGCTATTGAACTCGGTATCCGCTTATAAGGCGATCTAACTGCCGCTGAGAAAAGTGTCTAACTGCTGTAGTACGATTGCTTGCGCGGCTGCAACGGCGTGGTCGGCGGCAAGATTATAACCCCATAGTGCAAAGAATAATTTCACATGGGCCAACTCCGGGTGTTTTTTTACACCTTCCAGAGCAGGCAGGCGATCCTCGGTAAAATAAATCGGCTGGCCCGGATGCTGGGCTTTTAAACCTTTCAGGATTTCCGGTTTGCCGAGTTTGCGGTCCATCCCGAAAATTCGTTCATCGGCCAATTCAATGTGGTTGGCACTAAGGATTTCCTTCACGAAGCGTTCTTGTTTGGTGGTAATCACGCACCAAAAATGCCGTTGTCCCAAGTCACGCAGTTTCTCTGCAACACCGGGATACAAGGGATTCTTGGCTATCCAATCGGCACGATCACTGGCAATCCAATTATCGCGGGTTTCGCCGAACAGCTTTTTCAAATCGTCGATGCTTAAATGGATTTCGTCGAGCATCCTTTGTACTTTAGCGGCGTAGTTGGCGTAAATAGCGGCAGTACTCTTGCCCAAATACATGAGGCGGATAATCAGAATCGCTTCGTACCCCGTCTCGATAATCGGCCGCACTTCGCGAAACTGCTCAACGATAGCCTGAGGTACCGCGTCAGGCATGTCTTTCCATATAGTAGTACCGGCTTTCCAGCCGGTGATCGCGGTTTCAATCGCACTGTCGCAGACAACGCCATCAAAATCCAGCGCATATATAATCGAATCGTTCATTGGTAGTAGTAATAAAGGTTCACGGTAAATGGAATGATTGTACCGGATGAAACGGCGGATAATCTTGATTAGGTCGCAAAACCTTGCCGTTACCGTGTCTTAAAACAACTAACTTCAATGATGGACATCACTGATTAAAACTGGCCTTTATGCAGTTTTTCCCGAAACACCTCCAAATACTCCGGCCCAACAGCCAATTCGCTCGGACAGTTTTTTAGGGCCACCTTGTAATCCTCTCCCTCGCTGCCGCGAGGCTTCAGGCTCCTTAAGTGGCTTAAATTGATCAAATGACTTCTGTGAATTTGCACAAAACCCAATACGGCATATCTGTTTTCCCAGTCCTTAATCGTGCCGTTGACCCGATCCAACATATTGCCGTTAGATAACTGGATTTTCAGGTTATTCACCGACTTATTCTTGGCTATAAACACGATTTCGCCCGGATCGACGCATTCGGTATGCCACTCGTACTCGTCGAAACGGGAGTCGATGCGATGCTTGATCATGATGCGTTTGGGCGGTGAGAATACCGGTACAACCGGTAACGCTTGCTTTTGGCGTATCCATTCGAGGGCTTCGTCAATTCTACTGTCTTCCAACGGTTTGAGTAGAAAATGCGCGGGATGCAGGCGATGCGCTTCCACGGCAGTTTGCGGTCGGCCGGTGATAAAGACGATCCAAGGCGCGTTGGTCAAGCGATTGATTACATAAGCCAGATCAAGGCCCGCGCGTTCGTTCTCGGTTTGAATATGAATATCCAAAAACACGCCGTCTATACGCGGATGCTGTTTCAGCAAAACCCAGGCATCTGCCGCACTAGCTGCTTCCGCCACCACCTCAAAATCCGGATGCCGGCGTTTGAGCAGGCTTTTTAATTCGTCGCGGGCCAAATATTCGTCGTCGACTATCATCACAGAACGTTTACCTACCATGGTGTGCTCCTTTTCGGTATGGTCAAAATAACTTCGGTGCCGTGACCTTCCCAGCTATTGATCGCCAGCGTCGATTGACGCGGAAAGGCCAGTTTGAAACTTTGGCGTAAATGAAAAAGTGCGCTGCCGTTACCATTGCTCGAATCGACCGGGCGCTTGCCCAGTTCCGCCAAACGCGGCGCTGGTATGCCATTACCGTTATCGCTAACCCGCAAAATAAAGCTTTGCCCATGATCGATGCCAACAATATCGATCTTTAGTGGCTTAGACCGGCCGGGCATGCCGTGCAACAGAGCATTCTCCACCAAGGTTTGCAAACAGCGTGGAGGCAATTGGCAATTTAAAAGTTGCGGAGAAATATTGCGTTGAAACTGCAACGCTTCCGGAAAGCGCAGGGTCTGGAAATCCAGATAACGTTCCACTTGAGCCAATTCCTGCTGCAAGGAAATGGAATTGGCGCTGACGCAGCGGCGAGTATCGTCCAGAAAACGCGCCAGCTTCACCACATATTGCGAGGCAGCGTCCGGGTCACGACGGATTAAGGCTTTGATGGCATTCAAGGTGTTATTCATAAAATGCGGTTCTATCTGCGCGTTCAAAGCTCTAAGCTCGGCCTGCTGAGCTTGATTCCTTAATCTGTCCCGCTCCAGATCCTGCATCACAAATAAAAACAGCAGTACGCCCAAGGTATTCACCACCGCTACCGGCATCGCGGTTTCCAACACCAGCGTTTGCGCATCGGCATAAGGTTGCACCCCAACCAGTAGAATCAGTTTCTGCAGCAAGGTACCGGTCAAGGCGATAAAGCAGGCGCCACGCATACTGGTGGCCCAATGCGGCCGCCACTGAAACGCCCAACCGGCCCACAAGCCTTGCATCACTGTAGCGAAAGCGCTGGCGAATCCGGCAAACCCACCGAGCAGAGCGCGTTCCCAACCCGCCAGCAACCCAGCACCCAGGCCTATCCATGGACCACCGCTCAACCCGGCCGCCAACACCATCAAATCCCGGAAGCCGATCACTGCTTGCGAATGCTTTAATGCATCGGACAAATCGGCGGGCCAGGCAATACGCTTACCCAGTTGATGCACATCCAATAAAAACCCGCTGTGCGTGCCGATAATCGCAAACACGCCAAAAAATGTGGCACAGACCAATCGATTACGCCACTGCTGCGGATCGCCGCGCAAAGCTTGTCTGAGCCATTTCATCCGAATGAAAACGTGAGCCGCGATCAACACCACGCAAACCCGCTGCGACAATTGGGCGGTGTTATCCAACCAATGGAACATCATGTCTGTGGAGTAATGCATGCTGACAACCTCGAAATGTTTTAGACGCGGCAGTGTGATTCGATCCGTGTGGCTTCTCGCCCAAAACGGCTCGGCCCATACGAAATTAATCAAAGATTTCTTAAGCCGGGATTAATTCTCGGGGCCGATTGTTTTTACAACTTAGCCTTCTTGAGCGGCACGCCGCCGCCGAGCGTTTCATCTTAAAATTCCGGTAATTCGTCACCGAAAACCCGCGACTGCCGCCAATCAGCTGACAGCACTTAACGCTTCCGAAAATACTTTATCTAAACGCGAGAAACCGCGCGTCACTCCCCAGTCATTGGGAGTCCGGATAAGAAAATCGAACTTAAGCACGCGAGGTTGTCATGCAAAACATCGGCGATACACACACCCAGTTCAGACTCTGCCAGCCGGCGGCGATGTCCTTGACCTATGCCAGAGAGGAGCACCTTGGCATAGTCCTTATCCTTGGGGGGCTCTGGGGACTTTATCTCTGCCTACTTTTTAACCAATTCAATCAAACCGAGGAATTGGAAAGCCCCCGGACGCTAATAGACGCCGGATTGGCCGTTGTATTGGGTATTGGCTTGTTTTGGGGTTTGCTATCGAGAAAGTTGATCGCTTACGCACAACAATTGGTCGTAAACGCCGCCGAACTGGCAAACGATGGCGTACTGGAGAACGGTCTGATCGTTGATATTTGGCAACCCGATGCGGACATCGAGCAAGGTTTATTCGTCGCCTATCGCTTCGAGTATCAGGACTGCATCTGGATAGGCCAGCATCCGGTCAAACAGCAACCCTATGGCAACTTGCAAATAGGCGACGACATTGTCGTCCGGTTATTACCGAGAAATCCGAGGGTTTGTATGTTGCTACCAACGCAACGAGAACCCGCACGCAAACCGCACAAGCTAAAAGTCTCCGCACCTTATCGGACCGTCAAACCGCGTCGACACATTTCACTTATGCAAACGGTGGACTCAACGCCAATAGCTCGACATTCCTAACCATCACTATCTCAGCGGAGATTTACCATGTCTGCAATTTTATACCGCGCCATACTTGTCTCCTGTAGCACCGGCTTGACGGCTTGCGCCACACAAGGCTATTCCGGCCCACAACTGCCAGTGGAACAAATCGCGAAAGTTTCCCTAGCCGCGCCTTCCATAGCTTGGCTACCGCCATTCTGGGTTTTCCCGCTCAATTTGTTACCCAGGCTTGACGAGAATTGGAAAAACACGGTGGATTACAAAATCGACGTCGACCAGCAGACGTTAAACCGCTTCAATTCCATTTACTTGTTGCCGGGACTGCACCATGCATCCGCGCAATATGCTGTAAGCTATGCGGAATTGATCGGCAGCAAAACCTGTACATCCTCGGATAGTAAATTCGTTAACGAAGATCGCAGTGAAAGCTGTACGAGAACGACAACATGTAAAGGCTTATTCAAATTTACCGAGCGGGAACACAAATGCTCCTTGGCCTTTAGCGCGTTAGCCGGTAACCGCTATGAGCTGGCCGTGACCAATCCCGCCGAAGGCGAAATCAGATTAAGTTTACGCGACAGCAACGCACTCCAGTCCGATCAGTGGAACTCCTGCCATTGGACACCGGATCGCTCACACGACGAATACCGCACGGATACGGTCACCAGCGATTGTTCTATAAAAACCGGAGGCCCAAAGCCATCAGTCCCCGGTACGCATGTCGAGCGGGACGATAAACGCCATGTCCATGAAGGCCGGGACCGTGGACCGGATAGCCACCCTCATCCTCGTCCGCATATTGAGCATCCGCATTCGCTTTTAGAATTGCCCAGTATTCCGCATAAGCACGAAGATAGACCATTCCGCCCGCACGACCAACGCGATACAGCCACCGACAAAAGCGATGGTTTGGGGAATCATCCCCGCAAACCCGGCAAGCACAAACATCCAGGGGAAACAGATATAGACAAACAGGAGGGCGCATCGCCCAATAGTTTCGAGGTGAATATTCATCAAGACACTGTTCCAGACAGCGAAAACGGTCGCCGACCAAACAAAGATCGCTCGAAAATGTCGGACAGTAACACGCAGTCGCAAACCTTGAATAGCGAAGCTGTATCCAAGCAGGATCAGAATGGTGGTACTCGTGACGGCGCGACAGACAAACCCGAATCGATCCCGCCGGCAAGCGAATCCTCATCGAAAACACCAAAAACTGAAACCGGCACGGAAAAATTGCCTGGATCCGGCATCGATCCTAATGCGAATTCGGCATCAAGCCCATCGAGCGAATCTATCCCCGAGCCAGCCCCTTACTCTCCGGAAGCTAGCGATGCAAAAATAAGCAGGGGTGGCGCATCAAACAAGGACAATACAAGCCCTTCGACCGATACGACTCCGGTAGACAAGAACCGCCAATTTGTCCCTTCGGCGTCTGTTCAATCTGACCCTTCAAATGAAAACAAGGCCGCGGCACCCGCGCCAAGCCATGGTAATTCGGACTCATCCAATTCTATTTCGCCATCGGTAACGACAGCGGTAGAACCGCCGATCAGTGCTCCGCGGCCCGTCAGTTCGCCTGACCGTTCTCCCTCTACGTCATCCACGCCAACGATTGACAGTTTACCCAGCACCGATTCCAGCTCGAGCTCAACATCTACGTCGTTTAGCGGTTCTTCAGCCCACAGCAATACTTCTTCCGGCCCGATTTCAGAGCCAGCGCCCGCCTCTACGCCAAACCCGAGCTATTCATCAGTGCCTGTTTCTTCTCCATCAGCCAACGACAGTCCGTCGTTGGGCAATACGAGCTCCAGTAGTGCTTCGGGACCTGCTCCAATTTCCATATCCAACTCCAGCTTTTCAGCGGCTTCCAGTTCATCGGCATCGTCATCCTCCAACGACGTTTCTACTAGCAGCAGTCCCAGCCCAACCGTGGCTCCTGCCCCTGCACCCGTCACTGCCCCAAGTCCGACTCCAATTCCAGAACCACCCGTCGCTCCAACTATAGTCGCGCCAGCTACAAGCCCCTAAACGCCGACAATCGATAAGTATTTAATCAAGGCCCCCAGTGCCAGTCCCTACCCATGCGGGGGCCTTGTTTGACTGAACTCATCCCCCTTTCAATTCGTATTCCATGCCTGATCGGTACGACATGACTACGTCAACGTAACCAGCAAAGCATCAGCTATTTCAATTATCTATGGTATAAAGCGCTGCGATTTATTTGCATCGCTATCCGCATTCGAAAGAATGCCGGTAAAGGAAAACTACACCAAAAAGCCAATCGCTAGTGCCGCGGGCATAAAGCATTTGGACGAATAACAATATTGAGGGGGACAAAGTCATGATAGAACTTCTAATAATCGTAGGCTTGGCAGTAGTAGGCTGGCTAGTCTGGAAAGGCAAACTCAAACCAATCGGCAAGACGCCAGAAAACAAACAGCCGGCGCCTCAGCAACAAGCAACTTCCAGCGCCGCGAATCCCCCTTCGCCAACCCATGCGCCATCGCCAACTGCTCCAATAGCGCAACAACCCGAGACACCGGTAGCGGCCCCCATCCAAGCCCCTGAGCCGATTGCCGAACCAGCACCGCAAGCGTCAATCGTAGCAGCAGTTGCCGAAGAACCGATAACGCCGGCGGCAGAAGCGCCGGCAATCAAATTTCCCGAAGATTCGATATTAAAACGCCATTATCTGGCTGCATTGCAAGCGGAGAAAGAGGCCCTTAGCAATCCCTATCCCACCGATTCCGTGCTGCGCCGTCACTACGAAACTCTGCACAAAATCGCATCGCCTCAGCCCTCAGAAACGGCAGACGTATCGGAACCAACTCAGCAACCAGTCACCGTTACAGAAACAGATCTTACTGAAAAATCTTCAGTACCGACGCATGACCTTGACCAATTACGCCGCGAGATTGCAGCGGAATTGCCGGCACCGCCCACCGATTCGGTTTTGAAACGCCACTATGACAGTTTGCTGCAAACCAAGCTGCAACAACGACTATCAGGACAATAAGCACTGGGCAATCGCCGAAGGTTTCAACAGCCGCCCATACAGCCAGGCAACTATGGGCCCTGTCCTCCCGCGAGAGAATGACCGAGGCCCCGTATTTCCAATACTATACTGAAGTTCCTTCCGACAACCCCCACGCAAAAAAGGGTATTGTCACGCTATAGATTTTTGACAATCCGATGAACAACGGTAAGCTCCGTGAATATTTGTCTATGGATCTTGATCGGGATGCATGGACCTAAGAGGGGCTTTAGCCATTGCAACTCGATGGACAGCGGGATGCAAGACAAGCGCAAGTAATTCCATAACGGACCAGTATCAGCATGAATGACATATACCAATTCTCGGCCACTAACATTAACGGCGAAACTGTTTCTTTAGAAGATTTCCGCGGCAAAGTGCTACTAATCGTCAACACCGCCAGTCAATGCGGCTTTACGCCGCAATTCCGGGGATTGGAGGCGTTATATCAGACCTATAAAAGCCGGGGCTTGGTGATACTGGGATTTCCGTGCAATCAATTCGGTCAGCAAGAACCAGGTGACAGCCAAGAAATCGCCAGCTTTTGCGAACTCAACTATGGCGTGAGTTTCCCGATGTTCGAAAAAATCGATGTCAACGGTAACAACGCGCATCCGCTGTTCGCGTATTTGAAAAACGCCGCCCCGGGCATTTTGGGTTTCAATGCCATTAAATGGAATTTCAGCAAATTTCTGGTGGGCCGAGATGGCAAGGTTTTTAAACGCTATGCGCCGATAGACACACCGGCAGGCATGAGCAAGGACATCGAGCGCTTACTAGGCTTGAGCGACGCGCCCGTCAAGGCGTAGCGAAACTTTTCACCCAGTCGCCTGGCCTGACTGCACCGGCAACTGCCGTTGAATCAAGAGTACCCGCCGCAGTCGTCGCACTAACGTCGGTTATCGTCAAAATACCCTGCGATTCCCCCAAACCGGCTCCCGCCACACCGCCGGCGGACGCGGAATATATCATCAGCCTGTCGCCGATTTTGATTTTATCCTGAGCGCCGGCCGCAATCACAATCCGATTATTACCGGCCTGTATTACCCGGGTGGTAAAAGGATAACAGCCAAATAATTTATGAATGTCTTCGCTGGCTTCCTGAATAATCTCGCTGATGGCGTGACCGGCGGATGTCGAGTTGAAGCGGTCACTACCTACCGTGTAGCCGCTCGGCAGCGAGACGTCGCCAAGTATGGAATCGGTATAACGATGTTGAAACAGCAAGGCACCGCTAAAACCATCGTAAACATATACGTCAATCCCGACACTGCGGCGAGCCACGAAATCCCTGACCATGGATTTTAGATCCGCCAGTGGGCCGCTACCGCGCACATATTCGGTGGACTCCACGCGAAAGTCGCGAATCACGCCGGACAATACAAACTGCGCATTCTGCTGCTTGGCGATATTCAGAATTACCGATTCGGCTGTACCCTCGGCAAAGCGAATCTCCGGCGCCATATCGGGCCGGCTGTATAAAGAGGTGTTGGTCAGATTACGGCCGATAAAATCGCCGGTTTCCATCAACTGATTATTAATTTCCCTGGGGATGCCGCTGTATAAATCCTGGCTTTCGGTGCCGCTGATTTGATCGGCATTCATGACCGGAAAGCCGGTGGCGACGATTTTCTTCCGATACGGCGAACCGCAACGCTGTTTATCGGATAACACGGCCAGCACTTGCACATGGTAGAGATCGGCATCCTGCCATTCATCCACCACCTTAATGTCACTGACCAGCAGCGCCGAATTATTGTTACGTTTTAATTGTAAGGACGCGTTACTCACTGCGTCGTCGATAGCCGCTCGGCGAGCTGCTTCGATACCTCCGCCGACGATAGCTGCACTACCTTGCACGCTAACCTGTTGACCGGACGCAGCAACGCCATTCTCATCACCGCGCCGCTTACTATTGCCGCTGCTGCATGCAGCCAGCAAGGCGATCAGTACCACTGTTAGCAAGTTTCTATAAGGCACTATAAAATCCGTTGATCAACAAATACTGAAATATCGTTCGCAAACCGGTATTGGCAATCCATTCCACATCGTAAAGGCCGGCTTCCAGCAAGGTATCATCCACGACATTGGCCTTTTTGGAAAAGCCTGCCACATAATATTGATCGCTACAATCCCGAGCACCACAGGCCAGGTTAGCAGAGGTCACCGTCGCGGCTTTATAACCCAGCCGCGTAAACGCCAGCTTATTATCTTCCTGCAAACACTGACCGGCAAAAGCAGTATCGCCAGACATACATTGATAAAAACGCGGGCTAAGACGTAATTCAAGAGTCGTTTTTAAACTGTCTCTGACAGTCCGATAGTCCGCAGCACGCGCTTCGCGTAAGTAACTATCCAGATAAACCCGGTAGACCTCGTCGCGCATCACCTGAGCACCGACGGTAGTTTGATTGCCCAATCTTTCTTGATACAACAAATCCGCCAAGCCGCGATAGGCGTCCAGTTTGGCGGCTTGTTGCGCCTGTAACCAGCGCTGATTAACCGCCAGCTTCCCGCTATCGTCAAAACGGCTATAACCGGTAGCACGCAGGGTTTTACCGGCGGACGGCACCTCAGCATGTTTATCGCCCACCGCAGCACAACCGTTTAAGGCTAACGCCATCAACACCCAGCAAATTGTTTTGAACGCTTTCATGACCCCTCCTCCTACTCGCCTAAGTCATCGACTACTTGGACTTTTTCTTGAGGGCGGATGACAAATTCTGCCCTTGGGCCGCTGGAAATTTCTTTCGGCAATTCGCGGAGAAAACTAACTATGCGTCTTGTCGCCTGCCACTGACCACAGTTTTTCCAGCTGATACAGTTCGCGGGCTTGACCGGTCATCACATGCACGATTACATCGCCCAAGTCCAACAAGATCCAGTCTGAACTTTGGTCTCCTTCCAACCCCAGAGGTTGCTGCCCCTGCTCCTTGACCTTTTCCATCACATAATCGCACAGCGACTTGGCGTGGCGGGACGAGGTACCGGTGGCAATGACCATGTAATCGGTAATACTGGTTTTGCCGCGCACATCGATAGTCTTGATGTTAAGGCCTTTGCGGTCGTCGAGCTCGGTTTCGACCAGCTTGAGTAATACTTCTGTTTGCATTCAATTTCCTGTGTGATGAATGGGGGGTTGATATAAACGATGCCGCCGAATCAATTCGATGACCCGGTCCGGCAGTAAAAATTGTGGATCGCGTCCGGTAACCACCAGCTCGCGGATGGCGGTGGCGGAAATCGCCAGCGCGGTGACTTCTTGGAAAGTTAAAAGCCCGGCTGCCTGCCGATTTAATTGCGTCCGGTCCTCGGCGATTCGCTGCTGTAAAAACGCCGACAACGCCAGTCCTGCATAGCCGGGCCGGGTCATGACCACGATGTGCGCATAATCGAATAAGCGCTGCCATTGGTGCCAGCGCTCCAAACCGGCAAATGCATCGGCACCGATAAACAGCAACAAAGGCGTATTACCTATTTCATTACGCAAGGAATGCAGCGTATCCACCATATACGATGGCCCCGCCCTATCCAGCTCGCGTCTATCCACGCTAAAGCCGTGAGTATCGGCGACGGCGGCTTCCAGCATTTGCAAACGTAGGTCGGCCGGTACGTCGGGCTCGTCGCGATGTGCCGGCACCCGACAAGGAATCAAACGTAGCTGCTCCAACTCGAACAGCTCTTTCACTTCCAGGGCGGTGCGCAGATGGCCGTAATGGACCGGATTAAACGTGCCGCCATAAACTCCGATCATTACTGGCGGATATGCCCGTCGCCCAACACGATGAATTTCAATGAGGTTAAACCATGTAACCCGACCGGACCGCGCGCGTGCAGCTTATCGGTGCTGATGCCAATCTCCGCGCCCAAACCATACTCAAAGCCGTCGGCAAAGCGCGTAGAAGCATTAACCATCACCGAGCTGGAATCCACCTCGCGCAAAAAGCGCCGCGCCAAGGTGTAATCCTCGGTGACGATGGCCTCGGTATGCGCGGAGCTGTAGGTGTTGATATGCGCTATCGCTTCGTCGATGTCGGCAACGATTTTGATAGACAAAATCGGCGCCAAATATTCGGTATGCCAGTCTTCCTCGGTAGCGCGCACGGCAGTTTTGACCAAGGAACAGGTTTTCAAACAACCGCGCAGTTCCACGTTTTTTGCCGCGTATTGTTCTGCCAAAATCGGCAACACCGTCGCGGCAATGCTCTCGGCCACCAGCAAGGTTTCCATCGCATTACAGACACCGTAGCGATGGGTTTTCGCGTTCATCGCAATCGCCACCGCTTTATCCAAGTCGGCTTTGCCATCGATGTAGACATGGCAAATGCCGTCCAGATGCTTGATGACCGGGATGGTCGCTTCGCCACTGATACGTTCGATTAGACTTTTGCCGCCGCGCGGCACGATCACATCAACATAATCCTTCATCGTGATCAATTCACCGACTGCGGCTCTGTCTGTGGTTTCCACCACTTGCACCGCTTGTTGCGGCAAACCGGCAGCGGCCAAACCGCTGGCGATGCACACCGCAATCGCCCGATTGGAATGAATCGACTCGGAACCGCCACGCAAAATACAGGCATTCCCGGATTTCAAGCACAAAGCCGCCGCATCGATAGTGACGTTAGGCCGCGACTCATAGATGATGCCGATCACGCCCAAGGGCACCCGCATCTGTCCAACCTGGATGCCGCTGGGCTGATAGTTAAGGTTAGTAATTTCTCCGACCGGATCGGGTAGCGCAGCCACTTGTTTCAGACCTTCTATCATCGCCTGAATACGAGCAGGCGTCAGTTCCAGTCGGTCCAACGACGCTGGATCCATGCCGTTTTGTTTACCGGCTTCCAAATCTTTGCGATTTTCGCTGGTGATCTCGGCACTGCCGGCGGCAATAGCCTCGGCGATTTTCAACAAAGCATTATTTTTCCGCCCGCTCTCGGCCTTGCTGATCTCACGGCCGGCCGCTCTGGCCTGTTGCCCCAATTGCTGCATGTATTGTTTAACGTCCACAATTATCGACCCGATGAATTGGAAAAGCCGGCATTATAGCAAGCCGGGCCACCTTACAACGAATACGGCAAATTCAGCAGCCTTCCCGGTCCAGAAGGCGGAATAAATTCGACCTTCTGGACCGGCTTAAATACCGTTGCAGCGATAGATATTCCCATTGCCACGCCAGAACCGAGCTAATAGACTACTCGACAGTTTTACGCCAATCTTTATTCAAAGGTACACCGCCATGAGTCAGCTTTTTTCGCCATATTCCATCGGCTCAGTTACGCTGCCCAACCGTATCATCATTGCGCCGATGTGCCAGTACTCGGCGGTCAACGGCGAAGCCAGCGATTGGCACTTGATGCATCTAGGCAATTTGGCGATGTCCGGCGCCGGCTTGTTGATTATCGAAGCCACCGCCGTAGAACCGGAAGGCCGCATCTCACCGGCCGATCTCGGCCTCTGGTCCGATGCCACTGAAGCAGCGCTAGCCCGAGTTTTGAACGCGATACGTCAATATTCGGCAATGCCCATCGCGATTCAACTGGCTCACGCCGGCCGCAAGGCTTCCACCGCAGCCCCCTGGGATGGCGGTGGTCTGGTCGATGCCGATCACGGTGGCTGGCCTACTGTTGCCCCATCGACTTTGGCGTTTATGCCGGACGACCCCGCTCCGACCGAGCTTGATGCGGACGGTTTGCAACGCATCTTGCAGGCTTTTGTGTCTGCGGCACAGCGCGCGTATAAGCTGGGTCTCGACGCTATCGAAATTCACGCCGCCCACGGCTATTTGCTGCATGAATTTCTCTCGCCCTTATCGAATCAGCGCGACGACGAATACGGCGGCTCGCTGGAAAACCGCATGCGTTTCCCGTTGGCGGTATTCGAGGCGATGCGCGCCGCAGTGCCGGCGGAGTTGCCAATCGGGGTCCGTATTTCGGCTACAGACTGGGTGGATGGCGGCTGGGACCTAGAGCAAAGTGTGGCCTTTGCTAAAGCCTTGCAAGCGCGCGGCTGCGCATTTATCCATGTCTCCAGCGGCGGCCTGTCGCCACTGCAAAAAATCCCGGTCGGCCCCAATTATCAAGTACCACTGGCGACAAGCATCCGCGCTGAAACCGGCCTGCCCACCATCGCCGTCGGCCTGATCACCGAAGCCGAAGAGGCTGAAGCCATCGTCGCCGACGGCAAGGCAGATATGGTTGGTTTGGCGCGCGGTATACTCTACGATCCGCGTTGGCCCTGGCACGCCGCCGCCAAACTTGGCGGGCAAGTGGACGCGCCGCCGCAATACTGGCGCTGCCAACCGCGCGAGCAAAAGACTCTATTTGGCGATATTCGCTTTCGCCAGCGCTAAGCTCTGTCACAGACTATTAGGCCGGTATCAATCAGCCACTTACTAAATTCGACCATACAGTTGGAGCCGGCTGTATTTCAAAACTGGACATTCATGCGTTTTTTAGGCACTTCAAACCCTGCTTTTCTAAAACTTTTAACGTTTCGCGTGCTCATCGTGCTGGCCTATCAAATCGTGGCGATTGTGGTGGGTTGGCATATCTACGAACTGACGCACGATCCACTGGCACTAGGCCTGATCGGTCTGGCCGAAGTGATCCCGTATTTTTGCAGCGCACTATTCGCCGGTTACGCCGTCGATCATTACTCCCGGCGCTGGTTTGCGATTTCGGCGTGTATGCTGTTATGTCTGAATGCCCTGACCTTGACCGCCATCGCGGCGCAATGGATCCCCGACAACCCGTTAGCATTGATGTATGGCTCCATAGCCGTCACCGGCGTGGCGCGCGCCTTTATCGGCCCATCTTACAGCGCACTGTTCGCCCTGGTTTTGCACCGCGAACACTATGCGCGGGCAGCTGGGCTGGGGAGCTCGGTGTTTCAGTTTGCTCTGGTAGCCGGCCCGGCACTGGGTGGCGTTCTGGTCGGCTGGGCCGGTAAGACTGTCGCTTACGGCACATCCGGTGGTTTATGCGTACTGGCCGCGCTGGCTTTGCTGTCCTTACGCATCAAGGAACCGCCAGCGGCGGAAAGCGCGCCGATTTTTACCAGTATCGCCGAAGGCCTGCGCTTTGTATTCAATAACCAGATCATCCTGAGCGCACAGTCGCTGGATATGTTTGCAGTGTTATTCGGCGGTGCGGTAGCCATGTTGCCGGCGTTCATTCACGACATATTTCATTATGGCCCGGAAGGTCTGGGGATTTTACGCGCCGCACCCGCCGTCGGCGCAGTCATGACCGGCTTATTCTTGGCCAGGTATCCGCTTAATAAGCACGCCGGACGTTGGTTATTGGTTGCGGTCGCGGGCTTTGGCCTGTGCATGATCGGCTTTGCGCTTTCGACGAATTTTTGGGTGGCTGGCCTGGCCTTACTGTTATCCGGCGTCTGCGACGGGGTATCGGTGGTGATGCGTACGACCATCATGCAATTGGCCACCCCGGATACCATGCGTGGCAGAGTAGCGGCGATCAACGGCATATTCATAGGCTCGTCTAACGAACTGGGCGCATTCGAATCAGGGGTTGCCGCGCGGCTGCTGGGCTTGGTGCCGTCAGTAGTTTTTGGCGGCGGCATGACCCTGTTGGTAGTGGCGATTACGGCTAAATGGGCGCCTAAATTACGCAGGCTGGAGCTTGATCAGCTCCAGTAATCTTCGTTTCACAAACCAAAAACAGCGGTTTTATTCGGATTTTTTTCCGCGCATCAAGAAAAAACCCGCGCCGATAGTCGCGGCCACCAAAACCAACATTAAGATCGGATGCTGATAAAACATGTCGAAAAACGCTCCGGTGCTTTGCGACGTACCTCTGTAATACGGCCCCATATTTCCTCCCACATTATCAATTGTTAGCCCACTCGCAGCCGAAACGGCTGGTAAGGTTTGAAAATCTACCTTGGAAATCTGGGTTGTCCAATTTTGTAAGCACTGCAAGTGCTTGCACTGGTTCCGATCATGATCGAACCGAGCCCCGTACCGTTTCCGAACGACTTCGGTCGAATACCGTACCCAATCAAAGGCTATGTTGTTGGCGCCGGGAGAAATTTGATCACCCGTACCGGTTGAAATTTGACTAGGGGATGGAGCCGGTTTTTTGAATGGCCGGCCGTGGATAAGTGTAACGGAAACGGATAATGGGAAGGAAGTTTCATTATCCGCTTCCATGGATTATATAGACGTTATTCACCTCTGACACTGCCTCATTCGATGGATTTTTACTACCGCCTCGCTTAGCTTGCTCTCGGGCCTGTATTCTTACCTTGGCTTGCTCGGTGCTGTGCCGAAAGCGGTAGGACTCATTGCCGGTTTCGATGATATGACAATGGTGAGTCAACCTGTCCAGCAACGCCGTGGTCATCTTGGCATCGCCGAACACGCTGGACCATTCGGCAAAGGTTAGATTGGTGGTAATCACCACACTGGTGCGCTCGTACAGTTTCGACAGCAGGTGAAACAACAAGGCGCCGCCGACCTGAGAGAACGGCAGATAGCCCAGTTCATCCAGAATGACTAAGTCCACTTGCATCAGTCTGTACGCCAACTTGCCCTGATTGCCGGTCGCTTTTTCTCGTTCAAGTTGGGTGACCAAATCAATCGTCGAGTAAAATCGTACTCGCTTGCCGTAGTCGGTAATGGCTTTGACACCGAGAGCCGTAGCCAGATGTGTTTTACCTGTGCCAGTACCGCCAACCAAAACCACGTTATGGGCAGCATCGGTGAATTGGGTTCTGGCAAGCTGATCGATCAGCGAGCGGTCAACGTTGGCGGATTCAAAGTCAAAGCCCGCTAAATCACGATGCACGGGGAACCGCGCGGTTTGTAGCTGATAACGAATGGAGCGGATATGCCGATCCTCTGTCTCGGCTTGTAACAAGTGTCGGAGCAGCCATTCCGACGTGTGCAGGCTAGTGCCGGCTTGACTGGCGACCTCGGCATAGCCTGCGGCCATGCCATAGAGTTTGAGCGATTTCAATTCGGCTTCAATATCAAGCATCTTCGCTCTCCTCAGCTAAACGGATGGGGCTGAGGTTTTCGCTCAACAAATCATAACGCCCGGTATCGGCAATAGGGGCTTCGTTTAGCTTTAAGGCATCCGGTGTGGTGATGGTGGCTGGCTCTGGCTCATGATTTTCTGGCAGGCGAGTTAACAGATGGCGTACCTGTTCAACGCTGGTATGCCCGGATTCCAGGCATCGATTGACAGCGGCGATGACAACGTCCAGGCCGTGAACCGGTACGCACGCCAACACCTCGGCCATCACCCGGTCGCCGCCGGGGCGCTTACGCAATGCACGCTGCAAAGACAACAATGGCGACGGCATCTCGGCAAACGGCGCACCGTTGCGTAACGCGCCCGGCTTGCGCTCTAACAACAGGATATAGTGTTGCCAGTCATAGCTGACCTGGTCGCGGTCGAACAACCGTGCATGACTGGCAATCAGGGCATCGTCGGCATACAGATCGAGCCTTTCCGGATATAGCCTGACACTGACCCGACGATTGGCCCAGCGACACGGTACTGAATAACGATTGCGCTTCACGGTCACCAGGCAAGTACTGGATACGCGAGCCACCACCTCGATGTAGCCGTCAAACATTCCGGGCATTGGCATCAGATGGGGTTGCTCGATCTCCACGGCCTCTTGCACGGTCATGCCGCTGGCATCCGGGCAAGGAATTTCAGCCCATAATGCCCGGCAGCGACTTTCCAACCACACGTTCAACTCTGCAAAGCTACCAAAGCATTGTTGCCCTGCATCCTGCCAGATACGGCGCCGACTATCCTGCACATTTTTCTCGACGATACCTTTCTCCCAGCCGGACGCCACATTGCAAAAGTCCGGATCAAACAGGTAATAAGCCGTCAGCGCCGCAAAGCGCGCGTTGACAATGCGCTCCTTGCCGCTCTGCACTTTATCGACCGCCGTTTTCATGTTGTCGTAGATGCCGCGCAACGGTACGCCACCCAGTACCCGAAAGGCACGGCTATGGGCATCGAACAGCATTTCGTGGCTTTGGCTGGGATAGGCCACCAGCAAAAAAGCCCGACTGGCGCAGAGTTTGGTATGAGCGACTTGTAAGCGCCGGTAAATACCGCCGACCACCAAGGACTCTTCACTCCAATCGAATTGAAAGGCCTCACCCCAACGGAATTTCAACGGCACGAACGCGTGTTTGCCGGCGTCGCTGGTACCGGCCTTGCGCCACGCCCGAATGTAATCGGTCAACTGCGTATAGCCACCGTCATAGCCGGCTTTCCGCAACTCTTCCAACAACCTCAATGCGGTACGTCTGTCGCGCTTGGGACGATAGCTATCGGCTATCAGGGCTTGCTTGAGCTGCTCTTCGTAAGGCGTCAGCTTGGTGGGTACCGAGCGACGTTGATAAGCAGGTTCGCTGCCATTAGGCATTCTCAGCCATTTTTTGACGGTATTGCGAGACAGACTGGTGCGTCTGGCAATCTCATTAATGGACAACTTATCGCGGAAATACATCCGCCGGATTTTGGCGTATAGGATCATGGTTATCACCCTTTAGGTTCCTGTCTAATTTCTGGACAGGACAGGTTAATAACCCTGGTCAATCTTCAGCCGGAATTTACCGGTTTACTTGGTCAATTTTCAACCGGCGTCAACAAGCGACATTAACCGCGAAGTGGCGCAACGCATTTTAGAGGGTGAAGGCGCGCATGTCGTGCTCGCTAATCATGGCGGACAAGCAGTGGAATGGCTGGAAACCCATTTGAATCAGGTAGATATTGTTCTGATGGATGTGCAAATGCCGATCATGAACGGTTATGAGGCCACGCGGCATATTCGCCGCTTACCAGCATTGGCTGAGCTACCTGTCGTGGCGCTGACCGCCGGCGCCTTCATGGAACAGCAGGAATTAGCACAAGAAGCCGGCATGACCAGTTTTATTGCCAAACCTTTTGATGTGGACGCGGCTATCGCATTGATCATCAAGTTGACCGACGGAGCGCGTCGGATTGCGCCAGTGGATACACCACAGTCGCCCATCCACCCAAGCAGTGCAGACCCAGAGCTACCGGGTTTAGACGTAGCTCGCGGGCTAAAAATTTTGCCGGATGTAGCAGCCTATCGGCAATATTTACGCAAGTTCGCCCGCGATTACGCCGACAGCGTGCAGACTATCAAGTCGGCTGATACCGCTGAAGCACTGGCGTTTCTGCATAAATTAAAGGGCGTTGCGACCACGCTGGCCCTAGTAGAGCTTGGCAAACAAGCGGCAGAAGCCGAACAGCAACTAACAAGGGGCGCGGATATGACTGGACCGTTGCGAAATCTAAAGTCTGCTTTGGAAACAGCACTCAATTCGATCACTCAATATGCGCCCGACAGCCATGCTGCAGAAAACACCCAAGCTGAAACGATAGACCGCCAACAACTAGCGATGCTACTCGCGCAGATGCTGACTATGCTGGCAAACGATGACATGGTGGAATTCAGGCCGTTGTTGGTCGAACTCGAAAAGACTGTCGGATCTGCTAGCCTTGAACCGTTGAATCGGGCCATCGAGAACTACGATTTTCGTACTGCGGAAGCTGAAGTCAAAACACTTGCAGCCGAACATTTTATTACACTGTGAGCATTGTCATGCCTAACGGTCCTATCCTAATCGTTGACGACGAACCCCAAAATCTACGGGTTTTGGAGCAAATCTTATCAGGCAAATATAAGTTGATATTTGCTCGCAATGGCGAAGAGGCGCTGGCGGCCACGCATAAATTTCGACCGTCTCTAATTTTATTGGATATTCAATTGCCGGACATGGACGGTTATGCAGTATGTCGGCAGCTAAAAGCCAATCCGCTTACCGAAAGCATTCCGGTAATCTTTATCACGAGCTTGGCGGATGCCGATGATGAAGTCACTGGTTTTGAGGCCGGCGCGGTGGACTACATCGTTAAACCGGTTTCATCACCAACCGTCAGGGCGCGCGTGCAAACTCACCTGTCCTTGGTACGCGCGATCCATCTGGAAAAAAGCCATCGTGACGCCATCTATATGCTCGGTGAAGCCGGCCATTACAATGACAACGATACGGGGGTACATTTCTGGCGAATGGCGGATTATGCGGGAGCCTTGGCACAAGCCCTGGGCTGGCACGAGGAACAATGTCGCCTCATCGAATTGGCGGCACCGATGCATGACACCGGCAAGATCGGCATTCCGGATGCAATTTTGAAGAAACCCGGCGCATTGGATGCGGCGGACTGGGTAATCATGAAAACCCACCCCAGAATTGGCTATGACATCCTCAGCAAAAGCGACGCGCCGGTGTTTCAGATAGCCGCCGAAATTGCACTACACCATCACGAGCATTGGGACGGGAGCGGCTATCCCGAAGGCTTGGTTGGCGAATCAATTCCGGAGTCGGCGCGTATCGCGGCTTTGGTCGATGTGTTCGACGCTCTGACGATGAAACGACCTTACAAAGAGGCTTGGCCAGTCGAGCAGGCGATGGCCACCATCCAGGCGGAAAGTGGTAGTCATTTTCAGCCGGCGATGATCGAGGTCTTTGTCTCCATCCTGCCCGAGATCTTAGCGATTCAAGCAAAATGGGCCGAACGCGAAGCGACGTCCGCTGCCTCATAACTGCGCTTTAGATAAACAGCTAACTGGTTCACTCGCTACGATAAATCACAAATCCAGCCGCGACACCTTCATCGGCTCTTTCATTGTCAACGCCACCAGCATCGACACGGCCGCACACGCGCTGACGTAGTATGCAAACCATTCCGCGTGACCCAGACTTTTCAGCCAAAGAGCCAGATACTCGGCGGTGCCGCCGAATATCGCCACGGTCAGTGCATAGGGAAAGCCCACCCCCAACGCCCGAATATGCACCGGAAACAGTTCGGCTTTAACGATGGCATTCACCGATGAGTAACCGGAGACAATCAGCAATGCGCAGACATACCATCCCAACGCGGATTGCATCGTTTGCGCGTGGCCTAATAAATCAAGCAATGGCGCAGTAAACAGGGTCGCGCCGACGCCGAAGGCAATCAGCATCGTGCGCCGACCGACGTAGTCCGAAATCAAACCGAACAGTGGCTGAATCAACATGAAGACGATCAAAGCCAGCGTGCAAATCGTAGTCGCGTCGTCCTTGCTGAAGCCCGTGGTGTTGACCAGATACTTTTGCATGTAGACGGTGAAGGTGTAGTACGACAAGGTCCCGCCGGCGGTCAAAGCCACCACGGTCATTACCGGTTTGGGATAGTTCAGCAGCTCACGTAGTTTGGGGTGCCGGGCCGGATATGTATGCTGCTCGATGAAGGCCTTGGTTTCGGCCATGTTGCCGCGCAGGCCCATCGCCACCACAGCCAGCAAACCGCCGACGATAAAGCCGATACGCCAACCCCAAGCGTGCAGTTGCTCGCTGCTCAATAGGCATTTTTGTAAGATCATCAATAACCCCAAGGCCAAAATTTGCCCCAAGACGATTGTGACGTATTGAAAACTGGAGTAATAGCCACGCCGGTGCGGTGCCGCCATCTCACTAAGATAGGTAGCGGAACTGCCGTATTCGCCGCCTATACTAAAGCCCTGCAGCATGCGGGCGAACAGCAACAAGGCCGGCGCCCACATACCGATTACCGCATAGCCCGGTGTGCAAGCGATGATTAACGACCCTAAACACATCAAACTGACCGAAAACAACAAAGCACTTTTGCGGCCTTTGCGGTCCGCCAGACTGCCGAGCAACCATCCGCCCAAAGGCCGAAAAATAAAGCCCACCGCAAATATCGCGGCATTGTTCAGCAACTGGGCGGTTTGATCGGTTTCCGGAAAAAAAGCCGGGGCAAAGTACAAGGCAAACGCGGCGTAAATGGCCCAATCAAAATATTCCACCAGGTTGCCAACCGAGCCACTAAAGATATTGAACAGCCGCCTTGTTTCAGAGTGCGGGTCATTGGAATGAGACATATCGCTTAAGCCGATGAATTTTTGACCATCTTAACTTACGCCCCCCGTGAACCACACCAATTTCGATGGTGCGTAACAGGGCCGAGCCATACGACAGCGGCAACGGACGTCGCAGGAATTCGGTTTCGAAACGACGCACACCCCGGCTCAACAACGCGCTTGAACGCGAACAACTGTAAGAAAATGATTTGTGAATCGCCCCGGTTTTCTCGGAGGCTCCAACCTTTGAGAGAATGGAGCAATGAAAGAGAAAACTACCAAGCATTATTCATCGGAAATTCGAGAACGAGCGATTCGCATGGTGCGGGAGCATCAAGTAGGGTGCTTAGCGAGTAAGTACGATGTCCAGGTCAACAGATTCGAAGTCGTTTCATGACCGGCGCTAAAAATGGTGATCACTTCATCGCGCATTTGTTGTCGGCTCATGGGTTCGCCGGTTAACTCATCACGCGCAGCCAGCAACATATCTAATAAATCGCCATTGCCGGACGATTCACCACGGCGCTCATCAATAATCCCATAAATGATGTCGTCTAAGAATGCCATGGCTTTTTTGAACGCAACATTCGATGGCGTCGGTATCGATAAGGGAAGCGCCACAGGACTCATTAACGACTTGGCGGCGAAGCGAAGCACTGTGTCCAACGCAGGCGCAATTCGTTCGATCTTTTCCAACACGCTGGTTCCGAACATGGTCTGCGTAATCACCTCTAAGGTCAATCGCATCATTTCGTCAGCCAGGTTGCTTTCGGCACGAGCACCAAGTTGCCGCCAACGCTCCAGCATTTGTTCACCTGCCGTAGCAAATTGCGGCAGCAAAGCACTCAAATTTTTACGCTGAAATACCGGTTGCATCAAGCCGCGTTGCTTTTGCCACAACTCGCCTTTGCTTGTCACCAAGCCTTGCCCTAGCACTAACTCCAAGCCTTTTGGTTTTTTAGGGTCGTACATCTTGACGAAGACATCCGACTGTTTGATCAGGGCTTCTTCGATCAGTTTCGGGTGGCTAAACAGATAGAATTGTTGGGCCCCGATCTTAAAACCTACTAAATCTCCATAATCCCGTTGCCATGCACAAAGGGTGCGAAATGAATCCGCTTTAAGTTGGCGAAAGTTGCCCAGTAGAAAATCACCTTTAGCTTGAGGAACGCGTTTTTTATGCGACATGTATTCTGGAAATTATACTTATTAACGACAACTGGAAAACTAGGCCAAATTTTATTCATCAGCGTAGGCTATCGATGACCGCTTTTGATGTTTAAGGCGATTTGAGTTAGAGCTGAGAAAACTTGGCTATCGAGGACATCTAACGTTTCCGGTGGTTTGGTAAATTTGTTTATCGATTCGTTAGGCATAAAACTGTTAGCTATTTGTAATTCGAGTAACAACTGCATTCATAGTGTAGTGAACAAACTGCGAGCCAAGTTCAGTTAATACGTATGGCTTTGTTTCCTCAAAAGCCGATTCCATTGTGTTTGATGATTGTCCACGACCAGTTCCTTTTTGGGGTTTCTTGATGAATTGTCCATCATATGTGTCAAACGGCTTAGAAAACTTTCCAAAAGTATCCAGGAAAGATCGTCGAAAAGTTTGCAGTTACAGCGACGGGTTATTGGTTTTCCACCGCCTTTTTTCGTTGCTTGAATCGATAGGAATCATTGCCGGTTTCCAAAATATCGCAGTGGTGGGTAATACGATCTAAAAGCGCCGTGGTCATCTTGGCATCGCCGAATACCTGAACCCATTCGCCGAAATTGAGATTGGTGGTGATGATCAAGGATGTTTTTTCATAGAGTTGGCTGATCAGGTGGAATAGCAAGGCGCCACCGGATGCGGGAAAAGGTAGATAACCCAATTCATCTAGGATGACAGCATCCATGGTGGTCAGTTGCTTCGCGAGATTACCGGCTTTGCCCTGCTGTTTTTCTTTATCCAATTGGTTGACGAGATCGACGGCGTTGTAGAAGCGTAACCGTTTGCCTTGGTGAATGGCCGCCACGCCCAAGGCCGTTGCGAGATGGGTTTTACCGGTGCCAGTACCGCCGACTAAAATGAGGTTGTAGGCTTGATCCATGAAGCCAGCGGTCGCGAGCTGTTCGATTCTGGCTTTGGGCAGCGGTGTTTCTACCCAGTCAAAATTCATCAAGTCACGATGGATGGGAAAGCGCGCCGCTTTGAGTTGATAATTTAAACTGCGCGCCTGGCGATCCGCTTGCTCCGTGGCAATCAAGCGATCCAACCAGACTTCCGGCATAATGGGTTTTTGTTGAAGTCCATATTCGGCTTGCCATTCGTTCCAGGCAGCGGCCATACCGAACAGATGCAGGGTTTTCAGTTGCGCAGCGCGATCAATGGACATGGCGTGCGCTCCGTAAGGTGTCGTAGCGACTGCAATCGGCGACGGGTTCGAGCGTGAGTGTGGGTGTCGATGCCGGTGTATTCGTCAACGGTTTTGGCTGAGCAGCTTCCGTTAGGCGTCGCATTTCATTGAGTACGATGGCCGCGCTAATCACGCCGGTTTGCAAGGTCAGATCACAGGCCACATCCAGCGTATCCAGACCGGTTTCCCCCAGGTCTCTCGCCACTTGTGCCCTGTGGGTATTAACAGCAGATCGACAAAGGCTCTATCGCCCCTATCTTGTTTAAGGATACGATCACGCACCACCTTGATCGATACCGGCAAATCCCAGGTCACAAACGGTGCGCCATGGCGTAATGCACCGGGCTTTTTCTCCAATACCGGCAAATAGTGCCAAGGATCACAGATTAACTGATCTCGCCCAAAGCGACGTTCATGGTCGGCAAGCACTTTACCATTCGCCACCATACAGACGCGATGAGCCGTGAGTCTTACCGATACCACGCGATTGGCCCAGGCTGCCGGGACACTATACCGATTGCGATCAATACAGATCAGGCACTGGCTGGATACTCGGCGCATCGATTCCACATAACCCTCGAAGGGCGCCTTGATGGGCAGTAGCACTGGCCGCTCTTCCGCGAAGCATTCCGCTGTTGAGCGGCTAGTCTGTTCGGGATGCGGTCGTGCCGACAGCTCCTGGCAACGTCTTGCCAGCCAAGCATTCAACTCGGCAAAGTTGGCACAATGCGGCAGTGGCGTGAATAACCATTCGCGAATATTGCCGACCTGATTTTCGACCTGCCCCTTCTCCCAGCCCGCTTCCGGCGTACAGGCTATAGGCTCAAACAAATAGTGATTGGCTAAGGTGAGGAAACGGCGATTAAAGCGCCGCTCCTTGCCAACAAAGATCGCATCCACCACGGTTTTCAGATTGTCGTACACCATGCGTTTGGGTACGCCGCCGAAGAACGCGAATGCCTGATTATGGGCGTCCAATACCATTTCTTGGGTTTCACGCGGATAAGCAATGACAAACATTTGCCGACTGTAGGTCAAACGGAAATGCGCCACCTTGACGATTTGTTCCACGCCGCCAAGCACGGCCGTTTCATGACTCCAGTCGAACTGGCACGTTTCACCAGGTGGGAAGCATAAAGGCACGAAGGCCTGTTTGGCGATGGGTTTGCCAGAGTGATTTAGCTTCCAGTCTTTGACACGACGCTGCACCGCCGTGTACCCACCGATATAACCTTCAACCTGCAAACACTCGAATAGCCTTTGAGCGGTACGTCTCTGCTTGCGAGGTAAGCAAGCGTCTTTTGCTAGCCAGTCATCTAGCAGCTTGAGATAGTCGCCTAGCTTCGGGTGAGGTTGCTCCTTTCGGATTGGATAAACCGGCTCTTCGAGTGTATTGAGGTGCTTACGAATAGTGGGACGGGACAGCTTGAACAATTTCGCCAAGGCGCTGACGGTGACATTCTCAACAAAATGCAATCGCCTGATTTCGGTTATGACTTCCATTTTTATCACTCCAGGTTTCTCCGGCAAAAAGCCGGTCATTGAACAACCTGGGGTGGAAACTTTTCAACGCTCTTTTCCCCAGGAACCTGGAAAGTTTTGCACGCCGTTTTGCAGTCTTAGCTTGGATAAAAGTGTAGTTCTTACGGATGTCGGCACGAAATCTGCCGTTTGGTAGCTTGCGAATTGTTGCCATGTTGTCGGTCCAAAAACGTTAAACTGACAGTGCGCAAATTTTCGATGCACGATTTGTGCATTTTGTTGTGCACTGCTGGAGTTTAAAGCGTCTTCAACCGATGGCATTTAGTTGAATTTCTCTTTGCCTATCAAAGAGTTAAGATGGTGGGTCGTGTGCGATTCGAACGCACGACCATCGCATTAAAAGCGCAATTTACTATCTGTAACTTATTGTTTTAATTACATATTTAACCCTGTCTAGTCTGTCTACGCGACACGACGAATCACAACTGAGCATAACTAAGTCGCGTAAATCTCGCGTAAGATTTTGGGCTTCCGAACACTGCAACCCATTGTTGTGTTCGTACCAATCACAAAAAATATGATAAATTATATATTTATAATTATTTATTTGTGTTCGGTATGCAACTTACAGCATCACAACTTCAGTCAAAACATAAGACTCTAATAGATGCCCTTAAGCGCGGTGAGACTGTTGAAATCACCTATCACGGTCAAACGCTTGGAGTCGTTCACCCTGCTACGCCAACTGTCAATTCACAAGAGCAAGAATCCGCAATGAATGAGTTCTTCGGCATGCACCGTGATTTGGGAGCTTCCAATGTTGAAGCTGAATTGCGGAGTATCCGTAAAGGTCGTCGGAGCCAGTTGAGTGATCTTTGATACCAATATATTGATCTATGCTGATCGTGGTGTAGCTTCGGCTAAAGAATTGATCATGAACACGCAACAACGATCAGTCTCCGCAGTGACCTACATGGAGTACGTGCCGTTTTGTCGAAATAAAAAGGAATTGGCAACGTTTGAAAAAATGCTTCAGGTTCTACAGTTCACCATCCATGAGATTGATCATGGAATTTCTTACCATGCTCGGCAATTGGTTCGACAATTTGCACTAAGCCATAGCATGGAAATGGGCGATGCTTTAATTGCCGCAACGGCTATGGCACACAATGAATTGTTATGTACTGGCAACATTAAGCACTTCTCGCAAATCAATGGCCTGGTACTTGACCATTATCAACCCGATGAAAACTGATTAGAAATGTCTAGTATAGAAAGAAGCACGATTGCTGAAGGAAAAAAACAACTTGTCGAGGTTAATTCGTCAACTTGAAACTGGAGAAGGCCGGTGGATGGATCAATTCACGTATATTCGCTTGAGCAAATTTAGCGACAATATTACTAATCTCAGGATGGTCGATTAAGACTTCGATGTGCTTGATGTTTTGGCGCAATTGCATGAGAAGTACTCACAAATGATGTATATCACTAAGTTTTATCAGCGGACATCATAAGGACTGGCTGCGACGCTGCCAAAACTTAGATTCTGGCCAGCGACGTTCAAGAGAGTAATAGTATGTCCGATTTTCGAGATACTTTGAGAAAGTCTGGCGCTGTAAGTTTTGATATAGCTCTCCAGCACTCTGATGACCTGCTAGCATTTCTAAAATAACTGGGGCGGCGTTTTTCGCCGAATTCATAGCATTCACCAATCCGAGTCCGGTAAGCGGGTCATAGCTTTGGACAGCGTCGCCAATGGCGATCCAGTTTGGCTGCGCCGATACCATTCTTTGCATTGACAGGGCAGAGAACGCTCTTCTTCGTGCAGGAAACAAACTTACACGATTTTTTGTTAAGTTTGTCTCTACTATCAGTTCTTCTAAGTAGGTTGCAGAACACTGTATTCCCTGCGCATATATATCAGGATCAGTCATGAACGCTATCACGAGTTTTGAAGCAGGGAGACGAGCAGAGTAAAACCATCCGTCCCGCACTGCCTCGATCATTGTATAGTCCGATGAGGCTTGACTATTGGGACCTACCTCCAGAAATCCTGCGATTGCTATCAACCTATCATGCGTGATCCGGAAAGGATATGGTAATCGTTTTGAAGGATGACGTCCGGAAGCATCGACCAGCACAGTACACACTAACTCGCCGCCCGTGTTCGTACTAAGTACCCAGCCAGTTGCATTTTTGGATCGTTTCCAGCTATTTAGCGTTGTAGCATGAAAGAACTGTGCCCCTGCTTCAGAGGCTACATCGCGAAATTGCGTATTAAAACGCGATCTATCAATATGCCAACCATCTCCGTGCGGTGAAAAAAGGTAATCTGTGGCCAAAGGTTCTTCGCTGCCCCAAACTGATACTATCCCTGGTGAAGGACGGTGACTTTGTTTCTGAAACCACTCTAGCAGATCTGCTTCTGCGAAAATACGTGTTGCTGCCGGAGGTAAGGTTTCACCGATCAGCATTTGGTTAGGGCGTGTATGATCGAACACCGCAACCGAGCATCCTGCACGAGCTAGAAGTAATGCGGCAAAACATCCTGCGGGACCTCCCCCGATGATAGCTGCATCATATCGAATCAGCGATCGATTCACGGACGTGGCAGTTCTTCGAAGCGACCGTCACCCCCTTCAACTACAAAGGCTAGATGGTTCCAACCATCAATCATTTCTTCGACCGACATCGCTACCGAGTTAACATCGCTCACCCGAGCCCACGGTATATATGTATTTGAACCTGGCTTCAAAACGTCAACCGGGCGCTGTGCTGGCCACCAAACAAGATCGTCTGGCCCATTACCAGATTCAACAGCGCAGTCGAGGAAGTCAGACTGCCATGGGAGGGACATCTGACTGGTTAAATCACCCGGATGCACTTGGGTAGGGTCGAGACGAAATGGCTCTATAAATGCGAATAAGTCGCGGGTTTTCCAACTTACCTCGATCCCAGGGAAGAATGCGGCTCCGACACAGGGTTCAAGGGCGGCGCGCGTGAGGCCTGCTGGAGTAATGGGGTCGTCGGGAGATGGCGGAGACCCCGCCTCAGTCTCTCCTTCCGTCCACATCTTCACCATAGTATATTGAATTCGAGTAAGTGTGCCGTTCGAACCGTCTGGATAGTCATCCGACCACATTTTGGGCATGTCGCCGTTGCCAGAACCTGGTTCGCCCGGGTTGGCTGAAGGCGTGGATAGCCTATTGAACACATTTTCCGCTGCAGCAGGTGGGATATTATTGAAAGTGTGGTGAAATCCTAGGGGGCGAAATTGTTGATGGCCTGCTGAATAAACCCAACGCACTTGGGCCGCACGCGTAAGGATTGGTATGATGTCTCTCTCAATCGAGGGTTTGAATTCTGGATTAGCAAACGGACTTGGCATCAAGTTACGATCCACGGCCGCCTGAAGCAAAGTATCGTAAAGTGTCACTATCGGCTGAATGCCTGGTGCGTATTTCGGTGGTGCGACGACTACCCAAGCGCTTACAACAACCGGCTGAGATCCGTCCGGAAGAGTTACTCTGGCGGTTACCAACCCATCAGAGACGTCATCATACCAGCCATCATGGTTGGCAAAATTGGATCCAGGCTCGTGAAGCGAGGATCCCGTCGGTGATTTTGATTCGCCATAACCGCCGAGTATAAGCAATCGTCCGATATCGTCAGTTGTCGCAGTGCCAAGGCTGAGTTGGATGTGGTGGCCGATGAATTGCTGATCAACTGTAAATTCCTTCGCCAAACCTGCAAGCCTGGAAGCCGCAAGATCGCTGAAGTTCTCATTCCTACCACTGACAGAAACTGGTGAAGGTGTCAGCTTGAGTTGGTCGCGATTTTGAAAATCGGCATTGCGTAGCCCGTGAGCTGTATCGTCTTTATCGAATTTACCGAAGAATCGATTCGCAGCAGCTTTGGTATTTGCGAGTTTGACAGTCCATTCAATGCTCTGTGCATTATCGAGCGTGACTTCTTCAACAAGTTTGTTATTTTCGTCAAATGCGAAAAGGCGAAATCGAGCAGCCTGACGCTTGATGAGTCCGAAGGCATCTCGGTAGCCTCCGTTTGGGATAGTCGGTGGTATCGGCTGCTCTGGACCGATGAAATAGCTATCTGGACTCTTACCTAACCGGGCTATACCGATTGGCGGGAAAATCTTAATTGATTCGATCATTGATCAAAACCTCTTTCAATTGTTAACACTAGGTTGCAGCCATCAGCATTCCTGTTTACTCAGGGAATCCGTTTAGCAACCAGTCAATAATATCGTCCTGAATCTGCTGTCCAGAAACTTGCGACCCATCCACCAGAGTAATTGCGTAGCCCTCATCAGTAATCCACGGTCCACCTCTCGGCATCTGTGCCTTGTTGCAAAAGGCCGCGTTGGCTTTCAGCACTAAGAAGAATGAGGAATTAGCTGGATTTTCGTGATCAATTATCGGGATGTCTGCTCCATGGCAATGCACGTTTGGAACAGTGCCGTTAACGAATTGTTCTCGAGACAGATCCTTCCAGAAGCGGTCATGCGGTGCGTCTTCGGTTTTGTTGATTCCTTTATCGGCGATTGCATCGAGATAAGCGATTACTCTGCTGTAGGTGATAGGCATATTGTTAATCTTTGGCTACGGTTTAGGAGCGTCTATTAAGTATTTGGAGATAATGTGGCTGACATTGATCAGCTTTCCCCCAATTGTGAAGTCTTTATCAATTGGGATGTCCTGAGTGTCATGACAGGCAAAGCAGTTCTTATCGCTCTTCTGGGTAAAGGATTCCATGGCCGTACTAGAGAGGGCGTCTTCGCCAGCGACTATCCCGTCATCCGACGTCTCGGTTAGACCATTCTTAAATGGTTTATTAGGCTTAAATGTTTCGCTCGGTTTGTCAAGCCACACGGCTCCTACCAAACGGTAATAGCGACGCTTGTCGGCAGTACCGTTTGCAACTTCCGTCTTGAAAAGATCTCCCATCCCCTTATTTACTGCGACGATTTGACCATCAAGTTTGTTTGCTGGTATCACCTTTTTAGTCGCATCATCTTTGCCATTGACCTTCGAGAAAGGATAAAGCCTGTAAATCGATGAGGGTATCTTGTCCGTCTTTCCTATGAATCTTTGGGTTGCTTCGTCGAACGAGGCGATTCGCTCTGCGGGGGATGAAGCCTTATTTCCTCCACCGACTGTTGTGTGCTGATGGAAGAAGAGAAAGTGGTCATCCGCATTTATTTCAGAGGTCTGCAACGGCGGTGGATTACTGTTTGGAATCGGCCCATTTGGTGCACTATCGGGATTTCCGTCTTCATCGGTATGTTCGAAGGTTGACCATATAAATTCGCTATGATTGCCAAGCACAAACACGACGTGAATTGCTACCAATGCTACTCTTACGTCGAGTGGAGGTGAACCCGTATCGATAACCACATCAGGGTCAGCACCGCTAGCCTTTTTCAGGCGTGGCACTTGCGCATCAACGGTGAAATACTTCTCATCGAGCTTGGAGCCAGCGGGAACGACCTTCCAGGCCGATTTGAGTTCTATTGCGCCTGCAGGAAACCCTTTATTTTTATCGAATGACTGTACTGCTGACTTTACTACTTTAGGGTCTGAATTAATTAAATTGTTGTCGCGTAGAAATTTCGTGAACACAAAGGGATCCATGTGAATCGCGTAATAAACTGGATAGCCATCGCGGTCAATCAAAATGCCCGCCAGATCTCCAGCCTGCGCAACCCCTGCGTTAATTTGGGCGTGCCCCGGTTGCTTATCACCCCGAGGAAGCAGCGCAAGCTTGCCAAGTTTCTGCGATGGAAACTTACCCTTCGCTGCCGTACCCAAGGCGCTTTCGATCGTATCAAATTTCGACACAAACTTAGGAAGTCCACCATCTGGATTGGTCGCGTAGAGGAATGTGCTCCAAGCAGCTTGATAAAAGGGGCAATCGTCACCTTCTGGGTGCGATTTCGGTGTCAGTGTAAGGTCGGGCGGTGAGGTGGGATGCAACCAAGCTTTATCTGGAGTGCATTCTTCCTCCGCATAGCTTCGGTTAGTCGCAAATGGTGAGATAACAGCTAAAAACAAAACAATTTTGCCGCAAAAATGTAATTTTTTCATGCCTTCTACCTAATTAGTGAAAGTAACTTTTGGAGTATCGTTCCCTAAAAAAAGGGATCAAAGAATATATTCGATTGCTCGTTGAAACAACTGTAAACGAAATCAGTTGAGTATTGATAATGCAATGAATCTTTCCAGATTTCCAAGAAAAATATTCAATCAATGGTTTAGTTTAATTGACTATCAAGATAGGTCCCCCTTTACTCCATTGCCCATCAATCTAACAGTCTGGTGGAAACCAACCAATACAAACCACCATCATTCAAACGCGGTCTAAACAATCGCTAGCTTATTGACCTGTTCATTTTTGGTAGTGGGGATCACTTTATATCTACTTAAACTCAACCTTGGCCCTCCCAATTAACATATACCTTTTGAATATGCTCTATAGCTGCCTGACGGCGTAAATAAAATTGATTTACGTAGGTTCCCTGATTTACGAAATAGTGATTTTTATTATCGGTAGTCGGTGCGTCTATCGCAATACAATCGTGTTCCGGTAAGGTTTGCCGATCCTGGCGTTGGCCGTTAAGGTCGGCAGGATAACCGGCAAACCACCTAAACCATTGGCCACTAATTAGTTTGCCATTCCAGTGTTGCGCGGCGTCTTGAGCACTTAAAGTCGATCCGGGCAAATCCAGTCCGACGAAATTATAGTTAAGCGGTTTGCCGCACTGGGTCGCGGGATTGATAGCTGGGTCATATAATTGCATGGTATTTTTTCCGGTTTGCAGCTTGGCAAATTCACCGTACATGGAATGCGCGTAGAAGTCGCCGATTGCATGGGCAGCTAAACCAAAATCGGCTAAATTGCCAGTCGCAAGATGAGTTTGCACCCGAGCCCAACCTTCGTCGATATACGCCGAATCGAAATGATCGCGAGGATCATAGGCCGCGGTGTTTACATCAATGCCCAAGCTTACTGATTTTACATACAAGCGATTCCACACAGTCATTTTGGAAAGCGCTTCATCGAAAATGCTGTTATGCACACCCGCTGCGAATGTGGGATTGAAGTTTTTCCAAAAGCTTCTTTGTTCTAAATAGGTTTGTAAGTTATCGGTGGTGTCAGAGGCTTCCGGGGTGCTGGCCATCCATAAGTGATCATTGTTAAAGACAAACACCGGAACATATTCAACCTCGGTAGTTGCCGTTTGCGGCTGGTCGCTTGCGTCGGGATTTTGCACTCTGGCGAGTGGATCGAATATTTCCCAGCCGCCGCTTTCTTTTTGATAGACCACCCAAGCATGGTCGTGTTTTTTGCTTTTTTTGGCACCCGTAATATCGTGCACCATGACGGCGCCCAGCGCCACGCGAACACAATAAGAACTTATACCGCTCTGTAACAGTAGAGCCGCAAACAAGAATGCCAAATCTTCACAGTCGCCACCGCCCAAGGCTAGCGTTTCTTCGGGAAAATACCATTGGTCAAAGCGTCTTTTTCCGGGAATATAATTTAGCGATCTGAACCACTCAAAAATAACATCGGCCCGAAAATCGAAATGGCCGTGGCCATTGGTAAAAAAGCGTAAGCGTAGCGGATCGGCTAGATTTTCTGTGGCTGCTTTTATGGCTTCTCCCACCACTGCGTTATTACTAAATGACAGGAATTCGCGGATGTCTATCCTGTAGTTTTTTATTTTAGTGCCGGGAATTGTCCGGCTAGCCGGAATAATAGTATCGTGAAAGATTTGGTCGCCTGCCCAGCGCCACTTTTGATAGGGTCTGACATTGTTAGTTTGCATGCACATAAGTAGCCCATTTTCTATTATTAGTGGGAATGATTTTTCATGAACTTCATTATTGCTGATGGAGTAACAACAAAGGGACGCATCATTTCCTGGTCTTCATGCTCAAGGATGTGGCAGTGGTACATGTAGCGTCCGGCGTGACCGGTAAATTGCGCCGCCAAGCTGAGCATTTCTGCCGTTTGGATATTGTCTGTATCGGCTTCGCGATTGCCTGGATTTACCCGAATGGTGTCCTTCCAACCTTGTTCGTTATTGGCTAGATCCGCAGAAGGTAATTGAAGTTCGAACTCGAAGCTGTATTCATCTTTTGGATAGGAGGTTTGTCCAGCAGCAAACTTGGGAGTCAGGGTATAGCGCTTTAATCCCTGAAACTGCACCAGATGAATATGAAACGGATGGGTATCCGGGCTGAGGTTGATAATGCGCCAAACCCGCCAAGAGTCTTTTTCGATGTGAATTGTCGCGGTGTCGTTAAAGCCTTTCGCGACAGTCACATACGCTGCAAGCGCAAGCGTACCATCGGGCTGTATTTCTGGAATCGCTAGGCGGATGCCCGTTGGTGTTGGAGAGCCTGTCGCAAACACTTTGTGCATATTCATACCCATCGCATCCGCCTCTGACTCTTCCATCATTTCGTGCATAAACAACATGCCGTTCTCTTCGCGCAGCACGATAAGTGTATGGTCATGGGTTTGCGGTAACTGGTGATGATCGAGGCGATGAAATTTGTCACCTAACAGTTTCATGCCCTGGATATTTTTTGGTTTTACGTCCTCACATGCAATATCAAAGCGCATCACTGCCGGATATGGGCGCAAATTGTCAGGGTCGGGTGTATAAATAGTCTCAAGCGGCTGTGGATCGGATGATCCAGATCCAAATGGTGCCGGCGCGCTGTTATAAACCACAACATGTTGCCAGCCGGCCTGTCTGACACCACCCAGATCGATTAACACATCAGCACGTTCTCCAGGGGCCAGCAGCAAACAGCCTGCGTTTGGAACACCATCAACTGGCAAGTCTATTGAATTGCCAAGTAATCCGCCGTCCGTACCAATTTGCTGCACAAACTTGGCCGGTAACACCTCGGGTACCTGTTGCGCTTGAGATTTTAAGCCCATGAAATGCAATCGATAGAATCTTGCATTGGAACCATTGACGATACGCAGTCGATACAATGTCGGTTCCACGCGGGCATGCGGCCACAACTTACCGTTTACTAAAGTCGCTGGCGCAAAACACTCCATAATGTTTTCTTGCACCTTATGGAGTAGTTGCCCGGTCAGCAGGCCATCGCGGTCGCCGTTAACCGTGTCAAAGTTTCTATCCTGAATAACCAGCGGCAGCTCGTGTTTGTGTGTCGGCAGGCTCAGTTCATGCTCAATGGGATGACGCACTAACCACATACCGGCAAGTCCAGCGTACACATTAAAGCGTGTCACGCCCATCGCGTGGTCGTGATACCAAAATGTGGGGGCAATGCCGCCGGAAAATTTATTGCTTTTGTCCAACAGCCAATATTGTTCTACCGGGAAATCATATACTTTCTCGGCAATTTCGCCGGCGCTTGCCATATTGTCAGTCCAGCCATCGCTGTCGCCTTGGGCCGGAGCGCCGTGCAAATGGGTCACTGTCCAAGCGATTAAGGTATCGAGGCGCGTGTCCTTAGCCGCGTTTTCGTTGCCCGTATAGAGCATTGGCAAGTCTGGATCAGGATCAGGAACCACATAGCTGGCGAAGGGGATGTTTGCGGGACCAATAGCGGTGGAAAGTTGGTTTATATATTTGACGCGAATCCGCTCGCCGGTATTAACCACAATGGTGGGGCCTGGGACGCTGCCTTCATAGCTCCAGAAATTGGTGGGGGGCATGGTGCCGTGAACTTTTGCGCCAACCGGTTGAAGCTTTAGCGAAACTCGCCAAGGGTCGAGTGGTGGCGTACCGACGGGTGCGGACGGCAGCATACGGACTGGAAATGTTAGTATTTCAGTAAATAAATATTGTGCGTAGATTTCTGAAAGTTTGATCGGCATAAGTTAACCTAGGCTAAGGTGTAAAATCGCTAACAATACAAATAAGAACTGAGCGCATTTAGACTAGATGTTAACCTGAAAAAATACAATGACTCTTATCAACCAAAACGTACTAGTACATTTGTACTGTATAAGTATTTTGAAAGTACTTTTAATCATGAGCGCAAAGTGGTAACCCTAGAAATAAAAGCTTTGCAATTCCTAAATCCACTCAAACAGGCCGTGTATCAGTATCTGTCGGCTAATCTTGTGAACGCTCATAAGTGAATACCTGCTGATTATTCAGCACTGATTTATTTCCAGCAAAAGCGGCATACCTAAAAATACAATACCCTAACTCGGAGCCACGTTAATTGTTAAGGCTTCGTGATTACTCTGATTTCAGCTCAATGGCCTTGTTTTGCAGGTTTTTGTGAAAAAAAGAAGATAAAACAGGCCATTAACACAAATAATGTTGCTGATGCCGAATAACGACTGAATTCCAAACCACCCTTACTAAAAGGCTTATCCAGAAAATCGCCGACTACGGCTCCCAGTGGCCGGGTGAGAATAAAGGCTGACTAAAACAGAATTGTGTGTGAAATTGCTGATTTGTGATTGGCCACCGCAATGATTACCAACATCAAGCCAAAAACAACGGCGCTGCCACTGTAGCCAAGGCCAGCTGAATCTGCCGTCCAATCACCGAGTGTAGTTCAAAAGGTTTGAGAAAACATGATGGTGATCCAGTAAAACATTTCAGCTTTCGGTGAAATGACTGTATCAACCGCTGTCAAACGGCTTAGAAAACTTTCCAAAAGTATCCAGGAAAGATCGTCGAAAAGTTTGCAGTTACAGCGACGGGTTATTGGTTTTCCACCGCCTTTTTTCGTTGCTTGAATCGATAGGAATCATTGCCGGTTTCCAAAATATCGCAGTGGTGGGTAATACGATCTAAAAGCGCCGTGGTCATCTTGGCATCGCCGAATACCTGAACCCATTCGCCGAAATTGAGATTGGTGGTGATGATCAAGGATGTTTTTTCATAGAGTTGGCTGATCAGGTGGAATAGCAAGGCGCCACCGGATGCGGGAAAAGGTAGATAACCCAATTCATCTAGGATGACAGCATCCATGGTGGTCAGTTGCTTCGCGAGATTACCGGCTTTGCCCTGCTGTTTTTCTTTATCCAATTGGTTGACGAGATCGACGGCGTTGTAGAAGCGTAACCGTTTGCCTTGGTGAATGGCCGCCACGCCCAAGGCCGTTGCGAGATGGGTTTTACCGGTGCCAGTACCGCCGACTAAAATGAGGTTGTAGGCTTGATCCATGAAGCCAGCGGTCGCGAGCTGTTCGATTCTGGCTTTGGGCAGCGGTGTTTCTACCCAGTCAAAATTCATCAAGTCACGATGGATGGGAAAGCGCGCCGCTTTGAGTTGATAATTTAAACTGCGCGCCTGGCGATCCGCTTGCTCCGTGGCAATCAAGCGATCCAACCAGACTTCCGGCATAATGGGTTTTTGTTGAAGTCCATATTCGGCTTGCCATTCGTTCCAGGCAGCGGCCATACCGAACAGATGCAGGGTTTTCAGTTGCGCAGCGCGATCAATGGACATGGCGTGCGCTCCGTAAGGTGTCGTAGCGACTGCAATCGGCGACGGGTTCGAGCGTGAGTGTGGGTGTCGATGCCGGTGTATTCGTCAACGGTTTTGGCTGAGCAGCTTCCGTTAGGCGTCGCATTTCATTGAGTACGATGGCCGCGCTAATCACGCCGGTTTGCAAGGTCAGATCACAGGCCACATCCAGCGTATCCAGACCGGTTTCCCCCAGGTCTCTCGCCACTTGTGCCCTGTGGGTATTAACAGCAGATCGACAAAGGCTCTATCGCCCCTATCTTGTTTAAGGATACGATCACGCACCACCTTGATCGATACCGGCAAATCCCAGGTCACAAACGGTGCGCCATGGCGTAATGCACCGGGCTTTTTCTCCAATACCGGCAAATAGTGCCAAGGATCACAGATTAACTGATCTCGCCCAAAGCGACGTTCATGGTCGGCAAGCACTTTACCATTCGCCACCATACAGACGCGATGAGCCGTGAGTCTTACCGATACCACGCGATTGGCCCAGGCTGCCGGGACACTATACCGATTGCGATCAATACAGATCAGGCACTGGCTGGATACTCGGCGCATCGATTCCACATAACCCTCGAAGGGCGCCTTGATGGGCAGTAGCACTGGCCGCTCTTCCGCGAAGCATTCCGCTGTTGAGCGGCTAGTCTGTTCGGGATGCGGTCGTGCCGACAGCTCCTGGCAACGTCTTGCCAGCCAAGCATTCAACTCGGCAAAGTTGGCACAATGCGGCAGTGGCGTGAATAACCATTCGCGAATATTGCCGACCTGATTTTCGACCTGCCCCTTCTCCCAGCCCGCTTCCGGCGTACAGGCTATAGGCTCAAACAAATAGTGATTGGCTAAGGTGAGGAAACGGCGATTAAAGCGCCGCTCCTTGCCAACAAAGATCGCATCCACCACGGTTTTCAGATTGTCGTACACCATGCGTTTGGGTACGCCGCCGAAGAACGCGAATGCCTGATTATGGGCGTCCAATACCATTTCTTGGGTTTCACGCGGATAAGCAATGACAAACATTTGCCGACTGTAGGTCAAACGGAAATGCGCCACCTTGACGATTTGTTCCACGCCGCCAAGCACGGCCGTTTCATGACTCCAGTCGAACTGGCACGTTTCACCAGGTGGGAAGCATAAAGGCACGAAGGCCTGTTTGGCGATGGGTTTGCCAGAGTGATTTAGCTTCCAGTCTTTGACACGACGCTGCACCGCCGTGTACCCACCGATATAACCTTCAACCTGCAAACACTCGAATAGCCTTTGAGCGGTACGTCTCTGCTTGCGAGGTAAGCAAGCGTCTTTTGCTAGCCAGTCATCTAGCAGCTTGAGATAGTCGCCTAGCTTCGGGTGAGGTTGCTCCTTTCGGATTGGATAAACCGGCTCTTCGAGTGTATTGAGGTGCTTACGAATAGTGGGACGGGACAGCTTGAACAATTTCGCCAAGGCGCTGACGGTGACATTCTCAACAAAATGCAATCGCCTGATTTCGGTTATGACTTCCATTTTTATCACTCCAGGTTTCTCCGGCAAAAAGCCGGTCATTGAACAACCTGGGGTGGAAACTTTTCAACGCTCTTTTCCCCAGGAACCTGGAAAGCTTTGCACGCCGTTTTGCAGTCAAAGAGGCTATTGAGCAAGGATTATATGGTGAATACCTGGCTGATCCGATTGAAGGCACTGAATACGGTACAACCACTGCGCAGTTGATTAAACGTAAAGGTCATCCTTTTATTCGTTCCTTTGCGCATGGTGGTCGTAACTACAGAATCAATTTTCAAAAGGCATTTAATCTTTCTGTACTCACTGCTAATCCCGGTTACGGTAAAACCTTTGCTATGCATCCAAAAGTATGGCAATTGTACAAACAGGGTGAATATGTCTGTTTGGTTGTGCCAACGACAAAACTAATGGAACAATGCGCGAACGACTTGATGAAGCATAATGCTGGAATTGGCTGTTACCAAAGATGGGTACACATTGTTTAGCAGGTGAATATGAAATCAATTAGCAGCTGATTTTATGCGTTAATTCCATTACGTCTAAAAGAATATATGGTGTAGACAAACTAACATATAGGGATCAGTTGACTAACAAACAGTGGCCCTACCCCCAGTACATTTTTTCACGTACAGCTACAAATCGATCACATTTTGTCTGAATAAATCGCATCTACTAATCGCTTAAACCAGTTAGGTCGGAATATTACAATCAGTAGTCCTATAGTACTGGTAACAGGAATCGGTACAACGCTAACAGCCATCAACACGATCAGGACTAAGGCCGTTTTTATTCTAGCAACGGTACTACGCATGAGATTACCTCTATCATCTGATTTAGTCGGTAAAATGCCAACAATGGTCATAAACGCTACGATACCAACTAGCCACCAAGCGAGCCCCATAAACGCGCCGCCCAATATGAACCAGAAGAAGTTGCCGATTGTTCTCATGCGTATAGCTCACTAATGTAATAACCGGGGCTTGATCTTACATTGCAATGCGCTATTTTGGGAGGTATTGACCTTTACTGCCTCGGTACGAGCCGTATACGACAAACCTATTGATGGCGGCATTTGAGCGGAATACAGACATTCCTTCGCAACTAATCAAAGTCATTAATATTTTTATTGTCCAACGACTTAGTACGTTTGTACTGGTACGAATGTAACGTTGATTAGTGAAACGATTTATTACAAGATAAATTCAGATTTAGATTTAATTGAATCGGTGTTATCCAATCGTTGTAGTCCGTCGTCCGCAGTGATTAAATGGCGGCGATATGGCTATTAGCGACCATAATTTCTGTTAACAAAATGATTCACAGGAGGGATAACCCTATACTAACAGGCTGTTGATTTTTGCAAAAAACGAATTGTTGCACACTAATTTAGTGTTTTATTTTTAAAGACTGCGCCATATATTGTGATGAGCTAGCACTAAAAATCAGTTTTTCAACAGACTGCTAAACAATCTGTTATTGCTCAAATAAGCCTTAGTTTCGAGGCATACGGATACTAAATCAATTACTTTTAGCCAACAGACGAAATTAACTAGGAGAACAAATGTTTAAATCCGTATCAGCTGGAAAACTAAGTAATGAAACCTTTAAAAATGGGGTTTCTTTAGTTTTAGTATTGTTTTTAACGGGGTGCTCCAGTATCAGCCTTGATGCTGCCAAGTCGTTAAGTGTAACTGGCAAAAATGTTGCCACTCAAACGCAAGAAAACATTTTCGTATCTGACAATGAATATCTTCGCGCACGAGATTCAGAGGCATTAATGCATGGCGTTAGCGGGACTGTGGGTTTGGAGAGCTACAATAATATCCTTGCCCTTTTCAGCAATATACATCAGGAGCTTTTGACGCGCACAGTTGTATTTGAAAAACTTAGTGATGTTTACGATTCATTTGGTGATCTCGCTGGATTAGAAGCATCAAAGGAAACTCAGGCCGCTTTAGGAAACCTCGGGGGCGCCATTAATGAATACGCCAAAGCAGTAAACAGTAAGCCACCTATTTCATCTGATACTACAGCAGTAATATCAGAGATTGGTGGACTCATAGCTGAAGAAATTCAAAAGGCAAAAATTAAAGAGGCGAGCAAGCAAATTCGAAGTAATCTCGAGGAATTTTTACAACTTCTAGAAACTCCTCTCGTCCGTGAGCAAATGAATGGATTTAAACAGTTTTTAGCGTCTGATAGGAAAACAGCAATAATCACATTATGGAATGCAGGACTGTATGATCCAACACCTCTCCTCAACGACATAGGTGCGGATGTGGGTCTAACCGCACAAAAGGATGCATCAAAGCTGTTAGCATCAAGCCCGGTACTTACAGGTGCAATGGGAGAAATAATCGACAAGCGGCTTACGCATAAAAGCGAGTTAATTGAACGTTCATATGATGTCAGCCTTTCATCAATAAGAAACTTAATTGCTGAGCATAAAAAACTTGAGGAAGGCCAAGAGTTGGATTTAGCTCGTCTGCGAGAAATTGTGTCCAGATTAAAAGGGATAGCGGCTCTCCTGGCAAAATCCTAATTTGCTGAGTTATACCACCATTCAAGTCGCTAAAATATTTGGAGAAAATCGATGACTACAATTTTTCATGATGGCAAGTTAACTAGAGACGAAGCTCTCGGAAGTTTACGTCTTGCCGCGCAGCGTGCAACTGAATCATTACCAGCAGCACTCTCTAAGTGTGAGAAAGAAGAGGAAAAGCATAAGATTATTGGAGATCGAGATATTATAGTTCTAGCTTATCTCAATTCTTTGAATAAATCACTTTTACATACCGGACCTTTGTTTGAGGAAACAGCCTCAAACCTTGAAAAGGAAGCGGAGATAGTTGGGGAAATGGCAAAGAGTCTTAAAGACACTACTGAGGCAATCAATTTATTTGCTGGACTCCTACAACTTGCCGCTGCTTTAGCTGTTGCGTTTGCATGAACAAAGCCCAGGTTTTACGAATTAAAGCCGAAAGTGCTGTGTCATTTATAAAATACACAGCCTAACAAATGATTAACCTCCGCATATGTATTGAGAAACTTGAACTACATATGTGAAGGTTTCTCATAGCGTTATGAATGAGCAATTACATATTTAACCAGTCATTCAAAAAGCCGCCTTGACAGACCGGTATTGATCTGCTCTTTGAATTCGCAACTCTCGATAGTTGTCGTTGAGGATTTTTTACCAAGCTAAAGCACTACCCGACCAATAGCCGCCGTTCGACTAATTATTACAGATGTCTCCTTACTGACAGAGGTAAGGCAGATAACTTCAGAAACTGAATTAATAGACAATCAGATTAAAGACACATTTAAAGCAATTACCATTCCAGGGCTAAATTAGGCTTGAAGTTACTCTTTTGTTTTTCATTGATAGACTGCTATTGCATTTAAAGGGGTTCTTTTACTAGAACAAAAAACTATCAAGACATACCCCTTTAAAAACTTGAAGTGCTCAGTTCCAATCTGGAGATATTTATGAAAGGAATAATAAATGCGATCAAAAATGCCTTAAATGCGATCAATGAGCTTCTTAATATGCCCATTGACCAAGTCAACAGAATACATTTAAGAAATCTGTACTTCAGATATGATGTGTTATTGAATGAGATCCAAGTCCTAAACTTAGACAGTGAAATGATAAATGTCAATGATGTTGTAGTTGCATTATCCGTCGCAACACAACATCTCGAGAAATCTAAAATTGATATTCTGGAAATTTCTGATGCTATTAATAAAGCAGAGCATGCGATTCAAGCAGTAAATTTAAGGATTGAATCTACAATATCTTTTTCTAGAGGTTCTTCTAATCCCGACATAGAAACTTCAATAACCTATAGCGATAATACCCGAACAATAAAACACCACAAGAAGGATGATTTTAGCATTCCCTTTCTGGATCATGATCTAAAAGTTGGTCCCCGGCTTAATTTAAATAAACCTAATCATCCAGTTGAAAAATTGACGAAAACAGAAAATGATATTGATCGCATTTCTACTTTAAATACAAACAACGAAATTGTTAAAACACTTAACTCTTCAGAGGGTCGTTATTTCAATGCTGGGTTCTTCTCTAGCAAATCTGAAAGAGCCATTATTGCTAAAGATAAACCACTGGTAAGGACAGTAAATAGCTATCAGCTAGGAGTAAATATAGGTCGGTCATGGGGATTAGGTGCGGCGGAAAAGCAATTTCCCGATGATATTTTAAGACAGGAATTTAAAAAGAATCCTGTCTTGCAAACATATCTAGTGGTGCGCTCATTCACAGTTAAACTACCCATACCTTTTCAACCTCTAATTCTTGCGGAAAAAGGCGACAGCGAATTGTTGTTTTTCCCTATAGAGTTTCCTGGCATAGGTCGTCATGCCATAGAAATTGACATAATTTATCAGGGGAATCTGCTCCAATCTCGCCGCGTAGAAGTTTATCTTGTTGAAACAATAGATGAGACACCACCCGAGTCGGCCTGGCCTGTGCAAGATTCTTATTTGACGTTTACTCGTACCGATGCGTTGGATGCTGAATCTCTAAAGACGATTGCTAAACGACCTAGACAATTAACAATTGTTGCAGAAAAGAGCTTAGATGAGCACTCGATTGGTTTGCGTTTTTATACGATAGAAAACACAAAAGAACAGTCTATAGCCTTTGAACAGTCAACTTTATCGGATACAAATTTGGCTACAATTTTGGGCTACGTTCGAGCACAACTTGAAGATGTCATGAATTATTATGCTGGTACGATAGGGGGTAATGATGAGCAACTCCGTAAACCTTTGGCTAAACTGGCTAATGCAGGTTACAGCTTTTATTGTTCACTATTCCCTGGTTTAAGCAATACTATTAATGAGAGACAGGAAATCCTGCTACTTAAAACAAAAATGGTAGCGGGAATGATTATTCAAGTTGCCCCCTTATCTAAACAATTAAGTATTCCCTGGGAGTTATTATATGAACGACCTATGATGAGTTTTCATCAAACAAAAACTAAACTTTGCTCATCCTTCCGCAGCCACGGAAAAAACTGGCAGGATTGCCCTCACCATGATGATCCGTATGTAGTCTGTCCACATGGCTTTTGGGGATTCAGGTACATCATTGAGCAATTGCCCTGTCGATTGGAGCGTAGCCAATTGTCGGGATCGACATTGCCCTTGTATATTAAAAATCACATCCCGTTAAATATATATGCTCTCAGTAATCCGAATTTAAGTAATTGGATCGATCATAAGGAAAGGCTCATGAATCTTGCCAGCTCACAAGAGCTCACCCTAAGGGATTGTGATCAACTAGATGAAATCTTTGCCGCTATGAAGGAGAAAAAAGTGAATATCTTTTATGTCTATGCTCATGGTGGTAAAGATGTAACAAATAGACCTTGCTTAAAGCTCGCCACCGACAATACTTTAATAACAGTAACTGATTTAAATGCCCAAAAAATTAGCTTCAGTCAAAACTCACCATTATTTTTGTTAAACACTTGCGAGTCCGCTGACTATACGCCAGATGACTTTGAGAGCTTTATCCAGTTCTTTTGCAGCCGTGGAGCCGCTGGGGTTATTGGCGTTCAATGTGATGTAAAGGAGATATTGGTAAATTCAATGATGACTTGTTTCCTTGCTAGTTTCCTTAAACAAGAAACAGCTGGTGAGGCACTGCTGGCTGCTCGAAAATCTTTGATGTTTGCTGACAGGCCCGATCCCCGGGGGTTAGCTTATAGTTTGTTTGCCGCCGCTGATTTGAAGCTGTCTACACGTGTTATTAATTAAAAAGCGAATTTAGAGGATGCCTCATTATGAACAGTTTATTAAAATATTGGTTTTTTTTTATCTTTTTCAGTTCAGTTTCGCTAGCGAGGGCAGAAGAAGAGTTGATTGTAGAGAAAACTGATTATCCATTGATAATTAAAGGCATTTTCGATGATAAAACCGCAATTACCCTTAGTGGCACTGTGCGCATCACCCTTAAAGCCGGGGATGTCAATACTAAAATATATGCTGTAGGCGACAATTTGATAGATGGCGATGTTACGATTTTCAGGGATAACATCAGCATTCCTGCAATTTCGCTAACCAAGGACCAACCTCAAGATATAAAGATAACCATCAATAATATTAACCAGATCGGTAATTTTACAGGCAACTTAAGAATTTGGACTCAAAGCGAAGGCTATGATAAAGCATTACTAATTCCAATCAAGCTAAATATTGCCGAAAAGATACAAGTGAAACCCTTAAACGAGAATATATCGTACCAAATAACACGATGTGATTGGTCTTTTGATTGTTTTTTAGCCAAACTTGTTTTGCCAGAGAGTGAAACCGACAATCAATGGCAAGTAGGACTAAATAATCTTACAAAACAAACAGAGGTTAAGGTTACTGAAGCTAATCTAGCAATTATGAACGACAGTGCGATTCTGCCACCGCAAGTAACCAATCCTAACCAAATACTAACTACTGATTTAAACTCTATCCCTGTTAAATTTGTATCTGATTATATACCGCCAAACAGTTATAAAGGACATTTGCGATTTTCGGTAGCTGGATTAGATGATCCTGTTATTATTCAGACAAACTTGAGTGTTCGCGATGGCCCGTTTTTGGCTTTGGTTACAATTTTAGTTGGTATCTTGGTTGGACGCATGGCGCGTGATATGGAATCGCCCATTGCCCAAAAACAGACGAGTTTACTACCTCGTTGGTATAAGCTGCAGTACGATGGATTCTATAAGATTTTTGGTCAATCCGTTCAACAATCCCTCCGAAAAGATTTGCTTGGTGCCAGAGAATCTATTGACTCAAGCTACGACACTATAGAAGTAGCATCCAAGCGCTTGGATGAATTAGCTTTCAAAGTTGACTTTTTTCTGGACCTTCAAACTATTGAAGATGACCTACCGGATGATTTACAAAAAGATCATTTCATTGAGTTGATTGATAATTGTCGCAAACAAATGTTGGCAGGTAAAATTGAAGACGCAAATAACAGTAAAAAAGCAATCTTTTTAGAAATTGTTAACTTAAGAAGCGATGGGACTATGGGCATGAGGGAAGATGTTAAGGCTGCAATTGCTAGGATCAGCTCATTTACCGATGAATCAATGAGTAATGCAAAGAACGTATTAGACAAAGCAATAAAGTTTCAGAATAGTTTATTGCGTAGGTCGATGGTCGGCTTATCTGGGGCATACGTGACCGCTGAGACGCGGTACTGGATATTTCGGCCGTTAATTTCATTGTTGATTCTTGTTTTGCTTATGTTACTCGGTTTACAGACACTCTATGTTAAATCCGGTTCAACTTTTGGCTCGGGTGGTTTGTATGATTATCTGGGGCTATTTCTGTGGGGTATCTCAGCCGATGTGGCACAGCGGACGTTGTTTAACCTGCCTCAGAGCAAATGAACAATTGCTTTAAGTAGATTCTTTGCCATTTAATTAGCAATTAGCGTTGTACCGATTCCTGTGACCAGTACCATAGGACTATTGATTGTGATATTCCGACCACACTGGTTTAAACATCTGGTTGATACCATTTATGCTGACAAGCAAATGTAATGTAGCAACAGTGCTGTTCTAATGATCGTCATATTAGTTTGCAGCCGATCTGCGCTTCTCAATCAGCTCGTTGCGTTGCACAGTCCAATGAACACTTGCAGCTTGTTCCGTGATGCTGCCGTCATTGACCAATCGACATAACCCTAGATACAACGCATAAAGATTGATGATGCCTTCATCATTTGGGTACTGCTTAAATAGCTCGCGATGTTTGCTACTACTCTCCGCATTGCAAAATTCACCCGGAATCGGAAGAAAGTCAATTTTGTCGCCATCGCCTAGTGCTGCGTTTGCATCTAATGCAAATAGCAATAATGTCATGAATACAATTTTGTTAGTCATGGACGTTTCGTTGTCATGGTGATAACCAGTAGATATTCCTTGGGCCAAAGCGTGTTTTGTCATCGGACAGTTTTCGTTCTTTCCGTTTGGTCAGGAAGCAATTAGTCGTCGCGAATTGAATCAACACGATGACATTGGCACAGGCGCATTAGGCCTACTCGGCAACCTGATTTGGTTTATATTTGCTGGCTTGTGGTTAGCAATCGGTCACATCATTTCCGCTGTCATCAACTTTTCTACGATCATTGGTAATGCAATGTACCCGTGGCTTGCCATTTGTTTCAGCGAAGCCATCATGAGGGCATCGCGTTCTGGGTGCTGTAATTGTTCAGGGTTAACCTGTAACCAGTAACGCCGAAGATCTGACAAATCGATGCGTTTACGACGTACTGCCTGTAAGGCCAAAAGAAATTCGGCATTCACGCTACGGCTTCCTTGGTTTCTGTCAGATCTTCAAACGTGGCAGATACCATTTCGATGTGGGATCTATTGGTTTTACTATTAGCGCCGGATTTTCTTAGACGGATAACTCGTCGGAATCCGGACAAAATGTTGTAATCAGCATTCGCCGTGAAGAAAATCAGCTGCACACCAATTTCTTTGGCTAATAATCGCTGCACATCAATGAGAGCACGGGTCTGAACTTTGGCAAATGGGTTGTCAAGAATAAGTGGCCCGCCTGCAAAACGGCGTGCAAAACTTTCCAGGTTCCTGGGGAAAAGAGCGTTGAAAAGTTTCCACCCCAGGTTGTTCAATGACCGGCTTTTTGCCGGAGAAACCTGGAGTGATAAAAATGGAAGTCATAACCGAAATCAGGCGATTGCATTTTGTTGAGAATGTCACCGTCAGCGCCTTGGCGAAATTGTTCAAGCTGTCCCGTCCCACTATTCGTAAGCACCTCAATACACTCGAAGAGCCGGTTTATCCAATCCGAAAGGAGCAACCTCACCCGAAGCTAGGCGACTATCTCAAGCTGCTAGATGACTGGCTAGCAAAAGACGCTTGCTTACCTCGCAAGCAGAGACGTACCGCTCAAAGGCTATTCGAGTGTTTGCAGGTTGAAGGTTATATCGGTGGGTACACGGCGGTGCAGCGTCGTGTCAAAGACTGGAAGCTAAATCACTCTGGCAAACCCATCGCCAAACAGGCCTTCGTGCCTTTATGCTTCCCACCTGGTGAAACGTGCCAGTTCGACTGGAGTCATGAAACGGCCGTGCTTGGCGGCGTGGAACAAATCGTCAAGGTGGCGCATTTCCGTTTGACCTACAGTCGGCAAATGTTTGTCATTGCTTATCCGCGTGAAACCCAAGAAATGGTATTGGACGCCCATAATCAGGCATTCGCGTTCTTCGGCGGCGTACCCAAACGCATGGTGTACGACAATCTGAAAACCGTGGTGGATGCGATCTTTGTTGGCAAGGAGCGGCGCTTTAATCGCCGTTTCCTCACCTTAGCCAATCACTATTTGTTTGAGCCTATAGCCTGTACGCCGGAAGCGGGCTGGGAGAAGGGGCAGGTCGAAAATCAGGTCGGCAATATTCGCGAATGGTTATTCACGCCACTGCCGCATTGTGCCAACTTTGCCGAGTTGAATGCTTGGCTGGCAAGACGTTGCCAGGAGCTGTCGGCACGACCGCATCCCGAACAGACTAGCCGCTCAACAGCGGAATGCTTCGCGGAAGAGCGGCCAGTGCTACTGCCCATCAAGGCGCCCTTCGAGGGTTATGTGGAATCGATGCGCCGAGTATCCAGCCAGTGCCTGATCTGTATTGATCGCAATCGGTATAGTGTCCCGGCAGCCTGGGCCAATCGCGTGGTATCGGTAAGACTCACGGCTCATCGCGTCTGTATGGTGGCGAATGGTAAAGTGCTTGCCGACCATGAACGTCGCTTTGGGCGAGATCAGTTAATCTGTGATCCTTGGCACTATTTGCCGGTATTGGAGAAAAAGCCCGGTGCATTACGCCATGGCGCACCGTTTGTGACCTGGGATTTGCCGGTATCGATCAAGGTGGTGCGTGATCGTATCCTTAAACAAGATAGGGGCGATAGAGCCTTTGTCGATCTGCTGTTAATACCCACAGGGCACAAGTGGCGAGAGACCTGGGGGAAACCGGTCTGGATACGCTGGATGTGGCCTGTGATCTGACCTTGCAAACCGGCGTGATTAGCGCGGCCATCGTACTCAATGAAATGCGACGCCTAACGGAAGCTGCTCAGCCAAAACCGTTGACGAATACACCGGCATCGACACCCACACTCACGCTCGAACCCGTCGCCGATTGCAGTCGCTACGACACCTTACGGAGCGCACGCCATGTCCATTGATCGCGCTGCGCAACTGAAAACCCTGCATCTGTTCGGTATGGCCGCTGCCTGGAACGAATGGCAAGCCGAATATGGACTTCAACAAAAACCCATTATGCCGGAAGTCTGGTTGGATCGCTTGATTGCCACGGAGCAAGCGGATCGCCAGGCGCGCAGTTTAAATTATCAACTCAAAGCGGCGCGCTTTCCCATCCATCGTGACTTGATGAATTTTGACTGGGTAGAAACACCGCTGCCCAAAGCCAGAATCGAACAGCTCGCGACCGCTGGCTTCATGGATCAAGCCTACAACCTCATTTTAGTCGGCGGTACTGGCACCGGTAAAATCCATCTCGCAACGGCCTTGGGCGTGGCGGCCATTCACCAAGGCAAACGGTTACGCTTCTACAACGCCGTCGATCTCGTCAACCAATTGGATAAAGAAAAACAGCAGGGCAAAGCCGGTAATCTCGCGAAGCAACTGACCACCATGGATGCTGTCATCCTAGATGAATTGGGTTATCTACCTTTTCCCGCATCCGGTGGCGCCTTGCTATTCCACCTGATCAGCCAACTCTATGAAAAAACATCCTTGATCATCACCACCAATCTCAATTTCGGCGAATGGGTTCAGGTATTCGGCGATGCCAAGATGACCACGGCGCTTTTAGATCGTATTACCCACCACTGCGATATTTTGGAAACCGGCAATGATTCCTATCGATTCAAGCAACGAAAAAAGGCGGTGGAAAACCAATAACCCGTCGCTGTAACTGCAAACTTTTCGACGATCTTTCCTGGATACTTTTGGAAAGTTTTCTAAGCCGTTTGACAGCCCGCCTCCACCACGTTTGGTTCGGGCTTGAGTATCGGCCCGCAATTGGCTAATCAGCAAATAGAGAAACATAGCAATCACTGTACCCTGTCCCTTCGATCCTTTAAGCTCACCAGCAAGCTGATACTGATATACCTCGTTCTGCTCCATTTTTAACACTTGCAATCCCAGTTCCTGACGCCCGCAAACGGCAGTGAGGCATTGCGCAACTAAGTCAGCACCCTTGGCGGGAATCACGCTGCTTTTTATTAACCCATTTAGATAATGCCGGATTGCGTCTTTACGATTGTCGACAGTCGATGGCAACGTTGGATGTCACGATTTGGCATTACGAAAAAATGGCGATGGCGACCAAGGACTCGCCATCGTTACGGTTGATTGCCTGGAACCTTCTTCACCGAGGGATTCAAGCAAAACTCGGCGAACCACCATTTGCCGACTTTCAGTGGCAATTGCTGATTGATGACCGAAACACACTGCGTTACCAACATGGCGGACTCAAGCTCATTTCAAATCAAGGCATGTTTGGTGATGCAGCTTCTTCTATCGGTGAAACCGTCATCAGTCTTTATCAATCGGTTTGGACGGAAGCGTTTTGGCTCGAATTGCAGATTGCTTGTGATGTTCCATTTGTACCATCTTCATTTGACCATGTCGTCGCGCACTGTGCTGACGCCGATGACGACTGGGAAATAGAAAACGAACCTCACTTTACCGCCACCCTCGATCTCGAAGAAAGCTTGCTGATTGATCCATCCATGACGATTGAAGACCTTTCAAAATGGATAATACAGATCGTACAAAAAACGATGGATGCAATTCTGTTCATCATTGGCACCAATAACCCGGAGAAAAGCTAAAAAACCAAAGTTTTGCTCAAACTGTCCAAAAGACGGTGTTGATTGCCTTATCAGCGCCATCTTTTAGCTTTTTTACCGGCAAAAACCACTGCCAAAAAAGCCAATTCTAAAGCTGTAAATGACTTGCACCCTAACGAAACGCGGTGCAAATCATGTCCGAAACACACATTTCAACACATTCCATTCTTCCCCGATTTATTCGCATCCGCGATGCGCCTTTCTATCTCGGGATGGACAAAAACCGTTTTAACACCGAAGTCAGACCTTCGCTTACCGAAATCAAAATCGGCCAGCAAGGTATTGCCTTCGATCGTATTGAACTCGACGCCTGGGCCGACGAATACGTTCGTCGCTTCGGTAAATCAAGTATGAAAAAACAAGATAAACAAGAGAAATCATCATGGCAAAGAAAATCCCAGGTCTCGTCAAAAGAGGCGAATTTTGGCACATTGATAAAGTCATCAAAGGCAAAGGACGTGTTTGCCTCAGTACTGGAACAGACAATCTCCAGGAAGCCGAAAACTTCCTCGCGAAAATCATAGATGAGATTCGGCAAGTGACGGTCTACGGTGCCAGGCCTAAACGCACGTTTCGAGAAGCGGCGACGAAATATTTGCAGGAAACCGAAAAACGCAGTTTAGCTAGAGATGCGTACTGCCTCAAAAACCTTGATCCCTTCATTGGCGATATGGACATTATGCATGTGCATATGGGCACTTTGATGCCCTATATTGAAGCAAGGAAAGCGGCGGGCATCAAAAGTAAAACCATCGGCAGAGACCTCGCTGTTTTACGTCGGATTCTCACTTTGGCTGCTCGGTCGTGGCGAGACGAACAAAACAAGCCTTGGATCGATATACCACCTTTGTTGGCAATGCCAAATTGGGAGGATGGTGCCGAACCTTATCCCTTGAACTGGCAAGAGCAAGCCCGGTTCTTTGACTTGCTGCCAGAACATCTTCGCGTGATGGCACTGTTCAAAGTCAATACCGGCTTGCGTGAACAAGGTGTTTGTTGGTTGCGCCGGGACTGGGAAGTCAAAGTGTCGGAGTTGAACACGTCGATTTTCATCACCCCCGGTAAACGCATCGAATATGAAGATGGCATTTGGCGAGGAGAGAAAAACAAGGAAGACCAAATCGTGGTGCTCAACCAAGTGGCCAGAGGCATTATCGAGCAACAACGCGGCTTGCATCCGATTTACGTGTTTCCTTATGAAGGGCGGAGGATCGGTGCCATCCATACGACGGCATGGAAAAATGCATGGCGCAAAGCAGGTCTGCCGGTCGATGGTTCGCATAATAAAGGGCCACATAATCTCAAGCATACCTTTGGGCGTCGCTTACGTTCTGCTGGCGTGCCTTTGGAAACACGCAAAGTGTTGCTTCACCACAAGTCAGGTGACATTACCACGCATTATTCCGGTGCTGAGCTTCGAGAGCTGATTGCTGCGGTCGAAAGCATCTGCGAAGCCGATGCCGGTATTCCGATCACGTTACTGAGACGAGGAACAAAAGCCAAATAACATCGCTGAACTGGCGGTCTTCTTTAAGGCCGCCAACAGCAAGTTGTTGGTCCATATCTTACGATTGTGTTGCCATGACAGATGTAACATAATTGAATTTGAATGATTCCAAACATTAGTAAGTAAACGTACTTATATGAAGAACTTTTTTAAAAGTTAACCTTTATGCATAATTAATGGCCGGAAAGTAAGTTCAGACAAACATCGGAATTTAAAATAATATTTGCTTTGGGTCTAGATTTTTGATTGCGAAGTTTCAGCCAATAGCCGTCAAAATTTCGATGTCAACTGTCCAGCCGATAGCAAGGGTGTGGTGAGGTTACGAACCTTTTCGTATGAAATGAATGATGGCTATATCTGCGAGTTACTTGAAAGCAAGTCATTAAATTCAAACGACTCTTGGTATTGAATTGAAAAAACAGAATTTTTTTTCATGACTCCGAATTATGTTGAAGCCCCGCAGGGCACAAGCAAGTTGCGGTCGATTTACAACAGTCGCAGTCAAGCGATCCGTTTGAGGAGAAGTTAACTAGGTCGCACCTAATTGGTATCAATAGATTCTAATGCGCGATAGAGTTAATGTTGTTACCAACAATAAGCAATCAGGAGTAAACATGAAATCAATATTCCTTAACTTCAATGCTTTATTCGTGTGCACAGTAGGATTATTTGCATCAGTTGCACAAGCTCAAAATGACGTTATATCGCAACGGATGAATGAATGTCGTAAATCAATTATCCCGCTGGAAATATATCAAAAGTTTGGCTCTAATTATGAAAGCGCTTTCCGCGATGCCATGTGTGGAAAATGGTATACCGAGCATGAAGAAGAGGCAAAGAATTCCGCGGGCGGGGGAATCGATGTATTAATTGTTAGTGCATCTGGTTCAGCGGATTCAAGTAAATCACAAAAGACGGTATCGCGAATAGAGTACTGCCAGAACACTAATTACAAGGTCAGGCAAGAGTTTAATGATGAGTTTTGGAGGCGTTCTGCTGATCCAATTTCACAATCTGGTTACAATCTTTGCATTCATCAGGTTTTTCAATACGCGAGTAGTACGACAGGTAGCTATCCAGTCAAAATCTCGGTTCAAGAGATTGGTGAAATGCTGCAATTTTCCGTTCGATTTGATGCGAACTTCGGTGGAGATAAACCACGTCTCAAGGATATAAATCCTGCCAGACTCCGTTGTAGCGGTAAGAACGACCGGTGGAAGAACATGGTAATTCCAAGTCAAGGTGACGGAATAGTATTTGAATGCCGATGGGCAACTGAAGATGCTGGTGAAGCAATATTTACTGCTATCACTACGAGAGGTGATGTTGTTAGCTCAGTGACTCGGGAGGTTCGTCCTTATGTTAATGTTCGACAAGTTAAACTAACTCCCGAAGATAAAACGATCAGTACTAAGCCAGTCTGCGGAGATCCTGTCAACACTCCGGAATTCTTTCATAACTGGAAAAATCATGACGATGGTAGATGCGCAGCTCTTACTGGCGATTATTGTTTAGGTAAATATGGAGTCGCTCTTACAGCTGAAAAACCGGAGGCTGATAAATTTGTTCGCCTTGTGAAACCATATATTAACTGTAACGACAATGCTAACGGTAGTTGCAATTGGAACGGAGGGAATATTGCAAATGCACAATGGACTACATCTGATTCAAGAGCACAAGCTGAGCTTTATTTTGGCTCTCATCAGGCAAGCCTAAAGATCTGTGCTGAACAACAAACCTACTCCAAGCAAGATAGAGAGGACCCAGTAAAAACATTCGATCTACCATTAGGGGGCAGGTTTACTGTTTCCATACCCAAAGGAGAACATCACAAACTCAATGCAACTTGGCGGAATGGTATTTCTGAGCAATTCAATCCAGACGTGGGAAATAGAGCTTTCCAGCTAGAGACTCGGCAAGATGTTGGCAACCAAACACTGTTGACATACAAAATACTGACTTGGGAACAGCCTGGCTCGGTTATTGGTCAACAGTTTAGAACAACAAGAACAAGACTGAAAATGATGGATTGATAGACTTATTCTCTCTTGATTGTTAGCTAACATCCATAATTTACTAAACAGAAGGGGGTAAATATGAAATTAGGTATAAAAAATCTTTTATTTATAAGTGTCAATGCTATAAGCATGGTAACTATATTGCCCACAGCTAAAGCAGACTGTTTAGCTGCACAGCAAGTTTGTGAAGATGCCAGAAAAAAAGCAGCGGAATGCCTGGATAGAACAAAGATTGCTTGCGGACCTATTCTTGAACAAAAGATTTCTGCATGTAATCAGGCTGATTTTACTTGCGAAAAAGAGCGTTCTATTAGCAGACCTTGTCCTTCTGGACAAACCTGTGCAGGTTCAGCACGATAGATTTTAAAAAAAATGATTTACTGTTGTGACACTATTTCTACTAGTAGTGTCACAATTTTCAGCACTACTTCTACACATTTAAAAATGGCTATTCTTTCAACCAATGCTCTGTAAGGTTCTGCGCATTACGTAATTGCTCAGGGGTCATAACACCTGCAACTGCATCTCTAGCCCCCGGGGCATCTTTATTACCATTTGATGCTGCTAAATTAAACCACATGTATGCAATTTCAACATTATATTTTCCATAACTATATTGAGAATACATGCGTCCTAGATTATATTGAGAAAGTGCAGAACCTTTCTTGGCTGCTTTCAAATACCAATCTTCGGCTTTTGCGTAATCCTGGACAACTCCTTTGCCCCTCTCATACATGTAAGCAATATTATTATATGCTGCTATAACACCATCATTGGCGGCTTTACTAATTAATAAAAATGCTTTCGCATTGTCTTGAGTAACACCATGCCCATTCATATACATAACCCCTAATGCATTGTTTGCATCAGAGTAACCGTTATTAGCGGCCTTATTAAACCAATCAATGGCGACTTTATAGTCTTTACGCACACCTTTCCCTTCAGAATATAAAACACCAAGTTTGTATTGTGCTTGCGAAACCCCGCTGTTGGCAGCTAATATGAACTCGTTAATGGCTTTATTAAAGTCTCCATCGGCTTCAGCCTTTAATCCATCTACTAAATCAGCTTTGGATTGATGATTTAGTCCGATAACAATCATAATGATTAGGCAAAAGACTTTATATTTTTCATTTTTCATACTCATAAGTAGCGGCCTTTATAATAAATCACATGATTTGAATAAATATAAAACAAAATAGTTTAAAAGCTACTGCATTATCTCAAGGCCACTTTGAGATCAATCCAGATTTAGGAAGCTCTCAGGCCATTTTTTTGATGCACTTGAACTCGTTGCGAAACACACACCTATTGCTAGAGATCGGCTTGACTGTGGCGAGAAACATCGGTCATTCGGTCATCTATTCGTCAAAACAATTCAATGATAAAGTCGTCTGTGGTCATGGGCGAGACTCCGGCGAAAAAGCATTTTTGGTCAAATACTTATCGCTCTATATTCTACCCATGACCACCATAAATCAACTAGCGACAAAGGTTAATATTTTTAGTATTCTAAATTTGATTGGCTGCTTTCCGTCAGTATTGAGTCATCGATAAAATTAGTATAACTGACTCTTGTGGGTCGTCAGCTGCTGGTCGATGCATCACGCTTCGAACTCGACATCGAAATATGAGTGACTTGACTCATCTCCATATATCAAAGACAAACAAGAAATTTCTGGCATATCACATGCCTTTGCCGAATACGCATCAAGTATTGGCAAGACATGTCGGACTGATCTGGGGCTGATATAAACGAAATAGCAATCATCATCCGCCCAACAGCCAAACATCGCCATACCTTCAGGCCCATTTCTGGCAATATAGGCGGCATGAAATGCTCCCTGAAGGACGTGCAATTCGCCAGATTCATATTCTTGACGGGAAAGAGTGATTCGGTGCCAGCTCCAGCTCATTGATGTTGTCATACCATGCTCGCTTTCCAATGGAAGCTTATGTGGAAAGTCAGTGTAGGCCTGTTACTGGCTAATGCCAAACTTAGGAAGGGCTTTACGATCTTCCAAGAAGGGGAAGCGATTTGCAACTGAGCGTCGAACAATGGCAATAGCAAGCTGAGCTAAGTGATTGTCACCGATGATAGCAATCGGTGACTTAATTGTATTGGTTTGAATGAAAGCTGCTATCGGCTGAAATGGTGATTCAGCATGGCGACAAAGTTGGCGTAGGCCGCAGTGACAATCAAGTCACGCAAAAATCACGCAAGCCGAATTTCAGGCACAAAAAAACCAGCTCTGATTTCTCAGTAACTGGTTGATTTGCTTATCGAATTGATGGTGGGTCGTGTGCGATTCGAACGCACGACCATCGCATTAAAAGTGCGGTGCTCTACCGGCTGAGCTAACGACCCCCTGAATGAGCCGCCCATTATACTCAGAAATATTAGCTTTGCAACGACTAATTGTAATAAATACAAAAACAATGCTTTCCCTTCCTAAATAATGCCGGTCCTTTACTCTTTTACCGGCCTTTTTTCCAGCTTTCTTTGCAAGGTTCTTCTGTGCATATTTAATGCTCTGGCGGCGGCTGAGATGTTACCGTCGTGCTGCATCAGCACTTTTTGCAAGTGCTCCCACTCCAAGCGCTTTACCGATAGCGGATTGTCACTGATAGCTACCGACGCATCGCCTTCGTTTTTGTATAAGGCACTAACAATCTCATCGGCATTCGCCGGCTTGGTCAGATAATGGATAGCACCTAATTTTATAGCCTCTACAGCTGTGGCTATACTGGCAAAGCCGGTCAACATGACGATTTGGGTATTGTCATCCAAGGAAATCAATTTTTTGACCATTTCCAGACCGGAGTCAAAACCGATTCGTAAGTCGATTACCGCATATTCGGGCTCGGTTTGTTCCGCCAGTTTCATTGCCGTATCGACATCATTGGCGACAGTCACTTGAAAATTGCGCTTTTCCAACGCCGGCTTCAGCACCGAACAAAAGGTGACGTCATCATCGACCAGCAGTAAATTGGGCTTATCCGTAGGTAATTCGTTCATGCGTACTCTCCTTAGCTAATAGCGGCAAACTGATTTCGACGCAGGCGCCGCCCGACTCTAAATTACTGAACTGTATTTTACCGCCGAGCCGCTTGATAGTGGTATAAGTCAAAAACAAGCCAACCCCCATGCCTTGCTTATTGCTCTTGACCGGTTGATGCCCGGCAAACTCGATAAATTCAGCGGGCAAACCTGGACCGAAATCCCTGATTTTCAAATTTAGTGTTTCCTCGTCCCATTCCACATGAAACTCGATGCCCGCGTCGACCGGCGATGCCTCTGCTGCGTTATTTAGAATATTGATGATGGAGTGTGTCACAGTACGCTCCGCAATCACCCGCGCGTCCATATCCACATCCGGCGATATAAATAGTTTAAGCCGGGTAGCGGCTTTATGCGTGCGCCACTGCCCCAACACTTCATCGATGTACTCGCTCACCAGCATCACCTTGCCGGATTCCGCCCGCATCTCGCCGGCGGAGGCCGACATCACCGACAAGGCCTGCTTACAGCGATCAATCTGCTGCTGAACTATCACCAGCTTCTGATGCATATCCGGGTAACGATGCTCCGACAACTCTTCCGCCATCTCATGCGTCAAAATGGCAATCGTCCCCAACGGTGTGCCCATATCGTGCGCGGCACTAGCCGCCAAGGTGCCCAGGGATACAACTCGTTCGTCGCGTAGCGCACTCTCGCGGGCATCCGCTAAATTTCGCTCACGTTCTTTCAAGGTTTTGGACAGTTCGACTACGAAAAAAGCCACCAAGCCGGCGCTAAACACAAAACCAAACCACATACCAAATACATGCAGATTGAAATACCGCCTGTCGTTCATCAAATGCATTTGCAGACTCATTTCCGGCGTCATCTCCGCCATTGCCGGATGCGCCATATGCGGCTCCACGGCCGGCAAGGGTACGTTGTAGGCAATCAGCACGGTATAGACGCAGGACGTAATGATTACCATATTCCAGGCATAAGCCTGCGGTAGCATGATAGCGGTAACAATTAATGGTAAAAGAAACACCCAAATAATCGGGTTTGACGCGCCGCCAGTGAGATAAAGCAAATAGGCCAGCGCCAACACATCCATGCATATTTGCGAAAAAATCTCGTGCTCGGTTACTTCTTCCGGCGTTCTCAGTCGCAGCCAGGTGTATAGATTGAGTATGGAAATCGCAAAAATCGCCAGCCACAACTGATTTTGCGGCAAATTGATACCCAAACCGTTCACCGCGATAAATACCGCTACCGTGACGGCAAACAGCATCAAATTTCTAAGAATGTATAACCAACGCAGGTTTTCGCGAATGGAGATTTCGGCTTTGGGCAGAATGTGTGAAAGCATAGAAACAACACTAAATTGAAGAAAGCACCGCAGCGATATACTACCGCCGCTCGCTTAATAAGGTGGAAAGCCAACCAAACTTGGATGGCGGCCACCTGAGTATTCACAATCGATTTTTGGTAGCAAAACCTTAACCCCGTTTGCTCACCCGATATAAACCCCTACGCGCCTTGGCAAATACGGAATTAAGCTAGCCGCTTAAAAGATCGAAAGAGAATCTACGAGCTAATCTTTCTGGAGCAAACACAAAGGTCTGACGAATCATGCCCCTAAAAAATAGTGCGGCATATCACGCACCGGCCAAACGCCAGCCGCCGTTTTTATCCACCCATCTCATGCTCAGCCAATACCAGAACGTCATGGGCAGCATCATCGCAAACCATTCCCAATCGTCGATTAAAAATAATTTGGCAACCCAGCCGTTGCCATCGAAATAGAGTGGCCAAGGCACACAGTACAGAGTAAAAACAATACTACTCCAGATCAACAGTAATGCGCCTTTGCGGGTTTCTATACTGGACAGTGCCAGAAACACCCACAACGGGGTTTTATCGGTTTTTTGCATACATCTCTCCACTGAAAAATCTCGTGCCAACCCAATTAGCGGCGCAACAACCTAACAATAAACGACTAGAAAATAAAGAAATTCCTTATCAAATCCACCAAAACAAGCTTCAGCGCCAACCCCGGAATATTCCCCAATAATTGAACTGTGTTATATGAAGCAAGCGTCTGAGCTATTTCGCTGAGTTTCGCTCGCCGCTCACTCACGCCATCCCAGGCAAAATAAGCAGTAATGCAATGAAATTTATATATTTTATTAAGTTGGCCCACTATTCGCTTCAACTAGTGTACTTGCTTCGTGGTTTGCTTTAAAAAAAGCGGTTAGTAGGTCTCTATCCCTGCCATGTCTGCCGCTGGCGTAATTAGCAAATCTCTGAAAGCAAGAATTGCCACACCCGTCGTGAGGCGGGGCCGGAAAATCACGGTTCTTATAAAACGATTTAAAGAAGGCCGGATTGCCCCCATGCGCGCCATGGGCGAGGACAAAATTTGGCTCGATGCAATTGGTCAAGTTTTGTCAGTTTCGCTGTTACCTTTAATTCCAATAACAAAGAGGACGATCATGATCTTTCATAAAACGGCTATAGCAGCTATTTTGACAGCTGGCCTAGCGGGCGTTTCAGGCCAAGCGTTTGCACATTCTTACTACAATCTGACCGGCGCGGGTACAGTAGCCTCGGGTAACTCAGCAATCGGCTTCGGCATCGCCAACAGCATCAACGGCACCGACGGTGTTTCCGCCAACTCTAACGGCACCAATAGAATCGCGAACGGTACCAACGTTTATACAGTGGGCGACTTAAGCGCGAACACCTTGATCCCTGGCACAGGTACAGCGGCTGAGACAGCCACAGAAGTAGCAGGTAACCTACCTTATATGTGGTACTCCGGTCAGCACACAACCGCTACCGGTTTCACCAAGCGCGAATTGCATACCGGCTCAAGCGCTACAGACAACACTGGCGCCTTGACAGCAAACCTCATTAGCTCAAACCCTAGCTTCGGCACCAACACTATCGGTAGCTTGTGGAAAGCTTACTCGGACAAAAACGGCGGCACCAACGCCGCTACCTGGGGCACCATCATGGCTGATTTGCCCGCTGATGGCGACCATCCTTACTTGGCGGTAGCAGGCAATTCGGCATCAACCGGCCTGGGACTGGATTACGGTTTGATTCATATTAGCTGCGGCGCAAACACAGCAAGCGCTAACTGCGCCAGCGCCGGCAATATCAAAACCACCATTACCGTGAAAAACGACGCCGATTACAGCCAATTTAACGGTTTATTGGATGTTGCCCTGTATCGCAATGTAGACAGCAGCTCCACATCTGACCGTAACGCGGCTGCCACAATCGGCGAAACCGGCCTGCAAGGCTCAAGCTTGGGCGAAGCTATCTGGACGGCCAGCATGAGCAGTACTTCCGACACCTTGTTCTACTCGTTTGTGTTCGACCAAGCCGAATGGAATGCAACCGGCACACCCGGGCTGCACACCAATGGCTTTTATACCTTGGTGGTCGGCGCACACGGTGGCGGCGCACTCGATGGCGTAACCTACGACGTATTGGTAACTACTTCGGCCGTGCCTGTTCCAGGCGCAGTCTGGCTGTTCGGCAGCGCCATGGCCGGCTTGATCGGTTTCGGTCGCCGCAAACAACCACTAGCGGCTTAATTGCCAAGCGGGATTGCCGCCAGACAACGGCAATCCCCTCACCAAGCATTGTTTAACGAAAGGCTTCCTCTCATTTATTTCATTCGATAGAGATCCAAAATGACTGCAAACTCACCATTAAAAAAACTAGCATTAGCGGGCGCCATGGGCGCGTTGATGTCAGTCAGCGGCTTGGCTAGCGCTCACGTAACCTACAATTTGGCCGCCGGCGATACCTTCCCACCGGACGGTTCCGCCACGGGCCCATGGTCTGATGGCGATCCAGGCTATATTGGCAATTTGCCCGCCACCTGGGTCGCGATGATCCACAACGACGGCGGCGTAGCGAACTCGCAAACCGCCAGCGGCCACGGCATAGGCATGGGCGCCAAAGCTTATAAAGATGGCGCGACAAACTGGGGGCATACCGCCGATTACGGTTTGTTTGAATTGCATGCCGACGCGGAAGTGACCATCACCGTATCGTCGGACGGCTCCAATCTGCGTCCGGCTTTTGGTTTGTGGAGCGGCTGGGATACCGCGGGCAGCAGCAGTCGCCATCAAAGCTACCTGAACAACGGCGCACTAAATCCAATGGCTGCCAGCCCACTGGGCACAACGCTGGCTTTGGTTGACGCAAGCGCCTGGACCTTCGCGGCCACTCAAGGCACCACCGCTACCGCGACGCTGACCCGCTTCCTGACCGCCGGTAATTACACGCTGATTTTGGGCGGTTACGACGGCACGGTAGGCGGGGCCAATCTGGCCTATACAGCCACAATCTCCGCTGCTGCGTCACCCGTACCCGTACCGGGCGCGGTTTGGCTGTTCGGTAGCGCGATGGCGGGCTTAGTAGGTTTCGGCAAACGCAAAACGGCAGAAAACGTCTGACGCGTTTCTATGTAACTTAAGACTGATTTTAACCCGATGTCCTTGAATACCCGTGTTATTGAGGGCCGGGTTAATCAGTAAAAAATCAGTTCGGTTTCGGTCAAGGATGACCGGGGGCACGGAAGCTCCATTTTTACATCCGCTCGATCCAAGTCCGCTTGGCCCAAAAGCTTAATCTACCCTTCCCATTCGCTTCATTCATGCGTAACCGAACGCATCGATATACGGCGCCAAGATCGGCAAAACCGGTTCGTAAAAACTTTCATAGTGCTGCCAACGTGCAACCGAGCGCGAATAAATCGGTTGAGAAACAGCAGCAAAACTCGGCGTGGCAATGTAACGGCCTTTAGCCTTTTCATGAAACGCGCTCACTTCGGCCACCCATTCCAAATCCAATAACGCAAACACCCGGCGAAAACTGTTTTCGAAATCGTTGACGGTATCCTCGTAACGCAATTCCATATAACGCGGCTGAATCATCGGCTTCATGTAAAGCCACAGCGCCATCACGGCCGCATATTGCTTGGCCACACCTTCCCAGCTCAGCAAATTGACTGTCACGCTAGACGGCTTAAACGCTTGCTGGAAGCAACTGAGACAGACATCGCGCGGATCGCGCAGAGCAAAGATGATCCTGGCCTCCGGAAATAGGCAGCTAATCAGGCCAATATCGATACTATTCAGTGCCACTTTATCGATGAAGCGTTTGTTTAAGGCATCCGCGCCATATTCCTCGCTAACCCGTCGCCAATAGTAAGCGCGCAACTTTCGGGCATCGTCCAAACCCAGTCGGCGGAGAGCGGCTGGAATGTCCTCTCGAAAACCGCTCAACCTTTGCAGCTCTTGAATCAAGCCATGAATCAAATCATTTTCATCGGAGGTAAACACATCGGGATGCGCTGCCAGGACTTGCTCAGTCAACGTCGTGCCGGAACGCAAAAAGCCCAGTAGAAACGTCGGCGCCGGCAAACTATCGGCAAAGTCGCTTACCGTCCAACGGAGCAGTAAATCCCGATCAAACCCCTGTTTGTTGCATTGAATCGCGCGAAAAACCTGTCCGGCATCAAGCGAGCTGACTTCAGGTAATTGCTTATACAAAGCCTTTGCTTGTTGGCAAGCCGCAAACGATGCCTCGTATTCTTCCAGCTTATCCAACACCCCTACCAACTCCTGCCAGGCGCGTGCGGTCTGCTGCATATTACGATTGGCGGCTACCACATTCTGAAAGCGCTGTTTCGCTTCCGGCAAACGGTTTAAATGCGCTTCCAGCACCGCCAACATGTTATTGCAGGCTGGATCGTCTGGACGTAGTTCACAGACCTTGCTGGCGAAAGGCAAGGCTTCTTCGAATCGATTAACCCTCGTCAAATACAGGGCCCGGTTATTCAGCGCCGCCGGGTTTGCAGGTTCCAGCTTAACCGCCAACGCGGTCAGTTTCAGCGCGGTATCCAGATCGCCCCAGTGATGCAATTGCTCGGCCAGCTCCAGAATAAAACGGATATTACGCGTTTGCTGAGCGTCAATTTCCAGTTGGCGAGCGGCCTGTTGCAGATAGGCCAAACCTTCCCGGCGCTGCTGCTGCCAGCACAATGCCTGCCCCAAACCGGCCAGCGCTTCCGCATGATTGGGCTGGATCGCCAAGACTTGCCGAAACCCATGCAGCGTACCCACCATATCGCGCCGCGCCACGGCCTGCCAGGCTTGCGTTAACGCATCGTTCACGCTGGGTTGAACCGGCCTTGCGGCGGCTTCGGCCTGCTTCAGGCAACAGGCTTTATATTTTTTGCCGCTGCCGCATGGACACGGATCGTTGCGGCCAAATTTACCGTTGCCGGCTGCTGTTGTATTTTTCATATCGTTCCCTGACGAGGCATAGACTATTGGCGGCAATTATAAATCCGCCAGCACTGCCAACGCTTCTTGAATATTGCTGACCGCATGTATTTGCAAGTTCTTCACCGCATCCTTGGGTTTGTTGCTTTTCGGTATGATCGCCCGCTTGAAACCGTGCTTAGCCGCTTCGTTGAGCCGGGCGTGTCCATTAGCCACCGGGCGAATTTCGCCGTTTAAACCCACCTCACCGAAGAACACCGTGTCGTAAGGAATGATGCGATCACGCAGACTGGACACCACGCCTATCATGATCGCCAAGTCGCTGCTGGTTTCAGATACCTTTATGCCGCCAACCACGTTGGCGTAAATCTCATCGTTGCCGGTGAATATCCCGCCGTGGCGCGACAACACCGCCAGCAACATGGCCAGCCGGTTTTGGTCCAAACCCACCGCCAGCCGGCGCGGATTGCCGTACTGGCTTTCGGTGACCAATGCTTGAATCTCCACGAGCAACGGGCGGGTGCCTTCCCATAATACGGTCACCACACTGCCCGGCGAGGGCTTTTCAGCGCGAGATAAAAACATTGCCGACGGGTTTTTCACTTCCTTCAAGCCGCTGCTTTCCATTGCAAAAAAACCCAACTCACCGACACTGCCGAAGCGATTCTTGTCGGCGCGCAATACCCGAAATCGTGAATCGTCGGTGGACGACAACACCACCTGCGCATCGACGATATGGCTCAGTGTCATCGGCCCGGCCAGCGATTGATCCTTGGTCACATGACCCACCATAAAAAACGATACGCCGGTACGTTTGGCGTATTGCGTCAGATAGCTGGCAGACTCGCGCACCTGCGACACCGAACCCGGCGCCGAGTCCGAATCGGCGGTATACATCACCTGAATCGAATCGATGATCACCACCTTGGGCTGCTCCTCGTCCAAGACTTGGCAAATCTGCTGCACCGAGGTTTCTGCCAACATCTTGATGCCGGCAGTATTCAATTGCAGACGATGGGCGCGCTCGGCGATCTGTTGCAGCGACTCTTCGCCGGACACATACAACACCGGCAGTTGCTGGGCAATATGACCGATGGCTTGCAGCAGGATAGTGCTCTTGCCGGCCCCCGGCGCACCGCCGATTAACACCACGCTACCGGTGACGATGCCGCCGCCCAGCACCCGGTCGAACTCGGCCAGACCGGTGGAAATCCGCTCGGCTTGGGCCAGATTGACTTCCGACAACAAACGCACTTCGCTGCGGCTGCCGGCATAGCCGGAGTTATCGCGCGCGCTTTTACCGCTACCCAGCTTCACTTCCTTAATGCTGTTCCAGGCCCCGCATTGATTGCACTGCCCGGACCAGCCGGGAAAATCGGCGCCGCATTCGGTGCAGACGTAGGCGGATTTGGTTTTTTTAGCCATAACGATATTCGATTTCTGGTTGGTAAACGTCGCAAGAGGCGGTTAGGCTTTCATACTCAAAAAGCCTTTTGTATGTTCTGTCATTTAAGGCGAAGCCGACAATCACACAATGCACGGCAGCCTTGCCTTTCGCCTCATGTCCCGCATTTCTCGGTCGAAGGCCGCCATCAATATGCGTTCGAAGTAAAGCTTGCCGTTGACATAAGGGAAGGCGGCTAGCTGTTCATCCAAGGTTTTCAGGCGTTTGCCGTGGGGTTTGTCCAACACTTCAAACAGGTTGACCAGCAATTGCGCGAGGTCTTGGCCGTCTTCTGCAGTGCGCTGTTAGATGAGTTCCCGAAACTGCCGCCGCTCTAGGGCTGGTAGGCGCTTTTGGCGAAACGTGCTTCACTCAAGAAAATCCTCAATCGTCCGAGCAATCTCCGGAAAGGCTTGCAGCACTTTTCGGTCGGCGGTAATCAGTGGGACGTTCAACAGTTTGGCCAGCGCGACGAATTCGCAGTCGTAAGCCGAGCAATCGCTGCCGGCCACTAATTGCAAAACCTGGGCGGATGAGACTTCGTATTCGTTTTGCTGCAGCAAGGTTTCAGCGTGGCGCACAATCCGTAAGGCGTCGTCCAAGGCCAACAGATTTTTGCGTAGATACAAAGCCAGGACATTGCGAAATTCGCTTTTCCACAGATTGGGTGCAATCCACTGCGCTTCCTGTCTTAGCAGCTGTTCGGCTTGTGCGGATTTTTCGCTATTGAGGTAAAGATAAGCAATCGTGTTGGTATCGGCAACAATCATGGCCGGCCGGCAAATTTGGCTTGGTCGATGTCCTGGTCGGTTAACAGGTAATGCGCGGTTTTCTCGCGCAGTTGCCGGGCCTGAGCGAGATGCTGATCGACACTGAGCCGATGCGGATCGATGACCCTTTCCACGCAGTAAATGACTTCACTGTTAATGCTGCGGTGGTGCAGTTTCGCTGCGGTTTTTAGCTGTTCGTATAAATCGTCGGGGATGTTTTTTAGGGTCAAGGTTGCCATGACGCTCACCTGGAAAATCAAATAGGTTCCATTATGGAACCCAATCAATACCTGTCAAGCGGCCGATCAGTAAAACACCCTAAACAAGCGCTGAATCTGCCCAAACTCGTACAAATACGGCTGCGCCACGTCGCGGTTGGCGGCGACGACGATCAAGTCGTGGGAGAACACCGAGGTGTTGTACCAATTGAAACTACCGTCGATGACGATGTAATCGTCGATCACGCAGTATTTACTGTGGATGGGCGAGTACGGCACCGGCAGATCGTCCTGGCCGTAAACCAAGCCCACGCGTATCCCGGCATCGCGCAGACGTTGTACGGCCGGTAACAGCGGCCTTGCCAGTTCGTCGGCCATGCTGCGCTCGACGCCGATTTTGCCCTGCCGAGCCAAGTGGCCGTTGAACAATAATTGCACGTCAACACCCCGGTCGCGGGCCTGGATCAAGGCGTTGACGACGCTATCGTGGTGATCGCCCAGCAAATCGCCGATCAAAAACAAACACAACTTCAAGGAGCGGCGCGCTCTATGAATTTCCGCCAATATAGCGTGATGCGGCCGGTAAACCCTGCCATTAGCCATGGTGTGGCGGCCAAAGGTATATAACAAGTTGAATGGGCTGAGCGGGTCGACGCCATACTTTTGAATCACACCGCCGCGCTGGCTCTGGAAGATGTTGTCCAGCAAACGGCACACGCCCTTGGAATGAAAACTCATCCCGGATTCCCAGTTGGCCCACCAGCGATCGAAAGTGATGTTGAACGAGCCGATAATGCAATCGTCGTCGTTGAAGATCACGAACTTGGTGTGCATGTCCGGTTCCACTTCGATCAAGTGGTGTTTGGGGGTGCAAAACACGCCGACCAGTTCGATACCGGAGCGCTTCAAGCGCGCGTAATTCTGGCTGTTGGTCAGCGTCATTTTCCGCCAATCGACGATGCATTGCACCCATACGCCCTGCTGGCTGGCGTGAATCAAGTGGTTAATAAAATCGCCGTCGTCGATGCAATCCACGCTGACTTTAATGGTGCATAAGCGGTCGGGCTGGCTGTGTTTGGCCGCGATGACTTTATCGATATGATCGTGAATAAAGCGCTTGGGATGATAGGGGTGAAATTGCTGGCCCTTGGTAAATTTGGGCGTCAGTTGCAAGGAGTCGAAATGATGGTTGTACCAATCCACATCGCTTTGCAACTGGCCGGGGTCCAGCTCGTAACTGCGGAAATGGTTGGGCGTGGCCCAATGCTCGTTAATATGGCGCTGCTGCGGATGATTGTCGCGCAACTGGTCGCCATCCATGAAAATATAATCATGGCGCGAGGCGATGGAATGCTCGCCCAAATGCACGATAAACGAAAATTTGATGCAGCTGATCTTGCCGAATTGCCCGGAGTGCGGCATCACGTAAAAATCCCGCGTCGAGCGCTTGTGCCTATCCCACTGCACATCGTAAGCATCGGTGTCGACGATATAAGTTTCGCAGATCGACTCCCGATACACCTTTAGCACCACCTTCAAATTAGCGGCAATGCCGTGCGACATGTCGAAGTCTATCTTGCCCCAGCGCACGTCGAAGGTTTCCCTAAAATCGTTACCGCGTTGAAAACAACCGCCCAATTTGCCAAATACCGGTTTGGCGTAGTGTTCTGCTACTTGCATATGGTGCTGCCTAATTAAACAAGCTTTATTTTAATTGTAAAATCGCCTTAGCAATTCAGTCTATAGCGGCTCAAAGGTCATCAGATAGCCGCAATGATCGGATACCGGCCCGTAATCCTGCTCGGTGAACACGGTTCGCGCCGAGCTAGCCCGCAAGCCGCTATTCCTGTCCATGAAAATGTAATCGATTCGATAATCGTCGGCCAGATAATCCTGCCAATGCGCGTCGTTAACCCGAAAAATCTGTTCGAACAGCGCCGGGGCGTTGGCGGCCAGATATTGATCTTCGTATTGATGGCCGTTGACTACCAACTGATAGCCGGTCGAGCCGGCGGCGATATTGAAATCACCACACAGCAAGGTGGCATCCACCTCGGCGCTGCGTTTGCCGTTAGCCCAAGCGGATAGCCGTTGAAATTGTTGCTGGAAGCCGTCTTCCCACCAACTCAAATGCGCGGAAAACACATCGAGAGTACCGATATACGGCACGTTGATCCGCGCCGACACCACTTTACGGGAATGAATGCTGTAAGCATCGTGACTATCCGACACGTAGCGGGCTTCTTGCTCGGCCAAGGGATGGCGACTGAGTATGGCCACACCTTCGCGGAATTTGTCGAACCCCAGGTGCGACCAATCCGTGTACAGATGAAACGGTTGCGGCAAGCGCTGGTTGATAATATTCGCGGAATTCGACGGCCAATCGCCGCGACCGTCATTCCAATACTCCGCCACTTCCTGCAGGCAAACTATATCGGCTTCCAATTCGTCAATGGCAGTGGCGATTTGCCAGAACTTCCGGTCTTGCTCGTCTTCCTGATAACAATGCAGATTCAAAATCAACAGCCGCAGCGGCCTGCGGCTTAGGGTGTAATTTTGGCCGGCGTTGTTGTCCCACCGCGTCTGCTCCTTACTTTCGCAGCTGATGCTGTATTGCAGACGAAACGCCTCCCCCACCCTGATCCGCCCGCTCCACACTTGGGCAAGATGCAGGCCGGCATAGAGGGCTTTACTGGCGGATTTTCTTTGCGCCTGGCGGCGGCAACTGGTCGTATGGCTGTGTTGCCAGTTATCGATAGTCCAGTGGATGGTGACTTTCTCTATCTCCAGAGCGGCGTCTACCGCCAGCTTGATCGGCACGGAATGCTGACCATCCAGAAGTTGCTCGGCGTGGCTCAATTGTAGTATCGACGCGGCGCCGGTCAATCTGCCGCCACTACCCGCACCGCTGAAATAATCGCCGCCCTCGTTGTTGTCCCAATATTCGCTACCGGCCGATTGCAGCCGCAAGGCAAACCGAATGTCGCCGGGTATGTCGGCGTGCGCCTGCGGCGGAAAAACGATTTCGGCCTGCCAATACTCCCAACCATCTTCCGCCTTGCGGTTAAACAAGGCCGGCAAAAAGTGCCAGACGCCATCTTCGCCGGCCCAGAGCACTTCCACCTGCTTGTGATAATCCAGGTCTGCGACTTGAATCAAAAACAGTAAGGATTGCTGACAGGCCACAGCTTTGCCGGTCACATTATTGGCTACATACAACAATTGGATGTTATTCATAGCTCCCCCTGGAGGTTGAGTTAGGCAGTGCCCGCCACGGGCGTCTGTCTAGGCGGCATAATGGCGAAAGTCAATATCCGGAAAAATATCGTCCATGATCTCCAGCGCCGTCAGGTAGCGTTCATCGATACGGTTTTTGCGGATCGCATCATGCAGATAATTAAAACGGGCCAAATGATCGGTGATGCGTTTGCGCGCGTAATCGATCGTGGTGCCGGCCTTCATGATAAACGGCCAATCCGAAGACTGCGCCAGCAACAGTGATCGGGCGGCCTGATTTAAAGCGCGCCGCTGCAAATCACTCACGCCAAAGCCGCGCAAATCGCCCGCCAGCTTTTCCATTTCGGCGGCGGCCTTGTGCAATAAGGGATAAATCCAGTCGTTGCTTTCGTTCAGCCAGTAACTGGAATAACCGTGTTCGCCCCAACTGGAAGCGGCCGGCGTAGCCCGCACGTGCTGCAAAGGCAATTGCAAATAATCACCGCAACTGACGGTCTGGACACCGTTTTCGCTGCTGGCTGCCAAGCGTAACACTTGCTCTAGCCATAAAGGCCCTTCGAACCACCAATGTCCAAATAGTTCAGCATCGTAAGGTGCGACGATAATCGGCGCTTGCGGCATTTCCGCAGCCAGCGCGTCGATTTGCTGCTGGCGGCGCAAGATAAAATCCTCGGCATGCCGGCGCGCTTTTAGCCTGGCCAGTTCAGGCTGGTAAACCTGCTTGGTTTGCTTGGCGCCGGTGATGCGGAAATACTTGATGCCGGTGTTAATCCGGGTTTCGCCGTCCAAAATATAAGGCGCGATATATTCCAGAGGCAAATCGAAACCGATGTCGCGATAATACTCGCGATAATCGCCATCGCCCGGATAGCCTTCCTCCGCGCTCCAGACCTGTCGCGACGACGCCGGATCGCGGCCGAACGCCGCCACGCCGTTGCCGCAGTCCAGCGGCGCATACACACCATAGCGCGGCGACTGGTCGGCGTCCATGATCGCGTGACTATCGACGAAAAAATAATCGATACCTTCGGCTTTCAGCAGCTGTTCCAGGCCTGGATAGTAGCCGCATTCCGGCAACCAAAAGCCGCTCGGTGCAAAACCGAATTGGCTCTTGAAACTGGCAATGCCTACGCCAATTTGATTGCGCACCGACACCGGGCTGACATTCAACAAGGGCAAGAAACCGTGGGTGGCTGCCGTGGTAATCAATTCCAGGCCGCCAGCGCTGTGATGGCGTTGAAACGCGGTCAGCAAATCGCATTGATAGCGCTGCTGGTAGCGGTGTAGAGCATCCTGAAACCACTGCATATACATCTGCGCCAGCGGCTCGAACTGCGGCAGCCGGCGCGTGCGCTCCAACTCCCGCTCCGCCAATTCCAGCCTGCCTTGCAGATAATGCAGATAACGGCTTTGCAACAAAGGGTCGCGCAACATCGTCATCAGTGTTGGCGACAGGGATAAGGTCAGCCGATACGGCACTTGGTCGACATGCAAGCGCTCCAGCATCGCCAACAAGGGCAGATAACATTCGGTAATCGCTTCGAACAGCCAGTTTTCTTCAAAAAAACTGTCGTGTTCGGGATGATGCACATAGGGCAAATGGGCATGCAGAACGATGCTGAGATAGCCTTTGTTCATCGCGGAGTTAGTTTTGTTGGCCGGACGCGGTTACGGCAAGCGCCGAAGACGCTTGGGAAGGCGGTATTATAAACTGCGCCATCGTCGGCGACAGTCTTTCCGTCATCGGCGACACTTGCGGTGCGACTGCGGTAGCCTGCGAATAAGCGAAGGGGCTGAATTCCTGCTGAGCGTTTAGCCGGCCAATCGCCACCTGGTAAATCCCGGCGATGCAGTTGTCGCCGCTGGGCAGCGTAATCTGCTGCTGGCTGCGTTCGGCAGCGACCGGCACATCGAACCAAGTCTTGGCCGAGTCTTGCGGCGACGAGACCGCTTCAGCCGGCGCAGGCCGACTGTAAACTCTCAAGGTCAAAGGCTGGGCATCTGGCGGTTCGGCAGGCGACGTAGACGCCTGTGCCACGTCATCAAGATGCCAATAGACATGGATATGTTCCGGATCGACCGGCAACGCAACCAACTTGGCGCTTTCAACTTTGGCGGCAGTGAGTTGCTGGCGTGGCGCGAACTCGCGATTAATCTGCTGACTAATACTTAACAGCTCTTGCGGCGAAAAGCCGAAACTCGTCAACCGCGCCGCACCAGCTCTAAACCGGCGCGGGGCAAAGCCCCGGCTAATCTCCAGACTAATAGCCCGCATTTCCTCCGCAGAAAGCGGCATGCGGACTTGAGACGGTGAGGAGGAAAAGGCCATCGGCAATGTTAACGGGTCGGGTGACTAGGTTTTATCCTGTGGATAGCGGACATTCCGCGACGTATCGCCGCAGCGACCGGCGTTTATAGACTCTAACCGTTGTCGATTATTTACGCAAGGCGTAGGCCCGCAGCCCCTATATGCAGTAAAATCAGGACTAATTCACAGTTTCTCGGTAAAGGGCATGCACAAACCATACAGTTTAAAGTCAGGGAGTCCCTATCCTCACGGCGCCAAGGTTAGCGAGGGCGGCGTAAACTTCTCCATCTCCAGCCGCCATGCGACGGACGTGGAACTGCTGCTATTTGCCGAGCCTGACAGCACAAATCCCTTACAAGTCATACCCTTACAAAAAGATAAAAACCATACATTTTTCTCGTGGCATGTGTTTGTCGAAGAACTGCCGGTAGGCATCTGGTACGCCTGGCGCATCGACGGCCCGGACAACACCCGCGAGTCGGGCTTGCGTTTTGATCGCGAAAAATTATTGCTAGACCCTTGGGCTCGCGCAATCAGCGACAAGCTATGGAACCGCGCCGCCGCCTGCAAGCCCGGCGATAATAGCCAGCATGCCATGCGCGCGGTGGTAGTAGATGATCGTTACGACTGGGAAGGCGATACACCGCTGGCAATCCGTAGCGAAAAAGCCATTATTTACGAGTTGCATGTCGGCGGTTTTACTCGCCACGCGTCCGCCAAGGTGAAGCACCCAGGTACCTTTATCGGCCTGATCGAAAAAATCCCCTATCTGAAAAAGCTGGGCATCACCCATGTCGAATTGCTGCCCATCATGGCCTTCGATGAGCAAGACGTGCCGCCGCATACCGCCGATCTTGGATTAAAAAACTATTGGGGCTACAGCACGCACAGCTTTTTCAGTCCGCATCCCGGCTATTGCGTCACACCGGAACAGGGTACGCATATCCGCGAGTTCCGCGATCTGGTCAAAGCCTTGCATAAGGCCGGCATCGGCGTAATCATGGACGTGGTGTTCAATCACACCTCGGAAGCCGGCGCCGACGGCCCGGTAATTAACTTCAAAGGCATTACCGGCAACAGCTTTTATTTGACCGACAAGCACGATAAACGCATCTTTCACGACTATACCGGCTGCGGTAACACCGTGAATGCCAATCACCCGCTGGTGACCAACTTCATCATCAGCTGCCTGGAATACTGGGTGCGGGAAATGCATGTCGACGGCTTTAGATTCGACCTGGCCAGTGCACTGGCCCGCGGCGAAGACGGCAGCGTACTGCAGGATCCGCCGCTGGTCTGGGGCATAGAACTATCCGAACAACTGGCCAAAACCAAGCTGATTGCGGAAGCCTGGGACGCGGCCGGCCTTTATCAAGTCGGCAACTTTCCCGGCTATCGCTGGGGAGAATGGAACGGCCGTTACCGCGACGTGATTCGCCGCTTCCTACGCGGCGACACCGGCATCATCAGCGAAGTAGCCACGCGTATCTGCGGCAGTAGCGATCTCTATCAACATCAGCACCGCCTGCCGATCAGCGGCATTAACTTTGTCACCTGCCACGACGGTTTTACGTTGAAAGATCTGTTCAGCTACAACGAAAAACACAACACCGCGAACGGCGAAAACAATCGGGACGGTTGTAGCAATAATCTCAGCAGCAATTGCGGCGCGGAAGGCCCGACCCCCAACCCGGCCATAGGCAAACTGCGGCGGCAGCAGGTGAAAAACGCCTTTGCGGTTTTGCTGCTTAGCCATGGCGTACCGATGTTGCTGGCTGGCGACGAATTTCTGCACACCCAGCAAGGCAATAACAACTGCTATTGCCAGGACAACGAATTAAGCTGGCTGAACTGGGATAAAGCCAAGGAAAATGCCGACGTGCTGCATTTTGTGCAGCAGATGATCCGCTTGCGCAAACGCCATCCGGCCTTGATGCGTCGAAATTTCCTCACCGGCCGAAAAATGGAAGGCAAAGATATGGCCGACATTAGCTGGCATGGCCTGGAAGTAGATCAACCGCCGCGTTGGGACGACCCGAACACGCGGATTCTAGCCTTTACGCTGGCTGCATTGGGCAAAGATGAAGCTGACCTGCACGCGATAATGAACATGTCCGATAGCAAACACAACATGCAGCTGCCGGAGGTTGAAGGCAAAAGCTGGTGTCTGGCTTTGGATACCGCACAAACATCGCCCAAAGATATTATCGAGCCTGCGGAACAAAAAGCGCTGAGCAAACCCTGGTATACCGTGGAGCCGCATTCGATTGTGGTGTTTGAAAACATCCAACAAGCCGGTATCGATGGTGGCGATAGCGTGGCGAAACGGTCCGCCAGTTTTTTCAGCAAATTGACCGGCATCAAGTTGCTCGACCAGCCGGCGACGGAAATACCGACAAGTTAATGAGACAGCCTGTTGTCAGGGAACGCTATCGCGTACCCTGACCTACCGGACTTATCGCGTTATCACTGGCATGGATGACCGGAACCCAATTTCGCAGGCGAGATTGTCGCGATAGCGGCATCGCCGCCCCATGAGCAAGAATTTTCGTGCCTGCGAAAATTTTGACTCCGACTCTGCGGCCTGGATTGCCCATGAACACGCCAAAGCAGCGAATTACTAGCGCTTGGCCGGCTTGTCCCCTACCCAGTTAGGGTGTGGGACGTACTTATGAACCTGTGCATCAAGTTCTTGGCTGTGATACATGTCCAGGCACTTAAGCAGGTTGAATTTCGCCCCAGCGTAACCTTCCACCGGATTGCTGTAGTCTCGATGCAGATATTTCTCAACAAGTTGATCGATTGCCGGATTACCTTTATCGTCGTTGTAATACGTCCATTCCAAAAACGCGCTCTTGGTAATGTCAGCATCCTCGCCTGCCGGCGAATCCTTGTAAGCGGTTGATAAGCAGGCGGCCAGCGCCCTGTCTTTATAATTTTCGGCGTTGCTACGTCGTGTGGCAGCGATGGAATCGGCGATAGCCGTCAGTGAATAGCAACATAGCCCCACGGCAACGAATGTGTGTATGGCTTTCATTTGAGCACCCGGAAATTTGCCTGGCTAGTGCGATATGTCACGCCTGGCTCGTTGAAATAGCAGTGGTCATAACAAGTCGTTCCGTCGAATAGCGTTGCATGACCGCTAGCATCACTCCAGCCATGAACTTCGAAGAGGACAAACCCTTTTTGCCTGACAGCGTACCACCGCCAGCGGGCGGATACGCAACGGCTTCCGGCGGCCCCCATTTGAGGTTCAGAAAGGAAATCACGTCTTTTACCCGGTAAAAATAGTTTCGATGGTCCCCACCTTTCTTGGCTTTCCCCGCTGTCGCCGGGATGATCACGCAAGCTTGAACGGGGGCCAATCTTCCCCCTGAGTCAGAATAGTTGTTGCCTCAATCGAACACGTCGCCCCAATCCGGTGGTGGTGGGGCCTCTTCGGCTGGCGTTGCGTCAGCGTCCGCCGGTTTTGGCTGCTCCGAATCGGTGCCGGCATGCTGTTGTTCAGTCTCGGCAGCCGGCTCGTCGGCAACCGGTTTTTCACCCGCTTTGGGTAAGCCGTCCAGATAACTATCCAGCAAACTGCACAGATTTTCGTAAAAACTGCCCACCGTCTGCTGCTGCATTTGCTGCTCTATAAACCCATACAAAAACTGCTTTTCCGCCGCAATCAGATTTTCGCTGACAGCCTGCGCGGTTTGTTCGTCTAAGTGATGTTTACCGGCCAAGGCCAAGGCCAACCGGTCACCGCGCCGTTCCTGCCTGTCCTTAATGTCTTCCAGCAATTCTTCGATGCCGGCCAGCCGCCGGCGTTTATTCCGACGATTAACGACCAGCACGGCGATCAGGCCGGCCAACAACAACAGCGACAATTCTCCTAAGCCGATAAGCAGCAGAGATTGATTCATTTGCCCAACTCCGTAATGCTCTCGCGTACACCACGTTCGGCATCATGGAAAATTTGCAGCATCTTTTTACTGCTGTTTTCCAACTCTAAGGCAGTCTGATTGCCGCTAAACACACGGGTATATTCGGCGGACATTTCGTCGATGGTTTTCATCGCGTTATCCAGTTGCCGCACCAGTTGTTGGTTAATACGCTCCAAGCCTGCCAATTGATGCGCTTGCGGCGAATCCTGCCCCGCAGCAACCGGCGCAGCCGCGCCCCGATTCGCCAGCAAATTCTGATAAGGCTCGGTTAGGCGGCCGATACGTTGCTCGATCTCACTCAACAACACCAACTCGCGTTTCAGAAACAAGCGAATCACCCCTTCAAACACAGCGCGTTCAGACGCGTTGACTTCTTGCAACAATGGCTCGATCTCCGTTGTAGCCAATCCGCAGTTTTCTTCCAGAAATTGCTCCAGCCAGCGATTTTTGACGAAGGCCTGCTCTTCAAGCTCGGTAATGAAATGATCAATTTCGGCCATCTCCTTCCCTCGCCGGTTTCTCGAGATAAAAAACAGTACGACGACCAGCAGCGTCAAAAACCCCAACGCCTCCGCCGCCAATATCACTACCACGGAATCGAATGGATTCATGACAATCTCTCCAGTAACTGCTGATGTTTTTCTGCTTGGCTTTTTTTCAGGTAACGATAGGTAAAAAACCCACCAACACCCAGTATCAGATTGATGGTCAACAGGATGCCGCCAACCAATAACCAATTGGTTTCCGGGGCGTCCGGCGGCGGATGTTGCTCATGGTCAGTCTGCTCATGCTGCTCGGCATCGGTTTTCTGATCGGTTTTTTCATGATCGCCTGACTCGTGATGTGCATCAGTCTCCGCCGCCGGTGCGGCAACCTCGACTTTCTCGGCAGCAACGAACCAACTGTCATCGATAGTGAGCGGTTTGATCGCCGGCGTCAGCGGTTTACCGTCATGGTCTTTCGCCATCACGTTGAAATTGACATGCGTGGTGGTCTGCGGCGGCAAACCGGCCAAATCCAGCAACCAGACCCCGTCCTTATTTGTCAGTGCGCGGGTTTCCGGCTCGTGCCCGGTTTGATTAATCACCGCATTGATCACCAGTCCGGCGGGATCGATCAGTTTGGTATCCGGCAGCAGCTTTAAGCTAACCTGGCGCTGCGCAACATCCAAGTGCTTCTCGACGGTAATAGGCGTGGCAACCACTTCGATCTCGTGAATAATTTCGCGCTTGAAGGTCTTGCCGTCGGCGACGATTTTCAGCAGATGTTTACCCAAACTCAAATGCTCGACTTTATGCTGATAAAAACCGGGCTCGGCTGCCACAGCCTGCATTTTTGCCGGCGCTTGCTGATCTTGGATAATTTCCAGGGTCAACATGCCCAGAAAATCGGCGCGGTCGATCAGCTTATTTTTATCGGTGAAGTGCGCTTTGATTGGCAAGGCTTCATTCTCGCCCAGAAAATTGGGAATTTCGCTAAGTTGCAGTTTCAGGTCGGTGACGATCATGACTTGGTTATCGGGATCGACTTCCGCCACCAAGCGCCATTCGCCGATCAATGGCTGCTTGACGGTGATCAGGTCGTACGTCTGACTTTCCAGCCAGGACACATTGGCGACCATGCTTTGTTTACTGATGCTTTTACCGTCCGGCGCAACCAATTGCGTCGGCGCGGCATGCGGCTTTTTGAACACCAACACCGAAAATTCGTGGATGCCGCTATCGACCTTGAACTTATTGTCGGTTAGCGGCAAGGTTTCTTTCGGCGCGGCTTTTTGTGCCATCTTCAAAAACACTCGCTGTAACTGCTCGGCCGTTTGCGCGGTTTCCGCCCAGCCGCCGGTCTCGAACGCCAATTTTTCCAGCAACTCTTTGTCGGCCTGTGCCGATAGCGCAATGGTTTGCACGTTGATATTTTGCTGCTGGAGTTTGGGGATCCACTCGCTAAGAATCCGTTCGCGGGAATCCGCGCTTTGCATGATGTCCTTGGAAATATCCACAAAACCGTCGGTTAATAAAATCAGGTGTTTCTTACCGTTCCCGGTAAAACCTTGGCTAAGCACTGTCTGAATTGCGTCTTCGATATGGGTATACAAGCCGCGAGAATGAATATTGGCCGTAGCTTTGCTGGCCTGCTGTTTCCAGGCAGAACTGACGGCATCGGTCGCGGACAGCGGCGCGGTTTTTTCGGCGAACAGCCAGAACGCCGCCTTGGCACCGTCCGGCAGCAAATTGACCAACAACCGGCTGGCGTCTATGCGCAGATTTTCCGGATCGTTCTGTTTCATGCTGCCGGATACATCTATCAACACCTGAATTTCATCGGCGCCGGCAGCGGCAGGCGCGGGCTGGCAGTGCGCGGAATCGACACTTAATACCAACACGCAGAAAACCGAAAATACAATCGACTTGAACATAAGTCCGCCAACAAAAGTTTAGGCAATGGATAGCAAATATAGCCCAAGCATCTGACTGTTCTATTATTTTTTAAATCAGGCTGCGGCCGGCATTACACTTTATAATGTTTTCACTATTTCAACCAAAGGAGAACTTATGTCTATCAAACGAATGGTCGACCTGGATTTGGCCGGCAAGCGCGTATTAATCCGCCAAGATTTGAATGTGCCGGTTAAAGACGGCAAAGTCACCAGCGACTTGCGCATCCAGGCCAGCGTCCCGACCGTGGAAGCCGCATTGGCCGGCGGCGCGGCGGTAATTTTGATGTCGCACTTGGGCCGCCCCACTGAAGGCGAATACGACGAAGCCTCCAGCTTGAAACCAGTCGCCGAGCGCTTTTCACAATTGCTGGGCCAACCAGTGCGCTTGGTGAAAGATTGGCTAGAAGGCATCGAAGTAAAACGCGGCGAAGTCGTGCTTTGCGAGAACGTGCGTTTTAATAAAGGCGAGAAGAAAAACAATGCCGAATTGGGCCAAAAAATGGCTGCACTGTGCGACATATTCGTGATGGACGCCTTTGGTACCGCGCACCGCGCCGAAGCCTCGACCCATGCGGTAGCTGAACACGCCGCCGTGGCTTGCGCCGGTCCGCTGTTGGCTGCGGAGTTGGACGCACTGGGCAAAGCCCTGGAAACCCCTGCCCGCCCCTTGGTGGCCATCGTCGGTGGTTCCAAAGTATCCACCAAACTGACCGTGCTGGAATCCTTATCGTCTAAAGTCGATCAACTGATCGTCGGCGGCGGCATTGCCAACACCTTTATCGCCGCAGCCGGTTACCCGGTCGGCAAATCCTTGTATGAAGCGGATTTAATTCCGGAAGCCAAACGTTTGATCGCTTCGGCAAAAGAACGCGGCGCGGATATTCCGGTACCGGTCGATGTAGTCTGCGCGAAAGAGTTTTCCGAAAGCGCGGCGGCTACCGTGAAAAACGTGGCCGACGTGGAAGCTGACGATTTGATTCTGGACATTGGACCGGAAACCTCCAAGCAATACGCGGAAATCCTGAAAACCGCCGGTACCATCGTCTGGAACGGCCCGGTCGGCGTATTCGAAATCGACCAATTCGGCGAAGGCACCAAATCGCTATCGTTGGCAATTGCCGAAAGCCCTGCCTTCTCCATCGCGGGCGGCGGCGACACATTGGCGGCGATAGACAAATACGGCATCGCCGATAAAGTGTCTTACACCTCAACCGGTGGCGGCGCGTTCCTGGAGTTCCTGGAAGGTAAGGAATTGCCGGCGGTAGCTATTCTGCAGACTCGCGGCTAAGTGTTGGTCTTGCGGGGCTAATCGACCCTGTCCAATCTCATAATTAATGAAACTGTATACCAGTTGATCAGCGTGAGGAGTTGTTGATTGACTGGTTGCGGCACTGCGGGGTGTATCGGTTTATCTTATGAAATGAAAAGAATTCGCTGGTTAAAGGCCTTATCTGCTCGCTACCATTAATTACAGAAGGGAAAATCATATGTTGGTCAATAAATTATGGTTTCGATGGTTATTTTCCAGTAGTGATACAGAAACTATCAAATTCCTTGTTCGCCTGATGAAGATACGGGCTGTGGCTTAACCTGGAGACACTGCTCATGGCTACGGACAAAGCACTTCAAGCAGCAGAGAAGAAAGTCGCGAAAGCCTTACGAGACGGGGCGACCGAACTCGATCTGAGCTGCAGCTACGGCACCGAAAAATCAGAGAAACTCACTGAACTGCCTGAATCGCTCGGCCAGCTCACGCAACTGCGTGAGCTACACCTCTCTCGCAACCAACTGGCGGCGCTACCGGAGTCGCTGGGCCAGCTCACTGAGTTGCAGTCGCTGAACCTCTCCGGCAACCAACTGACGGCGTTGCCGGAGTGGCTGGGCCAGCTCACTCAGTTGCAGACGCTGGACCTCTCCGGCAATCAACTGACGGCGCTGCCGGAGTGGCTGGGCCAGCTCACTCAGTTGCAGACGCTGGACCTCTCCAGCAACCAACTGACGGCACTGCCGGAGTCGCTTGGACAACTAACGTCTTTGCAGTCATTTTACCTTGGCATGAACCAACTAGAGACGCTACCGGAATCACTTGGCCGACTCACTAATCTGAGACATTTCCAGCTTACACGAAATCAATTAACCGCACTGCCTGAGTGCCTTAGTAGGATAGAGAACCTCGAGAGAATCGACGCAGATTTCAACCGGCTATCATCGTTGCCGGACTCTTACCGAAAATTGCGGCGGCTCACCTACTTGGATGTGTGCGGGAACTTAATTAGGAATATCCCTCAGTACCTTGGAGAAATGCCTAGTCTCACCGACCTCTATCTGGGAGACAGCGTAGCAGGAAACCCTCTTGAAACACTCTCTGAAGGAATCCGATCACTCAAGCAATTGAGGTTGCTTTGGGCCGCGCGTTGCGGGCTCGACCTTTTACCAGATTGGATTGGGGAATTGACACAACTTGAAACCCTGAAACTGGATGGCAACAAACTGCGTGACCTGCCTGCGTCTCTCGAATACTTGGCGAACCTAAAAGGGCTCGCTATTGATGACAATCCACTGAATCCCGAACTAAGCGCCGCCAACAAGGAGGGCCTTGACGCTGTTAAACGCTACCTGCGGGCAAAGGCGGAAGCGCAGGTGGTATTGAACGAGGCCAAACTGATCCTGATCGGCGAGGGCGAGGTGGGCAAGAGTTGCCTGCTCGGTGCGTTGCGTGGTGATCCGTGGGAAGAAGGCCGCCTGACCACGCACGGCATCGAGATCAAACCGGTGCAGGTGAAGGATCCCGCCACAGGCACCGAGATCACACTGAACGGCTGGGATTTCGGCGGGCAAAGGGTCTATCGGCCCACGCACCAGTTGTTTTTCAGCGCCCCGGCGGTCTATCTGGTGGTGTGGAAGCCGCGCGAAGGCCCGCAGCAGGGCTTCGTGAAGGAGTGGATCAAGCTGGTGAAGCACCGCGAGCCGGACGCCAAAATCCTCGTCGTCGCCACCCACGGTGGCCCAGGCGCTCGCCAGCCGGACATCGACAGGCAGGAACTTTGGGACCTGTTTGGCAGGGATACGGTGATCGATTTCTTCTTCGTGGACAGCAAGCCAGACGAGAAAACTGGCAAGTGTGATGGGGTCGAAGCATTAAAAGATGCGATTGTGAAGGTGGCGGTAGCGTTGCCGGAAACGGGCCGTGCGGTGCCGAAGCGCTGGCAGGAGGCGCGTGAAGCTTTGAAATCAAACGGTGCACCCTACCTGCCGCTCGATGAGGTGCTGGCGCTCTGCAAGGGGCTGAAAATGGATGACGAAGAAGCTCAACTCTTCGTGACGGTGTCGCACAGGCTGGGTCATTTGATTCACTATGAGCACGACCCGGCATTGCGCGATATTGTGGTGCTCAAGCCCGACTGGCTGGCGACGGCAATGAGCTTCGTGCTCGACGACAAGCTGACACGCGACGCGCACGGGCTGGTAAGCTTTGCCCGGCTCGGCGAGCTGTGGAACGATCCGGCGCGTGAAGAGGAGTTTCGCTACCCGCCGGCGCTTCACCATGTCTTTGTCGCACTGATGGAGCGCTACGATCTGTCCTATGTGGTGGCAGGCCTTCCGGTTAAAGGTCAGCCCGATGGCACCACTCTGATCGCGCAGCTCGTTCCCGACATTCGCCCGAGCGACAGCGAAATACGGCAAGGATGGACAGCCGCCATAGCGGACGGGGACGAGGAGCGTGTGCAAATTTGCCGGATTGTGGAGGACAAGAACGGTCAGTCGGCATCGGCGGAGGGACTCTTCTACCAGCTAATCGTGCGTCTGCACAAATACTCGCTCGGGCGGGTCAACTTCGCCGAAAGCCTACACTGGCAGCGCGGCCTGGTGCTGGACGATGATTACAATGGACGTGCGCTGTTGGAGCACATCGGGAACGACGTGAAGATCACAGTGCGTGCTGCGTATCCCGAGGCCTTCCTCTCTGTCCTCACCCGCGAAGTAAAGTGGCTGGTGGAAAGCTTCTGGGCAGGCCTACGCTGCGATGTGATGGTCCCGTGCGTGGCACCCTGCGGAAGAAACACGCCAGGAACAGGACTCTTCGAGGTGGAAAAACTGATTGAGAGCAAGAAAAAACGCCGCCCCGAATATCCGTGCGCCGTTTGCAGCGAATGGCAAAGCATCGATTGTCTCTTACGCAACGCACCCGCCGCACAGCCCGAGCCGATGAGAGAACTGCTCGGCTCACGCGCCGTGCTTGCCGAACTCAATAATGTGCGTGTGCTTCTTCAGCAGCAACATGGAGAGTCCATGGGACGCTTTGATACCGTGGACGCGAACACACGCGCAACGCTAGGCAAAGTGAGTGAAAGTTACGCGCGTCTGATGCAGGCACTGACCGATGAGGCTAGGGAAGGTCCGCGCCTGTTCAGTTTCCATCCGATCGACCCTGGTTTCTTCGATCGGCCCAATTGGATCAACCAGAAGTTCCGCTTGACACTGTGGTGCGAGCACAGCCGCCTGCCGTTGCCGGAATTGTATGACAAAGGCAGCAAGAAGGGTGTGTATGAGTTGAATCTACCGCGCGAATGGTTTGAGAAGGCCGCGCCATTCCTGAAGGTGCTCACCGGCACCTTGAGCCTGGTGCTGCCAGTGGCGGCGTCGGCCACGAAATTGGTGATGGATGATGCCGTTTACAAGGGACTGGAGAATGAACTGGAACTAGGTGAGAAGAGTATCGAATCGGTGCTGAAAGGCGGAGAGACATCCGGCGAATGGCTGGGACGCAGCGACGCGCCGGACCTGGAACACGGGGATGCAGTCCGGGCGCAAGGAGCAGTGCTGCGGCAGTTACACGCTTGGCTGAAGGAGAAGGACCCGAGCTTCGGCGGGTTGGTGCGGGTGCAGAACAAGCGCCAGGAGTTCCTGTGGGTGCATCCTCAGTTTGTGCAGGAGTATTGATGCTGTCGTTTACCGATTTAATGAATCGAAAGCATGGCAAACAGGTCGGGAGGATGTACTGAACAGCCTAAAGCAAGCCTCGATGGAATCGAGGCTCCAAAAGCCAACAACCTCTCAATTGCCGATGTTAGCTTGATGATAGGCAGGCTTGTTGCAATAGATCCTGAAGCCCTACCCTAGCCCGACCGCTTCTGTTTCATCTTTACGAATGCGTTATTGATGAAGCCCTGTTTCGAAAATCACGATTCGACAGCGGCTGCTTTGGGCGCGGTATAGCGTTTCCAAAGTGCCAGACCTAGATTCTTGAAATCGTCCAGATAAGTATAAGCCACCGGAATCACCAATAGGCTCAGCAAGGTGGATGTCACCAAGCCGCCGATCACCGCGACCGCCATTGGGCTGCGGAAGGATGAATCTGCGTTGCCCATGCCTATCGCAATCGGCAACATGCCCGCACCCATCGCAATGGTAGTCATCACGATTGGTCTGGCCCGCTTATGGCAGGCATCCAATAGCGCATCCATACGGCTCATGCCGTGCTCGCGGCGGGCGACGATGGCGTATTCGACCAGCAAGATGGAGTTTTTGGTCGCTATACCCATCAGCATCACCAAACCAATCAGTGATGGCATCGAAAAGGCCTTGCCGGTGACTAACAGCGCCACGAAGCCGCCGCCAAAGGATAGCGGCAATGCCGCCAATATTGTGATGGGTTGCAGGAAGTCTTTAAACAGCAAGACCAGCACGATAAAGATACACAACACGCCGGTCAGCATGGCCAAGCCAAAGCTGGCAAACAGTTCGCCCATCATTTCCGCGTCGCCAATGTTGATGCGCTTCACGCCGGCCGGCAGATTTTTAATGCTCTGAAGGTTTTCCACCGCCGTGGCAACGTCGCCGAGCGGCTGGCCGGACAATTCGATTTCGAAATTGATATTCCGCGAACGGTCGTATCTATCGATCACGGCCGGTCCGCTGGACAGTTCCAGCTTCGCCACCTGGCCGACCATCACCGCGCCGATGCCCGGCTTAGCGGACGGCACAGCCAAGCGTTCCAACACGCTCAAATCGTGCCGGCCCTCATCAGCCAATTTCACCACCATAGGCACTTGCCGTTGCGCCAGATTGAGTTTGGACAACGACCAGTCGTAATCGCCCAGCGTAGCGATACGCAGGGTTTCCGCCAGCGCGGTGGTAGTCACGCCCAGATCGGCGGCGCGGGCAAAGTCTGGCCTTACGGCGATTTCCGGACGCACCAGCGCTGCACTGGAGGCGATGCTGCCCAGGCCGGGAATAGTCCTCAAATCGCGTTCCAGGCTGCGGGCGGCAGTACTTAAAGCTTGCGGATCGTCGCCGCTCAAGACCAGAACGTATTTTTCGCCGGAAGCGCCCAAACCCACTTTGGTACGCACGCCGGGCAGTTTTTGCAGGACCTGGCGGATATTTTGCTCGATGACCTGTTTGCGTACCGGTCTGTCCTGGCGATTGGCCAAGGTAATCGTCAAGGTGGCTTTACGCACCTCACCGCTGCCTTGATTGCCGGCCATAGGGTCGCTACCCGCCGAGCCGCTGCCGATGGTGGTGTAAATCGTTTTTACGTAATCGATACCGGCGACCAATTGCCTGGCAGCCTCGGCGGAAGCGCGCGTTTGCGCTAAGCTGGAGCCGGGCGGCAATTCCACGAACACCTGGGTCTGCGGGTTATCGTCCGCGGGGATAAAGCCGGTAGGCAATAACGGAATCAAAAACAGCGAGCCGATAAAAAATGCCGCCGCGCCGCCAATCGTGGTCAGCCGATGATGTAGACACCAGCTCGCCAACTTCATATAGGTGCGCATCAGCGCGCCTTCCTTAGGCTCGGAGTGACCAAGGTCTTTCAACATATAAGCCGCCATCATCGGCGTCAGCATCCTGGCGACCACCAGCGAGGCCAATATCGCCAGCGCGGCCGTCCAACCAAATTGCTTGAAAAACCGCCCGGCCACCCCACTCATGAACGCAGTCGGCAGAAATACTGCGACCAGCGCAAAAGTGGTCGCCACCACAGCCAAGCCGATTTCGTCGGCGGCCTCCATGGCAGCTTGATACGGCGTTTTGCCCATCCGCAAGTGGCGGACAATGTTTTCCACTTCGACGATAGCATCGTCGACCAAAATGCCGATCACCAATGACAAGGCCAACAGCGTGATGACATTTAGCGAGAAGCCCAAATAATCCATGCCCAAGAAAGCCGGAATCACCGACAGCGGCAGCGCGACGGCGGAAATAAAAGTGGCCCGCCAATCGCGCAAGAACAACCAGACTACCAAAACCGCCAACAATGCGCCTTCGTAAAGCATGGTCATCGAGCCTTGGAATTCCTCCTCTACCGGGGTGACGAAATTGAAGGCTTCGGTGAATTCGATATCCGGGTTGGCAACGCGCAGTTCCGCCAGGGCTTTTTGTACGCCGGCGCCCACCTCTACTTCGCTGGCGCCCCGGCTGCGAGTCACTTCAAAGCCCACTACCGGTTTGCCGTTCAGTAGCGCCAGCGCGCGCGGTTCTGCTACCGAGTCGTCCACCTTGGCGACTTGATCGAGCCGAATATGGCGGCCGTCAGCCAATGAAAGCTGCAAGGGCCGTATCTCATCGACCGACGCCACGTTCGCCAAGGTGCGCACCGGTTGTTCGCCGCTACCCAAATCGATGCGACCGCCGGCGCTCTCGCGCTGGATTTGCCGCAATTGCCGGGAAATGTCTGCCGCAGTCGCCCCCAAGGCTTGCAGCTTGACCGGGTCCAAAGCAATCGTCACCTCCCGGCTGACACCGCCCACGCGGTTGACCGCACCGACGCCGCGTACCGCCAACAGGCGTTTGGCAACTGTGTCTTCGACAAACCAGGACAGCGCTTCTTCATCGCGCTGCGCGGAACTGACGGTTAAGGCCAAAATCGGCGAACCGGCCAAATTCAGCTTGGTGACAATCGGATCGCGCAGGTCGCCAGGCAAGTCGGCACGGACTTTGGAAACGGCGGAACGCACATCGTCCAAGGCCTCCTGTACCGGCTTTTCCAGGCGAAATTCGGCGGTGATGGTGGCACTGCCATCCTGGACCTTGGAGGTGATATGTTTCAAACCCTGCAAGGTGGCGATGGCGTTTTCGATTTTCCGTGCCACCTCGGTTTCCAGTTGCGACGGCGAAGCGCCGGGCAGCGAGGTCGAGACCGTGATGGTGGGCAAATCCAGATCGGGGAAATTCTGGATTTTCATCGCTTTGAAGCTAAGCAAACCGGCGAAACTGAGCAGCACGAACAACATCATGGCCGGAATGGGGTTGCGGATACACCAGGCTGAAACGTTCATTGTTTTACCACCCGTACGCTGTCGCCGTCGGCCAAAAACGAGGCACCGCCGGCCACCAGCCGGTCTTCGGCGGCCACTCCGGATAAAATTTCCAGCTGGTCGCCGTTTCTGCGGCCCAGTTGCACTTTGACCTGCTTGACGCGGGCCCGGTCTTCGGTTTGTTCGGTCAGCAGAAACACATAGCTAAAGCCATCCCGCAGCGACAACGCATCTTGCGGCACGGTTAGAGCCGTGGAACTGCCCAAATCAAATTCACCACGGGCGAACATACCGGCACGCAAACCGCTTTGCGCAGCATGAGGTAAATCAACGTAAACCAAGCCATTGCGATTTTGCACATCGAGGGTTGGCGCCAGGAAACGTACGCTTCCCTCTATGCTGCCGACATTCGGCACTTCCACCCTCACCCTGTTGCCCGGTTTCAGTTGCGTCATTTCCGCGGCGGTAAGCTCGCCGCGCCATTCCAGGCGGTTTTGCCGAATCAAGCGAAACAATTCCTGACCTTTCGTAGCGACCGCGCCCAAGGTGGCGCTACGCGCGGAAATCACGCCGTCGTCGCTGGCCAATACCTTGGTATATTTCAGCCGCAGCAATTGCGCATCCAACTGCGCTTTGGCGGATTGCAGTTTGGCCTCCGCGGTTTTGGCGCCGGTCAGGTACTGGTCCACTTGTTGAGCACTCAACGCCCCGGATACCGAGACCTTCCGTGCCCGCTCGGCGTTGAGCCGGGCTTCGGCCAGATTGGCTTCGGCTTCGGCCACTACGCCTCGGGCTTGGGCGACATCGGCCAATACGCTTTCGTCCGAAAAGGTTGCCAACACCTGGCCTTTTTTAACGGCTTCGCCGATTTGCACATTAATCGCACTCAGGCGCAGATCGCCGATTTCGGCGCCGATCACGGCTTCCTGCCAAGCTGCAATAGAACCGTTAGCCGTAAGACTGAGCGGAATATCACGCGTTTGCGGACGAATCGCCGAAACGCTGAGCGCCGGATTAGCCGCCGGTGCTTCGGCCGATGGCGCGGGCTGGCTGACGCGGCCGATAGCCACGCCAATACCGATTAATAGTAGTAAGGCGACGAATAGCGCGCCTATTTTTCCCTTGGTCATGATTTTCCTCCGCTGAGCGTGTCGAATTGATTCGGAAATAAATGCGTGTTGCCGATGGCTCTAAGTTTGGTTGGGTCCGCTGCTGCCGTGTCAGGATTCGGCGAGTCGCCTCCGTCCGCCCAGCCGCCGCCGGCCGCGCGATAAAGCGCGATCCAGGCCCCGACCTGTTCCTGCTCAAGTTCTTCGAGCGCCAGTTCGGCGGCAAGCACGTTGCGGCGGGCCGTTTCCACGTCGAGCAAATTACCCAATCCGCTTTGGTAGAGCGTTTGCAGCGCCTGAAAGTTTGCCCGGTAGCCGTTGACCGCCTCGCGGCCTTGCGGCAAGCGTTGGCGGGTGCTATCCAAACGCACCAGAGCGTCTTCGACTTCCTTGACCGCCGTGCGCACTTTGGCGCGGAAGCGGCTTTCCGCCGCTTGGTATTGCACCTTGGCGACTTCCACATCGGCCGCGCGCTTACCGGCGTCGAACAGCGGCAAGCTCAGGGTCGGCCCTATCGCCCAAGTCTGCGCCAGCATCAGCGCCGCGCCGTTGATGTTTTGCAACGTCGGGGTAATGTTGCCCGACAGGCTCAGTTTCGGAAATTGCTTGGCCCGTTGCACGCCGACATTGGCGCTGGCCTCGGCAAGGTCGCGCTCGGCGGCCGCCACGTCGGGCCGTTGCAATAACACCTTGGCCGGCAACGAGGCGATTTCGAACGCCGGTGGATTGGGCAGTTTCGCCGCCTGATCGGTCGAGCCGTTCAGTAATGAGCGCAAGTCGGCTTCCGCGAGGCCGGTCATCGCCGCCAGGCTTTTGATGGATCGTTCGCATTGAGCTTGTTGCTGTAGCAAGGTTCTGCTGCCTTCAGCGGCACTGGCGGTAGCCAAGGCCACGTCGCCCGGCGAGCGGAAGCCGCTCTGGCCGGCAACCGCCGCCACCCGCGCCGATTCGAGGCGCGAAGCGCTGTCGGTACGCAATAGTTGCACTTGCGCTTCGCAATAACGATAAGCCAGGTAGGCATCGGCGACTTCCACCGCCACCGCGACCCTGGCATCGTGCCAGGAGGCGTTGCGCGATGCCAGTTGGCTTTGGGCCGCTTCCTGCTGCCGGGCCAAACCGCCGAACAGGTCTATTTCCCAGCTGGATTGCAATCCGGCAGAAAACTGGTTCCAGATGAACGGTGTGCCGCCAAACGAGGACGAAGAGCGTTTGGAGGCGAGCTCGGAGTCCAATTTAGGGAGTAAGGCGGCATCGGCGCCCACGAGATTGGCTCTAGCTTCTTCGATACGTGCTCTGGCATCGGCAACCGAGGCGCTAACTTGCTCGGCGGCGCTCAACAGGCGAGTCAGGGCCGGGTCCTGAAAACGCTCCCACCAGCGCATCAGCTCGGCGGGATCGCCTTGATGAGCCTGTTGCCGATTGGCTGCATCGGCTTGCGGCACTTGCCAGCTTGCCGGTGCGGGCAGCGGTTCGGCTTGATAATCCGGGCCGACGGTAGTCAATAAACCGCCGGACCCGCAGGCCGAAAGCAGTAAGGGGATCAGACTCAAGCCGAGCGGCGGCAGCGCTTTATTGCTCATGGCTGCCATCCCGAGCACGGCGCGCGGCTTCGCTGTCTATCATGGCCAGCGCATAGCCGGCCAGACGTTCGGCCAGCACGTCGATGTGTTGTGGGGAATTTAAAATTTGCGGAGAGATCATCGAGATGACGTCTTGCCCCACATAAAAATACACCGCCATGCCTATCATCGCGAAAGCCAGCCTATGTAAATCCTCGTCGATGCTGCTTAATCCCAAATGTTCCTTGAGCAGCGACACCAAGGCTTCATGCTGGGGTTTGATTTCCGCATCGATTTCCTGTTGCCAGGCGCCGGTCGGCTCGATCATCTCCCGGAAGTGCAGTTTCATCACGAGCCCAAGCTCCTCGCCTTTTTTCAACGGTTCGAGGAATTCGCCGAAAAATCGGGTCAACACTTCGGGTAACGGTAAGTTGGCGTAGGCCGCGACATCGGAGCCGCAAGGCGTGTCGCCCATCGGTTCGAAGAATGCGGCGCGATATAGACCGGCCTTGTCGCCGAAGTAATAACGAATGGCCGAAATGTTTGCCCCCGCCGCGTCGGAAATTTCCCGCGTGGAAGCGGCCTTGTAACCTTTTTCGGCAAATAGCCGCAATGCCGCCATTACCAGCCGGCTGCGAGCGTCGTGAGTTTCTATTTCGGAGTTTTCGGTTGTGACCATGCTGCCTCGGCGAAAGTGTATGCTGAAAAATAAATCAATCGATTGATTTTAAATTTATCAATCAATCGATTGATTGTCAAACTAAAATATGACGCATACCTTGAGCTTGAATGCCGAGCGATATTATTCGGCTTTACTGGGCAAGATTTTGGAAATGGCCTGACTGAAGCACTGGCTGCCAATTTGAAGGCCGAGGAGTTAACCGACGCCCAAGACGAATACCTTATTACTGAACGATGAGATGTCGGTAACGCAATTGAGCCCGCCACCGACTTACCCATCTACTGAAACGACCGCGTACCGCACCATGCGGTGGCTGGCTTCGCACGTCAAATACATATTAAATTGTGATTGACCGCCCGGCCGCAGAGATACCCAAAGTTCTTAACGTAAAACTTGCAAAGCTGAATACGTCGAACGGCCGGCTTATCCAAGCTTTTTACACCTGAAAACGCCACGATGCCGATTTGGCGATGTTTGAAAACAAACCTGTCTGGGTTGGAAAAGCTGAAAGTATTCATGTCGATACTTCAGTAACGGCCATGGTATGTAGCATGACCGAGCATCTGGATATGCTCAAGGACAACTTTCCCTGGATTCCTGCCGAAAATAGCTTCCATTGCGGCTGATTTAAGCAGAAACACCAGGTCATATGCCGCACGAAACTGCGTTATATGACATAGTTTTAGATGTAATCCTCCCCCTACGCCTCGCCATCAACAACCTTACAGCCAAGCATTACCTGGATTGGCCGGCTGTCTGCGTTTATTGGCACACAGCTTGCGGCAATTTCCGTCTTCCCTTCACAAAATCCGGAGCCTGTCGCTTGTCCGTCATCGCCATCCAGCACGATCAGATAGCCGAATTATTTCTGAATCATAAAGAAGCCATCGTCGATTTTCTGCTGCAAAAGGTAAAGTGCCCCGATGCCGCGCAAGATCTGAGCCAGGAGACTTATTTACGTTTACTGGGCAAGGACAGTCTGGCGCATACCGACAATCTGCCCGGTTATCTGTTTCGCACCGCCGAACGACTGTCGATAGACTTTATTCGCCACCATCAGCGCAGCGGCGTAAAGACTCAAGGCTTAGACGACGAGCTGACCTGCCCGCTTATGCAACCCGAGGACTTTGCCATTCTTAGCCAGCAATGCGAGCGCCTGTTACTGGCTATCGCCAGCCTGCCACGGCAATGCCGACATATTTTGTTGCTGCGCAAGATCGACGAATTAACTTATACGCAAATCGCCGGACAACTGGGCATCTCCGAAAAGACCGTGCAACGCCAATTGGTCAAAGCCATGCTGCACTGCCATCAGATGTTCAACGACGTGCGTTACTAAACCGGCCAATCAATGAAGGCGCCTAACCTTTCGCAAGAACAACAGATTCTTAAACAAGCCGCGACATGGTTTGTGGAGTTGCAGTCCGAATACTGCAACGACAAGCGGCGGCAAGCATTCGCGCAATGGCTTCTGCAAAACCCCGCGCATCAGCAGGCTTACGATGACATAGCCAGCCTTTGGGGAAACCTGGATAAGCTAAAAACCCGCGAGGTAGCAGGTTTGAGTGCCGCACGCTCAGCGCGGCCCCGCATCTGGCGAAACGGCAAAACCTTAACCGGCAGCCTGCTGCTTGCCGCGATATTAAGTGGCGCGTGGCTGGACCACAGCGCGCCCAGCATGGCTTACCAAACAGGCATTGGCGAACGGCAAGCCGTGCTGCTAGCCGACGGTTCCCAACTGCAATTGAATACAGACACACAACTGCGTGTGCGACTGTCCTGGTGGCGCCGCGAGATCGAATTGCAGCAAGGCGAAGCGATGTTCAACGTCGCCCATCAGGCCTGGCGCCCTTTTAACGTACATACCGGCAATCTACAAATTAAAGACATCGGCACCGTGTTTAACGTGCGGCACGATGCTCGGGGCACCGCCGTATCGGTACTGGAAGGCGAAGTGGCCCTGCACGCCGGCCGCAGCTGGTTTGGCGAAAATTTACCTGCCGGATTCAGCCGCAAAATAGACCAAAACGGCCACTGGGAAAAATCCGAAAAAACCAATCCCGAACAAGTGGCGGCATGGCTTAACGGCCAGCTGTTGTTCGACCATACCCCGCTGACCGAAGTCGCCGCGGAATTGGAGCGTTATCACGCCGTGCGTTTTGCGTTTGCCGATCCTGCTTTGGCCAAACAAACTCTAAGCGGCAGTTTCAATAGCACCGATCTGAAGCCGTTTCTGCAAGCCCTGGAAAAAATCCTGCCTATCCGCGTACAACGCCAAAAGCAAACCATCGTGCTTTACAGTCGCTAACAACCAGGTGTGCGCTTTCGGGCTCAAAAAAATATTCCGCAAAAATGTCCAGTTTGACCAGTCTGCTTCGTTAATGGGGTATGGCGAGTCAAAAAATATTGCCACCCACGACTAACAGGAGATGATCATGGATTGCAAACTTAACACCCCACCTGAGAAAAAACCGCGCCGACGGGCGCCGCTGCTGGCTTTGGCCCTAGCTGCTTCAATAGACGCAAGCGCGGCAGACAGCACCGGCGCGAGCATAGACCTTCCCGCGCAGCCGCTGGCAGCTACGTTGGAGAACCTGGCAAAGTCCACCAATACCAAACTGATATACGCCGACTCAGTGGTGCAAGGCTTGCAAGCCCAGCCGCTGAAGGGCAATTACACCGTACAACAGGCCTTGGAAAAAGTGTTAAGTCAGAACGACTTACAGTACGAGCAAGTGGGCGAAGGCGTCATTGCGGTTAAAAAAGTCCCAGCACCAAAAGCACAAGCCATCAAGGACGATTCGATTTTCGAGCTGGGTGCGGTCACCGTTAGCGATCAAGCCGAGAGCGTAAAATTAACCAGCAAGGACATCGCCACTTCGGTGGACATCATGTACGCCGATAAGATCGCCGACCAAAACGTGTTGACGGCCTACGACTTATTCCACCGTATGCCCGGCGTCCAAGTTACTCAATTCGGCCAAGGCATCACGACCGGAAAAATGTCGTTTCGCGGCTTCAATGGCGAAGGCCGGGTTAACGCGGTCAAATTACTGATCGACGGCGTTCCCAGCAACACCAACAGTGGCGACACCTATTTCATCGACTCGCTGTTTCCGCTGGACATCGAGTCGATTGAAGTGGTGCGCGGTACCAACGACGCCCGCTACGGCCTGCACTCTTTTGCCGGTAACATCAGCATGAACACCACCACTGGCGGCAACTACGCCAAGGGCCGGCTCAGTTACGGCAGTTTCAACACCCACGACATTCAATCCGGTCTGGGTTACGAAAAAGACGGTCTCTCGCAAAACTATCAAATATCCTATCGCGCCAGCGACGGCTACCGCCACCACAGCGATACCGACAAAAACAGCTTTTCCGGCAAGTGGTTTTACACCCCGGACGACCAAAAATACAAAATTGGTCTGATCGCCCGCTGGAGCGAAGCCGGCGCCCAAGAACCCGGCTATATGACTTACCAGGAACAGTTGCTCAATCAAACCCAAACCTTCGCCAGAAATGCCACCGACGGCGGCAAACGTACGGTTGGTCAAGTCAGCACCCATTTGGACGTCAATATCAGCAAAACCTTATTCTGGTCGTCCAAGGTTTACGGTAACTTATTCGACGACCAACGTTACGTGACCTATGGTCCAGGCGCAGCACAGCAAGAACGCGACCGCGACGAAATCCAGTACGGCGCAATGACTTCGCTGACCTACCATCCGGTCGTCAGTTGGCTGGACGACTTTTCGCTGGAAACCGGCTTCGACTTCCAGCAACAGGAAAACAAATACCTGCGTTATCTGACCGATAGCAGGGTTCGCCGTAGCAGCGGTTTGCGTAACGACGAGAAATGGGACTTCCTGAACTACGGCGGCTACATCCAGGCGATCATCAAACCCTTCAAATGGTTGAAGCTGACGCCGGGTTACCGTGCCGATATCATCGACGGCAGCTTTTTCAACTATCGCCCCGGCACGACCTTCGGCTCTTCACCGTTGAACGATTACGGCACGATTTCGCAGCCGAAAATCGGCGCGGTGATTACGCCAATCGAAGGTTACAGCCTTTACGGTAACTGGGGCCGCACCTTCCAGGTCGGCCTGGGACAGGCAACCTTCATCGGCCGTAACCAAGCCAACATTGGCCCCTCCTTGAACGATGGCTGGGAAGTTGGGGTCAAGCTGAAACCGGTGGATTGGGCCGAGGGCCGGGTCGCCTATTGGGCACAAGACGCCAGCAACGAAATCAGCCGCAATTTGGCTAGCGTCGATTCGACGATGATCGGTGCCACCAAGCGCCAAGGCGTGGACATTGAGGTCAAGGTCTACCCCACCGACAAAGTCGGCGTTTGGGCCTCGTACTCCTTGCAGGAAGCGAAAGTCACCAATCCGCCGACAGTCGCAGCCGGCACAATGGAGTACGTCGCCGGCAATCAAGTGGTCAATACCCCGAATTATTTGTTTTCGGCCGGTATCGACTACCAAATTCTGCCGCAACTGCGTTCGTCGCTATGGACCAGCGGCCAAGGCGATTACTTTGTCGATCAAGCCAATCAACGCGGCCAATACGGGGAATACGCCCTACTTAACCTCGATTTGGGCTATCAGGTGACCAAGGAAGTGGAATTGCAATTTCAAGCCAAAAACCTGACCGATGCGCGCCGGGAATACGTTTGGTACGACGAAACTTTCGGCGCCACCGCCCAACCGTTCTTCTCGCCGGGCGACGGCATTGCCTTCTACGGCGCCGTCAACGTCAAGTTCGACTACTAAGCTCGCATCACCATGAAATCAACGGCCGGCAAAAAACAGGCTAGACGCCAATTCTGGCTGGCCGTGCATTTATACCTCGGGCTGTCGCTTGGCTTGGTCATCTCCCTGGTCGGCCTAACCGGCAGCCTGCTGGTGTTTTATATCGATCTGGACGAGTGGCTGAATCCGCAATTGATCATTTCCGAACCCGGCCCCCAACGGCAAAGCTACGAGAATATTTTTCAAGCCTTACGCCGGGCAGAACCTGCGCGGCAACGCGGCTGGCGGCTGGAAATACCCGATGATCCGCGCCGCGCGATCACCGCCCGCTACTATCAGCCGCAAGAAACCGAGCATCACGGCTTTGCCCCGCTGATGCTGTCGGTCGATCCTTATACCGGCTCGGTACTGGCCAATCGTTTCTGGGGCGAATTTGCGATGACCTGGCTTTACGATCTGCATTACAAATTATTGCTGGACGAAACCGGCAAGATATTGATGGCTATCGTGGGCGGCTTGTTGCTGATGTCCTTAGTCAGCGGCATCTACCTGTGGTGGCCGCCCTTGCACAAATTAAAGAGCGCTTTGAGCCTAAAACGCCACGCCAGCCGCGAGCGCTTGAATTACGATCTACATAAACTGGCGGGCGTCTACAGCTTTATCGTGCTGTTGCTGTTAGCCCTGACCGGAATAGCCTTGGAGATTCCGCAATACGTCAATCCACTATTCGGCTATTTCTCGCCTTTGCAGGCATCGCCCGCGCCAAAATCGGCCATAACCCAAAACAACCCAGCCCGGATCAGCCTGGATCAAGCCGTCGCGGTGGGCCAAGCCCGGTTTCCGCAGGCGCGCCTGTGCTGGATAGAAACGCCGCACGACACCAACGGCAGCTATCGCATCAATCTGCGCCAAGCCGGCGAACCCAGTCTGCGCTTTCCCAAAACCAATGTCTGGGTGGATCAATATTCCGGCCAGGTGTTGGCCATCAGCAATCCGGATGAGCTTGGCGGCTCCGATACCGTCATTAACTGGCTGCATCCGCTGCATACCGGCGAAGCGTTTGGTTTGACCGGCCAATTGCTGGTGTTATTCTCCGGCCTCGTCTGCCCAATACTGTTTATCACCGGGCTGATACGCTGGCTGCAAAAACGTCGCGGTCGGCGTACGACCAAACGGCAGTCGCTCAGCGCAAAAAACCAGCCGCTATCGCCCCAAATGCTGAATCGATAACACCTTTGTGGTTTATGGCTGGTAACGGCTAAGTATTTGCGGCAAATTCGCTCGACTCATCTAAAATCTGCATAATTACTCGATCCGTTTCGGTGGCGTTTGCCGTAAATGGTCGCTACTCAATTCTTGATTTTAAAAGCACAAAACTCATGTCTCACAGTAATTCGGCCTCAGCCATCATTTATGCGTTCGCCGCCAATCTGGGCATCGCCTTGACCAAAACCGGCGCGGCAGTCTGGACCGGCTCCGGCTCGCTGCTGGCGGAAGCCATTCATTCCTTTGCCGATTGCGGCAATCAGGTCTTGTTGTTTATTGGTATGAAACGCTCGGCGCGGGCAGCAACGCAGCACCATCCCATGGGCTTTGGCCGGGAAGCGTATATCTGGTCGATGATGGTAGCGATTACGCTATTCTCGGTGGGCGGATTATTCTCGATCCACGAGGGTTGGTTGCGTTATCACGAACCGCATACCGTGGAAAACGCCGGTATGGCTTTGGCGATATTGGCTATCGCCGTGGTTTTGGAAGGATTTTCGTTGCGCGCTGCCTTGGCAGCGATGGAAAACGAGCGTGGCGAACGGGGCATTTGGCAATGGTTTAAAGAAACTCAATCCAGCGAATTGATGGTGGTGATCGGCGAGGACTTGGCCGCGCTGCTTGGCTTGGTGATAGCCGCGGCGATGCTGGGTTTGACTATGCTTACCGGCAATTCAGCCTACGACGCGGTTGGCTCGATGTTGATCGGCGCATTGTTGGTGGTAGTGGCGGTGTTAATCGGCCGAGAAGTGCATTCTTTACTGCTCGGCGAAGCCGATGTCACGATTCGCGATGCAGTGCAAAGCTATCTGGAAAAACAAGGCTGTATCAACCGTGTGCTGAATATTTGGGCTGTTAGCCACGGCAGCCAAGTGATGCTGGCGATTAAAGCCGAATTGCTGGCGGATTTAAGCGTGGGGGAAGCTGTTGAATTAATTAACGGAATGGAAAAACAGATCAAAATCGACCATCCTCGCGTGAATTGGGTCTTTTTCGAAATCGATAATTCTGATTAAATAATACAGTCAAATGTTTAGGCCACATATCTGGAGCAAAGTAATAACTTGAGCACCCTACCGAAAACCCGTTTAGCGCTACTTTCTCTAGCTTGCCTAATGTTGCAGAGCGCTCCTGCGGCCGCCAGATACGCGGCAATCGTGATCGACGCCGACACGGGCCGCGTGGTCCACGAAACCGAATCTACCCAACGCTGGTATCCGGCGTCATTGACTAAGGTCATGACTATTTATTTAACGCTGTCGGCATTGGAAAATGGCCGTCTGCGACTGACCGATACCGTGTTTGCGTCAAAACACGCCGCCTCGCAACCGCCTTCCAAACTGGGTTTGCGCACCGGCCAAAGTTTGACGGTAGAACAAGCCATCATGGCCGTCACCACCCGTTCCGCTAACGATGCGGCGGTGGTGCTGGCGGAAAAACTGGGCGGCACGGAAAGCAATTTTGCGACGATGATGACCCAGCAAGCACGAACCCTGGGCATGTACAACAGCTCGTTCGAAAACGCCAGCGGCTTGCCAAACGACGGTCAAATCAGTAGCGCCCGCGACCTGGCTTTGTTGTCTGCCGCCTTGATTCGCGATTTCCCGCAACATTATCATTATTTTTCGGCGACGGAATTTAACTACAAAGGGCGGGTAATGCCCAATACCAACCGCATCCTGAAAAGCTATCCGGATGCCGACGGTCTGAAAACCGGTTTTACCTGCGGCTCCGGCTACAACCTGATCGCCTCGGCCAAACGCAACGGCCACCGCTTGATCGGCGTGTTATTGGGCGCGCACAGCAGCGGCGAACGCTTTGAACAAATGGGCAATCTGTTGGATATGGGCTTTGCCAATAGCGAAAAAGGTCTGTTCGGCGAACATATTTCGCAATTGAAGGATTACAGCGCCCTGCCGCCGCCGTTTCAATTATCGTCCAACCGTTGCGCCGGCAGTGCGGAACAAATGGGCGCCGACTCCGGCAGCAGCCGATATGAGCCGATTCGAATAAATGCGCCTTACAACAGCCGCCGCGAAAAACTCACGCAATTGGCGCAAGCCAAGCCGCAAAGCCACGGCAGCGTTTGGACGGTTAGCATGGGCAGTTATCCGAGAAAAATCGATGCCGATGTCAATCTACAGCGTGCGCGTAATGCTCTTGGTCCGTTAGCTAAATCCGGGCGGGCCGGCATCGTCAAAACCAAATCAAAAGGCAGCACTGCTTGGCGAGCCCAATGGACCGGCTTACAACAAGACGACAGTCAGGATTTTTGTCGGCGCTTGCGCGCCAAACGCATGGATTGCAGCGCCTCGCCACAACCCAGAACAAGTTTGGCGACAGCTTCCAACCCAACCAAGCAGCTACGCCGCGTCAGCCAGCGTAAGTCGTAATTTATACCTCAGTAATGGGGCGGACGCTCGTCGACCGCTCCGGCTTGGCGATCATCCAGCGCCAGGCTTTTGATCTTGTCGTGCAGCAATTTACAGGTTTCCTCCAGTTTGCCGATTTGCTTTTGCTGGTCTGCCACCACTTGGTTCAAGGCCTGAATCAAATCTTCCTGGTACGCTTGTTTGATCTCCAATTCGATGAATCTCTCTTCGCTCATGGCCTCGCCCGAAAATCTGTAAATTTGCCATTCTAATCGAAAATCTCGGCAGTTTTGCCCCCATGTACTCGCACAGCTTCTATAAACTCGCTATCATTGATAAGTCATCAACATAGCGAGGATGCAACTATGGCAACCATTACAGATCCGGTCATTGGCCGTTGGTATAAAGACCTGGAAAGTAATCTCACCTTCAAGGTCGTAGCGATTGAAGGTAACGACGAATCGGTGGAAGTGCAATTCGCCAACGGCGACTTGGGCGAGTACGACAACGAATCCTGGTATGGTTCCACTATCGATTATATAGAAGACCCGGAAGACTGGAGCGCACCCTTCGACGATCTGGAAGCCGACGATCTTGGCTACACCGATCCTGATCGCCACGCCCGCCCGGATGCGGAAGATTTGGATATTAGCGATTTGTTGGATTGAGATAATTTATGAGAATGACCCCGCAACAATTTTTGGATTGGGAATCCAAAAGCATCACTCTGCTGGCGATGTCCGGCGCCGGCAAAACCACCCTCTCGGCCAAGTTGCCTAGGGATAAGTGGTTTCATTACTCGGGCGATTACCGTATCGGCACCAAATACCTGGAAGAGCCGATTCTGGACAACATCAAGCAGCAAGCCATGGGTGTACCGTTTTTACGTGACTTGCTCAAATCCGATTCCATCTACATTTGCAGCAATATCACCGTGGAAAACCTGGCGCCGGTGTCCAGCTTTCTGGGCAAAATCGGCGATCCGGCCAAGGGCGGCTTGTCGCAAGCCGAATTCAAACGCCGCCAAGCGCTGCATCATCAAGCCGAAATCGCGGCAATGAACGACGTGCCCGATTTCATCCACAAAGCCGAAGACATCTACGGCTACAAGCACTTCATTAACGACGCCGGCGGCAGCGTTTGCGAACTGGATTGCCCGGAAGTCCTGGAAAACCTGGCCAAACACACTTTAATCGTCTACATCAAAATTCCGCCTGCCTTGGAACAAACCATCATAGACCGCGCCAAACAAGACCCAAAACCCTTGTATTACCGGCCGGAATTTGTCGATGAAAAACTGAACCAATTTATGGCTGAGCACGGTTACAGCTCTACAGACCAGATTCCACCCGACGAATTCGTCAGCTGGGTGTTTCCAGAGCTGTTCAAAGCCCGGGTGCCGCGCTACGAAGCGATTGCCGCCCAGTACGGCTACACCATCAGCGCCGACGAAACCGCCAAAGTTAATAATGAAGACGACTTTATCCGTCTGATTGCCGAGGCGATTGCCCGGCAACAATCCTGAGACCGTTCTTGTAATGCCGCTAGTTGCCCATACCGATTTACCCACTTTTCAGCGTCTGTACGAAGAAGGCGAAGAAATTCTCAGCCCGGACCGCGCCAGCCATCAATCAATCAGAGAATTGCATATCGGCTTGCTGAATATCATGCCGGACGCAGCCCTGGAGGCCACCGAGCGCCAATTTTTCCGGCTGGTCGGCGCCTGTAATCAGATCGCGCAGTTCCATGTACATCCGTTTACGATAAACGGCCTGGAAAGAAGTCCGCAAGCCCAGGAACATATTCATAGGTTCTACGAATCCTTTGAGCAAATTAAACAGGATGGCCTGGACGCCCTAATTATCAGCGGCGCCAATGTCACCCACGACCATTTGCAGGAAGAGGATTTTTGGCAGCCCCTGACCGAAGTGTTCGAATGGGCCACGCAAAACGTCACCTCGGTACTTTGCTCTTGCCTGGCTACCCATGCATTCATTCAGCATTGTTACGGCGTGGAGCGCACTCGTCTGCCGGCCAAACGCTGGGGCGTTTTTTCGCACAAGGTGGTCGATAGACAACATCCTCTGGTCGCGGAAATCAATACCCGCTTCGACGTGCCGCATTCGCGTTTCAACGAAGTATTTCAGCGCGACATGGAGACACACGGCTTGCAGGTATTGGTAGCCAGCGAAACTGCCGGCGTACATCTGGCGGTCAGTCCGGATGGCTTTCGCATCGTCTTCTTCCAGGGCCACCCGGAATACGACGACATCAGCCTGCTCAAGGAATACAAGCGCGAAGTGCTTAGGTTTTACCATGGCGAGCGCGACGATTATCCGCCCTACCCCGAGCACTATTTCGATAGCGAAGTGCAAAGCCTGCTAGCCGACTATGCAGAGCACGTCAAAGCCGCCAAACTCGATGGCAGATCGCTGGAAGCCATGCCGGAAACACAGATCACCGCGCATCTGGACATCACCTGGCGAGACTCGGCCAAGGCCGTGTTCAATAACTGGCTGGGGAAGGTTTATCAGATTACCAACGAAGACCGCCGGGTACCGTTCATGGACGGCATCGATCCTGATAATCCGCTGGATTTGTAATGCATCAAGGCTTTCTGAACCAAGCTATCGCCTTGGCCTGCGAGAACATCGAAAACGGCGGCGGGCCGTTCGGCGCGATTGTGGTCAAAGACGGCAAAATTATTGCCGCTAGCGGAAATCGGGTCACGCCGGATCTGGACCCGACCGCGCATGCCGAAATTGTGGCGATTCGGCTTGCGTGCCAGAAACTAGGCGATTTTCAATTAAGCGATTGCACACTCTACACCAGCTGCGAGCCTTGCCCAATGTGCTTGGGCGCCATCTATTGGGCAAGACTGCAGGCAGTTTATTTCGCCTGCGACCGTTTTGACGCCGCTAAAGCCGGGTTCGACGACGGTTTTATTTATACCGAAATCGACAAACCCGCCCAACAACGGCGGATCGCCATGCAACAGCTAGGGCTAGACGCCGCCAACCGCCCTTTCGAATTGTGGCGGATCAAAACAGATAAAATTCGCTACTGAGCGGCAGCGGGCTGCTCCGCCGGTTTAGCGGCTTCTTCGCCTTTGATTTTAAGTAACCAGCCATCCTGGCCCAGACAACCGCTTTCCAGTTTACTTTCCGCTGATTTAGCGGTGATATGCACTCGGGCAAACCCCGGAGTCAATGGCGGCAACTTGGCAGACACAAAATAAAAGGTCTTTTTATCCACCACATTGACTTTCATTTTTTCGCCACGCGCTTCGGCTGTCACAGTCAAAGGATCAGCGTTGTGGGAGACATGAAACGAGACATCTGAACCCGCATCGACCTCGGTTTTTTGCTCGGGCACAAAATCCCGGAATTTCGGCCTTTTACACTCTTTTAACCTTTCTTCTTCATCCGGCGACAAAGCCAGCGCCGCACTTGAAAACACCATAGCACTCAGTAAGCACGCACCTCTCCAGCGATTTGACAATTTCATGACTACCCTCTTGTTGTTATTGTAATGTTGGAAACGCCGGTCAATGCGGCACCTCCTTAAAATACCAGCACTTTGAACTTTAATCAGTTTTCTTGCTTTGTTCAATATTTGCGCCTTTTACCCACCATACTTGCGGTTTTAAACTTCTACCCCATCGCCGCCGAGAACATGTAAAATCGCCGCCTTTCCCTTTTTCATTCACAGACATGACGAATTTCAGAGGCACCACCATTCTTTCCGTCAGACGCGGCGACAAAGTCGTGATCGGCGGCGATGGCCAAGTCACCCTGGGTAACACCGTGATGAAGGGCAATGCCCGTAAAGTCAGACGCCTGTATCACGACAAAGTGATCGCTGGCTTTGCCGGCGCCACCGCAGATGCGTTTACCCTGTTCGAACATTTTGAAGGCAAGCTGGAAAAGCATCGCGGCAATCTGACCCGCGCCGCCGTGGAAATGGCCAAAGACTGGCGCACTGACAGAGCCTTGCGCAAATTGGAAGCCTTACTGATCATCGCCGACAGTAAAACCTCACTGGTGATTTCCGGCACTGGTGACGTGATCGAACCGGAATACGACTTTATTGCTATCGGTTCCGGCGGCGCGTTTGCGCAAAGCGCCGCCCGCGCTCTACTGGAAAACACCGAACTGAGCGCGCGCGAGATCGTCGAAAAGTCCCTGGGCATTGCCGCCGATATTTGTATCTATACCAATCACAATCTGCGTATCGAAGAATTAGACGCCGAACCACAACCGGCACAAGAGTAAAACCATGAGTCAAATGACCCCCAGAGAAATCGTCAGCGAACTGGACAAACACATCATTGGCCAAGCCGCAGCCAAACGTTCCGTCGCCATTGCCCTACGTAACCGTTGGCGCCGCAGCCAAGTTGCCGCCGAACTGCGCGACGAAATCACCCCGAAAAATATACTAATGATAGGCCCCACCGGGGTCGGCAAAACCGAAATCGCCCGTCGTCTGGCGCGCTTGGCCAACGCCCCATTTATCAAAATCGAAGCCACCAAATTCACCGAAGTGGGTTATGTCGGGCGCGATGTGGAATCGATTATTCGCGATTTGATCGATAGCGCTGTGAAATCCACCCGCATCTCGGCTATGGAACGCGTGCAAAACCGCGCCGCTGATGCCGCTGAAGAGAAGGTTCTGGACATTCTATTACCGCGCGCCGAAGGCGGCATGCTCTCGGAAACCGAGGAATCGACGCGGCAGAAAATGCGCAAAAAATTGCGTGAAGGCGACTTGGACGACAAGGAAATTCAAATCGACGTCGCCGCACCAGCAGTAGGTGTGGAAATCATGGCCCCACCGGGCATGGAAGAAATGACCAGCCAGTTGCAAGGCATGTTTCAAAATCTGGGCAGCGGCCGCACTAAAACCCGCAAATTAAAAATCAAGGATGCCTTGAAACAATTGCAGGAAGAAGAAGCCGGCAAACTGGTCAACGAAGAAGAAATCAAGCAGACTGCGCTAGAAGCTGTCGAACAACACGGCATCGTGTTTTTGGATGAGATCGACAAGATTTGCAAGCGCTCGGAAATGGGCGGTGGCGAAGTCTCCCGCGAAGGCGTGCAACGCGATTTATTGCCGCTGGTAGAAGGCAGCACCGTCACCACCAAGTACGGCATGATCAAGACAGATCATATTTTGTTTATCGCTTCCGGTGCATTTCATTTGACCAAACCGTCCGATCTGATCCCGGAATTGCAAGGCCGCTTCCCGATTCGGGTGGAATTGAATGCCTTGAGCGCGGACGACTTCGTGCGCATTCTGACTGAACCTGACGCGTCGCTGACCGAGCAATATCAGGCACTGCTGAAAACCGAAGGCGTCGATGTGCAATTCAGTGCGGACGGTATCAAACGCATCGCCGAGTTGGGTTGGCAAGTCAACGAAAAAACCGAAAACATCGGCGCCCGCAGATTACACACCATTCTGGAAAAGCTGTTGGAGGATATTTCCTTCGACGCCCCGGACCTGGTCGAAAAATCCATCAATATTGACGCCGCTTACGTGGATGCGCATCTGATGGAACTGGCCGACGACGAAGACCTCAGCCGGTATATATTGTAATTATGCGCGTAAAAATCACCCCCACTCATCGCGTCCCGACCGAAATTAAGTTGCACAAGGTTTCGGCGATCCTGGAAATTCATTTCGACGACGAGAGCATTTACGAACTGCCCAGCGAATATCTGCGGGTGTTTACTCAATCGGCGGAAGCGGTCGGCCACGGCCCCGGCCAGGAAACCCTGCAAATCGGCAAGCAAGACGTCACGATCACCGACATCCAGCCGGTGGGCAATTACGCGATCAAGCTGGTGTTCAGCGACGGTCACGACACCGGCATTTATAGCTGGGATTTGCTTTACAAACTGGGTTCGGATTTCCCGCTTTTGTGGTCGAATTATCTGGAAGAATTGAAAGCCGCCGGCCTCAGCCGCCGCTCGCCCCTAACCAATTAAAGAACATCATGACAAACGACAATACCACCCATTTTGGTTTCAAACAGGTTCCCAAACAGGAAAAAGTCGCCCTGGTGCGTGGCGTGTTCGACTCAGTTGCCAGCCAGTACGATGTCATGAACGACTTGATGTCCATGGGTATCCACCGCATCTGGAAACGAGTGGCCGTGCAATTGGCTAACGTTCGTGAAGGCGACAGCGTGCTGGATTTGGCCGGCGGTACCGGCGATTTGACCAAGCTGTATGAAAAACGCGTGGGCAAATCCGGCCAAGTCGTTTTGGCGGACATCAACGCGGCGATGCTGCGCACCGGCCGCGACCGACTGATCGACCATGGTTTGAGCGGCAATATCCGCTACGCCCAAGTCAATGCCGAATGCCTACCATTTGCCGACAACACCTTCGACTGCGTGACCATCGGCTTTGGTTTACGCAACGTCACCGATAAAGACGCCGCCTTGCGGTCCATGTACCGGGTATTGAAACCGGGCGGCCGCGTCATCGTGCTGGAGTTTTCGCATCCCATCGATCCGATTACCGAAAAAGTTTACGATTTTTACTCCTTCAATCTGCTGCCGAAAATCGGCGCGATTGTGGCTAAAGACGAAGACAGCTACCGTTATCTGGCCGAGTCGATCCGCATGCACCCGAAACAGGACGAACTGAAACAAATGATGGAGAATGCCGGCCTGGAACGTTGCGAATATTTCAACATGACGCAAGGTATTGTTGCGGTGCACAGAGGTTATAAATTTTAAGCATCCTTCTCGCCGACCTGACAACGGAGGAAAGCCCATGGCCCTGAAACAGTCTCAGCATTACATCAGCGAAGCCGAATATTTGCAGGGCGAGATGATCAGTGACGTAAAGCACGAGCTGATTGATGGCGAAGCTTATGCGATGGCCGGCGCCAGCCGTAACCATAATTTATTGGTTAGCAATATTGTGCGAATGTTTGGCAACCATTTGCAAGACGGTCCCTGCGCGACTTTTTCGTCCGATTTAAAAATCAAGGCTGCGGCTAATTTTTTTTATCCCGATGTCATGGTGGTCTGCGCCGATGAAAACGGCGACGAATACTACACCGAAAAGCCGACCATTATCGTTGAAGTACTGTCCAAGGCCACCCGTCGCATGGACAAATCCACCAAACTCGCGGCCTACAAAGCCTTGCCCAGCCTGCAAGAATATGTGCTGATCGAACAGGATTTTGTCGATATCGAAATCTTACGCCGTTCGACGCACTGGCTATCGGAACACTACTTCCTCGGCGACAGCTTGACCCTGGAATCAATAGACCTAACCATGACAGTCAGCGATTTATACCACCGCGTTAATAACGAAGACATGCAAGAGTTCCTGCAACAACAGCAAGCAAAGTCACAGTAATGTCGAGCAGCGTTAAGTCATTATTTCTCGCCAGCCTCGAAGCCGCGCTAAATCGGTATTTGACCCTGGACGAGCATATCGAGCAATATCTGACGCCGATGGCCGGAAAAGTCATAGAACTGCGAATCGACACTTTCAGCAGCAGTCTGTATCTCTGCCCTAGCTCACAAGGCATACAAATTCTGGAAAGCTATCCGGGAGCTGTCGATGCCACGCTGAGCGGTTCTCTATCGGCATTGGGATTGATGGGCCTAAGCGCAGCGCCGATGCGTTCCCTGTTCAAAGGCGAAGTTCGCATCGAAGGCGACACCCAACTCGCGCGCCGTCTGCAAAGGCTATTCGAAAAACTGGACATCAATCTGGAAAGCAAAATTGCCCGCTACACTGGCGATGCCTTTGCCCAGCGCCTGGGTAAGTTGTTTCGCGGCAGCCGCGACTGGACGCAACATAGCTTGACGACTTTTCGCTTAAACCTGGAAGAGTTTCTGCAAGAAGAAACCCGCGAGTTGCCGGCCAAATCGGAAGCCGAGTTAATCTTTCGAGAAATCGACACTTGCCGCAGTGATTGCGACCGCCTCAGCGCCCGCCTCGACCGCCTGGAAGCCTTGACCCAACCAACATCTGCGCCTCAATAACAAGGACCTGCCCGTGATTCGCCCGAAAATTCTGATGCGCCTCATCCATATCAACTGGGTGATGATGTTCCATGGCTTGGATGAAATTGTTTTAAAAACCCATTTATTTCGCCCTATCCGTTATATCGCGTTTTTGTCGCCGAATTATTGGACCAGCAAAGCTCGCGAACCGCGCGGTGCGCGTATTCGTAAAACCCTGGAAGACCTGGGACCGATCTACGTCAAATTCGGCCAAACCCTGTCGACTCGCAAGGACTTGCTACCTGAAGACATCGCGGAAGAACTGGTCAAACTGCAAGATAAAGTGCCGCCGTTTTCTGCAGAGACCGCCCGCAAAATCATCGAACAACAGCTGGGGCAATCGATAGAAGAGGCCTTTGCCGAATTCGATCCGCAACCCTTGGCCTCGGCGTCGGTGGCGCAAGTGCATACCGCCACGCTGAACACAGGCGAAAAAGTCATTGTTAAAGTCTTGCGCCCGGACATCGAAGACAAAATTCATTCCGATGTGGGCTTGTTGTACGAACTGGCGCGGCTAGCGGAACGCTTTTGGAGTGATGCTCGCCGGTTGCGGGCAATGGAAATCGTCGCCGAGTTCGAAAAGACCATTCTCGACGAACTGGATCTGGTGCGAGAAGCCTCCAACGCCAGCGCCATCCGCGCCAATTTCAAGAATTCCGAGATGCTCTACATCCCGGAAATTCATTGGCCACTGACCCGCCGCAAAGTGTTGGTGATGGAGCGCATCTACGGCATCCCGGTTGGCGACATCGAGGCCCTGCGCAAAGGCAATGCGGATTTCAAAAAGTTAGCTGAGCGCGGCGTGGAGATTTTCTTCACCCAAGTGTTTCGCGACAATTTTTTCCATGCCGACATGCATCCGGGCAATATTTTCGTGCAATTGCCGGACAAGTATCTGGCTGTGGATTTTGGCATTGTCGGCAGCCTGTCCAGCACCGACCAACGCTATCTGGCCGAAAATTTCCTGGCGTTTTTCAACCACGATTACCGCCGCGTGGCGCAAATGCACATCGAATCCGGCTGGGTGCCGGCTTCGACGCGGGTGGAAGAATTCGAAGCAGCGATCCGCAGCGTTTGCGAACCGATTTTTGAGAAGCCGCTGAAAGACATTTCTTTCGGCTTGCTGCTGCTCAGACTGTTTCAGACCGCCCGCCGTTTCGACATGGTGGTGCAACCGCAATTGGTGTTACTGCAAAAAACCCTGCTGAATATCGAAGGCCTGGGCCGCCAGCTTTATCCCGATCTGGATCTGTGGCAAACCGCCAAACCCTTCCTGGAAAACTGGTTTAAACAACGGGTCGGACCAACGAAAAAGATCAAGGAGCTGTTCGCCAAATTCCCGGAAATCGGCGAACAAATTCCGGAAGTGCCCGGCCTGATATTCCAAGCCCTGCAAAGCGCCGCACACATGGAGCAGCAGTTGCAACAGCAACAGAAAGATATGCTGGAGCTACGTAAACAACTGAAGCGAAATAATACCCGCACGTTGCGGGCTATTCTCAGCGCGGCGGTGTTGATTGCGGCGGCGATAGTGTTGCAGTCGCCGTTGTTGGGGGGGTGAGTGGTTGGTTTTTTTCTCAGGGCGGAATCTAGCTTGCTTTTTACGCTGGCGAGGAACATGGACAGAAGGCAATAAACTTTACATAGAAAAGGCTTATATAGGGAAAAGATCATTAGTAGTAGATTTACAGTTAACCATCAAATTACTTGCTAGTGCCTCAGTGACCAAGCCTCTCTTCATAGTTGGAACCGATCATAAATACCAGCACAGGAGCTGCGAGCTCACTGAGCTTCAACATGAGGACTTCGAGAGATATATCGGAGGAATCGTTCTCGAAAAGAAAATAGCGCTCTTGGCCGAAGAGAACAACGAGCAATTCGTTCAAGAAAATGGGTTAGCGCAGTCCACCATCCAGAAACTTGCCAAAATCCATTCTGTAGAACATCTCTTTTGTGAGCTAGATAGAAAGTCGCGCGCTGAGAATGGAATGGAACAGGAAAGTGGGATTCAAATCTCCGGCTTACTTAATGGGCATAGCAAAGAAGAGATCGCGCGAAATATTCAAGAGTCCTATCGCAATAGAGAGGCTTATTGGCTCAAATGCATTTTGGAAAAAGATGTTTGGCCGGTCCTGTTTATCTGTGGCGCAAACCATGCTATCCCTTTTCAAGAGTTGGTGTCGCGCAACGATGCACTTCCCTTGCTCTTGTCCGGGGATTGGAGCAACTGACACGAAGCGTCAATGCTGGGAGCCGCGTAGGATGGGCTCGGTTTTTGTACCCACGCGGTCAATAGGCTTTCATGTTTGGTGTCGCTAATGCGACGGTTATTTTAATGTCGGGTCTCGGCCCGACAGCCGAGATACTTTTCTTTGCTTGTCCAAAGAAAAGTATCCAAAAGAAAAGACACCCGGATGCCGCTTATTCCCTGCGCTCCTCGCTTTTGAACGGGGTTGCCGAAAGGGGCTTCCTGCCCCTTCGGCAACGCGCCGCATCCCTGCGGCGCCCCTACGGGCCAATCCGTTCAAAAGCTCCGGTGCTCGGCGCGGCATACGGGAGAAAATCATCCCGATTTTCAGTGGCCCTCTGTAGGTCTGGTTAGCGATAGCGTAATCGGACGCATATTGGCAACGCCTCAATCAGTTAGGGCCTGTGCTACCTCGCAAGTGGTCCAAACGAAGTTTCACATATCCCTCGTTCCTCCGAATACGCTTCGCTATTCGGAGCTACACCATCATTCCTCTAAATCCAAAAGAACAGTTAAAGCCCTTTGAACTCGCGACGGGGTTTCCCCGTATGCCGCGCCGAGCACCGATGTTTTTATCGAGAAAAGCCCGAAGGGGCAGCGCATGGATGCGCTGCGTCGGCGGAGGGGCTGGGAAGCCCCTTCTGCCGACCCTCGATAAAAGCCTCGGCGCGCAGGAAACAAGCGGCATCCGGGTGGCTTTTCTTTTGGTGACTTTTCTTTGGCCAAACAAAGAAAAGTTACTCGGCTGTCGGGCCGAGACCCGACATTAAAACAACCGTCGCGTTAGCGACACCTATGAGCAAGCTTTACAAATCGTCCCCCGATTACACTCGCCAATCGCAGTTACCAGTGGAGTTGCACAGACTTTTAAGTGCAATTTACCCCAGTTTGAATTAGCATCGTGCGACCATTTTCTTGAAGCACCCGAACTTTGTACCAGCAATACTTCAATTTCAGCGAATTGCCTTTCTCGATCTCGCCCGATCCGCATTTCATGTTCATGAGCGAGCGGCATCAGGAAGGTCTGGCGCATTTGCTGTACGGCATTAACCGGGGCGGCGGTTTCGTGGCCTTGACCGGCGAGGTGGGTACCGGGAAAACGACGCTGTGCCATTGCCTACTCCAGCAGTTGCCGGATAACGTCGATATCGCCCTGATATTGAACCCCAAGCTAACTGCTTTGGAACTGTTGGCAACCATCTGCGACGAATTGGGCATCCGCCACAACAGCATGCCGATAACGGCAAAAAATCTGATCGATGCCATCAATCACTATCTGCTGACCGCGTATGCCAATGGCCGGCGGACGGTTTTGCTGATTGATGAGGCCCAGAACCTGAGCATGACAGTGCTGGAGCAAATCCGGCTGTTGACCAATCTGGAAACCAGCAAGGCCAAGTTGCTGCAAATCATTCTGGTCGGCCAACCTGAGTTAAACAACATGCTGGCGCGCCAGGATTTGCGGCAGCTCAATCAGCGCATCACCGCGCGCTACCATTTACTGCCGCTCTCCCTGGAAGAGACCCGGGCTTATATTCAACATCGGCTGAGAGTCTGCAAAGGCAACTATCGTTTGTTCAACCCAGCGGCAATCCGCAAGATCTACCAGTATTCGAACGGCGTGCCGCGATTAATCAATATTTTGTGCGACCGAGCTTTGCTGGGCGCCTACGCAACCAATGCAGGACTGATTACGCCGGCGATTATTCGCCGGGCGGCGGCGGAAGTTATGGGCTCGGCCCGGTCTATACCGCGATGGTATGGCGCGGCCGCTTTAGTGTTGTGCTTTGCCGCGGTGATGGGATTTGAGCTTTGGCGTCCGGTTTTATCCTTGTTCAAGCCTGCCAAGCCGGTCGCGACCCAACAAACTGCCTTGCCGGCGCCAGTGACCGCCAAGCTAGCAGTACCCAGCCTCAATCAAATTCTTGAGAATGCGGGACTGACATTGACGGGCGCATTAGCTGAAGCACTGCAAGTTTGGCGGGAACCGGCGCCAGCAGACAAAGCGCTGGACTGCCATGCGGTCGCCGCTCTGGGATTGAGTTGCTTGTCAGGAAAGGCCAGTTGGCAGGAATTGCTGAGCATAGACCGCCCAGCCATTTTGGCGTTTTCAGGCCCTGCCGAGCAAAAGCGCTACGCCTTGTTGATCGGTATCGACCGCGATCATGCTGAACTCCGCGTCAAGGATGATACCCGCAAAATTCCGCTAGCCGAGCTGTTAACGAACTGGGACGGCAATTATCTGCTGCTGTGGCGGCCGCCGCATCCTGGGATCACGGAAATCGCGCCGCTGCAGCAATCCGCAGCTGTGCTCTGGCTGCGCGAACAGCTCGCTAAGATCACCGGAAAACCTGACGGCAACATGGCCTCTCAAATGTTCGATGAAACCCTCAAAGCCGAGCTGGTTGCTTTCCAACGTCGGCAACATCTAACACCCGACGGCATAGCCGGTGCCCACACATTAATTCATCTGGATAACCAAAGCGGAGCCGCTGCTTCGCCCCATTTGGCACTAACCACTCGCTAGGCTTGTTGATATGTCTTACATCTTGAATGCATTACGCAAATCCGAACGAGAACGCCAAGCCATACAGCCGGAGACGGTGACCAGTCGCATCGCTATTCAGCAAACACCCGAGCGGCACAGCCTAACCAAGATCATTGTTGTGTTGGTCCTGATAAACCTGGCGATTCTGACCTATTTTCTGGGCATCGCGCCGCAGCCACCCGCAGACAAAGTGCCGCCGGTCGCCAACATCGAAAAACCATCGCCGTTGCTGGCGAAAACAAATCCGCCGCTTGCACCCGATAGCCTTCCGAAACCGGCTAGGATTTCTTCCGCCCCCAAAATTGAGCAGCCTCGGAATCCTACGCCGGCCCCCGAGAAACTTGCAACTAACGCGAAACAACCGGTCGAGCCGGCCGTGAGGGTTAAACCGCCCGTTGCCCCGCAGCAGTCGGTAAAGCCTATTCCGACCGTAATCGCCCAACCAACGCCAACTAGCAAACCGATTGCCGAGCCGGAACCGCATGCAAGCATGATTCCGCAACAACCTGCGGAACCCGGCGAAGCGGCGGCCAAAAAACCGGAACCCGTCCCAACCGCACGGGTGCAGAACGATTTGCCCACAATACAAGACTTGCCGCCGGAGCTGCGCCAATCGTTGCCCAGCCTACCGATCAATGTATTTAGCTATTCATCAACGCCGGCAGAACGTTTCGTGATGATAGACATGATCAAATACGTACCCGGCCAGACCATCAAAAACCAGTTGGAACTGAAGGAAATAGTAGAGGACGGAATTATCGTCCGTTACGAGGGCCGAGTGTTCAAGATCAAACGCTAATAGCTGCTGACGGAATGCCTATCGGCTTCCGCCCGGCCCCGATTTCAACCGGTTTGTATTGGTTCACAGCCAAGCTCAAAAGCTGTACTTAGCTGAAAACTGCACCCGCTGTAACACGCCGTCCCGACCATCTATCAACTCGCGCGTCGCATAGGTATATTCCACTCCCAACATGGCCTGACTGACCGGGCTCCAGAGCAGGTTGGCATGCACGGACTGCACTTGATGGCTCAACACTGTATTCGCATACGTCGGATAATCCCCCTGCGCAAAGCCATAAGTAACGCTGGAGCGCCATTGTTTATCCCACCAATGTTGATAAGACAACATTCCGCCATACGCTTCGACCAACTCGATAGCGCCATATTGGTCAAGCGCTGCGTCAGCGAAGGTATTATTGGTGGACACATAGCGCGCATCGCCTTTGCCGTAGTGCGCCATAAAGCGGATATTATCCAAGCCAAAGGTATTAATCCGGCCCGCCAGATTGACACCGCCGCCCCATTCGGCTTGCCGGTAGCCGGTCGTACCATTGGTGTAGCGGACCTGCCTACCAACCGCCGCCAACGACACATTGCCCCAATCAGGATTCAGGTTTAGCCTGGCAATCAAATCCGGATAGCGGTCAGCGTTGGGCGTGGTGTAATAAGCCGCATCCAGATTGGGATTGGTGCTTTTACTGGAAGAAGTCTCCAGCGCAGTATCGACCCATAAACGACTGCGCGGCGCCTCAAACGCCACTTGCCATTCCATTGGCGTACCCAGCCAGCTAAATGGTTCGGTCCAGCGCACCAGGGGTTGACGCAAGCTGGTCAAGGCACCTGCCGAACCACCGACATCCAAAGTATCTGGCAATGCGGCTACGTTAAGAAAGGTGGTCCAAGTTTGCCCGGCCAAAAAATGACCGATGGAGCCGTAGGCATGTCTTAACCGCGGCGTATAGGCGTAGGTTGCCGGATCACCGTAAAAATCAAACTCCATATAGGTGTTTATGTCACCCCAGTCGCTAGTCGGCGTAAACGACTTGAACCACAAGCGGCTTTCCTTGGCATGGAAGGCGACCTGACCTCGTTCCCCGGCAGCGCCCACCGGAATTTGCGACATGGCCAACTGCTGGTCGCCCAGCCTGTCTCGTCCGGCGCTGACGCTATTGAACAAGGTATCCATTTTCACGAAGCCGCCCAGGCCCACCGAAGTATCCGTACCGGGAATTTTAAACGTGCCTTTCACATCGCCGACCGTTACCGGCGGCTTCTCTTTGGCTTTATCGGTAATTGGACCGGGACTCGCAGATACCCCTGCCACCTTGGTCGGCGCTGCCGTCGTCGCCTGAACGGTGTTGCCAACCACTGGCTTGTTGACGGCGACTTGCTCGGCGCGGACATGCTGTAACTCCTGCTCCAACTGCTCTATCCTCGAGTTGGAACGATCAACCTGGCTCTGTAACTGAGTCATTTGCTGGCTCAAGGCTTTCAGCAAAGTCTTGATGTCTTCGTCGGCGGCGTGCACAGGGCTAACCATCCAACAACACAACAGCATTGAAAATAGTTTAGGCAATAGCGGCGATTGGCTCATTTTCTAACCCCCAAGCTTTCTAAACAAAGCATGACAAGAGGTACAGGTGGTATTGATTTCATGCAGACTATCCGGAATGGCGTCTATATGATTTTGCTCGGCAAGCTGCTGCAATTGGCGCATCTCTTCCCTCAGCTTGCCGGCCAGGGCCAGAAACGTGGTTTGTTCGACCGCGTTTAACTGCAAACGGGGCAACTGAGCAATCATCGTCTCGACATTAGCCGCCAAATCCCGCGCTGCTTCACCGATTTGCCGGGAATACTTGCGGCGCTCCACGTCTAATTGCTGCTCGGTCATAAACCGCTCCTGCATCAGGCTGTCCATCCTGTCCATCAGTTCATGCAAGCGATTGTCCCGCACCGCATGTAAGGCCGGCTGGCCGGTTTGGCTACGTCCGCCCTCCAAATGCGCATACTGATTATTTTGGCTACAAGCGCTCAATATCAATACTAGTGCCGATAGATATAGGGTTTTCATGCATCGCGCTCCGGTTCGATCAATCTGAAATCTGAAAGATGCGGCTCCCAGCCGCATCATGGCCTAGTTTAAGTTTACCCGAATCCTGTAGGTATATTTTTTCAGTCGCTATCTAGGGTAGCGTTCGCAGTTTAGGTATCATGCTGCTTCCGTTCTTCCGACAGGATACCGCCTATGTCACTTCTCGATTCTCTGTCCCAGCACACGGTAATGTTGCCGGATGAACTGCGGACCTTGGCCGCCGACTTTTGTTCTCAGCTCGACGAAAAACTGAGTCAGGAGCAACGCCAAATTTTCGACAACGAGGTATTTTCCGCTTCGGTGCTAAAAGTGTGTGTTTGCAGCCAATTCATTAGCGAAAGCTGGCTGCGCAATCCCGAGCTGATTCCGGAGCTGGTGACATCGACCGATCTGTTCGCCCCTTTGCGCCGCGAAGATTACGCCGCAGCATTGCAACAAGGCGGCAACGCCGAAGGCGAACCCGCTCTGGCCAAGCAATTGCGCTTGTTCCGCCGTCGGGAGATGATCAGAATCGCCTGGCGCGATCTGGCCGGCTGGTCCGACCTGGACGAAACGCTAACTGATTTAACCGCCTTGGCCGAGGCCTGCATTCAAACCGCTCTGGATTTTTTATACCGCCAAGCTTGCACGCGCTGGGGCACGCCGACGCTGGCCGACAGCACACCGTTTAATATAGTGGTGCTGGGGATGGGCAAGCTCGGCGCCTGGGAACTGAATTATTCCTCCGACATCGACCTGATATTTGCCTACGCCGAGGACGGCGTACTGACCGAGAAAAAAGAAATCAGCTACGGCGAGTTTTTTACCCGCATCTGCCGGTCGCTGGTCAAAATGCTGGACGAGATAACCGTGGACGGTTTTGTGTTCCGCACCGACGTGCGCTTGCGGCCCTTCGGCGATAGCGGCCCGTTAATCATGAATTTCGACGGCATGGAGCAATACTATCTGACCCAAGCCCGGGAATGGGAACGCTATGCGATGATCAAGGCCCGCCAAGTAGCCGGTGATTTCCATACCGGCAAACAACTGGCGGCGCTGATTAAACCGTTTGTCTATCGCCGCTATCTGGATTACGGCGCGTTCGAGGAACTGCGCTCGTTAAAATTCCAGATTGCCCAGGAGCTGAAACGCCGTGACCGCGCCGACAATGTCAAACTCGGCCCCGGCGGCATCCGCGAAGTGGAATTCATCGGCCAGGCCTTTCAACTGATCCGCGGCGGCCAAGACGTCGCCTTGCAGCAACGTGAAATTCAGACCGTCCTCACCGTGTTGGAAGAACTGGGGTTGATGATTGTCGAGGATGTGGCGACCTTAAAATTTGCCTACCGGTTTTTGCGGCGCGTGGAAAACCATATCCAGCAATACCAGGACAAACAAACGCACGACCTGCCGGCAAATCCGCTGGTGCAGCGGATTCTGGCCTATTCGCTGGATTTCGAGGATTGGAGCGCGTTCAAAGCCGAGTTGGACCAGGTGCGTGCATCGGTGCAGGATATTTTCGAACAGGTGTTTTCGCTCAGCGACCAGGACAACAAACAACAAAGCGCCCGCTTGATATGGTCCAGCCCCGCCGACAACGAACTGGCCCTGGAAGCGCTGGCAGACTATGGCTTTGCCGACCCGCCGAGCCTACAAAAAGCCCTCGTCGATTTTAAGGAATCGCACGCCATTAAACGCATGACCAGCAAGGGCGCCGGGGTGTTGGACCGCTTAATGCCGCAACTGATAGAGCAAGTAGCAAACAGCGAAAACGCCGACGCGACCTTGCTGCGCATTTTAGATTTATTCGAAGCCGTAGCCGGCCGCAACGTGTATCTGGCCTTACTCGCCGAAAATCCGGATGCGCTGAATCAGCTGATCAAACTGGCGGCAGCCAGCCCGTGGATTTGCGAATATCTGTCGCTGTATCCGATTCTATTCGACGAATTGCTGGATACCCGTTCGCTCTACGATCCGCTGCAAAAACAGGCCTTGCGCGAGGACTTGCAACGCGAACTCGCCCGCGTCGATACCCAGGACAGCGAACAACTGATGATTGCGCTACGCCAGTTCAAGCACTTGAACGTGTTGCGGGTGGCCGCCGCCGACATCATGGGCGTGATACCGGTGATGATCGTCAGCGACTACCTAACCTGGACCGCCGAAGCCATTCTGGAGCAGGTATTGCAATGCGCCTGGCACATGCTGGTCAGCAAACACGGTCACCCGCCCGGCACCGGCCCTAATCCGCAGAACTTTGCGATCATTGCCTTCGGTAAATTCGGCGGAATCGAGCTGGGCTACGGCTCCGATCTGGATTTGGTGTTTTTATACGCCTGCGCCGACGGCGATGCGCAAACCAACGGCGAAAAACCGATCAATTCCGGCCAGTTTTATTTACGCCTGGGCCAAAAAATCCGCCATATTCTGGATACAAAAATGCTGTCCGGCATCCTCTACGAAGCCGACTTACGCTTGCGGCCCAACGGCGATTCCGGTTTGCTGGTCACGCATATCGACCATTACGAAGCGTATTTAAAAAACGAGGCCTGGACCTGGGAGCACCAAGCCCTGGTGCGCGGCCGTTTCGTGGCCGGCGACGAAAACTTAAAGCACAGCTACGAAGCGATTCGCGGCCGGATTTTAGCCTTACCCAGAGACCGCGACGAGTTGAAAACCCAGGTGCGGGAGATGCGCGAAAAAATGCGCGAAAACCTAGCGCCCAAAGACCCGGCGGTATTCGATCTGAAGCAAAGCCAGGGCGGCATCGCCGACATTGAGTTCATCGTCCAGTTTGGCGTGCTCGCAGAAACCGCGCAGCAGCCGAGTCTAGCGACTTACACCGATAACGTCCGCCTGCTGGAAGGTTTGCAGGAGCACGGTTTTATCTCGCCAACCGATGCCGCGCTGTTAAAACAAGCCTATTGCGCCTATCGCGATTACGGTCATCATCAGGTTTTGCAAGGCCTCAGCGCGACCGCGCACGGTGACGAATTTCACGAGTTACGCGCTGAAGTAGAACGGATTTGGCAACAGTTTATGCTGTGATGCTGATGGGATGAAAATGTAGGGGGCAAATTCATTCGCCCTCTCGGCATGACGTGATTCGCTCAAAACTCTAACCCCTGGAGCAATTTATGAAAACTTGGTTACTGCTGTGTTTGGCAGCATGTAGTGGTCAACTTTTTTCGGACACCAAAATAGGTTGTTGATCTGCCATTTTCATTTCATAGCCGTTGGGCGGCAGGTAGCCCAATGACGAATGCAAGCGCCGACTGTTGTAGAAATTGACGATATAGTCGGTCACGTCTCGGATGGCCTCGGTATGGTTGGCATACTGGCGGTGCCAGACGCGCTCCATTTTAAGATTCAGAAAGAATCGCTCCATTACGGCATTGTCCCAGCAGTTGCCCTTACGACTCATGCTGCCCTGAAAACCATGATGGGCCAGTAACGCCCGATATTCGTGACTGGCGTACTGACTACCCCGGTCGGAATGGACGATCAGGCCCGGCGGCGGTCGGCGCTGGGCGATGGCGATTTGCAAGGCGGTGCAGACCAGTTCTGTCGGCATGTTGGGTGCCATGGCCCAACCGACGATTTTGCGCGAATAAAGATCCAACACCACCGCCAGATACAGCCAACCGCTCAGGGTCCGTATGTAAGTAATGTCCGAGACCCAAGCTCGGTTGGCCTCGGCTTGCTCAAACTGGCGATCCAACACGTTCTCGTACACCGGCAGGTTGTGGTTGCTATCGGTGGTATGCACAAACTTGGGTTTCCAGATCGGCTTGATCTGGAGTTCCTTCATCAGGCTGCGCACCCGATGACGGCCAATCTCGATTCCCTGTTCCGCCAGTTCCTTGCGCAGACGACGACTGCCATAGCATTGACCGGTGGCTTCGAACAGACTGCGCAGTCGAACCCGCGTGCCGCAAAGCGCTTGAGGCTGCCGTGCTCGTCTCTGGGCCGCATACCATCCCGACCGACTGACGCCCAGTAACTGACAACCCTGCTGCACCGTGACGACCTTCTCTGCCGTTAACTGGTGAATCACTTGGTGTTTCATCGCAGTTCCTTGGCAAAGAAGGCCGAAACCTTTTTTAGCAATTCGTTATCCGAACGCAGTTGCCGATTTTCTAATTCCAGCTGCCGAATCCGCTGCTGGTCAGGGGTTAACGGCTTACCTATGCCCGGTTGACCGGATTGCTCGGCCTGCACCTGCTTCAGCCAGCGACGTACCGCAGTCTCGCCCAGCTTCAGCTCCTGACAAACCTGAGGAACCGTGAGTCCCTGTTCATGGATCATTTGTACTACTTGCAGCTTGAACGCCGCATCAAAACTTCGCCTTTCTCGTTTCATTCGTTTCACCTTGAAGGTTGATAGTTTATCAACCTATTCGGGTGTCCGTTTTTATTAGACCACTACAGCATTCTCGACCGGCCTAGCCGCCAACGGCAAGCCCGGCAGGTTCGACGCTTATGTGTTGGCCTTATCCTGGTCGCCCACCTATTGCGAGGAACAACCCAAAGACCGCGAACAGTGCGGCAAGAAACTGGGTTTGGTGCTGCATGGCCTATGGCCGCAATACAACATCGGCTATCCAAGCTTTTGCACCAAGGAAGCCTATGCACCTAGCCAAGCCCAAGCGTTTCCAGAGCTATATCCCTCCGAATTTCTATTCGAACACGAATGGGAAAAACACGGCACCTGCTCCGGATTGACCCAAACCGGCTATTTTCAGTTATCGCAAGCGCTGAAGAGCAAGGTCGCCATCCCGCTTAGCTATCAGCGGCCGCAAAAACCTTTCCGAACCACAGCGGAAGGGTTGAAAAGCGCCTTTGCCGAGGCCAACCCTTGGCTGAAAGAACAAGCCATCGTCCCGTTTTGCAGCGGCGGTGGACGGTTTTTCAAGGAAATGTTCGTGTGTCTGGATAAGAGCGGCGCGACAGCCAGTTGCGGCGCCGACGTGGTGAAAAGTGCGGCGAAATCTTGCGGGCAAAAGGATTTTTTGGTGCGGAATATTAAATAGCTGCGCTGGCTCTACCGCTATTTTTTAATGTTTGCCAGCCTCGCAACCGTAAGGCTAAAAGACGTAAACTTGCTATCCACTCTATCTAAACGGAGACGGCCATGCGTAGCGAAATCAACATTAGCCCCAAGGGCTTGCAAGTCAGAGCGATCGCCGGCACTTACGTGGTGCTGTTGGCGTTTACCTGCCCCAAAGCCTACTGCGGCGGGTTACTGGGCTTCGGTATCCGTCGCGAGGATCATGAAAACGGCGAAGTGACTTGGCTGCGCGGCTTGAAGCGCTTCGACCTGCCCGGTGACGACGGTTACAGCGTCAGCAGCCGCGACCATCCGATCCAGAAATTTCATTGGGGTGACTACACCACCAAACCTGGCCGTACGTATACTTACACCATACACGCCCTGACCGGAAAACCGGGCGCATTAAAAACTTTCGAGTCGGTGGCAGTGCAAGTGAGTTGCGAACACCCGGTCGCCGTCGGCAACCAGGGACATGCCGTGCATTTCAATCGCAGCGCAGCTGCCAGCCAGGCTTTTGCATCGAGGTTTCCACATTTGCCGACCGGCGAAATTGTCGATGAAAACGCCCGCCGTTGGTTATCACGCGGCTTGGAGGAAGCCCTGATCGCCTATATCGACACTGCCAAAGCCAAACAGGGCCTACATTTATTTTTGTACGAATTTGCCAAAGACGCCTTTTTCCAGGCGTTAAAACGCGCCAAGTTGCGCAAAGTCAGACTGGAGATTTTGTACGACGGCTTGCTGGACGCCAAAGGCGATGGCCCCTCGCTCGACGCGCTGCCGCAGATCAAAAAATACGGCTTAAAAAGCGTCTGTAAGGCCCGCACCGGCGCCGGCTTGACTATCTCGCATAACAAATTCATGGTGCTCAGCAACGGCAAAGGCCAGCCGATTTCGGTGTGGACCGGCTCCACCAATTTCACCGATGGCGCAATCTACGGGCAATCCAATGTCGGCCATGTCATCAGCGACGCCACAGTCGCCAAACAATATTTCGATTGGCACCAAGCCGTTTGGAAAAGCCCCAGTTTGCCGGGTGCCGATTCGCGGAAAATAGTAATGGGTTTAACCCAACCGCCTGCAACGACTGCTGCGGGCTCGCATCTAGTACTGAGTCCCCGCAAATCTACCGAAGCCATCAGCGAATGCGCGGAATGGGTAACGGCGAGCAAACGCATGATTTGCTTTACCGCGCCGTTTGCGATGCACGACGAACTGGAAGCCGCCCTAGTCAAAGCACCTGCGCACGTATTGGGTTTGTTGAATACCCGCAGCGTGGTAGACAAAGCCTTGCACGACGCCCCCAACACCCAACTCGCGGCCAGCGCCGCCATTAACGAAAAATCCACCCTGGAAGTATGGCAAGGCCGATTATTAGCTGAGTCCAAGCATCATTCCGGCGTACACGTACATACCAAAATCCTGCTGGTTGACCCGCTCTCGGATAACCCATTGGTCGTCACCGGCTCAGCCAACTTCAGCACCAACTCCTGCCGTTACAACGACGAAAACCAGTTATTCATCATCGGCGATACGGCGGTCGCCGATGTTTATCTGGGCGAATTCATGCGCATGTTCGATCATTACTATTTCCGCGACTATTCCGCCTGGGCCGCCAAGCAGAAAAAGCTCAATCCGCAGGCCGGCTTTCTGGACGGCACAGACCAATGGGCTTTACGCTTTTTCGACGGCGGCGAACGGGAGGCTGCAAGGTTGGCGTTTTTTGGTTGAAAAGTTCCTCTAAGGAGTAAAGGACTCTCCATCTCCCTCTGGGAGGAGGCCGGTATGATGCAATATATTTAGAGATCCCCCTAAATCTTGCCTATCAATCTACGTCTAGGTAGACAGGCGCTAATCAAACTTTACCAAGCTTTACCTTTCCTAGAGGTTTGCCGGCTTGCCAAGCAAAGTGGCAGATAATACACTGCAAGCTAGTTTCAAAAGCCGCTCGCCCGCCGATTTGCAACGGGTTGATGCAGCGCACTCCCCAGATACCGCTGTCGAAGCCATCGCCACTACTGCTGGTCGGGAAACTATCCGTAATCCTAAAGTAGCCATTGATTAGTGCCATGCCGCAATCTCCCGCTTCATCGTCAAACCGCCGGCGCCTGCGCTGGCTTGTCATGTTTTTATTGGCCATAGCCGTTGCTGTTGGCAGCTGGTATCTTGCCAAGCAACCCAAAAATACCGACCAGGACCACGCCGAAACTGTTGAAGTGACGCTCGGCGACCTGGAAGAAAACGTCACCGCCCAAGGCAAGCTGGAACCCAAGGAATACGTGGATGTCGGTGCGCAGGTCACCGGCCAGCTGCAAAAAATCTACGTCAAAATCGGCGATAACGTCCAGGCCGGCCAACTGTTGGCGCAGATCGACCCTCGCATATATGCCGCTCGAGTCGCGGCGGACGAAGCCAATATCAAGAATTTGCAGGCACAACTGGCCGGTCAACAGGCGCAAGTGGTGTTTGCTCAACAGCAATACGACCGCAACCGCGAGTTGTTGCAAAGCAAGGGCGTCAGCGTCCAGGACTTTCAAAATAGCGAGTTCACCTTAAAAAACGCCAAAGCCACTGCTGAGTCGCTGCAAGCGCAAATTGAGCAGGTGCAATCGACCTTAAACGGCGACAAGACCAATCTGGGTTTTACCAAAATCTTTGCCTCGATGGACGGCACCATGGTCGATCAGAAAGCCCGCGAAGGCCAAACCTTAAACGCCAACCAAACTACCCCGACCATCCTGCAACTGGCCAAGCTGGACACGATGACGGTGCGCGCTCAGGTGGCCGAGGCCGACGTGATGCGTTTACGTTCCGAAATGCCGGTGTATTTCACCACGCTGGGTTCCGGCGAACGACGCTGGCAAGGCACAGTGCGGCAAATTTTGCCGACACCGGAAGTGATCAATAATGTGGTGCTCTACAACGTATTGGTTGATGTCGATAACAGCGACCGGCAACTGATGACCGGCATGAGCACGCAGATGTTTTTCGTGCTGGGCAAAGCCGAACAAGTGCCGCTGATTCCCGTCAATGTCCTGGGGCCGCGCCAGCGCAACCAGGATCAAGGCAACGGTCATGCTTACCAGGTAAAAGTCCTGACCGAGCAAGGCCCGCAAGACAAAATCGTGCAAATTGGCTTGAGAACCCGCCGCTTCGTGCAAGTACTTGAAGGGCTAGCAGCCGGCGACCGGGTGCAAATCGCTGCCGGCAAAGAGGATAAAGCCAAAAACCGCAAAAAAGACCAAGGCTATCCTGGTGCCGGGGTTCCCAGGCTATGAGCGCCCTGCCCCTGCTGGAACTAAAACATATTCAGCGTTTTTACCCTAACGGCGACAGCATCGTCCGCGCCTTGGACGATGTATCACTGACCATCTGGCCTGGCGAGTTTGTAGCCATCATCGGCCAGTCCGGTTCCGGCAAATCGACGTTGATGAATCTGATCGGCTGTCTGGATAAAGCCGACGTCGGCAGCTACCGGGTGTTAGATCAGGACGTTGCCGATTTAAACCCTGATCAACTGGCGGCGCTGCGCCGGGAAAGTTTTGGCTTTGTCTTCCAGCGCTACAACCTATTAAATACCGCCAGCGCCGCCGAAAACATCGAAATCCCCGCCCTGTACGCCGGCCTCAACAAGCCAGAGCGCCGGCAGCGCGCCTTGCAATTACTCGCCAAACTAGGCTTAGCAGACCGCAGCGAACAGAAGCCCATGCAACTCTCCGGCGGCCAGCAACAACGGGTCGCCATCGCCCGCGCCTTGGTAAACGATCCGCCGGTGGTCCTGGCCGACGAACCCACCGGCGCGCTGGACAGCCAGAGCGGCATGGAAGTGATGGCTTTACTAAAAGCCCTGCACCAGGAAGGCCGCACCATTTTATTGATCACTCACGACGACAAAGTCGCCGCACACGCGCAACGCATCGTCACTATCGCCGACGGCAAAATCGTCAGCGATGGCGTGGCCAATCGCAGCGGCCAGTTGCTGGCCCCCACCGTGCATCGCGGGATCGGCGCTGCCGGCCTGCTGGCCGAACTTGGCGAAGCTGCGAAAACGGCCTTGCGCTCATTGCGCGCCAACCTGTTTCGCACCGCCTTGACCTTATTGGGTATCGTGATTGGCGTTGCCGCCGTGGTCACCATGTTGGCGGTCGGCCAGGGCAGTCAGGAAAAAGTGCTGGAACAGATGCGAGCCATGGGCACCAACGTCCTGTCTATCCGCCCCGGCATTACCGGCTTTCGCGGCGGCGGCGATATCGCCACCTTGATGCCGGCGGATGCCGACGCCATCGCCGAACTGGACAACGTGCTGTGGGCCTCGCCGGAACGCAGCAGCCGCATGACGGTGCGCTACGGCAATGTCGATTACGCCACCAGCGTGCAGGGCGTGGCCTCCAGCATGCCGCAAGTGCGTGACTGGCCCTTGGGCAGCGGCGATTTCTTCGACGAGCGCGACCAGCGCCGCTATGCGCCGGTAATGGTGCTGGGTGAGACCGTGCGCAAATTGTTATTTGTAGACGGCGAAGACCCGCTGGGCCGCTATGTAATGATCGGCAATATCCCCTTCGAAGTGATCGGCGTAATGTCCAGCAAAGGTGCCGACGCCATGGGGACCGACCGCGACGATTCGGTGTTCGTGCCGATCAGTACCGGTTTAATCCGTTTGTTTGGGCAAAAGTATTTAGGCGGGATTACCGTGCTGGTAAAGGATGTCTCCATAATCGACACCACCCAGCAAGCCATCAGCGATTTGCTGATTGCCCGCCATCAAACAGAGGATTTTCGCATCCGTAACATGGCTTCCATCATCGAATCGGCCACTGAAACCCAAAATACCTTTACGATGATGCTGGGCATCGTCGCGGCCATTTCCTTGCTGGTCGGCGGCATCGGTGTGATGAATATCATGCTGGTCAGCGTCACCGAACGCACCCGCGAGATTGGCATCCGCATCGCCACCGGCGCTCGCCGCCGCGACATTTTGCTGCAATTTAACACCGAAGCCGCTGTGGTCTGCACCTTGGGCGGCCTGATGGGCGTACTGCTGGGCTTTGCCGCCGGTTATGTCCTGAAGTATTTTGAAATGGCGGTGTTGTTTTCCCCGCTGCCGGCCATCTTGGCGTTTTCCTGCGCCTTCGGCACCGGCTTGCTGTTTGGTTATTTACCGGCCCGCAAGGCGGCGTATCTGGACCCGGTCGTGGCCTTGGCGGCGGAATGAGTAAATTTATTAACCCAGCCTTTCGGGAATTTCTAAATACTCAAAAAGACTCCTGCTCCCTCAGGGAGAAGGTTGGGATGAGGGAATCAAATCAACAATTTACATCCCTCACCCTAGCCCTCTCCCTGAGGGAGAGGGTATTTTTAGAGGTTCCCTTAAATTCCTTGGACTCGTCACTCCGGCGCATACGGGAGCCCAGTTATCACACTGGATTCCCGCTTTCGCGGGAATGACGCCCAATCTGGACTCAAGAATGAGATTAATCAAGCCTGTTAGCTTGCTATTTGCCGGCGCCGTGCTGTTGACGAGTGGCTGTAATTTATTGACAGACTACCAACGCCCATACGTGGAAACCCCGGCGCAATGGCACGAACCCGCGCAAACCGCTTCGGCTACCGTCGATCCGCAATGGTGGCAAGCCTTTGCCAGCGATCAACTCAACCGTTTGATGCGCGAGGCTTTGGCCTACAACAACGACCTAGCCGCCGCTACGCAACGCGTCGCCCAAGCCCGCGCCCAAGCGAAAATAGCCGGTGCCGGGTTGTGGCCGGCGGCTACTTTGAGCGGCGATTTCAGCGACAACCGCAACAACAAAACCGATAGCCAGCAAAGCAGCGGCCAAATCGACATTGCTTACGAAGTGGATTTATGGGGCGCCAACCGCGCCAGACGCGATGCCGGCACCGCATTGATGCTCAGCCAAATCTTCGCCCGCGATGCTTTGCAATTGTTGGTGATGGCCGATGTCGGCCAGGCGTATTTCAACCTGTTGGCGATCCAGGAACGTCGGCAAATCGCCAGCGATTTTCTGGACACCGTCAACGCGATTTTGACCATCATCGAAGCCCGGCAACGAGCCGGCGCGGCTTACGAACTGGAAGTTGCGCAGCAGCGCACCGCGCAAGCCAACGCCCGCGCCAGCCTGGATTTATTGATACAACAGCAAACGCTGGCGGAAAACAGCCTGGCAATTTTGTTGGGCCATCCGCCGCAAACCCAGGCGCTGGAGGCTGCCCGCTTCGCCGACTTAACCGTGCCCGACATCGCCGCCGAGCAACCTGCCAACCTACTGCAACGCCGGCCTGACATCGGCCAAGTAGAAATGCAATTGATTGCCGCCAATGCCGACATCGCCGTGGCCCGCGCCGGGTTTTACCCCAAACTGCAACTTAGCCTGGGCAGCGTATTAGCCAACCCGCAACCCGCTGGGGTCGCGGCGACGCTGGCAGCCGGCTTGACCCAACCCTTGTTTCAAGGCGGTCGTTTGGAAGGCGCGTTGAGTAACGCCCTGGCCGCGAATGCGGAATTGGCGGAAATTTATCGGAAAACCGTGCTGACGGCGTTTAAGGAAGTCGAAGACGCCGCCTCCATTTACAACAACTCCAGCCGCCGCCTAAGCGCCCTGGAAATCGCCGCCGCGCAAGCCCGCCTGGCTTACAACATCTCCCAGGAGCGCTACCGGCTGGGCGCCATCGACTATCAAGCCTTGTTAAACACCCAGACCAGTTACCTCAGCACCGAAAACAGCCGGGTGCAGGCCCGCTTGGATGTTCTGGTTGCTCAGGTGCAGCTGTATAAAGCTTTGGGTGGCGGTTGGTCTTTGAATGAACAAAATACTGATTTGTCCGACTTGGCGCCGGGGCCATAGACACATTAGAATTCGGCTATAGAAATAACTAGCGCCCGGAATTTGACGTATTTGTCAGGGAGCTTAGGATAGATTAAATTTTGATAACAGATTGAGATAATCTATGAATTTTTTATTTAACAAACCGATTAGACCGCAGTTTGACGCAATGTTTTGCGTCATTTAGGACGCCTAATTTTAGTTATGTTGCGAGTAAATAATGGATAGCATTCTTGAGGGAATTGTTGAATTTATTAAATTTATACTCTGGCAAATCTTTTGGTGCTTACTTCTGTTCAATCTCGGACGGATATTTCTATTGTTGGTCACACTAGGTAACTATCCACGAGGAGATAAACTAGAAAAGGATGTCAATCTAATATCTGGTGTCGGGACGGGGGTCCTGTTTGTTACTTGGTCAACCATTGCAATCTATAACAACTGGGGGCCTTATGCAGGTTCAGCAACATAACCTTACGTTTGAAGGGACGCTTCGCCTATCAACTCCACATTAAGCATCGCAATGTTCTCTCTACGATCCGCCGAAAAAGTTGTCGCTCTGGAAGGCTTTCCCCAATCATCCGTTGGTGCGCCATGCCCCGCAATTGTTGCCACTGAACACTCGTTGGCTGTCCTGTTCTATGTCGACGAACCGGACCCCAACTGGGATGGAACCTATGTGCGTATGGTCGGCGTCGAGTCTTCCGTTGAACCCGCTGCGGTTGTGTCGTTTGAGCGGCCATCTATTCACACGTTTGGCCCGCCAAATGATGAGGCATTTGCTGGTCACCGTCTGGCGTCAAAAGGCCTTCGCCCGTATGGCGCCTTCGAGATCCTGAACTCTCAGTGGATTCGGCAGCTTGAGAAGATGAATTCTGTTCATCCGAGGCATGGCCCAAAAAGGTACATGGAGGGCAAACGGCACTTCATCCTTACATTTCACGACACCACCTTTGAGTGCGTTGCTCGCGGTTATTCCATTGAACTCGCCCGCGCTTCCATCAAGGAACTACTCGCAAAGCATGTCGAGGCTGTCAATGCCTAACACTGCGGTCAAGGCCGCTCCCTTCGGTCGCTGGACGCTGCGCGATAGAGCCGCGCAGCGCCGGTTAGCTCTACGTTAAATATCTTTTCCAGAGGATTTTTTCATGAGGGTTCTCCAAATAGCTGCCGGTGGTATTGTTGCCGGGTTGCTTATCGTTGCAGGTGAGGCAGTCTTGAATCTGTTACTACTCGCAGACGAGTGGGCTAAGCTATTTTCTCAACTCGCCCTGCCCCAGCCAACAGTCGCCATCGCAGCGCAGGGCGTACTGAAGCTAATTCTTCTTGGGTTTTTTTCTGTCTGGCTCGCCATTACATTCAAGCCTGCCCATGTGTCTCCCCGTAACGCGGGCATTGTCACAGGGCTTATCGTCTGGTTTCTTGTTTGGGCCTGGGTTCAATGGGGCATGCTGCTAGCCGGGTACGTTTCGCCAACCATCGCAGTGACAACCGTTATTTGGGGTTTTATCGAACTGCCACTTGCGGTGTGGGCTGGTGTTTCGTTGCATCATCTAACATCGCGCTCAACCGGAGCGCGGTTGTAATACAGTTTTATTTTTCAGCTTTTCGTGCCGCGCGGTTAGCTTTACGTTAGCGGCCACACGAAGACAACTGGGAACGCCAAGCGTAAAATACCCTAGCCTCAGCCAAAGGAGTATTCACCATGTCCGCGTTACTAGTCGAGTTAGAGAAACAAGCATGTTCACTTTCGCCTGAAGAGCGAGCACATCTTGCTGAGGTTCTTCTTGAGTCACTACATGACACCCCCCTATCCGAAATCGAAACAGAGTGGGAACGAGAAATTGAGAAGCGCACCGCCGCTTTCGACAGGGGGGAGCTACAGACCTATCCGGCAGAGGATGTGTTTTCTGAAGCAAGGCGCATGACCCAGTGAAGCGAGCACGTTTTGTCGCAGAAGCTCGCCAAGAATTTCTCGCTGAGGTCGCTTATTACAACGAAGCACAACCGGGCTTAGGAGACCGCTTTACCAAAGCAGTCGAAGAAGCAACTGCCCGAGCTCTGACTTTTCCGCTATCTGGGACACCATCAGCTTCAAATACGAGGCACGTTTTTCTCAAAGGGTTTCCTTTCTCGCTTTTCTACCGACAAGATGCCGAAGGCATAGTCGTTTTTGCAACTTCACATAATTCCCGGAAACCTCGTTACTGGGTCGGTCGTACCATTAGTTTCTAACCCGGCGTTCAATTCGGATGCTCCGGTTAACTTTACGTTATGCGCCAGGACCAACCATTGAAGGCACTTAAAATCAACCGGCCATAACACGCTGCCAGGCCGCATGCGCCTGAATGGTTGCCAACGCCGCTTCCAGCAAACTGGCGCCCGGCTGAGTGCGATGCCAGGTGGAGGCACCGGAGGGATGCGGTAGCGGGATGACGTCGGTGTCGTGGCCGTGAAAATTCAGGCGATGCAGGCCACCGATGACGTCGCTGAGTTTATCGACCGGCAGCATTTGCTGTATCGCCAACTTGCCGACCGGGATGATCAACTGGGGCTGTAACAGCTCTACTTCCGCTTGCAGCCAAGTCCCGCACTGCTCGATTTCCTGCGAGTTGGGCACGCGGTCGCCGCCCTTGGGATTTTTACCCGGAAAGCAGCGGCACACCGCCGCCATATACACCCGCTCCCGAAATGAGGCTTCGTCCAGCCCGATTTGCGCAAACCATTTAAACATGGTCTTGCCCGCCGTCCAGGCAAATGGCCGGCCGAGCGCGCCTTCCTTGTCGCCCGGCGCCTGGCCGATCAGCAAGATGGGCGACAACACCGGCTTACCGCTGACCACCGGGCGGACCATGGCCGGGCATCGGCTACAGGCCAGCAGGGTTTGACGATGCTGCTCTAGCAGGTATTGGCGGTCGCTAAGGTTCAAAGCGCCAGCTCGATGCCGACCGGACAATGATCGGAACCGGTCACGTCCGGCAGAATAAAGGCATCCTTGATCTGACCGGTCAAGGCCTGACTGGTCAGTACGTAATCAATCCGCCAACCGATGTTGTTGGCGCGGGCATTGGCGCGGTAGCTCCACCAGCTGTAAGCCACAGTATCGGGGTGCAGATGGCGGAAGCTGTCGATTAGACCTGCTTCAACAAAATTGCTGAAGCCGTCGATCTCGACTTGGGTATAGCCGGCAGACTTGTTGTAGTTGGCTTTGGGCCGGGCAATGTCGATGGCTTGATGGGCGACGTTGAAATCGCCGCAGGCAATTAGCGGTTTTTGGCTTTGCAGCTTTTGCATGTACGCCAAAAACTCTTTGTCCCAGGTCTGCCGATAATCCAGTCGCGCCAGGCCGTCGCCGGAGTTGGGCACGTAGACATTCAACAGATAAAACGTTTCGAATTCCGCGACGATGACCCGGCCTTCTTGGTCGTGCTCGGCGATGCCCATGTCGTGCACCACTTGCAGCGGCGGCTGCCGGCTCAATATCGCCACGCCGGAATAACCCTTGCGGTCGGCGGAATTGCTGTAAAGATGGTAGCCATCCACGCCTTCAAGGGCTTTTTTGACTTGATCGTCCTGGGCCTTGGTTTCTTGCAGTAGGACGCAATCGGCATCGAGCGCGGCCAGCGTTTCGGTAAAACCTTTAGTTTGCACGGCACGGATGCCGTTGACATTCCAGGAGATGATTTTCATAGACGATTCCGTTTGAATTGACTGAAGTAGCCGGGTATTTTAGCGGCTTGGCAATTGCCCAGCCACAAAGGAGATCCGGACCGTGAAAAACTGGCGCACACGCAAGCCTTGGTCGTCGCTGAATGAGGTGGCCACGGAACATCGATTGAACGCAGCCTTGAGTTGGCCCCATCTAATTGCGCTGGGCGTGGGGGCGATTGTCGGCACCGGCATTCTGACCTTGATCGGGGTTGGCGCCGCCAAAGCCGGGCCGGCGGTGATTTTGGCGTTTATCATCGCCGGCGTGATTTGCGCCTGCGCAGCCTTGGCTTATGCGGAAATGGTCACGCTTATGCCTGCCGCCGGCGGCGCTTACACCTATGCGTACATCGTCATCGGCGCGTGGGCGGCCTGGTTTGTGGGTTGGAGTTTGATTTTAGAATATTCGCTGGTGGTCAGCGCGGTAGCAGTCGGCTGGTCCGGTTACGCGGCGCCGCTGTTGCAAGAAGGACTAGGCGTGCCGATGCACTGGATGCAAGGCCCGGAACTGGGCGGGCTGATCAACCTGCCGGCCATTTTCATCATCCTGGTCGTCACCGCGCTACTGCTAGTCGGCACCAAGGAAAGCGCCAGCGTTAATGCCCTATTGGTGGTGGTAAAGCTCACCGCTTTGCTGGTGTTTATCGCGCTGGTGTTGCCGCTGTTGAACGTCGCCCATTTTCAGCCCTTCATGCCGTTTGGCTTCATCAAGACCCTGGGTGCGGACGGCGTGGAGCGCGGGGTGATGGCCTCGGCAGCCATCATCTTTTTCGCCTTTTACGGCTTCGATGCGATTGCCACTGCCGCCGAGGAAACCCGTAATCCAGACCGCGATTTGGCGCTGGGCATTGTCGGTTCGATGCTGATCTGCGTCCTGATTTATGTCGTCGTGGCGGTGGCGGCGCTGGGTGCTTTGGATTATCAGCGCTTCGCCGACAGCCCGGAACCCTTAGCGCTGATTTTGCGCGAGTTGGGCAAACCCAACGCCGCACGCTGGTTGGCGGCATCCGCGGTAATTGCTTTGCCGACCGTGGTGCTGGCGTTTTTCTATGGGCAAAGCCGGATTTTCTTTGCGATGGCCCGCGACGGTTTGTTGCCGCGCGGTCTGGCCAAGGTCTCGCACCGCGGCATGCCGGTGCGCACCGTGTTATTTACCGCCGTCATAGTCAGTATTATCGCCGGCCTATTTCCCTTGGCCGAGATCGCCGCACTGGCCAATGCCGGCACTTTGCTGGCCTTTATCACGGTGTCGGTCTGTATGCTGCTATTGCGGCGCAGGCAGCCGGGATTGGTTCGGAAATTTTCGGCACCCATGGCCTGGGTTCACCGGACCGATTGCGATAATCGGCTGCCTGTATCTATTTATTAGCCTGCCGACTACCACCCAGCTGTATTTTCTGTTCTGGAATTTGATAGGGGTTGCGGTCTATTACTGGTATGGCTCGCGGCAAACCGCAAAGACGGGCTAATACCTGCCTTTGCTCTAGTTCAGTTATGGAGGGGACTTCTGAAAATTAAAAAACCTCCTTCTCCCTCCGGGAGAAGGTTGGGATGAGGGGAATAAAACCAATTATTTACATCCATCAGCCTAGCCCTCTCCCAGAGGGAGAGGGCTGTTTATAGCTTCCCTAGAGACATCACATCTTCAACTTACTGAATTGCGCTTCGAATTCTTCCAGCGACATCGCCCCGCTCTTTCCCACACGCTGATGGCCAGCGTCGAAGAAATAAGTTCTGGGTAATTCGCCGTACCAGGCCGGGTCGATTTCGTAACGCAGCTTTTCCGGATTGTCCGAAGCAAACGCCCAGTTCTCCAGCCCGCCCAACTTGTGGCTATCAATAATCCGCTTAATCTCCGGCAAGGCTTCCGCGTCATCTGTGGCTAACATGACGATTTTCAAAGCCGGATGTTTCTCATGCAGTTTACCTAGGATGTCCATGTCCTTCAGACAGGATGGACAATCCACCGACCAGATCGCCAGCATTAAAGGCTGATTGGGGCTTGCCGCCAAAATCTGTTGGTAACTGCCGGGGATGAAGGGTTTTATTTCGACCTGATCCGCCCAAACCGCGTTACTGCCAATTAGGTTTAAAGCTAGACCAACCAGAATGGTTCTTATGTTCATAGTATCCTTATTAAATAAGCTGCTATCGCAGGCCGATTGTAGACATCAAAATCAGCAAGCACCTTAACGCCAGTTAGGACGACATTCAAGCCTAAACGGAGGATGTGACGACAAAGTTGCTGTCGTCTAAATCCAATCCACGGAACATCGTTTTTTAACATAGTTTTATTTTTTGTTTCTGCATGCCTGACCCTTTGTGACTAGACACTTAATAATTTCACTACGCAAGCACCTCAATCTTTTATAAGCCGGTGTGCACATCAAATTGTTGAAAATATTTAACTATTCAGCATCTTGTAAATATCTCGCTGGTTTAAAGGATATGGGTCCCAAGCATAGTGTCTTGGAATAACGAGGCGTATCACCCAAAAAAAACCAAAAAATCAGTCAAATAACACAGTTTATTAAAAATAAGCCGCAACTATTAATTATTTATCAATAAAATCAAAGCCATTTAATCTTGGCCCCAATCTTGCCGGAATTTCGGAATATCTTTTATCCGGAAAACCTGTTGGCTATCAGCAAGATCAAGCTCTGAGAATCGCTAAAAGTGATTAGATCAGAAGGCTAAAAAACTTAGCAATAATCCAGAAATAATAATTACAACCGAGATTAAACGTGAAAAATCAATCCGAAACACTTGAGAAATCAGCACATCATAGATTGCCGATGCGTTCTTTATTGTCTACTGCTGTTCTGCTGGCCATTACCAGCAATTTAGCCATCGCTGAAACACAGAAGAAAAGTACTGGCGACGCGACGAAACATGCGGCAAAAAATGCAGAAGCTTCCAAGCCAACGGACCAGTCCATTGTTAGCGATAGCCAAACAGCATCAAAACTAGTGTCGTCGGAAACTCCTGCCGCGGGCAGTAACACCAAAGACGAGGTGATGGAAGAAATGGTGATCACCGGTGAAGTGGCGAAAGACTCGCATTTCACCTCGCCATCCACCCGCTTATCACGCGCCGAAATTGAACGGCAAAACGCCCAAACCACTGAAGAAGCCGTTAAGTACCAACCCAGCTTGCAAATTCGCCAACGCTACATCGGCGACCCCAATGGCGTATTGGGTATCCGTGGTGCTGACATGTTCTCAACGGCCAGAAACATGGTTTACGCCGACGGCCTACCCCTGCACAATCAACTGCAAGCTTCTTTCAACGGTGCGCCGCGCTGGTCCATGGTGGGCCCAAACGAAATCGACGCGGTTGACGTAGTTTACGGTCCTTTTTCCGCGGAATACAGCGGCAACTCTATCGGTGGTGTGGTAAATATCAAAACTCACATGCCGATGAAAGAAGAGTACTACGGAGAAACCAGCTACTTCGTGCAGCCTTGGGAGAACATTGGCGCGGATAGCGGCACCTTTGACGGCAATCGGCAATATTTCTCGTACGGCAACCGCCTGGATAAATGGTCGGCGCTGCTTTCCTATAATCGCTTGGAAGCGGAAAGCCAGCCGATGAGTTACTTCATCGATAATACCGGTTTGCGCAATCCTACCGGCGTAACGACCGCAGTAAATGGCGCAGTACCGACACTGGACACCCGCGGCACTCCCAGTTACATCTACGGTGACACTGGCCCTGAATTGGTCAATACAGACTTGGTTAAACTTAAAGTAGGTTACGACATCACGCCGGATTTGCAGGCCATCTTTACCGGTGCGTTCGAGGAACGTACCCGCAAATCCGAAAAACCGCGCAATTATCTGACCTCTGCAAACGGCAACGCTTATTACGGCGATAACAATAACAACTCTCGTGACGCCGTTTATGGGGGAAGAGCGTTCAACGTGTTGAACAGCGGCTTCGGGCCGTCCGATGACGAAAGGCAAACCATGCAAATCGGCATGCAGGTTAAAGGCGCCATCACCGACACCTGGGATATCGACACCACGTTCAGCTACTTGGATGTAATCAAAGACGAGCGCAGAACCGCTTTTTTTAATCCCGACGATCCGCGCAACCAAAACACGGGCCAGTTGCAAGTGTTTGACGACTTCAATTGGAAAAACTACGACCTGAAATTGAGCACCCGGGAGTTTTTAGGCTGGAAGCCGTTGGAGTTCTTGGGTGGTTACCACTTCGACAACTACAACATGAACTTCAAACAGTTCTCCTATAACAGCTATTCAGCCGATCAGATAGGCTCAGAAACCATAGGTCGGCGCAATCAAGGCGAAGTAACCACCAATGCTATGTTTGGTCAGTTCGCGTATCACTTTGCGCCAGACTGGGATTTGACATTGGGCGCGCGTTACGAATGGTGGCTGGCGTCAAGTGGCGTGGGTTCTAACCGTGCATTGTCAGATCGTAGCGACGATGCCATCTCCCCGAAAGCATCGTTGGGATTTGAGCCGTCCAATTGGAAATTCCGTTATTCGTTTGGTCGCGCCTACCGCTTCCCGGTCATCGCCGAGATGTATCAAAACCTGCAATCGCCGACAAGCATAACAACAGCTAACGCCAACCTAAAAGCGGAGGACGGCTGGCATCATAACTTCATGATCGAATACGGATTGGATAACGGTTACGTGCGGGTCAATGTGTTCCGCGACGATATTCGCAATACCATCCAACAGGTTAGACGCGCAACCGGCATCCTGACAGAGAATGCCTTCCAAAACATTCCCGCCACCAGCACTACCGGCGTGGAGTTGGTGTATGACCAGGCTCGTGTTCTCGATTCTGACTTCGATCTTAATTTCAACGCTACCTGGATGAACGCTATTGTGGAAGACGGCGGGCCGGACATTAACTTTCAAGAAGCGGATGGCTCGCTCACTCGCTTTAACCTGACCGGCAAAGAACGTATCCGCTTGCCGGAATGGCGTTTTAATGCGCTGGCGACCTATCATGTGAACGAAGCACTGGATGTCTCGATGGCGGGCCGGTATACCAGCGACTCATACAACGATATCGATAACAAAGATCACGTCAACAATGTATTCGGCGCGCAAGACGGATTTTTCTTCCTGGACTTCAAAACCAGTTACCGCTTCAAATACGATTTGCTCGGTAAACCCGCGAAAAGTCGCATCTCATTCGGTATCAACAACCTGACGGACAAAACGGCTTATGTGTTCCATCCTTATCCACAAAGAACGTTCTTTCTTGAAGGCGCAATAAGTTTCTAGTGATGAAAACGGCCAGTATCTATGACGTCCAAGTCTTACTGACTTGGTTCGCGTTCTTTAGATACTGGCTTCAACGATCAGCAAGTGTAAATGCGGAAATTTACCCTGGTATATTTCCGGTCTCGAAACTCCCGGACACAAGGCTTTAGCGAATTATTAACCCGGCCTTTAAACTCCCTGTAGCCGTCAGTCCCGCAAAAGCGGGAGCCGTTAGGCCGCGTAACGAATCCAGCATTATTACTGGGCTCCCGCCCGCAGGGGAACGACGATATTTAAGTGCATGATCAGCTAGCAACAGCTCTTTACGCCTTGCAGAGCTTATTTGAGGAATCTGAAAGTTCTCCGGACATGTCCAACACACCCAAGACTCACCCGCGTTTCAGGCGGGAATGAATATAATCCGACGATTCTGGCAAGATAGGATTTCGGCAAAAGCATCCACCCCATCCCCAACCTCTTTACAACCGATTTGATTTTTCGGATCCTATCGCCACAGCGTCCGACCTAGAATACACACCATGAAATCAAACCATCGCCTGCCAGCCTTAAGCCTAGCCCGCCGCCGTTTTCTAAAACTGACAGCAACCGGTCTGGCAACCGCCAGCGTGCCGGCTTCGGCACTGTTTCGCTTAACCAACCAGTGTCTCGATCCGGCCGGGACGCCGACATCAGCCCTGGAAACCGCCGCCTGGCAAGGCATAAATCCGGCTGACTGGTGGGATTGCCACACGCATATCGTCGGCTCCGGCGACGGCGGTAGCGGCATCACGCAAACACCGGATATGCACGCGCCGCTAAAGCACCCGGTGCAAACCCTGCAACAATGGGCCTACGCCAACGCAGCCTGCATCCCCGACACCGACCAAGACGCCGCATTCGTCAATCGCCTACGCGCACTGATGGACACCACGCCCAAGGGCGCCAAAGTCATGCTGTATGCCTTCGACCGCGCCCACGGCGCCAGCGGCGACCCGGATCATGCCAATACCGCATTTTTTGTCCCCAATGAGTACGCTCAGAGTCTGGCGCAAGCCTATCCGGAGCGCTTCGAATGGGTGGCCAGCATTCATCCTTATCGCCAGGATTGCGTGACGGTATTGGAAAAAGCCGTGGCGAGCGGCGCGCGTGCCGTCAAATGGCTGCCGCCGGCGATGGGCATAGACCCGGCTTCGCCGCAATGCGACCGGTTTTATAAAGCGGCTGCGCAATTGAACATCCCGATCATTACCCACGGTGGTGAAGAGAATGCGCTGCATGGCGCCGACCAGCCCTTGTTCGGCAATCCGTTGCGCTTGCGGCGGGCTCTCGATGCCGGCGTCCGGGTTGTGATCGCCCATTGCGCGACGTTGGGCACGGATGTGGATGAAGACGGCCGGGAAGTCAGAAGCTTTGATTTGTTTGCTAAGCTGATGACCGATAAACAATGGCAGGATAGGCTATTTGGGGATATTTCCGCGATTACCTTGCGCAATCGTGACATGGAAGTCATTAAGGCCTTGCTGACGGAAACAAGCTGGCATAGCCGATTGTTATATGGCTCGGACTACCCCCTGACCGGGATTTTGCCGTTGATTTCACCCGAAGCTTTTGCCAAAGCCGGCTTGCTGGCGGCAGACGCCATCGAACCGCTATTGGCCTTACAGGAATACCACCCCTTCCGCTTCGATTTTGTGTTGAAACGCAGTTTGGCCTGGCAGGGTAAACGTTTTGCGGAAGGCATCTTTGCGACTCGGCCGTTTTTTACGGGCCAACAACGTTAGAGTTAAAAGACTACCGCTACGCCAAAGCGCGTACTAGCATTGATAGCACCACGCCCTTGGAGTTAGCTATGCCCAGCCTTGTTGTTAGAAATCTTGATGAAACGCTAGTTAAGGCTTTGAAAGCCAGAGCTGCCGCCCACCATCGTTCCACAGAAGCAGAACATCGCGCCATCCTGGCGGAGGTTTTGACCGGGCCGCAACGGAAATCTTTTACGGAAGCGCTAGCCGCCATGCCCAATGTCGGCACGGATACTGACTTTCTGCGTGTTGATACCGAGAGCGATTTGGCTGATGTATTTGATTGACACGAATGTGATTAGCGAAATCCGCAAAGGCAGCAAGACAAATCCGGGCGTTAACCAGTTCTTTGCCGGCGTCGCCCAAAATGATCACAAGCTGTATATTTCTGTCGTCACCGTCGGTGAATTGCGGCGCGGCGTGGATCTGATTTATCACCGCGGCGATTTTAGCCAAGGCAAGTTACTCGAGAACTGGCTAAACCAGCTTATGCAGGAATATCGCCATCATGTCTTGCCTATGGACACCGAGATTGCGCTGGTTTGGGGGAAAATGCGCGTACCAAATCCTCAACACCCCTTGGATAAATTGATCGCTGCTACGGCGTTAATTTACGATCTTACCGTTGTCACCCGGCATGTTGGTGACTTTGCCGGCACCGGCACTCGGGTCCTCAATCCATTTACGGATTAAGCTATCGCCCGCAACAAATTCCCGTAAAACAAGGCCTTGCCGGTTTTGCTCTGCATCCAGAGCTGTTTTATTTCGATTTGGTTTTTAGCAAAGCATGGGGCGGCGGTGTTGGCCAAATCCGCCAATTCCACTTTCGGCGAGTAAGTATTCAGAATTAGAAACCCGCCGGGATTCATCAAGCCGCGCGCCGTTTCGATCAACTCGGCCAGCTGATTTTCCAGTTTCCATTTTTCGCCCTTGGCCCCCAAACCCCAGGCCGGCGGGTCCATGATGATGCCGTCGTAATGGTTACCGCGTTTCAATTCGCGCTTGGCAAATTTCAAGGCATCTTCCAGTACCCATTTAATGTCGGTCAGCCCGCTGCGCGCCATGTTGTCGTTGGCCCAATCCAACATCTGCTTGACTGAATCCACATGCACCACCTCCGCGCCATTCGCCCGCGCCACCAACGAGGCCGCGCCGGTATAAGCAAACAGATTCAACATTTTTTGCCCTGGCTGCAAATGTTCAGCGATAAACTTCCAGTTAGCCTGCTGCTCCGGAAATAAGCCGACATGTTTAAATTTGGTGAGTTTCAAGCCAAACTGCAATTGCTCATAGGCAATTTGCCAGTGGTCCGGTGAATTCGGCTTCAGACTTTTCCAGCTACCTTGGGTGGATGATAGCTCTACAAACTCCCAATGCGCCCTGTCCTGCCATTCTAGCCATGACCAACCCGGCTTGGACTGCGCTTGAATCTCCGGACGGATGGTTATCACCTCGCCCCAGCGCTCCAGTTTTTTACCGTCACCGGCATCCAGTAACTCGTAATCGGGCCAGCTAACCGCGTATTCCCGATCTTCATTTCCAGAAATTGCCACGCTACTAGCGGGTTTGCTTGCAGATGATTGGCGGTGAAGTTGGTGCTTGGACATAGCGGTGGGCAGATGCAGAGGATGGTTAAGCCGGCAATTTTATGCTCGAATGCGGCGGCACACCAACACTGACGGCGAACAGGCTAAGCAGAAACATCGTTTCGCCCGATTAACCTAATTGGACAGATAACATGGCTATGGCGCCCAGCGTGGTTTTGTCGGTTAAAAAACTCAGCTTATCGCCCTCGTCTTGCAAACCCAGGAGGTACAGCAAGGGCAGAAAATGCTCGTCCGTAGGAATAGCCAAAGTTGCATCGCTTAACTCGCGGTATTTGATTACAGCGCGGTGATCGCCATCGATAAGCAGCTGTTTAACCCGTTCGGCAAACGTTACGGCCCAGTCATGGGCAGTATCCCGCCAAATCGCTGCCTGCAAGTTATGCACGATGTTGCCGCTGCCGACGATCAAAACACCTTCATCGCGCAGCCAGCGCAAGGCTTTGCCCAGTTGATAGTGTTCTTCCGGCAACTTATTGCTATCCAGACTGAGTTGCAACACTGGAATATCTGCGTCTGGATACAGATGGCACAAAATCGACCAGGTGCCATGATCCAAGCCCCAGTTCTGATCGAGTTGGACGTCTGGCATCTCAGACTGAATTTTTGTAGCCAAATCCGGACTGCCCGGCGCCGGATAGGCAAAATCGAATAAGGCTTGCGGAAAGCCGTAAAAGTCGTGGATGGTCCGGGGCTGCGGCATCGCGGTAATCCAAGTACCCTTGGTTTGCCAGTGTGCGGAGACAGATAAAATGGCCTTGGGCCTGGGCAGGCTTTGTCCCAGCGCCGCCCAAGCTCGACTGAATTCGCTCTCTTCAATCGCATTCAACGGGCTGCCGTGACCGATGAATAAGGCCGGCATCCTTGGCAAGTTGCGGTTGTCAGGCTTGGCCGAATTCATCGTCTCTACTCCCATGAAAATCTTCTGTAAGCTACTAAGCGGCTGCGTTAAAGCGACCGGCCTGGTAATCGTCTATGGCTTGCTCAATCTGCTCGCGGGTATTCATCACAAACGGCCCGTGTTGCACGATAGGCTCGCGTAGCGGCGCGCCAGCCACCAATATCAAGCGGCTGTCTTGCTTGGCTTGCAAGATCACCCCATCCGCCACCGTATCGTTGTTCAAAACGCCCATGCGTTGCGCGGAAACCGCCCGCTCGGCCACAGCCACTTCGCCGTGATACACATAGAAAAAAGCGTTATGGCCAACGGGCAGAGACTGACTGAAACTAGCGCCAGCCGGTATATGCACATCCAGAAACAGCGGTTCGGTATCAGGCCGTTGAATCGCCCCCGCTGCGCCATGGCTACTGCCGGCTATCACCCGCACCTTGACGCCGTCAGCCGTGACAAATTCCGGAATCTGCTCGCTTTGCACGTCTTTGTAACCCGCCGACTGCATCTTCTCGGCGGCAGGCAGATTGATCCACAACTGAAAGCCTTCCAGCAAGCCGTCTTTTTGCTCGGGCATTTCCGAGTGAATAATCCCGCGCCCGGCGGTCATCCATTGAATGCCGCCGGTTTCCAACAAGCCTTGATGACCGGCATTGTCGCTATGCCGCATCCGCCCGGCAATCAAATAGGTCAAAGTCTCGAAACCCCGATGCGGATGGTTCGGAAAGCCGGCGATGTAATCGTTAGGTTTATCGCTGCCGAAGGCATCCAGCATCAAAAACGGATCGAGACGTTGCTGTAAAGCCTGACCCAACACCCTGGTCAATTTCACGCCGGCGCCGTCCGAAGTCGCGTGCCCCACCACCAGTTGTTCGATAGCGCGCGAATGCTGAACCACATCGGTTTTAACTGTTTCTGTGTTCATCACTAATCTCCCATAATCAGGTTAACGATCAGGCTGCCAACGCGGCGATTTGGCTGGCGGCGGCTTGCAGGGCAAGTTGCTCGGCGGCGTCGCCCTTCGCCAAATTTTCCGCATAAACAAAGGTGACATCGGTCATACCCAAAAATCCCAGGACGGTGCGTAAATAAGCACTTTGACTATCCGTCTCGGTGCCGCTGTGTTTGCCGCCGGCGGTTTGGATGACATACACCTGTTTGTTTTTCAGCAAGCCTTCCACGCCGTTTTCAGTGTATTGAAACGTCACTCTGGCGCGGGCGATAGCGTCTATCCAGGCTTTCAATTGTGCCGGAATGCCGAAGTTATACATCGGCGCAGTCAACACCACGATGTCGGCTTGTTGAATTTCGGCAATTAACGCGTCGTCCAGCGCTACCCGTTGTGCTTGTACAGGGCTACGCTGTCCGGCGGGCGTGCTCAACGCAATCAAAGCCGCTTCATCGAGCAATGGATGCGGAGTTTTCGCCAAGTCGCGCACGGTCAATTGCGCACCCGGTGCTTGCTGGCGTAAACCGGCAACCAAATTGTCGGCCAGGCGGCTGGAATACGCGTTTTCGGCGCGGATGCTGGAGTTAATTTGCAGAATGTTCATTTAAGTCTCCCAAAGGTGTTGAAGTTGGGTTGACTATACGCCTGGATAATATTGGGCAGAAGACCGGAAAATGGATAACATTGTTCCACTGGAGGAACAATAATGCAGATAGAACCTAACGACCTGTGGCTATTCGCCAAAATTGCCGATGCCGGCAGTTTTTCTAAAGCCGGCGAATTGCTGGGCTTGCCCAAATCTACCCTGTCGCGACGTATCAGCAATCTGGAAAAACAGCTGGGCGAACGTCTGCTGCAACGCACCACCCGGCAACTGAATCTAACCGAATTTGGCTTGCGCTTGCTGCAACATGGCCGGCAAGTGGGCGAAGAAATCGAAGCGGCGATGGCCTTGGCGCAACACCGGCAAATCCAGCCTAGCGGTGTGCTGCGCATCTCGATGCCTAACGACTTTGCCAATCTGTTTCTGGCGCCCTTGCTGGCCAAATTCAGCGATACCTACCCGGCCATTGCCTTAGAAATCGATCTATCCGCGCGGCGGGTGGATTTGCTTAGCGAGAGTATTGATTTGGCGATTCGGATGGGCGATCTGCCTGACGACGCCACCTTAACGGCCAAGCGCCTGAACCTGCAAACCTGGGGTTTGTATGCGTCCCAAGCCTATTTGCATAAACGCGGCACACCTAAGCATCCTGAAGAATTATTAGCACACGATGCCCTCAGCCTGCTAGCCGGCAATCGGGAAGCGCCGGCCTGGCGTTTGACGAGGGGCGAACAACAATGGCTGGGCATGCCGCCGGTACGCATTAAAGCCAACTCGCCGGAATTATTGGTCAAACTGGCCATGCAGGACCAAGGCATCGTCGCCGCGCCGGACTCTTACGCCAACACTTCCGTGCCGAACCAGGAACTGGTGCGCGTGCTGCCGGAATGGTGCTTGCCGCAAACCACGGCTTGGCTGGTGTTCCCCGGCCGACGTTTGATGCCGACCAAAACCCGGGTGTTTATCGATTTTTTGGAAACGCATTTAAAAGCCTTTGCATGAAACGTTATAGGCAACTGGGTAAACCGCAAAGCCGCCTGGCCGCATAGCTTATTTGTTTGACTGAAATTACCCGTGTCTATAGAATCCGCGTGGCCTAACGCATGGTTAGGAAGCCTGTCATTTCAACAATTCAAGGAAAATTCATGTTTAGATTTTTGGCTATTTCACGCGGCATCGCTCTGTTAGGCGGGATGATGGCGATTGGCTCTGCCCAGGCGACCGTGGTTGCCGGCTCCGACTTTGTCAAGACCGCAACTACTCATTACGTTATTAACTCAGCGGAAAGCTTTGCTACCTACACCCCCTCTTTTATCGTAATCGGCGCAGATGGCTCAGAGCCAAGTGAGAACTTTGGGCCGTTCAGCATAGCCGGTTCATTTGACGTCGAACGCTATCAAAGTACGGCGAGCCCTTCTGCAACGCCGGCAAGCGGTCAAATTACCAACAAACTATTGTTTACCAATGCCCATGTCACGCTGAACGGCGCAACCCATAGCTTCGACTTTCCGAGCTTTTTTAGTGGCATGACCAGTGACACGGCATTTCAAACCTTGATCGTCCCGGATGTTTGCTCGAGCCTTCCGGGCAGTTCCTGCACGACCAATCCCAATCCAAACCCGTCTTTTTGGTCCGGAACATTGAGCAATCAATCGATAACGATTGTCGGCTTCGCGGCGGTAGATAACATAAAAGCGGGTTACACCTATCAGATAGCCGCTTCCGTGGTCCCGTTGCCGGGAGCCGTCTGGCTGTTTGCTTCAGCCCTAGGAATGGCCGGCATCACGCAAAGAAAACAGCGAGTCATTAAATAGTTCGCAAGGCATCGGATCTGCCTATGGCTTTGCATCTTGCTGGATTGATGCAAAGCCATGCGTTTGCCTGATCCTAACAGGCGTGTTTCCAGCTAATGTCCGGCTGCAGCCAAGCGGGGTATGAAGACGGCATCCTGCTCAAGCAATCGAGATTCCAGAGCAAAACCTTGTAACTCCACTTGGATATTCCGATCCGGTGCCGCTTGCAGGAAATCGCTTAGCGTTTCCAGAATGTCGTGATCGATAAACAAGGCTTTGCCACCATCAACGATCAATTCACTATCATCGGCGATACTGCCGAGATAATTACGAAGCAAGGCTTTATTTAAAAAAGACACGTCCTTGTGCAGCCTCAGCAAGTAGTTGGGCCCATGTTGGGTTAAGGTGATAGCCGCATGGAAATTGGCCCGCAATACGAAAAAAATACCGCACACCATGCCTATCGCGATACCTTCCAACAAGTCGGTAAATAAAATCGCGAACACGGTGATCGCAAACGGCACAAATTGATTCAGACCTTTTTGGTAAAACTCCACAAACATGGCCGGCTTCGCCAGCTTGTAACCGGTTTGCAGCAAAATCGCCGCCAGACAGGCTAATGGGATCATGTTCAGAAAATGCGCGAAAAACAATACGCTGATCAATAACAGCACCCCATGGAAAAAACTGGATACCCGGGTTTGGCCGCCCGCATTGATGTTGGCCGAGCTGCGCACAATCACGGCCGTGATCGGCAAGCCGCCCATCAAACCACTGAGCAGGTTGCCCAGGCCCTGGGCTTTCAATTCGCGATTGGTCGGCGAAACGCGTTTATGCGGGTCGAGCTTGTCCACCGCTTCGACGCTTAGCAGGGTCTCCAGGCTGGCGATGATGGCCAGAGTCAGCGCGATGCTATAAATCTTGGGATTGCCGAGATAGCTGAAATCCGGCAAGCGCAACTGGTTAACAAAATTACCGGTGGAACCCAGTTCCGGCAAAGATACCAGATACTTGACGCCGATAGACCATTCCGGCGCCGCCGCCAAGGCCCAGGCATTGAAAGATACTCCCCAAATCACCGCCAATAGCGGCCCCGGAATCATCCGTAAGGCATTAAATTGTTTGATGAAAGCGCTTTCCCAAAAAATTAGAATCAACAAGGCTACGCAAGCCACCAGGGTCGCGCCGGGCGAAATACCGTGCAAGGATTGCGTAAACTCGATGAAACTGGAGCCGGCGGTATCCGGCATATAACTCTCATCCGCCGCGTAGCCTTCATCGTAACCTGTCGCGTGCGGGGTTTGCTTGATGATCAGGATCATGCCGATAGCCGCCAACATACCTTTGATCACCGCGGTAGGGAAAAACGCCGCAATCGCCCCGGCCCGAACGAAACCGAACAGGATTTGGAAAATCCCGGCAAACATCAGGCTCAACAAAAAAGCCTTGTAATTGCCCAAGGTTTCGATGGCGTTGAAGACGATGACCGTCAGGCCCGCCGCGGGGCCGGAGACGCTGAGCTGCGACCCGCTACACCACGACACGACGATACCACCGATCATGCCGGCGATAACCCCGGCGAATAAAGGTGCGCCGGACGCCAACGCGACACCCAGACACAAGGGCAAGGCCACCAGAAACACCACGATGCTGGCCGAAAAATCCTGACGAAAATATTTCAGGTAATCATTAAACTGCATTTTCATAGACGGTCTCCGTGCGGGTAACTGGGAGCCTTAATGGGCGTATTGGTAGATGTTGTGAATCGGCGACGTGGCGTCGATGTGTATCAATTCATTCAGCAAACCATCGTGCAAACCGTATACCCAGCCGCGCAAACTGACTTTTTGACCGGACATCCAGGCCGATTGCACGATAGAAAGCTGGGCCAGACGTTGCACTTGTTCAATGACATTCCATTCGATCAATTTGTTGAGTTTGCGTTCGGGCTGCAAATTGTCCAGTTCGTCTTGGTGCAAACGATACACTTCCTTGATGTGCGTCAACCATTTGTTGGCAATAGCCAAATCACCGCGTTGTTGGCGCAATGCCGCTTCCACGCCGCCACAGCCGTAATGACCGCAGACAATCACATGCTTAACCTTTAAGGCGTTAACCGCGTACTGCAACACGCTTAAACCGTTGAAATCGGTAGTGATGACTTGATTGGCAATATTGCGATGCACGAATATTTCGCCGGGTTGGGCGTGGACAATGGTGTCGACCGGCACGCGGCTATCCGAACAGCCTATCCATAAAAACTCCGGATGTTGCTCCTTGGCCATATTGACGAAGTACTTCGGCTGTTTGCCGGTCATGGCTTCCGCCCAGGCTTTGTTTTCCAGCAGTAATTTATTGGGAGTCTGCATAAACCCCTCCTCTTGAGTCTTTGCGATTAATCGATGCGATTCTTGGGCGTCGCACTAAAGCAACCGGTATAGATCGATATCTTGCCGGCGGCGAGCTAATAATAGCGAATCGAAATTTTTACGCAAGCAATAAAGTTTCGAATCGCTACCTAATGACACCAACAACGGATCAGATTAGCCGTGAAGCGCGCTGCTCAGGCCGGGCGAGCAGTGCGTAGAGGACAGGCAGGATGATTTAGGGATGTGACAAATTTAAAACGGGTATGCTCTACCAGGGCAAGGCGGAGCCGTCATACTTAACAAACCGGCCGGTATCGGCCAAACTGAAATTGTCGATCACTTTACGCATGCCGGACACGCTTTCTTCAGCATCAATCAAGCCGTTCGGCCCACCCATATCGGTTCTGACCCAGCCCGGATGCAGAATCAACACACCAACCGCTGCCGACCGCAAATCGATGGACAGGCTTTTCAAAGCCGCATTCAAACCGGCCTTGCTGGAGCGATACAAGATGCTGCCGCCGCTGGTGTTGTCGGTCATGCTGCCCATCAAGCTGCTCAAGGTCACGATCAAACGTTTGTCGCTGCGTTGCACCTGCGGCAAGAAGGCTTCGGCCAATTTGAGTGGCGCCATCACATTGACCGCCAGCACGCTCGCCCAGATTTGGTAGTCAAGTTGCCCAAAACCGCGACCGGCTTGGTCGCCGTATACGCCGGCATTGTTCAGCAACACATCGATTTTGCAGTCGGATAGTTTGCTTGCCAGCGCATCGATTTGATTGAAATCCGCTACATCCAGCGTCTCGATTTGAATGTGCGGATATTGTTGGGCAAGTGCGGCCAATTGTTCGGCCTTGCCCGGGTTACGGCAGGCTGCGATGACTTTATAATCGGCCGCAGCATATTGCCTGCAAAATTCCAAACCCAAGCCGCGATTGGCACCGGTGATTAAAACAGTTTGCATCGTTACGTCTCCAAACGAGTGATTGAAAGAATTAGGGAAGCTTACGCGGTTTGCTGAGGTGTTTACCGCAATCTTGATCAGTAATTGCCGATTGAACTATTCGTATTTAGCCATGCCTCACCGACACAGTTTTAGCATGACATTCCGGGAGGCTACTATGCAAATGCAGTCAGTGAAATCCAACACTATCGAAGTGATCGGCTACGACGAACAAACCCACAAAATGCGGGTGTGTTTCAAAGATAAGCAAGCCCAAGATTTTTGCCACGTTCCTGAACACCTGTTCGCCGCCTTTCTGAACGCGCGCTCCAAAAATCGGTTTTATAAACGTCACCTACAGAACTTTTTTCCCTGCTGAGAAATACCAAGTCAACACCTTGAAGCGGCGGTAGAAACAGCTACCCAGGGTGCAGCTGCCGATACAGCTGCATCATACTCTGCACGATAGCTGGGTTGGAGCCATATAACACGCCGCAATGATTCAAAAATGTCGAGCCATCCGGATTTAACACCAGCGGTTTGCCGTGTATATCGCTAACCGGCGCGCCGGCTTCCTGGAACAAACAGGCTGTGGCGGCGTAATCCCAAACGCTGCCGCCGCCCTTATCCGGTTTGGGGAATTTGAAATAACACGCCGGAGCCTGCGTCAGCGCTTGGCAGGCATTCAAAGCCGCGCCGCCTTGCAGACGCAGCTTGGCGCCGGCATAGCCCAACTCAACGGCGATGCGTTCCAGTTCGGGCTGCGTAGCATGATACAACGGGTCCTGAGCAAAGCTTTTATCGGTGATGAAGGTCAGAGTTTGGGCTGGCGTTGCCGGCTTAAAAGGCTGTTGGTTTTGCCAGGCGCCCTGATCTTTAATCGAGCGATAAAGCGTGCGAGTCAACGGATCGTAAACCACACCGATCAATGCTTGTCCGGCGCGCGACACCAAGGCAATGGACACCGAGTAACCCGGCACACCTTCGATAAACGGCAAGGTGCCATCCAAAGGATCGATACACCAAAAATAATCCTTTTGCAGCCGCGCGCCGTCGTCGGGACTTTCTTCCGACAATAAGGCCAAATCGTATCTGACGCAGGTCGGCCGCAAGGTTTGCAAAATACTGTCCTGACTTAGGTGATCGATTTCCGTCACTACCTGAGCCGCCAGGCTGGTGCCGCCGTCTTTGGTATTGACCGCGACTGCGCGTTGCGCATGCCTGGCAATCAATGCTCCGGCCTGCATCGCCGCAGAAATAGCGGATTGGCCAAGTAAATACAGATCGTCCGTCGACAAGCGCATCGGTTCTCCTTGTAGTTTTATAATTGCGCGATGACTTGCCGCGCCAGCCGCTCGCTATAGCTGTTGGGGGACCAATAGCCGGGGTTCCAGCCTTTTAAGAAGCGGTGAAAATCGGTCCAAGCCAGCGGATACAAGGCCCGCCAATCTTGCTCCACGGCATCGGCATCTACGGGTTTCTGTTTGCGCCGCAACGCTTGTTGCAAGGCTTGAAAATAAATATCCAGCAATTCAGTCTCCCGACGCTGGCACTCGTCCTGCCCTAAGCAGCTATCTATGAAATACGCGACATCCTTGATCCCGCATCCGCCGCCAACATACTGAAAATCCACCGCCGCTACCCGGCTGCCGTCCGCCGAAAAACAGAAATTAGCCAATTTGGCATCGCCGTGGACGAAGGTTTGATAAGGGGTATCACGCAGCTTTTGATCTATCGCCGACGCGGCATTTTTCAAAGCAATATCCTGCAATGCCTCCAATTCGTTGGGCCGGGTTTGCAGATGCCAATAGGTGCCGGTGGGCCACAAACCCTTGGGCTTTTCGCCGATAAACGTGGCATGAAAATTTGCCAGCCATGCGAGGCAAGTACGTAATTCCTGTTCGCCGGCCCTAGAACGGCGTTGTGGAAATCCCACCGGGTGCAGGTCTTCCAAGACCATCACGATATCCTCGCCAAAGGTCTCGAATGCCAAATAAGCCGGCACACGGCAATCGGCGTCGCAATGCTTCGCCCAAGTTTGATACCAGACTGTCTCAATCTGATAAGAGCGTACTTTGCGTCGATGCGACAAATCTTCATTGGAACCGGGCGTTTGCAGACTTTGTGCCGACAGTTTTACGTGTTTGACTATCACGCTAGCGCTGTCGCCGCCGCTTAAACCGTAGCGAAAAATATAACCGTAGCCGCTCCATAGGCTTTGAATAGTCTCAAGTTGAAATGCATCATTGGCGCCGGAGGCCTTAAGCACGAGGTCGTGTATGGTATTTTGCATAGGGATGGTAAGTGCCTAAAGAATCGCTATTTTCCGGGAATACGCCGAACGAAAGCCAGGCTTACGTGTCGGATTGCGGTATCGTTGGTATAGTTCATACCGTCGCATCGCCAACACATTAAACATCACCGCCATGATACCGACCATGAATTTTGCATCCGATAATTGGGCTGGCGCGCACCCGGCCATTTCCCAACGCCTGTTGGCCGCTTCGGCGGGATTTTCGGCACCCTACGGCGCCAGCGCTCTGGATCGCCAAATCGAGCGACAGTTTAACGAGCTATTCGAACGGGAAGTCGCGGTCTATTTCGTCAGCACCGGCACGGCCGCCAACTCGCTGGCACTGGCTGCCGTCAACCGTCCGGGCGGCGTATCCTTTTGTCACCGCGAAGCGCATATGTTAGAAGACGAATGCGGCGCACCGGAGTTTTTTACCCATGGCGCGCGGCTGGCGCCGGTGGACGGCAACCATGGCAAAATCGCCCCCGACAATCTAAAAGCGGAAATCGAACGTTTCCCGCCCAATTTTGTGCATGCCGGCCAACCCATGGCCATTTCCATCACCCAAGCGACCGAAATCGGTACGCTTTATCAACCTGATGAGATTGCCGCTATCGCCGACATTGCCCAAACTTACGGTTTACCGCTGCATATGGACGGCGCGCGTTTTGCCAATGCACTGGTCTCGCTAGAGTTAACGCCTGCGGAAATGAGCTGGAAACTAGGGGTAGACATCGTCTCTTTCGGTGCCACCAAAAACGGTTGCTGGTGTGCGGAAGCCTTGGTGTTTATGAATCCGGCACAGGCAAAAGATTTGCCTTTTATCCGCAAGCGCGCTGCGCAACTGATGTCTAAAAGCCGGTTTATCGCCTGTCAGTTCGAGGCTTATTTAGACGAGGGGCTTTGGCTGGAACTGGCGCGCCACGCCAATGCGATGGCGGCACGTTTGCAAGACGGTATTATTAACTCGAAACACGCCCGACTGGCCTGGCATGCAGAAGCCAATGAAGTGTTTGCTGTATTAGATCAAGGGCATGCGGAACGTTTGCAACAACAAGGCGCGGTGTTTTATCCCTGGAATCCACCACGGGCGAACCCTGGTCTAGTAGATGACCAGGAAGTGTTGGTACGCTTGGTCACCAGTTTTGCGACGGAAGCGGAGCAAGTCGATGCCTTTATCGAGCTATTGGGCTGAGGGTTATCGATTTGCGCCGCTATCGTCCTAACCTCAACATTATCGTCCACCTGTTGGCAATGCTACCGATAGGTAGGTTGTGACCTTGCCGCCCGCCGCAAAAAATTTGAAACAGCGCGGTTCATGGCTCAGAACAGTCGGCGTTGCGCTCCTGGTAATTGCGCTGTTGTGCCTGGCCGTCTGGTGGCAACGCGCGGTTTTACTTGAGCTAATACTGCAACAGGCCCTGAAACACACCGTACTTAGCTCACCTTCGCTATCGGGACTGTCGTTTGACTATAAGCAAGCCAAGCTGGCTGAAATCAGCTTCGGCGTGGCAACGCCGGCTGGCGACTTAACAGTCGCGATGCAGGAGGTCGCCACCGATTACGATCTGGAAAAGCGCATACTCAACAGCGTCAGCATCGGCCACGCCGAGTTGAAAACTAACTATAACCCTGCCGACCCACCCGCAACTAAAACCACGGAAAACGCCCCTATCAGTTTACCGCTGGACCGATTGAGCATCGCGAAACTGGAAATTGACATCGACACACCCTGGGGACTGAGCAGCTTCGCCGGTCAAGCTGAGATTAAACGCGGTGCGGCCGATGCCATCGACGCAAAATTTCAGGATGCCCGACAATCCCTTCATCTGCATATCGATCCGGGTTTTAGCGCAGCCAAACTCAGCGTCGATCGGCTACCAAGTGGCAATATATTCGCACTGGAAGCCCAACAACTGGATCGCCCCGCCAAGCAAATCAGTCTGCATGCTGGCGCACTGGGGCTTATCGAGTGGTTTGGCAGCAGCTTACTGATACCGCAAACTTTGCGGGTAAAAACCCAGACCTATGATGTATCGAAGTTAAGCCCTTTGCTAAGTGCTGCGCAGCTAAGCGTAAACGCCAAAACAACGGACAACTTCGCCAGTCTGCAGGCTGAAGCCATGCTGAAACGCAATAAGCAGCCTCTAGTTGCTGTCGATATAGCGATGACAAACAAGCAGACTATCGATGCGATCGGCCGCCTGGACATGCCCGCCAGCGAGGCATTCGATTTAATCAAACCCTGGTTACCGGCCATGGCAGCTAGCGGGACAGTTACCGGCGGCGCAGTGCTGGGAAACCTGCAACTGCAAAAGCCGAGCAATCAAGATGCTTCCGGGACGGCACAATTGACTATTACCGATTTGGCCATGGCAGCCGGTCTGGCAAAAATCGAGAACGCTAAGGTCGAACTGAACATTCCGGAGTTGGCGAGTCAGGCCGTAGACTTGTCTGCCGAAGTGCCGACGCTGGGATTGGGTAAAGATTTGATAGCGCGCAACCTTAATGTCAAAGCCCGCTATCTCGATCAGGCACTGACCCTAAATCAGGCCAGCCTGGCACTATTCGGCGGCACGATGGAATTGATGCCGGGCACGATACGCTTGGAGCAAACGCCGATTCTGTTGACCCTACGACTGCACGACGTCGATCTGTCGCAACTTTTAATGAGCCTGCATTACCCGAATATTTCCGGCACCGGCACGATAGACGGTGAACTACCGTTGCGGCTATCCGCGGGGGCCATAGACTTGCAAGACGGCAGCCTCAGCGGCACGCAGCCGGGTGTGTTACGCTATGCCGGACCAGCCGATAGTCAGAATATCGCCTTTAAGGCTCTTAAAAACCTGGTTTATCGGAGTCTGCAAGCCAAGGTAAATTATCGCCCGAACGGCGACTATCATCTGGGCTTACGCCTGGAAGGCAGTAACCCGGAAGTATTATCCGGCCATCCGCTAGCCTTTAACTTGAATATCAGCGGTCAACTGCCCGAGTTGTTGCAAAAAGGGATTTTAGCCGGCGATTTGGAACGAACCATTCTGGAACAGGCCATCGCCAAACCGGCTAATCTGGAAAAATCGCCGAACACCCCAACAGGGGATCAATCACCCAAACCGCCGCCGGCGGATCGGAGGAGTCAATGAACTGGAAAGCAGTAAGTAGCGCTGCCATCTTGTGCGGCAGCATCTACCTGACGGGGTGTTCGCCTTCAGTCAGACTGGAAGCACCGGACAAACCGATTGAAATTAATATGAATGTAAAGATCGAACACGAAATCCGCTTGAAAGTGGAAAAAGACGTAGACGAATTGCTTTCCAGCCAGAAAGGCTTGTTTTAAAGGAGCTAATGATGAACAACAAAAATTTGCTATCAATTTTACCGTCACTATTTTTAGGCTTATGTCTGGTCGCCCTGCCGGTTAATGCAGCCGATCTGGCCCAGGCAAAATCGGCTGGCTTGGTGGGCGAACAAATGAACGGTTTCCTGGGTCTGGTGAAAGCCGATGCGTCCGCCGAGATACAAGAACTGGTCAAGAGCATTAATGCCCAACGCCTGACCGAGTACCAGCGCATAGCTGCTAAAAACGGCGTTCCAGTAGAGGAAGTGGGCCGACTGACTGCGCAGAAAGTTATAGGGCAAGCGGCACCAGGACAATTTGTAGAAACGCCTTCTGGCTGGACGCAGCGCTGAGGGCTAGTGCCAGTACTGGTATTTAAAACGGCTCTTAGTAAGGCCTACAGCAAAGTATAAATACCGTCATTTGTTCGCAGTGGCACTAATAAGTCAAATTTAGCTATCTCCCGACCTAAACCTGAACATCACCAGCACCACTCGGGAGAAGTTACCTTGCGATCCAACTTAGTCAAGGCGAGCGACACGCGTTAAAATCTCTTGCCTGACAATCGTTTAGCCCTATCAAACTACGAAAATCAGACGATTCGGACATTCGCCCATGCCAATACGTTCTGGTTATTCCAAGAATCTAAGCTGTTCGGGTCTTTGGTGCGAGTATATTTCTCGAAGAAAAACCAGGCACAATGCCCACAAAATCAATGTGCGACAAATTGTCACACTTTTTTGTAGACAAGGGCATTTTAATCCAATAGAATTCGCCCACTTTCAGCGAAGCGCAGACGATTCGAAAGAATCCTGATCGTTAAATGAGGGGGGGGATAGGCGACCGTTAATCCGGTATAACAACAACAATAAACGCAAGAAATTAACCTACTGTTCAACGGTAGGCGTCCAATCAATATAAAAAATAAGACCGGACGAAGCCCACTTTATGTGGGCTTTTTTATGCCTGCCGTTCTAGCTCACATGCCCGCCACTTTTTTATCGTCTTCTTCCTGAAAATTCCTGTAGTTTATCGATATTTTCAAACCGGCAAACCGTCCGGACATTTTGATCAATTCAGACGTGGTTTTATCGAACATCAGCCTGACTTCGCTCAAAGCCCTATCCTCGTAACCTTCTTCGATATCTTTGGCGTCCAGCCGAAAGTGGTAAAGATAGACTTCCTGTTTTTCTTCATCGGTGATTTCCAGCGGTTCGCCCAATTGTTTAATCACCGTGGCTTTTTTTGGTAGCAGCGCGGCGATTTTTTCCATTTGATCAGCTTTGGCTCTCAGCTGTTTTTTCTCTTCGTTGATTTCCGCACCGCCCAAGGAACGAAACGACGCCTCCAGAAACTCCGGTGGGGCGATTTGTAAAAACAGGTTGGAGAACGTCCAGTCGGTGATTTTATCTTCCTTGTTAAAAGCCAGATCCAGATAAAAACTAATCTCCGGCGCAATCAGCTTGCTGTCTTTGTCTATCTTACGAAACCAATAGCGCCAGCGTTTGCCGTCGCCGGTGTGTTCTTCACTGCTGGCGTGCAGCTTGGCCAGCGACACAAAATCTTCGCTTAGCAGTTTGGGTTGTTTGAAATGCACCGTGAAATCCTCTTTAGACGTCACCGCAAAATAACGATCAAACTCGTCCATTTGCAAATAAGTCTGGTAGGCGTGCAACCAGTGTAAACACCCGGTCATCGTACTGAGCAATGCGAAAGCCAGGAACAGGCGAAAAAAGCGGTTAATTTTATGCATAGCCCCCTCAATGCCGGGTAGGCGAGTTAGTATCGGTTTCGGCTGCCGGATTGGTCAGCAGGTTCTCCACATCAACCTTGTCGAAGTGGTATTGCGCTCCGCAAAATTGGCAATCGACTTCGATGTCGTCGCGTTCCTGCAAAATTGCCTGTAACTCCGACCGCCCCAACGCGACTAAAGTGCCGCCAATTTTTGGCCTGGAGCAATTGCATTTGAATTCCACCGCTTCCGGTTCGTAAATTCTGACCTTCTCTTGATGAAACAAACGATGCAATAAATCTTCGCAATCCAGACTCAACAGTTCGTCGGCGGTAACAGTGTTGGCCAGTATCTCAATGCGTTCCCAGTCGGTTATATCCCGATTGCCGCTCGGCAACTCCTGGATGAACAGGCCGGCCGCATGGGTTTTGTTTGCAAACAGCCACAAACGGGTATCGAGCTGCTCGGACTGCGTGAAATAAGTTCTCAATACATCGGCCAGAGTTTCCGCCTCGACGCCGACGATACCTTGATATGGCTCGGCGTTTTCCGACTCCACCGTCAACACCAGCCGGCCGCCCTCGCCTATCATTTCCTGCAAATTCGCGCCGGCCACACTGGTTTCGCTACGCACCAAGCCTCTGATTTGCCTTTCGTTGCTGGATTGCGCCACCAGGGCTTTCAAATCGCCGCCGCCTTGAATCTGCATGATCATTGCGCCTTTGAACTTGATGGTTGCCGACAGCAAAACCACCGCAGCCAAAGCTTGCCCCATTTGTGCATCGACGGCATCATTGACCAAATGTTGATGCTGCTTGGCTTGTTGCCAGCTTTTTTCCAGCCGTACCCATTCGCCGCGCACTCCGTGTTCTTCAAAAATAAAGCGGCGTAAGCAATCTTGTTGTTTCATGATTTAGTTGATTCCTCTTAACTGAGCCGCGATTATAATCCGCACTACCCCATCATTCGACCTCGGGATGCACTTATGTCTTTTCTATTCAAAAAAACCGCCATGCCCAGCGCCGATCAAGCCTTACCGGGACGCCAGCAGGCCATAGATAGCGGTCGAGTTCACGCCGTCAACGGACATCCTATCCATCCGCCATTTCCGGAGCATCTGCAACAAGCCGTGTTCGGCATGGGTTGTTTCTGGGGCGCCGAGCGCAAATTCTGGCAACAAGCCGGTGTATTCAGCACCGCAGTCGGCTATGCCGGCGGTTTTACGCCCAACCCAACTTATCAGGAAATTTGCACAGGTCTAACCGGCCACGCCGAAGTGGTGTTGGTCGTGTTCGATCTGGCCCTGGTCACTTACCAAGATTTACTGGCAATATTTTGGGAGTCTCACAATCCCACCCAAGGCATGCGGCAAGGCAACGATGTCGGCACCCAATACCGGTCCGTCATCTACTGTCACGACGACCAATATCCATTGGCACTGGCAAGCCAACAACAATATCAAGCGCAGTTAGTGGCAGCCGGTTTTAATGAAATAACCACCGAAATCCGCGATGCCCCGACTTTATATTATGCCGAGGAAGATCATCAACAATATCTGGCTAAAAACCCATCCGGATACTGCGGCTTGGGCGGCCTGGGCGTGTGTTTTTCCAGATAGCGGAATCGCCGAGAAATGCTAAGGCATTATAAGACTTGAGATTATTGTTTCACCGCCATCCCCGGAGAGTTTTTCCGGTTGACTTTTAGGAAAAAATCCTTCAATTTACGCGTCTGGTGTGGCTCTCCCTCTGCGCTCGGCTAAAGCCGAACAAGCCCTAAAGGGCAGTCATCCAAACAGAGCTTTAAAACTAATATTAGTCTTAACAACACAAAATCGTACTCTGTCTCATCAACAGATTACCAGGAGGAAACATATGAAGAAGCCTGTAAAAAACTGGCTGCTTGCTTCGACTGTAGCGACTTTACTTGCTGCACCAACTGTCTCTACCGCTAACGACGACTTAGAAAAATTAACCCAAAACCCTGCTAACTGGGCATCTTGGGGCGGCGACTACGCCGGCACTCGTTATAGCAAACTGTCGCAAATCAACGCTCAAAACGTTAAAAACCTGCAACCTGCCTGGTCTTTCTCTACCGGCGTTCTGCGTGGTCACGAGGGTGGTCCTTTAGTTGTTAACGGCGTTCTGTACATCCACACTCCGTTCCCTAACACCGTTTACGCGATCGACCAAAAAACTAAAGCAGTCATCTGGGAGTTCACTCCTACCATGGACGCTGACGTAACCATCCCTGTGATGTGCTGCGACACCGTTAACCGTGGTTTGGCTTACGGCGACGGCAAAATCTTCCTGCAACAATCAGACACCGTTCTGACTGCACTGGATGCCAAAACCGGTAAACGCGTATGGAGCGTACAAAACGGCGACCCGAAACTGGGTATGACCAACACCAACGCACCATTGGTTGTTAAAGATAAAGTCATTACCGGTATTTCCGGCGGTGAGTTTGGTGTTCGCGGCTTTTTGGCGGCTTACAACATCCGTACCGGTCAACTGGAATGGAAAGGCTACAGCATGGGTCCTGACAAAGATACTCTGTTGAAACCAGGTAAATCCACCACTTGGGAAAACGGCAAAGTCACTCCTGTTGGCGCTGATTCAGGCACCAGCACCTGGAAAGGTGACCAATGGAAAATCGGCGGGGGCACCACCTGGGGTTGGTACTCTTACGATCCTAAACTGAACTTGGTTTATTACGGCTCAGGCAACCCATCGACCTGGAACCCTGTACAACGTCCAGGCGACAACAAATGGTCCATGTCATTGTGGGCTCGCGATGCCGACACCGGTGAAGTTAAATGGGTTTACCAAGTAACCCCCCACGATGAGTGGGACTACGACAGCATCAACGAATCCGTTCTGGTTGACCAAGAAGTTAACGGAAAAATGCGTAAAACCATGGTTCACTTCGACCGCAACGGTTTCGGCTATACGCTGGACCGTGAAAGCGGGGAATTACTGGTTGCCGAAAAATTCGACAAAGCCGTGAACTGGGCTTCCCACGTGGACATGAAATCCGGCCGTCCTATTGTTGTTCCTGAGTTCAGCCCTGAATTCCATGGTGAGGACGTTACCACTGTCGGTATTTGCCCCGCAGCATTAGGCGCGAAAAATCAACAACCTGTTTCTTATTCGCCAGAAACCGGTCTGTTCTACATCTCAGGCAACCACATTTGCATGAACTATGAACCATTTGAAGTTTCTTACACCGCAGGTCAACCCTATGTTGGCTCCACCGTGAGTATGATGCCTCCTGGCGTCGACGTTCTGACCGGTAAAAAGGACGATTCCACAAACTTGGGCCAATTTACCGCTTTTGACGCCAAAACCGGCAAAATCGCTTGGTCTAACAAAGAGCAATTCTCTGTTTGGTCAGGTTCGGTTGCTACCGCCGGCGGCGTCGTATTCTACGGCACCCTGGAAGGTTACCTGAAAGCGGTTGATGCCAAAACCGGTAAAGAATTGTACAAATTCAAAACCCCATCAGGCATCATCGGTAACGTTAATACCTGGGAATATGAAGGTAAACAGTATGTTGGCGTTCTGTCGGGTATCGGTGGCTGGGCCGGTATCGGTATCGCAGCCGGTCTGGACGACGGTACATCCGCTACCAATTCGGAAGGTCTGGGTGCGGTAGGTGCGTACAGAAGCCTGAGCTCTTACACCAAATTGGGTGGTACACTGACTGTATTCGCTCTGCCTAACTAAGATCTAATTCCTTAGATCGTCAGTGAAGCAAGCCTTGGCCGAGCAATCGGCCAAGGCTTTTTTACGTATAGACCCAAGCTAAAAGGAAACTGCGATGAAAATGTTCTCAACCGCATCAAGACTGTTAATGACGGCGACCTTGGCGTTAGCCACTATTTCCGTGAATGCCCAAGATAAATTCCGGGTTTGCGCCGACCCGTTAAACCCGCCCTATTCGACCAAAGAACAAACCGGCTACGAAAACAAAATTGCCGCTCTATTTGCCGAACAGTTAGGACAGGAACTGGAATACACTTGGCTACCGGAAAGAATCGGCTTTATCCGCAACACATTGAAAGCCGAGAACGATAACGGCGAAGGTTTTAAATGCGACGTAGTGATGGGCGTGCCGGCCGGCTACGATCTTACAGATACCAGCAAACCCTACTTCCACTCGACTTATGTGCTGCTGATCGCCAAAGGCCGTGGCTGGGACGATATCAAAGACAGCGCACAGCTAGCTAATCTCCCCCTGGAAAGACAGGAAAAGCTAAAAATAGCAATGTTCGACCGCGGCCCGGGCACCGAATGGCTGCAAAAAAGCGGATTACTAGAGCAAGGAATTCCCTACCAAAGCATGACCGGAGACAGCGAACACAACACCGCCATGCAAATCGAAAAAGACTTACGCGCCCAAAAAATAGACATGGTAATACTTTGGGGACCTATGGCGGGATATGTGCAATCGCAAGCCCCCAAAGGCAGCTATATTGCGATACCTATGCAATCTTCACCCGGCCTGAAGTTTGATTTTTCAATAGCCATGGGCTTGCGTCAAGGCGACAACAAACGCAAGCAACAACTAAATGAATTGATCGACAAGAACCTGGACAAAATCCAAGCCATCATCGCAAGTTACGACATCGCTGTGTTGCCGATCCCCGCAGACACCGGCAAAAAAGACGACGATTGAAATGCCATTTAAGGGTTAGCGTCCAAACAATCTAACCAGATGCGCAAAATGTCCGGCTTTATCATCGGTTAACTGCGACCAATCGAACCGCCAGCGCCAATTTCCTTCGGTTGTGCCTGGCGTGTTCATTCTATCGGGCGATCCCAACTTCAGAATATCCTGCATCGGAATCACCGCCAGATTGGCAACCGACCCGAACGCGGCATGAATCAAGGCACTGGGCATAGGCAAGCTGGACCAGCCGAGATAATCGTATATGCGCTGTTTCTCGCCGTCATTAAGCCCTTCGAACCAGCCCAGCGTGGTATCGTTATCGTGGGTACCCGTATAGACCACGCTATTTTTCTGGTAATTGCACGGCAAATAGGGATTGCGACTGTCGTCACCGAAAGCAAACTGCAAAATCTTCATCCCCGGCAAATCGAAGTCGTCGCGCAAAGCTTCTACTTCTTCGGTAATAATGCCTAGATCCTCTGCCACCAAGGACAGAGAGGCAAATTGCTCCTGAATAGCCGCCAGCAACTCAGCACCCGGCGCTTTAACCCAACGCCCGTTGATTGCGGTATGCTCGCTGGCCGGAATTTCCCATGCAGCCTCTAAACCGCGAAAATGATCGATTCGCAAAATATCGAACATTTCGTACTGGGATTTGATTCTATCCAGCCACCATTTAAAACCGGTTTTCTGCAAATATTTCCAGTCATAGTGCGGGTTACCCCAACGCTGACCGTTCTCAGAGAAATAGTCCGGCGGCACGCCGGCCACCGTATCCATTTCGCCCAAATCGTTAAGTTTAAATACCGCCCGGTTCGCCCAAACGTCGGCACTGTCGTACGACACAAAGATCGGAATGTCGCCAAACATCAACACGCCATGCTTGGCCGCGTAATCTTTCAACTCGTGCCATTGCCGGAAAAACACATACTGCTCGAATTTGATCGTTTCGATCACAGCCTTCAGTAACTGCTTCGATTCATTAAGCGCGTTCGGCTCGCGTTGCTTCAGCGCGTCCGGCCATTGGTTCCAGCTTTTATGTCCAAACACATTACGTAAGGCGATAAACAAGGCAAAGTCGTCCAGCCAATCGGCTTTTTCCACGCAGAACTGTTTAAAATCGTGCTGCTGCTCGGCATCAGCCAAGCTTTGAAAACCATAGAACGCTTTGGTTACCAAACAGCTTTTGGTGTATTCCGCATTGGTGTGGCAGTCGCCGCAACGGTCTGTGGTTTGCAGCCAACCCTTGTCGGCTAGCCATTGAATGCTAATCAAGGCAGGATTGCCGGCATGTGCCGATAAGCACTGATAAGGTGAACCGTCGCCATGCGTCATGCCTAGCGGCAAGGTCTGCCAGACAGTGGCGCCTATATCGTGCAGAAAATTAACAAAATTGAAGGCTTCCTTACCCAAATCGCCACACTCTCCACGGCCCGGGAGCGATGTTATGTGTAGCAAAACACCTGCGCGGCGTTTATCCAAGAGAGCACCCATGTTGTTTGTTCCGTTTTATTATATTTGAATACCGCGCCGCATTGCGCCACCCATCGCCGGACTGCCGCTGCCTTGCGTAAACGATAAGGCCAGATACGGCGGAGGTTCTTCACCCAGCAAACGATAGAGATTGCTCAAATTAAGCCGATACTGTTTTTCAAAATCGCTGACCGCTTCGCCCGGATTATAATCACCGAACCACCAAAACCAATCCGATCCCTCGCAGACGCCCAATTGCACCTGTGCGACCGCCAGCTGTTGCTCGGAGAGTTTACCGTTGGCGACCGCTTTGTCGAAAGCGATTTTGACATCGGCCAACATATCCCAGCCGCAGTTCTTATCGGCATCGCCAATCCAGGTCGAAAACGTACCATACACCCAACTACCGGCCACCAATTTCGGCAAGGATCCACATTGGGGAGCGGCGCTATCCAGATAGTCCGAAAAAGTGGTTAATTCGATACGTGGATGTTCGCTGAGCCGCTTATACAGCGCACTAAGAAAATGATACCCGTTATCCGGAAAATATTCCCAAGCATTTTCACCATCCATGATTATCGAAACCAAGGGCATCTGGGGCTCATAATCGGCGATATTTTCCAAGTGATGAATCAGATCTGCCACCGCATCATCGGCATGCCATTTTGAATATTCAAATCCGATTAAATCCGACAAGCCGTCGTCACGAAAAAAGCAGGCGATCTCTGCGGAACCCAACTTGAAGGGTCGATGCACCGCAACCGCTTCGCCGACCGCGCTGGCGCGTATGCTGTTATGCAAGACATTACCGCCACTGGCGGCCCATTTGAAACCAAAATCAGCTAACACTTCCAGGGTGCGCTGACTGATACTGCCCTCAGACGGCCAGCAACCTTGCGGTTCGAAACCGAAAAAATGCCGAAAAGTCGCCAAACCTTTTTGCAAATGCCAACGCACCCGTTCTTCACCGCCGGGATAATGACTAATACCCGGCAAGATTACGCCGGGCATTGCCTCGCGCGCACTGTCTATCTCAAGCATCAACGGCATGATCGGATGCGCATAAGGCGTCACAGATAGTTCGATGCGGCCTTTTCTGGCCAAAGCTTTGTAACGGTAGATAACTTTCGATAGCAGATCACCGATAATTTCGACAATCTCGATCCTATCATGCAGACTAAAACCGCAGCCTTTTTCGATTAAGCGTTTCACGCGCTTATCATTGAGCTTGACAGTCTCGCCCATCCAGACCAGGTGATACCAAACCAAAATATCGGAAATGAATTGGGCGTTCAGATAATTGACAGAATCCTGATGCCCTTCAATCCAGTCGGCCATATCGGTTAATTTACGAAAAGCCGGATAGCGTTCGATCTGCCGTTCGCGATTGGCTTTTCGGCAATCGCGCAACAACTTTAAGCGCTTTTCCGGATCCGCGGACACCGAAGGCTCGACCAATGCTGCCAGCAGGGGGTCCTTGATGGCAATTCTATCGTGTAAATATCCGCTGACTTGGTTGGAATAATCTTCGATCTGCTCCAGCAGGATAGGCGCAAAATTCACTACCGCTTTGGCACCCGGCACTGCTTCCAGGTGTGCGACCATGTCCACATAGTCCTTGATCACATGCAGGTAGGTCCATGGCAGCTTGAATTCGCCGCTCTGCATGTCGCGGTACTCAGGCTGGTGCATGTGCCAGCACAGCACCAGCTTAAGCTTTTTATCGGACATAATTCCGTCTTTGTCCGAGCATATCGGATGTCACCAACACCACGCCGCCCTCGCTGACATGAAAACGCTTTTCGTCTTCGGCTCGGTCTTCACCGATCACCGTACCTTCCGGTATCTGACAACCTTTTTCGATGATGGCTTTGGTAATCCGGCAGTGTCGGCCGATATTCACCTCTGGCAATACCACCGAATCCTGCACCGAGCTATATGAGTTGACCCGCACCATGGAAAACAGCAGGGAGTGCCGCACCGTGGCGCCGGAAATCACGCAACCGCCGGAGACCATGGAGTCGATCGCCTGGCCGCGTCTATCGTCATCGTCAAACACAAATTTGGCCGGTGGCGTTTGCGCTTGATAGGTCCAGATCGGCCAGGTGTTGTCGTACAGATTCATATCAGGCTTAACACCGACCAATTCCATATTGGCCGCCCAGTAGGCATCAATGGTTCCCACATCGCGCCAGTAACTTTGCTGGCCGCTTTGTAAATCCAGGAACGGATAAGCATTGACCCGGTACTTTTCGATCACCGATGGGATGATGTCCTTACCAAAATCGCGGCTGGAACCTTTGGTGTCGGCATCTTTGATCAGTTGTTCGAACAAGAAACCGGCATTGAAAATATAAATACCCATGGACGCCAGCGCGGTGTTTTCGCGGCCAGGCATGACGGGTGGATTTTCGGGCTTTTCCACAAAAGCCTTAACTCGACGGTTTTCGTCAACATGCATTACGCCGAACGCTTTGGCGTCTTCCAGCGAAACTTCGATACAACCGATAGTCAGATCCGCCTTGTTGGCGACGTGATCGGCCAGCATCACCGAATAATCCATCTTGTAAATATGATCGCCGGCCAACACCAATACAAACTCAGGATTACGGGCCCGCAGGATGTCGATGTTTTGGTAAATCGCATCGGCGGTACCTTGATACCAGGAATGTTCGTCATGCCGTTGTTGCGCAGGCATCAAGTCCACGTATTCACCAAACTCGCCTCGCAAAAAACCCCAGCCTTGTTGAATGTGGCGAATTAGCGAATCAGCCTTATACTGGGTAAGGATACCGATCTTGCGAATGTCGGAGTTGATACAATTGGATAATGGGAAGTCGATGATACGGAATTTACCACCAAACGGCACCGCCGGCTTGGCCCGCCAGTCGGTCATATCCTTTAGCCGCGATCCGCGTCCACCAGCCAGAATTAACGCAATGGTGTTGCGGGTTAAATCATTGACCCGTCTCTCCGTTTGATGTGTATCGACGACTGACATGTGTATCCTCTTTCAATTAAATAAGCTGTACCGCCCAAAACCGACTGCAACCGACATTTAACAGATTTCTCTACCTGCCACTTGCCGCGTAGAGCCATTATCGTTACTCTTCACGGAAAAGTAAAAACTCAAGCGATTTGATGCTGAAAAGTCGGTCATTACCAAAATTGCTATTCCTGCCAACCGATAACTAACTATAACTGAGGCATTGCAAAATGAACAAGCCAAGCAAAACCAACACGCTTGATTCAGAACTAATAAAACTCACCGAAGCAAAGCATCACGATCCTTTCTCAGTGCTAGGCCGTCATGGCCAAGGCCGCGATAATGTCATCAGAGTGTATTTGCCCTATGCGGAAACCGTGCGAATCAACAGTCCCCAAGGCCCTGAATTCTCTCGTATTCCCGACACCGATTTTTTCGAATACCATCCGGGTAGCGAAGCCATCGCCGAACATTACCCATTATTTTGGACGGATAAGGACGGCTATGACCACCAACACTACGATCCGTACTGCTTCGGCCCGGTACTGCCGGAATTCGACCAGCATCTGTTTGCCGAAGGCCGGCATTGGCATATCTATCAAAAGCTGGGCTCGCATCTACACAGCGTAGCCGATATTCCCGGCGTACATTTTGCGGTCTGGGCACCGAACGCACAGCGGGTCAGCGTGATCGGCGACTTCAACCGCTGGGACGGCCGGTGCCATCCGATGCGCAGCCTGGGCAGTAGCGGCATCTGGGAAATTTTCATTCCAGGCCTGACCGTCGGCTGCCTGTACAAGTTTGAAATTCTGAATCGCCATACCGGCCAACTACTGGTCAAAACTGACCCTTACGGCCAACAATTTGAATTCCGTCCGCAAACCGCCGCGATTGTCACAGCAGAAGACAGTTATACCTGGCAAGACGGCAGCTGGATGGATCACCGTCCGCAGCACGATTGGCTGCATCAGCCGATGTCGATTTACGAGGTACACCTGGGCTCCTGGCGGCGCGACCATCGCGGCAATTTCCTGAATTACCGGGAACTGGCCGAGCAATTGGTGGATTACGTGAAGGAACTGGGGTTTACTCATATCGAGTTATTGCCGGTCACCGAGCATCCGCTGGACATTTCCTGGGGTTATCAAACCACTGGTTATTTTGCGCCGACCAGTCGTCACGGCACCCCTGACGATTTCCGCTATTTCGTCGATCATTGCCATCAAAACGGCATCGGCGTGATCTTGGATTGGGTGCCGGCCCACTTTCCCAAAGACAGTTTCGCCTTGGGCCGCTTCGACGGTACACCATTGTACGAACATGAAGACCCGCGCAAGGGCGAGCATCGCGACTGGGGCACCTTGATTTACAACTACAGCCGCAACGAAGTGAAAAACTTCCTGCTGTCCAGCGCTTTCTTCTGGCTGGAGGAATTCCATCTGGACGGTCTGCGCGTCGATGCGGTGGCCTCGATGTTGTATCTGGATTATTCCCGCGACGCCAACGACTGGATTCCAAACATGTATGGCGGCAACGAGAATCTGGAAGCGATCGACTTCCTGCGTCAGATGAATACCGTCACCCACGAGCAGCATCCCGGCACGGTGATCATGGCCGAGGAATCAACCTCCTGGCCGCAAGTCACTCGCCCGACCTGGACTGGCGGCCTGGGCTTCTCGATGAAATGGAATATGGGCTGGATGCACGACATTCTGCATTATATGCAGGAGCAACCGATTCACCGCTCTTATCATCACGACTCGCTGACCTTCGGTTTGCTATATGCGTTCACCGAAAACTTCGTGCTACCGTTTTCGCACGACGAAGTGGTGCACGGTAAAGGTTCGATGTTGAACAAAATGCCCGGCGATGAATGGCAGCGCTTTGCCAATTTGCGCCTGCTGTACACGATGATGTTTACCTATCCGGGCAAAAAACTGTTGTTCATGGGCTGCGAATTCGGTCAAGGCACCGAATGGAGTTGCAACCGCACGTTGGATTGGTACGTTTTGGATTATCCGCATCACAAAGGTCTGCAAACGCTGGTCAAAGACTTGAATAAGCTCTATGCCAGCCATACGGCCCTGCACCGCTACGACTTTGATCATCACGGCTTCGAATGGATCGATTGCCACGACTATCAGCAATCCATTATTAGCTATCGGCGCAAATCAGCGCATGAAGATCTGATCGTGATCCTGAACTTTACGCCCGTGCCGCGTGAAGCCTACCGGATCGGCGTGCCTAACCCAGGTACTTACTACGAAATATTCAACTCGGATTCGCAGTATTACGACGGCAGCAACACCGGTAATGGCGCAGTGCTGTCCGAACCGCAACCGTGGATGAACCAAGACCACTCCATTTCCGTCACCTTGCCGCCCCTGGCCGGCATTATTTTGAAAATGTAGTTTTATCGCCATGAAAAAAATTCTGTTCGCGAGCAGCGAAACTCATCCCCTGATCAAAACCGGCGGCCTGGCGGATGTCGCCGGCAGCCTGCCTTTGGCCTTGGCCGAACTGGGCCAGGACGTACGGATTATCATGCCCAATTACCAGGGCATCAAGAACTGCGAGCCCGGCCGTTACCTATGCACGGTGCGCGTCAACAATTGCGACGTCAATCTTTTGGAGACCCGCTTGCCGGACAGCGACGTCATCGTCTGGTTGGTCGACTATCCGCCGTTCTTCAATTTTCCCGGTAATCCGTATCTCGATGAAGCCGGGCGACCCTGGCCGAACATCGGTGAGCGCTTTGCGCTGTTCTGCCGCATCATCGTGGAAGTGGCCACCAACCGGGCATATTTAAACTGGCACGCCGATATCGTGCATTGCAACGATTGGCAGACCGGCTTGGTGCCGGCGCTGCTGTCATTGGAACCCAACCCGCCGGCGACGATTTTTACCATTCACAATATGGCCTACCAAGGGCTGTTCCCCGGCAGCACCTACGCCCAGTTAAATCTGCCTGGGCAATTACTACACCCCGACGGCCTGGAATTCCACGGCATGCTCTCCTTTATCAAAGGGGGCCTGAGCTATTCCGACCGCATAACCACGGTGAGCCCCACCTATGCCCAGGAAATCCAGACCCCTGAGTTCGGTTACGGCTTGGAAGGACTATTGGCGCATAAACAAAGCCACTTGCGCGGCATTCTGAACGGTATTGATGTGTCGGTCTGGAACCCGGCGAACGACGCGTATATTGCTAAACCTTTCAGCGTCGATACGCTAAAAGACAAGCTAATCAATAAAACGGCGCTACAACAACAACTGGGCTTGCCGGTGGACTCGGAAACCCCCTTGTTCGGCTTGATTGGCCGCCTGGTCGAGCAAAAAGGTATCGATCTGGTACTAAGCTGTCTACAGGAGATGACCACCCTACCTTTGCAATTTGCCTTACTGGGCAGCGGCGATAAAAGCATCGAATACCGCCTGCAAGAGTTTGCCCGCCTGTATCCAGAAAGAGTGTCCATCACCATAGGCTACGACGAGCGCTTGGCGCATCAAATCGAAGCAGGCGCAGACATCTTCCTGATGCCATCGCGCTTCGAACCTTGCGGCTTGAACCAAATGTATAGCCAATGCTACGGCACGATACCGATTGTCAGAAAAACCGGCGGCTTGGCAGACACGGTGGTCGATGCACTGCCGGAAAGCATCAGCAATGGCAGCGCCAGCGGCATCTCGTTTAACGATGCGTCAGCGGCAGCGCTGATAGAAGCCATCAAACGCAGCCTGGTGTTATTCCACAACCGACCGGTCTGGAAGAAAATTCAACGTAACGCGATGATCAAGGATTTCTCCTGGCAAAACAGTGCGAATCAATATCTCGCGCTTTACAATGAAATCTAAACCCTGCTTGGCCGGCTTGATGTTGATAGCCGGCCTCGCGGTTGCCGACGAATCTGTGATGGAAGTCATCCCGCTCGCCAACCGCCCCGCCTCAGAAGTACAGGCTTTAGTGGCGCCCTTGCTGGATGCAGATGATCGCGTCATCGATAACGGTTCCAGTCTGATCGTTAAAACCAATCCCGCCAAACTCCGCGAAATCAGGGCCCTCATTCAAAAACTCGATGCCCGGATGAGCAATCTAGTCATCAGCGTCTTACAAACCAGCAGCAAAACGGCAGCCGAGTTGAACGCCGAAGCGGCCATTGCCGCAGCGCCGAATACGATTCGGATGCGCGGCATGATGGGCAACACCGAGGATTTGCAAAACCGGCAGCAACATCAACAATTACGCACCCTGGAAGGTCAGGCGGCCCATATCAAAACCGGACAGGTGCGGCCGGTGCAAAATTACAGCGTCTACGACTCAGGCTATGGTTCCGCGGTGAGCAGCAATACCCAGATGATTGAAGCCAGTACCGGCTTCGCTGTTACGCCGCGCTTGACCGGCAACCAAGTCACTCTCGATATCGAACCGTGGTCGGACACCTTTCAGCGCAACGGCCATATCGAAACCCAATCCGCACACACCACTTTACGCGCCAATCTCGGCGAATGGGTGGAACTTGCCGGCAATGCCGACACCGAACAATCCGACAGCCGCGGCTTCAACAGTTTCAACCACAGTACCCGGCAAAACGTTTTACGCATTATGATCAAAGTCGATCAAGCGGATTGATCCGGACCCGCACTCAACTACCATCTGAACAATCCTACCCGGCAGCGTCACGGTATTATTTTCGGAATCTGTGCGCGGCAACATAATATCAATATCGTAATTGGCGGAAAGCGCATACTAATTGGTTATGATGGCCCGACAAATTCATGCCGACAGCCTTATGAGCATTACTGCCAAACGTTCCGCCACCGTTTTTACATATTTTCTAACGATCATATGTCTGGCAATATCCGGTTGGGTGTCCGCCCAGGAAACGTTGCGGATACTCACTTGGGACGGTTACGCCGATAATGAAGTGATTTCGGCATTCCAGCAGCGGTTCGACGTTGCGGTAGAGTTGACCCTGGTAACGTCGGACGACGACCTTTGGCAGAAAATCAATAGCGGCAGCTATGACGTATTTGCTGTCAATACTGCGGAATTGCAGCGTTATATCGATCATGGCCTGAGCAGACCGATCAGCATGGCGAATATCCCCAACCATGCCCGGCAATTGCCGCGTTTCCAAAACTTGCAAGCTATCCCCGGTCTGGTTCGTGGGAACGACACGTATGCCGTTCCTTACACCTACTCGGAAATGGGGCTGATCTATAACCGCAAACTAGTTAACGCTGCGCCACAATCCATGTCGGCTATGTGGGACACCGCTTATCGGGGCCGCGTGCTGGCTTTTAACGCCAGTAATCACAATTTTTCCATGGTCGGTTTACTGAGGGGCGTCTCCAATCCATTCCGGATGAAAGATACCGAGCTACAACAGGCCGCTCGCGAATTGGCCAAGTTACGCCGTAATGTTTTGACTTTTTACGCGACTGCCGAGGAAGCGACCAGGCTTTTTGTCAAATATGATATAGCCTTGATTTTCGGTAATTACGGCGCCCAACAATTGAAAGCCCTGCGCGAAGCAGGTGCCGACATCGGCTATGTGATTCCCCGCGAAGGCGCGCTGGCCTGGCTGGATTGCTGGGCAATCACCCAAAATAGCCGAAACCCTGAATTAGCGGAAGCATGGATTAATTACACCTTGGAAAAAGTGGTCAGCGAGCGACTCACCCAGCAACACGGCTTGGCAAACACCCTTACAGCGCCGGAGAACGACAGCCCCCAAAACCAGCCCATCATTTGGCTGGAACCGATACTCAATCCGTTAGCGCGCAAAACGCTATGGGATAGAATCATTTCCGGCGAAGCACCCGAGGCATTCTGAGTGCGCTCCAGCATAGGCATAAAACTGGGTTTCTGGCTGGCACTGCTAGGCACACTATCCACAGGCCTAACCGGTTATTATGTTTACGACCGCAGCCGGACCATGCTGGTGGGAACGGCCAAGGATAAGCTGTTAAACGACACCCAAGCCTTAGGACACCGATTTGCGGATGCGTTGGCAGCTACCGCCAGCAACGTAAAGTTTCTAACCCATCTGCCGGTCAGCGCCGACATCGTCTCGGCGAAACCTGAGTCAAAGTTGAGCATACGCAAAAATCAATTGGCGGAGATTTTTGTCAGCCTGCTGAATGCCCATCCCGAATACAGTCAAATCCGTTTGATCGACACACAACATTACGGCAAGGAATTGGTCAGAGTCGATAGAGACCGAGACAACCTCAAAGTCATTGACGAGGCACAATTACAAGAGAAGAACCATTTCCCATACGTATTCGAAACCATGCCGCTAGCCGCCGAGCAATACTACGTTTCCGAAATCAATTTAAATCAAGAATTAGGCACTCACCTGGGATTCGGCAAACCCACTCTGCGGATAGCGATGCCCATCAAGTCGGAGAACGCCTCCACCATCGCGGTGATCGTCATCAATGTCGATTTACAAGGGTTGTTCGAGCAAGTGCGCGGCGATATTCCCGACGATATTGAATTGCTGCTCAGCAACGACAGAGGGGACTACTTGATGCACCCCGACGCGGCAAAAACCTTTGGATTTGAAAGCGGCCGCAATTTCCTGATTCAGGATGACATCCCGAACATAAAAGCGATTCTGGCTGGCAAACAAGCGCATTTGGTATTCGCGACCAGCGATAAGCAAAGTCTGGCCGCTTCTTCACTGGCCGCTTTCGTAAAACTGCCGTTGGGCTCGGAAAGCCGCGGGCGCTTCGCGATGCTGGGCTTGTACACGCCGCTGAAAAACGTTTTGCAGGAAAGTAAAGCCCTGGGAATAGGCGTTATCGAAATAACATTCTTGTTCAGCCTGCTGGCAAGTGCAATTTCGCTGCTGTTGGCGCGCGTCCTGGCCAAACCGCTAAATTCGATGACGACCGCCATCGGTCAATACAAGCTGGGCACGCCGCTGACCGGGCTACCGACGCAGCGTAACGACGAAATCGGCTACCTGGCTAATAGCTTCATGTCGATGACTGAGCAACTAAACTCGCAAATAGCTGAGCTACATGCCTCCGAAGCCAAGTTGCATGCCATTCTCGACAACGCACCGGTCGGCATTTGGCTGGCCGACCTTGATACGCGCTTTTTGTTTGTAAACCATACCTTTTGCGACGCCCTTGGCCTGCCGGAAGCCCGCTTCATTGCTAACGAGCAACTTGCCGAGCTGTTTGGTACGGAAATGGCCGCCCGTTTCCTAAGCGCCGATCAAGCCTGTTTAGCGCAAGCGAACCAACCGCATCAATCTCTCGAGCAAATTAAATTTGCCGACGGCAAACGGCATACCATCCAGATAACCCGCACCCAATTACAGGACATTAACCAAGAAACGGTCGGCATTATCGGTATTGCCATGGATATCAGTGATCGCCAACAAGCGGCTAATCGCGAGCGCGCCCATAACCACGTACTGGAATTACTGTCAAAAGGTGCGGCATTACCGGATATCCTGCAAGCGGTAGTGCGGGGTGTGGAAACCCAAAATCCGGACTTACTCTGTTCAATCTTGTTATTGAATAGCGAAGGCAATCGCCTATTTATCGGTGCGGCACCGCGCCTGCCCGACTTCTACAATGCCGCCGTAGACGGCTTGTTCATAGGTCCCGGCGTCGGCTCATGCGGCACCGCCGCTTACTTTGGCCAACGCGTCATTGTCGAAGATATTCAAAACCATACGTATTGGGGACCTTTTACCGAGCTTGCGGCACGGGCCGACTTAGGGGCGTGCTGGTCGGAACCAATCCGAGGCTCCTCCGGCCAATTGTTGGGCACGTTCGCTATTTACCAGCGCCAGCCAGCGTCACCGGGAGCCGACGATATTCAGATGATTGAACAGGCTTCGCATCTGGCCGGCATCGCGATCGACCGTAGCCGCAGTAATGAAGAGCTGCAATTGGCTTCGTTAGTCTATCAAAACAGCAGCGAAGCCATGGCCGTAACCGACGCACAAGGCATGATCATCAATGTTAACCCGGCTTTCACCGCGTTGACCGGCTACACCTTGGACGAAGTCATCGGTAAAAACCATAACATTCTGAACTCCGAGCGGCAGAGCGAACAGTTTTATCAAGCCATGTGGCACGCCATCAACACTGGCGGTCACTGGAAAGGCGAAATTTGGAATCGCCGGAAGAATGGCGAGATTTTCGCCGAGCAACTGACCATCAATACCATATTTAGCCCGGATGGCGTGCCGCAGCGGCGGGTTGCGTTGTTTTCCGACATCACGCAAAAAAAACAGTCCGAAGAACTGATCTGGACCCAAGCCAATTTCGATCCGCTCACTGGCCTGCCCAACCGCCGCATGTTTCACGACAGACTGGATCAAGAAATCAAAAAGGCACATCGCAGCGGCTTACAGGTCGCTTTGATATTGCTTGATCTTGACCGTTTCAAGGAAGTTAACGATACACTGGGGCACGATATGGGCGATTTATTGCTAAAAGATGCCTCGCAACGGCTACTGCGTTGCGTACGCGATTCCGATACTGTCGCCAGATTGGGCGGCGACGAATTCACAGTTATCCTCGGCGAACTTGATGATGCCGACGACGCCGAACGCGTCGTCAAAAACATCCTGCAAAGATTGGCCGAACCTTTTCAGCTGAAAAGCAAAGTGGCCTACATCTCCGCCAGTATCGGCATCACGCTCTACCCCAAGGACGCCGAGAGAATCGATTCATTAATCAAAAACGCCGATCAAGCAATGTACGCCGCGAAACATCAGGGCCGTAATCGCTATTGTTATTTCACTCCGTCAATGCAGGAAGCCGCTCTAGCGCGCATGCTGATTGCCGACGATTTGCGTAACGCTCTGGAGGCCAACCAGTTCGAAGTGTATTACCAGCCGGTCGTGGAACTGGGCTCCGGCGCCATCCATAAAGCCGAAGCGCTGATTCGCTGGCAACACCCGACGCGCGGCATGGTCAGTCCCGCAGAATTTGTGCATATTGCCGAAGATATAGGCCTGATTGCCGAAATCGGCGATTGGGTATTTAAACAAGCGGCGGGACAGGTCAAACAATGGCGTTCCCGGTACCATCCGGATTTTCAGATCAGCGTCAACAAATCGCCGGTGCAGTTTTACGACGACCAGTCCCACGGCACTTGGCTGGATCACTTGCAAACACTTGAGTTGCCCGGACAAAGCATCGTGGCGGAAATTACCGAGGGCTTGCTGCTGGACGCCAGCAATGTGGTAAAAGATCAATTACTGGCTTTTCGAGATGCGGGAATTCAAGTATCGCTGGACGATTTCGGCACCGGCTATTCGTCGCTGGCTTATCTGAAGAAATTCGATATCGACTATCTGAAAATAGATCAGTCTTTCGTCGGTAATTTGTCGCCGAACTCCAGCGACAAGATACTCTGCGAAGCGATTATCGTCATGGCGCACAAGCTGGGCATAAAGGTCATCGCGGAAGGCATAGAAACCGAACAACAACGCCAACTATTGCTCGAAGCGGACTGCGACTATGGACAGGGCTATTTATTCTCCAGAGCCCTGCCGGCCGATGCATTCGAGGAACTACTAGCCTCAGGCACCAGCGCACAGAACACACTTATTTGAGCTTCAATTTCAGTAAATGCACCCGCCGATTGTCGGCCCGCAATACCTCGAAACAGAAGTCTTCCAGCTCCACTTTTTCGCCTTTCTTGGGAAAATGCTCAAGGCGCTGCACGATCAAACCGCCTAGCGTATCGTATTCGTCGTCTTCCAGCGTAGCGGAAAAATAATCGTTGAATTCTTCGATGGGTGTTAGCGCGCTGACGATAAACTCTTTTTCGCTACGCTGAGAAATAAATTCTTGTACTTCATCGTCGTCGTGTTCGTCTTCGATCTTGCCGACGATTTGCTCGAGGACGTCTTCAATCGTCACCAAGCCGGCGGCGTTGCCGTATTCGTCTACGACGATAGCCATGTGGTTGCGCTCGGTGCGAAACTCTTTTAACAACACGTTTAAGCGCTTGCTTTCCGGCACCACGTTGACCGGACGCATCACATCTTCGACTTTCAGGGTTTTATCCCGCAATGCATGAGCCAGCAAGTCTTTGGCCAGTAACACGCCGACCACCTTACTACGGTCTTCTTCGATGACCGGAAAACGGGAATGGGCAAATTCGACAACTAAAGGAAAGATGGTTTCCAGCTCCGCATCCCGGGGCACGACCACCATTTGCGAACGCGGAATCATGATGTCTCTGACCCGCATCTCCGCTACGTGCATTACGCCTTCCATCATGGCCAACGCGTCGGAGTCTAAAAGATGTTTTTCTTGCGATTCTCTCAATATCTCCAGCAAGTCTTCCTGATCTTGCGGTTCCCCACTCAGAAAATGACCGATGCGCTCGATCAAGCTCTTATGGGGTTGACTACTCGGGGGGTTACCATCGCTCATTACTTTCCATCCTCCTTATAAGGGTTTGCTATACCTAATTTGCTCAAAATCTCAATCTCCAAAGCTTCCATTTGTTCGGCATCCTGATCCTCTATATGGTCATACCCTAGCAAATGCAATACGCCGTGTATAGTGATATGCGCCCAATGATGTTCGGCCAATTTGTTTTGCTGCGCCGCTTCCTGCGCAATCAGCGGCGCGCAAATCACCAAATCGCCCAGCAAGTCTATATCCATACCCGCCGGCGCTTCAAACGGAAAGCTCAGGATATTGGTCGGCCCATTCTTGTGGCGATATTGTTGGTTGAGTTGCGCACTTTCCGCATCATCGACTAAACGAATCACCAGTTCGCTGTCCGCGCCATCTTCAAAAATTGCCAGGGCGATATCCGCCCATTGCTGAAACTGCTCCAATTCGGGGTGAGGCGCCGACGTAGCAATTTGCATGTCGATATAATTCATACACTAAACCGAGGGCGTGTGCTCTTTTTCGTAGTGCTCGTAGGCGGCGACTATCCGCTGCACCAAAGGATGCCGGACCACGTCGCGCACGCCGAAAAAGGTAAAACTGATACCCTCTACATCCTTCAGCACTTTCAACACATGCTTCAAGCCGGACATTTTTTCGTTGGGTAAATCGATTTGCGTGACATCGCCGGTAATGACGGCGGTGGAGCCGAAACCGATCCGGGTCAGAAACATCTTGATCTGTTCGACTGTGGTATTTTGCGCTTCATCCAGAATGATGAAGGAATCGTTCAAGGTTCGGCCGCGCATAAAGGCCAAGGGCGCAACTTCGATGACATTTTTTTCCAGTAATTTCTCGACGCGTTCGAAGCCCAACATATCGTAAAGCGCATCGTACAAGGGCCGTAAATAGGGATCGACCTTCTGCGCCATGTCGCCCGGCAGAAAACCCAATTTTTCGCCCGCTTCGACTGCCGGCCGCACCAGGATAATCCGCCGTACCGTCTCGTTTTGCAGCGCGTCAACCGCACACGCCACCGCCAGATAGGTTTTACCGGTACCAGCGGGACCGACGCCAAAATTAATGTCGTGCGAAATGATCTTGCGCAAATAGTCCTGCTGATTAAAACCGCGTCCCTTGATCACTCCGCGCTTGGTTTTAATCGCCACCGGCTCCAATTTCACGTTCGGAGCAGCCTGTAGTAACTGGTCGATACTGGCATCCTGCAAACTCAAATGCACTTGCTCGGGAGTAATTTCCTCCCATTCGGTCAGTTCAAACAATTTCTGAATCACCGCGCAAGCTGCCGTGACGGCTGCATCGACACCCGTCACCTTAAAATGATTGCTGCGATTGGCGATCTCTACCTGCAAGCGTTGCTCGATTTGGCGGATATGCGCATCCAATTGTCCGCAAAAATTGGACAACCGCTGCGCATCAGCGGGTAACAGGGTAATTTCTTGCGAAAAATGGTTGGCGTTCAACACTAGGCGGTCTGCTGGATTTTTTCGATGGACGATTCCACCAGACGGCCGCGTAACGAATTGGGCAAGGCTTCGGCAATGTAGACATCGACGAACTGCCCTATCAAGCGCGGGTGCCCGGCAAAATTTACGGCGCGGTTATTTTCGGTGCGACCAGTGAGATGCAGCGGATTTTTCTTGGAAATGCCTTCTACCAGTACGCTTTGCACGCTACCGATCATCGCTTCGGAAATTGCCATGAACATCTCGTTAAGCCGGTCTTTTAGGCGCTTCAGGCGCTGTTCCTTAACCGCCATACTGACATCGTCGGCAAAATTAGCCGCCGGGGTACCCGGCCGAGCACTGAAAATAAAGCTGTAGGACAGGTCATAGCCGACTTCCTCGATCAACGCCATGGTATCTTCGAAATCTTGTTCGGTTTCGCCGGGAAAGCCGACGATGAAATCCGACGACAAACTAATGCCCGGCCGCACCGCTTTCATCTTGCGCATGATTTCCAGATAATCTTCGCGCCTATGGCCGCGCTTCATCTCGGCCAAAATCCGATTACTGCCGCTTTGCACCGGCAAATGCAAATGATTGACCAACTGCGGAATTTCGGCAAACGCTTCGATAATATCGTCAGTGAATTCCAAAGGATGCGATGTGGTGAAACGTATACGGTCTATACCATCGACGGCAGCGACGCAATGCAACAGCAGCGCAAAACTAGCTAGATCGCCGTCTTCCATCGCACCGCGATATGCATTAACGTTTTGGCCGAGCAGGTTGATCTCGCGCACACCTTGTCTGGCCAGCGTTTCGATTTCGGCAATCACATCGTTCAGCGGCCGGCTGACTTCTTCACCGCGGGTGTATGGCACTACGCAATAGGTGCAATATTTACTGCACCCTTCCATTACCGACACATAGGCCTTAGGACCTTCCGCACGCGGTTCCGGTAAATTATCGAATTTTTCGATTTCCGGAAAAGAAATGTCTACGACATGCTTACCGCCGCTCCGCGCTTGATTTAACAATTCAGGCAAGCGGTGCAGGGTTTGCGGGCCAAACACGATGTCTACATACGGTGCGCGTTTTTGCAGCGCGGCACCTTCCTGGCTGGCCACGCAGCCACCGACGCCGATAATCACACCGGGGCGTTTGTCTTTGATTTTTTTCCAGCGCCCGACCGCAGAAAACACCTTTTCCTGGGCTTTTTCACGGATCGAACAAGTGTTAAGCAGCAGCACATCGGCGAGTTCCGGAGTATCGGTCAATTCCATGCCATGCGATGCCATCAATACGTCCCGCATTTTATCGGAATCGTATTCGTTCATTTGACAGCCGTTAGTCTGTATGTAAAGTTTTTGCGCCATGCTTGATGAGATACCTCAACTACTCTCACTAACAAAAAACCCCCATCTCGCGACGGGGGCTCGTAATGATCGGATTATAAACCCAATTTTCGGCAAATGCTTGTTTTATACGGCAATCCCCACTTGTAGGGCCTCGAACCAATCCAGAAAACGCTTCACATCATCGCCTTTAAACATCCGACCATGTTGCGGGGCCAGTATGTCGATATCCAACTTCCTGACCCGATCAATCCAAGCGCGCTTAGCTTGGTTAGAGGGCATCCAACGCTGATGAAAGAAACGCATCTTCTCAACGTGCATATCGAAGTTGTCCACAAATACCGGCGTACCCGGCGCTTCCAAGGCTGCACCGACATCGCCGGACATCAGGATTTTGGCGTGTGGATCGTAAATATGGAAATTAGCAGAGGCATGCAGGTAGTGCGCAGGGATGATCTGCAACTCGGTAGTACCGAGATTGATGACCCCGCCATGATCGGGAATCGGCACATATTCGATAGTTTCGCAGCCGAAATGCCTTAAAAAACCTTCCCATAACGCTGCCGCATGCAGTTTGGCGTGAGGCAGCGCTTGATCCCATAAACCTAAAGACGAAATGATGTCCGGATCTTGATGCGATGCGAACAAATCGGTAATTTCCTCTACCGGCGCATGGTGTAAAACCGCCGCCAGCATGGGTGCAAACAGTTCTATGCCGCCGGGATCGATCAATAAGCAGCGATTGGCCGTCCTCACCATATACTGGTTGGTATCGATAATTTTTTCGGGCTTATGTACGTCGCGGCCAAACATTATCCATTGGTAGGCGCCCTCATAAATTTTGGTCATTCTCATGCTAACTGTACCTCTTGGCCAGACTGGGTTTGGTGGGTGCGCTATTCGGCGACGTTTATAATCGTCAATGCACTCCGGCATTTATGTACTTTATCGTTGATTATTTGCGCGGCATTATCGACGCTCTCGGCGACCGCTTGCAGACTTTGCAGATACTCTCCCGCTTGCGAAGCCTCGATGCGGGAGTTGGCAGCAATCACCCGGGCTGCCCTGGCCGGATGCATCACATCAGCCAACTTAATCAATAATTCCGAAACCTGAATAATAAACTCTCGATGACAAATCTGAGTTCTTAGCCTGACTTCCTGCAACGGGGTGACCAAGGAATCGGCATATCTGGCGCCAACGGCCAACTGTCCAACTTTCTCGAAGCGTCTGCACGCTTCGGTCATACGTTGTTCATTGACTGTCAGGCGATAAAGGTGGAAAGCGTATTCGTTGATGTTATTGACCAATTCGATCGTATCCTTGGCCAATTCGTTAATGAAGTCGGTGATGGGTTGGAAACCCTTGGCCTTTTCCCCGGCTCGAAAGGCAATGGCTTTGGCATTGGCTGCCGCTAGGGAAATTTCCTTGGCCACTTCCATCACCGCGCTCAATTCGGCGGCTATGGAAGCCACGGCGACAAATTGGGACTTGGTTTGTTTGACTTGCATACTCAAAGACCCTCAGATCGACGATAAATTTATTTATAGCTTAGCCGACAAATAAATACCCGTGCTATTTGAGTTTCTAATAAATGCGCGTCAACCCCGGTTATTTAGGTCGATAATGCGTCGGATCGGCCACGCCCAGATTTTGAAAACCGGCCGCGCGCAATCTGCAGGCATCGCACACGCCACAGGCTCTACCTTTCATATCAGCAGAGTAACAAGATACGGTATCCGCGTAATCGACGCCCAGCTCCAAACCTTTTCGAATAATCTCAGCTTTGCTCAGAGCTATCAGCGGTGTGTGAATTTGAATTTTATGGCCTTCCACTCCCGCTTTGGTGCCCAGGTTGGCCATATCTTGAAAAGCTTTGATAAATTCCGGCCGACAATCGGGGTAACCGGAATAATCGACGGCGTTCACGCCGATGAACACATCGTGAGCGTTCACTACTTCCGCCCAACCCAGGGCAAAGGCCAGAAATATAGTATTTCTGGCCGGCACATAAGTCACCGGAATGCCGGCTTGCGGCGAAGTCGGCACATCGATCCTGGCATCGGTCAACGCAGAACCGCCTATTGCGCTCAACCCGAGGTTGATGATCTTATGATCAGCGACCTGGTAATGCTTAGCGATTCGCCGCGAAGCTTCCAATTCGGCATTGTGGCGCTGGCCGTAATCGAAACTCAAGGCGTAGCAAGTAAAGCCTTGTTGTTTGGCAAGTGCCAACACCGTAATGGAATCCAGGCCACCGGACAATAAAATGATTGCCGGTCTGGAACTGCTGTTATTTTCCACGCGCGTCGTTCCAAAGAAATTTATGTAATTGAATTTGAAACCGAACCTGCAGTTGGTCGGCCAAAATACGCTCGGCCAGCTCGGTCGGCGACATCACATCCATCACCGGCGAGAACAGTACTTGGCAATGTTCCGCTAAGCGATAGAGCTCAAGTTGCTGTTTGGCCCATTGGAAATCGGCGGCATCGGCAATCACGAATTTGACTTGGTCGTGCGCCGTTAAATACTGGATATTGTCATATCGATTGCGCTCAAGTTCACCTGAGCTCGGCGTTTTCAAATCCATGACTTTACTGACCCGGCTGTCAACCATCGACACATCCAAGGCACCGCTGGTTTCCAGCGAAACCTGGTAACCGGCATCCAACAAGCGAAGCATCAAAGGATTACAGGCAGGTTGAGCTAAAGGTTCGCCACCGGTTACCGTCACATAGCGGGTGTTGTAGCGGCCAACCTGCTGAAGAATATCGTCGAGGCTAAGTTTATCGCCGCCGCTGAAAGCATAGGCAGTATCGCAATAGGTGCAGCGCAAGGGGCAGCCGGTCAAGCGAATAAAGACGGTGGGCAACCCCACCGTATTCGCCTCACCCTGTAGGGAATAGAATACTTCGGTAATACGTAGCGTTTGCTCCATCCTAACGCCAATTTATTGCGGCATTTGCGCCAGCTTTTTTTCCGCTAAATGCGCAGCAGTGGTGCCTGGATAGCTGGTAGTCACCCGCGTTAGATAATCGCGAGCTTTTGCGGTGTTTTGCAGATCGAATTCGATATAGCCCAGTTTCAACAAGGCATCCGGCACTTTAGAGCTGTTGGGGTATTGACTGACCACTTTATTGAATGCGGCGCGCGCCGCGTCGAATTCCCGGTTGATCTTATGCGCTTCCGCCAACCAATACTGAGAATTGTCGGCAAACTCGCCGGCCGGAAAATCTTTCAGCAAATCCTGAAACATTTTTATGGCTTGGGCATTGTGGCCATTGCGCAAAGTGTCATAAGCTGACTGATACCGTTCCTTTTCATTGCCTTGTGCGGACGTCGCAGCCGGCTTATTGTCCACTACGGGCGCAGCAGGAGCTGGCGTCGTCGTGACGACTGGTACCGGAGTTGGTGCAACCGGGGCCGCTGGTGCTGAAGGTTGAGCAGCAGTAACCGCCGCTTGTCCAGTCGCAGCCGTATCGGCAGGAGCTGACGTGGGCGATTGACTCGACGGCGCTTGTCCACCCGCAGTAAGCGCCTGCATCCGATCATCAAGATCGGAGTACATATTGCTTTGTTTTCTTTGCAAGTCGGCGATGGTCTGAGATTGCTCCTCGACCATGCCGCGCAATTGTTGCACTTCCGACTGTAACTGCTCCAATCTGCCCAATACCTCAAAAATAGCATTGTCAGTAGCGGCCGGCTGCGCATAAGCATTCGCAGCCGGATAACCGGCACCATTAGGCGCAGCACCGGCTTCGGCACATAAGCCAAAGCCGAGACTCAGGATCAGAAGCGCACGCTTACTCATTGATAGCCAACTTCCACGCGGCGATTTTGCTGCCAAGCTGATTCATCATGACCGGACACGACAGGTTTTTCTTCGCCGTAACTAACTACTTCCAATTGGCTCGCGGTGACGCCTTGCGAACGCATCATTCTTTCTACTGATTTGGAACGTTGCTCGCCCAGCGCGATGTTGTACTCGCTGGAACCACGCTCGTCGGCATGGCCGGACAGGATAACGTGTTGATTTGGATGTGAAGCCAAATAACGCGCATGCGCGGCCACGACAGGCACGTATTCTTGCTTGACTTGGCTGCTATCGATTTCGAAGTAAATAACTTGTTTGGACAATGGGTTGTTAGGATCACTAAATTCCGGCCCAAGATTTGAACCGGAACCGAAGCTGCTGCCATTACCTGAGCCGAATTGGCTACCGGACATAGATCCATCGGCGAGACCGCTGGTTGAAGCATCAGTACCTTGGGTAGAATCCGCCAAACCTTCTTCTTCGGTTGAGCTACAACCGGTCGTTACCAAAATCGCAGTCATGGCTAAAGCCAAATAGGTTTTGTTAAATCTCATCAATTTTCTCCAATATATAAATTAAAACTCAGGTAGCGATAGTTTGAGGGCTATCGCAATTGCAATCAAGGTGCCCAGGCCGGTTCACGGACCTCGCCACTCTCGAATGCCAATTTTTGTTGCATCGCGCCATCGGTAGACACCACTGATAAGGCCGACCGACCGCCGCGATTCGCGGCAAATAAAACCATACTGCCATTCGGCGCAAAGCTGGGAGATTCGTCAAGATTACCCTCGGTCAGTACGTTCACCGTGCGAGAGGCCATATCCATTACTGCAATTTTGTAGCCTCCACCACTGCTAGTAACCATCGCCAAGCTTCTACCATCGGCAGAAAAACGCCCTCTAGCGTTGTAGTCGCCTTGGAATGTCACGCGACTAGCTTTGCCTCCGGAAGCAGGCATCAGGTAAAGCTGAGGTTTGCCGCCTTGATCGGAGGTAAATAAGATTGAACTGCCGTCAGGCGACCAAGTCGGCTCGGTATCGATGGACAAACCGCTGGTCAAGCGCGTCAAAGAGCGACTACCCAAATTCAACACGTAAACATCCGGGCTGCCGTCTTTTGAAAGCGTAACTGCCAGACGACTCCCATCGGGTGAGAAAGCCGGCGCCCCGTTGATACCGGGATATGAAGAAACGCTTTCCCGTTGTCCGGTTGCCAAGGTTTGCACCCAAATTTCCGAACGCTTGGTATGGAAAGATACGTAGGCTATTTTACTGCCATCCGGCGACCAAGCCGGCGCCATGATAGGCTCTGGCGATTCGGCAATCGTCCTAGGGTTATAACCATCCGCATCGGCTACTTGCAGCATAAACTGCTTGCCGTTGCCGCGGCGAACGCTGGTCACATAAGCAATCCGGGTGTTAAACGCACCTTTGCGGCCGGTCAGTTTTTCATAAATCAGATCGCTAATGTGGTGCGCGGCGCGGCGTAATTCGTTGGCGCCGGCAGTCAACCGGTAACCCATTAACAACTGGCCGTTATGGACGTTAAACAAATGGAACTGGATGTTGTAGCTGCCACCATTGCCGACTACTTGACCTATCGCCATATAGTCTTGGCCCAGCACCTGCCAATCCTTAAAGTTGACCCGCTCCGGCTCGCTCGGCTTGGTTAACATATCGTCTTCAGGTAAAGCCTTGAAAAAACCGCTACCACCCAAATCGGAACTAATCACATCGGACAATTTGACATTGCCGATAGAGCCTTGCTGAGCGAAGGGTACAATGGCGATCGGCACCGCAGTTTGCGAACCCTTGGTAATTTCTATGGTTAAACCGGCCGCCTGCGCCACTGTGAACATCCCAGCCAAAATGCCGCCGACTAAAATTCTTGTGATTAACATCATTCTCTCGTTTCCGTTTACTGATTATTCCGGTTTAAACACGAAGGTGAAAACTCTAAATTCCTGATTAAATAAATTTCTATCTTGCGGTACCGGCAAAGGCGAAGCTTTTCTTACTGCATTCTCCGCCGAACGGTCAAAAATCGGATCGCCGCTGCTACCAATCACCACTGCGTCCATCACATCACCGCTAGCCAACAATTTTACCTGAATTGTGCATCTCAAGCCTTGCGTTGCGTTGATCGGCCGCGTCCAAGCCCCCTCGACTTTGCGGGCTATCATTTGCTTCGCGGAATCTACAGCTTGCTTATCCGAAGCCGCTTTTGCCGCTGCAGCAGCGGCAGCTTCCGCAGCCTGGCGTTCTTTTTCCGCTTTTTCAGCCGCGGCTATCGCCGCTTGGCGCTCTTGTTCTGCCTTGGCTTTAGCAGCCGCTTCCGCCGCGAGCCGTTCTTTTTCGGCTTTCTCGGCCTTTTCCGCAGCCAGCTTGGCCTGACGTTCTTTCTCCGCCTTGGCTTTAGCTTCGGCTTCGGCCGCCATGCGTTCTTTTTCGGCTTTTTCTGCCGCTATTTTGGCTTGGCGCTCTTTCTCCGCTTTTTCGGCGGCGAGTTGTTTATCTTTTTCCGCCTTGGCTCTTGCCTCGGCTTCCGCCGCTTGTTTGGCTTTTTCAGCGTTAAGCGCGGCCTGTTTTTCTTTCTCGGCTTTAGCTTTTTCGTCAGCTAATTGCCTTTCCTTTTCCGCTTTTGCCTTGGCTTCCGCTTGTCTTGCTTGTTCCTGGCGCTTGGCTTCCTCGCTCTTTTGCTCCTGAAGCTTTTTTTGCTGTTCCAGGGCTTTTTGTTCCTGTAACTTCTTTTCCTGTTCCAGCTTTTTGATTTCGGCTTCCTGCTGTTGTTTCTCTCGCGCCGCTTCCGCCAGTTTTTGTTCCTTCAACTTGGCTTCGCGCTCCACTTCCTGTTGTTTTTGCTTTTCCAGTTGCTTTTGTTTCTCGGCTTCCTTTTGCTTTTCCGTCAATTCCTTCTGCTTTTCCAGTTCGGCTTGTTTCTGTTTTTCCGCGACTTCCTTTTGTTTGTCCAGTTCGGCTTGCTTCTGCTTTTCCGCGACTTCCTTGGCTTTTTTCTGTTCCAGAGCTTGCCGTTCCTTGGCTTCCTCTAACTTTTTTTCCTCTTCCTTACGCTTGGCGACCAGTTGTTCCTGCAGTTTCTTCTCTTCTAGCGCTTCTTGCTTACGCTTTTCGGCGGCTTCCTGAATTTTCTGTTCTTCAAGCACGCGTTGCTTTTTAGCTTGCTGCAACAACTGCTCTTCGGTTTTTCTGGCGTTTTCCAGTTGCTCTTGATGCTGCTTTTCCGCTTGTTGCTTGTTTGCTTCATTCTGCTTTAAGCGTTCGGCTTCCGCATCGATTTCCGCGCCATCCAATACAGTCGCTTCAATAATATCCGCAGGCGGCGCCATTTGCGCATCGTCAGTCTCTGTTAGAAAACTAAAACTGAACAACAATACAATCAGAATATGTAGCGCTACCGCCTGCGCAAGCGAGGGTTTAAAACTTTTCATGGTTGTGTTTATTTGCTGTCTGGCGGCGGTGCGGTCATCAAACCCACTTTGGGGGCGCCGGTTTTCTTCAGTTCCACCATCACCTTGACAATACTGCCGTAATCCACTTCATGATCGCCGCGCACATATAGCTGGGCTTTGGGATTATTTCTGAATACCGCAGCGACTCTGGTTTTAACGGTATCGACATCGACCGGTGTCTCGGCTTCCTCATCACCATTGCCAATATCGACATACAAACTACCGTCTTTCTTGATCGAAACAATCACCGGCACCTGATCCTGTAAATCAACCGAATCAGCCTCGGCTTGGGGTAATTCGACCTCGACACCGGTTTGCACCAGCGGGGCGGTAATCATGAAAATCATCAACAGCACAAAGGTAACGTCGATATAAGGAACGACGTTAATTTCGGCCATTACCCCGCGCTTTTTGCGCGATCTGCGATTGCTGCCACCGACATTCATTTGCTGTGCGCCTGTCTTTGCAGTAACACCACGAACTCGTCGACGAATAATTCGTAACGACCGGCCAAACGATCCAAACGCGTGGAGAAGCGGTTATAGGCAATAACCGCCGGAATCGCCGCAAACAAACCAATCGCGGTGGCGATCAAGGCTTCGGAAATACCAGGAGCGACATTTGCCAACGTCGCATTTTTGATTTCGCCTAAGGCGCGGAACGAATTCATGATCCCCCAGACGGTGCCAAACAGGCCTATATAAGGACTGGTCGAACCTACTGTCGCCAAAAACGGTAAAGTTTCGTCCAGTCGATCCAACTCGCGGGATAACTCGATACGCATCGCCCGCTGCGCGCTTTCGACCTGGACCGACGGTTCGACATCGCCCTTTTGACGCATACGCGCGAATTCGCGGTAACCGGCCAAGAAGATTTTTTCGATACCTTCCGGCTCGAACCGGTCGCTGGACATTTTTTTATACAACTCGGCCAGACCGACGCCGGACCAGAACTCCTCCTCAAAGTCGTCGGTGATGGCGATGGCTTGCTTCAATTCTTTACGCTTGGAAAAGATGAAGGTCCAGGAAGCAACCGATGCCGACAACAGAATGAACATAACAAACTGCACGACGATGCTGGCTTCTTTGACCAGCGTCAGGATGGATAAATCGGTATTCATTAGTTTAAATGTTCCAAAATAGCAGAGGGAATCAGTTTGGGCTTCATGCTTTGCGCATCAAGACAGGCAATTCGAATTTCAGCAGTGCACAACAGGTCTTGTTGCCGAGTAATCGATTGCTCAAAGGTAAAATTCGTTTTTTTGTGTTCAATAACTTTTGCATTCACATCCAACAGGTCGTTGAAGCGCGCCGGCTTCAAATAATCGACTTTTACCGAACGCACGACAAAAATCAGGTTTTGCTCAATAATCAGTCTGTCCTGTTCGAAACCGACACTACGCAGCATTTCGGTTCTAGCGCGTTCAAAAAACTTCAAATAGTTAGCGTAGAACACTACACCGCCCGCATCGGTGTCTTCGTAATATACCCTCACAGGCCAAGTAAATTCTTTCATTCGTCTCTTAACGAATTATTAATTGGCGAAGATATCATCGGTGCCTAGTTGCTGCTTGGGCACTGGCAGGCCAAAGTGGCTGTATGCCTTATGCGTGACCACCCGTCCTCTGGGGGTGCGCATGATAAAGCCTTGTTGCAACAAATAAGGTTCCAGCACATCTTCCACGGTACCGCGCTCCTCGCTGATCACAGCGGCCAGCGTATCCAGCCCAACCGGACCGCCTTGAAAATGTTCTATCATGGCTGTCAATAACTTCCTGTCCAGCATATCGAAGCCTTGCTGGTCTATTTTCAGCATATCCAAGGCTTGCTTGGCGATCTCACGACTAACCGTGCCGTTGCCTTTAACTTCGGCAAAGTCGCGCACGCGGCGTAATAGCCGGTTAGCAATCCTCGGCGTGCCGCGCGAGCGACACGCAATCTCGTCCGCACCACCGCTGTCCATCCCAATATTCAGCAGCTTCGCTGAACGACTGACAATACTGGCCAGTTCCTCGACGGTGTAAAATTCAAGACGTTGAACGATACCGAAACGGTCGCGTAAAGGCGATGTCAACAAACCGGCTCGGGTCGTAGCGCCTATCAGCGTAAAGGGTGGCAAATCCAGCTTAATCGAGCGGGCTGCCGGACCTTCGCCTATTATAATATCAATTTGGTAGTCTTCCATAGCTGGATACAGCACCTCTTCCACCGCCGGACTGAGCCTATGGATTTCGTCGATGAACAGCACATCGTGTGCTTGCAGATTGGTCAGCAAAGCCGCCAAGTCCCCGGCTTTATCCAGCACGGGGCCTGAGGTTTGCCGAATGTTGACATTCATTTCCATGGCGACGATGTTAGCCAAGGTGGTTTTCCCCAAGCCGGGCGGACCGAAGATCAATACATGGTCTAATGCTTCCGAGCGCGTTACCGCCGCCTGGATAAAGATTTCCATTTGCTCACGGAGCTCTTTTTGGCCGACGTAGTCTTTCAGGCGTTTGGGACGAATAGCTCGATCCACTCGCTCTTCGTCATTATTGCCCTGCGCAGTCACCAATCGGTCGCTTTCGATCATTTAACCGCACCGCGTAGCGCCAGACGAATAATGTCCTCGCAGCTTTTATCTTCGGTAGAAATCGATTGTACCATTCGCGCCGCATCCGGCGGCTTATACCCTAAGGCACATAGCGCGCTAATGGCTTCTTGCTTGGGACTGTCTGCAGAACCAGGAAGCGAACTTGGCCGATCATTAGATGCCGATAGCTTGTTCAATTCCGGCAAACGACCGCGCATTTCTATTATCAAGCGCTCGGCGGTTTTTTGGCCGACACCCGGCAAGCGCACCAAACCTTTTACATCGTTATCATGCACGCAACGATAAAACTCTTCGGTGCTTTGCCCTGAAAGTATCGTCAATGCCAGCTTCGGACCAACGCCATTGACCTTGATCAGGGTCCTGAACAGCATGCGCTCGCTTTCCGTGGCAAAACCGAACAAAATGTGCGCATCTTCTCGCACCACTAGATGCGTATGCAGTTTAACTTCTTCACCCAATGCCGGCAGGTCGTAAAAGGTGTTCATCGGCGCTTCCACTTCATAGCCAACACCGTGTACATCCAGCAACAATTGTGGCGGCGCTTTGTGAATCAATTTACCGCGCAAAAAACCGATCACGAACTCGCCTTCTGCAAACGCATTGCGGTCTCCCGATAATGACTATGACACAGGCCGATAGCCAACGCATCGCTGGCGTCGATCTGCATATCGCCTTGAATACTCAACAAAATCTTCACCATATGTTGAACTTGCAGCTTATCGGCATTACCTTTGCCAACCAAGGCCTGTTTCACCTGCCGCGCGGCGTATTCGAACACCGGCAAATCGCGGTTCAAGGTGGCGCAAATAGCCGCGCCACGCGCCTGACCCAGCTTCAGAGCCGAATCGGCATTCTTGTGCATAAACACTTGTTCTATGGCCATCTGCTCGGGACGGTACAACTCGATCACCTGGCTAACGCCATCGAAAATCTGCTTCAAGCGCTCGGGAAATTCATCGGATTTAATACGAATGCAGCCGCTTGCTACGTAGCGAATACCGCGCGGCGTTGACTCCACCACACCGTATCCGGTGATGCGCGAGCCGGGATCTATACCTAAAATTCTGGTCAACAGTGTATTGGTGCAGGTAATTGAATAGCGTGGTTAAGCATCGAGCGCCGTCATGATGTCGTCGCTGATGTCGGCATTAGAGTAAACATCCTGCACATCGTCCAGATCTTCCAAACGGTCGATCAGTTTCAGCATTTTTTCGGCGGCATCGGCATCCAATTCGGTTTTGACGTCGGCATGCATCGTCACTTCGGCATTTTCCGGCTCGAAGCCGGCAGCAACCATGGCTTCCTTGACCGTCATATAGTCTTCCGGCGTGGTAAAGACATCGATAGAACCATCATCATTGGTAACCACATCCTCGGCGCCCGCTTCCATAGCCGCTTCCATCAGCGCATCTTCATCGACTTCATTTGAGTAACTGATGATACCCACTTTACGAAACATATAAGCCACCGAACCATCAGTACCTAAATTGCCGCCGGCCTTGGAAAACGCATGCCTAACATCCGCAACGGTACGATTGCGATTATCGGTCAAGCAATTGACCATCACCGCCGTACCTCCTGGGCCGTAACCTTCGTAACGTACTTCTTCGTAGACCACGCCATCAACCGCGCCTATGGCTTTTTTTATGGTGTTATCGATGGTATCGCGCTTCATATTGGCACCGAGCGCCTTATCGATAGCGGTGCGCAAACTTGGATTATTGGCAGGATCACCACCACCCGATCCTTTCGCAGCCACGGTAATCTCGCGAATCATTTTGGTAAAAATCTTGCCGCGTTTTGCGTCCTGCGCGCCTTTACGATGCTTGATGTTAGCCCACTTACTATGCCCTGCCATTCTATCTCTCTGAATCTTCTAAAAATTTGGGAATTTTACCATCGTCCCGCCAGCTTATCGACCCTTGCTTATAGTACTAGTGGCAATATCGCCGCTAAAGAAGCATCCAAGACGTAACTATCAGCTTGCTCTTCCACCAACGGCCTGCGGACTACGCCGCCGAAACCGATCATATAGGCGCCGGCCAATTTAGCTTCCAAATCGGTCTTACCATCGCCTATCATTACTAAAGATGAATGATGCATCCTCAGCCGCCGGCAAATCCTGGCTTTGCCGCCACTGACAGCCAAGGGCGAATGTCGAGCAAAGCCCTGATAATTACCGTCTTCATCAAACAACACATCCACCGCATGCACATGTTCTTCCGGTATCCCCAACTGCTTCGCCAAAGGTAGTATCGCCTGACGCAAACCACCGCTAATGATGTGAATTAACTTGTTATTTGCCTGTAAGGTCTCAATCGTTTCACTGACGCCCTCTACCATTTCGGCAATATACAAGTCGGCCAACCAATCTATCGCCGCTTTGTCCGGCTTGATCAAATCCAGTCGGTTAGCGTAAACGTCCTCAAGAGGCAATTCACCGTTCATGGCGGCATCAGTCAATGCCGCAACCTGCTCGAATAAACCGTTACGGCGCGCCAATTCATCGATGCCTTCGACTCGGCTTAGCGTACTATCGCAATCGAAACAAATGACGTCATAACTCATAAAGCAATTTGCCTCGCCGTATGTACCGCCGGCACTTTGCAGACCGATTTCAACACGTGCTCGTTTAATGGATCCGAAACACTAATGACCATCATCGCCAGTTGATGCTCGTCAGCTATGCTGACCTGCATACGGGTGATATTGATATTGGCGATACCTAAAATAGAACTAATCGCGGCGATCACGCCCGGCTTATCATCGTGGCGAGTGATCAGTAGCGCGCCTTCCGGCACCACTTCGATTTCGAAATGATTGATGCTGACCAAGCGAGGGTGTTGATTGCCCAGCAAAGTGCCCGCCAAGGACACCGACTTATCGGCGCAATGTCCGGTGATTTTGATCAAGGATTGATAGCCTTCCGATTCCTCTGTCTGCGACTCAATTAGCGTTATGCCCTGGCGCTTGGCAATGTTCTCAACATTTACGCGGTTAACCGGCGTGGAAAGTTGCCCACCCAGCAAGCCGACCATCGCCTCTGCAGAAATCGGCCGAATTTTTACCTCAGCAGCCTTTCCATATACAGCAACTTCCAATTTTTGAATCGGTTGATCGATCAACCCCACTAAAACCTTGCCGAGAATATTGGCTAGATTCATAAATGGTTGAGCCTTGGAAAGCTCTTCTGCCGACAACCTAGGGAGGTTTAAAGCATTCACAGCTTCGCCAGTTTGTAAATATTTAACCGCCTGGCGAGCAATTTCGACACTCACAGCCACTTGCGCTTCTTTGGTCGAAGCACCCAAATGTGGAGTAAATACGACATTATCCAATGTAAGCAGCGGCGAATCCTTGGGAGGCTCCTGCTCATATACATCCAGCGCCGCGCCGGCGATATGCCCTTCTTTCAAGGCATCGAACAATGCCGATTCATCGACCAAGCCGCCCCGCGCGCAATTGATCAAGCGTGCAGATTTTTTCATCATCGCCAATTGCTCACGGCCTATGATATTTTTGGTTTTTTCCAGTAAAGGACAGTGCAGGGTCAAATAGTCAGCTTGCCTAACCAAGGCTTCCAAATCGACCATTTCCGCGCCATGCTTGGTGAAAACATCCGGTGCTACAAACGGGTCATAAGCGATCACCCGCATTCCCAAACCGTTGCCTCGTTGAGCAACTATTCGGCCTATCGTTCCGAAACCCAGCACTGCTAGCGTTTTATGAGTAATTTCGGCGCCCATCAACTTAGAGCGCTCCCATTTACCTTCTCTGACCGATTGATTGGCAACCGGTAGATTGCGACTCAGCGAAAACATATGCGCAATAGCGAGTTCCGCCGTCGTCGTAGCATTGGCATCGGGGGTGTTCATTACGATAACACCTTGCTCTGTCGCGGCATTTAAATCAACATTATCGACACCTATGCCGGCGCGCCCGACTACCTTCAGACGAGTCGCAGCTTTTAAAACTTTAGCCGTCACCTGAGTATCGCTGCGAATCAATAAGGCATCGTACTCGGGAATAATTTCACATAAAGCGTCTTCACTCAGCCCGGTTTGAATGTGTATCTGTATGCCTTCCTGGGCATTCAAAAAATTAATGCCATCTTCCGCAAGCTTGTCTGAAATTAGTATCTTTTTCATCGCCATGACTGGATTATTGGATAAGGCAGGCATTCTAGCAGCTTTGCTATAATCGCCGTAATGCGCGTTCCCGACAAACTACCGAATCTATGCTTATGAAAATAAAAGCGGCGCTTGGCGTCCTATCGGTGATCTGTTTACTTGGCGCAATAGCCTGGTGGCTGACTTACACTAAAAGCTTTGCTCCCAACGCCGTTTTTACAACATTGACAGGTGAACGACTGGCAATTTCCGAGCTAAAAGGCAAGCCCGTATTGATAACATTTTGGGCAACCGACTGCCCTAGCTGTATTGAGGAAATTCCTGATTTGATCGCATTGCATCAGCAAGGCCTAAAAATCATTGCGGTGGCAATGCCATACGACCCTCCTAGCCGCGTGCAAACGTTAGCCAAAGAACAACAGCTTCCCTATCCAGTGGCTCTTGATATAGACGGTAGTCTTGTACACGCTTTTGGCGATGTGCAGTTGACCCCCACGATGTTTTTAATAGATAGGCAAGGCGTGATCGTCATGCACAAAATCGGCGCTTTCGATTTAGCATCTTTAAAAATACTTCTGACACAATTATAAAAAACTCCGCAGCAATTGAACATCAGAAGCCTTGTCTGACAACAGCAAACGACAAATTTGAAGAGTGATTATGTGTCCAGGGATTATTGAAGCGTGATTATTGATAAGGGATTTTAGAGTCAAAAAAAAGCCCTGCTAGTGTTAGCAGGGCTTTTGGGATAGGCGCTTGGCGATGACCTACTTTCACATGGCAACCTGCCACACTATCATCGGCGCTAAGCGGTTTCACTTCCGAGTTCGGGATGGGATCGGGTGGTTCACGCTTGCTATGTTCACCAAGCAAACTGGTTTGGCTGGATGATTTATCCAACCGTCATGCAACAGGTTAGGTTTTCAGCGTCATTGGCTGTGTTCCTTTTGGGCTTTTTCTCGCGCGTTCACTTTTGATAGGTGTTCACGACGGCTTTAGCCTTTGACCTGCTTTCATGGAAATCTGTATTGAGTTTGTTGTTCTCTTGCGTGTTCAGCTACTGTTGTCTTCTGACGCTACCCAAACGCATTGGGTGTTATATGGTCAAGCCTCACGGGCAATTAGTACACGTTAGCTTCACACATTACTGCGCTTCCACACCGTGCCTATCAACGTCGTAGTCTCCGACGGCCCTTCAGGGGACTTAAAGTCCCAGTGAGATCTCATCTTGGGAGGGGCTTCCCGCTTAGATGCTTTCAGCGGTTATCCTGTCCGAACGTGGCTACCCGGCAATGCCATTGGCATGACAACCGGAACACCAGAGGTTCGTCCACTCCGGTCCTCTCGTACTAGGAGCAGCTTCCCTCAAATCTCAAACGCCCACGGCAGATAGGGACCGAACTGTCTCACGACGTTCTGAACCCAGCTCGCGTACCACTTTAAATGGCGAACAGCCATACCCTTGGGACCTGCTTCAGCCCCAGGATGTGATGAGCCGACATCGAGGTGCCAAACACCGCCGTCGATATGAACTCTTGGGCGGTATCAGCCTGTTATCCCCGGCGTACCTTTTATCCGTTGAGCGATGGCCCTTCCATACAGAACCACCGGATCACTAAGACCTACTTTCGTACCTGCTCGACTTGTCCGTCTCGCAGTCAAGCACCCTTATGCCTTTGCACTCATTGCCTGATTTCCGACCAGGCTGAGGGTACCTTCGTGCTCCTCCGTTACTCTTTAGGAGGAGACCGCCCCAGTCAAACTACCCACCAGACACTGTCCCTAACCCGGATAACGGGTCGAGGTTAGAACTCCAAACATACCAGGGTGGTATTTCAAGGTTGGCTCCACGAGAACTGGCGTTCCCGCTTCAAAGCCTCCCACCTATCCTACACAAGTAGGTTCAAAGTCCAGTGTCAAGCTATAGTAAAGGTGCACGGGGTCTTTCCGTCTAGCCGCGGGTACACTGCATCTTCACAGCGATTTCAATTTCACTGAGTCCCAGGTGGAGACAGTGTGGCCATCGTTACGCCATTCGTGCAGGTCGGAACTTACCCGACAAGGAATTTCGCTACCTTAGGACCGTTATAGTTACGGCCGCCGTTTACTGGGGCTTCGATCAAGAGCTTCTCCGAAGATAACCCCATCAATTAACCTTCCAGCACCGGGCAGGCGTCACACCCTATACGTCCACTTTCGTGTTTGCAGAGTGCTATGTTTTTGCTAAACAGTCGCAGCCACCGATTTTTTGCAACCCCCTTCCGCTCCAGTCGCGAGGACCTTCACGTAATGAGGGCATACCTTCTCCCGAAGTTACGGTATCATTTTGCCTAGTTCCTTCACCTGGGTTCTCTCAAGCGCCTTAGAATTTTCATCCCACCCACCTGTGTCGGTTTAGGGTACGGCCACTAGTAACCTGAAGCTTAGAGGTTTTTCCTGGAAGCAGGGCATCTATCACTTCGCTGTTCTTTCGAACCGCTCGTCATCACGTCTCGGCATAGAGCACCCCGGATTTGCCTAAGATGCATGCCTACCTGCTTAAACTGCCACTTCCAACCGACAGCTGATATAGCCTTCTCCGTCACCCCATCGCAGTTACTACTGGTACAGGAATATTAACCTGTTTTCCATCGACTACGCTTTTCAGCCTCGCCTTAGGTGCCGACTAACCCTGCGTCGATTAACGTTGCGCAGGAAACCTTGGGTTTTCGGCGAGGGGGTTTTTCACCCCCTTTATCGTTACTTATGTCAGCATTCGCACTTCCGATACCTCCAGCCCACTTCTCAATGAACCTTCGCAGGCGTACGGAACGCTCCTCTACCACTCACACTTACGTGTAAATCCGTAGCTTCGGTACTATGCTTAGCCCCGGTAAATCTTCCGCGCAGACCGACTCGACCAGTGAGCTATTACGCTTTCTTTAAAGGATGGCTGCTTCTAAGCCAACCTCCTGGCTGTCTGTGCCTTTCCACATCGTTTCCCACTGAGCATAGATTTGGGGACCTTAGCTGACGGTCTGGGCTGTTTCCCTTTTCACGACGGACCTTATCACCCGCCGTGTGTCTCCCGTGCTTGCACTTGCTGGTATTCGGAGTTTGCATCGGGTTGGTAAGTCGGGATGACCCCCTAGCCGAAACAGTGCTCTACCCCCAGCAGTGATACACGAGGCGCTACCTAAATAGCTTTCGAGGAGAACCAGCTATCTCCGAGCTTGATTAGCCTTTCACTCCGATCCACAGCTCATCCCCGTCTTTTTCAACAGACGTGGGTTCGGCCCTCCAGTTAGTATTACCCAACCTTCAGCCTGGCCATGGATAGATCGCCCGGTTTCGGGTCTACACCTTGCGACTAAACGCCCTATTAAGACTCGCTTTCGCTACGCCTCCCCTATTCGGTTAAGCTTGCCACAAAATGTAAGTCGCTGACCCATTATACAAAAGGTACGCAGTCACCCCACGAAGGGGCTCCCACTGCTTGTACGCATACGGTTTCAGGTTCTATTTCACTCCGCTCTCCGCGGTTCTTTTCGCCTTTCCCTCACGGTACTAGTTCACTATCGGTCAGTAAGGAGTATTTAGCCTTGGAGGATGGTCCCCCCATATTCAGTCAAAGTTTCACGTGCTCCGACCTACTCGATTTCACTAAAAAAAGGTTTTCGTGTACGGGGCTATCACCCTGTATCGCCGGACTTTCCAGACCGTTCCACTAACCTTATCCTAGCTTAAGGGCTAGTCCCCGTTCGCTCGCCACTACTTAGGGAATCTCGGTTGATTTCTTTTCCTCCGGGTACTTAGATGTTTCAGTTCTCCGGGTTCGCTTCAGTGAGCTATGTATTCACTCAAAGATGACGTGCTTATGCACGCCGGGTTTCCCCATTCGGACATCTCTGGATCACAGCCGGTTTGCAGGCTCCCCAAAGCTTTTCGCATGCTACAACGTCCTTCATCGCCTCTTACTGCCTAGGCATTCACCGTATGCGCTTATTCACTTGACCATATAACCCGAATACGTCTGTACTTTGGTTATACTGTCAGCTGACATTTTCGCTGATTTTTTCTGCTTGAGAACGACATGCTGTTTGCTTTCCGCCGTTCTCTTTGGAGAATGACTTCATTCAAACCGCAACTCGTTTTAGTTTTGATCATTGCTGATCATTACTATAGTTACAGATTTCCATATTGTTAAAGAGCTATCGGCACGAATACCAATGCTATAAAGTCTTTATCTCTTGATTACGATAAAACCTCATAGCGCTGATGTTCTAACATCGACTATCTACTGGTGACGTACTGGTTTACCCTCAGCGTTCAGCGTGATGGTGGAGCCAGGGAGGATCGAACTCCCGACCTCCTGCGTGCAAGGCAGGCGCTCTCCCAGCTGAGCTATGGCCCCTAAAACAGACTAAAGACCAAGACTCAAGCCGAAACCCAACTATGCACAACCTTACCTATTCTAACCAGGAGTGTTGTCTGATCGTTTTCCGCCTTATTGCTTTCGCCTTTTATGCGTTGGTGGGTCTGGGAGGAGTTGAACCTCCGACCTCACCCTTATCAGGGGTGCGCTCTAACCAACTGAGCTACAGACCCAGGTGCGTCTTTCAATCGAAATAATTTGTTGTGAGTACGTGTAACGGTGTGCCGTCTTTGTAAGGAGGTGATCCAGCCCCAGGTTCCCCTAGGGCTACCTTGTTACGACTTCACCCCAGTCATGAATCACAAAGTGGTAAGCGCCCTCCCGAAGGTTAAACTACCTACTTCTTTTGCAACCCACTCCCATGGTGTGACGGGCGGTGTGTACAAGGCCCGGGAACGTATTCACCGCGGCATTCTGATCCGCGATTACTAGCGATTCCGACTTCACGCAGTCGAGTTGCAGACTGCGATCCGGACTGGGACCGGCTTTTTGGGATTCGCTTACTCTCGCGAGTTCGCAGCCCTCTGTACCGGCCATTGTAGCACGTGTGTAGCCCTACCCATAAGGGCCATGATGACTTGACGTCGTCCCCACCTTCCTCCGGTTTATCACCGGCAGTCTCCCTAGAGTTCCCGGCATGACCCGCTGGCAACTAAGGATAAGGGTTGCGCTCGTTACGGGACTTAACCCAACATTTCACAACACGAGCTGACGACAGCCATGCAGCACCTGTCTCAGAGTTCCCGAAGGCACTCTACTATCTCTAACAGATTCTCTGGATGTCAAGGGTAGGTAAGGTTCTTCGCGTTGCATCGAATTAAACCACATGCTCCACCGCTTGTGCGGGCCCCCGTCAATTCATTTGAGTTTTAGCCTTGCGGCCGTACTCCCCAGGCGGTCAACTTAATACGTTAGCTCCACTACTAAGTTCTTTAAGAACCCAACAGTTAGTTGACATCGTTTACGGCGTGGACTACCAGGGTATCTAATCCTGTTTGCTACCCACGCTTTCGTACCTCAGCGTCAGTTTTAGTCCAGGGAGCCGCCTTCGCCACTGGTGTTCCTTCAGATCTCTACGCATTTCACCGCTACACCTGAAATTCCACTCCCCTCTACTAAACTCTAGTTGCCCAGTATCAAATGCAGTTCCCAGGTTAAGCCCAGGGCTTTCACATCTGACTTAAACAACCGCCTACGCACGCTTTACGCCCAGTAATTCCGATTAACGCTTGCACCCTCCGTATTACCGCGGCTGCTGGCACGGAGTTAGCCGGTGCTTCTTGTATAGGTAATGTCAGTCTACCGGGTATTAACCGGCAGGTATTCCTTCCTATTGAAAGTGCTTTACAACCCTCAGGCCTTCTTCACACACGCGGTATTGCTGGATCAGGCTTTCGCCCATTGTCCAATATTCCCCACTGCTGCCTCCCGTAGGAGTCTGGGCCGTGTCTCAGTCCCAGTGTGGCTGATCATCCTCTCAGACCAGCTATGGATCGTCGCCTTGGTAGGCCTTTACCCTACCAACTAGCTAATCCAACATAGGCTCATCTATTAGCGCCAGGTCCGAAGATCCCCAGCTTTCCCCCGTAGGGCGTATGCGGTATTAGCGTGAGTTTCCCCACGTTGTCCCCCACTAATAGGCAGATTCCTATGCATTACTCACCCGTCCGCCACTCGTCAGCGCCCGAAGGCCTGCTACCGTTCGACTTGCATGTGTTAAGCATACCGCCAGCGTTCAATCTGAGCCATGATCAAACTCTTCAGTTTAATTTTAACTTGTCACTCAATAAGATGAGTGACCAATCTTGGTCTCGACTACAGAACATCTTTTCTTGCGAATTGACGTGGTTTCTGTGTCGACTATTTCTAACAGCACATAGTCGCTACACATACCCACACAAATTATTTCGATTTCGTTTGTTAAAGAGCCAGAGCATTTCGCCCTGTTGAGCCGACATATTCTACAGCGTTTTCAATTCCTGTCAAATTTATTTTTAAGCCATTTCAAAAAACCGAAACACTTAAAACAAATCCGCCACTCACAACCTTAAACCCGCCGAACTAAGCCGACCGCTTCACCGCTAAAACCCAAAAACATGAGCAGTGAAGAGCCGTGCATTCTAATCACCCATACTCCCCGCGTCAAGATATTATTTCTATCCGCGCAAATTTTCTTTTGCCTACCTGATAAACATGCGTGGCCGGCGCCGAAATTAAGGTTTTCGGGTCTTCCAGTTTTTCACCATCAATCTTTACCGCACCTTGTTTGATCAAACGTAATGCTTCAGACGTGCTTTCCACTAACCCAGCATTTTTCAACACATTAGCAATCGGCATGCCCTGCTCATCGACTTTAATTCGAACTTCCTCGATATCATCCGGCAAAGCCCCGCGCTGAAACCGAGCCTCAAAATTCTCAAGCGCCGTTTTTGCAGCCTGAAACCCATGAAACCTGGCAACAATCTCCTGAGCGAGCGAAACTTTGTAATTTCTTGGGTTTTCGCCATCCTCGCACGCAGTTCGCCAATTCTCTATTTCAGTCATTGGCTTAAAGCTCAATAACTTAAAGTAACGCCACATCAGCTCATCTGAGATCGACATGATCTTGCCAAACATGTCATCAGGAACGTCGGCTATACCTATGTAGTTGTTTAGCGATTTGGACATTTTCTGGACACCATCAAGCCCTTCCAAAATCGGCATAGTCAACACGACCTGAGGTTTTTGCCCATAACCTTCCTGCAATTGCCTACCCATCAACAGGTTAAACTTCTGATCCGTGCCACCCAGCTCGACATCCGCTTTCATGACCACCGAGTCATAGCCCTGTATTAATGGGTATAAGAATTCGTGAATCGCAATGGGCTGCCCCCCCTTGTAACGCTTACTGAAATCATCACGCTCCAGCATTCTCGCCACGGTATTTCTCGCTGCTAACTGGATTAATTCGGCACTCGTCATAGAGCCCATCCACGCCGAATTAAATTTCACCTCGGTTTTATCAGGATCAAGAATCTTAAACACCTGCGCCTGATAGGTTTTCGCGTTTTCCGCCACCTCTTCGCGGCTCAACGGCTTACGCGTGACGTTTTTGCCAGTCGGATCACCTATCATCGCGGTAAAATCGCCGATCAAAAATTGCACGTTATGGCCGGCATCCTGAAATTGCTTCAGTTTATTAATTAGCACCGTATGCCCCAGATGCAAATCGGGCGCTGTGGGATCGAATCCAGCCTTAATCGTTAACGGCCGATTTTCCTCCAGCTTTTTGATCAAATCAGATTCCAGCAAAATTTCTTCAGCGCCATAACGCAACTGAGCCAAGGTTTCTTGCAACAATTTATTCTCCCGATAGCCTTTAGTTCTGGGCGCGCATTATAAGTGATGCAATTGTACGGAAGGATAAAAAATGGCCTTTTGTTGGCCTTATGCACCAAAATTGCCTACAATGAAACGCTCGACAAACAATGAAGTGTGATTACTGTGAAGAACAGAATACTCAAGTCGGTGCTTTTAGGCACCTGCACCGTTGTTGCCGCAAGCGCAAGTTACGGATTGATACCGCATAAAGGTTTTGAAGACGCAAAGACCTTGGAGCAAGACAGACTGATCTCATCCAAGATCAACCAGTACACCAAATACGTTGCACCAACCGAAGTACAACATCTGGACATCACTGAAGAACTGGAACATACCGTTAAATCAGGTGAAAACCTTTCCAGCATTTTCTCAGCCTTAAATCTTAGCCGAGAAGATTTGCACAAAATTATCCACGCCAACGCCACCGGCAAGCAGTTTGCCGACGTCGAACCCGGCCAGGACGTTGTTGCCACCCTGAATGCGTCGGGCGAATTGGAACAGCTAACTTACAGTAAAAACCCTTTCGAAACATTGATTGCCACCCGGCATGACGACGAATTCGATGTGGCGTTGTTAAGCAAAAAAGTCGATTATCAAATAGCCAATAGTAAAGGCACGATTGACTCTTCGCTATTCGAAGACGGCAAGGAAGCAGGCCTACCGGAAAAACTAATCCTGAAACTAGCCGACATTTTTGCCTGGGACATCGATTTTGCGCTGAATTTAAGAGACGGCGACCAATTTACCGTTGTCTATGAAAAGCTGTTTGTGGATGGCAAAGAGTTCGATACTGGCGAAATCCTGTCGGTTGAATTCGTCAACCAGGGCAAAACTTATACCGCCGTGCGCTTTGAAGATAATCAAGGCAATACAGGCTACTACACGCCGGAAGGCAACGGCTTACGCAAAGCCTTCCTGCAAACCCCGATGGACTTCGCCAAAATCAGCTCGCATTTCGATTTGCACCGCAAGCATCCGATCCTGAACACCATCCGCGCGCATAAAGGCGTCGATTATTCCGCAGCCATCGGCACTCCGGTTAAAACCACCGGCGACGGTAAAATCGTCTTCCGCGGCGTGAAAAACGGCTATGGCAATGTAGTGGAGATCGAGCATGGCCAAAAATATTCAACCTTGTACGCCCACTTGTCCGGCTTCAAATCCGGTCAGAAACTCGGCAGCACCATTAAACAAGGCGATGTAATTGGTTACGTCGGCAAAACCGGCTTGGCCACCGGCCCGCATCTACATTATGAATTCCGCATTGGCGGCGAGCACGTCAATCCGGTTACCGCGAAAATACCGCGCTCCATGCCTATGGATAACGCTTTACTGGCAAAATTCAAAGCACAAACCCAGCCATTTTTGGCGCAATTGAAACAAGCCAAAGGCGACGCGTTGGTTGCTCAAAACTAATACAGTGTCCGAGCTCTATATAGGCTTAATGTCAGGGACCAGCGTCGATGGTATCGATGCTGGTCTTGTCGATTTTAGCGACGGCAAAACACAACTTGTCGCATTCCATTACCAACCATTCTCCGTCGAACTCCGACAAAAAATTCAAAATCTAAGCCAACCTGGCCAGCCTATTCTGCTAACCGATTACGGCTCTCTCGATAGCCAGATCGGTCGTTTATTCGGCGAAACAGCGCAGACTCTGCTTGATAATGCCAACATTCCGGCAAGTTCGATCAAGGGTATCGGCAGTCACGGCCAAACCGTTTATCACTCCCCAGAAACTGTCAATGGCTTTTCTCTGCAAATCGGCGACCCGAATCGCATTGCCGAAATTACCGGCATCACCACCGTCGCCGATTTCCGCCGCCGCGACATTGCCGTTGGCGGCCAAGGTGCCCCGTTGGTTCCAGCCTTTCATCAAGCAGTTTTTAGCGATGTCACACAAGCCAGGGTAGTCGTCAATATTGGCGGCATCGCCAACATAACAGTGTTAAACGATAAACCGGTCATCGGCTTCGATACCGGCCCCGGCAATGGCTTAATGGACTGGTGGTGTCAGAAACATTGCAACCAGCCTTATGACCGCAATGGCGATTGGGCAGCCAAGGGCAAACCCTATCCCGCCCTGCTCGATGCTTTAAAAGACGACGACTATTTCCGGCTAGCGCCACCGAAAAGTACTGGCAAAGAATATTTTTCGCCTGCATGGTTACAGCAGAAGCTCAGCTTATTTCCCAGCCTTAAGGCTGAAGACATTCAAGCCACGCTCAACCAATTCAGCGCCAATACTATCGCCGACGCCATTCGCCAATATGCGCCAAATACCTTGCAAACTTTGGTTTGTGGTGGCGGTACGCATAACAGCCAATTGATGACCCTGTTACGAAAACTCCTCGATATGCCGGTGATTTCAACAGCTGAAAGGGGAATCGATCCCGATCATGTCGAAGCAATTGCGTTTGCCTGGCTGGCACGCCAAACCCTTAACAATTTGCCGGGAAACTTATGTAGCGTCACGGGCGCAGGGGCGCCCGTGATTTTAGGTGGGATTTATCCGGGTAGAAACGGTTTACGCTGAGAAAGACGAGCCGCAACCGCAGGTCGTCGTGGCGTTAGGATTACGAATCACGAATTGCGCACCAGACAGGTCTTCCTTGTAATCGATTTCGGCACCGCTAAGGTACTGAATACTCATTGAATCAATCAGCACTGTCACGCCATCTTTGACAATTTGGGTATCGTCTTCATTAACATCTTCGTCAAAAGTAAAACCGTACTGAAATCCCGAACAGCCGCCGCCACTGATATAGACTCTGAGCTTAAGATTATCGTTACCCTCTTCCTGAATTAAACCCGCAACTTTATGAGCGGCGCTGTCGGTAAACACAATAGGATCGGACATATAAAACTCTATAAGCAATTGAAAGATTAAATGATTATGACTATACCCAGTAATTCAGTCAAGAATTATCAACTATATTTTCCAGACCTGCGATTAAAGCCCCAACGAAGCAACCACCGCGCTAATATTTACGCTAAATTTAGCTGGAACTCTATTAACAAACTCCATAGCTTCGCCTAAAACCAGAAAGTATCGACAGACTTAAAATCGCTCGACAAGGAGACATACCATGCTTATCACCTTCCTCAGACACGCTACCGCAGAAGATGGCGGCTTATCGATACCCGATGCGGATAGAGCCTTAATCGATAAAGGCGAAAAGCAGGTGAAACGCTTGGCGGCATTTTGTTTAGCCAACGGATTGATTCCGGGATCGTTTTATTGCAGTCCACTGTTACGCGCCCAACAGACCGCGAGGATACTCCACCAACACCTGCCTGACAGCCCTGCACCACAGACCGTTGAGTGGCTGGGCATCGATACTTCTGCACCAACCATACTCAGAGAACTTGCCAAACTGGCCGATCAAGGTCTGGACGACGTTTGGCTGGTCGGGCACGAACCGGACTTCTCGATTACCATATCCCTTTTGTTAGGCACTGTTCCCGACAATATTGTCATCAAAAAAGCCTCCCTGACCCGCCTGGATGCCGACTTGTCCGATCAAGCTTCAGCTAAATTGCTGTGGAGCGTCCCGTGTTCATTGATGCACTAAAGGACCAGCACATCTAAGTTTCAAGCCAATTGTTCGACCAACTCCTTCAGTGCTGCCAGGGTTTCGGCATCGGTAACAGACTCCGCAATCCGCTTGTGCAAATTCTCCGCATAGCGTGTTGATGCCAAGCCAGCCTGAACCAAGCCAAAATCCTGAGCAATGCTATCGATTTGCCGCCAGTCGTCGCCAGTCAATATGGCCTTTTCCGAAGCGGAAGCCATCCTGGCCCAGCCATCAATGTCCCCGGCAAATTTTCTGTAAATAGCAACTTTTTCCAGACTAATCATTACTCATCTGAGACGGCGCAAATCTGTCTAAGCGAAGATCTCTTCGTCCAGCAGATAACAGCCAGGATCCTCGGCCCAAAAATCGCCGGTCATTTGCTGCGCACGAACACGCGTATTGCCGTTGCAAATATTTTGATAATGACAATCGCCACAGCGACCCTTCAGCGGCCTGGGCGAAGCTTTCAATCCGGCCATGAGCGGATCGCTGATGTCCGGCCAGATTTCAGAGAACGGCCGTTCACGGACATTACCCAAACCGTAATGCCACCAGAACGTGTCCGGGTGGACATTACCGAGATTGTCGATATTGGCGACATTCACGCCGGAAGCATTGCCGCCCCATTGCTGCAATTTTGCCTGAATATGCTCCGCTTGCTCGGGGAAACGGCGCTTAACCCAGTGCAAAAAATAAACCGCATCCGCGTCGTTGTTGCCGGTCACCACTTCGCGATGCAAGCCTTGTTGTTCCCAAGCTAACGACTTCTCGAACAAGCTATCCATTACCTTGCGGGTCAACTGAAACTCGGCGTCGTCCTTGCGGTTCTTATTACCGCGACCGCCATAGTTCAAATGCGACAGATAGAATTTGTCGATGTCTTCGTCGTCCATCAATTGCAACAGATCTTCGAAATCGTGAGCATTGTCTTGGGTCAGCGTAAACCTGACGCCGGCTTTGATGTTGTGTTCGCGGCATAAACGAATACCAGCCAGCGAAGCCTCGAACGAACCTTGCTTCTGGCGGAATGTGTCATGGGTCTGACCAATGCCGTCCAGGCTGACGCCGATGTATTGATAGTCGATCGCGGCGATTTGCTCGATATTGGATTGATCGATCAACGTGCCATTACTGGACAAAGCCACATAAAAGCCCATGTCGCGGGCGCGCTGCGAGATAGCAAAAATATCCGGATGCAGCAACGGCTCGCCGCCGGACAAAATCAACACTGGCACTTTGAAGGCTTTCAGGTCATCCATCACCGTGTAGATTTCCGGCGTGCTGAGTTCGCCAGGGAAATTGATGTCGGCCGACGTGGTATAGCAGTGTTTGCAGGTCAGATTGCAACGGCGGATCAGGTTCCAGATCACCACAGGCCCCGAGGGCTTGCGCGGCGCGGTCAACGGCGTCGGGTAAAGCAATTCGCGCATGTATTGGCTAAGTCTGAACATGCCCTATCCCCCGATTCGCAAACCGGTTTTTTTAAGAATTTTGGTGCTGTACAGCACCTCGTGACTACGCGCCTGTTCGCCTAATAATTCGGCGATGATTGCGGTTTGCCGTTCGGCATCCTGCTCGGTCTTACCATGCACCATGGCGAACAAATTGTACGGCCAGTCCGGCAAATGACGGGGACGCTGATAGCAATGACTAACAAACGACAGCATGGCTACCTTTTGTCCCAGTTCGTCGACATGGCTATCCTCAACATCCCACACCGTCATACCGTTGTAGCGGTAACCCAGTTTGTAATGGTTGGGCACCGCAGCAATACGGCGAATGGTCCCGGTCTGCTGCATTTCAGCCAGATGTAACATGATCACTTGTGCAGACAAACCCAGTTGCTCGGCAACCGCTTGATACGGTTCGCTAACCAGGGGCAGGCCGGCCTGGGTGGCTTGGATAATTTGGCGGTCTATCTCGTCGATTGGCATCAGGCTTCCAATTGCAGACCAACGTAGTATTCGCTGATCTTCGGCATGTTGTATACAGCCAATCCGGTCTGCCGCTCAATTTCGGCAATCACACTTTGCACCTGTTCCGGCTTTTCGGTGGCCAGCACAAACCACATGTTGAGTAAATGATTGCGAGCATAGTTATGCGCCACTTCGGGGAAGGCGTTGACGATTTCGGTGACTTCGTCGAAGCGCTCATCCGGTACTTTCAGCGCCGCCAAAGTCAAGGCCCCACCCATTTGTTCGGCATGATACATCGGCCCAAAACGCGACAATATTCCGTCGGCCAACATGGCTTGCAATCTTGACAGCAATTCGGCTTCCGGCAGGCCCAATTCCGCGGCAACCCGTTGGTAGGGCGATACGCAGATAGGGAAACCTTGCTGCAAGCGGTTGACGATGGCTTTGTCTGTGGCGTCCATGTTTAGGCGAAGTGCATACGCAAAGACTGTTTGTTTTGAATCTCCTCCCTGCCCTCTCCAGCAAAAACGGGGGTTGGCCCATCGCCTTTTGTCATCTGGCGAGCATATAAAGCGCCCCGCTGTTTAAAGCAACGCCGGCTAAACAACACTTCAAAAGAATAATCGCTTAAATTGCAGTCATGCCGCAACTCTGCCCATTGCTCAAGCACCACCTCCCGGCTCTTGCCATGGATCATGCAATACAGGTTGTAGGGCCAGACTTCACCTTGGCGCGGGCGTTGATAACACAGATTCACGCAAGCCTGCTGACTGATCAACGCGCCGACCCGAGCTACCCGCTCGTCCGGCACATCCATCACGATCATCGCATTGGCCCGGTAACCCAGCTGACGATGCTTGACCACTACTCCCCAACGCTTGATCAATCCCTGAGTCTTCAAGCGTGCAAGGCGCTCGATTACGTCCTGCTCGGTGATCGCCAATTGCTCGGCTATCGCCGCATACGGCCTCGCTGCAATCGGTAAGCCGGCTTGCACGGCGGCAATCAGTTGATAATCGATAGCGTCAATCATGCAGATTTAGCTCAAATCCCAGGTTGATGAAATAGTCGGCCAGCATCGGCAGCAACATCGCGGGATAGCCGGTTTGAGTCTCGATATCCGCAATAACGGCTTTAAGATGGGTTTCGCTATCGGCAATCAACACAAACCACAAATTGAAGCGATTTTCGCGCTCGTAGTTATGATTGACTTCCGGATAAGCGCTCACCAATTCCGCAACTCTCGCCAAATCAAATTCCGGCACCGCCATCGCCACCAGCGCGCTGTTGCCGATGCTATTGGGCGCGATCACCGGGCCGATGCGGCTGATCATCTGCTGCTCGGATAAGGTTTGAAATGCATTCAGCACCTCGTCTTCGCTAACCCCAAGCTGCTCGGCGATGTCCCGGTAAGGGGTCGGACTCAACGGAAAATCCTGCTGATAATCGTTGAGCAGGCGTTTATGCAAGGGCGCCAGCATGTTACCAGCCTATGCGATTGGCGCGATCAGTGAAGAAAATCCCGCTGGGCTTTTGCGCCGGTAGACGGGCGGTCTCTTGAAAAGTCTCGGTGTCGTAAACCATCACCCGATCCTCGTCGCGCACCGCCAGCCACACCGACTCGCCGCGCGGGCTGAATTCCATATGCAATACGGCCTTTCCGGGCTGCAGGGTTTTTGCGATGTTAAAATCTTTCAAATCGATTACTTGTAAGGTCTGATTGTCCGGGAAAGCAAAATTCACCCACACTTGCCGGCCATCCGGCCGCGAGCTAACAAACACTGGCTGCCCGGCGACCGGAATGCGCTTGACCAACTCCCATTCGCGCGTATCGATCACTAACACTTCATGCAAGCCAACCGCCGGCACCAACAGCCAATCGCCGGCCACGGTCCAGCCCTCAAGGTGCGGCATTTTATAGACCGGCATTTGCTCGTCATCCTTGCCGTAATCTTCCAAGATGTGTTCGACACCTTTTTCCGGTTGCCACAAATCCAGCAAAGACAAGCCTTTTTCACCGAACAACCCGGCGGCGTAGAAATGGCCGTCCGGCGTCAATAAAGCGTCGTACGGCTGCTTGCCGATGTCTTTAAACTTTTTCACGATGGGTTGGCGCGGATTTTTAGCGTCGATCAACCAGATTTCGTTAGCTTCGAACAGACTGCAGACGAAGCGTTGACCCGGCGCATCCACCAAGCCAACCACTTTGGATAACTTATTGTCTTCGCCGTAAACAGCAGGGATTTCGGCCAACTGTTCCAGCGTCACGGCGTCGAACAGTTTCACACCGCCGGGTGTGTAATTGGAAACAGCAATAACTTTGCCATCCTGAGAAATCGCCCCGCCGATACTGTTGCCGGCCTGGATGATGCGTTTATCGATTTTGTCTTGGAGTAAATCGATCTTGGTCAAACCGCCGTCGCGGCCGAATACATAGGCGTAACGCTGATCGCGGGAGAACACCACCGATGCATGAGACAAATCGCCCAAGCCTTCGATACGGCTCAGCGACGAGGGTTTAGTGGTGTTGACGATCTGTATGCTGCCGGTTTCGCGTTCAATCACTACGCCGAGATCGCCGGTGCCACGCAGATCGCCATTGGCTTGGCAAACCCAAAATAACGAAACAGCAATGGTAACTTTACGAATTATTTGGTTCATATCGACGCCAAGGAAAATTTTTAATGCCCACACCATTGGTCTTCGCAGGGCCGCCCATCATTGTCACCATCCGTCACACTGCCAGGACAATTATTCAAATAAAACATTGCTTCTTCGCATGAAGTCATTTGCGTGCACCGCGTTTTGCCTTCACATGTAAATCTCTTAGAAACCTGTATTTCAGGCTGTTCTAGCGCCTGATGACTGACCTCAGTGGCCGGCTGCGACAAAGAAATAGTAGTCTCACGACTTTTAAATTTATTAACCGCAAATCCAACGACAAGCACTGCAATAACAATAGAACTAAATACCGATCGATAATTGCTGTTTTTATGCCTATAAGCACGAGCCTTATAAGGTTGGGGTTTATTTGCATTTTTTCGCGGAGCTATTGGGACTAGCTTCACGAGCCTCCGCTCCGAGAATACGCTTTGCATCCCTTCGATAGTAACGCCAACGGCTCTTTTTTGGCCTGTTAGGTCGATGATTACATCGAAATAAACTATGTCGCTTTCAACCGGCCGTCGGATTGCACCTCTCAACGATGATATATGAAAAAACACATCATCACCGCCATCGTCGGGCGCAATAAAACCATACCCTTTATCATCGATCCAACGTTTTAAAATACCTTTTTGCACACTAATCGAATCTAAGGTTGCCGTAAGCGTTGAATCAGCCAAGCAGTTTCATCTACAGTCAGAAAACTCTTCCACGGCGGCATAGCCGTGCCTGCTCGACCGTTCTGAATCGCATCCGCCAATAGCGCGTCGCTTTTGTCAGCCAATGCTTCCGGCATCAACGATGGCCCCAAGCCGCCTTTCGGCGGCAGGCCGTGACAGGAACCACAATCATGCTTGAGCATATTCAACAGCTCCTGCTGCCGTTGCAGATTGGGTTGTTCCGCAACGGCACAGGTGGATAGCAAACCGATCAACAGCCAGCAATAACGCATTGACTAGGGTTTAACGCTGCCGTAATACGCGGCTATGTCGTTGATTTCCGCGTCGGTCAAAGAACCGGCAATCGCGTTCATGATGTCGGATTTCCGCGTCTTGTCGCGATATTGTTTGATCGCGGTTTTCAAATACTCGGAATCGCGACCGCCTAACGGTGGGAACGGCGCATCGGCGCTGGGCATCCGGATACCGTGACATTGCGCACACACCGCGCCTGCCTTGGCTTGACCGACATACAGACTAGTCGCCTGAACGCTACCGGCGGCGAACACCCCCGCCAACAGCGTCACAATAAAAGGAGTCATCTTCATTTTGATTGCTCCATTTCGTCAGGCGACAAGCCGCGCGTCATGTATTTAACCCGGCCGCGGGAAAAAATGCCCGCCGGGCTTTCCATTGGCACGGTAGCGACTTTTTGCAAGGTGTTGGAGTCGTAAACCACCACTTCGTCACCGTTATAGCCGGCGCTGATATACAAGAATTTGCCGTCGGCACTATATTCCGGGAAGTAGGCGTGACCACCAACATCCAGGGTTTTAACCACTTCCAAGGTTTTTTTATCGATCAATTGCACGGTGCGGGCGCGTCTGTCCTTACTGATGATGTCCACTGCGACATAAGGCGCGTTGGCATGTGCAGCCGGTGATTCGGTGCCGCCGGAAACCGGTACTTGTTTGACGACTTCCATTTTGTCCAAATCCCAAACGCTGACCACGGTTTTATCGCAATCGCCGAAATTGGTACCAAAGCCCAAGGTCCGGCCATCCACTTTCACCGCAGAACCACCGCCCACGTGCGGTACGCAACCGGCTTCCAGTTTTTTGATAATCTCGCGTTTTTCCAGATCGATGGCCGCCACGATGCTGTCGTCGTAAGAGGCAATCATCAATTTTTTGCCACCGTGCGTTAGGAAAGCATCATGCAAATGCCGGCCGACGTTCTCGATCCGAGTGACCGGGAAACCTTCCTTATTCAAATCGATAACCCAAACCTGGCCGGCATTTTCCAGCGCAATCGCGAAAATGTCCGCATAGGGCGTGCCGATGATCATGCCTGAGTCGGAAGAAACGTGTTTACCGTCCGGATCTATGCCTTCTAATTCAAAGGTTTTTAAAGGCTCCAGCGTATCGGCATTCAGAATCACGGCATTATGCGGTACGAAAGAACCGGCCATGATGTATTTACCATCGCGCGATACGCCCATGCCTGGGCCGTTCCAGCCGGTTTTGATGCTGCGCACCGCTTGCATGGAATATAAATCCACCTTAAAAATCTCGGCGGTATCGGTTTTTACATAAGCCCAGCGCGGATTGGCCGGGTTGAAATCGATAATATGCGCAGCGGTGCCGGTGGGCACTTCGCCGACTTTTTGATGCGTGGAGCTATTAATAAAGATCGCTTTGGAGCCTTCGCCACGACCGTATTTACCGCGCGCCGCGACGCCGATCAGGTTTTCGAATTTATCGTCGATTTGGAAAGTCGGCTTGGCCGGCAGCGTGCTTTCGTCCTTGACATAGACTTTCAGCGACTTTTTCATATCGTCGATCGTCCAGGCCGGATTGGGCTGTTTGGGGGTTTCTTGCAGGTGTTTAATCACGCCGCGAATTTGGTCGTCATCGAGTTTGCCATAGAACGGAGGCATCAAGGTATCGAAGCTGCCAGCCATCACGATGGTACGCAATGCGGTGGGACTGCGGCCTTTCAAGGTAGCCGAGTTCAGCGCTGGCGCCAGATAACCGCCGTGATCGGAACCGTGGCAACTGGCACAGTTGTCTTGGTAGAGTTTGTGAAAATCGTCAGATTTTGCCATCACCACTCCGGATGACAACAGCATGGCGATAGAACTCGCCAGTAGGGATTTATTCAGCATTTTTATAGTATTTTTCATTTAAAATTCCTGCCACCCGCAAGTTAAAAAAAAGAGCCAACTTGGTGCATTAAACCATAAAAGACCAGGACGAACAGCCGCCCGATTTAGCATGGTAAAATAACAGCTTGTTGACTCCAGGCCGATGTTATAAAGTAAAGTTTCGATTCGCTATCAATTTACTCCCTGAACCATCGCCTTGTCAACCTTGTGGATCATGATGAGAATGCAATTTATGCAACAAACTGATATTTACGAACTTATTGAGTGCATGACCACCTTGATCCGTTCCGAGGAACGGAAAAAATGTACGGAACTGGGCTTGCAGCCAGTACACTTTCAAGTGCTCAATTACCTCTCGCGCTGCAACAAATACAGTAATACGCCTGCTGCTGTCGCCAACTACTTAGGTATGACGCGCGGCACGGTATCGCAATCGCTAATTATTCTGGAAAAGAAAGGTTATATCGGCAAAACGCCGGATGCCAACGACAAGCGCGTAGTGCATTTGCAGTTGCTGCCCGATGGCGCGGCGATACTAAAACAAGCCCGGCCTTCGGATTTATTCCACAGCGCCACTTCTATCTTGCAAAGCAGCGATTCGCCGCCGTCAGACGCCAATGTTTTCCAACAAGCCTTGACTGCCCTGCAAAAAGCCAACCACTCGCAGTCGTTTGGCGTGTGCAAAACTTGCCGCAACTTCAGCGAAAAAGACGGCGGTTTTTTCTGCCAGCTTACCCAGGAGAAGCTCAGCACAGACGATAGCGAACAAATTTGCCAGGAACACAACCCTGTCTAGTTATTCGGCCGGCGTACAGATAGACAATAAACAAATTCTGGTTCGGCTTACACTGCGCCATTCACCGGTTCGATTGGAGAGTTAATATGTCCATACCTCGCATCGCCTTGACCCCAGGCGAACCGGCCGGCGTGGGTCCGGACTTATGCATACAGCTGGCGCAGCAAGAATCGGCTTGCCAACTCGTCGCCATTGCCGACCCGGAATTATTAAAGCAACGGGCGGATCAACTCGGCTTGCCGCTTACAATTCAACTTTTCGACATCGATCAAGCAGCCAACAAACAGCCAGCCAGCACAATAACCGTATTGCCAATCAGCTTAAGCGAGCCGGCTGTTTGTGGACGACTCAATCCCGCCAATAGCCGATACGTGCTGGAAACCATTCGCCAGGCCACCTTGGGCTGCATGAGCGGCGCGTTTGCCGGAATAGTTACCGGCCCAGTGCATAAAGGCGCGATCAACGACGCCGGCATTCCGTTCAGCGGACACACCGAGTTTATCGCCGAACTGACCGGCGGCACTCCTGTCATGATGCTAGCGACAACCGGCCTGCGCGTCGCTTTGGCGACCACTCATTTACCGTTGTCAGAGGTTAGCGCGGCAATCACCCCGGATTCACTGGCAACAGTTATCCGCTTGCTGGACCGCGATCTAAGGCACCGCTTTGCGATAGACAAACCGAAAATATTGGTGTGCGGCCTGAATCCGCATGCCGGCGAAAGCGGTCATCTGGGCCACGAGGAAATCGACACCATCGAGCCTACGTTGGAAACTCTGCGCTGCGAAGGCATCAACCTTTACGGCCCGTTACCCGCCGACACATTATTTACCCCAAAGTACCTGGAAACCGCCGACGCCGTATTGGCGATGTATCACGATCAAGGCCTGCCGGTACTAAAATACAAAGGCTTCGGCCAAGCCGTGAATATCACCCTCGGCTTACCCATCGTCCGCACCTCGGTAGACCACGGCACCGCTCTGGAGCTGGCCGGCACCGGCAAAGCCAATCTCGGTAGTTTGCAGTTTGCGTTGCAGACTGCGCTGGATATGATTCCTCACTTAAAAAATTAATACATGACCCACACCGCCCGCAAACGCTTCGGCCAGAATTTTCTGCACGATCACAGCATTATTTACAACATTCTAGCCAGTGCCCATCCGGTAGCAGGCGAACATTGGGTGGAAATCGGCCCCGGTCTCGGCGCGTTGACCCTGCCTTTATTGGAGTCCGGCGCTAAACTCGATGTCGTCGAATTGGATCGAGATTTGGTCAGCCGCTTGCAAAAACAGTTTGCCGGCCACAGCAATTTAACCGTGCATAGCGCGGATGCGTTGAAGTTCGATTTTGCCGCGCTGGCGCAAGCCGGCGAGAAGCTACGCATCATCGGCAACCTGCCTTACAACATTTCCACACCGCTGATGTTTCATCTCCTGGAGACCACCGACTGCGTCGAAGACATGCTGTTCATGCTGCAAAAAGAAGTGGTAGACAGGATTTGTGCGGAGCCCGGCAGCAAGAAATACGGCCGCCTGAGCGTGATGATGCAGTATTACTGCGAAACGGAATTACTGTTCGACGTGCCGCCGGAAAGTTTCGACCCGATTCCGCAAGTCATGTCGGCCATTGTCCGCCTGACCCCGCACGCACAGCCGCCGGTCGAGATTCCGGACCTGAAAAGCTTTAGCCAATTGGTGACTCAAGCCTTTTCGCAGCGCCGTAAAACCATCCGCAATTCGCTGAAAAACTTCATCTCCGAGCAGCAGATTATCGATCTGGGAATCGACGCCAATCTGCGCGCGGAATCGATCAGTCTCGCCGAGTTCGCCCTGCTCAGCACTCACAGCCAAGCAAACACCGCCAGTTAAGTTCGCAACTCCCCAGGTCGCCAGTTCGACAAGATTTGACGGCATTTACAGGGCAAGTGCGATAAAATGCCGAATTTTTCCGCCAGGCTCACGAACTGATGCGCTTGAGCCGGCTCTCTTTATATATAAAAGGCAACAAGCCTGATTCATACTCTGGAGTGATTGATATGCGCATTATCCTGTTAGGCAGCCCGGGTTCGGGTAAAGGCACCCAAGCCCAGTTCATCACGGAAAAATTTGCGATTCCGCAAATTTCCACCGGAGACATGCTGCGCGCCGCCGTCCGCGCAGGCACCCCACTGGGTATTGAAGCCAAAAAAGTCATGGATGCCGGCGGCCTGGTGTCCGACGAGATTATCCTGGGACTGATTAAGGAACGCATAGCCCAGGACGACTGCAAAAACGGCTTTTTGCTGGACGGCTTTCCACGCACTATCGCTCAGGCTGAAGGTTTGGCGAAAATGGGCGTGGAACTGGATCATGTGATCGAAATCGCCGTGGACGACGAGGAAATCATCAAACGCATGAGCGGCAGACGCGTGCACATGGCGTCCGGCCGCACCTATCACGTAGTGTTCAATCCGCCGAAACAGGAAGGCTTGGACGATGTTACCGGCGAGCCTTTGATCCAACGCGACGATGACAAGGAAGAAACGGTGCGCAAACGCCTGAGCGTCTATCACGAGCAAACCAAACCGTTGGTCGGCTTTTATTCGGCAACCGCTCCCGGCGTTGCCCTATCTCCTGCATCCATGCAGTCGTCCGCGCCCGGTCAAAACGCTAAATTCGCTTCGATTGCCGGCGTCGGCTCGGTCAGCGACATTACCACTAAATTGCTCGCCATTTTGGGCTAAGCAGTATTGTTAACCTCTTTATCGGAAACTTAGATGGCTGGTAAAACCTTATACGACAAACTCTGGGACGACCACGTCGTCCATACCGAAGACGACGGCTCCTGCCTGATCTATATCGACAGACAATTGCTGCACGAAGTGACTTCGCCGCAAGCTTTCGACGGCTTACGCCTGTCCGGTCGCCAACCTTGGCGCATCGCCAGAAACCTGGCGGTTGCTGATCACAACGTACCCACGACCGACCGCGACAAAGGCATCGCTGATCCGGTTTCAAGATTGCAAGTAGAGACACTGGAAAACAACTGTAAAGAGTACGGCATTACCGAATTCGATATGGCCGACATTCGCCAAGGCATCGTGCATGTGATCGGCCCGGAACAAGGCGCCACGCTGCCCGGCATGACCATCGTCTGCGGCGACTCCCATACTTCTACCCATGGCGCTTCGGCGGCTTTGGCGTTTGGTATCGGCACCTCCGAAGTCGAGCACGCACTGGCCACCCAGTGCCTGGTACAGAAAAAAGCGAAAAACATGTTGATCAAGGTCAACGGCAAAACCGGCCCAGGCGTCACCGCTAAGGACATCGTGTTGGCGATCATCGGCCAAATCGGCACAGCCGGCGGCAATGGCTACACCATCGAATTCGGCGGCGACGCGATTTGGTCTTTGTCGATGGAAGGCCGGATGACGGTCTGCAACATGGCTATCGAAGCGGGCGCCCGCGCCGGTTTGATTGCGGTCGATGACATTACCATCGATTACTATCAAGGCCGCCCCTATGCCCCCAAAGGCGATGATTGGAATATGGCTGTGCGTTACTGGCAAAACCTGCGCTCCGACAGCTATAGCGGCGATTTGTTCGACAAAGTCATCGACATCGATGCCGCAGCGATTAAACCGCAAGTCAGCTGGGGTACTTCGCCGGAAATGGTCGTAGCAGTCGATGCCAATGTGCCCGATCCTGCTCAAGAATCTGATCCAGTGAAACGCCAAAGCATCGAACGCGCTTTGCATTACATGGGTTTGCAAGCCGGTCAGAAAATTACCGACATCAAGCTGGACAAAGTTTTTATCGGTTCCTGCACCAATTCGCGCATCGAAGACTTGCGTGCCGCTGCGGCAGTCATCAAAGGCCGGAAAAAAGCGGCTTCCGTGAAACAGGTACTAATTGTGCCTGGCTCAGGCTTGATCAAGCAACAAGCCGAAGCTGAAGGACTGGACAAAATCTTCACCGCCGCCGATTTCGAATGGCGCGATCCTGGTTGCTCGATGTGCCTGGCGATGAACGCCGACCGCCTGGAAGCCGGCGAGCATTGCGCGTCGACTTCGAATCGTAACTTTGAAGGCCGGCAAGGCTACGGCGGCCGTACCCACTTGGTCAGCCCGGCCATGGCCGCGGCGGCGGCGATTGCGGGTCATTTTGTCAACATTGCGGAGGAAGTCGCATGAAAGCTTTTACTACCTTGACCGCTTTGGTTGCGCCCTTGGACAGAGCGAATATCGATACCGATGCGATCATCCCCAAACAATTTTTGAAATCGATCCGCCGCGCTGGCTTCGGTCCTTTTTTATTCGACGAATGGCGTTATCTGGATAGAGGCGAACCGGAAATGGATTGCACCAACCGGCCCTTAAACAAAGACTTCGTCCTCAATCAGGCACAATATCAAGGCGCGCAAATCCTCCTGACCCGCGAAAACTTTGGCTGTGGCTCCTCGCGCGAACATGCGCCTTGGGCACTGGAAGACTTCGGTTTCCGGGCGATTATCGCCCCGAGTTTTGCTGACATATTCTTTAACAACTGCTTCAAGAATGGCATTTTGCCCATCGTGTTGCCAGCTGAAACGGTCGACCAGTTATTCCAGGAAGTCGTAGACGGTTACCAGCTGACCATCGATTTGCAAGCGCAAAACATCACCACGCCCAGCGGTCAGAACATTGGGTTTACCGTCGATGAAAACCGCCGCTTCCGCCTGCTGAATGGTCTGGACGATATTGCGCTGTCGTTACAACACGCCGACAAAATTAAAAGCTATGAAGCTGAGCGCGCCAAACGCGCCCCGTGGTTGTTCAAAGACGCGTAAGCTCCATTGAAAGGTAAAAAAATGCCCAAAAAAATTGCAGTTCTGGCCGGCGACGGCATCGGACCGGAAATTGTCGCCGAAGCGATCAAAGTATTGAGTTTTCTGAATACCGACATGAACTTGGGTTTGGTATTCGAAAACGCTTTGATTGGCGGCGCCGCTTACGACGCTTTCGGTACGCCGCTGCCGCAAACCACGCTGAATCTCTGCAAAAACGCCGACGCTGTTTTACTAGGTGCGGTTGGCGGACCTAAATGGGAACCGCTAGCGCATGCGATACGTCCGGAGCGCGGCTTATTGGGTATTCGCTCCGAGCTAAATCTATTTTCCAATCTACGTCCGGCGATTTTGTATCCGCAATTGGTTGACGCTTCGACCTTGAAACCGGAAGTGGTCTCGGGTCTGGACCTGATGATCGTCCGCGAATTGACCGGGGGCATTTATTTCGGCCAGCCGCGCGGCGTGCATGTCGCTGAAAACGGCGAGAAAGTGGGCATCAATACCAAGATTTACAGCGAATCGGAAATCCGCCGCATCGCGCATTCCGCGTTCAAAATTGCGCAAAAACGCCACAAAAAATTGTGCTCGGTAGATAAAGCCAATGTGCTGGAAGTGACCGAATTGTGGCGTAGCGTGATGACCGAAGTGAGCAAAGAATACCCCGACGTGCAACTGAGTCATATGTATGTCGACAACGCGGCGATGCAATTGGTGCGGGCACCGAAGCAATTCGATGTGATCGTTACCAGCAATATGTTCGGCGACATTCTGTCCGACATCGCGGCGATGCTGACCGGCTCTATCGGCATGTTGCCGTCGGCTTCATTGGATGCTAATGCCAAGGGCATGTATGAACCGATTCACGGTTCGGCACCGGACATTGCCGGCCAGGGTATCGCCAATCCATTGGCAACCATTCTGTCGGTGGCGATGATGCTGCGTTATACATTTAATCAGCCGGAAGCCGCCGAACGTATAGAACGCGCGGTGAATACCGCACTGGACAGTAAAGTCAGAACCGCGGACATTTACTCGGAAGGCATGATCAAGGTCAGCACTTCCGGCATGGGCGATGCCGTACTCAACGCCTTAAAAGGATAATTAATATGTCTAAAACTTATGATGTAGCAGTCGTCGGCGCCACGGGTGCGGTCGGCGAAACCATGATTGCCATCCTGGAAGAACGTAATTTTCCGGTTGGCAAAGTCTATGCCTTGGCTAGCGAGCGCTCGGCTGGCAAACGCATCCCATTTAAAGATGGTTCGTTGGTCGTTGAAGATTTGGCGACGTTCGATTTTTCTAAAGTGCAGATTGGCCTGTTTTCGCCCGGCGCGTCCGTTTCCGCCGAGTATGCACCCAAAGCTGCCGCCGCTGGCTGCGTGGTCATCGATAACACCTCGCAATTTCGCTACGACGACGACATTCCATTGGTAGTGCCCGAAGTTAATCCGGAAAGAGTCGCCGACTACAAAAATCGCGGCATTATTGCCAACCCGAATTGCTCGACTATCCAAATGTTGGTGGCCTTGAAACCAATCTACGATGCCGTCGGTATCAGCCGCATCAATGTTGCCACCTATCAAGCCGTTTCCGGCACCGGTAAGGAAGCAATCGAGGAACTGGCGACGCAAACCGCCAACCTGCTGAACGCCAAACCGGTGACACCTAGCGTGTATCCCAAGCAGATTGCTTTCAATGTGTTGCCGCAAATCGACGTGTTTATGGACAACGGCTACACCAAGGAAGAAATGAAAATGGTCTGGGAAACTCGAAAAATCCTGGGCGATGCCGATATCCAAGTTAATCCGACCGCAGTTCGAGTACCGGTGTTTTTCGGGCACTCGGAAGCCGTGCATATCGAAACTAAACAGAAAATCTCCGCAGAGCAGGTTCGCGAACTATTGGCCGCAGCCCCCGGCGTCACTTTGTTGGACGAGCGCGAGAACGGCGGCTATCCAACCGCAGTTACTGAATCGTCTGGTAATGACGACGTGTTTGTCGGCAGAATTCGCGAGGACATTTCGCATCCGACCGGTATCGATCTGTGGGTCGTTAGCGATAACGTCAGAAAAGGTGCTGCGCTTAACAGTGTGCAAATAGCCGAAGTGCTGGTAAAAAGCTATATCTAGTCTACGCTTAGCTCTGTGTTTTATAGTGGGTCAGTAAGTACCGAGGTATTACAAGTGAAGGAAAGCAATGTGAGCAATTTAACTAAAGCCTTAGCGGTTGTATCTTTACTGGCACCAGTCAGTGCCCAACCCTTAGGTATCGGCGAAATTGAATTACATTCTGCCCTTAACCAAAAACTCAATGCCGAAATCAGACTGAGCGTCGCACCGGGGGAAAACCCGGCCGATGTCACAGTGAAATTGGCCCCACCGGAAAAATTCGACCAAGCCGGCGTGGTGTGGAATTATTTCCTATCCAAAATCAAGCTAGAACCGGTAGTCCAAGCAAACGGTTCCATCATCGTCAAAGTCTCCTCTCGGGAAGCCTTGACAGAGCCGTTTCTGGACTTCCTGCTGGAAGTGACGTGGCCGCAAGGCAGCATGATGCGCGAGTTCACATTGCTTATCGACCCGCCGACGGCTTATAACCAGCCGGTAATGCCTGTCGCGGAAACTAGCGGTTACAGCGCCGAACCCATTGAGCCATTAGAGCGCCCGGTAAGGAAACCTCGAACCGCACCAAAAAGAGCGGTACGTGCAGCCCCTACCGACGACATTACCCCACAAACGCCCACCAGCGGCGAATTCGGCCCAATCCAAAAATCGGACACCTTGTGGAGTATCGCAACCCAAGTGGGTCAGGAAAAAAACATTCCTACCCAAAAAATGCTGACCGCTTTATACAGAGCCAATCCGGACGCATTTAACAACGGCAATATCAATTCCTTGAAAGAAGGCGCCACGTTAAAAATTCCTGAGCCGGATGCGATTATGAATCCGGCGCAAAGACAAGCGCAAAATGAGCGAAAAGCCACCAGTAAACAGGTCAAGCCGGAAACCGCTCAAGCCGAAACGACCAAGAAAGCGCTTGAATTGGTAGCACCCACCGAAGCCAAGGCCGCCGGAACCGGTTCGACAAAAACCGAACAAGCCGCGGCTGCCGCAGCTAACCCAGCTTTAAATAGCACTACTGATCAAGCCAGCGATGGGAAGGATTTGGAGCTACAAGCTCGCATCGAAAAACTGGAACAACAACTGGGGATGATGCAGCAATTGCTGGCCTTAAAAGATCAGCAACTGGCCACTTTACAAAATAACAAACCAGCACAGGCCGAGCCTAGCCCGCAGCCTGCGCAACCAACTCCTCAGCCGCCCGTCGTCAGCCCCGAGCCTCCAACGCCGGCCGTAGCGCCCACGCCGCAACCACCGGTTTCCGAACCTGCAGTGGTGGCACCACCGACGCCCAAGCCTATTGTTCCACCCGCGCCTAAGGTTACCCCACCGCCACCTCCACCGGTTGTTGCGGAAGACGAAGGCTTATTTGGCTCGGACGCTTATTACTGGGTTGCCGGCACCTTAGGCACTGGCATTTTTGGCTTACTGGGCTGGTTACTCTGGCGCAAACGTAAAATCGACGAGCGCACCAACACCGAAAGCATGTTCGCCTCGGCCAGCCAAATTCGCCTGCCCGATTCGGAAAGTAGCCTTTCCGTACCGATTATGGACATCAGCAGTACCGACGAATACGACGTCGGCACTGTAGGCGAAAGCTCGTTTATCAGCGACTTTACCCCTAGCGATTTCGATGCCTTCGACACCGATCAAAATGAAGTTGATCCGATCTCGGAAGCTGACGTTTACTTGGCATATGGCCGATACCAACAAGCTGAGGAACTGATTCGTCATGCGATAAGCGAACAACCTAACCGCGACGAATGCAAACTGAAATTACTGGAAATCTATTACGCCAGTGAAAACAAAGACAGTTTTGCCAGCTATGCACAAGAACTAGCCGATGCCGGCAAACAGGCCGATAAGCCATTCTGGAAAAAAGTCACGGACATGGCTAAAGAAATTGTCCCTGATTTAGCCTTGTTTGGCGGCAGTTTTGCCGCTACCACCGCCCCTGCCAGCAAAAGCGATACTAGCGTTGGCGTGGCGGCCTCCACGGCGGCCGATACGGAAATTATCGATTTAGATAAAAGCTTTGCGATGCTCGACGACGACTTGTCGGATCTGGATATCGATAAGGATTTAGCGCTGGAGGATAACGGACTGGATTTTGATTTGGGAAGTTTCGGCGGTAGCGCCAAATCGTCGGACCAAAGCAAACAAGCCGATGTAAATATCGAAAGTATCGATTTCGATCAGCCATCTGCTTCCAAATCTGCTGCGGATACTACCGAAACCACTGAAAGTATCGCAGTTTCCAGCAACGACGACATAGAATCGTTCGACTTCGACTTTGCGTTAGATACTGACTCGGAAAAAGTTGAAGCGGATTCAGCTGCCTTGGAACTGGAATCTCTGGATTTCGCCAATTTTGCAGGAACAGGTGCAGATACTGCCTCCGGACCGGCTGACAGCACCGAGGAATCTCCTAATGCTCTGGACGCTTTGGAGAGTTTCGATTTTAACTTCGACATTGACAATGCCGACTCCGCAGCGACAGCCGATAAAGCCAACACGGATGCAGCAAAGTCCGAGATACCAACCGATTTAGAGTCATTCGACTTTAGCGATTTCGATGACATAAAAAAGACCACTTCAGACCTGGCTGATACCAGCAAAGAAGCGTTAGCGGACGCAGACAGTTTCGATTTCGACTTCGACAGCATCACCTCCAAAGCACAAGCTGACGATAGTCTAAGCATCGAACCGGAGCTGAATTTAGAGTCGCAGTTGAAACTGGAAACATTCGATTTTTCCGATTTTGACAATATCACGCCTAAACCAGCGCAATCCTCCGACAAAGCTTTGGAAACACCAGCGCAATCAGGCGGCGAGTTTGATTTTAACTTCGACTTCGACACGCCAATAATCAGTACCACTGACAACAACGAGTTTGAGTTGGGAGTTTCTGATTTGACCGATATGGACGAATTCGAAACCAAAATCGATTTGGCGAAAGCTTATATCGACATGGGCGATACCGAGGCTGCAAAATTGATAGCCGAAGATGTATTGTCCAAAGGCTCAAAACAACAACAGCAAGCTGCACAGGCTTTACTTGACGAACTTAAATAAGCATCGATTGCAGCCGATTTTCTGAATTATTAGCTCCCGCTTTTTGGAAAAATCGGTCGCCGTTCAGTTAATTCATAGGCCGATTAGCACAAGCGTTTTATCCCCCACTTAGCACTGGCCTAATCAGAAATCGGCAACATAATTCACCGAGCCAAGCTGATACGGCCCAGCATTTTCACCGCAAAGCCACTTTTTTATAAATAGTTTGCAGTATCGCGTAACCTGCACTTACCAACCTGCCTAGAGCTGTTTCCGACACCAAAATTGGTGCTATGCTGGCGCATTAAACCAATCAAGACGCAATCCGCCTCATCAGATATGCCCAGCATAGTTATCACCACTCTCAACGCCCGATATATTCACACTGCTTTTGGCTTACGCTATCTCTACGCCAACATGGGCACGTTACAAACCGACACGGCTTTATTAGAATTCGGCATCCAGCAGCGTCCGATCGAAATTGTCGAAAAACTACTGCAACAACAAGCGCGGATCATCGGCCTTGGCGTTTATATCTGGAATGTGGCGGAAATCAGCGCAGTGGTAGCCATCCTGAAACAAGTCGCACCGGACATTATCATCGTGCTTGGCGGACCGGAAGTCAGTCATCCGCCGGATTTACCGAACGTTGCCGAATTGGCGGACTATATCGTCACCGGCAACGGCGAAATAAGTTTTCCGAAATTATGCCGGCAGTTGTTGTCAGGGCTCAAACCAACAGAAAAAATCATAGCCGGCGAAATGACCGCATTGGACAACTTGGCATCGCCATATCCACACTATTCCGACACCGACATTCGTCAAAGAATTATCTACGTGGAAGCCTCGCGAGGCTGTCCATTCAAATGCGAATTTTGCCTGTCATCCCTGGATATTACTGCCAAACCGTTTAATTTAAACGGCTTTTTGCGCGAGATGGAGATTCTGTATCAGCGCGGCGCACGACATTTTAAATTCATAGACCGCACGTTTAATCTAAAAGTAAACAGCAGCGTCGCTATTCTCGAATTTTTTTTGGCACACTTGAACGAAGATTTATATTTGCACTTCGAAGTGATTCCGGACAATTTGCCTGCGCGTCTGCAGCAGGCCATCAGCCAATTCCCGCCCGGTGTACTGCAATTTGAAGTGGGCGTACAAACCTTCGATCCTGCCATTCAACAGTTGATCAGCCGCAAACAGGATAACCAAAAGACCGAAACCAATTTACGCTGGCTCCGGCACCATTCCAACGCCCATATTCATGCCGATCTAATTGCCGGCCTGCCTGGCGACACCCTGGCCGGCTTCGGCGCCAGTTTTGATAAATTGTTTGCGCTGCATCCCCAAGAAATTCAGGTCGGGATTTTAAAACGCCTGCGCGGTGCCCCAATCAATCGACACACTGACGACTACCAGCTACGTTATGACCCACAGCCGCCCTATGCCATTCTCAGCACCCGAGATATAGGCTTTACCGAATTGCAACGTGTTACACGATTCGCTCGCTTTTGGGATTTGATCGGCAACTCCGGCCGGTTTACCGCGACCTTGCCGCTCATTGTCGCCGAACAACCGTTTACCCGATTTTTACAATTTAGCGATGCGCTATACGCCTTAACAGACAGCACCTGGCAAATTGCTTTGAAGCGCTTATTCGAATTAACCTATTCGGTCATGACCGACACACTGCTTGTACCGCCCGCCGAAGCTATGGCTACATTAGACGAGGACTATCAAAGGAGCGGCGAAAAAAGTCCGCCAGCGTTCTTACAACAAGCCACAACATTGATTGCGACAAAACGTGGCGTGGCGAATAGGCGGCAAACACAACACTTATAACCTTGCTTGTGCTTGAATAACATGAAGGGGCTTAAAGGTATTGAGTTCACCCATCCGCGCCCGGCAAGGGTCGCACGGTTGCATAACCGTCCCGATAGCTAGGGTACAAAAAGCGGTAACCCAAGGCCTTGAGCCTAGTGTTGCGGCAGCGTTTGTTTTGCGGGGCATCCAGAGCTACTGACAACGGTGAAGGCTGAGGACAAGCAAATTGTTCGGCCAACCAACTCATCACATCCCAAAGCGGAGCCGGCTCGTCGTCGGTCGCCAGATAACAAGGCTCTAAGGCTAAACCGGCGAGTTGTTTTTCCAGTAAAAATAGCAAAACCGCCACGCAATCCTCGGCGTGAATGCGGTTGGTATAACTGGGCGGTTGTTGCTGGACGCTCTCCCCCCGCTCAGCTCGGCGTATCAACCAATCACGACCCGGCCCGTAAATTCCGGAAAAACGCACGACGCAACTGCGATCACTCGCAGCCCACAACCGTTTCTCCGCCGCAGCCAGCCACCGGCTAGTGGCGCCAACTGGCTCAGCCACACTGGTTTCATCGACCCATTCACCGCGATTCTGCTCGTATACACTGGTTGAAGATACCATCAACCAACTGGGTGATCTTTCAGCTGCCGTAAAATGCACCAACAAATTGCTCAGACCGAGATCGTACAGAGCCTGATACTCTTCGGCCAGTCGGCTACCGGGAGCCACTATAAATATCACCGCATCAAAATTGTTCGGCAAGGAAGCCAATGACGAGGCCGATCTTATATCGGCAATAAAGATAGGAAACGGCGTTGGGATAGTTGGGGCGCTGCGCTTCAGCCCGGTTACCTGATGTCCCTGCTGATGCAAACGCAAGGCCACCGGATAGCCAATATCACCACAACCGATCACTAGTATTTTTGCCATAGATTTTACCCTGGAGAATGTGCACACTGCCTATTATGGCCTGCCGCAGCAAGATAAATACTACAAAAATCCGTGTCTCGAACACATGCGTGCTGATTTCACTGCGTTCCCGATTTTTGCGAGAACGAGGAATAGGTATTTTTGGAAGTCCGCCAAAACGACTTTCCTATAGTGGGATGTATTGCCGGATTCGCTCACAGCTTTGTTTAAGCACTTCTGAACAGACCAGCCTGGAATATTCAATAGGCATAAAAAAACCGGGTGGAGTACTAGACTCCAACCGGCCTAAAAGCCCACTGATAGCTTGGGATTAAACGACCTGTTTACGACGACCTATATACAGAAAGCCCATCAATGCACTTGTCATAAACCATACAGAAGCAGGGAGAGGCACGCTAGTGACAGGGTTTTGATTAGCAGCTGCTTTCAGATCAAATCCAAACAGAAAGCTTAAGTTGTTGGTGATCACACCGGGTTTTACAAAGGTCAACAAGAACGTATTAGAAGCGCTCAGCTCGTAATTACCGGCTTCGCTAACCCAGCCGCTTGCTGTCAACAGGCCCAATTTAAAAGGGCTAGCAGAAGCAAAGCTGCCTACACCATTAAAAGTGTACACAGGAGCATCAGCAGCCAGATCAGCGGTAGCAGCGAAGATACCGAAGGTGTCACTTGAAGTAAATGGGAATGAACTGGAACCGAAGGAGATAAAATTACTATCGCCGTCAGTAGCTTCCCAAATGATACCTGCTGAGCTTGCAGTCGAAACTGCAAACAGGCAAACAGCAAGCCAAAGTTTTAAAGATAAAAGCATTTTCATGGATTGTTCCCCATTTTCACTTACGTTAACAAACGGCTATCCTTTAGCCACCTTATACTCCGAAGCCGATATCGCATAACAACATCAGCTTTAGCAGAGTTCTGTCTGCCTACAAAGAGTCTTTAACTCTCGTAAGCAGCTATTGCCGAACATTCGTTGATCGCAAGGCAATACTCAAAATGGTTAATCCCTGAAACAGAGATCAAGTTCAATAGATGAATTGATATATTCAAACGACTTTACTGAAACGAAGCTTTTTACAAAGCCATGGCAACTACTTGAATAACCTGGCTACGCAGGGCACATAGGCCCTCCGGCTTTCTCCAGAGACTTACCCATATTTAACGTCATAAACCACTTGATGGGGGCCCCGCTACCCACCACAACTCGTTCCTGACTCTACCGCGCAACGTAATGCGCCACAATCCATTGCTAAGACAGAAATGGCCCTTAAAATCTATGAAGAGTCGTGCATCTGTCGGACAAATCGGTTGTTCAAGACTAAAAACTGCAATAGGAAATTGGATATGCGGAGATTCTACAGCCGGCAACTTAATCCTTTATTAACAAAAGATTAAGTTTAGATTAAAGCCTTCCCGACATTAAATTCATATACCATTGATTAACACAAACTCAACGCAGCAGACGCCGGCTCGGTTTGCGGAGACCAGGGCTCGTGGGTAAGAAATATTCCAAAAATACATCACCTTGTTTATACAAGGTTCGCACATACATTCACAGGTAGCGGCAGCGAATTGGACCTACAAAACCCCAATCTGCGCGGCGCGCACGGGCGGCAGCAGCAAAAATCCGCAGAATGAAATTATCAAAGCCTTTAACGAACGATAATTTGCTGGCTGGGCTGGGCAGCCCACCAACAGTTGAAGTTTATCAACATGCCAACGGGACATGGATCACACCGGCTCTAAGACTTATGATGAAGATAACAAGTAAGCCCGCCCGGGAAAACTGTTTCAGAGCGCCATCAGCGTCGAGCTCAGATGGGATTTGGATTTGCAAAAAACTATGCCTCATATCCGGACTTTAAACCGGCATTTAATGCAACGATTGCGAGGGTTTTGGTCAGCCAAATAAGCAGTTCGTAATGGCTGTTATGGCGTCCCGGAGACGATTCGAACGTCCGACCTGTCCCTTAGGAGTGCGCTATATTCCAAAAACCACAAAACACCGCAACAATAGAAAATCATTTAATCAATAACTTAGGCACAATTGAGGCTTGCTGTTAGTTGTGATTTTTTGCCTGTTATTTTGATGAATTGGGACAAATTTGGGACGAAGGTATATAATCTAAGCCTAGAAACAACGCGGGCCTGAAGGTGTTACCAGCACCGACAAGCCCTAACCGATTCACTTAACGAGCAGGGTTAAGCAATGGCTAGGCACATCATATCAAATGGCCGATTGCTGTCCCATAGGCGGCAGCATGGCACGAATCAAAGAACGCTTAGGTAAAGACGGCAAGCCAAACTATACGGCTGAAATCAGGCTGAAGGGCTTTAAACCCGTATCGCAGACATTTAAGCGCCTGACTGACGCTAAAAAGTGGATTCAAGACAAAGAGTCCGATATGCGGAATGGTCGCCACTTCAATACATCGGAAGCAAAAAAACACACGGTCGCAAAGATGCTAGACCGGTATGCAACCGACGTAGCCCCCAACAAATTCAAACCTAACGAGCTACGCATACGGGGCCCGATTCTCGAATGGTGGAAATCTGAAATAGGCTACCTTCGCCTTTCCGATTTGAGCATCACGGATTTTGTGACATGCCGGGACAAACTGATAAACCACGGCGGCAATAAAGGCAGACCGCTTGCCGCTGCAACCGTCAAGCGCCACTTTGTCGCAATCGGTCACGTTTTGAAAATATGCCATTTAGAATGGCGCTGGATTGAGAAAAACCCGCTCAAGGATGGCATCATTGAAATGCCAGAGTTGCCGCGCGGTATCGTTCGGTTTTTGGATGACGGCGAATTATCCAGACTAACGGCGGCATGCAAGGAGTCGCCAAACGAATTGCTTTACCCCGCCTTTGTGTTGGCTATCTCTACAGGCATGCGGCAATCGGAAACCATGAACCTGTATTGGCGGGAACCGGAAAGCCCGCCGACTGAAACCGCGTGGGGCGTGGTCAATCTGTCCGAGTCCTGCATCATTCTGCAAGCAACCAAGAACGGCGACAGGCGGCGCGTACCGTTAGCCAATCAAGCTTTGGCCGAACTGCAAAAACTGAGCAAGGTTAGACGATTAGACACGGCTTTAGTCTTTCCCTCTCCCACTCACCCACATAAGCCCATCGAGCTAAAAAAGGCATGGTTGAATGCCTTACAATGCGCCGAGGTTAATAATTTTCGCTGGCACGACCTTAGACATTGCACAGCATCTTATTTAGCAATGGGCGGCGCTTCGATGGTCGATATTGCCGCCGTACTCGGTCACCGCACCCTGGACATGGTGAAACGTTACGCGCACTTGTCAGACGGCCATATTGCCGGCGTAGTCGAACGCATGAACAGCCGGATATTCGGCGCTAACCCTTAGCCCACAGGAACAACCATGAACGCCATCCCATTTGACACCCTGCAATTTGCCAACCGTCTAAAAGCGGCGGGCTTTAGTGACGACCAAGCGCAAGTATTAACCGAGCTACAGCGCAGCGCCACCGACAGCACCCTTGAACAGGCGCGGCATGATTACCATTTAGACGACGTAGCCACCAAGCGCGACTTGAAAGAGATTGAAACCGCGTTGCGCCATGATATTGAAATGCTCAGGGCTGAAACAGGACGGCAAATTGCCGAAACTGGCAGACAAATAGCGGAAACCAAGGCGGATTTAACACGCTGGATTATCGGCGCTGGGTTTCTACAAACCAGTTTGATTATTGGCGTATTGCTAAAAATCGCCCACCTGATTTAGTCGCTCGAGAACCCGCCATGATGACTTTAGAACTCGACTACCTGGAAGATAGCCAAGACACCAAACGCGCCGAAGCGGCCTATCAGCGCTACCTAGACAGCGGCAAGGTTACCCATAGCCTTGATGACGTGGTGAAAGTCTTTGACCTGGACAATTAAGTTATCGGATGACGTCAAGCGGGACTTATCGAAACTGGATAAGCCTGTACAAAAGTGCATCGTTACCTTTCTGCAAGAGCGCATCCAGCCCGCCGACAACCCGCGCGCCAGTGGCAAAGCCTTGTCTGTTGGCGCCGGGAGAAATTTGATCACCCGTACCGGTTGAAATTTGACTAGGGGATGGAGCCGGTTTTTTGAATGGCCGGCCGTGGATAAGTGTAACGGAAACGGATAATGGGAAGGAAGTTTCATTATCCGCTTCCATGGATTATTTAGACGTTATTCTCCTCTGACATTTCCTCATTCGATGGATTTTTACTACCGCCTCGCTTAGCTTGCTCCCGGGCCTGTATTCTTACCTTGGCTTGCTCGGTGCTGTGCCGAAAGCGGTAGGACTCATTGCCGGTTTCGATGATATGACAATGGTGAGTCAACCTATCCAGCAACGCCGTGGTCATCTTGGCATCGCCGAACACGCTGGACCATTCGGCAAAGGTTAGATTGGTGGTAATCACCACACTGGTGCGCTCGTACAGTTTCGACAGCAGGTGAAACAACAACGCGCCGCCGACCTGAGAGAACGGTAGATAGCCCAGTTCATCCAGAATGACCAAGTCCACTTGCATCAGTCTGTACGCCAACTTGCCCTGATTGCCGGTCGCTTTTTCTCGTTCAAGCTGGGTGACCAAATCAATCGTCGAGTAAAATCGTACTCGCTTGCCGTGATCGGTAATGGCTTTGACACCGAGAGCTGTAGCCAGATGTGTTTTACCTGTGCCAGTACCGCCAACCAAAACCACGTTATGGGCAGCATCGGTGAATTGAGTTCTGGCAAGTTGATCGATCAGCGAGCGGTCAACGTTGGCGGATTCAAAGTCAAAGCCCGCTAAATCACGATGCATGGGGAATCGCGCGGTTTGTAGCTGATAACGAATGGAGCGGATATGCCGATCCTCTGTCTCGGCTTGTAACAAGTGCCTAAGCAGCCATTCCGACGTGTGCAGGCTAGTGCCGGCTTGACTGGCGACCTCAGCATAGCCTGCGGCCATGCCATAGAGTTTGAGCGATTTCAATTCGGCTTCAATATCAAGCATCTCCGCTCTCCTCAGCTAAACGGATGGGGCTGAGGTTTTCGCTCAACAAATCATAACGCCCGGTATCGGCAATAGGGACCTCGTTTAGCTTTAAGGCATCCGGTGTGGTGATGGTGGCTGGCTCTGGCTCATGATTTTCTGGCAGGCGAGTTAACAGATGGCGTACCTGTTCAACGCTGGTATGCCCCGATTCCAGGCATCGATTGACAGCGGCGATGACAACGTCCAGGCCGTGAACCGGTACGCACGCCAACACCTCGGCCATCACCCGGTCGCCGCCGGGGCGCTTACGCAATGCACGCTGCAAAGACAACAATGGCGACGGCATCTCGGCAAACGGCGCACCGTTGCGTAACGCGCCCGGCTTGCGCTCCAGCAACGGGATATAGTGTTGCCAGTCATAGCTGACCTGGTCGCGGTCGAACAACCGTGCATGACTGGCAATCAGGGCATCGTCGGCGTACAGATCGAGCCTTTCCGGATACAGCCTGACACTGACTCGACGGTTGGCCCAGCGACACAGTACCGAATAACGATTGCGCTTCACGGTCACCAGGCAAGTGCTGGATACGCGAGCCACCACCTCGATGTAGCCGTCAAACATTCCGGGCATTGGCATCAGATGGGGTTGCTCGATCTCCACGGCCTCTTGCACGGTCATGCCGCTGGCATCCGGGCAAGGAATTTCAGCCCATAATGCCCGGCAGCGACTTTCCAACCACACGTTCAACTCTGCAAAGCTACCAAAGCATTGTTGCCCTGCATCCTGCCAGATACGGCGCCGACTATCCTGCACATTTTTCTCGACGATACCTTTCTCCCAGCCGGACGCCACATTGCAAAAGTCCGGATCAAACAGGTAATAAGCCGTCAGCGCCGCAAAGCGCGCGTTGACAATGCGCTCCTTGCCGCTCTGCACTTTATCGACCGCCGTTTTCATGTTGTCGTAGATGCCGCGCAACGGTACGCCACCCAGTACCCGAAAGGCACGGCTATGGGCATCGAACAGCATTTCGTGGCTTTGGCTGGGATAGGCCACCAGCAAAAAAGCCCGACTGGCGCAGAGTTTGGTATGAGCGACTTGTAAGCGCCGGTAAATACCGCCGACCACCAAGGACTCTTCACTCCAATCGAATTGAAAGGCCTCACCCCAACGGAATTTCAACGGCACGAACGCGTGTTTGCCGGCGTCGCTGGTACCGGCCTTGCGCCACGCCCGAATGTAATCGGTCAACTGCGTATAGCCACCGTCATAGCCGGCTTTCCGCAACTCTTCCAACAACCTCAATGCGGTACGTCTGTCGCGCTTGGGACGATAGCTATCGGCTATCAGGGCTTGCTTGAGCTGCTCTTCGTAAGGCGTCAGCTTGGTGGGTACCGAGCGACGTTGATAAGCAGGTTCGCTGCCATTAGGCATTCTCAGCCATTTTTTGACGGTATTGCGAGACAGACTGGTGCGTCTGGCAATCTCATTAATGGACAACTTATCGCGGAAATACATCCGCCGGATTTTGGCGTATAGGATCATGGTTATCACCCTTTAGGTTCCTGTCTAATTTCTGGACAGGACAGGTTAATAACCCTGGTCAATCTTCAGCCGGAATTTACCGGTTTACTTGGTCAATTTTCAACCGGCGTCAACAATATATCTCGTTTACTTTCCTGTAATTTCTTGGAAACAGCGGATAAATACTCGTTTGACACGTCGGTAATCTTCATGCAGTTCCACTTGTTGGCAACCAAAGACCGAGAGTAGGAGTTTTGAGTGAACAACAAAAGCGCAATCGTTATGAAGTATTTTAGCTTCATTCTATCCATAAAAAGCTTCCGGTTAGTTTTGGAGCATGAGCGCTGAGTAACTGGCTGATAAATTGACTCAGACCGAAAAAATGTAACAGAGCTATAGAGTAGCTTAGTTGCTATTTAGACATATCACAGATTATCAAAAGCAGAGCGTCGTGAGCGGTAGCTAGGAATAGCTTAAATAAAAGTGGTCTAGGCAATCTCGCGGCTATCCGCGTTATCGACATGAAGCACTTAATTGGCGGGTTTGCAGCTATAGATGCAAAAGTTGGGCAGCTTGAATTGCTTGTCAAGATTTTTGCCGAGCACGCTTAGCAAATCCAAAGACGCCGATAAACCCAGAAATAAATAACCAGGATGTGGTGGGGGCAGGCACAGTGGCAACGTCGCCGTCACGTATAGCCCAAGCATACAAACCGTAGCCTAGCCCTGAACCGAATGGTTGCTGGTAACCGCCATATTGAAATGTCCATACGTTTCCTGGTCCAAGGGAAAACTCAACCCCTGTCCAGTAGTAATTTTGAAGGTTTGTGAATAAAGCTAAATTCTCAGCGTTCGAACCAGATAAGACAGATTGTCCAGCTCTAACTCCCAAGTTTATGTAAAACATATAACTTAGTTCGCTATCCTTGCAATTATATCCCGCACATGTTGTATCGCCCGTGAATTTAGGTAGCCGCCAATCATCATAGCCGCCATAAATCAAATTATCAGTCCAGACTTTAGCTCCCAGCCAACTCATGTAGCCTGAATAGGCATTGAAGTCTCTTGATGTAAGGGATTGATGTAAACCATCAGCACTGTCTGGCAACCCCCCAGCATTAGCGATAATGTTGTTGACTAAATTTGGAGTATTTTTTGCCAGCGTTTTAAATAAATTGCCGTCTTGAGCCCAAGTAACGTTAAGCACATCGTCGTAAACCAAGCCATTCCCTCGATCATAAAGCGCAGCCTCGGATGCTGAGCCAAAGCCAGCTCCAACCGCAAAAGATAAAGCTGTCAAAATTTGTTTGCGTTGCATAGCCCGATTCCCTTTGCCTGAATTTAGCAATAGGCTAATCATGGCATATAACCATAACGTTCGGCAAAACCAAGTGACACTTACATAACGTAACTTATTGAGCGATTTGCGAAGATTGAAAAAGCGGTCTTGGCGACTTTGCATACAACGAAGCATTTTAAGCCGTTAGCGCTGAGCATGCATAAAGGCCGGGTAGCACCGACTCATTGATTGCCGTTTATTTGGGCTTTTTATTCCTAGATGGGACAAAATTGGGACATTTGCAAAAAAACCAACCTCATAAATCCATAACCCTTTGATTTTATGGCGTCCCGGAGACGATTCGAACGTCCGACCTGTCCCTTAGGAGGGGACCGCTCTATCCTGCTGAGCTACCGGGACCTGGGTTGCAATTTTATCACAGGGTAAAAGGCTAAGCTTTCTGTTTTCTAATCTCTACGCGTTCAAGCGAAGTGATGAAATAGGACAGCTTGGATTGGCTTTTTGAAGACAGGTTTTCAAATAGTCCGCCGATTTGCACTTTGGCTGATGCCGCTGACACCGGCTTTACAAAACGCACCGACAGATCAAAATCCATTACGTAATCTTCAAAGGTAATTTGACAGTTTTTGACGATATCGCCGCGCTGAACCCGCGCTCTGTTGACGGGAACGGTAATACCTGCGCCGCCTCTGGATAAATCGAACAGACTACCTCCGACCGAAATACCCGTGCGCTGCACAACGCCGGAAAACGGAATATCGATACTGCTTATTTCCAGACGCGGGGTGCGCCGCCGCTGGGGATAAAACACGCGATCAGGCAACGGCGCTTTATAGTAGTTGATTCCTCGTGAATGACCGACTTCGATTCCAGTCAGATTAAACGATAAATGAATGCCTTTGTGAAAGGTAGAAAGTTTCAACGAGCGACTAAGCAACAAAAAATCGTTACCGTGCTTGGGCATCAGTTCGTCGAGAATAATGACTTTCTTATCCAGTTTGACTGCCAATATCGAGGAGCTAAAGTCCTCCCCCTCCACCTGAACAGTACATAGCGGCGAACTATTTTCAATTTCACCCAGTAACTTGGCAATCTTGTCGGGATCGGTAATAAAGTTGGGGTTCTCAAAACTTAATAGCTCGTCATCGTCATCTTGAGCGGGCTCCGTCGGCAACGGTTTTGAAAATAAATGCTTGAGTTTTCGCAGCATAAGAGCGACCTTTCTGGTTATTCGTCGTTCAGTCTACACCGAAATTAATGTATGCGAAAACAGCTCGTTGCGGGTAACGCCATCGGGCCCGTAGGTAGCGGCTAACGGCGACTTACCTCTTAAGATTTGCAGCGATCTTTGCGTATGTCGACTCAATAACGCGATGCTGGCACCGTTTTGTTCGTTGATTGTGCGACAGGTTTGGGAAAGTCTAACGATGTGATTCCAATAGTTCCAGGACTCGGAAATATTGATACCGGCGGCTTTGGCTTTGACCAGATAGGCTTTGATGCCATCGTTACTCACCACCAATTGCTCGGTGGCGAGCACTTGCCCTAATTGCTTAGTAAATTGCTCAAGTTGGGCAACCAGATCTTTTTTGTGGGTAGCCAGTGCGGAAATCGCATCCGCATCGGTTTTTTGTTTCAGGCTTGCGGCTTCGGCGTTTAGCAGCTCGAGCAAATTTTGCGTTGCTTTTAAACCGTTATTTAATAGTTTCTCGGTGATTTGGTAAGTTTTCTCTATCATGACGTCATGTGCTATTGGTTAGTTGACCTTCAAATTGCAACATTTTCTCGGCAACGCGCTCGGCGTTAACTTGATAGCTGCCATCCTGCACAGCGGCTTTTATGGCCGCCACACGGTCTTCGTTCACCACGGGGGCGGCAGCGCTTGAAGCGGTTGCCGATTTAATGTCCAGAGCGGTCGCGGTGATGTTGACTGTGTCCGTGGAGGGGCCGTTGACGGGCTTCTCTTTAAATTCGGCCGAGTCCTTAACCGCTGATTTTGCCGGTAGCGGTGTGCTAACAGATTTGCTGGTGATAGGGTCGATAGCCATGACGGAATTCCTAAATTAGTTTTATCTGTAGCATTTAGCGGCATCATCATAAATTCCTTTAACGCTTTATCAAAAATAAACCGATACCTGACCGGAATCGACCACGGTAGCCTGGATTACGCGTTGCGAAGACAGGTTTTTTACATTGATTTTCTGACCTTTGGCTCCATCCGCCATCGCCGTGCCAACCGCGCTAATCAGCACTCCGGCCTTGCCTGATTGAATATTTACCCGCTCGCCGCGCTTCACCAATGTCAACTCGGTAACGTGCAGTTTGCTTAACACGCTGCCGGCGGGAATATTGCGCACCGCCTGTTTATCGACGACGTCATCCAGCTCGGTCAGATAGCCCTGTTGCAACAAGCCAATATCGCGGGTTTCCGCAGTCAAATATTCGGCACGAATCACATCGCTGCGCTGTAATGATCGATTCAGGACCAATACTTCTTTAAACGACCTTACCGATACCATGCTGTAGATCGTCCAACCTCTTTCGCCCTGGCAACGCACTCCCACCGTATTCCTGCCCGGCTTTATCTCGCCGGATTGAGTAAATACTTGCAATAGTTGTTCGCACTGCGGCAATTGCAAACGCGGGTCGATTTGCGCGCCGCCTATTTCGTACTTGCCGCCAGGAGCAAGGCTGTTACTGATGTATTGGTTAACCGCATCCTGGATTAACGGCACCGATTGCATCGGCCCCGCTAACGCTGTTTCGCAGACCAACAGCCAAATCACTCTCAAGTTTTTGCTCTTCATTGCAGTCGCCATTTTTTTGACTTTTGCAAGGATAAAGCACGAAACATACCAGTAATTTTATAAAGTAAAAAAAAGCAAAGTGTCTATAATTGCAAGCAGTATATTTCAGGGGGTTTTATGGCCGGAGTCTTAGACGGAGTCGATCAGCGCACCAAACTGGCGGGGCACAACAGATTCGAACTTTTGTTGTTTAAACTTGTTAGTAAACAACGATTTGGGATTAATGTTTTCAAAGTTCAGGAAGTGATTCAATGCCCACCCTTAACGCAAATTCCCAATTCACATTCTGTGATTTGCGGCGTTGCTCACCTGCGCGGCAAAACCATTCCCGTACTCGATTTGTCGATGGCTATCGGCATGAGACCCTTGGTGCGCGACGCCGGCTGCTACGTCATCGTGACCGAATACAACCGTTCCATTCAAGGCTTTCTGGTCGGTTCGGTAGACCGGATCATCAATATCGGCTGGGAACAAGTAAAAGCCCCACCTACCGGCACCGGTAAAGAAAGCTACCTAACCGCAGTAACTGAAATAGACGGTGAGCTGATAGAAGTGATTGACGTCGAAAAAGTCATGAAAGAAGTCATCGGCGGCCGCGAAGAAGCTTCTGCAGAAATCATCGACATGGAAGTAACCAGCAAAAACGATCACATACTGGTGGTGGACGATTCATCGGTGGCCAGAAACCAAGTTAAGCGGGTCTGCCAGCAAATTGGCATCGAATGTACACTGCTAAAAGACGGCCAAGAAGCCTGGGATCATTTAAATGCACTGGTGGCCGACGGCATCGATATTCAGGACAAATACTCGATGATCATTTCCGATGTGGAAATGCCGCGCATGGACGGCTATACCCTAGCCACCAAAATCAAGGCCGACCCCAACATGAAAAAAATCTATTTGATTTTGCATACTTCATTAAGCGGCGTGTTTAACACATCGATGGTCCAAAAAGTCGGTGCCAACGAATTTCTGGCCAAATTTGATCCCGACTCGTTGATGAATTCCATCCAGCACCAGCTCAAACTTTATCATGCAGCCCATTCCTGACCGATACTCAAGGCGCCGTCCACCCGCAAAATTCAGACATGTTGAACCAGGCTGAACCGGGTAGTCCGGTGGGTAAAAATATCGACATTTCCGCCGCGGAGTATCAATCTATACAGCAGTTCCTCAGCCAAAATTGCGGCATTGAGTTGGGTGACAGCAAACAATACCTGGTAAAAAGCAGGTTATTGCCCTTGATGGGCAAATTTGAATTCGCAAGCTTTGCTGAACTGGTCAACAGCCTGCAATCTGCGTCATTTTCCGCGCAAAAAATCAAAAGCGCCGTCATCGACGCAATGACCACCAACGAGACCTTCTGGTTTCGCGACGAACGGCAATTCGTCGAACTCAAAGACCAGGTCCTACCCAGCTTGCTAAATCGCAAAAATGGCAACGTCAGAGTTTGGTCCGCCGCTTGCTCATCCGGCCAGGAACCCTACTCGATAGCCATCTGCGCCCTGGAAGCAATCAGGGCCTCTGCCAAATCCCGCTCCGTGCAAATTATCGGCACGGACATCTCCGAAGCTATTCTTGAGGAAGCCAAGAGAGCGGTTTATTCGGAAGCCGCGCTGTCGCGTGGCATGGATAGCGCGGCAAAAGCACGGTATTTCCACAAAAATTACGACGGCTACTTACTTAGCCCGGAAGTCAGCCAACTCGTGCGTTTTCAACAATTCAATCTGCTCAAATCGTTCACTGCCTTGGGCCGTTTTGACCTGATTTTCTGTCGCAACGTACTGATCTATTTCTCGGATCAAGTCAAACGCGACATTCTCACCCGCATGGCCGACAGTCTGGAACCGGGCGGCTATCTGTTCCTCAGTAGTACCGAAGCGATGCCAACGGGCTTAAACAGCTTTGAATTGGTTCGCTCCGGCTTAACCAGCTACTTCAAAAAAGTCGGTTAAGCCGCTCGCCAGTTTATTGACGACTTAAGCAAGCGGCAGCATTTTGCCGCCACGCCTGAAACACTGTTTTTTGACACTCACGCCAGCCATTCAAATTGCTATACAAATGAAATAAAAGCATATTTATTTTATGGCACATTAACTGCTTTTAGGTTTAAAAAACCCAAAGGTGGCAATTATGGCTATTAATTTCGACAGTGCCTTAGGCATACATCCGCAAGCACTAGCGTTGCGCGAAAAGCGCAGCGAGATTCTGGCTTCAAACCTGGCCAACGCCGACACCCCCGATTACAAAGCCCGCGATCTGGACTTCAAATCGGTGTTTCAACAAGCCCTGGCCGGGGACGGCTCGGAACTGAAACGCAGCCAGCAAGGCCATCTGCAAAACCAAAACAACGTGCTCGGCGCCGACCTGCTCTATCGCAATCCGCAACAAGCCTCGCTGGACGGCAATACCGTCGAGTCGCATATCGAGCAAGCCAAATACGCGGAAAACGCCGTGCAATACGAAGCCAGCTTGCGCTTTATCAACAACAAGTTTTCCGGCTTGATGTCGGCCATTAAAGGAGAATAACCATGTCTTCATTTCGCATCTTCGATGTCGCCGGCAGCGGCATGAACGCGCAAAACCTGAGACTGAATCTGGTGGCCAGCAATATTTCCAATGCCAGCAGCGTCAGCAGCAGCATCGACCAGGTCTACAAATCCCGCCAACCCGTGTTTGCCGCCGAACTAAAAAACGCGATGGACAAGAACAGCACCACCAGCGGCGTCAACGTACTGGGCGTCGTCGAAAACCAGGCACCGCCGGTGATGGAATACGCCCCTAATCATCCGCTGGCGGACGCCACCGGCTACATCTATAAATCCAACGTCAATACCGTGGAAGAAATGGCCAATATGATGTCCGCTTCCCGCTCCTACGAGAACAATGTAGAGGTGTTGAACACCGCTAAAAACCTGATTCTGCAAACCCTGAAAATGGGACAGTGAGGCACTTATGACCAGCGCAATCGATACATTTAACAACCTCGGCCTAGCCACTACCGGTTCCGGCACAGCAAAAGGCGTGCAAAAACAAACCCTGGGACAAGATCAATTTCTGAAACTGCTGACCACGCAAATGACCCATCAGGATCCAATGAAACCCATGGATAACGGCGAATTTCTCGGCCAAATGGCCCAGTTTAGTACCGTTTCCGGCATTCAGGATCTGCAAGCTTCGTTCAAGGATTTTGCCGATTCGATCAGTTCCAACCAAGCCTTGCAGGCCGCGAGTTTGGTGGGTCGCTACGTGTCCGCCCCAAGCAAGGAAGCACTGCTAGGCGCCGGCGGCACAGTTTCCGGCGATTTCGTCTTACCGAGCAGTTCCACCAATGTCGACGTCAAAATTATCAACCCCAAAACAGGCGCCACTGTTCGGGAAATCGATCTGGGCGCACAGTCGTCGGGCACCACCAAATTCGAATGGGACGGCAAGGACAGTCAAGGCCACCTCGCCGACCCTGGAGTATACAAAGTTCAGGCTTCCGCCTGGTTGGACGGCGCCAACACCGTATTGGCAACCAATATAAAATCGCTGGTGAAAAGCGTCAACATGAGCACTGGCAGCAATAGCGTACAAGTCAACCTAGACGGACTCGGCACCGTAAAATTCAGTCAAATCAAACAAATCTTGTGAAGGAGAAGGCATCATGGCTTTTACAACAGCATTAAGCGGCTTAAACGCCGCATCCAACAACCTGGCGGTGACCGGCAATAATATTGCCAACGCCAATACCGTGGGCTTTAAAAAATCACGCTCGGAATTCGCAGACGTTTATGCGTCCAGCCTGGGCGGCGTCAGCAACACCACTGCCGGCGCTGGCGTCAGAGTTGCCAACGTCGCCCAGCAATTCAATCAAGGCAGTTTGTCGTTCACCGACAACAATCTGGATTTGGCGATCAGCGGCGAAGGCTTCTTCACCATGGCCAAAAGCCCAACAGAAACCAATGACATTACTTATACTCGCTCCGGCGAATTCAAACTGGATAAGGACGGCTATCTGGTCAACAATCAGGGCAAATCGCTGATGGTCTACAAACCCAACGGCACTGCCGTCGCGGATGGTTTCAGCACCGGGGTAACACAGCCAGTTCAGATCAATACCCTTACCGGCCTGCCCAGCGCCACGGACACCGTATCGCTGGCGGTGAATCTCAATGCCAACGAAACAGTTCCGACGGTGACGCCGTTCGACCCAACCAACAATAACTCCTACAACTCGCAAACCTCGGTGACCGTTTATGATTCGCTGGGCTCGCCGCATATTCTGTCTACATACTATGTGAAAGGCGCCTCAACCGCCTCAACTACGGATTGGAGCGTTTACCACTATATGGCCGAACCGGCCACACCGACAGCCAGAACCTCGATCAATGCCGGCACCTATGGCACTGCGGTTGCCGCTCCGGCCACCCCCTCCACATTGCCGACGCCGGCCGTGATGACCTTCGACTCCTCCGGTAAATTACAAACCCCGGTATCCGGTAGGTTCGCCCTGAGTGACTACACCATATTGCCGGCAACCGGCGCGGCACCGGTTAAGGTGGGTACCATGGACTTCTTCGGATCCACTCAGGTTCAGGAAAAGTTCAGCGTGAATACGATGACGCAAAACGGCTTACCGGCCGGACGCTTGACGGGCATTGATATTGACGATGAAGGGGTAATATTTGCCCGTTTCAGTAACGGCGGCTCACAAACCATGGGTAAAGTCGCATTGACACGCTTCGCCAATACCAACGGCTTGGCCAAAATCGGCGATACCGCCTGGGGACAAAGCGCCAACTCCGGGGAACCGATTCCCGGTGAAGCAGGCGCGAATAACTTTGGTCTGATTCAGGCCGGCGCGTTGGAAAGCTCGAATGTCGAGTTATCCGCGCAATTGGTCAATCTCATCGTCGCCCAACAGCATTATCAGGCCAATGCCCAGACCATTACTACGGAAAACAGCATCATGCAAACCATTCTGCAAATTCGGTAATTCATAGGAAACCGCCATGGACCGTAGCCTTTATATCGCGATGAACGGCGCCAAGCAGACCTTGCTGGCGCAAGGCGCCAACGCCAATAATCTGGCCAACGCTCAAACCACCGGCTTCAAAGCCGATTTCGAGCAATTCCGCGCGATGCCGGCTTTCGGTCCCGGCTACCCCTCAAGGGTTTATTCGATGACCGAACGCCCCGGCACCAACATGGCTAGCGGCAGCATCCACACCACTGGCCGCGACCTGGATGTCGCGATCAACGGCCAGGGCTGGATCGCGGTACGTAATGCAGAGGGCCAGGAAGCCTATACCCGCGCCGGCGATCTTCGGCTAACCCCCGAAGGCTTATTGCAAAACGGCGCCGGACTCTCGGTGCTCGGCGAAGGCGGTGAACCGATCACCGTTCCGCCCGCTCAAAAAATGGAAATCGGCACCGACGGCACCATCTCCATCGTCCCGCAAGGTGTCAATGCCACCAACAGCGTGATTGTCGAACGGATCAAGCTGGTCAACCCCGATCCGGCCAATCTGGAAAAACGCGAAGACGGCTTGATGCACGCCAAGCAAGCCGGCGCCATCCCGCCCGACGCCAATGTCACGCTGATTCAAGGCTCGCTGGAATCCAGCAACGTCAATGCTTTGGCGGCGATGGTGGAAATGATAGAGCTATCTCGAAACTTCGAATTGCAATCCAAAGTCATGAAAAACATCGACGACACATCAGGCGCCAGCGCCAAGCTGATGCAAGTGGCATAGTTTCTGCATTACTCCTGATAAGACAAAAAATTGTCAGATTAGGAGATTGTCATGACAGAACGAGCATTATGGGTCGCAAAATCCGGTTTGGATGCCCAACAAACCCGCATGGCGGTTATTTCCAATAACCTGGCCAACGTCAACACCACCGGCTTCAAGAAAGCCAGACCTATTTTCGCCGACTTGATGTATCAAAACGTCCGTCAGGCCGGCGCGCAGTCCACCCAAAACACCCAATTACCCACCGGCTTACAGCTTGGCACCGGGGTGCGCACGGTGGCTACCGAAAAACTGCACACCCAAGGCAATATTCTGCAAACCGGCAACTCGCTGGATATCGCGGTCAGCGGACGCGGTTTTATGCAGATTTTAATGCCCAACGGCGACATCAACTACACCCGCGACGGCTCGTTCAAAATGGATTCGACCGGTCAGGTGGTGACCTCCAACGGCATGCCGCTGGAACCGGCCATCACCATTCCGCAGGACGCGTTGAGCATCACGGTCGGCCAGGACGGCACGGTCTCGGTGACCCAACCGGGCGCTGCGGCAGCCAATCAGGTAGGACAGATTCAGATTGCCGACTTCATCAACACCGCAGGCCTTGAACCGATTGGCGACAACCTGTTCCGCGAAACCGTGGCCAGCGGCGCGCCGATCATCGGCGCGCCCGGCGAAAACGAGCTAGGCACTTTGATACAAGGCTCTCTGGAAACCTCGAACGTCAACGTAGTGGAAGAACTGGTCAACATGATAGAAACCCAGCGCGCTTACGAGATGAACTCCAAAGCCATTTCCACCACCGACCAAATGCTGTCCTTTGTCACGCAACAACTTTAATTCAGGACAAAGCTCATGACCAAATTCATCACACGGCAAGCAGGCGGCAAAATTTTGCTGTTAGCGGCAATCGCGTTACTGGCAGGCTGCGATACTTTGCCGAAACGCGACCCCGACTTCGCTCCGGTACAACCCGCCGACCTGCGCCCGCCCCAACAAAGCAACGGCGCGATTTACCAGGCCGGCTACGACATGCGCTTATTCGAAGATCATGCCGCGCGCCGGGTTGGCGATATTTTGACCGTAACATTCGACGAGAACACCAACGCCACCAAGCAAGCCAACTCCAAAGCCAGCAAGAACAGCGATATTCAAGCGTCGGGCAGCGCCCCCACCATTTTTGGTTTAGCCAGTTCCGCGCTGCTGGGTCACGACCTGGCAACATCCATTGACTACAGCATGGACCGCAGCACTGAAGGCAAAGGCGACGCCCGGCAAAGTAACAGACTGACCGGTGGCATCAGTGTCACCGTGGTCGACGTACTCCCTAACGGCAATCTGCGCGTACGCGGCGAAAAACGCGTCACGCTGAACGACGGCAGCGAATATATTCGCCTGTCCGGCATAGTGCGTCCGATCGACATCAACGTCGCCAACACCCTGCCCTCCAGCAAAGTAGCGGACGCTACCATCATGTATACCGGCGACGGCGCGTTGGCCGACAGTAACAAACCCGGCTGGATTTCCAGGGTATTGTCCAGCCCATGGTTTCCCTTCTAGCCTGAGCTGACGGAGAATGCAAATGAACAAAATATGTCTAATCGCCATGCTTTTGTTAGCGAACGCCGCCCAGGCGGAACGTATCAAAGACATTGCCTCCATCGCCGGCGTGCGCAGCAACCAATTGGTGGGCTACGGCCTGGTCACCGGCCTGGATAAATCCGGCGACAAAACCAAATTTACCGGCCAAAGCTTGCGCAGCATGATGGGCAAGCTGGGCCTGACCTTGCCACCCGATACGGACCCCAAATCCAAAAACGTCGCGCTGGTCAGCGTTCACGCCGATCTGCCTGCTTTCGCCAAACCCGGTCAAAAAATTGACGTCACTGTATCGTCTATAGGCGATGCGAAAAGTCTGCGCGGCGGCTCGCTGTTGATGAGTCCGCTACGCGGTGCCGACGGCAATGTCTACGCGGTGGCGCAAGGCAATTTAGTGGTGGGTGGCCTCAGCGCCAGCGGCCAGGACGGTTCGAAAATTACCGTCAATAACCCACTAGTGGGCCGGGTGCCTAACGGCGCCACGGTGGAACGCATCGTACCTAGCTCATTCGATCAAAGCGCTGACCTGGTTTTTAATTTGAATTCGTCAGACTTTACCACCGCGCAACGCATGGCGGACTCCATCAACAAGGCGCTGGGCGCTGAAACCGCGCAAGCCGTCGATGCCACCTCGGTCAGCGTCAGAGCACCGGTTAACCCCAACCAACGGGTCGGCTTTGCCTCGGTGATCGAAAACCTGGAATTGGCGCCCGACGATGCGCCCGCCAAAGTGATTGTCAACTCCCGCACCGGTACGGTCATTATCAACAGCAAAGTTAGAGTACAACCGGCAGCGGTTTCTCACGGCAGCTTGACCGTGACTATCAGCGAGAATCCACAAGTCAGCCAACCTAACCCATTATCGGGCGGCAGTACCGTAGTGACACCGCAATCCAATGTGTCCGTAAAAGAAGATAACAATCACATGTTTGTCTTCAACCCCGGCGTGTCGCTAGACGAGATCGTCCAAGCGGTAAACGGCGTCGGCGCCGGCCCCAGCGACTTGGTGGCCATTTTGGAAGCATTGAAATCCGCCGGCGCGCTTAGAGCCGAGTTGATAGTGATTTAAAGAACGCAACAAAGCAGTGATTAGATGAATTATTGGAGATTCCCATGTTAAACGTAGACAGTGCTTCGGTGTATACCGACTTCAACGGCCTGGCGAAACTTAAACAAGGCGCCCGCGAGCAATCGCCCGAGGCGATCAAGGAAGTCGCCAAACAATTCGAGTCGGTGTTTTTAGGCATGGTCATGAAAAACATGCGTCAAGCTAAATTGGCCGACGGCATATTGGACAGCCAGCAAACCCAGTTTTATCAAGACATGTACGACCAACAGATGTCCGTGCATCTGGCCGGCAAACCCGGCATCGGTTTTGCGGATTTAATTGCCCAACAATTGTCGCCCAAACAAAACAAGGACGAAGAAAAGGACGAGCAACTGTCCGCTAGCGATTTCTTGAATCGCGCGGCCGGCACCGGCGCCAGCAATAACCCCGACAATCACCAGTCGCTGCGGGCCGGCGAGGAAACCGAAGAGCAAATGCCGCTGGATGCCTCCGGCTTAAGTAGCCTGGAGCGCAGCTTGGCCCGCCTGGAACGCAGCCAGAAAGTCCTGGCCGACCAATGGCAAACCCTGGACGATAAAGTGCGCAGCGATAGTGATCGGCCGCTAACGTCCAGGGACGAGTTCGTTAACCAACTGCGGCCGCATGCCGAACAAGCCGCGCGCAGTCTGGGAGTGGATCCCAACGTGTTGCTGGCTCAAGCGGCATTGGAAACCGGCTGGGGCCAAGGCATGGTAAAAAATGCCCAAGGCGATAACAGCTTTAACTTGTTCAATATCAAGGCCGATAGGTCCTGGCAAGGCAAACAAGCCAAAACCATGACGCTTGAATATGACGGCGGCGTTGCCAAAAAAGAAATGGCCGGCTTCCGCGCTTACGAGTCCTACAAAGACAGCTTCGACGATTACGTGAATTTTATAAAAACCAATCCGCGTTATAGCGAAGCCTTGAAGAGCGCCGGCAACGCCGGCCAGTATTTACACGAACTGCAACAAGCCGGTTATGCCACCGATCCGCGGTATGCCGAAAAAGTGATGACGATCTACCACAGCCAAACCGCGGCCCAGGTAGCAGCTCTGAAAAGCGCGGGTTAGGAGGCGAACATGGCTATTGGCATTCTAGGCAACGCACTATCGGGGCTGACCGCATTCCAGCGTTCGCTGGAAACCACCAGCAACAACATCAGCAACGCCAACACCGAAGGCTACAGCCGGCAACGCGTCGAACTGGCCACTCGCCCCGAGCAATTTACCGGCAACGGCTATATGGGCAACGGTGTCGAAGTTGCCAACATCACCCGCAGCTACGACCAGTTCATCAGCAATCAAGTCCGTTCCAGCACCGCCACATTTCACGATATAGACAGTTTTTACACCTTGTCGTCGCAAATCGACAACATCACCGCCGACGAAACCACCGGTCTGGCGCCGGCCATGAAGAGCTTTTTCGATGCGATAGACAGCGTTGCCAACGATCCCAGTTCAGTGGCCGCCCGCCAAGTGATGCTGACCGAAGCCGAATCCCTAACGCAGCAATTCAACACCATGAGCGCCCGCTTCGGCGATTTGCGTAAGCGCGTCAACGATAACATCACCAGCTCGGTGCAAGAACTGAACGGCTTTGCCAAAACCCTGGCCGAATTGAATGTGAAGATTGTCTCGGACATCGGCCGCTCGTCCGGCAAACAAATGCCCAATGAGTTGATGGATCAACGCGATCTATTGCTGACCAAAATCGCCGAAAAAGCCGACGTGACTTATGTCAGCCAAGCCGACGGCTCATACAACGTGTTTATCGGCAAGGGCCAACCCTTGGTGCTGGGCAGTGCGGCCTCCTCACTGTCTGTGGTCGGCGACAGTAACGACGTCAATCAAAAGCTGATCATGCTGAATGGCCAGGATATTTCCAAACAGTTGTCCGGCGGCGAACTCTCCGGCAATCTTCGTTTTAGAGATCAAGTACTGGACCCCGCGCAACAACAGCTGGGTTTGCTGGCAACCGGTTTGGCTACCGAATTTAACAACATCCATAAAGCCGGCTACGACATCAACGGCAACACCAATGTGGCGTTTTTTGATTTGAATTCGCCGACTCCCCAAGTTAAAGCCACCGTCAGCGACAGCACCCTGGTGGTTTCCAGCGCATTTGTCGCGCCGACCACCGTAGCCGGTTTAGGCGCCGCTTATCGGCTTGATGTGACCGCAACGGTACCGGCGGCCACTTTCAGCCTGACCAATTTAAGCGACAACACCACTACCGCGGGCTTAAGCGCCGCCACCCTGGCGACTACCGCCGCGACTAACGGCTTTAGCATCAGCTTTAGCGGCGGTTCGCTGACCATTGGCGACTCCTTCCAAATTAGCCCCAACTTTAACGCTGCCGCCAAAATCAAACTTAACTCGGCTATCACCAACCCCAGACAAATCGCCGCCGCCAGCGCCACCGGCCTGCCAGGCGACAACAGCAATGCGCTGAAATTGGCTAACCTGGAAACCCAAGCAAAAATGTTCGGCGGCAAAGCCAGCTTTACTCAAGTTTATGGGCAAATGATCTCCGATGTGGGTTCGCAAACTCATGCCGCCTCGGTTGGCCGCACTGCCCAGGAAACCCTGTTAAAGCAAGCCACCAGCGCTAAAGAAAGCGTATCCGGCGTCAATCTGGATGAAGAAGCGGCCAATCTCATCAATTTTCAAAATTCGTATCAGGCGGCTGCCAAAGCCGTTTCGGTGGCTAATTCATTGTTCGACACCCTGATCGGGGCATTCCGCTAGGAGATTATTATGCGCATTTCAACCTCATGGAATAATCAGCTCGGCCTAAATGCGATGTTGGATCAGCAATCCAAACTCAGCGAGACTCAGCTAAAACTGTCCTCCGGCAAGAAATACCTCAGCCCGGCGGAAAACGCGGTGGCCGCCACCAGCATGATCGACCTGAATCACAACATTAAGGAAAATCAGCAATATCAGGTCAATATCGGCGCGGCGCGGCAAAGGCTGAACCTGGAAGAATCCGGTCTGGATAATGCCGGTAGCGTGTTGCATAGAATTAGAGAATTGACCGTGCAAGGCTTGAACGACAGCAACACCGCCACCAACCGCAAGCAAATCGCGATGGAAATCGACGAGCTGAACAAGCAATTGTTAAGTATCGCCAATACCAAAAATGCCAACGGCGAGTATATTTTTTCCGGGTACAAAACCGATCAAGCCGCATTTACCGACACCCCGGCTTACGCCTATCAAGGCGACACCAGCCAACGCAGTATCGCGATAGGCCCCAGTCGGCAAGTAACCGACGGCGATCCCGGCGAATCGGTATTCGGCAGCATTCAAGCCGCGCCGCTGACAGCCGGCAGCATTAGCAACGTGTTTCAGGCCGTCGCGCAAATATCCGCTGATTTAAAAGCCAACACCCCCAATAAGAACTCTCTGAACGACATGGATACCGCGCTGGTGCGCTTCGATACCATTCGCGCATCGGCCGGCGCCCGCTTGAACGCATTGGACGACCAGGAAAACTTGAACGCCGACTACATACTGGACAATAAATCCACCGCCTCGGACATCGGCGATCTGGACTATGCGGAAGCCTTGAGCAAATTCAATCTGCAACAAATATCGCTGCAAGCCGCCCAGCAAGCCTTTACCAAGGTGCAAAATCTGTCTTTGTTTAATTACATTTCTTAAGTTTTTGGCCCGAGGCTTTAGACAGCCCGGTGAGCACTTGTATGGCCTGTACGGCTTTCCGATGCTAAGATTCTTAAGGCCTACCAAAATCCGGCAACAACGCGATGTAGGTCAATTAAGCTGATTTAGTGACGGAAGGAATGCAATGGCAAAAACCATGAGTTGGCACCGCATCACACTCTCGCGCCAGGAATACGAATCCGGCGAAATCTACGTGCTGTTAGGCGCGTTCCGAGCTGCCTATGTGGCGCGAAACGGCCCCGAGGGCATGGCGATGTTCGGCGGCTGGTCCGACGACGACACCGCCTTCCTGGTTTACACCACGCCTAGATCGGTACGCCACATCACGCCAATCTTGGACGCCTATTCGGCCAAACAAATCAAAACTCCTGACCCGTCCGGTCTATCGTTGATATACGGCGACGAGTCGGGCTTTTCTTCCTTCGAGATTGGCTTTGAAGCCTGATGTAGTTCCGGGACTTTTTGAATTGCCTTAAAACCTACCCCAAAGCTTGATTTTCCGGTAGGCGTTCTGGAGCGGATTGATGGGCAGATTTCGGCCGAGGCTGTGTCAAAACGCCAAAATGAAATGAGTAGAATCAATAAAGCGGAGTAACACTATGTTGTTAGCTCCGCTTAAGTTTGCTTATCGGTTGTAGATATACATAGTTACTTCAAAACCAAAACGTAGATCGGCATAGCTTGGTGTTTCCCATTTCATCTTAATATCCTCAGGTTTACATTGGAGAATGCGCTAAATCCAAAGAATTAGCGCATGTTAAAAACATCAAAATTACTGGCTGTCAGCCCAGCGAGCCGGCGGATTGGGGACCCACCAGTCGGTAAAATCAGGTGACGTCTTGCTGCCTAGTGAATCGACATAAGCCTTCAAATCCGCCAGGTCGTTGGGGCAAAGATATTTTTTGAACGCTGGCATACCCTCTCCTTCGCCTTGAGTGACAGCTTCCGCCACTTCATCGCCTTCTCCCACCAAACTTGGCCCCATGGTGCCGCCGTGGCCATTGCTGGAATGGCAAACGGAGCAATTCAGTCTTAGGTAAGCTCGGCGTCCGTTTTCGATCGCATCAGCATTTGCATTGCGGGTGTTACAGTTAAAATTAAAATTGCTAGGCAGGGTGTATGCAGTTCCGCTGCCGGAGGTTTGCGTGCCCGACGTCGAGCCGCTAGTGCTTCCCGAACTGGTACTGGTACTGGTACTGCTACTGTCGCTACTACTCTCCTCACCACTTCCGCTTGTGCCGGAACCAGTCCTGGAACGGTCGCCCTTCGTACTGGGTTTTCCTTCGGATTCAGATGCTTTGTAGGTACTGATGATTCTAGGATCGGCAGTCGCCAGACTTAAAACGGAAGCCAGGGTGATAAAACCCAGCATCTGTTGGATAGTCATAGGTCTAACTTTCATGTTGATAACCTCGTAATAGGATGTTCAATAGACAATCATTTGTGCGTATCGGCCGCAACTTGGCCGATCATCGGCGCTATCAATGGCACGTGATAAGCCGTCAGAATGTCGTGAATTTTGTAATGCTGTTGTTCCAGAATACCGTCCAGTTTCGCGGCAAAGGCCTGATCCTGCTTTCTGACGCCCATGGAAATTTCATAGTCAAAAGGCATGTCAGGCAGCTTGGCATCATGCGGCGCAAAGGCAATTTCCAGGCGTTGACCATACGGTTTGGCGTAATAACCCGCGATGGGCCCCCAAACGACGGCGACGTCAATCTCTCCCTTGGCCACGGCGTCGATGATCTTGCCTTGCGGATTTTTGGCGGAGCCATTTCCCCACAGGGAATAACCGACGATGTTATCCGTGATACCGCGCAGCGCCAAGGCGCTAGCCGGTGGCGAGTTCGAGCCGTCATTACCGAAACCGTGTAGTCCGATTTTTAATTGTTTCAGAAGCGGATCATCAAATGACGTGATATTCAGATGACGATTACGTGCTGTAACAAATACATAACCAGACCAGTAGTAGGGCTCGGTGGGCAATACCCGTTCGTAGCCATGAGGAACTCCCATGACCAAATCACATCGCTCCGCACCCAGAGTCTGACGAATAAAGCCATTTCGTTGCCGCTGCCAGGTATAACGCAATTTGGCGTGTAACTGTTCAGCCAACAACGCAGCGATTTTGTTCTCAAAACCTTCTTGCTTGCGATTGGAAAACGGTAGATTGTCAGGGTCGGCACAAACACGTAGTTCCGGTTGCGCAACCGCCGATTGAGCCAGAATTAGCAGGCAAACTGCGGGTAGCAGACTCTGCCAGCGATGGCGCTTTAAAAAACTTGTAATCATGCCAATACCTCGACTTGGAATTTAAACAGCAGAGTTAAGGCAGTTTGTAGACGTGGACTTTACCACCGGTCTTGGCCGTGCAGGCCCCGCCGCCAAAGCCACCCGCCATGGCGCCGACGCCACTAAACACCGCGACGCGTTGCAGGTTGTCGGGACCGGTAAACGTAATGGGGTTACCGACAGTACTGCACTCCATGGTTTTAGACCACAACAGCTTGGGCACGCCATTCACGGCTTGTTCAGGACGAGCGTCGATGGCTTTAAAGACTTTGTCTTGGGTGCCGTAAAACAACAGTCCTCCGCCCGTGCTGAGTACCCCGCCGTATATGGCACTACGCTCTTTCAAACCAAAAGCTTTCTGGCCTTTGGTCACATCCCAGGCAATCAACTCGCTGGTATAGGAAGTGTCGGAGGCCGGTGCAATTGCCATGTCCATTGCCATGTAAGGCGCACCGTAAACGTACTCGGCTTTCAACATGTGCATGTTCATACACAGATTAAAGGTCGGCATGTAGAACAAACCGGTTTTTGGCGAGAATGCACCGGGCTCCCAGCCTTTGGCGCCCAGGGCTGATGGACAAATGTCAAAGGTAGTTTTGCCGGTGTGCGTCAGCTTATCCGGATTAACCACAGGACGTCCGGTGGTTAAATCGATGCTGCTAGCCCAGTTGACTTCGGGAATAAATTGGTCGGCTCTGACAATTTCGCCGGTTTCCCGATCTAGCGCATAGGCAAAGCCGTTCTTATCGAAGTGCACCAGGAGTTTATGGGCCACACCGTTGATAGTTTGCGTAACCGATATGTTTTCGCTGTCAGCGTCGTAATCCCAGTTATCATGCGGCGTGGTTTGATACACCCATTTCACTGCACCGGTATTGGGGTCGCGGGCAAATATTGACGAGCCCCATTTGTTGTCGCCGGGCGCGCGGACGTCAGGGTTCCAGACGCCCGGTTGACTGGTGCCATAGAATACGGTGTCGGTTTCCTTGTCGTAGGTCAGATAAGCCCAGGCCGAGCTGCCACCTTGTTGCCAAGTATTGCCAGGCCAGCTTTTTTGGCCCAAATCGGTATTTTGACCGGCTGTGGTATAGGGCAATTTGGTTTGGCTATTGATCAAAACATCTTTGTCCGGTCCGGTGTTGTAACCGCGCCATAGTTCTTTACCAGTATTCAAGTCTAGCGCTAGCACCCAGCCTCTGACCCCCATTTCGCCGCTGACTGTACCGCTAATGACCTTGCCATTAACGATGACGGGTGCACCGGACATGGTAACTCCGGAACGCACGTCCGCTGTGGTATTACGCCAGATTTCCTTGCCGGTTACCGCGTTAACAGCCACTGTGGTGTTATCGAGTAAATTGAACACGATCTTGCCATCGGCGTAAGCAGCGCCACGGTTGATGGCGTCACAGCAATGTACGCCTTTGGCGTATTTATTAATTTTGGGTACATAGGTCCACAGGACCTTACCTTTGTTCGCCAGATCGTAAGCAATCAATTTATTCGGGAAAGGCGTCACGACGTAAAGTTTAGAGCCAATCACCAATGGCTCACCCATATGACTACCCTTAACCCCGGTATCCACCGAATACTCTTCAGCCAAACCGGCGACATTGGCGGTATTGATTTGATCAAGTTCGCTGTAGCGTTGACCATCCGGGGTTCCGCCTGGGGTTGTCCAATCCGTGCCGGCCTGCGCCGAACCGATCAAACAGGCTGATCCGATTAAGATAGCGCTCACCGCGCTTTTTAGCTGAAATTGAGACGCTCGCGATGGCTGCTGATTTCCGCTAAGCCGTTGTTGAATAAGCATCTATGCCTCCTTAGATAAAAAGTAAGATTTGGCATTCCTTTATTCAAAGGAATACCGTCGAAGCCAATGATTTTCTAGAGATATTTTGTTGTTAGAGAAATGTGTGACCCGGAATTGAAACGAGTGAGTCTGTCCTTAACATAAACATCCTTAGAAAATTCTGGCTAACTCCATTATTGTCCTTGCCACCGCATTTTTTATTCTACTTGAACAAATATGACAAAAACCCATTATTTAAGTTATGTTTTGATTAAAAATACATTAGATATTAATTAAAAACACATTAAATATACTTGGTGATAAAATATAATTACCAACAAGTACAATGACTTAAATACAGATATTTCATGAAGGATGGCAAGAAAGAATCACAAGCTGTTCCGATAACTAATGCTCAAAAGCAAATGACTTGCATTGGATAAAATGAAATATATTCGAGTCAATTTTTTGATTTCAATCAAAAATTCATATGCAGATGCATGCTAACAGCCAAGTAAGTATTTATTTTGTCTAAAGAACATTTAACCAAATCTTAATGTTTATTTCAGTTTGAATTTATATTGGCGTAATAGAGTTATTTTGATGTGTTTAGTAGATAATTAATCCCCGCTTATCCAGGCACATCCGATAAATGAAGATTTATGTTGTCTTGGTAATTCCGCAAAGAATTTACCCAGGCAAATTTAAAGTGGTTCGTTATTTTTCCGGGCTGATTTCGTAATGAATCGTCCAGATAGTTTATTACCCAAAATTCTAAGGATGCATCCTGATGAGATTCTTTACGCTTTTACTCGTTCTACTGTTCTCTAATCTGGCCCAAGCTCAGCAACTGACCCTCACGTTTCCGGGCAATCTGCCAGTTACTAGATCGCCCATTAGCACCATTCCAATGTGCGAAGTTGTTGTGTCCGGATATGCTGTCGACGTAACCATGCTGGGTGCGAATCTTGCCGGTACATCAAATACCTGCACACCCGCCAATGTGCTTCCAACTGTTGATGCGGGCAAAGTGACTGCAGGCAAGTACGGTACCAGTCCATCGGTAGGTGCTCAGGTAGCGGTAAACCCACCTTCCGAGATTACTTTTGATGTTTCGTCGTTTACCGTCAATGATTATGGCGTTGGGAATACGTTGACCGCATACGCTAACTATCCTGATGGAACCTACTTTACCTATCCTATTCCCTATGTTGCCGGCGTATCGACCGTTGCGTTGCCGATGGAGTTTGCGGGGATGGTTAAGTTTGAAATTTACAGCTTAAATAACCGGATCGCCGTTGGCGATATTGTAATAAATGATTCGACACCGGTTACCCCAGTTCAATATACCGATAACTGGGTGGGCAACGGCATCGGTAATGTTCTGCCGGTTGATACTGGCACAACCACAGCTAACGGTGGCGTGATTCAAGTAATTCCGTACGGCACAAACAAAGAAGTAGTTTACACATCGGCCTCGTTGTCGTTCACTTTGCTAAACCCAGTGTTTGTTATCGAAAAATCCAACACAGCGCACCCTGGGATAACCATTGTCACCGTGACCGGTGCCACAACAGACCAGAACGGAACGCCAATCACCGTCAGTGTTAAAGAAGCTTATCGCCAATACAAGCAACGGAACCAGATGCGCTATGGCCTGACCGGCGGTAATTTAACAGTCGACTATTAAGGCAATGAAGCGACTGATCAATTAGATCGGTCGCTTATATCGATCCGCTATCAATCGCAAAATTCAGTGTGGAAGTCTTTCAATTCTTGAGGTAAATCCGATTTTAATAGGGGGCTGATGCCGTTTTACATGGTAGCCAAAAAAAGTGGATGTCAGTGCGATAACACTTTCAAATCGTAAGTCTGTTGGAGTACGCCACGATATTGATTTTGGTGGCGTTACCCGCGACCGATTTTCCTGTTGCTGTTTGTTGCTCATGGGCGGCGCCGCTTCTGTGTTGATGAGCTTTCAGAATGTTGTCATCAATAAATGTCCGTAGCAAATTGGGGCATTCCAGCAACACCCGAAAGATACCCCTCAACTTTGCTTAAAGAGGCCACGCACCGAATGGTTTTATAGAGCATTCCATGTATAAAACGTTGCAGGCAGGCTCGACAAGAACAAACAACGATATGTTAAGAGCCTATCGAAAAAGGTAAGCAGCATTTCAATATTTTGTGCTAAACATCGTTCTCCAGAGACATCTTTCTGGTTATTCCCGTAAATTCTCCGAAGTTATCGAATGTCGCAAATTGGCTGTTGGATGCGGTCGCCAAGGGAAGCTTTGTAGTCCGCCATTTTTCAGAATCTGGCTTTGGCAGACTGTCCAGTTTGGAGAAGCGCGACCGGCAAAAATGGATCGGTTTTACCCGGTCAATCCTGACTGAGCAAGTTCCGCCAAGTTGCACCTGCTGGAGTGCTAACATTTTCAAGCAGATTGCGGCAGATGATTAAGCATAACCGCTGTCATTCAAACATCTGCGGTTCAACAGGGTCTTATTTGTTACAAACGCAACATATACCCACAACTTTTTTCACTGATTAATCAATTACTTAAAAATTGGTGCGAAATATGAATTAAGCAAGCCATACAAAAATCGATGCTATGTTCGGTTACTCATTCTTTTACGGTGCTTATGTCTGAAATCATCCCGTTTCCCGTTCCCAACAAACAACAAAAATCAGATCTTGATGCGCTTATCGATGAAGCGTTAAAGGCCATCCCCAGGCAAGACCGAGAAAAGCTCAGGTTTGAGTTGATCAAAACGATAGACGGCTACGATGCCTTTTTTTCTGAATGGTCCTTGAGTCTACCCGCGGATAGTAACGAAACTCTCAGGAAACAAATTTACGATATTGCGCATCAGGAACATGACCGAAAAATACAAATGCTGAAAGACATTATGCGACTAAAGATTAAAGTGCTGGTTGCGGAATACCAGCAACGCAAGTAACGCGGTTTGTGATTACCGACCCGGCCCAATGGCTTCGGCAGAGCGCGGATTAAAACACCAAAGACCATCGATTTTAAGACCTAGCCTTAGTCGTCCTTTGGCCCAAATATTTTTATTGAGGAGTGTCATATGAATCAACTTGCCGATGTAAACAGTGTCGCGGAGCTTGAAGTCGACGCAGATAAGCTGATCGTGGCTTTTGCAAGTTCCGATGGGGAAATGGTCAATCAGCATTTCGGGTCATCCTTGGGATTTCATGTCTACGCTATAGACGGCAGTTCCGCGACGCCTTTGGCGGCTAAGTCGTTTGGTAAGGAACAACGAGACGGGAATGACGACAAATTAAAGCCTAAGCTGGCCTGGTTAACGGGCTGCGATATGGTTTATTGCGGCTCCGTCGGCGGCACGGCGACCAATGAGTTGATCAAATTGGGCGCGCATCCTGTCATCGTTAAAGGCGGTCCCGACATTGAAGAAATCATTACCGAGTTACAACAAGACATTTCCGGGGCCATGTCGCCGCTGCTGGAACGCATTTTTAAACAAAAAACGGTTAAAGATAGTAGCCGTTTTGCAGAGATGGCTGACGAAGACTGGGCTGAATAAGGATGCCCGGCAATTTTGCCTAAACGCAATCCAAGCATTCATCTTACAACTCGGCCTTCTCTCGGCTCGGTTTCGCTAGCCGACACTGAGGAAGCTCGCCATCACATACTACTGAATCCGGTTCGTCAGCCTACCGCCTGCTCTAACGTGCGCGTTGCCCTCCCCCGTCTCTCGGCGACATCGGTAACCATCGCATTTTTTGTGCTCGCCAGCGGCATTGACGCCAGTGCCGCCACCGTTCAATTAGCTTTTTCTAAACTCAGGGCCTTCGGTCTTTACCCCGCGATTTTCAATCGCCAGCCTTTTGGCCCCTAGGCGATGCCGTTTGTGACTGATTTATGACCAATTTTTAGACTGCCGTTTCATCTATACTATGGCGTGATTTATTGCTTCTCGCACACGGATGAAATTTAAAAATTTTTTATCGTTAAAGTCCCTGATCGTCCTGGGCTTTGTCATTGCGGTGATTCCGCTGTTTCTGGCCGTCATGTACGCCGCTTTCGGCATGCGCGAAACCTCGGCGCTGGGCCGCACCGTCAACACGCATGTCTTCGAACAAACCAAAACCATCCGCCTGGTTTTACAAAAAGCCTCCGATATAGAGCGTAAGGCCAAGCTGTTTGTGTTGCTGTCCGACCCGACACTGCGCCAACCCTACGAACGGCAATCCTACGAAACAGTGCGGGCCTCGTTTAAACAGGCGTTAGGCGATTTGCTTAAATTGCATGTCGACAACAAAATCGCACTGCTGGTCAACGAATTATCCGAGAAGGAAAATCTGATTTATCAACAAATCATCGGCTCGGATGACGAAAACAATCTGGAATTGCCGATAGACGAGGCTTTCCAGGGTTTGCGCGAATCGGCCGCCACCCTATCCCGCGAGTTTGAAAACCACGTCGATCACGAATTCAACGAACTGCACCAATTGTCGGAATCGCTGGAGCATGGTCTGTTGGTCAAGGGCGCGGTATTGCTGGCAATTTCGTTCAGCGTGATCGCCATCCTGTTGATCGTGTTATCGCGTTCGATGCGGCAACTTGACGTATCGATACGGCGTTTGGGCGCGGGCGAATTGGCCGAACCGATTCTGGTCAACGGTCCGTCGGATTTACGTTATCTGGGCAACCGTTTGGAGTGGCTGCGCACTCACTTGCTGGAACTGGAAGTGTCCAAACAACAATTTATGCAAAACGTCGCCCGCGAGATAGAACTGCCGTTGGCAAGCCTGCGCCAGGATGCCGAACTGTTGGCCGGGGAAACCGACTACGACCCCAACAGCAAGCGGGAAAACACGGTGTTGCATTTATGCGCCAATATCGAAAAGTTAAACACCGTATCCGAGGAACTGCTGCGCTACAGCCGGATCAACTCCCTGCCCGACAGCAAACGCAAGGAAAGTGTAAACATCAAAGATTTGCTGGAAACCGTCATTGACGATTTTCAACCCGTTTTAAGCAGTAAAGCTATTGCTATCCGCATGCTGGCACGGCCGGTGGAAATTTCCGGCATTCCCGAGCAATTGCGTGCGATCATCGAACAATTGCTGACCAACGCCGTGAAATTTTCGCCGGAAGGCGGCGAAATTCGCGTCATATTGCGCGACGCCGGCACGCTAATGGAACTGGAAGTGGAAGACGAAGGCCCAGGTATCGCCGCCGACGAACGCGATCATATCTTCGAACCGTTTTATCGCGGCAAGGCTGGCGATACAGGCGATAGTGATGGCCCCGGCCTGGGCTTGGCCATCGTCAAGGAATACGTCGCCAATCATCAAGGCAAAGTCGAAGTCATCGATGCCCGTCAAGACCAACAAGGAGCCCGCATCCGGGTTCAAATTCCGTTAAACGGGGAGAATTGAGGAACATGCAGGCACTATTTATGCGCGTATTGACGCTGATCGCATCATTGTTGGCCATCAGCGGCTGCGCCGAGGTGGATTCCAGCGTCAGGGAACATTTTCCAACCATTCACAGCGCCCCGGTGGTGCATTCCGATATAGACGAGCTGCTGGAATTCGGCAACAACCTGGCCAACATGACCACGGCGGGTCGCACCGAGACTTGCCGGTCTTTAGTGAAACGCCAAAAAGACGAACCCGAGATTGGAGTGTTATTGCATTTGATGGTGGGCCGCCTGTTATCCGATGCCTGCGGCGACATTCCCAAAATTCTGGATGAAATTGCCGGCATCCCCCCCTCGGGCTTGAGCGACGAACGCATGCGCCACCTGGTTGCCATTCACACCGAAGCCTTAAAGCGCATCAACAGCGCATCAAGGAAACTCGGCTCATTGGAACGGAAACAAAAAACCGTGCAAAACGTGCTGGAAACCAAAGACGCCGCCGGTTCCAAGAAAGAAGAATCAAGACTGCTGCGCGAAAAACTGGAAGCCATCCGTTCGATGGAAAAGCAATTGGACGAGACTAGCGAAGGCAAATAAAGCCAATGTTTCGGTTTCGCTTGGCGATAGTCATTGTTGTTTCTTTCTGCTTTGTGTTGAGTTTGGGCATTGCCTTGTATTGGGGAGCCAACGAAGTAGCTCGCTATTTTCAGCACAGCCAAACCGCTTACGAAACCTTCGACGATTACGAACAGCTGTCGCAAGAAGCCTATCGCCATTTCAAACAACGCATGGACCGGCTGATCACGGCCAACCCTAATTCGGAAACCGGCGTGGAGTCTTCCAAGCGCCGTCTTTACGAGGCCATGCAAACGCTACGCGACACTGCCGTCAAAACGCCGGGTACAGACAGCGCCAGCGAAGACTGGACCAATAAACCCGCAGAATTGGAGAAAGTCGCCCATCTCACCGCTTTCCTGGAAGCCAGCGAATATCGCTTCGAAGAAGTCGAGCGGCTGCGCTTGCAAGGTAAGCTAACTACCGCCGTGCAGGCTTTGGCTAAATTCACCGAGGAAGAAATCGACGGTAAGTTTCAACCCTTGATTGACGCCGCCATTAACGCCGAGCGGGAAAAAGCCAGGAAAGCCAAGCGGGAGTTGGAGATTTTGGTCGAAAAGTCGCGCTGGACGGCGATTTTAGCTTCGTTAACCGCGGCGTTATTCAGCTTGGTAGCCGGCATCATGTTGCTCCGCGCGTTTAAAAAACCTATCGAAGCGCTAATGAAAGGCACGGACGAAATCGCCTCCGGCAACCTGGATTACCGGATTGCCTTAGACAGCCGGGACGAATTTGCGTATCTGGCCAGCCACTTCAATCAAATGGCCAAGGAACTGGAAGTCCAACAAGATAAACTACGCGAAGGCCGCGCCGTGTTGGAAGAGCGAGTGACCGAGCGGACCTTTGAACTTAATCTGTTGAACGAAGAATTAAAGCGCATGGATAATGCCCGCCGTGAGTTTTTGGCGGACATCAGCCATGAACTGCGCACGCCGATCACGGTGATTCGCGGCGAGGCGGAAGTGACGCTACGCGGCCAGGACCGCGACGCCGAAGAATATAAAGACGCATTGCAGCGCATCGTGGAGCTATCGATGCAGTTGGGCAAATACGTGAACGATTTACTGTTTCTGGCCCGCGCCGACACGGCCAATCTGCAATTCGAATGGAATAAAGTCGACTTGGCGGATTTGGTGGCCAGCAGCGTCGAGGATTTTCAGGTGATGGCGCAAGAGTATTCGATTTCGGTCAGTCTGGACGCGCCGTCCGGGCCGCTACTGGTGCGAGGCGATAAGCAGCGGCTACGGCAAGTGCTGTTCATTCTGGGCGAAAATGCCTGCCGCTATTCCAAACCGCTCGGCCATATCGCCGTGGCTTTATGGCGCGACGGCAAACAGGCCTGTTTCAGCCTGACCGATCAGGGCATAGGCATACCGACCGAGGATCTGGAGCGCATTTTCGAACGCCACTTCCGCAGCAGCAACGCCCAACATTCGCGAGATGACGGCTCCGGCCTGGGTTTGCCGATGGCCAAATCCATCCTGCAAGCTCACGGCGGGCAAATCGCGGTGCGTAGTGTCGAAAACGCCGGATCGACATTTACGGTTACACTACCCCTGCTTACGGTAGCATAAGAGGGATTTTCATATGAATGAGAAATACATGACAACCAATACTCTGACGGGGATAGGCTATATGCGGGTGCTGATGGTTGAAGACGACGAGCGCATCATCGATTTCGTACAACGCGGCTTAAAAGCCGAGGGCTATGCCGTAGAGGTGGCCCGCAGTGGGCAAGAGGCCATTGCCTTGGGTACCGAGGGCAGCTTTCAGGTGATCATTCTGGACTTGGGCCTGCCGGACATGAACGGCCGGCAGATTTGCGAACGTTTGCGCAGCAACAGCATCGACACCCCGATTTTGATGCTGACCGCGCGCGATACTGTGCAAGACAAAGTGGCCGGCCTACGCTCCGGCGCCGACGACTATATGACCAAGCCGTTCGCGTTTGAAGAATTACTGGCCCGTATCGAAGTTTTACTCAGGCGGCGCGGCGGCGAAGTGAAGCAGGACGATAAAGAATTGCGTATCGAAGACCTGGTACTCAACGGCGAAACCCACGAGGTACGCCGCGGCGATAACGTCATCGAGTTAACACCCAAGGAGTTTGCTTTGCTGGAATGCTTTATGCGCATGCCGGGTAAAGTGTTGAGCCGCACGCGAATTCTGGAACAAGTCTGGGGCTATAGCGCCGATCCGCTGACCAATGTGGTGGATGTTTATATTCGCCAGCTACGGCGTAAAATCGACGACGATTACGAGCTGAAATTGCTGAAAACCGTGCGCGGCTTTGGTTACAAAATGGATGCGTCTTGAGTTAGATCCGCGAGATTTTGTCTCCAGGCGCCGCTAACAGCAGCCTAGCCGGCCGCCGCCCACAAACCTTGGTAAGCTAAGTCATTACACAAACCAGCGCCAACCCGAACCCACGCGCCTCCTATGCAACTCACCCTGCTCGACCCGGATCATCCGCACCAAGCCTTTCCGCCACTGCATAAGGCCTTGAAACAACCCAACGGCTTATTGGCCTTTGGCGGCTGTCTGTCGCCGCAGCGCATCGTCAACGCCTACCGGCACGGGGTATTTCCCTGGTTCAATCCCGGCGAGCCTATTCTGTGGTGGTCGCCCGACCCGCGATTGGTATTGTTTCCCGAACATCTGAATATTTCTCGCAGCCTGGCGAAAACCCTGCGTAAGCAATTATTCGAGATTCGTTACGACAGCGCTTTTCGCCAAGTGATCGATGCGTGCGCGGCGCCGCGTAGCGAAGACGGCGGCACCTGGATTACCGACGACATCCGCCAAGCCTATATCACCCTACACCACCTGGGTATCGCGCACAGCTGCGAAGCCTGGCTGGACGGCCAATTGGTGGGCGGCCTGTACGGCATTGCCATTGGCCAAGTGTTTTTCGGCGAATCGATGTTTCATCGTAAAACCGACGCCTCCAAAGTGGTGTTTGTGCATCTGGTTCAGCAACTCAGCGCTTGGGGTTATCAAGTCATCGACTGTCAGGTCAGCAGCGAACACTTACTCAGCCTTGGCGCGGCGGAAATCCCTCGCAGCCGCTTTGTAGAACTGCTGGACAGGCTTTGCGATCAAACACCGACGCCCGACGCTTGGCAAGCATGAGTTCCATCCCGATTTGGCTGGACAGCGGCCATGCCTGCGGCTATCTGGACGACCGTCTGGCACGTTCCGGCTTCGTGCATCCGTCGGTGGAGATGGACACCGCGCTGTATTCGCAACTCATCGCCCAAGGCTTCCGGCGTAGCGGCGACCATGTCTACAAACCCTATTGCGAAGCTTGCCAGGCTTGCGTGCCGACGCGCTTACCGGTGTCGTCATTCCTACCGGACCGTAAGCAAAAGCGCTGCATCAAGCGCAATGCGCAAACCCGGATAGTGGTCAAAGACGCCGAGTTCGACCCGCGTCATTTCCAGCTGTATCAACGCTATCTAAACGCCCGTCACGACAAACCCGGCGAAGATACCGAAACCACGCCGGATGACTACATCAAATTCCTCGGTAGCAGTTGGTGCGACACGATGTTTGTGGAGTTTTTGATTGGCGGCCAATTGGCGGCCGTAGCGGTGGTCGACGTGGTAGCCGACGGTTTGTCGGCGGTGTATACCTTTTTTGACCCGGATTTTGCCGACTACAGCCCCGGCGTTTACGCCGTGTGTTGGCAAATCGAAACCGCCAAACAATTGGGCCTGGAATATGTTTATCTGGGCTACTGGATCAAAGACTGTCGTAAAATGCGCTACAAAATCGATTATCAACCACTGTCCGGCCTGATAGACGGCCAGTGGCAAGCTATTTCAAAACAAACATTCAACGAGGACTAAGCCGTGCCAAAAGCCAACGAACTGAAAAAGGGAACCGCCATCGAAATCAACGGCGAACCGTATGTGGTCAAAAACATCGATGTGCGCAACCCCACTTCGCGCGGCGCCACCACGCTTTACAAAGTCCGTTTCACCCACATGAAAACCCGGCAGAAGCTGGACGAAACCTACAAAAGCGACGAGATGTTGAAAGCCGCCGATTGCTCGCGTTGCAACGTGCAATATTCCTATCAAGACGGCGACACCTATTACTTCATGAACGCCGAAACCTACGAGCAATACAGCTTGTCTGCGGAAGATTTGGAAGGCCAGACCGAGTATTTATCGGACGGCTTGGAAGGCATCATCATGCTCCTGATGGACGACGCGGCGCTGGGCATCCAGTTACCCACCACCATCACGCTGCAAATCGTCGAAACCCCGCCATCCATGAAAGGCTCCAGCGCCACCAAACGCACCAAAACCGCCAAACTCAGTACCGGGCTGGAAGTGCAAGTCCCCGAATATATAGAATCCGGCGAGATGATCAAGGTCAATACCGACACCGGCGAGTTTTCATCGCGGGCGTAACACCGCCCACCCCGCCCCAACCGCCGACCGAATCAGCCGTCGGCGGCAACGGCTTCACTAAATCACCTCGCTCGTTGCTCAGCACACCTCAAATCATGATTGGCGGCATGCCCGAATTCGTGTCGGAGCCGCAATGATTAACCCGGCTCTATTGGGATATTTCACAGGCATATCGTTCTGACTGAGCGAGTTCAGCCAATGCAAACTTTTATTCCTTAAAAACCAAAGCAACCAGTGCCAGCATAAGGGCTTAGCTGACCCACGCCGTCCCTGCTTTGCCTACTCTTAAGCTTGGAAAGGTCATACCCTGATTTTGTTTTTGTAAAATAATTTACATAAATGTATAGTTAATTACATGAATAAATGGTATCTATTAATAATCAGCCTGCCTACCGAGAACGCCACCGCGAGGATGCGCATTTGGCGATCCTTGAAAGCGTCGGGCACTGCCGTGCTGCGTGATGGCGTCTATTTGATGCCGGGTCGTGCTGAATGCCTGGAAACATTCAAAGGTCTAGCTTTAGAGGTCAAAGCATCGGGCGGCATGGCCTTGGTGTTGAAAACCGATGAGCCGGAATCTGAAAGTTTCGTTGCGCTCTTTGATCGTAGCGATGAGTACGCTTCGTTATTGGCCGATATTTCCAAGCTGAGCAGTGATTTAGCTATTGATTCAGCTCCAGACCAGCTCAAGCAAGCCCGAAAACTACGCAAAGCGTTTACCGGTCTCGCGGTTATCGACTTTTTTCCAGGTGAAGCGCAGCAACAAACTGAATCCGCATTACGCCAGCTTGAGTGGACAATCGCCCGCTTGTTATCGCCCGATGAACCGCAACCCGTCGCAGGGTTGATCAGTAAACTATCGATCAACGATTTTCAAGGCAAAACCTGGGCAACCCGGCAACGCCCCTGGGTAGATCGGTTAGCCTGTGCCTGGCTGATTCGGCGGTTCATTGACCCGCAAGCCCAGTTACTTTGGTTGCCTTCGCCTACTGCTTGCCCGCAGGACGCCATTGGCTTTGATTTCGACGGCGCTCGATTTAGCCATAGCGATGGTCAGGTGACGTTTGAAGTCTTAGTCGCCAGCTTTGATTTGGCAACGACAGCCCTGAAACGCTTAGGCGGCTTGGTTCACTTTTTGGATGTCGGTGGCGTACAGCCACCCGAAGCCGTGGGTATCGAGAGCGTACTGGCGGGCTTACGCGATGCCATCCAAGACGATGACCAGTTATTGGTAGCGGCCAGTGCGGTATTTGACAGCTTGCTGATCAGTTTCGAAAAAGGAGCATCCCATTCATGAGCGAATTCAATACGCCTTCTGCCGATAATCCCCAAGACCGGCCTGATCCCGTGAGCTTTTGGCAAGCCTTTCGTTTCTGGTTGAAATTGGGCTTCGTCAGCTTTGGTGGCCCGGCCGGGCAAATCGCCATCATGCATCAGGAGCTGGTGGAACGGCGGCTCTGGATTTCCGAACAACGTTTTCTGCATGCGTTGAATTACTGCATGCTGTTGCCAGGGCCGGAAGCGCAACAATTAGCCACGTATATCGGCTGGTTGATGCATCGCAGTGTCGGCGGCATCGTGGCCGGTGGCTTATTTGTACTGCCATCGCTACTGATTCTGATCGGCTTGAGCTGGGTCTATATGGCCTACGGCGATGTCCCGGCAGTAGCCGGGGTACTGTACGGCATTAAACCGGCGGTGACGGCGATTGTACTGTTTGCCGCTTATCGGATTGGTTCTCGTGCTTTGAAAAACGGACTGCTTTGGACCATGGCAGCCTTGGCGTTTTTGGCCATCTTCATATTCAATGCAGCGTTTCCATTGATCGTCTTGCTGGCCGCGATTCTAGGAGCGATGGGCGGTAAATGGCTACCCAAGAAATTTGCATTAGGCGGCGGGCACGGTGCAGCCAAACAAAGTTACGGTCCGGCGTTGATTGACGACGATACGCCGACACCACTCCATGCGCTGTTTTCCTGGTCCGGCCTAATCAAAATCACCGTCATCGGCTTAATTTTATGGGGCGCTGTTATCGGTTGGTTATGTGCCGAGTACGGTTGGGACGGTACACTGACGCAAATGGGTTGGTTTTTTACCAAGGCCGCCTTGCTGACTTTCGGCGGCGCTTACGCCGTGCTGCCCTATGTCTATCAAGGCGCGGTCGAGCATTTTCACTGGCTGACACCGCAGCAAATGATGGATGGTTTGGCACTGGGTGAAACCACGCCAGGTCCCTTGATCATGGTGGTGACCTTCGTCGGCTTCGTGGCCGGTTGGGGCCAACAAGTCCTCGGCGCGGAGCAAGTGCTGCTGGCAGGCGCGGTGGCGGCGACCGTGGTCACTTACTTCACCTTTCTACCCAGCTTCCTATTCATTCTGGCTGGCGGCCCGATCGTGGAATCGACCCACGGCAATCTGAAATTCACCGCACCGTTGACCGGCATCACCGCTGCCGTGGTCGGCGTGATTCTCAATCTGGCGGTGTTTTTTGCCTGGCATGTGTTCTGGCCGCAAGGTTTTAGCGGCCATTTCGATGCCTTTTCCGCGTTGACCAGCCTATGCGCATTCTGGGTCCTGTTCCGTTACAAGGTGAATGTCATTCCGGTGATCATGTTCTGCGGCATTGCGGGACTATTGGTTCATTTCGCCAAAATCTGGCTGACTCAGCAAGGGGTGGTTTTATGAACAGCATTCGTCAGCTTCCTATCTTATCGCTGGCAATGGCATCACTATTGACGGCTAATGCCATGGCTCAAGAGCCTACGCAACATGCAGCAGCCGCATCGTTGGATACCGCCAAAATCGAACAACTCACCGGAGCCAAAGGCAAACTGGATAGCGCCGAAAATGTATTTCGAGTGGCTATGCCGCGCAACGATCTCGCTGTCAGCGTGGCTGGAGTCAAAATGACAGCCGCCACCGGTTTTACCTCGTGGGCCAGCTTTACCCAGGCAGGGGACAAAACCATGGTCATGGGCGACATGGTGCTGGCGGAAGATCAGATCAATCCGGTGATGAGTACCGCACTGGACAATGGCATCGAAGTGACGGCATTGCATAATCATTTTTTGTGGGATACGCCCAAGGTGATGTTCATGCACATCGGCGGCACCGGCGATGTTGATACCTTGGCCACCGGCATTGGCAAAGTGTTTGCCAAAATTCGGGAAACCGCTGGCACCAAACCGAAACGCAAAGCCAAATCGTTCGACGCCGCCAAAACCTCGCTTGATCCCAAACCGCTCGAACAAATCTTGGGCGTTCCGCCCGAAAAGACAGGAGAAGTCTATAAGGTGACGATAGGCCGCACCACGCAAATGATGGATGGGCATAGCGTCGGTAAAACCATGGGCGTCAACACATGGGCGGTGTTCGCGGGCAGTGACGACAAAGCTGTTGTTGAAGGTGATTTCGCTGTTTTGGAAGCCGAACTGCAAGGTGTTTTGAAGTCATTACGGGCTTCCGGCATCGCCATTACCTCGATTCACAATCACATGGTGGGGGAATCGCCCAGAATCGTCTTTCTGCACTATTGGGGCGAAGGGCACGCCGTTGATTTGGCTAAGGCCTTTAAAGCCGCATTACCCAAAAGCTGAGGCATTGGTCATGAAGTGGATTACCCGTGAACGGCCCAAAATTGACCGTATGCTTGTACGTGGCTGATTCGTGCGGCGCCACCAACCGCACTAAACCGGCCAAACTGACCACCGGCCTGGAAGTTCAGGTGCCGGAATATATCGAAAGCGGCGAGATGGAGAAGATTAATACCGAGACTGGCAAGTATTCTTCCAGGGCTTAGACGCAGCTACCCTTGCCGGATGGCGGCGGGCATCGCCCCCATCCGCCGCGGAGTCCGGCAAATCATTCTTGTTGTCCGTACATTGTCCGCACTCTCACCAACACCGTCGATAAACTGCTAATGCGCTTGCCTGCCATGGATACCACGATCCGCTACAAAACGGATCTGCAATCGCAAGGCTTATGTCTCTCTTCATCGCCCGCCCAATCTTTTCCAACGCACTAACTCAGACTACCCATTCCTTGGCTAAATCTGCCAATTTCCCCGCCTGCGGTGCTTAACTCACCGCATCTGTTAGATAAATCACGAAATTTGTCGAACTGCGCCAAAACTGTCATCTAACCGTAATGAAACTGGATTAACTTCTAACCTTAGTCAACATTCCGCCGAAAACAACGCATGAAAATCAGCCAAATTTCCAAGCTCGTGACGCTGGCGCTGCTCATTGTGATCATTAGCTTCGGGATTACGGTCAGCTGGTCGTTAAATCATCTGAACAAAGCATTTGCCACAGTCGCGTTCTTTGGCCAACAAAAGGATAAGATTTACCTCGAAATCAGTCAGCCGATTTCCACCTATTTACAGAATGGCGACACCACGTTACTCGCTGAGTTGGCGAACAATCTCAATCGACTGAGTAATGACATCAACGCCAATACCGCGCTTTCAGAGACCATAAAGACCGCCCTGACTCAACTCATCGTCGACGTCCAACAAACCGCATTACCTGAACTGAGCGCAGCTGGAAAGCTTGCGGACCCGCAGATTTTACTGGTCAACAACGAACAACAACTTTCGGCGCATTTGCGAACCTTGCAGAACTATGTAGAGAAAGCCAGCAGCGCCGGACTCAGCGAGCAACGAAGCTACCTCATGGCGATTAGCCAGACTCAACTCGCCTTGCAAAATCTATCCCGCGCCCGACAAAGCTTTTTTTCAGAGCGGAAACAAGCATCGACTGACAATGTTCTGAATTATTTAAAGCAACTTTCTGACGCAGCTGCAACCATCGAGCATTTGCCACTGCTCGGGGTAATGAAAACTCAGGCTAGCGAAGACCAAGAGTTTACGCTTGGCAATCAAACGACTATGGCCAAAGCGGAAGATATGGCGCTCGAACCCATTGCCGAAATGCGCTACTTGTTGAGCCGTTACGAAAAAGATCTGGCTAATGCCCGGAATATCGTCAAACAAAAACAGCTCAGCCAGAGCAATATCAATCAACAAATGCAGGCATTTCAAGAAAAACTCCTGGGCTTGGAAGACAACATCAACCGGGAGTATCAAGACTATGAACACATGCTGTATGCCGTCATGATCGCCTGCACGGTGTTGATACTGGTAACGAGCGGCATCACCCTGTTGGTCAAGCACCATCTGGCTACCATCATCAGCCGGTTCTCGATCTATGTCGACAAATTGGCGAATGGCGACTTAAGTTCGAAATTTACCTTGGAGAGTCGAATCGCAGAAATTGTGCAATTGCGCACTTCGCTGGAGAAACTGCACGCGTATTTCACTTCGTTGATTGACAACATCAACCGAGAATCGCAGGCCTTAAAAGAATACGGTAGAAACATTGAGGCGGTAGCCCAGAATTTGAATGCTATCATCGCTGATCAACAGCAGGCCACCGAAGTCGCCGCCCGGCAGATGGCCGATCTATCCAAATCCTTCAACGGCGTAGCCTATCATGCCGCGGAATCGCAGAACTGCACCACGGAGGCAAAAAACCTTATCGAGCTTGGCGTTCGACATATCGTGCATACCAACCAGCAAGTCACCGAACTTGAGCAAGTCATCAATAAAACCGCTGACGCCTTATTGTTGTTGCAACGTGACGCCTCGGCAATTGAGGGCGTCCTGGGCATGATCCAAAGCTTTGCCGAACAAACCAATCTGTTGGCGCTAAATGCCGCTATCGAGGCGGCGCGTGCCGGTGAGCACGGTCGAGGCTTTGCGGTGGTGGCAGATGAGGTCAGAAGCCTGGCTGGAAATACCGCCAATTCTGCCAGTCAGATTCAAGCCCTGGTCGAGAAGCTCGGCTCGGCCACGAGAACGACAGTCACTATGATGAACAATCAGCAAGCCGCGGCTACCCGCACTACCCAAGCGGTAAAACAAGTCAACGACGCAATAAAGGGTATCAATTTATCCATCGACCACATTTACGATAAAAGTTCGCAGATTTCCGAGGCAACCATCCAGCAATCGAAAGCCACTGAGCGAATCGCCGGTAATTTCGAACAAACCGCCGAACTGGCAAAGAAAACCACGGAGGCGGCAAAAACCAATATGTTGAGTGCATCTTCCCTGACAGGCGTCAGCAACAACCTGGAACAATTGGTCGTACAATTCAAGCTGAAATAAGCTCAACACAGCCCGCGCGGCAAGGTGTTCGACCATTCGTTTCGAACCAGACAAGGCGGGACAATTTTGATAATCTGACCGGGAAGGTGCCGCCAAATCAGACGGATTGAAGTTTTAATCAGCAGATGATGCATGCTAACCACGGGCGAAGTATTGGCACAGCGGACGTTATATGTCAGGCTGTCGCCACGATGCCAACGCCGCTGGACGCAAAATGCGACGCTCTGAATCGGACGCCAGCGCTCATTTACCGTAACCCAGATCCTGTCATGACTACAATTCCCCCCGTTTTAGCCGCAAACAACCTGGTTGTCGAATACCGACAGCACCGCGCGGTCGATAATTTAAATTTACAAATTCCCCAAGGCTGCGTTTACGCGCTGCTGGGCGGGAACGGTGCAGGCAAGTCCACGACCATCAGCACCTTTTTGACCTTCAACCAGCCCAGTAGCGGACAGGTTTTGATCGAAGGTGAATCGCCACACGCCAATCCCGATCTAGTGCGGGCAAAACTGGCCTATCTGCCGGAAAACGTCGCGCTATATGACGTGATGAGCGGCCTAGAGAATTTGACCTATTTTTGCACCTTGGCCCATATTCGTTTGAGCAGCGAGCAAGCCCACAGCTTATTGCTGGACAGCGGTTTGCAAGCCGATGCCCATCAGAAACGGGTGGCGGCCTATTCAAAAGGTATGCGCCAAAAAGTCGGTTTGGCTATCGCCTCCGCCAAGCAAGCCAAAGCCATGTTGCTGGACGAACCGACCTCCGGCCTGGACCCTAGCGCCGCCAACGATTTTGCCCAACGCATCCGCGCTGCCGCCGATCGCGGCATGGCAGTGCTGATGGCGACGCACGACTTGTTCAACGCCAAGCAAGTCGCCGACCGCATCGGCATCATGAAAAGCGGCCGGCTGGTGGAAGAATTCGACGCCCACACCGTACAACACGACGAACTGGAGCAAAAATATCTGGCTCATGCCCGGGGGTTGGCATGATCAAGACCATCATCCGCAAAGAATTTCTCGCCACACTGCGCGACGGCCGCTTGCTGACTTTGGGCGTAGCGCTATTGCTATTGTTTCTTGGATTTTTCCTGGCGTCAGCCTACGAATTGCAGCTATTGCGCGCGGAAAAACTCAGCGTCGGCAGCACCGCCAAAGAACAGTGGAATACTCAGAGTGTGAAAAACCCGCACTCCGCCGCGCATTACGGCATCTACGTGTTTAAGCAAGACACGCCGGTGGCGGCCCTGGATCCGGGTTTGCGGCCTTATATCGGCCAGTCTTTATGGCTGGAGCCGCATAAGCGCAACCTAACCCGGTTCAGCCCGGCAGCGGACCAAGTGTTGGCCGGCCGCTTCGGTCAAGCCACTACCAGCTTTGTGTTGACCGCGCTATTGCCGCTATTGATTGTGGCATTGACTTTTAACTCGGTCAGCCAGGAACGCGAATCCGGCACGTTGCGGATGTTACACAGTTTGGGGGTGAACGCCGGCCAGTTGTTGTTCGGCAAATTGCTGGGCTTGCTGAGCGCGTTTGCCCTGGTCTTGGCACCGGCGCTGTTGGTAGCCGCCGTGATACTGCTGGGCCACTTCGCATTTACGCTGGACGACGTGCTGCGCCTGCTGGTTTTGATGCTGCTGTTGAATCTGTACTACGCTGTCTTCGCCGCAGTCGCCATCGCCGCTTCCGCGTCTTTCAACACCAGCCGCACGACTTTGTTTTGCCTGCTGGGCTTTTGGTTGGCCAGCGTGTTTATCGCCCCGCGCCTGGGCGCCGTAACTGCGGAAATGCTGGCGCCCAATCCCAGCGCCAGCGAATTCTGGCGTGAGATCAAGGATGACATCGACCACGGTCTGGACCACGACGGCGACCATGAGCAACGCGCCAAAGCCTTCGAAGCACAAGTGTTGGCGCAGTACGGGGTTTCCCGCAAGGAAGATTTGCCGGTCGGTTTCGTATCCTTAAGTCGTCAGTATAACGACGCCTATTCCGTTAAGGTGCACGCGCTGCATTTCGACGCCTTGCGCGACAATTTTATTAAACAACAACACTTGAGCCATCTGGCTTCCTGGCTGGGCCCCAGCCTGGCGCTACGGTCTTTATCCATGACCTTGGCCGGTACGGATTTAACACATCAACGGCATTTCGAGGACGCCGCCGAACAATATCGGCACTATTTTATCAACCTGACCGAAGACTGGGACCGCGAACGCAGCCGCGGCACGGAGCGCAAGGCCACCGGTGCCGAGACCGATTGGCGTAGCGTCGCGGATTTTAGTTATCAAGCACCGGACATCGGTTTCGCCTTACAGGCCGCCCAGCTGGATCTATGGGTGTTATTGCTGTGGCTGGGCTTATCGGTGGGCTTATTAAGCCTTTCCGCACGGAGGCTGGTGCCATGATGCCATTAATCGCCATCGAATGGCTGCGTTTTAAACGCAACACCTTAAACCTGTGGGTGACAGGTTTATTTCTGCTAGTGATGCTGGGTAGCGCAGTCTGGTCGGGTTTGGCTGCGCGTGAATTCCGTCAACACGGCACGCCAGCGCCGCAGACCGTCAACGCCATGTCTAATCAAGCGGAGATGCATGACGCCCCGAAAGCGGCGGATCACACGCCCAAAGCCAATGCCTTCTCCACCAGCGCCGCCGCGCCGCCTTTGCGGCTGCCGGCCCTGAGCGGTTTGGCCTTGAGCTTACGGCAACTGGATTTTTTAAGTACCGGCATCAAAATCTCCACTCGCAGCCGCCACACCGACGGTCGTAACAGCGATCAGTTGTTCAACCCAATGCTGCATGAGTTGGGTATGCTGGATTTTGCCACCGTGTTCGCGCTACTGACGCCGCTGATGGTGATTGCCTTGAGCTACGGCCTGGTGCAGGAAGACCGAGAGAGTGGGGTCTGGCGACTGGTCTGCACGCAAATGTCGGCCCCCTGGCGCTTGGTGTGTGCAGCGCTGAGCGTGCGGTACAGCGTGGTGGTACTGGTGGTTTTCAGCAGTTCGCTGTTGGCGCTATGGCTCGATCCCGAATTTAGCGCGGATACCCTGGCTTATTGGCTGGTGTTCGCAGGCATATACACACTGGTGTGGTTTGGCATCGCCGGCCTGTTTCTGCTGCTGCCCTTCTCCTCAGGGGCGGCGGCCATCGGCATGCTTGGCGTCTGGTTGATACTGACCTTTGCCGGCCCGGCCTTGCTGACCTGGGCAGCCGGCCAACATGCACCGATGCCTTCCCGGCTGGATAGCATCATCGCCATCCGCCAGTTCCAGGAGCAAAACAATCAACAACGCCAAGCGCTGCTGGCGCAGTGGTATAGCGATCATCCCGACCTGACGATGCCGCAAACGGGCAAAGAGTTGCCGCGCGAAATCGCCGGTTTGCCTGCCGGCTTGGTTCTGGACCAACAGATCAGACCGGTGATGTACCGCTTCGACAGCGCCCGCCAAGCGCAATTCGAGTTTTTGGAAGCGTGGTCTTGGCTGTCGCCGGCGCTGGCAGCTGTGCAAATGGCGGATAGGCTGGCCGGCATCGATGCACCGCGCTATGCCGAGTATATTCAGGCGGTCAATCACTTTGAAGATCAATGGCGCGACTATTTCGTACCGAAGATCATGAGCGATAGCGCTTGGAGCGATGAGCACAGTCACGATCAACCACGCTTTGCATTTGCGCATCCGGTAAATCCGGCGGCTTGTCAAAACTTGATTGCCGGACAAGCGGCTTTGGCGTTTGTGTTGTTGGCGGTACTCTTTGGCTCACGCCGGCGCTTTGCCAAAGCCTGACGACGCTATTTGCTCAAGAGACGTCCTGGACGACTCTAGTCGTCCGGGTCGGCTGCGCAACTTTAAGCCACTATATTTCTGACGCATTGCCTGGCAAACACATTGATAGGCACGCTGCTGCTTAAATAGCGATTGAACAATTCGTTAATAGTAAGCGGATTGAGGTACACATAAATACCGCAACCGGTAATGGCGATAAACTGCCGACTTAACGTTTCGATAAACACGATACGCAGCGTGCTGATTTCGTTGACTTCATTGCTTGTTTTCATGACGCTCTCCCGAATCTGCCGATTTGACTAATAAATCTTGAGCATAATTGACGCCAACTAACAAAAGCCTTTAAAAATCATACCCGTAAGATTTTTCCAAGCTTAGGCAACTTCTAAAAATTGACGCTGAGTTTAATTTATCGCAAACAGCACTTGCCGTCGGTAGCCTATGCCACGAGGAACCAGTGAATTATTTCACCCGTGCACACAATGCATCTTGAGGCTGCCAAACTCATTCCCTCGCCAAATTTAGGACTTCTGCGCAGCCGGTATTGCCGGCGAGCGCTTTATAGTACAATTTCCGTCACTTTTAAGCCGACGCGGCGCAGCAATAATCACTAAACAAAACAGGTTCAGATAATGGCAACGATGGATGATAGAGACGGGTTGATTTGGCTAGACGGAAAATGGGTTGATTGGCGCGATGCAAAAGTCCACGTATTAACTCATACCCTACATTACGGTTGCGGCGTCTTCGAGGGCTTACGCGCGTATAAAACCGATGCCGGCACCGCGATTTTCAAGCTGGCCGAGCACACTGATCGCTTGTTTCGTTCCGCGCATATCATGAACATGAAAATGCCGTTCTCTAAAGAAGAGATTAACCAGGCGCATCGCGACGCGGTTGCCAAAAACAATCTGGACAGTGCCTACATCCGCAGCATGGTGTTCTTCGGCTCGGAAGGCATGGGCTTGCGCGCCGACAATCTGAAAGTACACGTGATGGTAGCCGCCTGGACCTGGGGCGCGTATCTGGGCGCGGAAAACATGGAAAAAGGTATCCGCATCCGCACCTCGTCCTATACCCGTAACCACGTTAACAGCACGATGTGCAAAGCCAAGGCCAACGGCAATTACATCAATTCGATCCTGGCCTTGCAGGAAGCCTTGTCCACCGGTTATGACGAGGCTTTGTTGTTGGACCACGAAGGTTTTTGCGCGGAAGGCAGCGGCGAGAACCTGTTCATCGTCCGTAACGGCAAAATCTACACCCCGGAAACAACATCGGCTTTGGAAGGCATCACCCGCGACACTTTGATCACCATCGCCCGCGAACAGGGCTATGAAGTGATCGAAAAACGCATCACCCGTGACGAAGTCTATGTCGCCGATGAAGCCTTCTTCACCGGTTCCGCCGCCGAAGTCACGCCGATTCGCCAATACGACAACCGCGACATCGGTTCCGGCAGCCGCGGCCCGATCACCGAAAAGCTGCAAGCCTTGTATTTCGACTACGTCCAAGGCCGTCGTGCCGACCATAAGGAATGGCTGACGCTCGTTTCTTAAGTGGCGGAGCAACCCTATAAAATCCTGGTCGTCGGCCCGTCCTGGGTCGGCGACATGGTGATGGCGCAAAGCCTGTTCATCACCCTTAAGCAACAACATCCCGCTTGTCTCATTGATGTGCTGGCCCCGGCTTGGTCCTTGCCTCTATTGGAGCGCATGCCGGAAGTGCATAAAGGTCTGACGATGCCGCTGGGCCACGGGCAGTTTGATTTGCGTGGGCGTATCCGCATAGGCCGGGAATTGCAAAGTCGGCATTACGATCAGGCGATTTTGCTGCCCAACTCCTGGAAGTCAGCTCTGATTCCGTTTTTTGCGCACATTCCTAAACGGACCGGTTATATCGGCGAACTACGCCGCGGCCTGTTGAACGATGTTCGCACGCTGGATAAGACCGTGCTGACCATGACCGTGCAGCGCTTCGTCGCACTGGGGTTGCCGAACGAAGCGCCTCAGCCGCCAACTTACGAATTTCCGAGGTTGACTATCACGACCGAGCAACAATTAAATGTCTGCCGGAAATTCGAGATTACCGGCGCAGATTTAATCGAAATCCCCCACCCCAGCGCGCTGCTTGACGGTTCGGAGGAATTACGCCCTATCGTCAGCAAAATCCTGGCCCTGTGTCCCGGCGCAGAATATGGCCCGGCCAAACGCTGGCCGAGCGAACATTACGCCACCGTCGCCCGGCACAAGGAAGAACAAGGCTGGCAAGTCTGGTTATTCGGTTCGGATAAGGACAAAGCAGTCGCCGAGCAAATCAATGACTTATCGGGCGGCGTTTGCCGCAACTTCGCCGGCATTACCTCGCTGGCCGATGCGGTGGATTTGCTGTCCTTGGCCGACGCGGTCGTCAGCAACGATTCCGGTCTGATGCACGTCGCGGCCGCACTGGATAAAAAACTGATCGCGGTTTATGGCTCTTCCGACCCCGGCTTTACCCCGCCGTTGCATGCCAAGGCGGAGATTCTGGATTTACACCTAGAGTGTTCGCCGTGCTTTAAGCGTGAGTGTCCGTTAGGCCATACTCGCTGCTTGACGGAAATCCGGCCGGAACAGGTGCTGGCAGCGCTGGACGCCTGAGAGATGAAAATTGCCATCGTCAAGCTGTCAGCCTTGGGCGACATCGTGCATGCGATGGCAGCCTTGCAATTCATCAAAGCCGCATTGCCGCTGGCACAAATCGACTGGATAGTCGAGGAACGCTTCGCCGGCGTGCTCGCCGACAATCCACACCTGGATAATATTTTGGGTGTGAATTTAAAAGCCCTGAAAACCGACAAATGGCGTGTCTTTGCCGAGATCAGCAAGATACGCACTTATGCCGAGCAGGGCTACGACTTAGTTCTGGATGCGCAAGGTTTGATTAAGTCCGCAGTGGTCGCGCGTTTGCTGTCGGCCAATTGCGCCGGTTTCGATCAGGATTCGATCCGGGAAAAATGGGCGGCTTTTTTTTACAACCGGCATGTCGCGTACCCTTACGACGCCAATACCATCGATCGAAATGTCGCCGTACTGACCCAGCCGCTGGGTCTGAATGTGACAACTGAGCAAATCCAGGCAAAGCAGCCGTTTTTGTTTTTTCAGCCGCCGCAAACCGCGTTGGATGAGTATTTTCCAGCCGGTCAGCCCAACATCATTCTGGTCATTGGCTCTACTTGGCCCAGCCGTAACTACCCTTTAGAAAAATTTCTACAGGTCATCTTCGGCCTGGAAGCTAATTTTCTGATCAGTTGGGGCAACGAGAAGGAACACTGGATGGCGCAGTGGCTGGCCGAACGCAGCCTGGCACGGGTATTACCGCAATTGAGCCTCAATGATTTGAAAGCGGCGCTGGCCAAAGCCGACTTAGTGATCGGTAACGATACCGGGCCCACCCACATGGCTTGGGGTTTGAATCGGCCGTCGATTACCTTGTTCGGACCAACGCCGGTCAGCCGGATTTACCAAACCGACATCAATAAAGCGTTGAAGTCGCCTTCACAGGTCAATCCATTCAAACTCGATAAAAACGATTTCTCCATTGCCGAAATCGATCCTCGCGCCGTCATTGCCCTGAGTAATGAACTATTCGGCAAGACCCAACAACTCGCCTGAGTGATTGGCTGCCTAAGTTTTTTCCAGTTCGACAAACATTTTCAGTAGGTCGATAATCGGTTCATCACTAGCCAACACTCTGACTATGTTGATCTGGTTTTGCTGCTCATCGGCCAGATCAAGCAGGCGTTCTTGGAACAGCAATTGTTTCTGCGGATTGGTGATCACCTTTAATAATGGACGCTGGGGAAATTGTGAATTTTCCTTGACCACTATAGCTAGTTCATCAGTCTGCAATTCGACGATGCAATTAACCAGGTAAGCAGAATCATTTTCCTTGGCGCGGCTGCGCATCTCCGTAGCCGCAGAACCGCCGGAATCGATTATGTCGGTTTCAGCGGGCTTTTCCACATCGATACCTTTGCCGGTATCGATAGAAACGGTTTGGCAATACTCTTTTAAAGTATTAATTTGTTTATCAGATGAAATCAGAAATTTGGTTCGAAAGAAAGGTGTATCTATCCATTTCCGATCAGTGCCGCAAACAAACATGCCTTTTCTGAGCTGGTTAATATTAATTTTTTTAACCATGTTGAAAAAATAATATCCAAGGCATGTTATTTACAGAACTAAAACCTTAGCCAACTACCGCATATTCTTTCGTAAATTTGCCGTCTTGATAATATTTGGCTAAATCGACACCGCAATCCTGCGGCCTTATCACCTGTTTGACTCCATAGCGCTTACCGCTTGCATCGGCAATATTCAAGGACAGATCGAGTATCTTCTCTTCAATAGGATTTTTATTACCATCTTGAATCAGTAATATTTTTGGCTTTAGCCTATCGGCTTTATTTTGCTCGACGATTAAGCCAATTTCGCCGCTGCTTAATTCGACTAAATTACCTTGCGGATAAAAGCCAATACAGTTAATAAACTGCGTAACATAATTAGCTTCAAATTGCTGCCCCATCCCTTTTACCAAAATCCCCAAAGCCATAAGATGCGGCTTACCACGCTGATACACCCGGTCGCTGGTGATGGCATCGTAGGTATCGACCACCGCTACCAGCTTGGTAAATATCGATAAGGTCGTTTTGTTCAAACCTCTCGGATAACCGGTGCCGGCCAAATGTTCATGATGATCGTAGGCAACGTCGACCGCACCGGGATATACATTACGGGCCGACATTAACACGTTGCGTCCGTATAGCGTGTGTTTACGCATAATGTCCATCTCATAGTCTTCTAAAGAGCCTGGCTTATTAAGTATCTCTAAAGGTATTTTCATTTTGCCGACATCGTGCATCAAGCCGCAAAAACCCACTTTATTCAGGTCTTCCATCGAAAAATTCAACTCACGACCCAACAGAATCGACAATATGCAAACATTCATACTATGTTGTGCCGTATATTGATCCTGATCTTTAATTTGGGTCAGCAGCAGCATCGTATCGGGATTTGCCAATACTTTATCGACACACTCGGAAACAGCTTGTTTAACCGCACTGACACTAAATTGATTACCGAAACGAATATCGTCCATCACCGTTTTAATTAAATTACCGGTGCGTTGAAAGGTATTGGCGGTTTGGTTAAAAGATCGCGCAAAACTCAGATGTTTACGCGCTTCAGTGTTTCTGGTTGGAATCGCGCCGGAGAAGGATTTTTGGTATTTGACATCGATATAGACATAATCACAAATCGCCTGAATGGCCTGAATATCCGCATGGCTTTCAATAACGATTCTATCCAATAAAAAAGGTGAATCTGCCGTCGGCGCTTCCAAACGGCTTACGCACATACCAACTCTCAGTTCATATACATGAATTCTGAGTATTCCATCCTCTTTATCTGCCATACGAATCCAATCGGGGGATTTGTGGAAATCCAAAAATTTGAAAAACAGCCGCAAAAACGGCATCAAGGAAAATTGTGTCCGCCTAACCTCAGACGCCAGTTAGCCAGCATACCTAGTTCAGTCGTTCTTGTCCGAACCAAAAGCCCGCAAACCGGCGGCGGATCACAAATCCAATTGGCTTTTTAGTATAGGCGAAGCATATTTTATCGTGGCTTAATATCTCGGATTTGAAAGCTGCTCCCACACCGCCCCGCTAATCGTTTTTCGGCTCACAACTTAACTGGGACTGATGACAACCCGTTAAAGCCGTTAGCAAATTTAGAATTGCTAGATTTTTGGATTGGTTTAAACTGGCGGCTCGGCGATATTGACTGTTCCGTTATCAAAGTTGGCCTACCAGCGTGGATCTTGGGTCTACGGCCCTGAAAATGGCTTTACAGGCGTAAAGCACAATCAAGATTGCCCTATTGCTTCAGAGGTCAGCAGTCAATATCGACAACACTAAACACGATATTCATTTAAGTGCCGTTATCGAAACTGACTTTCACCGACATGGATAGCTTAGTAGGATTTTCTAAAATTCCGTCAGGTGGGCCAGAATAAAAACTATAACCTTCGGACTTAGCGCCAGGGAGAAAATCGTGATGCTTCCATATCGCCATGATTTCCACATCGTCGGAGACGATTTTTACCGTTCCAATCCCACGCCTTGGCCACGCCGCTTAAGGCGTAGAACCTTATTCTTGCTGGTACTTCTGCCATTGCTGCTGATTACCGAAACCTATGTCTTTCTGCAGCCGGCCATTTTTGAAAGCCGAGCCTTAGTATTGACGACCGCTGCAACCGACATTGATCAAACTCATGCAGAGGCCGACCTGGAGCATGTCAACATTCAAAAGCAGGTCTTGCTGGGACAACCGGTATTGGAAAAAACCGCCGACACGCTGAAGCAGCAGAATGATATTGAGCATCCCAGTGTCAACCAGCTAAAAGAGCTGTTCCAAGTAAAACCGGTAGCGGAAACCAATCTGGTGCAATTGGCAGCGGAAGGCTCGCATCCGCAATTTCTGCAAATGGCCTTAAATACCTGGATCAAGACCTACCAACAAATTCGCGCCGAGTACATCGCCGAAATCACCGATAAAGCGAGTACCTCGATTAAATCGGAATTGACTCGCCTCGAACAACAAGTGCGCGACAAACGCCAGGACATTGAATCGTTCCGCTTGCAGCATGACATTCTCTCCCTGGAGAGCACCGATAACGAGGCCCACGCCCGCTTGCAAGGTTTAAATAATTCCTTGAATGCCGCGTTGGAAGAAGAAGCGAAAGCCAAGGCCAAACTGGACGCCATTCGTGCAGCCATCGCAGAAGGCAAAGCCGTGGTACCGGAAGCCGATTCGCAAAGTCTGGCAGTGTTAACCCAGCAAGCCGAACGCCTGCGCGAACGCCTGGAAGCGCAAAGAAGCCAATACACCGACGAATACATCGAATTCCACCCCAGCTTGCGCAATTTAAAAGCCCAATTGGCCGAGCTGGATGAAAAAATCGCCAGCAAGGAACAAGCCGGCTCGAGCTATGCGACGCAAGAAGCGGAAAACGCCTACGGCGCAGCACATCGCACCGTACTGACCATTCAAAAACAAATGGCCGAGCATAAACAAAAAGCCACCGAATACACCAATCAATTCGCCAAACACCAAGCCATGCAGGAAGAATTGGTTAAATTGGAGGAATTATTGCAGCAAACCAAACAACGCCTGGTGGAAATCGACGTCAAACAACGCCAAAGCAATCCGCAATTGGACGTCGTGGATTGGGCGTCACTACCCGATAAGCCGGTGAAACCCGATTACGGACAGGACGCCGGCATCGCCGGCGCTGCCAGCCTGGCAATCGCGTTATTGGTGGTCTGGCTTAACGATTATCTGAATAAGGAGCCGACGCAGACCACGATAAATTCGGTCACCGAATTTCAAATCTACCAGCAAAGCGAGCCCAAGTTGGAGAACCAAGCCGGTCACCGCACTGTCGGGACAGAACGGCGTCATAGGCTGCGCCGCGCGGACGATCCCAAGCGATTATCGGACGAAACCACCGATTCATAGCTGCAATGCGGCAACAATGCTAAAATTCGCCGCTCGATCAACTTCATTCAAACAGGAAACCCATGAGCCAAATTACCGTCGAACACAACCCTAGCGAAGAACGTTTACAGGAGCTGGGCGTATCAAGCTGGCCGATCTGGGAAAAAGAAATTTCCACATTCACCATCGATTTCGACGAGACCGAGACCGCTTATGTACTGGAAGGCGAAATCATCGTCACCCCAGTCGGCGGCGAGCCGGTGCGGATTTTACCGGGCGACTTGGTCATGTTCCACGAGGGCCTGGATAGTCATTGGGAAGTGGTTAAGCCTTTGCGCAAGCATTACCACTACGATTGATCGTCGCCACATCGGTCGACAATCCGAAAAAGGCATCTTCAGGATGCCTTTTTTAGTTGTGCCGGTAGACTTGGCTAACTGGCACGATGCCAGACTCCACTTACTGATATTCGCATGGCTATGAACAAGGATCAGGATTTTTCCGCATTACCGCGGAGGTCGCGCTGGCGCTGGGCGTTAGTATTCGCATTGCTTGCTGCGGTAGGCGGCTATTATTTGCATCGCGCCGGCCAGCAAAATCAGGAAAACAAGGATGCACGCAGTAACCCCTATGAAAACACCCCGGTCAGCGTGGCCATAGCACTGACCCGACAAGGCGACCTGCCGATTTACCTGAACGGCTTGGGCACGGTTACCCCGCTGCACACCGTCACGGTGCGCTCACGCGTCGATGGCGAACTGATCCGGGTGGCGTTTAACGAGGGCCAAGCAGTTAAACAGGGCGAACTGCTCGCCGAAATCGACCCCCGCCCCTATCAAGTGGCCATGCAACAGGCCGAAGGCCAATTGCTGCGCGACGAAGCGCTGCTGAAAAACGCCGAATTAGACCAAGACCGCTACCAAACCTTGCTGGAGCAAGACTCCATCGCCGCCCAACAAACCGCCACTCAGGCCGCGCTAGTCAAACAATATCGCGGCACCGTCGAAATCGACCGCGCCCAACTCGACAACGCCAAGCTGCAACTCAGTTACGCCCGCATCACCGCGCCGGTCAGCGGCCGCATCGGACTGCGCCTGGTCGATCAGGGCAACATGGTCCGCGCCGGCGATGTGAATGGCCTAGCGGTGATTACCCAAGTCCAGCCTATCTCGGTGGTATTCACCCTGCCGGAAGACGAGATACCGGCGGTGATGCGGCGCTGGCGCTCCGGCGACACGCTAGTCATCGACGCTTACGACCGGACCGGCCAGCAAAAATTGGCCAGCGGCAAACTAATGGCGGTGGACAATCAGATCGACGCCAGTACCGGCACACTAAAATTAAAAGCCCAGTTCGATAACGAAGACCGCACCTTATTCGCCAACCAGTTCGTCAACGTCAAAATGCGTCTGGACACCCTGCGCGCCGCCACCTTGGCGCCTAGCGCGGCGATCCAGCACGGCGCCAACGGCGCCTTCGTGTATTTGGTGAAGGACGACAACAGCATCACGGTACGGCGGGTAAAAACCGGACCGGCGGACGGCGAAACCGTCGCTATCCTGGAAGGTCTGGCACCGAACGACAAGCTAGTGATCGACGGCGCCGACAAGCTGCGCGAAGGCAGCCAAGTTAAGGTCATCGATAAAACCAAGCCGGCCGCTCCCAGCCCCGGCAAACCCGCCAACTGAACATGTCCGCCGAGCAAAACCCGCTTACCGGCTTCAACCCTTCACGACACTTTATTCTGCGCCCGGTCGCCACCTCCTTGCTGATGGTGGCGCTGCTGCTGGCCGGGATTTTGACTTACCGTTTATTACCGATTTCCGCATTGCCGCAAGTCGATTACCCGACCATCCAGGTTACTACGCTCTACCCCGGCGCCAGCCCGGAAGTGATGACTTCGGCAATCACCGCCCCGCTGGAACGCCAGTTCGGGCAAATGCCCGGACTGCGGCAGATGTCCTCGACCAGCTCCGGCGGCGCCTCGGTGGTGACGCTGCAATTCGATCTGGAACTGGATTTGGACATCGCCGAACAAACCGTACAAGCGGCGATCAATGCCGCCAACAATTTCCTGCCCAACGACCTGCCGCTGCCGCCGATCTACAACAAGGTCAACCCGGCCGACGCGCCGATTTTGACCCTGGCTGTCACCTCGTCCAGCCTGCCCTTGCCCAAAGTTCAAGATTTGGTCGATACCCGTCTGGCGCAGAAAATTGCCCAACTGCCCGGCGTCGGCTTGGTCAGCATCAGCGGCGGCCAGCGGCCGGCGGTCAGGATCCAAGCCAACCACCAAGCTCTCGCCGCCTATGGCCTGAGTCTGGAAGACCTGCGCAGCGCAATCGCCGCAGCCAATGTCAACCAACCCAAAGGCATGTTCGACGGCCCACAGCGTTCCGCCATCATCGACAACAACGATCAACTGCGTTCGGCAGCCGAATACCGCGACTTGGTGGTAGCTTACCGCAACGGCGCGCCGGTGCGCCTTGCGGAAGTGGCCGACGCCATCGACGCGGCCGAAAACGTCAAGCTGGCGGCCTGGGCCAACGACAGCGCCGCCGTCATCGTCAACATCCAACGCCAACCCGGCGCCAATGTCATCGAAGTGGTGGACCGCATCAACAAGTTGCTGCCGCAGCTACGAGCGACACTGCCGAGTGCGGTCAACGTGATGCCATTAACCGACCGCACCGTGACCATCCGTGCCTCGGTGCACGATGTGCAGTTCGAGTTGTTGCTGGCCGTGGCACTGGTGGTGATGGTGATTTTTCTGTTTCTACGCAACCTACCGGCCACATTGATCCCGGCAGTCGCGGTACCGCTGTCGCTGGTCGGCACCTTTGCGGTGATGCATCTGGCTGGATTCAGCATCAACAATCTGACCTTGATGGCGCTGACCATCGCCAGCGGCTTTGTAGTGGACGACGCCATCGTCGTCATCGAAAACATCTCCCGCTACCTGGAACGCGGCGAATCGGCCCTGCAGGCTGCCTTGAAAGGCTCGGAGCAGATCGGTTTTACGATCATCTCCTTGACTGTCTCGCTGGTGGCGGTAATGATTCCGCTGCTGTTCATGGGGGACGTGGTCGGCCGTTTGTTCCGCGAGTTTGCAATCACTTTGGCCGTGGCGATTCTGATCTCAGCGGTAGTTTCGCTGACCCTGACGCCGATGATGTGCGCGAAGATGTTGCGGCCGCTTCAGGCCGACCATGAAAAACGAGACTACTTCATCGGTAAAGTCATCGCCGGCTATGGCCGCAGCCTGGAATGGGTGCTAAAGCGGCAAGGCCTGACGCTACTGGTCGCCATCGCCACATTGGCACTGACCGTGTTGTTATACATCGCCATGCCTAAAGGCCTGTTCCCCATCCAGGACACTGGCCTGATTCAAGGCATCTCCGAGGCACCGCCCAGCATTTCCTTCGCGGCGATGGCCGAACGCCAGCAAGCCATGGCCAAACAGATATTAGCCGACCCGGCAGTCGCCAGCCTATCGTCGTTCATTGGTGTGGACGGCAGTAATTCGACCTTGAACAGCGGCCGTTTCCTGATCAACCTCAAGCCCCAAGCCCAACGCGACAGCGCCACGGCGGTGATAGAACGTTTACGGCCACGTCTGTCCGAGGTTTCTGGCATCTCGGTTTATCTGCAACCGGTGCAAGACATGACCTTGGAAAACAAAGTCAGCCGCACCCAATTTCAATTTACCTTGCAGACCGTCGATCTGGCAGAACTGAACCGCTGGACCCAGCGCCTGGTCGAACGCATCCGCCAAGTTCCCGGCATCGTCGATGCTGCCAGCGACGTACAGGATCAAGGCCTGCAAGTTTATATCGAAATCGACCGCGCCAGCGCTAGCCGCTTGGGCGTCAGCACCGCCGACATCGACAACGCCTTGTACAACGCCTTTGGCCAACGCCTGGTCTCGACCATCTTCACCCAGTCCAATCAATACCGGGTGGTGCTGGAAGTGGACCCAAAGCAGCAGAGCGGCCCGGAAGCCTTGCAGCAATTGCGCATTCCCTCCAGCAATGGCACTCAGGTACCGCTATCGGCCTTGGCGACCGTATCCGAGCGGCAAACCGCGCTGGCCATCAACCACCTGGATCAGTTCCCCGCCGCGACCATTTCCTTCAATCTGGCGCCTGGCGCCGCCTTGGGCGATGCGATCAATGCGATCGAGCAAGCCAAGCAGGACCTTAGTTTGCCGCTGGCCGTGCAAAGCGATTACCAAGGCGCGGCCTTGGCATTTAACGCCTCGCTGAGTGGCACGCTTTGGTTGATCCTGGCCGCCATCGTCACGGTATATATCGTGTTGGGTGTGCTTTACGAGAGTTATATTCATCCCATCACCATTCTGTCCACGTTGCCTTCGGCCGGGGTCGGCGCGCTGCTGGCCTTGCAACTGTCCGGCAACGATTTGGGTATCATCGCGGTGATCGGCATCGTGCTATTGATCGGCATTGTGAAGAAGAACGCGATCATGATGATAGACTTTGCCTTGGACGCCGAGCGCAAACAAGGCCTGACCCCGCGCGAGGCGATTTTCCAGGCCTGCCTGCTGCGTTTTCGCCCAATTCTGATGACCACGCTAGCGGCCTTACTAGGCGCCCTGCCCTTGATGCTGGGCAGCGGCGTCGGTTCTGAGTTGCGCCACCCATTGGGGATTAGCATGGTCGGCGGCTTGTTGGTCAGCCAGTTGCTGACGCTATACACCACGCCGGTAATCTACCTGAGCCTGGACCGGCTTGCCCGCCGCCTGCGCGGCGCTGCCGAACCGACAGTAGCCGACAGCGGCCCCGCCCAGTTGTGAACCTCTCCGCGCTGTTCATCTACCGCCCGGTCGCTACGACACTGCTGACGCTGGGCCTGGCGCTAGCCGGCATCATCGCCTTTCTGCAACTGCCGGTCGCGCCTCTGCCGCAAGTGGATTTCCCGACCATCTCGGTATCCGCCAACCTGCCCGGTGCCAGTCCGGAGACCATGGCCGCCACGGTCGCCACCCCGCTGGAACGGGCGTTGGGCCGCATCGCCGGCATCAGTGAAATGACCTCGGCCAGTTCGCTGGGTTCGACCCGAATTACCTTACAGTTCGATTTAAATCGCGACATCGACGGCGCGGCGCGCGACGTACAAGCCGCGATCAATGCCGCCAGCAGTTTGCTACCCAGCAATCTGCCCAATCGGCCCAATTACCGCAAAGTCAATCCGGCCGATTCGCCGATTCTGATTCTGGCACTCACCTCCACCGCCCTCAGCCGCGGCCAGATGTACGACGCCGCCTCGACGATATTGGCGCAGAAAATCAGCCAGCTACCCGGCATCGGCCAAGTCAATGTCGGTGGCAGTTCCTTACCGGCGGTACGGGTGGAACTCAATCCCGGCGCATTGGCGCAATACGGTATTGGCCTGGATCAGGTCGCCAAGACCATCAACGCCAGCAATGCTAACCGGCCAAAAGGCGCGCTGGAACGCGGCGAGCGACATTGGCAAATCCACGCCAACGATCAGGCCGAACACGCCGCCGACTACCTGCCGCTGATCGTTGCTTACCGAAATGGCGCGCCGGTGCGCATCGCCGATCTGGGTACGGCAGTGGATTCGGTGGAAGATCTGCGCAGCACCGGCCTGAAAAACGGCCAACCGGCGGTGTTGCTGATCATCAATAAACAGCCCGGCGCCAATATCATCGACACCGTCGAACACGTCAAAGCCATGCTGCCGCAATTACGAGCGCTGTTGCCGGCAGCGATGGAATTGTCGATTGTCTCGGATCGTTCGCAAACCATCCGCGCCTCGGTCGATGAAGTCGAGCGCAGCCTGTTGATCGCGGTGGTGCTGGTGATTCTGGTGGTATTGCTGTTTCTGCGCCGGCTGCGCTCAACTCTGATCCCGATTATCGCCGTGCCGGTATCGCTGATCGGCGCCTGCGCGGTGATGTATTTATGCGATTACAGCCTGGACAATTTGTCGTTGATGGCTTTGACCATCGCCACCGGTTTTGTCGTGGATGACGCCATCGTGGTACTGGAAAACAGCAGCCGGCATATCGAAAACGGCGTGCCGCCATTCCAGGCGGCGTTGCGCGGCGCCGGCGAGGTTGGTTTTACCGTGCTGGCGATGAGTTTGTCGCTAATCGCAGTATTCACGCCGATATTGTTGATGGGCGGCATCGTCGGCCGGCTGTTTCGGGAGTTTGCCGTGACCTTGTCGGCAGCAGTGCTGGTGTCGCTGGTGGTGTCCTTGACCGTCACGCCGATGCTTTGCGCCCGCTGGCTGGAGCCGGAAGCACAACGCCGGCCCAATCGGTTGTCGGCTTGGATTGAATTGCAGTTCCAGCGCCTTCACAACGGCTATCGCCGCAGTTTAAGCTGGGCACTACACCATCCTAAGCTGATGCTGATAGTGCTGCTGGCCTGCATCGGCTTGAATATCTACCTTTACATCATCGTCCCGAAAGGCTTTTTCCCGGTACAAGACAACGGCCGGCTCAGCGGCACCATCCAGGCCGACCAGAGCATTTCTTTCCAGGCCATGCAGACCAAGTTACATGATTTTGTCGATATTTTACGGCAAGACTCCGCCGTCACTGCGGTGGTCGGCTTTGCCGGCGGCATGCAAAACACCAATTCCGGTTTGATGTTTGCGGTACTCAAGCCACCCGAGCAGCGCGACGCACCGATAGCCGAAATCAGCCAGCGGCTGCGGGAAAAACTGGCCGACGAACCCGGCGCCAGCTTGTTTTTACAGCCGGTGCAGGATTTACGCATCGGCGGCCGCGGCTCGGCGGCAATGTACGAGTTTGCCTTGCAATCCGAAGACTTGAGCCTGCTGCGCGAATGGACGCCCAAAATTGTCGCGGCACTACGCAAGCGGCCGGAGCTAACCGACGTCAACACCAATCAGCAAGACAAGGGCCGGCAAATATCCCTGGCAGTCGATAGAGACAAAGCCTCCAGCTTGGGCGTCAGTCAGGCGGCCATCGATACTGCACTGAACAATGCTTTCGGCCAACGTCAGGTCTCGGTGATTTACAAGCCGCTGAACCAATACCGGGTGGTGATGGAACTGGCGCCGGAATACTGGCAAGACCCGCGCACCCTGCAACAACTTTACGTCAGCTCCAGCAACGGCAAGCAGATTCCACTGGCAACGCTGGCCAGCTTCCAGACCAGCAACGCGCCGTTGACCATCAATCATCAAGGCCAGTTTGCCGCCGCCACCGTGTCGTTTAATTTAATGCCTGGCACCTCGCTGTCCGTCGCCACGCAATTAATCGAACAGACCCTGCGCGACCTCGGCACGCCGGCTGCGGTGCGCGGCAGCTTCCAGGGTTCGGCCAAGGCTTTTCAGGAATCGTTGCGTAACCAACCCTGGCTGATTGCCGCAGCGCTGTTGAGCATTTACATCGTGCTGGGCATACTCTACGAAAGCTATATTCATCCGCTGACCATATTATCCACGTTGCCCTCAGCTGGGGTCGGTGCCTTACTGGCCTTGCTGGCCTGCGATACCGAATTCAGCATCATCGCCTTGATCGGGGTGATTTTGCTGATCGGCATCGTCAAGAAGAATGCGATCATGATGATCGATTTTGCGCTGGACGCCGAGCGCCACCATGGCCTGAGCGCTGAGGAAGCCATTTTCCAAGCCTGTCTATTGCGTTTCCGGCCGATCATGATGACCACGCTGGCGGCGATGCTGGGCGCGCTGCCTTTGGCTTTGGGTTCGGGTTACGGCGCAGAACTGCGCCAGCCCTTGGGGATTTCCATCGTCGGCGGCCTATTGGTCAGCCAAATGCTGACGTTGTACACCACGCCGGTGGTGTATCTGTATTTAGATGGATTAAGTGCCTGGGGCCGCCGATTTTTTAGCAAGACAGCCAAACCAGGTTAAAGCGCTTAAGACAAGGAGCTCCGAACGGCCAATTGCAGACCATCGAGGTTGATTTTTGAATGGCCGGTTTATGTCCGAAGTTGCTAGTTTAACCGTTTGCTTGAGCGTTCGTGTTCATACTCGGGTTAGAGTATTCCAACGGAGATAGCCCAAGTCGCATCTTCAATGCTCGGAAGCTTTCCACCAGTCGACGGCACGTTGTGCCTCTTTGGTGAATGCGCCTTCGTGGTTTCTCGAAAGATAGTCAAGCAGCAGTGCGCGAGATCGGGGATTTTGGAGAATCACCTTCCGCAAGCGGTCCACGACCTCCGCCTGAAATGTGCTGCTATTGGCGAGTTCGTCTTTCTTACGGCCCTTCAGATGATCAGCAGAGTACGATAATTCAACCAATGTATTGATCCTGGAAATAATGGCTTCGAGCGTCAGAGACGTGGGTGGGACTGGTCGGTTGGCCGTCACCCTAATTTCTCGAGCGTTTCCATCCGTCGATTTCCCGTCGAACCCGTACAGACATCGAATGGCTTCCGCTATTACGTCATTGTGTTCCTCAATCTCGTGTTCTGAAATATCGTCTGGAACTGTCCAGCGCGCATCAAAATACGTGAGGTCCGGCTGCTCTGGTGTATGGTTCCGTGAGTGCGAGAAGATGAAAACGGTCTTTCGTTTGCGAAGAAAAAGCAAGAATCCCTGATCTGGGTAGTCGCTATGGTGCGTCCAGCACCTGATCACTACGGCGTCCCGCAACGAATCTACTACGCATTCTTCCCAGTTTTCTTGTACCGGTCAACCCCGAGTGGGGTCAGATCTAGGCTGGCGAGGTCTTGACGGCGGAATGTCATGCTGGCGTGCTCTAACTAATAATTAAGTAGTTTCCGTATGCCACCAAACTAAGACTCATTTGTGCGATAACTGATTGGCTATATATCATTCGGTGATCAGAAATAATGGCCGGTAATGGCCAGATTTCAGCCATTGAACCACTTCGGACGACAGGCCGCAACGGGTCGAAATCACCCATTGCCCCCATCATTTGTCGTTAGCAAACCCCTTTTGCAATACGCCCTGTTGATAATATTTTTTGATGTCGATGTCGTAATCTTGCGCTTTGACAATGCCTTTGATAGTCAGCACCTTGCCGTGTTCGTCCAGCAACATATCCGCAAGATTGACGATTCTTTCCGGGATCCGCTGTTTCTGGGCATCGAGCAACATGATGACTTTCGGTCGGAGCTTCTGCAATTCGTTCACTTCCACCACAATCGCGATGTAACCGTTGGTCATTTTTACGATGCTGCCGGGCGGATAAACGCCGAGACATTCTATAAATTTGATCACCAAACGCTCGTCCAGTTGAGAGCCGGCCATATTTGCCAGGATATTGGTCGCTTCCAGATGAGTCCGGCCCTTTTGATACACCCTGTCGCTGGTGATGGCATCGTACATGTCAACGATGGTAACCATTCTGGTAAATAGCGAAATACCTCTCTCGCCGATTTGTCGGGGATAGCCCTTGCCGTCCAGGGTTTCATGATGAGAATACGCGGTGTCTATCGCACCGGGATACATTTGGTCGCTGGATTTCAGCAGTTCGTAGCCCAAAGCGGCATGCGAGCGCATAATCAATAATTCATCCGGCTCCAACTTGCCCGGCTTGTTCAGAATATCCAAAGGCACCAACATTTTACCCATGTCGTGCATCATCCCGCACAAGCCGACATTGTTGAGGTTGGCTACGGAAAAATTCAGGTACCGACCCAATACAATCGCTAAGGCGCAAACGTTCAAACTATGTTGTGCGGTGTATTTATCTTTGTTCTTTAGCTGATTCAGCCACAAAAACGCATCCGGCGAATGCAAAATACTGTTTACGCATTGCGCGACCGCTTCTTTGGCGGCCTTGGTGTCTATGCCTTCGCCATTGGCGATGCGTTCCATAAAGTTGGAAACCAACTGACCGACTTCTTTATGAACGTGTTCGGCACGGGCAAATTCTTTCTCGAAAACGCTTAATTTTGGCGGCGGCGGCGCGCCAAAATCGATATTGCTTTCGCTTAGTAAACTGTCTTGTGTGGTTTTCGCTTGGACAGGGCGTTTTCTTTTTCGGGTGGCGTCGATGTAAACATACTGGCAAACGTCTTTTACCGCGCGGATATCGGCTTCGGTCTCCAGTTCAAATCCTTGAAACAAAAACGGGCTCTCCAGCCAAGGCCGGTCCAATTCGATGACATACATGCCAATTGTCAACTGACTAACAGGTGTGTAGATCCGCTGGTTGACGTCGAAGGAATCATCCTTCTTTGCCTGATTTTTCAGCTTCCGGCGGAAAGGCCACCAATTCTTAAAAAACATACATAGAAAATATCATTATTAAATATGAGAAATACCGCATGGGTAACCGTTCCCAGTTAAAAAATGTGGCTGCAAACCGCCACTTACAAGTCCTATGACAAAACCGGGTACACGCCTGCTTATGCCCGGCGCCCGAGATTGCCATCAATTATAGAGTGTGTAGCCGATTATTCTCCGAAGTCGCCCGTGCAACGCAACAGACTCCCGTTATCGGCCCATAAATACCGTTCGCCTTAATGTGCTTGAGGGTACTGAATCTATCGAAGGGCTAACCAACTCGCTTCTACGAGCTCAGCGCGCGAGTGACAACCATTGAGAGATCGGAGCCATAATCCGAGGCGGATATGCACCTAACCCCCGCCTCAATACAAAAACCCCGCGATTTATGTTGGTTAGATAACAGGCCTTACAAAGAATGTTGCTAATCCGACTATCGAAAAAGCCGGAAATATTATTTTTTATCTATATTTTTCAATTACTTAAAACGAATCAAAACTTTGGCACGGCCATTGCTCTTATCAGGTTGTTATTAACAACACCTACTCAAGAGGAGAAGATCATGGCGAAATTACGTCAATGTGCTATTTACGGTAAAGGTGGTATTGGTAAATCTACCACCACGCAAAACCTGGTTGCTGGCTTGGCAGAGCTTGGCAAAAAAGTAATGATCGTCGGTTGCGACCCTAAAGCCGATTCTACTCGTTTGATCCTGCATGCGAAAGCGCAAAACTCTATCATGCAAATGGCAGCCGACGCCGGCAGCGTAGAAGATTTGGAACTGGAAGACGTATTGAAAGTGGGTTACCGCGACATCAAATGCGTTGAATCCGGCGGTCCAGAGCCAGGTGTAGGTTGCGCCGGCCGTGGTGTTATCACCGCGATCAACTTCTTGGAAGAAGAAGGCGCTTATACCGACGACCTAGACTTCGTATTCTACGATGTATTGGGTGACGTTGTATGCGGCGGTTTCGCGATGCCAATTCGTGAAAACAAAGCGCAAGAAATTTACATCGTGTGCTCAGGCGAGATGATGGCTATGTATGCTGCCAACAACATCGCTAAAGGTATCGTGAAATACGCTAACTCAGGCGGCGTACGTTTAGCCGGCTTGATCTGCAACTCACGTCAAACCGCTCGTGAAGACGAACTGATCATGGAATTGGCCAGAAAAATGGGCACTCACATGATCCACTTCGTACCACGTGACAACGTTGTACAACGCGCTGAAATTCGTCGTATGACAGTTATCGAGTACGAACCAGAAGCTAAACAAGCGCAAGAGTACCGCGACCTGGCGAACAAAATCATCGTCAACACAAACCTGGTTATTCCAACTCCAATCACTATGGACGAACTGGAAGACCTGTTGATGGAATTTGGCGTCATGGAAGAAGTGGATGAAAGCGTTGTTGGTGTAACCGCAGCAGCAGAAGCCACAGCTTAATCACTATGTAGGTTGGGTTGGCTATTAGCCGACCCAACTTGCTTTCGCATTGTTCCTAACAGGTCTGTGGGGGATTACCCACGACTACCAGGAGGATTTCATCATGGCAGCCATGACAAGAGAAGAGACCGAAGCGCTTATTCAAGAAGTGCTGGAAGTCTATCCCGAAAAAGCCAAAGCTGATCGCGCCAAACATTTGGCCATCAACGATCAAAGCTTGGAAAAATCAAATAAATGTATTACGTCCAACCGTAAATCCCTGCCGGGAGTCATGACCATCCGTGGTTGTGCTTATGCCGGTTCCAAAGGGGTGGTTTGGGGTCCTATTAAGGACATGATTCATATTTCTCACGGCCCGGTTGGCTGCGGACAATATTCCCGCGCCGGCCGCCGTAACTATTACGTTGGTACCACAGGCGTCAACACCTTCGGTACGATGAACTTTACTTCGGACTTTACCGAGAAAGACATCGTATTCGGCGGTGACAAAAAACTGGCCAAATGTATCGACGAAATCGAAACTTTGTTCCCGCTCAACAAAGGTATCTCCATTCAATCTGAGTGCCCAATCGGTTTGATCGGCGACGACATCGAAGCGGTTTCTAAAGTTAAAAACAAAGAGTACAACAAAACCATCGTGCCAGTGCGCTGCGAAGGCTTCCGTGGTGTATCTCAATCCTTGGGTCACCATATCGCTAACGACGCAATCCGCGACTGGGTTTTGGAAAATCGCGACGGCGACGAAAGCTTCCCAACCACTCCATACGACGTAGCCGTGATCGGCGACTACAACATCGGCGGCGATGCTTGGGCATCACGTACTTTGCTGGAAGAAATGGGTCTGCGCGTGGTTGCTCAATGGTCCGGCGACGGTACCATTGCCGAGATCGAAAAAACCCCAAAAGTGAAACTGAACCTGATTCACTGCTACCGTTCGATGAACTACATCGCGCGCCATATGGAAGAAAAGTACAACATCCCTTGGATCGAGTACAACTTCTTTGGCCCGACTAAAATCGCCGAGTCTTTGCGCAGAATCGCTGCTCACTTCGATGACACCATCAAAGAAGGTGCTGAGCGCGTGATCGAACGCTACAAAGCCGAATACGATGCAGTCATCGCTAAATACAAACCCCGCCTGGAAGGCAAACGCGTGATGTTATACATCGGCGGTCTGCGTCCTCGCCACGTGATCGGCGCGTACGAAGATTTGGGCATGGAAGTAGTGGGTACCGGTTACGAATTCGGTCACAACGACGACTACGACCGTACCATTAAAGAAATGGGCAATGCGACATTGTTGTATGACGACGTCACAGGCTACGAATTCGAAGAGTTCGTAAAAAGAGTCCAACCTGACTTGGTCGGCTCCGGCATCAAGGAAAAATACATTTTCCAAAAAATGGGTGTGCCTTTCCGCCAAATGCACTCCTGGGATTACTCAGGCCCTTATCACGGCTACGACGGTTTTGCGATCTTTGCCCGCGATATGGACATGACCATCAACAACCCTTGCTGGAAAAGCTTCAAAGCACCTTGGAAAACCGAGGCCACCGAGAGCGAACCTGTTAAAGCGGTTGCGTAATCCGTAAGGTGGGTGAAAGCCCACCTTAATTCCCGGTAAGGTGGGCTTGTGTCCACCTTACCAGGTGCCAAAATGTCGGTCGGGATTTCATTCCCGGCAAAATCCAATCAACGCCGGACCACAGATTAGTGGCGCGTTAGGAGATTATCATGAGCCAAAATGTCGATAAAATAGAACCAAGTTATCCTTTATTCAGAAACGACGAATATAAGGAGAGTCTGGCCAACAAACGCGAACAGTACGAAGAACGTCATCCGCAAGACACGATAGACGAAGTATTCCAATGGACGACCACCAAGGAATACCAAGAACTGAACTTCCAACGCGAAGCGATTACTGTTAACCCTGCAAAAGCTTGCCAACCTTTGGGCGCGGTACTGTGCGCACTGGGTTTCGAAAAAACCATGCCTTATGTGCACGGTTCGCAAGGTTGCGTGGCTTACTTCCGTACTTACTTCAACCGTCATTTCAAAGAGCCTATCTCTTGCGTGTCCGACTCGATGACTGAAGACGCGGCGGTATTCGGCGGTCAGAAAAATATGTTCGCCGGTTTGGAAAACGCGAAAGCCTTGTACAAACCTACCATGATCGCGGTATCGACCACCTGTATGGCGGAAGTTATCGGTGACGACTTGAACGCGTTCATCAACAACGCCAAAAAAGAAGGTCACGTCGATCAAGACTACCCTGTACCATTCGCTCACACTCCTAGCTTCGTTGGTAGCCATACCACCGGTTGGGACAATATGTTCGAAGGCATTGCCCGCTACTTCACCCTTGAGAAAGGTGTGATGCCTGAAGGTAAATACGAAGTTGGCAGTAACAACAAAATCAACTTAGTCCCTGGCTTTGAAACCTATTTGGGCAACTTCCGCGTAATTCACCGGATGCTGAACGAAATGGGCGTCGACCATACCTTGTTGAGCGATCCTACCGAAGTATTGGATACGCCTGCTGACGGTCACTTCAACATGTATGCCGGCGGCACCACCATTGATGAAGTCAAAGACGCGCCGAATGCGATTACGACCATTCTGTTGCAACCTTGGCAATTGGAAAAAACCAAAAAATTCTTGGAAACCAGTTGGAAACATGACGCGCCTAAGCTGAACATCCCAATGGGCTTGGAGTGGACCGACCAGTTCCTGATGAAAATCTCCGAACTGACCGGCAAACCGATTCCAAAATCTCTGGAAGTTGAACGCGGCCGTTATGTTGATATGATGACCGACTCCCACGCTTGGTTACACGGCAAAAAGTTTGCCCTGTACGGTGACGCGGACTTTGCTTTGGGTATGACCAAATTCCTGCTGGAAATGGGCGCCGAGGTAACAGACGTGTTAGTCAACCACGCGAACAAACGTTACAAAAAAGCGGTTGAAGAAGTGTTGAAAGCCTCTCCTTACGGCCAAACAGCTACCGTTCATATCGGCAAGGATTTGTGGCACTTCCGTTCATTGATGTTCACCAACAAACCGGACTTCATGATCGGCAACTCCTACGGTAAATTTATCCAACGCGACACCTTCTACAAAGGCGAAGAGTTCGAAGTACCGTTGATCCGTATCGGCTTCCCCATCTTCGATCGTCACCATCTGCACCGGATGACGACTCTGGGTTACGAAGGCGGTATGTATCTGCTGACCACCATCGTCAACGCCTTGTTGGAACAGCTGGATAAAGAAACCAAAGGTATGGGAACCACCGACTACAACTACGATTTGATTCGTTAATGTAGCCTGGGATACGCTGAGCCTAATCACAGCGTATCCCAACATTTCAAAGCCCTCGTGTCGGGTTACGGCTAACGCCTAACCCGACCTACTCTTGTCTGGAGAATCCCAATGCCTAGCGTCATGCTCAGGAAACGCGAAGACGGCAAATTGCTGTTCTATATTGCCAAAAAAGACCTTGAAGAAACCATCGAATCCTTAGAATTCGACAGCGCCGATAAATGGGGCGGCGAAGTGGTTTTGGGTGACGGATCCAAATATTACTTTGATCCATTGTCACCTCCGCCTAAAATCCCTACGACGTTACAAGCTAAACGGTTATCGGAGGAATAAAGCTATGTCTCTGTATATTGTTGCCGAAGAATGCATCTCCTGCGGCGATTGCCTGCCGGTATGCCCTACCGACTCCATCAAGGAAGGGGCGATTGTTTTTGAAATCAACAAAAAAACCTGCACCGAGTGCAATGGCGATTACGACGAACCGCAATGCGTCAAGGTTTGTCCGATCGACAACTGCATTCTGCCTTTAGTGGCGTGACGCCATGAGCCAGTCTACCTTAACCCGGGAACTGGCACTGCGCATCGGGCTTGCGGCTCGCGCCCTGCCCGATACCCCACCCAAGCTGTTTATCTCCGTGCTACGTGCCTGTACCGGCACGGTTTTAAACGACAAAAGCCTGGCCGAACTCGGCAAAGCACAGTTCCAACAAGCCTTGAACAATTTCGGCATCGTGGCCGACACCGACAGCATCCGCGAGTCGTTGCACATCCTGCAAAACGCCGAGGCACAAGCACCAAAAGCTGAACTCGCTCAGGCAATTGAATCGGCCAGCTCGATCCGAATTGCCATCGGCAGCGACGATCCACAGTTAATCAGCGGACATTTCGGCTCATGCCGGCAATTTTTGGTTTACCAGATTGCCGCAGACGACGCCCGTCTCATCGATGTGCGCAGCATCGATAGCGACGCCCAAAGACAGCATGATGACAAGAATGTTTATCGCGCGGAACTGATAGCCGATTGCCAAGTGCTGTATATTGCTTCTATCGGCGGCCCGGCGGCGGCGAAAATTATCAAATACGGCATTCATCCGGTCAAAGCCGATCAGGGCGAAGCCATAACTCAAATTATCAAGCAGCTGCAAATCGTTTTAGCGCACGCTCCGCCACCGTGGCTGGCTAAATCGATGGGCATCCAGCCCGTGCAACGCGTTTGTTTCGAACAGGAATCCTAGCGATGATTAGTCCAGAGCAACTGCAAACCATAGCCGACAAAATTAACGGCCAAGACTTGAACGAAACCGTGGTAAGTGGACTGCGCGGCGAATACCCCGGCGTCCATTTCACCTATTGCATGGACGACGACCTGCCCAACAATGAACCTTTATTGGAAGGCGCAGGCTTCAATCTTTATCTGGTCGACGGCCGCGAACATTGCCTACGGATTACCGATAACTACGAGAATGCCTCCGGCATTGTGATCGCAGAAGTTATCGGCGAATAAGGCGATAACATGGCGGAACAAGACAGCCCTGTTACCCTGCCCGTCGCCGATTGCAGCCTCTGCCCATTCCGGGGAAAAACCCTGCTAATGGGCCGTTGCATGCCCGGCGATACCTGCGTGTTCATCAATAGCGGCCGGCAAATCGATCGCTTCTTTCGGGTCAACCCTGCCTATGCCGCACACTATCTGCAAGACCCGTTCTGGGAGCGCCGGGCCATCGCCGTACGTTACGCCCCGCTAAAAGCCTTGTCGGCGCTCATTACCGACGAAGACGAAGTGGTGCGCCGCGCCGTGGCTTTTCGGCTGCCCGCCCAGCAATTAAGCGCCTTGATCGATGACCCGGACCGCGAAGTACGCATGACGGTAGCGGACCGCATCGACCTCGAACAACTGGAATTGCTGGCTGACGACCCAGACTATATCGTGCGCTTAATGGTAGCCAAACGCTTGGCGCCCGGCCGCTTGTTCCGTTTCATCAAAGACGAAGACTTACAAGTACGCAAACGCGTAGCCGAAAGGCTGCCGGAAGTCAGCTTGGGGCTGATGGCCAATGACCTCTCGCCGGACGTGCGCCGCATCGTCGCGGAACGCATGGCCCCGGAAGACGCCACCATGCTGTTAAACGACAGCGATTGGGTCGTGCGCTACACCGCGGCCTTAAAGGTCGATCCGGCACATTTGGCCGGGCTAGCCGACGATCCGGAACCGGATGTCCGCGAACTCGTGCAGCAACGCTTAAATTCAAACTCCACTCCTGAAGCCGATCATGACTGAATCACGACTCAATCTTGCCGGACAAGACATTACCGATTGCTGTAAAAAAATCATCCCCGGTCAAACCGACGATTTGCTGCTCAGCAAACTACAGGCGCTGATACCCGACCACCCCATCCGCCTAGCCTTAACCGGCGACGAATGGTACCGGCTGGGCGGCGTGGTGGACATGGACGGCAAGCGCATCGCCAACGACTTAATCGAATGGGTGGAGCGCACCTATCTGGAATGCGGGCAAAACCTGCAAACCCTGATCGATTACACCCTGGAACAAAAGCTGATCGCCACCAAACAGACCGGCAAAACCCTGTATTTTGTGGTGCAGACCGGTACTAAAGCCGAAGACTTCACGCTGATCGAAATCGATAAAACCCATGAGGTTTCGGACCGGATGCTGGTGGACGAAAACAATCCGCCCGACGATTTGGAAGAATTCATCGACCCGCTGCAACCCTTTTGCATCGAGAGCTTCGGCTTCGGGCATTCACGATATACCTATCGGCGCAAAACCGATGTCAAGCTATTCATGGAAGTCATCAACGAGCGGCATCCGGGCGAACACCCGGTACAACGCTTTATGGAAGACTGGAACCGCAGTAGCGCCGGCCAGAAACACAGCATGTCCGAAGACTGGATCATCCGCCCCTACCGGCACACCGGCCGCTTTGGCGAACAAATCGTCAACGTGGAAATCGTCAACACCCACAAAAACAACCTGCCGCATCTGGAAGACTTTGCCGGCAAGAAAGGCAGCGCGTTAAGCAATGTGCTAAGTCGGTTTGATCGTCAGGCCGGCTATCCGTTTGCCTGGTTTTTTTACATGGTGAAAGGCAAGTTGGTTTCGACCTATAGCGCTGAGTCGGTTTATAAGGATATTTCCGGGGATTTTGCTTATTTGCCGGAGCGGGATGAGGCGGTGTTGAGGGATTGGATTTCTACGCCTTATAACGTTTGATTTTTTTGTGTCGCTAACGCGACGGTTATTTATATGTCGGTTCGCGGACCGACAGCCGCGATACTTTCTTTTGCTTGGCCAAAAGAAAGTATCCAAAGAAAAGGCCACCCGAATGCCGCTTATTCCCTGCGCTCCTCGCTTTTGAACGGGGTTGCCGAAAGGGGCTTCCTGCCCCTTCGGCAACGTGCGGCATCCATGCCGCACCCCTTCGGGCTATTCCGTTCAAAAGCTCCGGTGCTCGGCGCGGCATACGGGAAAAAGGTACACCACAGTATCATCAATTATCGAGCCTATATTCAATATCACTTAAGCGGTCTTCAAGCTCTTCAATATCCTCTAGCAAAGGTGCCGTAAGCTTGTTGTAGCCTAATTTGGATTTGTACTTTTTTGCACAGCTATCGATTATTTTGAAAGCTGACTCCTTCGAATAAAGCTCGCTGGCATCCGATAATACACATCTTGCAACTTTGTCAATATCATCAGATTGGCTTTGCTCATACCCTAGATAACAAGCTTTCCTAATAACCTGTTTACCAGGTTGAAAATTTGTTTCTTCCAAATATTCATCTTTGCATTCAGAGGCATTCTTTGGACCACATCCAGCCAAGAAGGCAATGCAGATGAACAACAAATAGATGGATCGTTTATTCATTTTAAAATAGTGCAATACTTGGTTTTAAAGAAAATAAGTTATTTTTAATATCAAACGAGTTAATAAAAACAATCTTAGCACTTCATAAAATTCTTCACACTTTGAGAATAGGTAAATCTATAGGACCGTAGGACCGATAATTGGACTAATTTAAAGCCCTTCATTCGTCCGAATACGCTTCGCTATTCCAAACTAAACTGGCTGCATTTTCACAGTCAATCAATTTTTCATTATCACCCCCGCCTACAAGCCGCAATTTGATATCCGATACAAGTGAAAATCGCGCATTAGGGTTATCGACGATCATAATGGTATCTTTTTTGAAATGTGGTTTTCCACCAATAACAAATCGCTCAACGTAAATGATTGCGGACAGTTCCGGGAGTGGAGTGGAAAATAAAGTAATGCTGTCCATCAACGTATGGAGCGAGGTTCCGAGTCCGCTCCATTCATCATAATTAAAGAGAACGAGCACCGATGGACATTGCTTCCGCAATCCATATTCGAACTGCTCAGCTTTCTCTTTATATGCTTTTGCCACAATTCGCTTCAGACCATTCTTTTGAGAGCAATTAATTTCGCTACAATTTGGGTTCATAGCTGGATTTAATGTTGTAACTTCGAAAAACACGCACGACTTGTCGACTTTTAGCTTAAAGTCTGGCGTCTTCATCTTTCCGGTAGGAACAGGTTCCAGTTCAAAGCCACGAGATATTAAAAATCTCCACCAGGACAACTCATTAACTGCGCCCAAGTGATCAGGATTGTTTATGCTTTTCAAGGAAGCTTTTAGATGATTTTTTTGCTTATTGGACCCAGGTAACTCAGCAAACCATCTTTGGATACATTTTAGATAAACGCCCCCAGGCCCATGAATATCCTCTAAAACGGCAGATACCCAACTATTTTCAGCACCTTTAACGGAATTTACCCAATCATCGTCGAACATATATTTGATACCAAGTGTGAATATCGCCTAACAAATAACTACATGGTTTCCTTATATCTTTCTGTATTAGACGATATTTAATTCTGTGAATTTAAAGACTGTGAGTTGCAATTCGTAGGAGGCCAATAAGCGTAGCCATATTGTGTCGTATGTTAGCCTTAAATCATTCTACAAAACTTCGTAAATAATAAGCTGTCGGATTTGGCGCGGGGGTTTCTCCCGTATGCCGCGCCGAGCACCGGAGCTTTTATCGAGAATAGCCCGAAGGGGTGCGGCAGGGATGCCGCACGTCGGTGGAGGGGCTGGGAAGCCCCTTCTGCCGACCCTCGATAAAAGCTTCGGCGCGCAGGATCAAAGCGGCATCCGGGCCGCCTTTTCTTTGGATACTTTCTTTTGGCGGAGCAAAAGAAAGTATCGCGGTTGTCGGTCCGCGAACCGACGTTCAAAAAAACCGTCGCGACAGCGACACAAAAAACATCAAACCCACGTGGGCACAAAAAGCCGTGCCCACCCTACAAATTACAAACCCAACATCAATCACTAGCCGTCTTAAACCGCGCCGCCGCCCCCAACAAACCCGATACAAAAAACGCCGTCCCCACCAACGTAAACCGCAAATTCAACTTCTCAATCGCCAAATCATCCGTCGCATACAGCATGAAAATCACCGCAATCCCGCCCCAGGCCAGAAAGCCCAACACGGCGGACAGAATGGTTTTGCTCAAGGCTTCGGATTCGCTGGCCGGCGCGTCCATCCGGTAGGCGACGAAACCGCAAATCAGCGCCGGCATAATCCCCCAGCGGGCATGGTCGAGGAAACTGTCCAGGAAATTAAAATCATCCCGGCGATAAAAGGTTAACTCCAGAATAAATGTCGAGATGGTGGTACTGACCAGGAAGCAGACGAACATGATTGCCATGTAGAAGCCGTAATTCTGTTCGACGGGCTCCTGTTGGTGCCGGAATGCGACACTGCGCAAAGCGAAAACCAGCGTGATCGGCACCACGTAAATCGCGATCGAATAGGCTATCCAGCGCAAGGTGGTATAGCTAAAGTGCGGCAACGGTTTATCCGGAAACAAAAATACATTGTGCAACGCCACCGACACTTCGCGCCCCAAAATCACGCCAAACGCGGTCGCCGCCGCGAATATCAGCAAGTATTTATAGGTGTGCTTCAAGCGCGCTTCGTGCACATTGCCGCCGAGCTTTCTGACCGTTTCCCACATGTCGTTTTCGCTGGGGCTGCCGAATACCACCGCCGCCGCTAGCAATCGGCACAGCAGACTAGTCAGTCGGTCCAAGTCCTTCAGCAAGTTGACGGTCTTGGTGTAATGCGGTTCGGCTTCTTTCCAAATATTCACTTTTTCCGACATTGCATTATAGGAAATGCAGATTTCGCCCCATTTCAGCGAAGGCTCGCTGAACAAGCGTCGATAAGAGGATTGGTCGGCGTAATGTTGAATCTGGTCGAACAGCAGGCTGTTATGGGCCCATTTGTATTCGACCGTGGCGCCGGATTTATCGAAATCGCCGGCGTCGATGCTTTGCACCAACAGCCGATCAGCGATTTGGGCTTTGATTTTATCGTCAACCGCCGACAGCCTGGATTTGATCAGCGCGTTATACACTTCGACCGCTTTAGTCGGAATGGCAAAAGCGTCGTGAATACTGTCCCGTAAAATCAGCAAGGGGTTAAACGGGCTTTCCCAGGCGACAAAAAACAACATGATGCCGGCAGCAATCAACGGCAACAGTTTATTGCCGTCCAAACCGAAGAGCAGATTCACCAGCTCGCCGGCGCGTAGATGGCTAACAATCAAGGTTACCAGCGGCTCCAAAGGCAGCCACTGCCAGGTCAGCAAATAGAACAAAGCGGCCATTAACGCGCAGTAAAGGGCAACTCCGCTCCAGTAAGTGCCGCGCCGGATAAAGTACTGCGGCAAAGTGGGTTCCGCTCCGAGCTGGATCCGGCGCTTTTGAAACGAGCGGTAAGCCAAAAACCCGGCGGCCAGAGTGCCGAGCAACAGAATCAGAAAATTGATCAGAAATTCGATGGTCATTGTTCCAACGTGATTGTGCAAAGTTTGGGAAAGCGGCCATGCCGGCTGACAGCCATTCTAAAGCAAAGCCTTGCGTTTTAGCGACGGCAATTGGTCGACCCGGTATTTGGAACCGGTACCAGCAGGGTTGCCCCCGCATCGCAGGTGTATGAGGGGTTGGCGCGTCAGACAGACAAGGCCAGCGAATCTTCCAGCGCAATTTCCAATTCGGCCAGCATAATCTCCGATAGGCCGAGCCGACTGGCTTCCTCGCTGCTGGAGATCACCAGATCAGGCTGCGGCCGCGGCGCAATACCCAGCTTGTAGGCCACCATGTCGGCTACTCGCACCAACAATTCCACCGTGCCGGTATGTTCGGTGGCCGGCTGATGATGGTTGGCGGCAACCGTACGATAGGTTTCCGGTAAATTCCATTCTTGCAGCAGCCATGCGCCTTTGCTCTCGTGCTGGCGAATTATCAGTTCTCGTTGCAAATTGGCGGGTAAATTTAGATTGGGGTCCTTGGCCGCCAGATCTTCGAGGCAGCGCAGCAGCAACAGTTCGCCAATATCGTGAAACAGGCCGGCCATAAAGGCTTCTTCCGCTATCGCGTGGAACGACAAACGCTTGGCCAGCCATTCGGCGCCCAAGGCTACCGCGACGCTATGCTGCCAAAGTTTGACCATGTATTGCTGAGTTGCGGCATCTTTTGCCGCAAACAAGCCTTTCTGCATGACTAAGGTGGCAATCTGGACGATGCGCGGCAAACCCAAGCGGACGAGGGCGTCCTTGACCGTGTTGATCGATCCCAAGCCCGCATAGAATGACGAGTTGGCAACGCGCAAAATCTGGCTGGCCAAACTGGCGTCCATCGCCAATTGTTTAGCAATCGCGTCCAGCGATCTATTTTCGTCTTGCAAGGCCAAACGCAGCTCGGTTATCGCCCGCGGAAATACCGGCAAGGCGCTGGCCCCCGAGGTAATGGCCTCGTCTATCAATTCGGAAAGCGTTTTTTCAGTCATAGGATTGTTTTATTCGTTCATCGACTGCCCAACAAGCGGCGCAGCTCGTAAAGAGGACGGGGTTTTCCAAAACGCGGCAGATTGCGGATCACTTCCTGTAGCGAAGTTGCGCCGGCGGCGGCCTTTACCAAACCATCCTCGACCAGGGTAACCAAGCCCGCCGTCTCCAGGCTAACCCGACGGATTTCGTAGGAGGTTTTACGCTGCAATATCGCATCTTTGACCAATTCGTTCATCGACAACAGTTCGAACACGCATACCCGGCCGGAGTATCCGGTAAAACGGCACTTTTCGCAGCCTTTGCCCAGCAAAAATTGGGCGCCGGCAATGTCATCCGGCGTCACATTCAGTCGACGCAGCAAAGCCGGATCGGGCTTGAACGGTTCGGCACAATGCCGGCACACCCGGCGCAACAGGCGCTGGGCAACTACCGAAACCACGGTCGAAGAAATCAGAAAGGCCTCGATTTCCATGTTCAGCAGCCGCAGTAGGCCGCCGATGCTGTCCTCGGTGTGAAATGTGGTCAACACTTTGTGGCCGGTCAGGGCCGCCTGGATCGCGGTGTCCGCAGAAAACTTATCGCGAATTTCGCCGAGCACGATGTTGTCCGGGTCCTGACGCACGATGTGGCGCAGGGTTTCTTCGTAAGTCAGATTGATCTTCGGATTGATCGAACATTGCGCGACGCCGTCGATCACGTATTCGACTGGGTCTTCGGCGGTAACGATGCTGACTTCCGGGGCGTTCAGATAATCCACTGCGCTATACAGCGTCGTGGTTTTACCCGAACCGGTCGGTCCGGTGATAATGATAACGCCGGTCGGCACGTCTAGCGAATCTAGAATAAAACGTTCCAGCATCAAGGGCGCCATGCCCACTTCGTGTATGTCCAGCAATTCTGTCTTGCGGTTCAATAGCCGCAACACGATTTTTTCGCCGTTGATGGTACTGAAAAACGAAGCGCGCATGTCGATCACGCGGTTGCTGCTGGCCTGTTCATACATGACCCGACCGTCTTGATGCCGGCGCTTTTCGGCAATATCGGCGCCGGCCATTACTTTGATCCGGCTAATCAAAGCCTGGGCGATTTCGAGCGGAAAATCCCGGTAGTGCACCATTACGCCATCGATCCGATGCCGAACCCGGACCTTGTGCTCCAGCGGTTCGATATGAATGTCGCTGGCTCCCTGGCGTATCGCGTCTTCAAAGATCCGGTTGGCAACCGCGACGGCCGACTGCTCGCCCACTGCTGCTTTTTCGGTGCCGGTGTTGCGCTCGTAATTGAGGAGAAAACGCATGATCTGCGAATAACGCCCCACCGCCGGAATGATCTCGGCACCCAAGACGTGCCGGGCCATTTCGATGGCGTTTTGATCCAGCGGATCACCAAAAGCCACCAATACGCCGTCCACTTGTTTTTCGATAGGCAAAAAACAATGCTTGTTGGCGGACCTCAACATCGGCTTGGTCATCAGCGTCTGATCGATCACGGCAGTACTTAAATCGATAACCGAAAATCCCATCAGGTCCGCCAAAACCTCGAGCATTTTCATTTCTGATATCAGATTGCGTTCCACCAGAATTTCGCCCAGGCGTTTGCGCCCTGCTTTCTGCCGTTGCTCGGCCAGCGCCAGTTCCAAGTCGGTGTTGGTGATGTACCCGAACTCCACCAAGAACAGGCCTAATTTGACTTTGACCGGATGGTTACGAAACAACTCGACCAGCTGGTTGTGAGTGA